>CAZUIU010000001.1:0-270406 GCA_964620455.1 uncultured Candidatus Methanogranum sp.
ATGGATTGATCTTTATAAATTGATTTTCAAACCGTCTGAATATCGATTTTGAAAATCGTAGCTGCCTCTGGAGGGAATTGCTAAAAATTAGTCACAAGTGACAAATCTAATGAGATTTTCTTATTTTTGTACATTACATTAACAAGTAAGACAATAAAATGTGATAAAAAGATAAAAATTATATTCCTGTGAAAAATTTAATTAAAAGCTATGTATTTAATTCATAAGTATTGTGACATCAATCTTGATAATTGTTGATATATTGTCGCACAGAAGAATTAATATGAGCAAATCATCAATTGCCTATGTATTTAGGATAGTTACATACAAAAGATATGCCACCAGTTATGCGATTAAATTCTAAGCGTAACATGATGTCCTTATCAACATTCAGATCATATTTTGTTTTTCTAAAACTCATTTTTCCAACAACAAGATATCTGTCTTTCTTTACTTTTATGGGGACAATGTCATCTACGTGCAAATCAACACTATGATTGCCGATAGTGACGTGTAAAACAGGATATACAATGTAAAATTGTCTAGGATATTTAAAGGTTACAGTAAAAAATTCATCACTTTTTGTAAGATTTGAAGATTGAGATTTTTCGAGATTCATGTCACTATTAAACAATTCCGTTCCACAGTGAACACAGTAACATTTAGGGCTATTCTGATCAACATATGATATTTCCTTGCATTTTGGACAAACAATCTTGAACATAGGCATAGACTTATTTTCTATATATTTGTCAATTTTGTAGATTATGATATTTATCAAACATAATTCGGAAGGTCATGCTGTAATCGGCAGCGTGTATTTTCATTTTTTGAAAAGTCTACGGATTCCAAATTTTAAAAAATTGATTTGATAAAATTGCAGGGCACTTTGACCCATGTGTTCAACAGATGCTGAAATTTTCATTCTAAATCGAAATGATTAGGCTCATAATTCGTTTAGTATTGCTTGTCAAAGCAGTATCCGATTTCTAACCATGTTCTATATACTTACCTAGTTTGATATTTATTTTGTCAGAATTTATACAGTTTACAATAACTAAAGCATCAAAGTTTAAACAGTCTCTATCATTTTTAACGTTCTGTGTGAAATAAATCTGTCAATCAATATCTAATATCTTATGAATTTCGAATGTCTCAGAATTTATTTTTAAAGTTATTGAAGTTGTCATGTAGTTATACTGAAACTAAGGTTATCCAAACCGAGACGAAAAACAGACAGCGGGCCTGAAGGGATTCGAACCCTTGGCCGCTCGATTAAGAGTCGAGCGCTCTACCTAGCTGAGCTACAGGCCCACGTACTGAGGCTCTTGATTACATTCACATACATAAAACTGTCTGTCATAACGGCTCCCTTTAGGTCCAGCTAATTCATCCAACCTGTGATAGAGACGTTCGTATTGGTAGCTGTGGTCAATACAGTCTAGGCATATTCTGATTCGTTATCAACTGTTCCAGGTTTCATTAAAGGTCACTCGCCTATCTTTTTGGCGTTATGTGGGACACAAATTAATATATCGTGTCGTGTCCATTAGAGTATGATGAAGACACTCAGGGTTAGAGACCTAATGACCACGCAGGTCGTCACAGTCAGACCTACGGATTCCTTGAAACAGGCCACCATCAAGTTCGCTGTGGACAATGTCACAGGTGCGCCGGTGGTTGATAACAGGAATCATGTTGTAGGTATGATAACCGAGAACGACATCCTAAGTTTGATTCTGAAGTATCAGAATAGGTTGGCCAAGGATCTCGACCATCATTTTCTTCTTGCGGTTCCTATGGATGGTGAAACTGAGGATCCCAAGGTCAACGAGGTCAACAAGGCGATTTCCGAAACCAAGGTGGAGGAAGTCATGAAGAGAAGTGTTCTGACAATCACACCTGATGCAGAGATCATAGAGGCTTTGAAGGCCATGATGGCAATGGATGTCAATCGTCTTCCGGTGTTGGAGAAAGGGATCTTGGTCGGTACGATTTCCAGGTCAGATGTGATATTTTACATCTACAAACGGAAGGTCTGATTTCCAGATGTTTGAGGTTCATGTTCTGGCCAGTGGAAGTGATGGCAACTGCACTGTGATCCAGTTTGATGACGAAGCGGTAATGATAGATGCCGGTGTAAGTTTCCGTAAGATCGAATCGTACATGAACCAGGAAGGCGTGGATCCGAAGATTGTCAAGGCATTGCTGATAACGCATGAGCATTCCGATCACATACAGGGTGCAGGTCCCACAGCCAGGAAGCTTGGGATACCAGTTTATTGTAACAAACCGACTTTCGAAGCCAGTTGTTTGGGGAAAGTTGATTATCGTGAGATAGTGACCTCATGTCCGTTCACGATAGGGGGTATGAATATAACTCCCCTTCCGACATCGCACAATGCGATCGAACCTAATGCATTTCTGGTCGAAGAGGATGGCAGGAGGGCGCTTTTAGCCACCGATACGGGTAAGATGACATTCCCTGTTGAACACGCTTTGTCGGAATCGGATATAGCGGTCGTCGAGTCTAATTACAATAACAAAATGCTTGTCGAGGGACCTTATCCAGCGTATCTCAAGAAACTAATAGGCAGTGATCAGGGGCATCTCTCGAATGTAGATTGTGCTGCAGCACTGAAACGTACGATGAATCCAAAAAGACAGATCTTCTTAGCACATCTTAGTAAAACCAACAACACTCCTGATACGGCAAGAGAGGAGGTTGCATCGTTGACAGGCATAAAACGTATGAATCTCGATTGTCTGGAGTTCCAGGGAGATACCAGAACTCTGAAGTTTTGATAGATTATTCCGAAGGTTCTATGATGACTGCTTTGTTACGGTGTACGAGTGCATCCGCCATTATTCTGGGCATTCTGACGATATCTTCTTTTGATAGTTTGTAATCGCGTTCTGGGCCTGAGAACTCAGGAAGATCATCGATTACACGTATTATCACTTCATCTTCTGTTTCATCCTGGGGTTTTTCTGTTGCGGTCTTAGGCAACGCAACATGGTTCAATGGTTGAGGTATCGAGTCGCTGAACAGCCTGTCCTCTTCTTCTTCGACTGCTTCGGTATCTGGCTCATTTATTTGATTGTTAATCTCATCTGAACTCAGGCCCTCTTCGATGATATCGACATCCCGAACATCTGCAGGTTCTTTTTTAGGTTCCATCTTGGGTGGTTCAACAGGATACGCATCATGGTCGATCTTGGGAGTGCAGTATCTTTTTTCACCCATGAGGCGTGATAATATATTCTCCTGTTTCCTGGAGAGGTCCAGAACATTGTCGTAGTATTCCTTTTCCTCGGATGTCAGTTGATCTACTACGTTCTGCGCTCCCATAGCCCCCCTGAGTGCCATGGAGCATATCTTTTGCATCCTGATTTCGATGATCTCCTTGGATAGCTGCTTGGCTTTTTTTCTGCGTTGATTTGTGCCTTCGCACATAAGGGAATCGGGATCCAGCGACAGCTGTTTGCTATATTCGGAATTCAGGCTTTTCAACAACTCAGTTATTGCCTGGTAGAGGTCTTTTCTGATCACGGATAGTGATGGTGTTTTCCTCTCCACCCTGTATATGGCGGTCAAGTCTTCGAAATCGAAGGGTTCCCGGACAGAATTCGACATCGATACCCTATTTTGGTGTCGATATTTGAGTGTATGGGAACCAAAAAGACATAACGTTCCATAAGCATGTTATACATATGGATATCACGGACGTGTCGCGTACAGTGTCTGAAGGGCTCGAGGTGGATGTGATCGTTTCCCCCCGTTCCAACAGGTCCGGTCCAGAAGGGTTCGATATCTGGAGACGTAGATTGATACTCAGGATAAAGGCACCGCCTTTGGATGGTAGGGCCAATAAAGAGGTTGAGGAATTAATGGGGTTTATATCGGGTTGTTCTGCGAGGATAGTCAGCGGACATCTGGGGAGGCAGAAGACTGTGTTGCTAATAGGCGATGCGGAATCGATCATCAGTTCCCTAGGGGGCGTACTTTGAACGACGAGGATAGGCTAACGGGCATAAAGGGTGCCATAGAGGACTTATCTTACATGGCGGAAGAGTCGTTCATAATCGTAGAAGGGATTAATGACGAGAGAGCGCTCAGATCGTTGGGTATAGAAGGAGAATATCTGCACCTTCAATCGGAGGGTGGTCCGGTTAAGATAGCGGAAAAGGTCCATGGTGAGGGCAGGGATGCTATAGTGTTGACGGATTGGGATCACAAGGGAGGTATTCTATCCAAGGAGGTTTCCAATCAACTTTCGGCATTAGGTGTGAGGCATGACCTCACAATCCGCAAAAGACTTTCAGTCCTCTGTTCGCTTTACATAAAGGATGTTGAATCGTTGGGTACCCTTGTTTTCAGGTTGTCGGAGAAGTTCAAGAACGTTCCTCCAATCCAACCAAGGCCGTGATTCACATCAGTTATTGTTGATGGGATAGATCCCAGGCGTTCAGTCTTCCAATAGCACACGTCTGGTCATAAAACCATATATGTTTTTCCGATGAGCAACATGCATCGAGGGTGGCTTTGAAATACCCCTGTTGCAGTAATGTAGCATTATGGCAGGAGCATTCATAGTCTTCGAAGGCATCGATGGTTCTGGGAAGACAAGCATCTGCGAGATGGTCCATGAGGAGTTGGAAAAGGAAGGTAGGCATTCTGTGCTAACACAGGAGCCAACACACGATGAGATCGGGACCTTCATTAGGAATGGATCGGTGGAAGGCATATCTCAGATGGCAGAGGCACTTCTCTTTGTGGCAGACAGGGCCGTTCATACGGAGAAGATCATTAAATTGGTGGATGAAGGCTACACGGTTCTGTGCGACAGATATTTTGCATCCACTGTAGCGTATCAGGCAGCGTCCCTCAACGGTGATTGTCTGGATTGGGACTGGTTGCTTCAAATCAATGCCCCTGTTGTAAGGACTCCGGACTTAACTTTCCTTTTGGATGTAGACGTAGAGAAGAGTATGAAGCGCATCGCAGAGAGGGGAGAGCGTAGCAAGTTCGAGAATCTGGAGTATCAACGTAGCGTACGTATGAATTATATAAAACTCGCTAAACAATTCAACTTTGTAATTATCGATGCGGACAGTCCGAAGGAAGATGTGTTCGCGGATGTTATGGAAATGGTCAGGAAGGTGATCTGATGCATCCCTCGGAAGAGATATATTGTGAGAAGAGTAAAAGACTGAGAGGCAAGACCGTTGTACTGGGTATGACCGGGAGTATCGCGGTCGTTGAATGTTTCTCCCTGATAAGGGAGCTCGTAAGACACGGTGCCAAGGTGGTACCCGTTATGACCCCAAGTGCGGCGAAACTGGTATCTGCGGACACGATCGAATTCGCATGTGGTATGAAGCCGATATTGGATTTGACTGGTCAGACGGAACATATAAAATATCTCGGCAATCCGAGTGATGCTGATCTTTTCATGATATTCCCTGCCACGGCCAATACTATTTCAAAGATGGCCTGTGGTGTCGATGACACTGCAGTGACATCTTTTGCCACTGTTGCATTGGGCAGCGGGATACCGATCATAGTCGCACCAGCCATGCATGAGTATATGTACGACAACCCCGCCGTCATGGAGAACGTGCGTAAACTCGAATCATGGGGAGTGCATATGATAGGGCCGCATACTGACGGTACCAGAGCGAAGGTGGCCTCGAAGGACGAGATGGTCGCATGGACGATAAGGTGTCTTTCCAGGGACGATCTGAATGGTAAGCGTATTCTGGTGATAGGTGGACGTAGCGAGGAGCCATTGGATTCCATGAGGTTAATCACCAACCGTTCCACAGGGCTAATGTCATTGGTCTTGGCTCTGCGTGCTTTCGAGAGGGGTGCGAAGGTTGATCTGTGGATGGGGGCATGCAATGTGAATCTGCCGGACCATATCCCTACAAGGAGGTTCAGCACGGTGTCAGATTTGATGTCCATGGTCGATATGATAGATCACGATTTTGTCATAGTTCCGGCAGCGTTGGCGGATTTCGCACCGGATTTCACCAGAGGCAAGATCCCTAGCGATCACAGTCATGAGATGCTTCTAACACCCGTGCCAAAGATGCTTCCATTGATACGTGAAAGATGTGATAACGTCATAGGGTTCAAGGCTGAATCAGGATTGGACCGCAATCAGATGGAAGCCAAAGCAAGGCAGCGTATGGACTTATACGGTCTCAAAGCGGTGGTGGCCAATGATGTGGATTCAGTCGGCAAGACGTCGACATCCATCTTAATGGTGACGAAAGACGGTTCCAAGGATATAACCGGGACCAAGATGGAGATCTCTGATGCTATATTGGACTTCTGTATGAGGTCCCAATGATAAGTGCGTTCTGTCCTTCTCATATTACATGTTTCTTCGAACCAGTGGATTCTGCTGATATAATGCAGAAGGGTTCCAGAGGTGCGGGGATACGTTTGGATAAGGGATCCACAGTCTCAATTAGTGAGAACCGGTCCTCAAACACTGTGGTCACGATAGACGGAGTATCAGAGGATGCGCTTGTAACCAGGAAACTCTTGGAAATGGCACTTCCAGGAAGAGGATTCGATGTAATCGTCGAGAACGGACTCCCTGTGGGTCAGGGATTCGGAATGAGCGCCTCAGGTGCAATAGCTGTTGCGTTATGTGCAGCAGAAGTCGGAGGGTTCGGAGAATGGGAGGCATACTCTTATGCCCATCGTGCCGAGGTTATGATGGGTGGAGGTCTGGGTGACGTATCCGCCATAATGAGTAATGAGATGCAGCCGGTCAGGGTCCGTCCGGGGTTACCGCCCACAGGAGAGGTGGTAGGTACGGATGTTGATCTCAACGGGATGTCTGTTGCAGTCATAGGTCCAAAGATGAAGACATCAGGAGTCCTTAATGATTCCAGAACGTACAAGGCAATATGCGATGCCGGTCGCATTGCTGTGGACGATTATCTGACATCGCCTTCTAAAAAGTCGTTATATGACATATCGAACAGGTTCTCTGCAAGTATCGGTCTTCAAAGTGTGGAGATGGATGTGATCATGGACAGGCTTCACGATAGTGGTGTGCGCTCAGGTATGTGCATGCTGGGTAACAGTGTGTTCATCGACGCCGATGCTACAGCGGTGTCCCAGCTTCTGGACGACGTCAGTGTTTTCTCAGTCAATCCAACAAGGGAACCGGCATCCATTATTCGAAAAGGGTGAAGAGTACATCATCTTCTCCAACGTCGAACAGTCCTATCCTGGCCCCGCAGTCCAACCAACCGTGTGCGTAGTTCACGGCGGCGAAAGCGGTCACGATATCTCCGTTCTCTCTGAAATGTTTTGCATCTTCGTAATAAGATTTCGCCATGTTTAGGAAGTCATCGGCCAGTCTTCTGTTATATGAACGCTCTGGTGCCGCTATACGTATTTTACCAAGGGCCTTTCCGGTAATCCCCAGATATCTGTCTATCTTCTCATCGGTGACTGTATTCTGCATATCACCTTCAACGGTACTTGCCGATAAAATGGTATGGAATGTTCACCGCGGTGAGCGCATTTATTATAATACCTTGCAATCTCTATAACATGATAGTTATCGGAGGCTCCTCTTCCAAAGAACTCGCCAAGGAGACCGCATCGATACTGGGCTGCACATACGTTCAGGTAGCCTCTATGAGGTTCCCGGATGGCGAATGTTACATCAGGATCGACAGAGACTCGCTGGAAGGCGAAGATGTGGTGATCGTTCAGAACACATATCCTGATACAAACGTCATTGAAATGTTTCTTTTGCAGAACGCGGTCAGGAATCTCGGTGCAGAGAGTATAACGCTTGTGATACCGTATTTCGGATATGCCAGACAGGACCGTATATTCAAACCTGGTGAGGCCGAGAGTGCCAAGGTAATGTGCAAGCACCTGGGTATGAACTGTGACCGTGTAATAACTGTGGATTTACATAAGGAGAGTACACTTAATCATTTCTCATGTCCGCACAAGGATGTGAAGGCCGCGCCTGCCATAGCGGAATACTTTGCCAGAAGGAATATAGATCTAGTCCTATCTCCGGATATAGGTGCTGCTGGGCGTGCTAAGGATGTAGGCGAGCGCATGGGTGTCCCCTATGATCATCTCGAGAAGACACGTATTTCTGGTTTCGAGGTCCGTATAGCGCCAGCCAAGATGGATTGTGTAGGTAAGAATGTATTGATCGTGGACGACATGATCTCCACGGGCGGTACCATAATAGCTGCTAAAAACGCCCTCATGGATGTAGGCGCAGCGAGTGTTTCCGTTGCATGCACGCATGGTGTTTTCGTGAACGATGCCTTGGAAAAGATGAGAGGAAACTCCCTGGACTCAGTTCTATGCTGTAACACCTTGGAGAATAGTGCATCTATGATCTCAGTCGGTACGCTGGTGGCCGAAGCACTGAAAGAGAAGTGGTGATCATGGAGAAAGAAGAGAACTTCAACGATTGGTATAACGAGATCGTTGAGAAAGCCAATCTTTCCGATAAGAGATACCCCATAAAGGGCATGAACGTCTGGACCCCGTATGGCTGGAAGATCATGAGGATGATAGACACTTTCATACGTCAGGAGCTGGATGCTACAGGCCATGACGAGGTCTGTTTCCCATTATTAATTCCGGAGACGGAATTCAAGAAGGAGAAGGACCACATTAAGGGTTTCGATTCAGAGGTCTACTGGGTCACGCATGCAGGTCTGAATGAGTTGGATGTGCGTCTCGTGATAAGACCGACATCGGAGACTGCCATGTATCCGATGTTCTCCTTGTGGATAAGATCCCATCAGGATCTCCCTCTCAAGGTATATCAGATAGTCAACACGTTCCGTTACGAGACGAAGCAGACGAGGGCGTTCATAAGGGTCCGCGAGATACATTTCTTCGAGTCACACACATGTCATGAGTCTGAAGAGGATGCACAGAGGCAGATAGATGAGGATGTCGAGATCCTTTCCAAGATAGCCAAAAGGTTGTGTTTACCGTACACCCTTCTAGTACGTACAGAATGGGACAAGTTCCCTGGTGCGCATTACACTGTTGGAATAGATACTGTGATGCCGAATGGCCGTACTCTGCAGATTGGATCGATACACCATTACCGTACCAATTTCTCTGAACCATACAACATAACATATGAAGATGACAACGGTGAGCATAAGTTCGTGCATCAGACTACTTACGGTATGAGCGAGCGTCTTCTCGGAGCCATAATAGGAGTTCACGCTGATGACAAAGGACTTGTTATGCCCCCCGATGTTGCATCTTTCCAGGTTGTAATAATCCCCATACTTTCCAAGACCAACTCTGATGTTGTCAAGGAGGAATCCCAGAGGCTCTGCAAGGTGCTGTCTGATGCTGGCATACGTGTAAAACTCGATGACAGAGACGCAAGACCTGGCAGTAAATACTACGATTGGGAGATAAAAGGGGTCCCGCTCCGTCTCGAATTGGGAGGCAGGGACATAGAAAATGATGTCGTAACCTTTGCAAGGAGGGACAACGGTGAGAAAGGTACAATGGATCTCGCTACCGTGGCAGAAGGTGTCAAACTGATGCTCAATGTGATAGCTGATTCTATGTATGCCAGGGCAAAGGAGATTCAGGAATCTCACATGGCAGACATCCAGACTATGGATGATGTTCCGGAGGACCGTATACTCAGGTTCGGGTGGTGCGGATCACCGGAATGCGGTCATGCCTTTGAGGATAAGTTCGACATAAAGATACTCGGTCATGCCTACAAGTCCTCTGACTGTTTCCAGGGCAGATGCATAGTCTGTGGGAAACCCACCGACAAGCAGGTACTTGCTGCTCATACGATGTGATCCGATGACCATAGCTGAGAATGAGACCGTGTTCCTAGTGGACGAATCCGGTAAGAGGGCATGGTTAAGGGTGGAATCCAAGATGTTGAGAGTATCTTCTTTGGGTACACTGGACGGTTCCCGTCTGATAGGGCTAGAGGATGGTTCCCGTGTAAACATTGCCGGACGGGATTACACAATATTCAGGCCCGGGATTCTGGATCTAATGGGCTCTTTGGACAGAGGTGCACAGATAATAACTCCCAAGGACGCCTCGACCATAATCATGAACTGTGATGTGCATTCTGGAAGCATCGTTATAGAAGTGGGTGCTGGTTCGGGAGGTTTGACCACAGCGCTTCTGGGCTCCGTGGCACCTTTGGGGAAAGTACATACTGTCGAGTACAGGGAAGAGAACGCACAGCGTGCTCTTAAGAATATAAGACGTACCGGTTTGGATCAATACTGGTCCTTCACATTGGGTGATGCCAAGGATGTCGATATAGGCGATGTTCTTGCGGACTCATTAATCATGGATATGCCCGATCCATGGCTGGCCTTGGATAATCTGGTGCCCCATCTGAGGAATGGGGGGCGGTTGTGTGCATATGTACCTAATACCAATCAGGTTGAAAGTACGGTTAACGCGCTTCGTGGAAGGGGTTTCGCAGACGTTTTTGCACTCGAGAACCTTCAACGCGGTATTGAAGTCCATCCAGGTGGTGTCAGGCCGGCATTTGAGATGTTAGGGCACACGGGATACTTGATTTTTGCAAGGAAGAGGGCTTCTTCCTGATGTGTTCTTTTCACAATCCTTTATTTATATGGGAGCGATAACATCAACAATGGCAGTTATCGAGATCAGAATCGAGCTCAAGAAAGGCGTTGCCGATCCTGAGGGAATGAACACGAAGAAGACGCTCGAGTCCCTCGGTTTCGAGGGTATCGAGAATGTAAGAACTGTGAAGGTGTTCGAGGTCGAACTCTGCATGCCTTCGGACGAGGCCAAAGCGAAGGGAGAGGAGATGTGCAGAAGCCTTCTCGCGAATCCTGTGATTCAGAACTTCAGTGTGACAGTGAGGTGATCGTATGTCCAAGGATGGGCTGATGATCAAAAGGGATGTGTCCTTTCCACTTTTCGACGTGAAGATTCTGGATGCGGATGACAAGGGCCTGGATACGATTTCTTCCGATATGAGTCTGAGTCTATCTCTCAGTGAGATGAGAAGCATCAAGGATTATTTCTCTAAGGAAGGCAGGAATCCCACCGATGTGGAACTCCAATCACTCGGGCAGGCTTGGAGTGAACATTGTTGCTATAAGAGTTCAAAGGTCATACTCAAGGAGTTCGTTTTCGGTATAGACCGTGATGACGTCTTATCAAGAGGAGATGCAGGCGTCATGGTCTTCGATGAAGACTATGGGTATGCATTGAGGGTGGAAAGTCATAACCACCCTTCCGCCATAGAACCGTACGGTGGTGCGGCCACGGGGATAGGAGGCATACTCAGGGACGTTATATGCATGGGTGCGCAGCCCATAGCACTTGCAGATCCCTTGTGTTTCGGCCCGATCGATACCAAAAAAGATATCCCTGCGGGGATAAAGCATCCGCGCTATTTGGTCAACGGTGTTGTATCCGGCATAAGGGATTACGGAAACCGTTGCGGTATACCCACCGTCACAGGGGGTTTCTTCTTCGATGACAGATACACGGGAAACTGTCTAGTGAACGTAGGTTGTTTCGGTATAGTCAAAAGAGCCGATCTTGCAAAGAATTACGTAGGCGGTCCTGGAGAAGTTTTGATACTATTTGGGGGCCATACGGGCAGGGACGGTATACACGGTGTGAATTTCGCTTCAAAGGATTTGACCACAACCTCCCAGGACGATTCCAGAGGTGCCGTGCAACTCGGGGACCCGATAACGAAAGAACCTGTTATACATGCTTGCTTCGAGGTCAATGCCAAACATCTGATCACAGGTATGAAGGATCTCGGAGGAGGAGGTCTGAGCTGTGTCGTAGGTGAGATGGCCCTTGACGGAGGATGCGGTGCAGAGGTTGATTTGGAGAAGGTCCCTCTGAAGGAGACGGGACTGGAGCCCTGGGAGATCTGGGTGTCGGAGTCACAGGAGCGCATGATGTGTTCCTGTAAACCAGAGAATGTCGACAAGGTCCTGGAGACCTTTGATATGTGGGATGTCACGGCTACGGTGATAGGCAGAACGACAGATACACAGCGTACAAAACTGTTCTGGAACGGTGAACTTATATTCGATATGGATTTGGAATTCCTTACAGGAGGGCCGGTTTATAGAAGGCCGTACACTCTTCCGTCTGTGTCAGGCAAAAGCAGAGAGGTCTTCCCGAAGATATCATCCGATAAGGATACGTTGTTGGCCTTGCTGTCGGATCTGAATGTCGCATCTAAGGAATGGGCAATCAGGCAGTACGATCACGAGGTACGTGCAGCCACAGTTGTGCACCCAATGGTCGGTAAGATGAATATGACTGGTCCCGGGGATGCTGCAGTTATGATGCCCGTCCCGGGAAGGTGGAAGGGACTTGCGATCGCAACAGGATGCAATCCGTGGTTCACTGCGGAGGACCCCTACAACGGTGGGATGTCATCTATAGATGAGGCATGTCGTAATCTCGTCGCAGTAGGTGCCAGGCCCAATGCCTTCACGGATTGTTTGAATTTCGGCAATCCGGAGAATCCTGAGAGATTAGGTGAATTCAGAGAGGCTGTAAGAGGTATAGGAGATATAGCCAGAGGGCTTGGAATACCTATTCCTTCAGGTAATGTCAGTCTGTACAATGAGGCTCCTGGAGGCAAGGTAATACTACCCACGCCGATGATTGTAGGGTGCGGCCTTATAGAAGACATACGTAACGCGATCACGGCAGATATCAAGCGTGTCGGTTCATGCCTTTATATCGTTGGTAAGACCAAGGATGAAATGGGAGCATCACTGCTTTTCAGAAAGTTCGGAGGCAAAGAGGGGCAGGTTCCTGGTGTCGATGTTCCGCATCTGAAGGATGTGATGAATAGACTTCTGTCTGCAATGGGAGAGGGCCTGGTGAACAGCTGTCATGACTGTTCAGATGGAGGTCTCATCGTGGCTGTTGCCGAGATGTGCATATCGGGTCAGATAGGTGCGGAGTTGGATCTTGTCGCAATGGATGAAATGGAATGCAGGGTCAAGATGTATTCTGAAAGTAATTCCCGCTGGATTGTTGAGGTCGACGGTGATAAAGCATCTCGTTTTGAGGACCTCATGAGTAATCATGTAATTCCGATAGGCATCACAAAGGGCGATTCTCTGAAGGTTAAGGGAACGGACATAGATGTCTCCTTATCAGAGATGAGAAAGGCTTGGAGTGATCCTATATGGAAAATAATGGGAGGCGGGTCACAATGAAGGATGTGAAAGTATGTGTACTCCGTATAGAGGGTACCAACTGTGAGGATGAGATGGCCGAGGCTTTCCGTATGGTCGGTGCTGATGCCGAGAAGGTCCATCTTAAACAATTCTCAGGTAATATTCCTGAGGGTATGGGAAGAGATCTCGAGGACTATGATGTTCTTGCTTTACCCGGAGGGTTTTCAGCCGGGGATTACGTCCGTGCCGGAGCTATATTCGCGGCTAGGATAAAAGCGACAATAGGCGATCAGGTCCGTAGATTCGTCGAGGATGAGAAGCCGGTATTGGGAGTCTGTAACGGGTTCCAGATACTTGTAGAACTCGGATTATTACCTGCTTTCGACGAAGTGATGACATCGGAGCCGTCAGCAGCATTGTACACGAACGATTCTGCGAGGTTCGAATGCCGTCCGACTGTTCTGAGAAACGATAACAGAGGTAAATGCATATTCACATCAGATGTTGCGTCCAAACAATGTCTTATGATACCATCGGCACACGGTGAAGGTAAACTGATGAGCATGGATCCGGATTTCATACAGAAGTTAGAGGATAACGACCAGGTGGTTTTCAGGTATGTATGTGAGGACGGCAGTCCCGCAGAGTACCCATGGAACCCGAACGGATCTCCATCAGACATCGCAGGAATATGCAACCCCGCAGGTAATGTGATGGGTATGATGCCCCATCCAGAGCGTGTAATGACGAGATTCACTCATCCGGATTGGACAAGGGGATACGAATCTGAAGATGGTGATGGGAAGGCTATATTCACATCCGTTATGAAACGTTTCAAATGAGTTCCAGGTGTGGTTCAAACCACACCTTTTTATGATTGTGGACTCAGATGTTCACACGGACATCCACTCTGTCACCGTTCCCGATACTCAGTGTTCTTCTGAGATGGTAGTGACATATTATCTCCACGACGTCGGCATAATGTGACCTTTCCGGCACCACTATGGCACAGTCTATGTTCCTAATTTTAGCCTTATACGCTATAACGTTACCAAAGCTTCTGCCCTCACTCACGAATCCTTCTATGGTTATGCCGGCGGTCCCCCGTATGACATCAAGTTTTCCGATGTCATCTTTTTCAACCGTTATATTCAGTGTTCCTTCAAAGGGTCTAAAACCGAGCTTTTTCTCGAATTGGTCCATGTATTCTTTTTGGCAGATGTAGTAGCCGCCTTCACCCATACCCTCAGTAACTTTTCCGTGGATCGTCATATGGTCGGTTAGTTCGAAAATCCTACGGTACTCGTTATATTCTTTTTTAAGTTCTTCAACACCGCGGGAAGTCAACTTGATCCTCTGTCTTCTTGCTCCAAGATCGCGTACGATGAGTTTCTCATCAAGCAGTTCAAGAATCCTCTTGGATGCTGACTGTTGACTCATTTCCAAGGTATCTCCGAGTTCTCTGGATGATACAGCGATGTAATCGTCTATTCCGCCTAGGAGGGCGATCTTCCTCAGTGCGAAGATGTATTTTTCGTCCACGAAAGGTAGAAGGAATATGAAGATTTAAAATTACCGTGATTTTGGTAGTTGCTATAAATATGGTTAGATAAGAAAAGCCCCGTTAGGGGCCAAGTTTATCAGAGTTTGCAGTCCAGCCATTTTTTGGATGAAGGCAAGATTTCCAATATCACGATGCATGTTCCGATAGCTATCAGCAATGCTCCCGCCGCAGGTTCGAAGTAGCCTGCTGTGGTGCAACCAGCTGCAGTACCGATGCATATGAATGATACGAACAGTGCAACTCTCCAGCTCCACTGGCTGTTTTTAGAGAATGCTCCTGCCATGGCAAAGAACAGTACTGCGGTCAGCATGTAGAACGCTATTTCAGGCAGGATGTCGTCTTCAGGTTTGAAGTAGAATGCCATTAATGCTATACTCAATACTCCTCCGAATATTCCAAGTCCGTATGCTGTTTTGATTCCATTTGGTGTAGTGCTCATCATCATTCCTCCTTAACGTTGTATCCAGGTTTCGAGAGCATCATGTCCACTGAGGCTACGATGATCCATATGATTGCACACACCGCACCCCAAGATTCGAATCCTGCCATCCCGTTTTTGATATACACGCCTATGAGTGCTATTATCATTATCACCGGTACAGCTGCGAAAACCTCATGCCCGTTTGCCCAGAATCCTCCGGCATACAGGCATATGGCGAGCAAAAGGAGAGTTCCCATAAGGTAGGCGATACTCCTGTGAGCATCTATGTCGCAGTCCTTTGCAATCACACCTACGAAGAATAGGGGTATCGCAGATAGAATGAGTAAGGCTCCTCCAGTGGCTATGTATCTGTTGCTTGCGTAGCCTAAGGAGCTAACTCCAAAGGCTGCAATAAGAACAGCGGTCAACATGCAGCAACCATAATTAAAATAAAATTTCGCATCGGTATCCGACACTCCAAGATCGGAGAGCATGTCTTTTCCGAATACCCATGAAGAATCTTGTGCGATAGCACCGATCCATGAAATCGTGAACACAACAGCCGCGATTATTCCTATCCAGGCAAACGCGACATTATGTGGTTGTTTCATCAACATGAATCCCGAATCCTCATCGGGTTAAATTAGGTTTGCGTATGTGACCAGATAAAAAAGTGTATAATGTGGCAATTGATGAGGTGAATGGGGGAAATGAAATGAAGAATCTGTTTTTTGTAGGTACGGCAGGAAGCGGGAAGAGTACGATGGTCGGGTCTATGAAGACCTGGTTCGAGGACAATGCCGTTGATTCTATAATCGTGAATCTGGATCCTGGTGCTGACACATTACCTTACACGCCAGATGTGGACATAAGAGATTGGATATGTTTAGATGAGGTTATGCGGGAGTACGGTCTCGGACCGAATGGTGCCCAGATCGTGGCCGCCGATTTGATGGCAGTTAACATAAAGAAGATGATGGATGTGGTTGACACGTTCAAAGCAGATTATGCGTTGATAGACACTCCCGGTCAGTTGGAGTTGTTTGCGTTCAGGGAGTCTTCTGAGAGGCTTATCAATGTGTTCGGCAGGGATTCTTCCATGCTGTTGTATCTCATGGATCCCACATTATGCAGATCTCCCAATGGTTTTATTTCTTCCATGATGCTTTCTGCGATAGTTCAGTTCAGGTTGCAGTTGTCAACTCTAAATCTCCTTTCCAAGTGTGATATGTTTGGAGATAAGATGGACAGAATGGTTCAGTGGTTCGAAAATTCGGATGTTCTTTACGCGGATCTTATGGATGAGAACAAGAATCCAGAATCTGTCGTAGGTATGGAGTTATTCAAATCGCTTGACAATATGGGCGTATTCGGAGAAGTACGTCCGGTGTCTGCGCAGGAGGAGGTCGGAATGGAGGAGATCTACTCTGCAGCACAGTTGGAGTTCTTCGGTGGAGAGGACACATCACGGGAGTGATGTGTCCTCGAAGAAATAGTTCGGAATGTTCATCCGAACATATAAGCGGGTACTGCGCTGGTTTTGGCTCTTCCCGCTTCCATGACTTTTTCTTTTGCAGCCATGAAATCTTCCATGGTGATGGTGTCACGGTTGTCTCTTATGGCTAACATACCTGCTTCGGTGCAGATACTCTTTATTTCTGCACCAGAAACTCCGTCTGTGGTTTCGGCCAGTTTTTTGACTTGAACTTCTGGAGATATGTTCATCTTCTGGAGGTGTATCTTGAATATCTGCATGCGTCCGTCTATGTCAGGCAAGCCGATTTCGATGATACGGTCAAACCTTCCAGGTCTAAGAAGTGCATCATCTAGTATGTCGGGTCTGTTGGTTGCTCCGATGATCTTTATATCGCTCATGGGAGTAAATCCATCAAGTTCGGATAGGAGTTGCATAAGTGTACGTTGAACCTCGCGGTCTCCAGAGGTGGCAACATCCATCCTCTTTGCACCTACCGAATCAAGTTCGTCTATGAATATTATGCTCGGAGCCTTTTCTTTTGCCAGTTCGAACAACTCACGTACCAATCTGGCGCCTTCTCCGATATATTTCTGAACGAGTTCCGATCCCACGAGCCTTATAAATGTGGCCTTCGTGGCATTGGCCACGGCTTTGGCCATCATGGTCTTACCCGTTCCTGGAGGTCCTACGAGAAGAACACCTTTCGGCGGTTCTACACCCACCTTTGCGTATAGTTCCGGTCTAAGTAACGGATCCTCTACAGCTTCGCGCAGTTCTAGCATCTGCTTAGCGAGTCCACCTATATCCTCGTAAGTTATGTTGGGTTTGTCTATTATTTCCGCACCGGTCACCACGGGATCCAGAGGTGCTGGTAGCACGCTCATAACAGCCAAGGACTGTTTGTTCAGGGAAACTCTAGCACCTGGTATCAGATCATCATGGGATATGTAATCCGATACGGAGACTATGAAGTCAGGTCCTGTGGAGCTCTTGACAACTACGCGGTTGTCAGGAAGGACATCACGGAGTGAACCTATGATTAACGGTGGGCTTTTCAGTCTCTCGTTCTCAGCTCTTATGCGTGAGAGCTCCTTCTGAAGCCTGAAGTTCTCTCCCTCCGAGTAGCGCTTCTCGTTCTCAGCGTTTTGGAGATCCTCCATAAGTCTGACATTCCTTTCTTCGAGTGTCAGTATCTTGGTCTTCAGTTCCTCGATTTGAGTCTCCTCGTCCATTTTATCCCTCTGGGGATTATGTGATACTCTTTTTATTACTTTTCCGTAAGAAGGGCCGCCGTACGATAAGGTTAATATCAGTCTTGTCAATCATTAATGCAATGATCTGTGAAATGTGTGGTAATGAGTCCCCGGCAACTAGACCTATGATGGTCGAAGGAACCAGGTTGATGCTATGTCCCAACTGTGCGAAGTTCGGTGATGAATACAAGGCTTCGTCCAAATCGAGTGGTGGTGTTGCAGCTCCTAGCAGAGCGGTTATAGAGCAGAGACTGGATAGACGTGAGAAAAGGATGCAGACCCGGGATGTATATTCATCAAGTGGTACTTTGGAACTTGTGTCCGATTACGGTTCTATTGTTCGTGAGGCACGTGAGAAAAAGGGTCTGGATATAGAACAGTTTTCAGCATCAATCTTCGAGAAGAAGGGCACGATAGCCAAAGTGGAGGCTAACGATCTGATCCCTAATGATAAGCTCAGGGCCAAGATAGAGAAGGCTTTAGATATAAAACTCACAGAGATGGTCGGTTCTTCCGCATCCGTAGGTGGAGGAAGCAACAAAGGCTCTATGACTCTCAGTAATTTCATAAAGAAAGAATGATCATTTCATGGATACAGAGGTGTAAACTCTATCGTAGAACGGCACCATGTCGGCTCCAGCATCTCTCAAGATGATAAGAGCTGCCACTTCTGTATCCACATTCAATTTTTTCACTATCTTGTTGCATTCGGCTATGAATTTTCCCTTCGGGATTCCAGATGCTTTGGCGATATCCATTAATTCTGAGAACACGGATTCTTCGGTCTTTTCCGAATCCATCTTTTTTTTGATGCCTTTACCAGGTTCGCTTGTCTTTATTTGATCCAGGAGTTCTTTTGAGGGTTTGTATGCTATTGGCACATCCATCTCGATTAGATCATCAGATATCTTGAGCAGTTCATCAGAAGTGGCGTTAACCAATCCCTCGGATATAATCAATTTGACGAATCTGCTGGCTGTGGCGGTATCCATCCATCTGAGATCCAACGATATCGTCATAACGAGTTCCATCACCGTGATGACATCCTTTCCCCTGCTCCGGAAAAACGCTGCGGTACAGATTTTAAGTTCCTCTTCCACAATCAGTGAAAGCTTAAGCTCTCTAAAAACGTTGTGTCTCGCGCGTGAGCGTTATTAGTGTTCTTACTAACAGATAAAATAAAGAGGCAAACATTTATAACGGACGTCAGTCTACCTCGGTTTCTGTATGGTGAGTCAAATGAACTATACCAGATTCGAAAAGGCAAGGATCATCGGTGCGAGGGCACTTCAGATCTCGTACGGCGCACCTGTTCTCGTGGATTATCCCGAGAACATGTTAGATCCAATCGATATCGCCATGCTGGAATATGAGAAAAATCTCATTCCAATTACAGTCGTTAGGAATTAATTGAGGAATCGAAATGAGTGAAGAGGAGAGCATTGCAGGAAACGCTGACTTGTTGGTCGCAGAAGATATATACCTTACATCTGGAGTCCACATCGGTACGCAACAGAAGTCCGCAGATATGAAGGACTTCATCTACAAAGTGAGACAGGACGGGCTCTACGTTCTTGATGTCAAGAAAACCGATGAGAGGATAAGGGCGACCGCCAGTTTCCTAGCAAGATACGATCCCAGAAGGATTCTCGTTGTTTCTGCTAGGCAATACGGTCAGAGACCTGCAAGGGAGTTTTCCAAAGCGATAGGTGCACCCGCGTTCGCAGGTCGTTTTGTTCCTGGAACTCTTACCAACCCAGTGAACCCTGGTTTCATGGAGCCCGAGGTTTTGATGGTTACGGATCCTGCTGCAGACAAACAGGCTCTGAATGAGGCTCTCAACCTAGGCATACCCATAGTTGCTATGTGCGATGCTAATAATGAGACACGTAATGTCGATTTAGTCGTACCAACCAACAACAAAGGTAGGCGCGCATTGGCTTGTGTGTACTGGTTGCTCACAAGAGAGGTTCTCCTGGCTAGGGGAGATCTGAAGGATCCCGCAGATTTCAATATGGAAATCGAAGATTTCGAAGCTAAGCTTTGATTGACTGGTTGACATACAAAACACTTTACTTTTAAACTTCCTTTATTGTTGTATGCGTTATCCTTCTGTGGCGGGTCGTTTTTATCCAATGGATAAAGAGAGTTTGATTGAGTCTTTAGAGGATTGTTTCAGACATCCGTTGGGTCCAGGTATGCCTGATCACAAGGGAGAGAGTAGGAAGATTTCTGCTGTTGTATGCCCGCATGCGGGGTATTCTGCTTCTGGCATGATAGCTGCACATTCTTTCAAAGCTATAGCAGATGATGGTTTGCCTGAGGCCTATATCGTGATAGGGCCGGATCATCACGGTGTGCCTTTTGAGTCGGTCATGTGCAGCGAGGATTTTCTCACGCCTCTTGGACCATGCATGATTCATGGCGAGATAGCATCGAAGTTACGTGAGTTGATACCAGACAATTTCGGAGCCCATCGGGCAGAACATTCAATCGAAGTGCAGTTGCCCTTTCTGCAATTTATTGATCAAGATCCACACATAGTTCCTATCATAATGGGACGTCAGGACATATCTGCTGCAAAGAGGTTAGCTGAAAAAATCAGGTTTGCTTGTGAAGGCCACGATATAGTCATAATAGCATCCAGCGACCTTTCTCATTATGTTCCAAAAGATGTGGCCAGGGTCAATGATCATGCTATGTTGGATAGGTTGGAGGATAGGGATGTTGAAGGCATGTATCACGAGATAATGTCCAAGGGCATTTCCGCATGTGGTTACGGGCCGATCGCAACTGCGTTATTTGCAACATCACCTTCAAAGGTGGAAGTTTTGAAATATGGAGATTCATGGGATTCTCTCAGATACGATCCCGAAGCCGTAGTCGGATATGCCTCAGTGAAAATGGAGCGTTGAAAACTGAGATTAAAAAATTATGAACGGGGTAGAGCCCCGTTCAAATGCGTTTGAGATATCTGAGATTGGGTTCGTATACCAATCCCTTATCCATTAATGCGTTGGAAATCTCTTCCAATTCCATGCTCGATATACCCTCAGATTCGGCGCGTCTCTCGAGTTCGTCACGTGGTGCACCCTTTCCATCTGTGTCCAGTTCCTCCAGAAGGCCTAGGATAATCTCTTCCATGTCTGCATTGTTCTTGGAAGTTTCACCAGGTTCAATTTCCATCTCGTCTGGCATATCCGCCATATCTTCGGGAAGTCCCAGGTCTATGTTGTCATCGGGCAGTATTGTCCGAATTGCGGATTGGATGGTTTTCAGGAAGACGGTAGAGTTGGGGAGATCATAGTGATCCAATGCGGTGATTATTCCATTTGCATCTCTCTCGGGTATACCTGCATCAATGAGATCTTTCTCTGAGGCATTCTCGATTGCGGCAGCAGTTTTCATCATCTTCAATCTCTTCCATGTGGCTTGTGCGGCTTCCAACATCCAGGTCTTCCTGGTTTCATCATCGATTCTTATCACGCGTTCAGGTCTTATAGATACGAAAATCCTGTCATCATTGGTTGTGTATGTTCTAACTTTTCCGATTACCGCTACATATTCTGGAGGTTCGATGTCCGCAATGGCTGCTGCAGCCTCAGGTTGGTACCTACCTATGTTTATGTAGAAGTTACCGGATGAGACATCCTGTACTCTGCCTCTCCACAAGGGTTCGTCATCGGATCCCACATTTTCCTTTTCCGTAAGTACGCCTGCCACCAGAACTCTGTTGACCATGGCACCCAGTTGTGTCACAACGTAGGAGGGGGCTTTTTCATCATCGCCTTTAATTTCATGAGTAGCTGAATTCAATTCAGATGAAAACAATCTCCATGCTGTTTCTCTTGCGTTCATATTGCTCCCTCCACGTCTTTGTACAGTTTTTCTGCTTCAGACGAAACATCAATTGTTTCAATGGAAGCTTCTTTGACGATCATTGTAGGGCCATATTCGTCGCTCATGACATTGCCCTTGACAGACAGTCTTTTCATAAGTACCAAGTCTGCCATTTTTCTGCTGACAGATTCCATATCACCAGTTGTTTTGGCTAAGGATTTTGCCTCTTCCAGCCCTATGCCAGTGAGTTTCTCGGTGTATTCACGGTTAACTATAGCGCTCAATGCTCCAGTACCGTCATCCAGTATAAGTTTCATCCTGAGGTCGAAGACAGGTTCTACTTTACCATGTGCGGTGCATTCATCGTTGAGTATGGAACGGTTACATTGAGGGCATCTTTTAATAAGGCCACTTCCGGCTCTAAGATCGACTATAAGGCCTGATACAGTGATGTCCAGAGCACCGCCCATACTGACAAGATCCGCTATAGTTTTTTTAGTGGGAGCATCTTCAATCTGTCCGAATGTGTCATCCACTCTGCTGACTTCGCATCTGTCTCCCATATTCAGCTGCGGAATCCCCTTCCATGCGCGGATGTATGCGTTTTTAACGCAAATCGTTTCCCCTTCTTTAAGGGAAAAGTCGTTCCATGCAGAGTACTGAATTTTGCCCGTGTCATCTGCTATTATTCCGGAATAAACGACTTTAGGTTCGTTTTTTACCATTATATTTCTGATCTCGGTAGAGATTATGCGTCCCGTGACGGTTACATTACCGACGCCTTCCCTAATTTCTCCGATTTTCATTTCGCGTGCATCATTGGTCGATATGGTTCTTTCCGGCACATCAACCGATACCTCGGCCTTTTCAACTCTTCCGCGTGTACCCAAGTTGATTTGTACGCGATCGTTCCACGTTTTTGTATATGCATTTTTGAATTTGTACGTCTCACCTTTTACAAGATCGACGCTTTCGCCTTCCCAAATGGTAAACGGACATGTTCCAGTCTCATCACCAAGAATTCCAGAGACGATTGTTTTGGGAGCGCCCCTTATGGTGATTTCTTTCTTATCGACATATACGGCCTTGACGATTATGTCTATATTCATCTCCGAACCGGAGAGTTCGTTGATCTTCTTGGTTATCGAGTCGGCTGTGACGAATCCGGTGATTGCACTCCCATCGTATTTCTTGACAATCGCCCTTTTGGCGCGATCTGGATCGATTCCGTAATCGTTGACATATTTCTTGATCTCTTTCATCAAGGTGTCATTATCTACTTTTTCTCCGAGCACCTTTTTCAGTTCTTCGAATAGAGGTGTTAGTTTGTCATCATTGTTCATATGTTTCGACCTCTTCGTCCTTTCTAAACGAGGCAACTAGGTTACCTCTTAAGAGTATAAAATTGTATTATTGAGGGAGTCAATTGTTCCGAAAATGAGGTTATTCATAAGTTCAATTATGTTTTTGACACGATAATTTTGATATTCAACAGGTTGCTCTCATCGACCGATGTGAGTATGTTTTTCGTTGTGATGGATATATTTAAAAGTGATAAAGATATCAGAGGATATGGTTCCCAGGAATAAGATCGACCAGATTTTGGAAGGGTACGACAAGAGTGATATAACTATAGCCACGCTTTGTTCACATTCATCACTTCAGATCTTTCATGGAGCCCGCAAGATGGGTTTCAACACCTTGGGACTGACCGTAAAGGATAACACAAGATACTATGATGCTTTTCCGTTGGCCAAACCCGACGAAATCATAAAGTACAACGATTTCGACGAGATGGAAGAGAGGGCCGGGGAACTTCTGGATCGTAATGTCATAGTGATTCCACATGGGTCCTTCGTCGAATACATGACCCCTTCGAGGTTCGAGGATTTTGCCGTCCCTTCATATGGTAACCGCGCAGTTCTCCAATGGGAGTCTGACAGGGACAGTCAGAGGCAATGGATCACCTCGGCAGGGGTTCCCATGCCACGTTTGATAACAGATGCAAGGGACATAAACGAACCTGTGTTGGTGAAGTATTACGGTGCTAAAGGCGGAAGAGGCTTCTTCATCGCCAAGGATTATCCCGACTTCAAGATGCAGATTGATAACTCCCAGCCTTATACGATACAGGAGTACTGCTTAGGTACAAGGTACTATCTGCATTTCTTCTACGATCCTCTCAAAAAGGATGGTTACAAATGTAAGCAGGGCGGCTCTATAGAATTGCTGTCTATAGATCGTCGTGATGAGAGCAATATCGATGAGATGTACAAATTGGGTTCGATAGAGGACGCCAAGAGACATGGGCTGTATCCTTCTTTCGTGGTAACAGGTAATACGCCTGCCGTGATACGTGAGTCTTTGCTTCCGAAGGCATTCGAAATGGGAGAAAACGTCGTAAACCGTGCTTATGAGCTTTTCGGAGGCATGTGGGGTCCATTCTGTTTGGAGACGGTTGTAACGGACAAGTTGGAGTTCAAGGTGTTCGAGATATCAACAAGGATAGTCGCTGGTACGAATCCATTCATATCAGGCTCTCCATATGCCGATTTGATATATCCAGGCCTCAGTACTGCGGCTAGGATGGCCATGGGGATAAAGGATGCGATAGCGTCTGGTAATCTCAACATTTTGCTGAGTTGACAGATTTAAAGAATATATACATGTAAGGAGTAGTGGGAACGATGGTATCGAAGAGGGTTCAGAACGTACCGGCGTCGGGGACGATAGAGATTTCCAATCTGGTCAATCAGCTCAAGGCCAGCGGTGTTGACGTTATCTCATTTTCAATGGGGGAGCCTGATTTTACCACTCCTTCCAACATAGTGGATGCCGCCGTGCAATCTTTGCATGATGGTTTCACACATTATACCTCGTCGCTCGGGATACCAGAACTCAGAAGTGCAATCGCTCGGAAAACTGTGAGTTTCAATCATGTTGACTGTCAGGCGAAGAATGTAATAGTCACTCCGTGCAAACAGGCAATATTCATGACGGCTCTGGGATTCTTGGATCCCGGTGATGAAGTAATTCTGCCGGATCCAAGCTGGGTTTCGTATGAAGCATGCATAAGGTTGGCGGGGGCTGTTCCAGTATATGTGCCGACATATTTCGAGAATGATTTCATTGTAAGCCCTGAGGCTATAGAACAGGCGATCACTCCGAAGACACGTATGATCTTCTTGAATACGCCATCCAATCCCACGGGATGTGTTTATCCGCCAGAGGTTATAAAGGCCATTGCCGAGATAGCAATCGAACACAACTTGTTGGTAATGTCTGATGAGATATACGAGAGCATTGTCTACGAGGGCAGCCATATGTCGATAGCATCGATACCTGGTATGTTCGATCGTACCATAACAGTTTCAGGTCTGTCGAAGACCTATGCTATGACTGGTTGGAGACTTGGTTGGGCAGTGGCTTCCGAGCACAATATTATGGTTCTCAACAAGCTGCAGTCGCATTCGATCTCATGTTGTGTATCATTTGCGCAGACAGCTGCTGTAGAGGCTCTGGAGGGCCCTCAGGATTCCATGCACCATATGGTCAAGGAGTTCAGGCAGAGGCGTGATCTGGCTCTTGATCTGATATCGGATATAAAGAGCTTGGAATGCAATGTTCCTAAGGGTGCATTCTATCTTTTCCCTAAGTATGATTCGAAAATGGGCTCAGTTGAGCTTGCGGCAAACCTTTTGAAGTTCGCACACGTAGCAGTTACTCCGGGGTCGGCATTCGGTCCTTCCGGAGAAGGATTTTTCAGGATTTCTTATGCTACTGGCGAGGATCAGATCAGAGAGGGTTTGGACCGTATAAGACATTACATGAATGAACACATGTGATGTTGTTTGCCGTGTTCTTTCATATAGCTATATGCCTAAATGGACTAACATAAATATAGGGTAACCAATGAGGGTGCACCGCCGTTCATTCTATGGAGAGGCGGTCGAGGGATCAGATTGAGCAGAAAATTGTTCACGGTAGGGCCTGTAAATGTCGAGGACGAGGTCCTTCAGGCTATGACCAAGCCAATGATAACGCATCGTTCAAAGGAGTACAAAGAACTTCATGGGAACATTGTCGAAAAGATGAAAAAGGCGCTTGACACCGATCAGGACATATTCCTAGTTTCGGGTTCAGCTAGTGTTCTTTTGGAAGGCGCGATCAGGAACGGTGTCAACAGAAGGTCCCTTGGTATAACTAATGGTTCATTTGGTAACAGATCCATCGAAATAGGTGAACTCAACGGCAAGGATGTTGAAAAAGTCCAAGTTCCGTGGGGAGAAGCTATGAAACCAGAACACATCGAAGGGAAGGTCACAAAGGATGTTGAGATGGTTCACTGGGTCAGTAACGAATCATCGACGGGTGTCTTCAGTGATTCTATTGCATTGGCCGAAGAGGTCAGATCCCAGAATCCGGATGCACTCGTGATGGTAGATGCGGTAACGTCGGCGTTCGCCATGGATCTAAAGTTGAAAGATATGCATCCGGATGCCATGATATTCGGTACGCAGAAGGCTTTGGCCCTTCCTCCCGGTATGGCCATGGTCGTTGTTTCGGATGCCATGATGGAGAAATCCAAATCCGTTTCTAACAAAGGATTCTACACGGATTTCCAGAAACTCAAGAAGCAGAGTGATGAGAACTATGCGCTCACGACTCCTCCTGTTTCACTCATGTATGCTCTGGATTTCCAGATGGATCGCATACTCAAAGAGGGTATGTCAGCCAGATACAAGAGACATGCGGAGATGGCTGACATGGTACGTGAATGGTCTAAAAAGAATCTCTATGGGATGTTTCCAGAAATGGGCTACCAGTCCAATACCATTGGGGTTCTGAACCGCGGGGATTTGGATTTTGATGCTTTCCACAAGGTGATCAAGTCTAAGGGCTACGAGATATCCAACGGTTATGGCGACGTCAAAAGCAGTACATTCAGAATAGGACACATGGGAGATCTCACCCCTTCTAGGGTGAAGGAACTTCTAACAGTTATGAAGGAGACATTGGAGGAAATGAAATGACTACTAAGATTCTTGTTTCGGATTCGTTGGATAAGGATGGATTAGACATATTGAGACAGTCTGGGTTCCCGGTTGATGAGAAAACCGGCCTGACCGAGGATGAGTTATGTGCTGTCGTAGGGGACTATGATTGTCTCATAATAAGGTCCGGTACCAAAGTCACCAAGAAAGTGCTGGATGCTGGTAAGAAATTGAAACTTGTGGGTCGTGCCGGAGTAGGAGTCGACAATGTCGATGTACCATATGCCACTGAAAAAGGAATACTGGTTA
The DNA here is from genome assembly GCA_964620455.1 of uncultured Candidatus Methanogranum sp. GTDB lineage: Archaea > Thermoplasmatota > Thermoplasmata > Methanomassiliicoccales > Methanomethylophilaceae > Methanogranum. Next base: position 27,077 of record CAZUIU010000001.1, read on the forward strand.
TGAACACTCCTTCTGCTAACATACTTTCCGCAGCTGAGCACTCTTGTGCAATGCTTCTGTCATTGGCAAGGAACATACCCTTTGCGCACGAGTCGATGCACAAAGGCGAGTGGAAGAGATCAAAATACACTGGTGTTGAGATGAACGGCAAGGTTCTGGGAATCATCGGTGTGGGTCGTGTCGGTGGAGAGGTTGCCAAGAGGATGAGAGCCTTCAACATGACCATGATCGGTTATGATCCCTATCTGCCCAAGGAAGTCGCAGATCAGATCGGAGTGAGGCTGACGAACCTGGAAGAGGTGATCAGTAATTCTGATTTCATGACGATACACACGCCGCTTCTACCTGAGACTAGGAACATGATAAGCCTTGAACAGTTCAAGATGATGAAACCGAATGCCAGAATCGCAAATGTGGCACGCGGTGGGATAGTCAATGAAGAGGACCTCTATGTTGCTTTGAAGGACAAGATAATAGCAGGTGCGGCATTCGACGTATGGTGCAACGAGCCTATAACAGAGGATGAGGCCAAACTCTTGGAGTTGGACAACCTTGTCACAACCCCGCACCTCGGTGCAAGTACTGTGGAAGCTCAGGAGAGGGTTGCAATAGAGATTGCAGAGTCGGCGGTTAAGTATCTCAGAGACGGGATGATAACCAACGCGATAAACGCACCACGTGGTAAGTTGGACCCCGAGACCGAGGGTTATATTCCGCTGGTAAGCAACATGGGATCCTTCATACATCAGGTGAATGGTAACAAGCCAATAGATGAACTGGAGATAACTTACTTCGGAGAATTGGCATCAAAACAGACCAAGTTGATAACAGTCAATGCAGTCATAGGTCTGCTGAACAACATAGTCGGCAAGGGTAATGTGAATATGATCAACGCCATGGCCATTGCCAAGGCGAAGGGATTGAGCATAAAGGAATCGTCTATGGAGAAATCTGATGATTATTCGAACATGATCGAGATGAAGATCCGTTCCAATGGAGAGGTAACATCCATCCGCGGTACTGTGTTCGGAGACAACCCTAGGCTTGTCGGATTTAACGAGTATTCCTTCGATATGCCTTTGAACGGGGACATTCTTCTGGTTTTCTACAAGGATGCTCCAGGGATAATTGGCAGAGTAGGATCGGTTATCGGAGATGCCAACATAAACATCGCTCATATGACTGTTGGAAGGAACGGTAAAGATGCGTTGATGATGTTGACCGTCGATCAGAATGTGACTGCAGACATGTTACTCAAGGTTACACAAGCAGCCAATGCAGTATCCGATGCACGTTTCGTGGATCTTGTGGACAACTGAGGTGCCTGATATGACAGTGAACACCGTGACAGTGGACGATCTGAAATTGGCTATCAAGAACAGTATAGACAACAGTATGGGAATGGAGGACGAGCAGGCTTACGATCTGGCTCATCATGTTCTGAATTTCTTTGGGTATTCTGATAGGATAATAGACAATGTTCTCGAACCGGAAGACCGTGATGCTTTTTATATGCTGGAAGATGCGGGGATCCTCACGACTGAGCGTGAAGAGACCACATTGTATGATGGTAGAGAATGGAGAATCCACTACTGGCTGTTCAGAAGGGAAAAGATAGTCGAACTGATGGCGCATGCCCGTTCGTCATCTACGGAGACTGATTCCGAGAAATCCGTTTACAGTGATCTTCCGGATGATATCTGGTACAATAGGGGCGGGGAATAAAGGGGATATGGACCCCTTCCCCTATGAGTACAGAGGTGATCAACATGAGTTGGTCAACCTAATCCGTGATTCAGTACTCAGGGGGGGACACCTGGTCATCGAGTCTGGTACAGGTACCGGTAAGACAATATCTGCACTTTCCGGAGTTATTGAGGCGCTTGCCGATACCGGCGGGAAGATTGTATACCTTACCCGGACCAAATCCCAACAGAGACAAGTAATCCGCGAGGTTGCAGAAATATCCAAGAGGTTGGAAACCTCATGCATAGGGTTCCAGGGAAGGTCGGAAATCACATGCCCTATGATGTGCGGGGATTCGTCTTTGATGGCAGGGACCTCTGAGGAACTATCGAAGCTTTGCTCAGAATACAAGAAATGTGATCAGGATGGGCATTTTGGGTGTAAATATTTCGAGAATTCTCTTGATGTGGATGTTTCAAAATACGTTCGGATGCTTAGTAGGGAACATTTTCAACCCGAGGAGTTTTTCAATTTGCTTTTGGAAGATGGGGTCTGCCCATACGAGATGTCTAAAAAACTCCTTCCGTATGTGGATGTAATAGCCGTTCCATATCCCTTTTTGTTTTCTCCTAACACCGTCAATAGTTTTCTTGGTTGGTTGGGTTCATCTTTATCCGATATTGTGGTCATCGTTGATGAGGCTCACAATCTTCCACCATATCTCAGAGATACAATGACGTACGGCTATTCTATGAAAGCATCAGAATTGGCGGAAGCAGAAGCTATAGCATGGGGGAATCCCAAAGTCCACAATGACATGAAGGTCACTGATGTGATTTCTTTTTTCAGAGACTGTATGAATTATGCATTGTCTGAGTATCTTGATGGTGATGATGGGATTTTACCTTACGGGTTCCTCAGAGAAGGAATGATGGAAAGAATGCACGTATCGTCTGTAATATTGGTTGCGATCTACAAGGATATATTGGAGCATGGGGAGATTGTAGCAGCGGATAAGAAATCCAAAAAAATTTTGCCTCGTTCGTACATGCGTTCTTTTGGATTATTTCTAATGTCTTGGGATGCTTTTGAAGAGGAAACGAGCATAAATCTAATTCAAGGAGGTGAAAATCCAGGTTTTGAATCGTTCTGTCTGGATCCTTATGAGGCAGCGTATCCATTGAGAGGATGTCACGCATCGATTAGTATGTCTGGTACATTACAACCACTGTCAGATTACAGTCGTGAATTAGGCTTGGATTCGGCTATAGAGAGAGTTTTTCCATCTCCTTTTCCTGAAGAAAATCTAGAGGTATTCTATGTAGATGATGTTTCGACTGGATATGTAGATATTACATCTTCAAAAGAGACTTATACACGTATCTTGGGATACATAGATAATATTGTAAATTGTGTTTCAAAGAACACTGTCATATTCTTCCCATCGTACAGCCTAATGGACAGGGCCTTGAATGACGGCCTTGTAAACATGTTGGGCAGAACTGCGTACATTGAAAGAAGGGGGATGTCTCAGTCAGACCTTATGGAAACGGTATCGGATTTCCGTTCTGATCGGGGAAGTGTACTGTTGAGCGTAATGGGTGGCAGGATAAGTGAAGGTCTGGATTTTCCGGATGAGGATCTAGAGTTAGCCATACTGGTGGGGCTTCCTTTTCCTAAACCTACTGCGAAACAAGAGGCTTTGAGGAGGTATTGTGATTATCGTTTTGGTGATGGATGGGAACACGCTGTCAAGATACCAACACAGAGGAAAATCAGACAAGCAGTAGGCAGACTAATAAGATCGGATACAGATCGCGGTGTTGCGATCATACTGGATCGCAGGGCTCCAATGGTAGGTGGTATGGATATGAAGTTGACGAACGATCCTGTTTGTGAGGTCATGACATTTTTCGATTCCACACGCCAATTATATAAATCAGGTAGTTTTGGGGAGAACCATGATTGAGGTAGATGAGGGCGTCATCAAAATGATAGAGTCCGAAGGTCAGGACTATAGGGTATGTACGGCCTGTATGGGTCCTGCACTTGTTCCTGTCAGTGTTAAAAAACCCAAAGAAACGGATATTAAGATTGCAGTCGGTAACCATACGCTCTATGTGTCCAGGCTTCAAGCACAATATGTGGATATAATCTCTATGGATATGCTGTATGATGAGGATGAGATCGATTCCTGTCCCGCATTCTATTACAAGAGATGAGTATCAGATAAGTTCCGTACTGTCTGCTATTCTTTGGGCCAGTTCATCTACATTCAAATTCATATCGAATGTCCGGATCTTTTCTGGGTCGGCTTCTGTTATGGGTTTGATCGGTACCAATGTACAGCCGCAAATCTGCTCTATAGACGTTTCATAAGTCCCTATGGTTTTCGCCATTGCCTCTATCTCTAGTTTGTCATACCCTATGAGTGGTCTTATTATCGGGAAATCGAGATCTATATTCTCCGATCTTATATTCTTAAGGGTCTGTGATGCCACCTGTCCTAAAGAGTCTCCCATTATTATTCCAACACATCCCATTTTTATTGCCAGATTCTTTGCTGTTTTCTGCATGAGCCTTTTGCACATCACGCATTGGTAGTTGTTTTCGCAGTTGGCTTTGATTGCATCCTGTGATTCGTGATGCGGTGCACAGTACAATGGCATATCTTGGCCAGTAACATCACGCAGTATACTTGCCAATTCTTTAACCTGTTCCAATATCTTTTCGTCTGCGTAGGGCCTGTTGTCCATGTGCAGAAGTATAATCTCTGCACCGGCTTGAGCCATCATATACGCGGCTACCGGCGAATCTATTCCACCTGACATTAGTGCGATGAGTTTCATGTGTTGTATCTTCCCACCTCTGCACCACCAGGGAAATCGATACTCTGATATTCTTCGCCTTCTTCATCAATCATGCTGTAGATGGCTTTTATGAACTCTTTGAGGTCTTTGACTTCGGATCTTAAAGCTTTGATTTCTGACCTCAGAGATTCCATCTCTTGCAGGTTACTCATATCTTCACATCGCCATAATCGTCTGCAATGTTTCTTGGGCTGGACCGTTTACAGTTGGGGCAGTACAGGTTTTTTCCCTTCCTCACGAGTTCAGTCTTGCAGATGCCACAGAGGGATCTTATGACTCCCAAGTGATCATCCTTGGTTGTGAGTTGCAAAGAAGGACTGACAGCCACAACGCGCGCACGTATGAAATCTCCCTTTCTAAGTTCTTTAGACACATCATCTGTGTATCCTTGGGATATTTTGGATACGTGTATCGTTGCATTTGTATCGCTGGCTATCTCCCTTTTGGTGCCTTCTTTTGCAAGGGCTTCGGCAGTAGCCATGGTTTTTCTTATTTCACCGACTTTAGCGTATACTATATCTCCAATCTTCAGAATGTTCGGCGGGTTGGGGTTTATGACTCTGGCGATACATTCATCGTCATCCAGCTCTAATATTCCTATCTGTGATGCATATATCTTGCCGTTATATGCGAACGTTCCATCTGAGGCCAAGTACTCTTCTTCCTCTGCGACCTCATCTCCTGGGAAAACTTCAATCTTCTCTGTCATTGTAAATCACCTTATGTTGACGACCACGATGTCAACGCTGTGTTTCTCTTCTTTATGGAACCCGAAGGTATGAGGGATATTATACTTATACGTTTTATGATAGGTCACATCACGTCCCCTCTTGTTTACGTATTCCTTCACGAATTCAAATGTGCTGGCCATATGTATGGAATAAACGCATTCAGAGATGTCTATGGCCTTTTCCAGGAATGCGCGGTCTGCTCTTCTGGTCTGACATCCAAATGGGGGATTCATGAAAACAGTGTCGGCAACATCGTGAACATCCCTTATGTCTGATACATGGAGACCTATGTCGGCGTTTATGCTTTCAATGTATTCTCCAGCTGTACGTATTGCAGTTTCGGATATATCGTATCCTGTGACCATTCCAGCATTCAGTAACCAGGCTCCGACTGAGAACATTCCCGTACCACATCCTAAGTCGACCACTTTCATGTCTTCAACATCTCCGTTCATGTAGGCATAGAAGAGGATATCTGCTGCAATTGTGGCAGGCGTCATATATTGTTCTAGGGATGGATCTGGATTCTTGAAACGTGGTACGTGTTCGAGAGCCATCTCCAATTCTTTCTTTTTCATGTTCCTAAAGTGGTTATGTCTTCAAAGGATAAATTATTTCAAATTACATCAATGTGAGATTCATCGGGATTGGCTGTACAGTTGTTTTGTTTTTCTGCGATTACAGAAGTTGTTCTACGATCACGGTTGAATACGTTTATGTAACATCAAAAGATACGAACGATTGTAAGGGCTGAAGGCCTGTTTACCTTGGGGAGGTTTGACGATGGCAAAAGTCAAAAGGGCGATAATAAGTGTATCTGACAAGAATGGAATAATTGATTTTGCGAAAGAACTCTCATCATTGGGAGTGGATATTATTTCCACAGGCGGTACGTATAAGCTCCTAAAAGAGGCCGGTGTTGGTGTAACCGAGGTATCAGATGTAACAGGATTCCCAGAAATGCTCGACGGACGTGTAAAGACACTTCATCCACGTATACATGCGGGCATACTCGCTAGGAGGGATCTGCCGGAGCATATGAAGGCCATAGAGGAGAAAGATATAGATCCTATAGATATGGTGGTCGTAAATCTATATCCATTCAAACAAACGGTTCTGAAACCTAATGTGGAGTTCGATGATATTGTCGAGAATATTGATATCGGCGGTCCCAGTATGATTCGTGCGGCTGCCAAGAACTACAAATCAGTTGCTGTGTTGACAGATCCTTCACAGTATCCGGAGGTGCTGAGACAATTGAGAGAGTATGGGAGGTTGGACGAGCCCCTGTTAAGCAGACTTATGGCGGAGGCTTTTGTGACAACATCCAACTATGATGCTATGATAGCACAACAGATGAGCAGAAGGTTTGTAAAAGGTTCTCCAAAGTCCTATCCTGTTCCCACTGAGAAAGTATTGGATGTTGCCGGAGGAGTTTCTGTTTACAAAGATCCCTTTGATAAGGGCCCCTGTGTTTTTGATTCGGATATCGTCCATGGCAGTCTGCACTCTTATGAGCAGATACTGGATCTCGATATGGCGCTCGATGCAGTGGTTGGATCAGACAGGCCAAAGGCAGTATTGGTAAAGGATTCCAGAATACGTGGCTTGGGATATTCCGAAACTATCGTAGAAGCATTAAGAACTGCATGCGAGCAGGTCTCTCCGTCCGAGTCTGATCTCAATGTATGCATGAACAGGGATTGTGATGTGGCTTGCGCAGAAATTATATCGGGACTCGAAGCAGATTCCTTGATATGCACTGGTTTCAGTGAGGAAGCTATCCAGGTCCTGAGGGACTGTGGAAAAACCGTATTGTTGAAAACCAAGGGGCCCATGGAACCTTCCGAAAGCAAGCGTGAGAAGATAAGGGGCATATCTGGGGGGCTTCTAGTCAAATACGATGATTGAAGACAGTTGTGTGCAAAGATTTGTACATACCTTTACAACAATATTCAAACGACAACCAGCCTGTATGAGCAGACTGGTTGTCTATACTATCTTTATCACTTCAGATTGCAGATTTCTTCGGGCGTTATAGGCTTTCCTTCTGCCTTCCTCTTCATGTGTCCCCCAGGGCCACCTCTTTCAATTCTTGCTTTTTCTATGCATTCCGGATCGTCGCATGTGAATGCGGCGAATACGAAGTTTGTGCATGTTTTTCCGCAGAATTGACATTTGTAGTCGCTTAGATTTATCGACATGATGAGTTCATTGACGGACGAGCATTAATCTTTTGCGGGGTCTATGTCCAACGAGAAGTGTACGGCTTTTACCGAGTGGGTTATGGATCCCATGGAGACTATGTCCGCACAATTAGCATATGCCAGAACATTATCTTCCGTCATGTTTCCAGACACCTCTATCATGGTGCTGGGTGATATCTCTTTGACCATTTTGAAAAGTGTTCTGGTATTTTCTGGAGACATGTGATCGGCCATTATTATGTCAACACCATTTCTGGCGGCTATAATGCCCTGTTCAATGGATGTAACTTCCACATCGACTTTCATATCAGGTGGGAGTCTCTTCAGTTTGGACAGTGCCTGTTCTATTCCCCCGCATGCCACGATGTGGTTGTCCTTAATCATAACCATATCATAAAGTCCTGTACGGTGAGGCCACCCTCCCCCGAGAGATACGGCTTTTTTTTCGTAGTACCTGAATCCAGGTGTTGTTTTGCGGGTCGCCGCAACCATCATTTTGGAATCCTTTGTCCTTATTATGCTGGTTATTCTGGCAGTCATGGTGGCTATACCTGACATCCTCATCAGGAGGTTCAAGGCCAATCTCTCTCCCGTGATTATAGATCTTAGAGGTCCTGAGACGGACATAATCACAGTGTCCTTGGTGACTCTGTCACCATCTCTGCATATGAGTTGGCATTCAGCGCCCATTATCTCGAAGACTTCCTTGGCCTCATCCAATCCTGCTAAAGTTGCTTCTTCTTCACAGGTTATAGAGGCTGTACCGGAAACATCTGGAATGAGGAGGTCGGTGGTGATGTCACCGCTTCCGATGTCCTCCTCAAGGAATTTTCTCATATCCTTTATCATACGTCCAACTCGAACTCTTCTCCGGTGTTGGGAAGCATCACGTTGTAGTTTTGCAAATCAGGTAGGAAAAGATCTCTAGTCTCTGAATGCATTATTATGACGTTGTCAGGATCGCACTTTTCTATGAAGTCTATGAGTTCGTCATGTCCAGCATGAGCCGAGAAGTCGTATTTCTGCACCTCGCATTCGACTTTAACAGTTTCGCCGTCCATGACCATGCATCCTTGTTCCATGAGCATTCTACCGTTCGTGTCCTCTGCCTGATAGCCAACTAAAAGTATGGCGTTCTTAGGGTCATCTTTTAATTCCCTGAGATATCCGAGTACAGGTCCTCCATCGAGCATGCCTCCCGTTGTGACGATTATCTGTCCTTTGCAAGCCTGTTTTCTCATTCCATTGTTCCTTATTTCGGTGAATATTCTCTTTGCGGATTTGAGTGCTCTTATGTCGCGTATGTACTCGGGATAGTCTAGGAAAAGACGCGTAACTGCTCTACCCATTCCATCAACCCACATATCGTATCCCATGTCTTTCAGGAGCATCATAATCTCTTGTGTCCTTCCGACTGCGAAGCAAGGAACTATAACAATCCCTCCACGGTCGACTACCTCTTCCACTTTGGCTACGAAGCTATCGACAGTAGTTCTTTTGTCAGGATGGTTGCGTCCCCCGTATGTTCCTTCTATGAACAGGTTTGTGCATTTTACCGGTTTTGCACCTAGAACTAAACCCTGGTCAGCTGTGTGTATATCTCCCGTGTAAACTGTGTTGCTGTCACAGGCGAATTCGAACATAGCTGCTCCTGGCACATGTCCTGCGGAGTGCAGGGTCACATCTATTTTACCGAGTTCTATAGTATCTTTGAATGTCAGAGGTGCAACGCATCTCATGGTCTTCTCTATGTCCGATTCCGTATATGGCTCAGGGTAGCCCTCGGCTTTCGCTATCTTCAGACTGTCATACATCATCAGTTCGGATATCTCTGCCGAGAGTGGAGTTGTAAAAAGCTCGCATCCATCCCTTCCGCATACTGCAGGTACCATTCCACAGTGATCCAGATGACAGTGCGTCAAGAAGACATGGTCCATACGCGGAGCAACGATGGGGTACTCCGGAGGTTTTGTAGGGCTCATTCCGTATTCTACAAGCATGTTTTTATTATCGCCTTCTATGGTCATTCCCATACGACCGACCATTTCTGCGCCACCGAGGAATCTAAATTTCATTAACATTGTATTCTCCTTTTTGTAATTTTTTTGCTCTCACATGAGAGGATTTTGTGAAAAGAGAGGTATCCACCGTCTCTTTGACTGTAATGATGAAGAACGACTCTGTCGTTCGATGATTAGGCTATGACGCAGGTTACATGATGACGATATATTTAATTTGCCATACCTAAAGCGGCCTGTTGAATGTTTTTGACACTATGAAAAACTACAAAAACATGTACTCTGGTACATGCATCCATGAAGGTAGCTCTTAAAGACAGCATGACTCTGGGTATTTTGGGTTTGTTGGCTGTGATGATATACCTTTTAGTTTTGTTCGTCGCTCTGCTGACAGTCGACGGTTTCAGTATAGATGCAGATGAGATGTCTGAACTGGGGGCTTCCAGCGTATATACGGCTGGCTGTGCAATCTCCGGTGTACTGGCATTCGTTTTAGGATTGTGTGCGATTGTGTGGGACAAGGACAGCATATTCATCGGAAAAATCCGTAATATTCTTACTATGCTGGTCGGAGTAGTGTTGATAGTATGGGCTCTCATCGGTTTCAACGATGATATGCTAATCCCGTTCGAGATCGTGGCGGTACTGATTATGTTGTCTGATACAGGATATGGGTGGGTATCAGATGCTCGGATCAGAATGTCAGTTTCTGCCGTATTCCTGGTTCTCGTTTTGGGCAGTTCTGTTTTAGGCTTGTTGAATGGTATGGCATCGGTGTTACTGTTCGTAGGCTGGGCGATGTTGTCATCATTGAGGTTGATGATTCGTTACAGAAGCGAGGAAGAATCCCAAAAAATATCAATTGAAGATGAAATCCCTCCAGAAAAAGAGTATTCAAAAAAATCTATGGATTCTTTACCAGTCGAGGTCGTTATCAAGCCTCTTAAAAGTGTCCATCTAGAGGGTACGGTAAAATCCGATGTTCCCAGTGAAAAATCCAGTCCGAATGTCGAAATCAAGAAGGAATCTAACGATAAACCCGAAACATTGTCTAAACCCAAGGGCCTTCCAAGTCTCAATGTCATGAGTTCGAGGGATGCAGCTGTTGCGAGAGATGTCAGGAAGTCTATGTCGCTTAGAGTGGAGGATATATGTGATCTATCAGATGATCCTGATGGGATATCGACGAGTTGCGAAGAGGTTGGCGGATCCTCAGATTCGTCCATCCCGACTCTGACTAATGATGAGGTAGTTGTTTCGGAACCAGATAGTTATGATTCTGAGGAAGTTCTCATTCAGCAGGATACTCCAGATGTTCTAGTGAGAAGGGCCGCATGGAACAAGGGTCTTAGGTGCAGAAGGGATTATGGGGAACATAGAATACCTGTAGCGTTCGTCAAAGGGAAGGTAGCAGTTTTCGTCATGTCGGATTCTTCAGACATCCTCGATCATGATTCGCTGGTTTCCGAAGGATGGACTGTCCTTAGTTATCAGGAAAGCGAGATAACCGATGGTAAGCTTCAAGGTGAAGAGATATACCGGGCGGTTAAGGATAATCTTAGGAAAGGCGCAAAGAGGAAGAGAAGATGACCACATTCCGCATGATCGAGAGGAGTCCAGTTTTCCATTGAGGTGAGCCAATGACAATACTTCGCAATGTTCTAAATCGTCTGGTATCGGATGCGGCTAAGGCGTACGATACCCATACGGCTTTATTGTTAGGTATTTTTTTCTCTGCATCTTTGTGGTGGATCCCTATATTAGGGCCAGCAGCTGCAGGGTATATCTGCGGCCGTAGATGCGGGTCGTTTCTGAAGGGTACGATATTTGCCATGTTCTCCGGCATCATAGTCGTAGCTGCTGCATGGGGAGTATCTTATGCGCTGTTTTCTTCGATCGGTTTTCCGGGATTATCGATGGTCACTGTTGTTGCGGGTACTGGAGGTGTCAAAGGTGCGGTAGGAGGTTATCTGGAATCCTTCTTTGTGTCCGGAACCTCAGGTTTAGATCTGTTCGGAATCGGAGTTATGACGATCTTCGGCATGGTTGGAGGCATTCTCACTTGGCAGGCCAGGAGGGAAGTCTCAGATGTGTTGGCCAAGGGAGCTATAGAGTGCGCGATAAGGCCAATGTCCAGGTCAGTGGACTTGTATATGCGTGGCAAAGAGCCAGGATTCAAATCATTCGAGGATTGTATATCCTCTCAGGGGATGTTGACAAATGACAATCCCGATTCCAGAAGATCCGATAATCCAACACCTAGGGGCGGAAGGGGTTCCTCGACTACTGTTCAGACGGTTACTACGACAGTATCTTCAGGTTCATCAACGTCTGGTGAAGGAGAGGGCAGTCCTTTTTCCGACATATTGGACAAATCCATGCGCAGGTGAGCTTTTTCATAGGAAAGCGCGTGCGTGTGACAAAATTATTAATAGGGACACCCAATGTAGGACTAGGAGAGGCTGATAGCTTGTTTTGCTCATGCGGTTCAATGATGTTCCCCAAAGATGGCAAGTATGTGTGCAACGCATGCGGTGCCGTCAAGGATATAGGGAACAACAGTCAGGTTTTCAAGACTGAATCTAAAGATAAGGAAACGACGGTCATAAAAGAGAACGTCGCTACTCTTCCAAAGACGCGTATACAGTGCCCGGAGTGCGGACACACGGAAGCGTACTATGTCATAAGGCAGACACGTGCAGCTGATGAACCTGAGACCAGGATATACCGTTGTTGTAAGTGCAATCATTCCTGGAGAGAATACTGAGGTCTTGGGGGATCATCGATGTTCAAGGCAGAAATCAAATCAGAAACATTGAAGGGATTGGTGAACATAATTTCCACCTTGATCGACGAGGTGAAATTTACCATAAACGCTGACGGCATGAGTCTTAAAGCCGTCGATCCAGCTCACGTAGCGATGATTGAGTTAAATGTGGGTGCCAAGGCCTTTGAATCCTTTACAGCGAGTGATACGGAGATCGGACTGGATTTGGATAAGATTAAGACGGTCTTGAAACTTGCATCACCAGGGGACATAATAGTCATCGAGCAGGATGAGAAACAGGGTAGGTTGACGTTCAAAATCGGAAATATCACTAGGCGCATGAATCTAGTAGACACTTCCAGTATGAGCGATGCAAAGGTTCCCCAACTTACTTTATCGGCCAAGGTAGGTATATCCGTGGACCAACTTCAGAAGGGTATACGTGCCGCAGAGTCTATTTCCGATCACATATCCCTCAAGGCAGATCAAGAAGGCTTCGAGCTTTCTTGTGAAGGAGATACTGATTTCGCCAGTCTCAGAGTAGAGAAGGGAGAATTGGCAAGTTTGGATGTTTTTTCTCCGGTCTGCAGTTTGTTCCCGTTAGATTATTTTTCTAATCTGGTCAAGGCTGTACCTTCCGGTACATCTGTCATCGTGGAATTGGACGATGATTATCCTGTGAGGATGCTCTTTACGTTGGCGAATGGGGAGATTGACGTTTGTTATTTCCTTGCACCAAGGATCGAGAGTGACTGAAATTGACTGGTTCCGAGTATACCGTTAAGGATATTTGTCGGATGGCAAACATTCTGAGAATCGATGTAATAGAGATGACGACTGAGGCACAATCGGGGCATCCTGGAGGGTCTCTTTCGTCGGCGGAGTTCATGGCAGCTCTCTATTTCAAAGTCCTGAGGCATGACCCTTCGAATCCTTATTGGGAGGATAGGGACAGATTCATTTTATCAAAGGGCCATGTGGCTCCCGTATTATATGCGGCATTGGCTGAATCAGGCTACTTCCCGAAAGAAGAATTGAAGACCCTTAGGCGTATGGGTTCGCATCTGCAGGGACATCCCGTACGTGGAAAGGTTCCTGGTGTGGAGATGTCTACAGGTTCTCTCGGACAGGGATTGAGCATGTCTTGTGGAATCGCACTGGCTCTCAAAAAGGATCAGAGGGATTGCAAGGTTTACTGTCTGTTGGGCGATGGAGAACTTCAAAGCGGGCAGAATTGGGAAGCCGCTATGTTTGCCCACCAATATAGTCTTAACAATCTAATTGCAGTTGTAGATCGTAATCGCCTGCAGATATCTGGTGACACTGAGAGCGTCATGTCGCTGGATCCACTTCCTGAGAAATGGAAAGCTTTCGGTTGGAATGTCATAATCGTGGATGGTCACAATGTTTGTCAGATAATCGAAGCATGCAAGAAGGCATCATTGTCTGAGAAGAATCCTGTCGTCATCATCATGAATACGGTGAAGGGGAAAGGAGTCTCATTCATGGAGGGCAATGCCAATTTCCATGGGAAGGCTTGCACATGTGATGAATGTGATATCGCATTGAAGGAACTCAGGGAGGTCATCCAATGATTAGTGGAAAAAAATTGGCACAACGTAATTACTACGGAAAAGCTCTTGTAGAGCTTGCAAAGGACCCGTGCGTCTTCGTCCTTGATGCCGATTTGGCCGGATCGACCAAGACGTCCGAGTTCAGAAAGGTGGCTCCTGACAGATTCATACAATGTGGGATAGCAGAGCAGGACATGATAGGCGTTGCTTCGGGTATGGCGTCAACTGGTAAGGTTGTGTTCGCTTCTACATTTGCAGTTTTCGCAACAGGAAGGTGCTGGGAGCAGATAAGGTTGGCCGTTGCATATCCGAAGATGAATGTGAAGATTGTAGCTACGCACAGTGGGATAAGCGTCGGGGAGGACGGAGCATCTCATCAGGCCCTAGAGGATATGGCTATAATGAGAGCTCTTCCCAATATGACAGTCATCTCCCCTGCGGATGCATTTGAGGCATACCAGGCAACTTTAGCCATTGCGGCATTCGAAGGTCCGGTGTATATGAGGTTGGGACGTGCGGAGTTCCCCTGTGTAACGACAGAAAATGAGCCCTTTGAGATTGGCAAAGCGAAAATGATGAGGGAGGGCAGCGATATAACCTTGATAGCTACGGGACAACTGGTCTCTAGTTGTATCGAGGCTGCAGAGGTTCTGTCGACTGGAGGGATAAGTGCCGAAGTCATAAATATGTCCACGATAAAGCCGTTGGACCGTGATGCGGTGATAAGTTCGGTGACAAAGACAGGATGTGTGGTCACCGCGGAGGAGCATAGCATCATAGGAGGTCTGGGCTCTGCGGTGGCGGAGTTACTTTCAGAGGAACTTCCGGTTCCGATGAAAAGGATCGGTACACGTGATACATTTGGTGAATCTGGGTTGCCCGAGGAACTTTTCAAGAAGTACGGGCTCACGGTAGATGATGTAGTCGAAGCGGGGAAATCCGTTATCGCAAAAAAGAAGGGAGCACAATGAGGATATTCATAGATACTGCGAATCTGGAAATGATCAAAGAGATAAACAGCTGGGGGATACTGGATGGAGTTACCACCAATCCGAGTCTGATAGCCAAGGAAGGCGTTGACACACCTACGCGTGTGAGAGAGATTGCCAAAATAGTTGACGGTCCCATATCCGCCGAAGCAATGTCTATGGATTCGGAGTCCATGATAAAGGAAGGGCGTGAACTTGCTGCTATACACCCCAATATAAATGTCAAATTACCTATGTGTATAGAGACACTCAAGGCGACTAAAGTGCTGTCTTCTGAAGGTATTGATGTCAATGTGACACTGATATTCTCCGCTCAGCAGGCTCTTCTTGCGGCAAAAGCTGGTGCTAGGTATGTCTCTCCATTTGTAGGGCGTCTTGATGATATAGGTCTTCACGGTTGCGATCTCGTCGGAGATATAATGCAGATGTTCGCCAATTATGGCTTCGACACAGAAGTGATAGCAGCATCAATAAGGGGGCCTGCACACGTTCTAGAGGTTGCACAGATGGGTTGTGACATAGCTACGATACCCTACAATGTTCTCAAACAGATGGTTTCTCATCCAAAGACCGATGAGGGGATCCAGAAGTTCATAGAGGATTACAGTAAAGTCAAGAACTGATCGTTCATGGGGGTCGCGGTGGATGAGGTTCGTCAGATTGGCAATGGTCCCCTCCGCCGAGGCTTCCGTGACAATACCCAGGTTGCTGGATATGGGAGTAGTGGACCGCACTGCCAAGATATCCGGATCAGAAGGTTTCAGGCTTGTGCCCATATCCGAATCATCAGAGAGCATTGTCCGTTCCATGGGATTCGATATAATCGACGGTCCGGCATATACGATGGACCGCAGGTCGCCACAGGAACGTATAATAGAATCGTCGGGGGGTCTTCCTGAAGATGTGCGTGCTAAGCTTCCGATGAAATGGGAGTATGTCGGTGATGTGGTTATCGTTCGTCTGGATCCGATATGTGAATCCCACAAGGAGCGTATCGGGAGGATTTACGCCGATGTTCTGGGGGCGGCTGCAGTCTGCGCCGATACGCACGGAGTATCCGGTGAACTGAGAAGACCGACAATGGAAACACTCTACGGCGATGTGACCGAATCTGTAAGGCTCGAGAACGGCATACGGTACTGTTTTGACGTCAACAAGGTAATGTTCGCTTCCGGTAATACAGATGAGAGACATCGGATGCGTGAACTGGATTGCTCTGGTGAGACTGTGATTGATATGTTTGCTGGGATAGGTTATTTCACTTTACCTCTTGCCAAGTTCTCCGGAGCTAGGAAGGTATTCGCGTGCGAGAAGAATCCTGAGTCGTACCAGTTCCTTCTAAAAAATATTGTTCTGAATGATGTCGGTGATGTGGTGATTCCCATACTTGGAGACAACAGACACATGTGTGGCAAAGGTTTCGCCGACCGTATTCTGATGGGTTATGTGCAAAAGACCTCTGATTTTCTTCCGAAGGCCCTGTCTATGATAAAGTCTGGCGGTATAATACATTATCATGATACTTTTTATGTCAACGACTATGAAACCAGAATACGCCAGATTTTTGAAGGGAACTGCGGTCAGGGGGGTTTCGATGTGGAAAGGATACACGAGGTGAAGTCCTTTGCCCCATCGGTTTCCCATTATGTTGCGGATGTTCGTATCTTTTAAACGGATTCGCCTGAACCACATGCAGTCAGAAGTGTGTTCATCGAATCTCTGTATTCCTCTCCCTGTGCATTTATCACAGCTTTAACGAATGGTATGAGAAAACGGGTGAATTCCATATCTTCCGCGGACAAGTTCATCGGGGGTTTAGACTTATTATCACAAGAAAGAACGAACGCAGATGCCAAGCATTTTTCCTTGGAGCTTTTGAAAGTCGTTTCGTCAATGATCTTGAGTACGAAATTCAATCCATCGACCTTAGAGGCTTTTGCTAATTTATCGGCTAATGCTGTCATGGGTTTAGGTTTCTTGAATTCAGGCAGGCTTGCAACAACATTTGTGGATATATGTTTACGATAAGCTTCGTCAAGAACGATTTCGTATGATGCTTTCGGACGTTCTTTGTATCCTGATGCTATCTTCTCGGAAGTGTGGGCTGAAATGATTTCACGCCAGTGTTCTTCCCATAGTGCAATGAATGCTTCAGAAGCTTTTCCGTTTCTGAGTATGATAGATTTCGGACTTTTTTCAAGGAATTGTCTCAGGGTATTTTTCTCCTGTTCCGAACCTGTAATCGAATCCACAAAAATCTTGGTGTCGGATCCGAAGTTTTTGGTTCCGATTATGTATGTGGCCTTTTCTGAGATCTTCAGATTTCCAAGACGGTCCATCTTGATATTGTTAAGCAATGTCTTATCGTTCAACTCGCCTTTCATGTATCTCTGAAGGATATCGCCTTCGATTTTCACTTCACCGTTTTCTCCTTCGGTATGATACCTGTGCAGAACCTTGACTTCTATGTCGTCTAATGGGTCCACGGCACACATCCTAGATACCAGGAATTGGATGGTCGAGACTTCTTTGGCACAGTCTTCGCAGATCCTGATTGTCTTGTCTACTGATCTTATCCATATGGTCAGTACAAGGGAACTGTCATGTCCGCAGTCTATACTGTCATCTTTGAATTCGTAAGGTGTTTCCCAGAAGGTTTCGTAAAGGTACTCTTCTGGCATCTTAGGAACATCCGAACATACAAGTCCGTCTTCAAATGAATACAAGTGTAATTTGTTTCTTTTTATGAACTGATTATAAAGAAGTAGCCTGATCTTGGGATCATTGTAGTACTGGCATCCTATCAGTTTGTCGTTACTGACAGAACCTCTTATTGCGAATGGTACTTTATCTCCTGCAAGAGTTGCAGTTGCCAGCATGGGGATTTTACCTGCTGCGGCCAGGGATATGGTTCCCGCATAAGCTTTTGCAATATCGTCGCTTCCTCTCGATGCCAGTTTCAGCAAAGCTGATTCATCGTGTTTGTATTTGTTGATGGTATCGATATCTTTGAATGTTTTATCGAAAACGCATTTTTTACAATTACCCGCGCACATCGGTCTGAGTATGCTGGGGTCGTTCGAAATATTCTTGGAACGGCTAAGTATCTCTTCCTCAAGTCTTTTAGGGGTCTGTTTGACACCTCTCATTCTGAGGCGTTTTTTGCCTTCCATACAACCTTGTATGTGATTTCTTGATAAATAATTACTGAGGGGTAAAGAACATTATTTAATGTGTGCATAACAATTCAGAACGTGTGTCAGATGTAATCGCCGAGACGGCATTCGCAATCAAGGAGATGCACATACGTGGTGCAGGCAGGATAGCCCGTGCCGGTGCATCAGCCCTATGTGATTTTGCCGATGGCTATGACGGATTAACTTTGGATGGTTTCAAAAGAGATTTAGATGTGGCTGTAAAAAAGATACTTGATTCCAGACCAACCGCAGTATCTCTTTGGAACGGGGTGCACTATTCAATAAAGGATGTTTCAAGGTCCTCGGATCTGAAGGCAGCTATGAATTCAGTTGTTGTGAATTCAAAGGAGTTCATTAAGGGATCTTCGGAAGCTATCAGGTCTATAGCAAGCATAGGTGCTAGGGTCGTTCAGGATGGGGATGTCATAATGACCCATTGCAATAGTAGTGCTGTCATGGAGGTTATAAAGGAGGCTCATAGACAGGGAAAGAGGTTGAAGGTATTTGCAACGGAATCCCGTCCCTGGAGACAGGGCATACTGACTGTTAATGAACTTGCCGATGAAGGTGTGGATGTGACCCTCATAATAGACAGTGCCGTTCGTGTGGTCATGAAAGAGGTCAGTAAGGTTCTGGTGGGTGCAGACACTATAACATCCAACGGTATGTTGGTGAATAAAATAGGCACATCTCATCTTGCTCTTGCGGCCAATGAAGCACGTGTCCCATTCTATGTATGCAGTGAGACATACAAGTTCTCCCCTATGACAATACGTGGAGACCGGGTCACGATCGAGGAGAGAGGTCCAGAGGAAGTCATTAATGCAGAAGAGATTCGGAGTTCAGTAAAGGTTTTCAATCCTGTGTTCGACTCCACTCCGGCAAAGTACATAGAAGCGATAATAACAGAGGTCGGTGTTGTGTCTCCGGGTTCTGTTTACGAATTGATGATAAGAAGGCTGGGAGACGGAGTCTCCAATTTGAGGGATTAAAATGGAATCGTATTCATATATGCATCTGGGAGAAAATATCGATCCTGACAGATTTGTGGTGTGTAAATATCGTGTGACCACCGATATTCCTATGGAAAAGGCATCCGAAGCAATAGCTGCGGAGCAATCAACGGGAACCTGGACAGGAATATCGACATTGAGCAAATCAATATTCGAGAACTATGGTGCCAGGGTGACGTCTATAGATGGGGATCTTGTGACCATAGCATACCCTGAGGAGGATTTCAGCATAAGGAATGGGGGTGTTCCTCAGGTGCTTAGTGTCATTGCAGGTAATCTTTTCGGTCTTGATGCGCTCAAAGGTGTAAGATTGGAGGATGTAGCATTTCCTAAATGCATAATGGAAATGTATCCTGGTCCGAAGTTCGGTTCATCCGGGCTTAGGGAAATACTGCACCGTTCGGAGAAGCCGTTGGTGGGCACGATAGTAAAGCCCAAGATCGGGCTTTCCCCTAAAGCGACTGCTGAATATGTTTATGAAGCTGGCAGTGGAGGTCTCACCAACAGCAAGGACGATGAGACGTTGGTAGATCAGAAGTTCTGTCCAATCGAGGATCGTACTATCGCGGTCGCGGAGGCGCTGGATACGTTAAAGGAGGAAGGCCATTACATGGTTCATGCCGTTAATGTGAGTACCAATGGGGATAAAATAGTCGAACTGGCCGAGAATGTCCAGTCATATGGTGCAAAACAGATCATGGTGGATGTCATAACATGTGGTTTCGGTGCAGTACAGGCGCTTGCTGAGGATCCTTCAATAAAAGTGCCCATACATGTCCATAGGACTATGCACGGGGCGATGACCAAGGACCCACTGCATGGTGTATCCATGTTGGCGATTACAAGATTAGTCCGTATGTGTGGAGGGGATGCTCTGCACATAGGTACACTGGGTGTTGGAAAAATGACTGGGAATGCTGCGGGTGATGGGGATAATCTCAATGCGTGCTTGGATGATTCGATTCCCTACAAAACCGTTATGCCTGTATGTTCAGGTGGCATGTATCCTGGCGTAGTTGGTAAACTCGTGGAAGAGGCGGGCAAGAACATACAGATACAAGCTGGAGGTGGGGTAGCAGGTCACCCGGGCGGTGTTCGTAAAGGTGCCATGGCGATGTGCCAGGCCGTTGATGCAGCGTGTCTTGGAATAGCTCCTGTTGAATATGCGAAAAGTCATCCTGAACTCAAGCTTGCTATAGAAAAGTGGGGAGTAAAATGAGGTTGAAGGCCAGATCCATAGACATCGATGCTCCGGAGATGATGGTGATTATGACCACTCCCGATGCTGACGTGTTGGGTGTGAAGGAAAATGATCGTGTTCGTTTGGAAGCGAACAAAGAGTATGCCATAGCAGTTGTCTCAGTATCCGATGCGTACCAAGATGCAGGGGACATATACGTCATAGACGAGTACATGAGGAAGTTGAATCTGAAGGACGGGGACGATGTCGATGTCTATTATTCAGTCAATCCAGATTCCGTACGTGGGATTCGTAGGAAGATGGATGGTGAGAAGCTCCTTCCAGATGAGATCAGAGGTATTGTTCAGGACATAGCGGAAAACAAGCTGTCCAGGATAGAGATTTCTGCCTGGTTGACCGCCCTTTACATAAGGGGTATGGATATAGATGAGATTGCGACTTTCACTCAGGCGATGGTGGATACAGGTGACAGGATCGATTTCGATCGTACTCCGGTCTATGATTTCCACAGCATGGGAGGCGTTCCTGGCAACAAGGTCACACCGATAATAGTGGCTATTGTAGCTTCAACAGGTATGATGATTCCGAAGACATCCTCCCGCGCCATAAGCAGTGCCTGCGGTACATCTGATTTTGTCGAGACATTCTGCAATGTGGAGATGAGTGCGATGGAGTTGAAGAGGATCGCAGAGGACACCGGTGGAGCGTTTGTATGGGGAGGTTCTCAGAACATAGCGCCTGTTGATGACATAGTCATAAAAGTCGAGCATCCTCTTGGGATAAACCCCCGTGCACAGATGTTGGCTTCGATACTAAGCAAGAAAGTGGCTATAGGGGCAAACCATCTCCTTGTGGATATACCAACAGGGATGGGTACGAAGGTTCCTACGATCGAGGAAGCCCGTTCATATGCAAGGGATTTCATGGATCTGGGTGATGCATTGGGGATGCGGGTCGAATGTGCTATAACCTATGGGGATCAGCCTGTGGGCAACGCTATTGGCCCGATACTGGAAGCCAAGGAATGCATAACCATCCTGGAGGGTGCCAAGCACCCATCGAGCGTCATAGAGAAAGCCTGTGATCTGGCCGGTATAATCCTGGAGATGGGAGGTTATGCGAACGGTGTCGCTAAAGCCCGCGATATCCTGGATTCGGGAGAGGCCTTGAAGAAATTCAGGCAAATCGTTGCGGCACAAGGCGGGAGTCCGACAATCTCATCTGAGGATTTGATTCCTGGAAAATATGTATATGATGTAAAGGCAACTGTTCCTGGGTATGTTCATAACATAAACAACAAGGACATAGTTTCCGTCGCGAAAGCAAGTGGGGCGCCCTCGGACAAGGGAGCTGGTGTCATGCTATACAAGAAGAAAGGACAGCGCGTGGAAGTGGGCGATCTACTCTTCACCATATATGCAGATAACGAGACGAAATTAAGTCGTGCTAGGGATCTCGCAATCAAGTATAAGCCGTTCGATATAGAGGGAATGCTCATCAAGAGGGTAACTCCGGCAAGGGTTAGATGATGAAGAGGGCATTTTGTTTCACGGTCGATCTGGATCGTGATGTGAATATATGCATCGACGGGCAGCTTGCTGCAGGATCTATGGATCGCGGTAGTGGGACATCTCCCAGATTCGATTCGACGGAGAAGGGTCTAGCTCTTCTTTCAGGATTGTTGGATGATCTGAATCTGAAAGCGACTTATTTCGCAGAGGGTAGAACCTTGGAGAACATCGAGTGTGCTAGCTACCTGTCTGGCCACGAAGTGGGCATTCATGGTCTAGATCACGAGGACATGACCGGTTGTAATGATGTTACTATCAATGCTGAGATGATAGGCGCAATACTTCAGAGGTCTTCGGAGATTGTGACCGATGTTGTTGGAAAGGTGCCCAGATGTTTTCGTGCTCCGTATATGAGGGTGGACGATCTACTGATAGAAATGTTGCCGTCATCCGGTATCGAGTACGATTCTTCTATGTATGCTCCCGTACAGGCCAGCGCATTACCTTATGCTTGGGAAAACGGGGTTATGGAAGTGCCCGTACCGGAAGATTATGATAAAACAGGCAGGAAGATGATGGCATACCTTTGGCCCATGCATGAGGGCACGAGGGAGCCGCAGGATTATCTGGATATGGCGGGCATGGTTCAGAAAGGGGTGTTTACGTTGGCGACACACACATGGCATATGTGTGAACTACGCAAAGGGGGTGTCATGAGCAATGCACAGATAGGGTGCAATCTAGAAAACTTGAGGATTCTGCTGGAAGGTCTATTGGATGCGGGATTCGTACCGATGACTTTGCCGAAGGCAGCAGATACCTTTTGCAAGTGCGCGCTAGACTAATATAATAAAAGGGCCTTCAAAGCGTGGTGTCGTTTTGACCGCTCGTTTGATATTAGGGAAGGAGGTGTCTGAGAGTATTTATTCTGAGCTCAGGAGTAGGATAGAGGCTCTGAGAGCTAGGGGCATAATTCCTGGATTGGCAGTCGTACTTGTTGGAGAGGATCCCGCATCCCAGGTTTATGTCAGGATGAAAGGTAAGAAGTGTGAGGAGCTTGGGATGCGTTCTGTTACGATCATTCTGCCCGAGAGCACGACCGAAGAGGACCTCTTATCAAAGGTTGATGAGCTGAACAAGGACGATTCCATACACGGGTTCCTTGTGCAGTTGCCTTTGCCGTCACACATCAATGAGGAGAGGGTTATAAACGCCATAGATCCCTGTAAGGATGTGGATTGTTTCCATCCTACAAACATAGGTAAGGTACTGATAGGTAATCCTGATTTTCTTCCGGCGACACCTGCAGGAGTACAACAGATGTTGGTGAGATCTGGTGTCGAAACCGTAGGTAAACATGTGGTGGTTGTAGGCAGGAGCAACATAGTCGGTAAGCCAATGGCTGCGATGATGATGCAGAAAGGTTTCGGGGCGGATTCGACAGTAACTATCGTTCATTCAAAGTCAAAGGACATGCCATCCATAACGCGTCAGGCAGACATATTGATCGTGGCTGTTGGAAAGCCTATGTTCATTAAAGGCGATATGATTAAGGAGGGGGCCGTCGTGATAGACGTCGGGACCAACCGTATAGAGGACCCGTCTGCAAAGGATGGTACCAGATTGGTAGGTGACGTCGATTTCGAGGATGTAAAAGATTTGGTCTCGGCTATAAGTCCCGTACCTCGGGGAGTGGGTCCTATGACAATATGCATGCTGATGTCCAATGCAGTTAAAGCAGCCGAAAGGTCCGCTACTAGGTGATTATGATGATAAGAGATTGCGAGAGCCATGGTTACTTCCGTGATGAGTTTTGTCCCATCTGCGGAGAGGAAGGCAAGTTCATCATGAGTGATTATGAGGTGGAAAAACTCGGCAGGACTATGGCCGGAATACTCAGGCACGGCAAATACGATCTGGAGATGGATGACCAGGGATTTGTTGACATGAGAGACATAGTTTCGGCTGTAAAGGATAGGAATCCCCGTATGAAATGGCTCAGACCCCATCACATAGAAGCGATGGTGGAAACGGATCCAAAGGGAAGGTACCAGACATCTGGCGCGGACGTCAGGGCCACATACGGCCATACAATAAAATTGAACCTCAACCTGCCTACGGATAACATACCTCTTACGTTGTATTATCCAACAACAGAGGACGAATGTGATATAATTCTGGAAACTGGCATACTTCCGTCAGATAGAGCGATGGTGCACCTGTCCAAGACTTACCGTGATGCGTTCAACGTCGGTTCTATACGCA
Organism: uncultured Candidatus Methanogranum sp.; assembly: GCA_964620455.1. Taxonomy (GTDB): domain Archaea; phylum Thermoplasmatota; class Thermoplasmata; order Methanomassiliicoccales; family Methanomethylophilaceae; genus Methanogranum. The sequence continues at coordinate 51,106 of CAZUIU010000001.1, forward strand.
CCGATGATCCCGTTATATTGGAGATCGACGTGGTTGGATGTGAGGATGCAGGCATAGTCATAAGTAGGGCGGCAAAGACAGTGTTCCTATGTGAGAGTGTGCCGGCGGAGTTCTTGACCGTTGTCGATGAGGCCGATATCGATGAAGAAGAGTTAGATGACGAGGAATCGGAGGAGGGCGACTGAATGGTACAGGTACTGAGGCCGGATGAAGTAAGAGAGAAGTACGGTAAACTGTTCTGTCAGGGTTTTCTCACGATGGTTGATGAGGAAAACGGTGTAGCACAGATTGTTGAGCAGTGTGTGTCCCGCGGTCCCGGTGAATGGGATGTTGTAAACAGAAGGCGTACCGGAGGAGTGATAGACTCCATAAGGATGGAAGGTCAGACGCTCATAATGGATGTAGCTATAGGTGAACGTCCTCTTAATTTTGGTCCCGTGTCTGTTGATGTCGGAGGTCAGGGTCTCTCATCATTGAAAGTCGAGGGCGACGAGGTACGTACGACCTGGTATGGAATAGCTGGCGCATCTGTGGGGATAGGGGCATGTATTCCTCAGTGCAAGGATGTGATCAGGACAGAATACCCTGATGATTTTAAGATAGGCGGAGCTTTCAAAGCAAACGTGGATATCATAACTCCCAAGATGGTGCGGGTTATCATAGGTCTTGATGACACGGATACTAAGGAAAAAGGAGCCTCGTGGGTAGTATCGCTACAGTTGGGCACGACGTGCCCCATTGGCAGATTTATCGATCATAAGATTATTCAGTTGAATCCGAAAGTACCGAACAAGACCACGAATTGTTGTTCGACCGCTGTTTCATTCGCTGTTAAGGAAGAGGATATTCCCGCGTTGATAGAATATTGCAGGGAGTTCATAAAAAGAAATACATATTCCGAGGATGCGGTTATGACAGTCTACAAGGGTCTTAGAACACCTGAGGCCCTTAGGAAGTTCGGATGGGATGCGAAGACCATACTGTTCACTCCAGATGAGGCTATAAAGGTCGCTGAAGAAAATGGTGTCCAGATAATATCTGTTACAGGTACCAAAGGTGTCATAGGGGCGGTTGCCGCCATAGGATGTTTCGATTATGGATACAAGGCCGCTGGCATACCCGAAGATTTTGAGTGAGTCTCATGTCTGTTCCGACGTTGATCACAAAAACAGCCTATTCTCAATATGAGAAGCAACTGTTGAAGGAAGTTCGTGATGGAGGGGCAATTCCAGCTCATCTGGCGATAATCATGGATGGCAACCGCAGGTATGCGGAGGAGGTCCTTGATCAGGAGGTCACAGTTGGGCACGGTATGGGAGAGGCTAAGTTGGAAGAGCTTCTCGATTGGTGTATGGGCTTGGGTATAGAGTATGTGACTGTATTTGCATTTTCTACAGAGAACTTCACACGGAGTTCTAACGAAGTCGAGTACTTGATGGATCTTTGCGAAGCATCACTGTATAAGGTGGCGGATCTTCCGAAAACCCATGAGTGCGGCATGAGAGTCAGGGTCATGGGCGATCGTAATGTTTTACCCGAGAGTCTAAAAGAGGCCATAGATTATGCCGAAGGTAAAACTGAAGGGTATAGTAATTTCAATTTTACAATCGCATTGGCATATGGTAGTAGGCAGGAGATCATTTGTGCGGTAAAGGATATAGCGAAGAAGGTCAGGGATGGGGAGATGGATGTTGAAGATATATCTGAAGAGACGTTTTCTAAGCATCTTTATACATCTGATCTTCCAGATCCAGATTTAATACTACGTACTTCTGGTGAAATTCGTATCTCTAATTTCCTTCTATGGCAGATAGCTTACTCGGAATTGTATTTCACAGATGTTTACTGGCCAGGTTTCAGATACATCGATCTTCTCAGGGCTATAAGGTCGTATCAGCAGCGTGTAAGACGTTACGGTGCATGACATGTCCTCTGATATCATATTTCTACACGCGCCGAGTGTTTATGATTTCAGGAAGAAACCCATATTCTATGGTCCAGTGAGCGACGTAATACCGTCTTCCCCAGTTTTCGAGTGTTATCCTATAGGTTTCATGACCATCTCTTCTCATCTCGAGGCTGCTGGTTTCAAGACTCGCATAGTGAACATAGCTGTTCAAATGCTCCAGAGTGAGAAGTTCGATGCAGAGAAGAAAATAAAGTCTCTCGAAGCAGATGTTTTTGCCATCGATCTGCATTGGATGCCTCATGCTCACGGTGCGATAGAGTTAGCAAAGATCGTAAAGAAATACCATCCCAATTCCAAGGTCGAGCTGGGGGGATTCACTTCATCGTATTTTTGGGAGGAACTCATCTCGAGGCCAGAGATAGATCTGGTCATGCGCGGGGATACAACCGAGGTTCCGACCGTCAAGATGATGGAGACTCTGCAGAAAGGCGGAGACCTATCAGAAGTACCCAACCTAGTATGGAAGGATGATTCGGGTAAGGTGCACGACAACGGTATGACGTTTTCCATGAATTCCCTAGACGATATCATATTCGATTATGGTGACATGATCAAATGTGTCATCAGATCGATGGATATCAAAGGTGCCCTTCCATGGTACGGTTGGGATAAGATGCCATTGACGTCCGTTTTCACGGTCAGAGGATGTTCTGTCAACTGTGCTGAATGCGGAGGTTCCCATTTTGCGAATGGTAATATCGCATGCAGGAATGCACCAGCATACAGAAGTCCAGAGAAGCTTGCAGAGGACATAGAGAGTATACAGAATTACCTAAAATCCCCGGTGTTCATAGTTGGGGACCTCAGACAACAGAGCATGGATTATGCGGATAGGTTTCTGAGGGAGGTTAAGGACAGAGACATACAGAATCATGTTGTGATCGAGCTGTTTAATGGGGCGAATTCCGAATACTTCAAGAAGGTGGATAGGGCATTCCAGGGAGGATGGAGTATCGAATTCTCTCCCGATTCTTTCGATGAAGAGGTTCGTATGACTCTTGGCAAGGGATATACGAATGAGAATATAGAGAGAACAGTCGAGTGTGCATTCACGAGCGGATGCAACAGGATGGACATGTTTTTCATGAACGGATTGCCTTTCCAGACCATAGACAGTGCAAAGGAGAGTGCGAGGGCTTCCAAGAGATTGTGGGGGCTTGTTGGTAAGGAAGATGGACTTTTCATATACAATGCTCCTTTCGCGCCTTTCGTGGATCCCGGTAGCAGGATTTTTGAAAACCCTGATAAGTGGGGATACAAACTCTACGCTAGAACACTGGAGGAACATAGGCAAAGGCTGGATAGTCCCTCCTGGAAGTATGTTTTGTCATATGAGACGAAGTGGATGTCGCGTGATGATGTGGCCGAAGTTTCCTACGATGCCGCGAATATACTGGCAAATACGGAGTATGATTGCGGCCGTATATCCGAGGCCGACATGAGAGCACGGGTTGAGAGAACGGAGAGTGCACGCGATCTCATGCATCGTATCGATGAAATAATGAAGATAGGCGATCTGGAATTACGTGAGTCCAGATTATGGGAGAACAAGGAGGCGGGTATGCAACTCCTCAATTCCACCATATGTGATAAGAAGGATTTGGATTGGGACACAGGTTCGATATATTCGAATCCATTCCGTATCGTATCAGGTCTCCTCAAGAGGAGAAGTTGAGTCCTCTACATTCATATTTATTAATAAATAAAGATAGAGACTCACTTTCCTTTACTCATTTCGATGGATCTTCTTATGGATGCGTTGACAGCATCGACCACAAGGGATTCGAAATCATGTTCTTTTAGGGTGTTGACCCCCTGTATTGTTGTACCCCCGGGTGAGCAGACTCCATCTATGAGTTGTTCTGCAGTCATGCCACTTTCAAGCATCATCTTACCCGCACCCACCATGGATTGCGCGGCGAGTTCATTGGCAGCTTTTCTTGGGAGTCCGGACAGTACGCCAGCATCGGATATCGCTCTAATCATCATGTACATGAATGCCGGTGAACTGCCGCTCACTCCTGTGACTGCATCCAAGTCGCATTCTCTCACTTCAACCGCTGTTCCGAATGCGGAGAATATTTTTTTAACCAATGCCACATCATCATCGGTTGCATTCGTTCCCCTGACGTATCCTGATGCGCCCTCTAGAACCATGCAGCAGTGATTGGGCATAACTCTTAAAATTCTAGCATCTGGCACATATTGATTTAAGGTTTCTATTTTCACTCCTGCAGCTATACTTATCAGCAGATGTTCCGAATTAAGTTGTAGTTTCTCATTTTCGAAGAGTGAGGGTATCTGTTTAGGCTTGATAGCCAATACGAGATTATCGGTTTTTTCTGCGACATCAGAAGCCTTTTCGTACATTTTTATGCCATACAGTTCGGACATTCTGCAACGTGTTTCTTTGCTGGGGGCGCACGCGATTATCTCGTTAGCAGAATAGACCTCTTTGGACAGGAGTCCTTTGATCATGGCGCCTGCCATTCTGCCTGCTCCGATGAATCCTATTTTCGCTTTCATTGTATCTGCAGTGCATATCGAGTCAAGACAAATAAAACCGTCTCCTTTCCCCTATATTATAAAATACCCACGTGCGTGAAACGTTATATATTAACAAGCCATGCAGGACCACCAATGTCACTAATTATGACCTATCTACCATTGGTCGTCGTGAGCATCATCGCTCTCGGTTTCGCACCTTTGGCGTGGTTAGTTTCGAGGTTCATTAGACCTACAAAGCCTACTGCGTGGATGGAGACGACATATGAGTGTGGCTCGGAGCCTATCGGAGAGGCTCACGTTCAGTTCAAATTCCAATATTATTCCTTTGCGATTATTTTTGTAGTTTTTGATCTGGTCGCGACTTTCCTTATGGTTTGGGCCGTTGCTTTCGGAGGACTTTCTACGATGGCCACAATATGGATGCTTGTTTTCTTCGCGATCATGCTTTTGGGTGTGGCATATGCTCTCAAAAAGGAGGCGTATGTATGGATATGAGTCTCTACCCCCATGCTATTGCAATGAGTGCGGATGAGTTTATGACGTGGTCTTCAGCCATGATCAACGATATGCTCTCTGCGGGTACGAAAAAGACCGTCGACAAATTGACAGGACCTGTTTGGTCTTGGGCAATGAAGAATTCTATGCACCCTCTTCATTGGGGATTGGCTTGCTGTGCTTTGGAAATGGCAGCGGCTTCGGCCCCGCGTTTCGATGCAGAAAGGTACGGTATGATTTACAGATCGTCACCCAGGCAGACTGATATATTGCTTGTTAACGGCTGGATTTCCAAGAAGATCCGTCCGGAAATAAGGCGTCTCTACGAGCAGATACCCAATCCCAAGTGGGTTGTGGCTATGGGGGAGTGTGCGATATCAGGAGGACCCTGGTATGACTCATATAACACCGTACAGGGACTCGATCAGATTGTTCCAGTCGATGTGTATATACCCGGATGTCCGGCGAGGCCTGATGCAATGATAGATGGATTCATGTTATTGCAGAAGAAGATTGATGATTACTTCAGAAGAGGAGTTTTCTTGGAGGATTGATGAATATGGATACTGAAGCTGTTTATCAGAAACCCTCTGAGGAAGAGATAAAGACACTGCTTTCCGAGAAATTCGGGGACGGTGTACAGGTAACCAAAACCGAGACCAGAAGGGTATATGCTACCGTCAAGAGGGATTGTATACACTCCGTTTGTGAGTACGTTCACGACAATCTGACCTTCGAACACATAGCATCGCTAACTGGCGTTGATATGATCGAGTGTCTCCGCGTGGTTTACCACATTGACAATTATTTCAACGGATGCGTGATAGAGTTCACGGTCGATGTTCCCAACGATGATCCCCATGTCGATTCCATTTCGGACATCTGGGTTGGCGGGAACTGGCATGAGAGGGAGGCTTGGGAGTTATTCGGAATAGTTTTCGATGGACATCCCAACCTGAAAAGACTTCTCACGCCTGACACATATGAATTCTATCCGTTCAGGAAGTCCTACAAGATGAGGGGGCAGGAGTGATGGAAAGAAATCTTATGGATATAAGAGCTGAGACGGATGAGCTCACGACAGACAAGATGTGGGTTATCATGGGACCTCAGCACCCGTTCTCTCACGGACTTTGGACCTTGAAGGTTGAATTAGATGGAGAAATCGTAACGGATGCAGAACCAATCGTTGGATACCTTCATAGAGGCTGGGAAAAGGAATGTGAGAACAGACCTTACGCCAAAATCGTGCCTATGGCCGATCGTCTCTGTTATGCTGCCTCCATGACCTACTCGCATCTTTACTGTATGGCTGTAGAGAAGGCCCTGGATGTGGAAGTGCCTGAAAAGGCCCAGTACATAAGGGTCGTAGCTGATGAAATCTGTCGTATAAGTTCGCATCTCATGTGGTTAGCAGCAGTCGGTACCGATCTCGGTAACCTCACGGTTTTCTTGTGGTGTATGAGGGAGAGGGAGTACTGGATGGATCTCTTCGTGAGACTTTGTGGAGCCAGGATGACCACAAACTATCCACGTATAGGTGGTGTCAGAAATGATATAACCGAGTTATTCGACAGAGATGTCATACGTTGCGCAGAGCATTTCGAGAAAGCTCTCTGGGACATCATTGCCCTGATAGATGATTCCTCTATATTCGTGTCCAGGATGAAAGGTACTGGCGTACTTACGCGCGAGCAGTGTGTAAACCTCGGTATAACAGGTCCTGCGATGAGAGGGAATGGCGTGGATTTCGATATCCGTCGTGACGATCCCTATGAGGCGTACGGTAAGTTGGATTTCGAAGTACCTGTGATGAATGATGGTGATTCATATTCAAGGTACATGGTCAGGGTGGAAGAACTGTTCCAATCCTGCAGGATGATAAAGCAGTCCATGCAGAAGATCAGGGCGATAGGTAAGAATGCTCCGTACAGGTTGAAGGTTCCTACGAATGTGCCTGCTGGCACAGCCATGGCCAGATTGGAGGATCCGCGTGGAGAATCACTGATGTACCTAGTGGCGGATGGAAGCGGTAAGCCTTACAGGTTGAAGGTTCGTAGTCCCATATTCGTCAATGTTTCGGCATCAAAGCCTTTGGTGGTCGGAAGTAGGATTGCTGATGTTCCCGCGATTATGGCGATGATTGATATGTGCCTTGGAGAGACGGATAGGTGATTATGTGTCATACAGTAGCATTCTAGATTGGATAAATTTCAACAATATGATGCAGAATCCGTGGTATCCTTACGGTGATGTTTACAATCTGCCGTTCGACATATCTTACAAGCTGTGGGAGATAATAGGCGGACTAATCGCTTGGTTGGTCAACCTGTTGATTCCAGGTAACGGATTGTCTACATGGTTGCTTTCTGACGGCGTATGCGTCGGTGGAGCACTGATAATCTTCATGATCGTCATATTCCTCGTTGTTTTCATATGTACCCTGTTGTCCCTTTGGGAGGAACGTAAGGTTCTAGGTAGGGTCATGGACAGAAGAGGTACCATGATTGGTATGAAAGGTTTCCTTCAGTGTGTCGCAGATGGTCTGAAGACCTTCATGAAGGAGAACACCATACCAAAGAAGGTAGACAAGATGACCTACATGTGGACCCTTTCCCTTGTGATCGGTGTCTCGGTTCTGATAGCATGTATGATCCCCTTGTCGGGAAGATGGTTCGTTGTGAACTACGACACGGGTCTTTTGATAATAATGGCGTTCTTCGCGTTGGCTCCATTCTTCATACTGGTGTCCGGTTGGGCACAGAATAACAAGTACTCTCTTATCGGAGGTATGAGAGCTGCTGAGTTGATGATATCTTACGAGGTCCCGATGTTAATCATGATCTCGTCTGCATGTCTCCTTGCTGGAAGTTTCAACATAGGTGATATTGTGAACGCACAGCGTGACGTCTGGTTCATCGTGCCTATGATCGTAGGATTCATAACTTTCATGTGCTGCGCTACAGCCGAAGCAGAACGTGTTCCGTTCGATATAGCTGAAGCAGAAGCCGAGTTAGTGGAAGGATGGCAGACTGAGTACGCAGGAATGAAATGGGGTCTGATCATGCTCGCTGATTATTTCAGAGGGTATGTCTCGTGCGCTATGGTGACAATACTTTTCCTCGGAGGATGGAACATTCCGTTTGTTTCGGATAGTGTCAATAATTTCATGCCCGAAATTGTGTTCCTGTTGAAGACGTGGTTTGTGTTCTTCCTTATGATTATGATCAGAGGAGCTCTTGCAAGGGTCAGGACCGATCAGATTGTCAACATAGGATGGAAGGTTTTCATGCCTTTATCCGTGGTCAATTTCGTGATAGTGTTACTCCTTAAGGCTGGAGGGATCTACTGATGGTTAATTCTAAAGTTAACAAGGGGTACAAGTATTCGTCAGACAGAGGAAATTTAGAGAATATGCCGTTCCTAAAGAGGTATCCCAGGAATCCAGCTAAGACTTTATGGGTTATGAAGCCCATTGTGAAGGTTTTCCAGCTTCTTGGGAAGACAATCATTCACAGGCCAGTGTGTATTCTCTATCCATATGAGAAGATGTGGGTTCCTGACAACTACCGTGGACGTCCGGGTCTTAATTTCAACAAATGCCTAGGATGCGGTATGTGTGCCAGGATGTGTCCTACCTCTGCAATAGTATTGGTGGATGCACCGGATGACGATGGTAACATCGTTCAGAGGCCCCAGATCAATATGGGAAGGTGTGCCTTCTGCGGATACTGTGCCGAATACTGTCCTGTTGATGCAATGACCGTGACTCCTGAGTTCGAACTGGCCGAGTATACTAGAGAGGACTTGATATACGGTCCTCGCAGGCTGGCGTATGAAGGCGTCAATGACATGATGAAAGTCACGTTGGAGGAGACGCTGATCTCCGATGTCAAGAACGGAAATCCCGAAAGGCGTATAAGTCCGTTTGAGACAGATAGGCCAGAACTCGAGTCTGAGAAGTGCATAAGCTGTAAGAAGTGCGAGAAGGTCTGTCCGGTCAAAGCCATAACGATGGCTGAACATGGAGTAAATGCCAAGGGCAGGCCGATTCTTTGGCCAGAGATCAACGACAGTAAATGTATCTGTTGTGAGAATTGTGTGGACGCTTGTCCTAAGGCGGCTCTGCACATCAAAGAGGTGCTATAATGGGGTCCCTTGGAGATATATGGAATGGATTGATAGATGTCCTTCAGTATATCTGGAGCAACGGAGATCTTGTCGCGTTCCTTGTACTTGCCGGTATTGCCGTAGCCGCTGCCGTGTATGTAGTAGTAGATAAAGAGGTCGTTCACAGTGCGTTCTATCTTGCCTTGGTGTTCGTATGTGTAGGTTTCACATACTTCTTCCTTGAGGCAGAATTCATAGGTGTGATCCAGTTACTTGTCTACGTTGGAGCGATTACAATCTTGTTCGCGTTCAGTATCATGCTTACTAGAAGGTACATTATGAAGACCGGAGGTGACGGAGATGAATAAGAAAGTCGCAGCCGGATTGGGAGTGGCAGCACTTCTGATGATAGTCTGTGTGGCATCAGTGATGGCCACGGATTGGAATGACAGCATGAACTATGATGAGCCTCAAGAGGTTCCCTTCACCGATGTGGAGGAAAATGGTCAGTTGGACGAAAGTTCTCTGAACTACAATCTCTTCGAAGTATACGGACCAGTTCTGCTAATATTAGCGGTTCTGATGTTCGGTGCGATGATAGGTGGAGTGTGTATAGCTAGAGAGGAGGGAGAACACGATGATTCAAATTGAGTTCTTCCTGATCTTTGCAGGCATACTCTTCGCCATAGGTGCGTACGGGGTTATGACCAAATCCAATACGATCATAGTCCTCATGTGCATAGAGCTAATGCTGAATGCAGCGAACATCAACTTTGTGACGTTCTCTGCATTCCTGGGGGATGCGATAGGGCAGGTCTTTGTGATAATGACTATATCTGTCGCAGCAGCAGAAGTCGCAGTAGGTATAGCCATACTGCTTAATGCATATAAGATAAAGAAGACGACTGAGACTGATGCTCTCACATCGATGAGGTGGTAAATTGTTGGTAGAGTACACATGGTTAGTTCCGTTGATACCTGCAATATGCTTCGTCATCGTAGGGTTCTTCGGTAACAAGTTCGATAAACACAACGGCGGCGGATACTTAGCGATAGCTGGTGTAGCCATCTCCTGCGTTCTGTCTGTGTTGATCTCGATAGAGTTCTTCACATCGGCAGCTTACACCGATCCAGGATATGTCACGGAATCCTTTGCCTGGTTCACATTCCCTGGCGGATTCAACATAAACATAGGGTATTACGTTGATTCATTGGCGTGTCTGATGATGATGTTCGCATCGTTCATCTCCATGTTGATTTTCATTTATTCCTTAGGTTACATGCATGATGAGGGAAAGAGGAAGAGAAGATATTTCGCAGAAGTTGCTCTCTTCGTGACAGGTATGTTGGGTCTGGCAATATCCAGTAACTTCCTCGAGATGTTCATCTTCTGGGAGATCATGGGCCTTTGTTCATACCTCCTCATCGGATTCTGGAGTTTCAGTCATCCAGAAGGTGACGATAAAGCGGATAATGCGGCATCGGCTGCAAAGAAGGCATTCCTGGTCACCAGACTGGGAGATGTTTCCTTAATGGCTGGTCTGTTCGTATTGCTATTCGCTTTCAAGAGTCTCGATTACACAGTTGTTTTCGATGCTGCGAATATAGCTTCAGTAGATCACAACATGATAATTCTGGGAAGTCTCCTCATATTCGGAGGTGCGATAGGCAAATCTGCACAGTTCCCACTCTTAGATTGGCTTCCAGATGCGATGGCCGGTCCCACGACAGTTTCTGCACTTATTCATGCGGCAACAATGGTCAAGGCAGGTGTCTATCTGGTTGCAAGATGCTTCCCTATATTCTGTGAGGCATCTGATGTTATGCTGTTCGTAGGCTTAATCGGTGGTTTCACAGCGTTCTTTGCTGCAACGATGGCAATGAACAACATGAACATCAAGAAGGTCTTGGCATATTCCACACTCTCACAGTTAGGATATATGTTCCTGGCTTTCGGTGCCGGCGGTTACATGATCGCCATAGGTATGGATACTGGCGATACAGCATTGATTGCTGCCGGATCCCTCGGATACACGGCAGGATGTCTGCACATGATCAACCATGCGTTCTTCAAGGCACTGTTATTCTTGTGTTCGGGATCTGTAATACATGCTACGGGTACAGAAGATATGCGTGAAATGGGCGGTCTTGAGAGTAAAATGAAGATTACGTCTATCACGATGTTGATAGGTTCCTTATCGATAGCCGGTTTCCCGTTCTTCGCAGGATTTTGGTCTAAAGATCTAATCATAGAACAGACCCTGCATGCGAGTGAATACGGTGCGGGAGGTCTCATCTTCCTCATATTGTGGATATTAGCAATAGTAACGGCTTTCATGACGGCATTCTACATGTTCCGTCTATGGTTCATGACGTTCCGTGGTTCCGAGTCCAAGACTCATCACTGCCATGGAGAGTCTCCAAAGTCGATGACAATACCGCTGATCATACTGTCCATATTCGCTTTCGGTTTCGGATTCGTACTTCTGTTCGGATTCGACAGTCTTCTCTCTATAGAGATCGATGCAGGACAGTTCCGTGTTGGAGGCAGAGAGGCAGAAGGCTTCGAGTATCTCGTGGACTTCTTCACCAATGTTTGGACTTATGTGACGATAATATTGGTATTATTGGCAATAGGCCTGGCATATATCATGTACTGCAAGAAGACACTCAATCCTGGGAAATTCAACAAGGAAGGGGAGTCTTGGCTGTACAAGGCACTCACCAAGAGGTGGTGGTTCCCAGAGCTGTATAATCAGATTTCGTGGAAACTCGGATACGATGTTGCACGCGGTGTTGATTATGTAGATCGCAACATAGTAGATGGTGCAGTCAATGGACTTTCAAATGCAGTCGTAGGAAGTGGAGACGTGATGAGCAAGGCTCAGACGGGTAATGTGAACAACTATGCATCAGTGGTTACGGGGGGAATAGTGGTTCTCTTTGTGACTGTTATTGCATTGTTCTTCTATATGGGAGGTCTGTGAGATGTTCGATCTACCTGAGATCCCATATCTCTTGACACTTCTGATAGTGGTACCTCTGATAGGTGCGATACTCGCGCTTTTCATGGGAGGAGAGAAACAGAAATACGCGAAGACAGTATCGATAATCTTCAGTGCAGTAACTTTAGTTCTGGCCGTCTATTTGACGATGTCTCAGGACTATAGTGTTTACACTGAAAACTATACGTGGATCGAGACTGCTGGACTCAAGATGTCATATATATTGACAGTCGACGGCCTCAGTATTCTCATGGTCTTCCTGACGGCTTTGTTGCTGTTGGTAGTGTCGATATTCTCGTCGCATCAGACTGACAAGCCCAATTACTTCTTTGCGTTGCTTCTGGCAATGGAAGTTGGTTTAATGGGCGTGTACATGTCGGCGGACTACTTCCTCTTCTACATAATGTGGGAAGTGACCTTGGTTCCAATGTATTTCATGATATCATGGTTCGGCGGTCCAAGGAGACATTACGCAGCAATCAAGTTCTTCATCTACACGCATGTAGCATCTCTTGTGATGTTGATCGGTATATTCGCACTGGCATTCCAGGCGGCACAGGGCGGAGTCGTAGACTTCTCCTTTGCTGCAGTTCTTGCAGCTTCATCAGCATTCACAGGGACATTCCAGACACTTGTCTTCGGACTCTTGTTCTTCGGATTCGCAGTGAAGATGCCTGTTGTACCGTTCCATACTTGGTTGCCGGATGCCCATACTGAAGCACCCACGGCAGGTTCAGTCCTGTTGGCTGGAGTTATGCTTAAGATGGGTTCATATGGAATCATAAGAGTATGCATCGAGAACCTTCACAGTGGTGCAGAGACGTGGCAACCGATAATGTTCGTTGTAGCTATAGTTGCAATAATCTATGGTGCCTACGCCTGTATAGCACAGAAGGACCTCAAGAAAATGGTTGCTTTCTCATCCATAAGCCATATGGGTATGGTAATGTTGGGAATAGCGTGTCTTTCGTCAGTGGGTATTGAATTTGCGATATTCCAGATGTTTGCTCACGGTCTCGTCACGGCAGTTCTGTTCATGACTTGTGGTCTGGCACACGATCTGTTTGAAACCAGGGAGATACCTCTCCTAGGCGGTTTGGCATCCAAGGTGCCTTCGTATGCGGCGTTCATGATGTTCGGATTCATGGCATCCTTGGGTCTTCCGGGACTTGTGGGATTCTGGGGAGAATTCGGTATCATATTCGCGTTCTACCAGTATGCTGAGTCGATCAATATGATCTGGCTTATCGTGTTCTGTCTGTTATCGCTCATGCTGACCGCGGGTTACTACCTGTGGGCAATGCAGAGATCCTTGTTCGGAAGATTGACAACCAAGCTTCCGAAGGAGATCATGGAGCATATCCGTGATGTTAACAAGACTGAAGGCATAGCTATGGGCATAATGTGTCTCATGATAGCGATTTTCGGACTATGGCCCGATCTGGCTCTCAACATCATATCCCAGTATTCTTCGGCACTTATGGGGGTAATCTGAGATGGATGCTTCAATGATAACTAACATCTTCGGGGAATTCACCCCGATGGCACCGATGATCGTAATGATCATAGGTGTCCTGTTAATGCCTGCACTGTACTTCGGAACGAAGAACAGGGGCGTAGTAAGCGGGGTAATGCTTGCTTTAATCGTAGTCTCTATGTTGATCAACGCTGTGTTGATCATGAGCGACTATGTGGGAACTTATGCTGGTCTGTTCCAGTATGATGCGTTCTCAGGGCTGATGATCGTGCTGTTCCAGATCGTCTCATTCCTGGTTGCTCTCGTATGTGCATCTAGTGTTGAGACGACTCATCTGCATTATGGTGCATTCGCATCTTTGCTGATGGCTGCAACGACAGGTATGATGTTCGTGGCTACAGCTACGGACCTCATAGTGATATTCGTGGGAGTTGAGTTGACGAGTATATCCTCGTATGTGCTCGTGGCCATGAAGAGGAACGATCCAAGGGCTGCAGAAGCAGCAGTGAAGTATGTGATCATAGGGGGTCTTTCGACCGCCTTGACAATATACGGTTTATCGATGCTGTACGGAGTCACAGGGACCACGAATCTTCATGCTATAGCAGAATCGCTGTCTACTCAGGGATTCACTTGGGCTTTCGGTATCGCAATGATAACCATGATTGCAGGATATGGTTTCAAAATCGCAGCGGTGCCTTTCCACATGTGGGCTCCGGATGTGTACGAAGGTGCTGCAACACCTGTTTCGCTGTTCCTTGCAACAGGCTCGAAAAAGATGGGTCTTGTGGTGTTCTTCAAGATCTTCCTCATAATGTTCGTCGTAGGATCGTCTGTGGCATCTTTCGCAACCCAGGAAATGCAGTACTTGTTTGCGATAATCGCGGCTATAACCATGACCGTGGGTAATGTCGTTGCAATATCTCAGACCAACATCAAGAGGATGCTGGCCTACTCGAGTATCGCACAGGCAGGATACATCCTGATCGTCATGGCAGTAATGTCCGAATACGCACTCACGGGAGGTATATTCCACATGTTCACACACGTGTTCATGAAAGGTGGAGCCTTCCTTGTGGTCGGAGCATTGATCTGTGCTGGAGTAGGTGAGAAGATATCAGACTATAGAGGTCTGGCTAAGAGGGCTCCTTTCCTGGCTTTTGCCATGATGTTGTTCCTGTTCTCTTTGGCAGGTATTCCACCACTTGCAGGATTCACTTCGAAGTTCGTGCTGTTCTCATCCGCAATATACGGTACTGACGGTGCAACATCCCAGTGGGTCTGGCTGGCATTCATAGCCATACTGAACTCCGCAATATCCCTGTACTATTATGCAAGGGTCGTAAAGGCCATGTATGTGGAAAAGGGAGATACTACTGAGAAGATCAAGGTGCCTTATGCATTCGTTGTGGGTATCGTGATATGTGTGGTAGCTGTGATCCTGTTGGGATTGTTCCCTCAGATCATATTGGGTCCCGCATCCAATGCTGCAGCGGCGTTGTTCTCGGTTATCTGAGTGATGTGATGTTAATCAAACCATTTAAAAATCAATTTTCTTTTATTTTCCCATATTTTCAATAAGACAAATATTAAGTAGAGTCTGTATATCTCTCATCTGATGTCAGAGGCATGGGACATTCGCATTCAGGATGACCTTGAAGAGGTCGAGAGAGTAATGATGGGTACCATCAACTCAGGAAATCCAGAGCTTACTGAGATGTGTAACTATGTCCTCAGGAATCATGGTAAGAGGATAAGGCCAGCAATGTGCATACTAAGTTATTGCGCATGCGGTGGTGAAGACGTCTCTAAACCTGTGAAGGTGGGAGCAGCTCTAGAAATAATCCACAATGCCACTCTTGTGCATGATGATATAAATGATGAAGCAGAGCTCAGGAGAGGAAAAAAACCTCTTTACAAGGAATATTCCCTTAGCAAATCCATAGTTACGGGCGATTTTCTTCTTGCAGTGGGATTTCAATTAATAGGTTCGTCTTCCAGAAGTATTGTAGACTATATCGTCGATGCTGCGACATCCATGGGTGTGGGGGAGTTCAATCAACAGGATTTTGAACACAAATGCAGTGTCACTGAATCCGATTACATAAGGATAATAAACGGTAAAACTGCAAAATTCATGGAGTGCTCAGCCAAGTGCGGAGCCTATCTTGCGGGTGCCAGTTTGGATCATATAGAGGTCATGGGTAATTTCGCAGTTAAACTCGGGATGGCATTCCAGATCATCGATGATGTTTTGGACGTTATAGGTGATAAGAATGCCACGGGAAAGCCGACTGGTAATGACATATTCGAAGGGAAGCCTACTTTGCCTACGATATATGGAATGCAGGACCCTATCCATGGTTCGGAAATAATGGGGGTCTTCAACAATGAAAAGCCGACTCCCGATGAAGTTTCAAGGGCTATAGAGCTCATAAAGAGTACAGATTCTATCGAAAGATGCAGGAATCTTGCAGAATCCATCGTTGATGAGGCAGTCGAGCTTCTATATTCAATTCCTGATTCAGATTACAAGAAGTCCCTGATCATGTTAGCGGAATACATTGTTAGCCGCGATAGGTGATTCTTTGACTGATAAACTCAAGACGGATGTTCTGATTGTGGGGTCTGGCCCCGCAGGGAGCACGGCCGCCAGGTATGCTGCAGATAGCGGTGTGCAGGTCACATTCATAGAGCGTCGCAGTGAGGTAGGTGTGCCTGTCAGGTGCGGGGAGTTAATACCCTCGAATGATGAGATCAGAGGTATGTTTCCCAACCTTCTGAACGATGAGGAACTGTTTGATTTGCCATCTGATCTGCGTCTTCGCGACATCGAAGGTATAGAGCTAGTTAATCCAAGAGGTAAGCGTAGACTTCTTGATTTCACAGGTTACACTACGGACCGTGACCGTTTCGATCAGTATCTTGCGTCCAGTGCTGTAAAAGCGGGTGCGGATCTGATCAAAGGATGTTCCTTTCAGGGAATACGTGACGGACATGCTGTCACTTCCTCTGGTGATATCGAGTACAAGGTAATAATCGGTGCTGATGGTCCTGGTTCCCGTGTGGCCCGTAGTCTCGGTCTTCCCAGTAACAGGAATCCCTATCCTGCCGTGACCGCTCAGGCGAAAGGTGATTTTGATCCATACGTCGTCATGTTCTTCGGTGATATCGCCCCCGGGGCATACAGCTGGATAATCCCTAAGGCAGGTTGTGCCAACGTAGGTGTCGGTTTTTCGCCCAATTTTGCTGACGGCACTCTAGGTGATTACTTCGAAGTCTTCAGGGAGAAACGCGGATTCGACATAATTTCCAAAAAATTGGAGGGGAAGTACGTTCCTAGTGAAGGTGCCATTTCCAATACAGTATCGGGAAATGGGATGGTGGTCGGTGATGCCGCAGGGCAGGTCATATCGGTCAATGGTGGAGGCATACCTCTTGCATTGATTGCTGGGCGTATCTGTGGTAAGGTGGCTGGGGATAACGTTACGGCCGGGCGTCCTTTGACAGATTACGAGTCGGAATGGAAAAATATACTGTACAAGCCGTTGAAAGTGGCGGCTAATAACAAAAAGCTCGCAGATACATTTGCTTTCGGTTCCGAGAGAAGAACAGTTCTGTGCATGGCCCTTTTGGGTACTAGACGTATGGGGAAACTGATTAGGTGCAAACATCTCTTCCCATGATCATCTTTTTCTGCAGGCTCTCATACCATGCCCGCATATGGGGCATTCAGGAAGTTTTTCCTTGTACCATTTTTTGCATCCTATGCATTGGTAATTCCATTTTTCCACTTTACTGATGCCTTTTTGACCGACTGTTTTGAACGGTATGCCCATCATCCTTGCTACATTCTGTATGGAGTAGTCATCCGTCATCACTGTACCGCCTACATCCACAGCCAAGGCCAGAACTGTAATGTCGACGGGAGAAAGTCTGCCGATGTCGCCGCTTTTTTTGGCTGTCTCTGAAACCTTATCTATGGATTCCTTTGTGCAATCGCAAGATCTCAACAGGTCTCCCCAGAGATCCAATCTGGGGTCTTTGTATTTCTTGAGTTCGACAATGACGCCTGGTGGACAGCAGCATTCTTCTTCAGGCAGTTGATCCATTGCGAACAATGCCGAACTATCCAATACGAGCATATGGCTTTCAAGGGGGTTTCCATATTTCATCCTTCCTAAAGCTTAAACATTGGCTAGCATATGGGTGTTCGATAAAGATGGATGCGGTTACCGTTCTCCTGATAATGTTTGATGGTCTCTGGTTGTTCCTTCCTGCCATGGTCCCTAATTCGATGGCTGCCTTATTGGGAGGCGGCACACCTATGGATTTTGGAAGGAAGTGGAGAGGTAGAAGGATATTCGGAAGTGGTAAGACTTGGAAGGGGTTTTTCTGCGGAGCGGTCTCGGGTATTATCCTGGGGATTATTATGATAGATGTCGCGTTCTTCTTCGATCCGAAAAATTTCTGGGGATACGGAGGATTCTGGGGCAATGTGGGTATTGTGATATGCCTAGCCTTCGGTGCGGTATTGGGTGATCTCATGGGTGCGTTCATAAAAAGGAGACTCGGTATGAAGAGAGGGGAGAAGGCACCAATATTGGATCAGTACGATTTTGTATTCGGTGCTTTTCTTATAACATCCATATTCTTTCCTGGATGGGTCTATTCAACGTATTTCGAGGGATGGCATATTATCGCGATCCTGTTCTTACTGTTGATAATGTTCGCTATTCACCGTATGGTCAACATTGTCGGATACAAATGGGGAGTAAAGAAAGAACCATGGTGATATTATGAGTGATGTGTCAAAAGCGTTGGAAGAATGCGGTGCGTTGAAATTTGGAGAGTTTACATTGGCATCCGGAGCTAAGAGTAACTATTACATAGACATAAAGAAGGCGAGTACCAATCCTGGGGTCCTCCGCATAATCGCGCAGTCGATGGCAGAATTGATGGATTCCAAGGGGTTGTGTCCTGATAGGATAGCAGGAGTTGTTTTGGGATCTATACCACTGGCGGCAGCCTTGGCGCTTGTGACAGATATACCGTATGTGATGGTACGGAAGGAGAAGAAGGATCATGGTACAGGCAAACTGATAGAGGGGGATCTTGTAAATGGAGATAAGATCCTGGTCGTGGAGGATGTCATAACGACTGCAGGCTCCAGCATAAAGGCCATAGAGATCCTCAGATCGGAAGGGGCTGATGTTGTTGGCGTGATATCCGTCATCGATCGTGATGGCGGAGGAAGAGAGAATCTCAAAGACATAGGAATCGATCTGTTTTCTCTTGTAAAAGGATCCGACCTTCTGAAGGACCATATATGATGCCGAGTCCCGATTGCGGTCTTTGTGGACTTTGTTCAGGCCGTAAGACGATAGTTATGCCTAGTGGTGACCTCGATTCCAATATTGCGTTGGTAGGTGAGGCGCCGGGGGAGAACGAGGACATAATGGGCATTCCATTCGTAGGTCGTTCGGGTAAACTTTTGGACGGCATCATGGCGGAGGTCGGATTGCAGAGATCCAAAGTCATGATAACGAATACTGTCAAATGCAGACCACCCAACAACAGAGACCCGACCGAAGAGGAGATGAAGGCGTGTCGTCCTTTTTTGGATAGTGAATTGTGTGACAAGGATCTTGTAGTGGGATTAGGTAAATCGGCATGCAGGGACCTTCTCGGTTTCGACGGAAGGATGGCTGACATAGTCAATACTGTTCAGACCGTAAGGATCATAGATCGGGATGTTCCGTTTATACCGACGTATCATCCTGCTGCCTGTATATACAACAAAGATGCTAGGCTCGTCCTCAAGAAGACTATGGAGCTGGTCAAGGAGAAGTTGAGGAGTGAACATGATCTCTGATGTGACAGGATTCATGATAGATATGGACGGTACTGTGTATCGCGGGGGGGAAGTCATACCCGGGTCGGTTGAGTTCATAGATTCTCTGAGGGCCGCGGGTATTCCCTTCGTTTTCCTGACCAACAACTCATCCAATCCTAGGTCATATTATCACAGGAAGCTCAAGGGGATGGGTTTCGAGGTGTACGAGTCCGAGATTATAACCTCGAACATCGCTTCTATCAGATATGTCTCTGAGATGTATCCAGGATCTACCTTGTACCCTATAGCTTCCGATCCTGTAAAGGAGGAACTCGTGGCCGCGGGTATTCATCTGACGGAAACGGATCCCGATGTTGTCTATTTGACGTTTGATAAGACCATAGATTATTACAAGATCAACAATGGATATCATTATCTTCTGAAAGGTGCCAAATTGGTTGCAACCCATCCTGATGAATTATGTCCTACCGCCGATTCATATGATGTGGATATAGGTCCTTTCATAAGATTGTTCGAATCAGTGTCAGACTGCAAGGCGGAGGTAGTCGGTAAACCAAACAAGCTGATGTTGGAAATGGCCGCCATGGAGATGGGAGTAGATGTCAATGGAACGGTCATGGTCGGAGATCGCATGTACACGGATATGAAAATGGCAGTCGATGCTAACATAAGGTCTATATTGGTCCTCACCGGGGAGACATCCCGGGGGGACCTGGCAAAATATGATTTAAAACCGACGATAGTGTTGGATTCAGTTGCCCAAATACCTTCTTCCATAGGTATAAGCTGAGATCATTTCACGACTAGGACCGGGCATTTGGAGAGCCTCATCACTTTCTCTGCAACGCTGCCCATTATGGCGTGTGATAGACCTGTACGGCCAAGTGTGCCCATCACAATCAGGTCGTATTCGTTGGATATGTCGATTATCCCCTTTGCCGGGTCTCCTGTGCTCATAAGGGGGGCTACGGGCACATCCATCTTCCCACCCATGTCCACTACTTCGTTCACGTATTTCTCACATGTTTCGCGAATGTATGATTCAGCATCCTGGTACTTTACAGAACTTAGGCTGTTGTAGTCGAACACATGTATTGTGTGAACGGCGGCTTTCATGCTCTGTGCCAATTCCAAACCGTATTCCGCAGCTTTCATAGCAGAATCACTACCATCTGTGGGTATCAATATGCGTTTTATCCTTGCCATTATGCTTATACTGGATTGTTGGTTTATAAAACATATCTAATATTCGAATGGAAACGGTCGTTGGATTTCAGAGGTTTGAAAACTAATGCCAGATTTTCATGTTTTCGGACGTACTATTTATATATTACGCACATTTATATTATATCGCCTTTAAGGGTAAACGGGATGCAACGGACCCATGGTCTGTAATGCCCTAAAGGGGTGCGACGTGTATTTAAAACAAATAGAATTGGAAAATTTCAAATCTTTCGGTGGTAAGCTAACTATACCGTTGATGGAAGGTTACATGGCGGTTACCGGGCCGAATGGATCGGGAAAGTCCAACATAACTGATGCTATACTGTTCGTACTTGGACCTAAGAGTTCCAAGGCCGTGAGGGCCGGAAGGCTGACGGATCTTATATTCGACGGTGGAAAATCAAAGAACAGAGCTTCATTCATGAAGGTGTCTCTTGTATTCGACAATACTGATAGGTTGATGCCGTGGGATGATGACACAGTAAGGTTGATGCGTTATGTGAAGGTATCAAACAATGGTACCGATTATAACTCATATTTTTTCGTCAACGATCAGAAGTCCTCATTGACAGAGTTCGATAACCTGCTTATGAAAGCTAGGATAAGTGCTGATGGATACAACATGGTCCAGCAGGGGGATGTAACACGTATCGTGCAGATGGGCAATATGGACAGGAGGCGTCTCCTGGACAGCATATCCGGAATAGCTAGTTATGATGCGGATATAGAGAAGGCCGGTGCTGAAAGGCAGGAGGCTCAAGCCAATCTGGAGCGCATAAGTATAATCGTCAACGAGCTGAAGACTCAATTGGACAGATTGGAAAAGGACCGTGAGGATGCCAAGCGTTACATGGCTGTGCAGGCTGACATGGAGATGGCAAAGGCTCAGCTCGTACACAGGCGCCATCAGATGGAAGAATCCAAACTTAGAGGCATAAGGGAAGCAATGGTGAAACTAGAGGGGGAGATATCCTCACTAAAAGCCAAAAAAGACGATCTGAGGACACAGTATGATCTGAATGAAACAGCCATACATGACAAGGAGAATGAGATTGCATCTCG
Organism: uncultured Candidatus Methanogranum sp.; assembly: GCA_964620455.1. Lineage (GTDB taxonomy): Archaea > Thermoplasmatota > Thermoplasmata > Methanomassiliicoccales > Methanomethylophilaceae > Methanogranum. Next base: position 72,813 of record CAZUIU010000001.1, read on the forward strand.
CATAGGGCCCGAGTACAAGGAGATCAAGAAGAAGATAGAGGATGCCAAGGTATTATTGGCTACCCAGAGGGATCGTATCGAACGTCTCAACGATGACATATCGGAACAGCAGACATTCAAAGTCGGTTTCGAAGAGTCCATATCAGACAACAGGAAGGAGTACGATACTGTATGCGAGGCCATGAAGGACGTGGTCATGGGGCTGGAGGAGTCCATAAAGGATTTGGAAGATGCCAAGGCTGAGGACTTCAAACTTAGTGATGAAATGTCCAGGAAGGGTGGCGAATATGCAGGGTTGCAAAGCAAGTTGAACGATTTGGACAAAAGCATAGATGTCATGGAGGCGAAGGAACAGAGTGCACAGGTCAGTCTGGCCAAGGCTGAGACAGTAGATGAGGAGAACAACCGTTCGAAGGCACATCTGGAGGAAAGGTTGCAGTCCTCGACCTTCGAGATAAAGGATGCTGAGTGGAACCTGCAGCAGATAAAACAAGAGACGGAAAGCGGGTCTGTCGAGGAGTTCTCCAGAAAGATACTCTCCTCCCGTAAGGAGGAGGCCGAGTTGGAGAAGCAGGAGTCCGAGTTAAGAGAGGCCGTGAGGTCTCTTGAGTCCGAGTATAATCAGTTGTCTGCCGAGAAGAGGGTTTCAGACAAATTCAATGGCGGGAATATCGCGGTGAAGGAGATACTCGCCATGAGAGATAAAGGAGAGATGGCTGGAATACACGGGACCATCCAAGAACTCGCCACGGTCGATACAGGTTATGAGACGGCTCTTTCCATAGCTGCAGGCGGTAAGATGCAGGCAGTCGTTGTGGATAATGATCAAGTTGCATCCGATTGCATAGCATATCTTAAGAAGCAGAAGTTGGGAAGAGTATCATTCTTGCCTCTCAACAAGATGGTCGGAGGTAAACCTAGAGCTAAGGCGATAATGGTTCTTAAACAGACCGAAGGGTATGCTACGGATCTCATAGATTATGATCCGAAGTATTCCAATGCGTTCTGGTATGTTTTTCAAGATACATTGGTCGTCGGCAATCTGGAGACTGCCCGTGGTTTGATGGGCGGCGTAAGATTGGTGACGATGGCCGGCGAGCTCATAGAAGCTTCGGGTGCTATGGTAGGAGGTACGATATCAAAGCAATCCGTCATGAAATTCGGTTCCTCTTCAGAATCCAGATTGGAGGAGGTCGGTTCCAAACTCAGGGGTGCAAACGCGGCATTGGATTCCCTGGTTGCGCGTCTCAGGGAGATAAGGAACGGGATACGTGCCTTGGACGATGAGATGAGAAATGCCAGTTCCGTCAGTGCGGGCAGTCAGGCCAAGATGGGTCAACTGAACGCACAACTGAATGAATTGAAAAAGGCCCGCAAGTCTGTATCGGAACAATTAGAGGCTAAGAAAGCCGAATGCGAACTGTCCAACAAGGTGTTGCAGGATGCAAAGGAGGATCTGGGCGGTGTATTGGAGGCTTTGGAGGCCCTCAGAGTCGAGAGGTCGACGGTTAAGGACCGTATGTCCGAGATAGCCCCGGCAGACATGCAAGATAGGATACAGCATCTGAGAGACAGGATATACCAGGCGAGAGAGAAGGTTTCCGATCTCTCCTCGCAGAAGGCCGTCATGTTGACGGAGATCTCGGGCCTGGATGCCCAGTTGGATTCCTTGAGGTCACAGTTGTCCCTTGTGGACAGGAAGATAGGGGATGACGAGAGGATCCTATCCGAGAGTGCGGCCGCCTGCGAGAGGACGACCGTGGACCTGGAAGCTCTGAAGAACATAGAGCGGGAGATGGAGAGCAGCATTGAAGGACTGAGGAACGAGAAGGATTCTCTGATGGAGAGGAAATACAGTCTCGACAGTCAGATATGCTCCATACAGGACAAGATAGAGGTAGATGCCGGTATGAGGTCCTCGCAGGAGGCTCAGACGGTACTGGTGATGGATGCTATACAGCAATTGAAAGCCGAGATAGATACCCTCACTGTGGAAGTAGATCTACCCTTGCCTCCCGAGGATGATTTGCGGCGTACAGTAAGGTCCTGTGAGAACACGATCTCAAGATTGGGTAACGTGAATCTCCGTGCGATAGAGGAATACGAGGAGAGGAGGGTAAGGTACGATGCTCTTCAGACGGATATGTCATCGCTTCTGAAGCAGGTTGATGACCTAGACAGGCTAACGGATTCACTCAATTCCAAGAAGAAAGGATTGTTCATGCAATCTTATCACGCAGTAAATACGAATTTCAAGTCGATATACGGACAGTTGTCTGGGGGTGGTGAGGCGTTCATGGACCTCGATGATGAGGACGATCCCTTCAACGGAGGTCTTTCTATAAACGCAAAGCCCCGTAACGGAAAGTTATTGAGATTGGAAGCCCTCTCAGGTGGGGAGAAATCGCTGACTGCCCTGGCATTCATATTTGCCATACAAGAGTATCAGCCGTCGCCATTCTATGTTTTGGATGAGGTCGACATGTTCTTGGACGCAGTGAATGCGGAGATGGTGGCCAGGAGGGTCAAGGAGAGTTCCCAGAGGGCGCAGTTCATCCAGGTATCACTTAGGAAAGTGACTTTGGCGATGGCCGATCATCTAATAGGTGTGACAAGGCCGCCGTCTGGTGTAAGCAAGGTGATAATGCAACCGGATTTCGATGAGGTTGCGAAGTATGAGGAACAGGCTATAAAGGAACAGCATCAGGATTAAGGAGGATGGGTAAATGGAAGATATTCATAGAGCGGAAGTGGAGCAGCATCTGTTATTTCACAAGGCATTGGCAGAGGATACGGAGTCTTTTGATAGGATAAACGGCTATATGAGGATCCTCAATAGCAATACTGGTGAGAGACTCAGTGATCCCGTGGACGAATCCATACGTTCAGTGTTTAATCTGGTCATTGACAATGGTATCGATCCATGGGAGATAGATCTAGGTGAATTCGTCAAGATGTACTCTAGGAAGGTCTCCGAGAATTCCTTCGATATGATGGTGGCGGGCAGGTTGTTGCTGATGGCTTGGAGGGTCTTGAGGTTGCAGTCGGAGGTTACATATGGCAAGGGTCATGAACCTGAGGTCGACGAGGATGCCTTCATGGAGTCTGATTTCGATTTCGAGGATGAGGATGTGCAGATGGCCGTTCCCGAAGTGGCTTTCAAGAAGGCTTTCCAGAGGGAGACAATGCGTCCCGTGACCATGTACGAGCTTATAGATGCGTTCGAGGATGCACGTGCTGATCTGGCGGTGCAGCAGGAGAGGGAACGTGTCAGATCCGAGCTGAGGGCCAAGGAGCCCAGAAAGTTCGACAATAAGGCCCATGATGAGGATGATGAGAAGGATGTGGAACACATATGGGATATGATCGACGGCCTCAACATCCAGGCTGTAAAGATGAGTGACCTGTATACAGGTGTGCTCAAGGATGATCTCAGGGTCTTCATAGCCGTACTACATCTGGTTAGAGATGGGAGAATAGACGTACGGCAGGAAGTGCTTCCGTATGGTGATGTCTTCCTCGACGTCTGCTGCAGGGAGATTGCGGTCGGAGAATGATTCGGACGGTGTGTTGATTTGGATGTGAAAGGAGCCGTCGAGGCTGCACTGTTTTCCTCTTCGGAACTTATCTCGGTGCATGACATAGTGGAGAGGGTCGGATCGGAGGAGGCGGATGTCAGGTACGCTCTGCTCGATCTCAAGAAGGAATACGATGCACGCGATTCAGCCATCATGATCGCGAAGATAGGGAACAGTTACCGTATGATGCTCAAGCCTGAGTATTCCGATTATACAGGCAAGTTCGCGAAGGCCGAGATGACAGGAGGGATGATGCGTACCCTCAGTACTATCGCATATAACCAGCCCGTGCTCCAATCGGAATTGTTCAAAACCCGCGGTGTACGTACGTATGATGATGTCAGAACGCTTATTGACATGGATCTGGTGTCAGGAAAGAAATCTGGTCAGACTTTGGAGCTTACTACCACTAAAAAGTTCTCCGAGTATTTCGGCATTGGAAGTACCAGGATATCGGATATCAGGGCCTGGATCGAGTCACAGGCCAAGAACATGGAATGATGTTTGCCGTCATGGTCATGGTAAAAGTTTTTATCTACGTCAGGATATGGTCAGACGATATTTATGGTAATGCCGCAATCCCTTTTGGAAAAATCCGTGGACAAACGTGTCTCTCTCCTCTTGAAGGATGGAAGGGTTTTGGAAGGTAAGCTCACCGGATTTGACGAATACATGAACATGGTGCTTGATGAGACAGTTGAGAACAATGTTGCTGGTGGAGAAGAAAGGCGCTTGGGTACAGTGGTTCTTCGTGGGAACAACGTTGTGAGCATCTCTATCATCTGAGATGGGCTTTTCAGCGCACACACCGTTTAACCGGTGAACTGGAAGGTTGATACGATGTTTCCATTCAATAAGATCAATGACATATCGAATAACGATGCCGCTAGGAAGGCATGGTTCGGTCTTGCTCTTTTGGTCTTCATATGTCTGATAGTCATTCCTTCTGTATTCGTGGTGACCAAGATCTTTACGGACTGGGGTCTCGTCAGCGAGACACTAGGCGATTCTGCTATGATGTCCACCATATACGGTGCAGTATGGAATTCTTTCAGTATAGCATTCATCGTCACCATCTTGGATATAGTCGTCGGGATACCCATGGCATGGATTTTCGTGAGGAAGGAGTTCAGGGGTAAACGTTATCTGGATACGCTTATGGATATGCCCTTGGCGTTCCCGACAGCGGTCCTCGGCATATCTGTTGTAATATTCTGGGGGGCTCCTGCAGGGATATCAATACCCTGTACTGGACTAGTAGTATCGCCTTACGTCATGGTTCTCTTGTTACATGTTATTTTTACTTACCCGTATATGGTAAGGTCGTTGTCTGCCATATTGGAGCAGATTGAACCCAATTACGAGACCGCTGCGATGACGTTGGGCGCATCGAGATTCACGGCGGTCAGGACAATAACCCTTCCTCTTTTCCGTGCCGGACTGGTAACGGGATTCATACTGTGTTTTGCAAGATCGCTGTCTGAGACAGGTGGTACATACATAGCTCTGTCTTTGATGCACGTGGATTCATCATTTTTCACAGGACCTACATTCATTGCATACATGAAGGCTCAGTCCCTCGATGTGGCAATGGGTCCGATGATACTTATAAGCGTTATGATGATCGTTCTGGCTCTGGTGTTGCTTTTAGTTGTAAAAAGGCTTATGATCAAGATAAAGCTCCCAATGAAGAAGGTATGGCCTCAACTTGGCAGGAAACTGAGTAACGGTGCGGCCCCCCGTATAAAGGATGGTTTCTCCATAGTATTCCTTGTGATGATCGTTCTGATCCCGGCGTTCTACATATTCGTTTATCTTACGCAACCCATAGCTGCTATCGACTACGGGGCACTCATGTCATCGATAGGAGTATCATTCTTGGTGGCGGCGGTCGCGGTGATCTTCGACATAGTCTTCGGGATACCGATAGCATTGTATGTTGCAAGGCATCGTGATACGGGCACAGGCAGGATGTTGGACAATCTAGTTAACATTCCGCTTATAATACCTACGACCGCTTTGGGTATATCTTTGATGTTGTTTTGGGGGAGCCTCGGTATATCGGGTGCCGCATCGATATTCCTTGTGATATTGGGACACATATCCTTCACATATCCTCTTGTTGTTAGAAATATAACAGGGGCTGTTGAGGAGGTCGATTCATCTTACGAGGAAGTGGCCCTCACTTTGGGTGCAAAGCCGTTCCAGACTTTCACAAAGGTTCTGATGCCGATTGTGAAATCGTCGATAATCGCAGGTGCGATACTTGCATTCACAAGAAGTCTGGGGGAGACCGGAGCAACTCTTGCGATAACGAGCAGTGTACAGACGGTACCGATATACATAACCAGTCTGATAAAATCCGGTATGTACTCCGAGGCAGCAATATGCTCAATAATACTGATATTGATCTGTTTCGTGTTCATGTTCGCGGTCAGATTGGTAACCCACAGAGGTGCGAAGAATGCCTGAGATCGTGCTTGATAATCTGGTCAAGAGTTTCGGAGATACCAAGGCCGCCGATGGTCTGAGTCTCACAGTCAGGGATGGAGAATATCTGTGCATATTGGGGCCTACAGGGGCGGGTAAGACCACGTGCCTGAGAATGATCTGTGGCCTTACGAAACAGGATTCGGGCAATGTGCTGTTCGATAATGAGTGTGTGGATTTCACGCCCATATCCGAACGCCGTACAACCATGCTTTCCCAAGTGTACTCATTGTTTCCTCCTTTGACAGTGTATGAGAATGTAATGTTCTCTCCGACCATAAGGGAATGGCCAGAGGAGGATAGCAAGCGTCTTGTTAAGAGTATGATACGCATGGTCCATATGGAACATAAGGTTCAACAGTATCCCCATGAGCTCAGTGGTGGTCAACAGCAGCGTACGGCTCTGGCTAGAGCATTGGCCTCAGATTCCAAAGTTCTACTTCTGGATGAGCCCCTCAGGGCGTTGGATGCGCGTCTCAGATTGGAACTTAGAAAGCAACTAAAGTCGATGGCTAAGGAGATGGGACTAACATCGATCCATGTAACGCACGATCAGGATGAGGCCCTTGAGATGGCGGACCGTATAGCCATAATAAGGAAGGGGCGTATAGTTCAGGTGGGAACGCCCATGGAGGTCTTTCAGAATCCTGCAACGCCATTCGTTGCCAATTTCGTCGGAAGATCCAACATATTCTTGGGAAGGCTATCGAAAGTTTCGGCGGATCATTCCGAAATCATCACTGAGACAGGTGTGATGTTATGTGCCAAGAAAACAGAGCTACCAATCGGAACAGATGTGGTTATAGCTGTCAAGATAGGTTCTACAAAACTGAGTCATTATGATCCTGAGGACGTTTCGATGGAAAGTACCCAATGCAGGGATCTGCAAGGGTATGTGGACAGGATTCTGTACGAAGGTGCAACCATAACGCTCGAGATATCTGTAGAGAAGGTAGGTATCATCACCTCCAAATTGCCCAACAGGAAGTATGATGACTATAATGTCGGTGACCGTGTGAAGGTGGGCTGGTCTCCGGGCATGGCGACGGTATTCGAAATTCCCGAGGGCGGCATTGAGGAAGAACTGAGGTTGGACTGATGTCAAAAATCGAGTTAGATGGCATATCCATGAGATTCGGTGATTTCACGGCAGTGAATAACATAAGTCTCAGTGTCGAAGAAGGCGAGTACATGACCATTCTTGGTCCGTCTGGTTGTGGGAAGACTACTTTGATCAAAGTCATATCAGGTATCTGGAGGCCGACAGAAGGAAGGGTTCTAGTGGATGGTGTGGATGTCACGGATGTTCCGATAGAGGATCGTGACACAGGCTATGTGTTTCAGAATATAGCCCTTTTTCCTAATATGTGTATCAAAGATAACGTCGGTTACAGTCCCCGTGTCAAAGATAAAGGCAGGGATGAGACCGACAAGATTTCGAATGAGTATTTGGAACTTGTCAAGATGTTGGATCGTGCTTCTATGTTCCCAAGTGAACTTTCCGGTGGAGAGCAACAGAAAGTTGCTATAGCAAGGGCACTGGCATCCGGTTCCAATATGCTAATGTTGGATGAACCGCTTTCGGCGTTGGATGCCCGTGTCCGTGTGGAACTCAGATATGAGATTCGTAGATTGGTGAAAAGGCTGGGAATAACGGTCCTTCATGTGACGCATGATCAGGAAGAGGCCATGTCCGTATCGGATAGGATAATCCTGATGAGGTCTGGGACGATACATGAAGTCGGGACTCCTTTGGAGATGTACAGGGAACCAAAATCGATATTCGCGGCCTACTTCATAGGTGAAACGAACTTACTTGAGTGTACGGTCATTGAAAAGTCCCGTACCGGTAAGACCACGGTGCGTCTTAGAGGTGGAAGGAATGTCAAGGCATCGCGTTCACAGTTGAGTGAGGGTGATGCGGCGGTAATATCCGTGCGTCCTGAGAACGTGTATTCGGCCAAGGACGGTCTTAAAGCAAAAGTACTCGACATTGTGTTTATGGGTACGTACTGGAGGATCAGGACCGTCACAGAGACCAAAGATTACGTTGATTACAACGTGTCTGTAGGTAATGATGTTCCAGATATAGGGGACAAGGTTCATCTGGTTTTCAATAAGAAGGCTACTAAGGTATTCGAAAGACCGAGTGAAGGATTGGAGGAGGCGATTAAGCTTGAGTGATAAGGGGATTATGGATTGGTTCGCTAGAAGAACAGAGGACAGCGTTCGTATGGGTTCGAGGAGTCATGGCATAATAGTGCTCGACGTCATGTCTGAGTTGAATATGGCTCTTAAATTCATGGTTGAGGGGAAGCAGGAAGTCTCGACCAAGTGTTTGGAACGGCTGTTCCTAAGTGAGCATGAAGCGGACCGTTTGGAAGATAAACTCTGTGCGGAGATCGCTGCGGGTGATCTCAGTATACAGGAAAGGGAAGACCTCATACATTTCGTACGCAAGATGGATCAAATCGCTAATTGGGGAAAGGAAGCGGCATTGTATATTCAGTTGATTCAGGAGACCCATTCTGTCGTGCCGGAGGATGTATGGATTGCGAATATGAACATGTCTGCCGAGATAATGACCGCGGTTAAATATCTTATAAAGGCGGTCGAAACGTTGAATGACGATCCCAAGGATACCGTCAGGCATATCGACAGTGTCAATGATCAGGAGAGGATAGTCGATACGATGTTCTTCGAGAACATAAAACAGGTACACCTCTCCGATATGGATCCCAAGGCGGTCATGCTGGTACGTGATCTTATACATTCATTGGAGATGTCGGCAGACATGTGCAAGACATGTGCTGATACAATAACCATCCTGTTGAAATCTAGGAGACTTTGAAATGGCCGAGAGGATGTTCGGAACGAACGGTGTGCGCGGTGTGGTCAATGAATATCTGACCTCCGAGCTGTCACTTCAGATGGGTAAGGCCATAGGCATGGCCATGAGGGGCACTATAGCCATAGCCACGGATACAAGGGTGTCTGCGGAGATGGTGAAGACCGCGGTTGCCGCAGGTATCATGGCATCCGGACATGATGTTCTGGATCTGGGTATCGTTCCGACGCCTGCTTTGCAGTATTTCATAAAGGAGCATGTAGGGGTATCAGGGGGTGTGATGATAACTGCATCACACAATCCTCCGGAGTTCAATGGTATCAAGTGTATATCTGACGATGGTACCGAGGTTGACAGGATGGAGGAGATCAGGGTCGAGGAACTATATGCGACAGAAATACCATGTGTTGCCTGGAACAAAGTCGGCAGGATGAAGAGGATAAACGGTGCCGGCGGAATGTACATAGATCATGTGGTATCGCTGGTTGATGCCGAGTTGATAAAAGGGGCCCATTTAACGGCTTGTCTTGATTGTGCGAATGGTGCCGCCTTCCAAACCACTCCGATGTTATTGGGTATGTTGGGTGTAAGGGCGATAACCCTCAACTGTGATGCACAGGGTGAGTTCCCGGGACATCCCAGTGAACCTGTGGAAGAGAATCTCGGAGATCTCATGTCTCTGGTGGTTTCCACAGGGGCTAATCTCGGAATAGCGCATGATGGGGACGCGGATCGTTGTGTTTTTATATCATCTGATGGTAAATATGTCAGCGGAGACAAGAGTCTAGCTCTTCTTTCCAAGTATATACTGTCCGAGAAGAAAGGCTCAGTGGTTACTCCTGTAAGTTCATCCTCCCTTGTGGAGGATGTAGTCACTGAAGCAGGAGGAACCGTGGTCTATACTCCGGTAGGGTCTCCGATAGTTGCTAGGAAGATGATGGAGATAGATGGAGTGTTCGGTGGCGAGGAGAACGGGGGCTTGATATTCCCGGAGCAGCAGTATTGCAGGGACGGTGCGATGGCCATTGCTATGATGTTGGAGTGCATTGTTAAGTCAGGTCCTTTGAATGAGCAGGTTTCCAGTCTGCCTGTATACTACACCGAGAAGAGGAAGGTTGAGTGTCCCAAGGAGATGAAGAACAAAGTGTTGGAATACCTTGAGAACATAGACAAGAATGCCAAAGTAGATCGTACTGATGGAATCAAGCTGATATACGATGACGGATGGGTGTTAGCCAGGCCATCCGGTACGGAGCCGTTATTCAGGATATATTCGGAGTCGAGGGATGAGAGTACAGCCGTTCAAAGGGCCAATAGGTTCCAAGCAATGGTATTGGATTATCTCAATCCTGAGACGGTCCATGAACTCAGTGCCTGATGACAATTCAGCTTCTGGAATGTTTGGCGTAGACAGCCAAGGATTCGTTGATCAGCCTGGAGGCCAATATGGATGTGATTCCCGAGGGATCTGCAGGAGGGCATACTTCCATGACGTCGAATCCTGTAAGCCGTTCTCCTATGATGTTTATAACTTTTTTAACATCCATCGGGGTCAGTCCGAAAGGTTCGGGCGTACCTGTTCCTGGGGCGAAGGCAGGATCTATTCCATCTATATCTACTGATAGGTAAACATTCTCGTTTTTAAGCTCATCCAGAGCCTTCTTTATGGCCCATTCGATGCCGTTATCCATTATATCGAAAGACGTTATGAATGGGACGATGTCCTCTCTTTCCAGTTCTTCTGCGCCTATGGAGCGAACCCCCAGCGAGTAAACGTTATCGATACCGAGATGATCGGATGCGCGTCTGGTGACGCAAGCATGGCTGTACATGCTACCCAGATATTCGTCTCTGGAATCAAGATGGGCATCTATGGTTATCAGAGCGGTCTTATCTGGATTGTAATTATTTATTATAGGTATGGTTACAGAATGTTCTCCGCCTATAGTCACAAGAAATTTTCCATCACGTATAGCTGGACAAACTGCGAAATTGACCTCATCCATCATATCCTCCGGCAGTATGAAATCATCACAATTACCGTAGTCATGTATATCAAGACGAGGTTGGTCCAAACCGTGTTCAAAATGAATTTCCTCGAAATTATAAGATGCTCTGCGGACCGCGAAAGGAGCCTCTCTTGCGCCAGCTTTGAAGCTGGCGGTGTGATCATACGGGACTCCCAATATCATGGCGTCTGCAGAGTTATAGTCTGCTTCGGCGCCAGCATATGAGATCCCGTATGGCATGTGGTTTACCTCAGAGAAGTTTGTTTTTGCCCATAGCCACGATGTACATGACTTCGGCGCCTTCCTCTATAACGCATTCATGGTCAGGATTTATGGCCATGGAGAACGTCTCGAAGGTCTCAAGATCCATTAACTGAATCTCCTCACCCTGAATCGAAATTATCTGTCCTTTCCTTTTATCGATCTGAGGTACCTGTACTTTGGTGCTCACAGGTCCGTTGATGGATTTCTTCGCACCAGTGAATATGTCGGTGGCTTCTATGGATGCCTTAGCGGATCCATGTTTACCGGGCTTTGACATGCTTATCGAAATGATCTTGCACGGCGATTCATCGATGTTCACATACCTTCCGACTTTCAGTTCCCTGATCTCTTTCATCTCCCACATGACGATTACCTTCTTTATGTCATCTCATACTGTGAATATCCGCTTGTTGTATTCCACAATAAAGAGTGGAATACGGCTTTTGACTGCGCATATTGATTGCATGATATCTGACCTCTACAATCGGACTCTACATAAATATATTTTTACTGTTTGTTCGATCTAGCCCTGCTTTTTTCTTTACTCTTACGTCTGGGTGATTTAGATGTATTCCGTTTTGGAGGATCAGGGTATCTGCGTTTTATATCATCCACTTTGGATTCGAACTCCTTATTCAGGACATCTCCTCTGAACTCTCCCTTGTAAGCATCTATCTTGGCAGCTATCAGTACCTTGCCGGCAAGGGCCCTGGAGATATTTCCTCTCTGCCAATAAGGAGCACGATGGACGTTGGGATGTTGATACAATATACCGTGTTTTGGCGGTTTCTTACCTGATTTGAGATGTCTGAACATCGCTTTTTCGGCTCCAAGGAGTTGTACTGTCGATGATGGGAGCGATGCCAGGCGGGTAAGTCCGCCTGCGAGTGATATCAGTCTGGCAGACAGTGGGCCTCCGAGAATGGCACACATATTGGGGCAGATGTCCGGAACCATCGATTCGATGTAATCTTCTATCCTGTCCTTGTCATCGTAGATGCGGCACAACGTGTCAGCCAGATCCTGTACGGCACGCATATCCTCGTCACGGAAGTCCGATCCTATCGATTCGATGTCCATTCCCAATTCCTCCATGATACTTTCACGGGAACCGAATCTGGCTACCAATGTCGCATATCTTTGATCCTTTGCTACATCTGCAAGTTCAGGGAAATGCATGCCGTACCATTCATGTAAACGTTCGTTGAGTAGATTTGCGGTGGCTATTGTATCGTCCAGATTCCGAATTGCCTGTACTAGGCTTCTGTCTCCGGAGAGCGGTTCAGACGTCCTCAGTTTGGCAAGTCCTACCATGGTTTCGCGCATCATGGATTCGGTGAATCCGTATTGCTCTGCTTTTATGAATGATGCATCATAGAGCATGGGTCTGCCGAGTTCAGCCTGTCTCCTATCCAGGACATTCAGTCTCTGGACATCTTTCGATAGTTCTCTTTCCTCCGGCAGTACTTGTCCTTTCTGTATCTGAGCCAGTTTCTCCGCCGTTACATGTGGGTCGTAGGACATGAGCCTTTTATCGACTATCTTGTTGGTCCTCTCGTCTACCAGGAAGATTCCGAACCATTTCGTTATCAGTATCGTCATAGTAGGTTTCCCCTGATCCTGTCGATCTCTTCTTGTGGAAGTTCATCAGCATTTCCTACAAGGATCTGGAGTTTCGCTTGGAATTCTAGTTCTTCCATCCTGTTGTAGGCTTCTTCCAAGGTTCTTCCCTGTGTGAGTGCACCGTGTTTGCTCATGAGCATAGCATTGTATTCTGAATGTTCGGCGATATCATCCACTAGCTCTTGAGAACCAGGCGTGTGATATCCGATCATGGGCACTTCTCCCAAGAGAAGGACACCTTCGGGCGTCAGGCCGCTTCTTATATGCTTGTCCTGCACTGCAAGTGCGACGCAGTTGAGGGGATGGCAGTGTATCACAGCGTTTGTATCAGGATTCCTTCTGTAGAGTTCCATATGGAATTTGTGTTCTATGGATGGCTTACCTAGGGATACAACATTCCCTTCCAGATCCATGGTTATCATGTCTTCTGGTTCTAGAAGGCCTTTGTTTCTATTTGTTGGTGTTATTATGAACTGGTTGTCGCTGATCCTCAGACTCATGTTTCCACCAGCGGATACGGTCAGGTTGCGATTGTATAAGAGTTCACAGATATCACAGAGTTGTCTGCGGGCATATTCCTCGTTCATTCCTTCACCTTCTGTATCTCGTTGGGTCTGAATATTCCCTTTTCAGTGATGAAGCCTGTGACCAGATCCGCAGGCGTGACATCGAATGCCGGATTCATTGCCTTAGATCCAATGGGTGCTATCCTATGTCCGTATATTTCAGTGACTTCATTTTCAGATCTTTCTTCAATGGTTATCTCTGTTCCGTTTTTCATAGAAAAGTCGAAAGTCGATATAGGTGCTGCTACGAAAAACGGTATTCCAAAGTGCTTTGCCACTATGGCCTTGTCAAACGTGCCTATCTTGTTGGCGAAGTCTCCACATGAGGTGATCCTGTCTGCACCGGTTATGATCATATCAACCCCTTTGGACATGTAGTATGCAGAGGCTCCATCAGGGATTATCGCATGATCAATTCCCTCCTGATTCAATTCCCACGCGGTAAGCTGCATTCCCTGAAGGCGCGGACGTGTTTCCGACACGTATACAAAGAACCTTTTCCCTTCGTTCCAAGCGCATCTCATAGGTGCCAATGCTGTGCCGACATCCACCGTTGCCAGAGCTCCGGCGTTACAGTGGGTCATCAAGGTCATGCCGTTTTTTACCAGAGTGTTGCCGTACTCGCCTATTTTGGTGCATTTGTCCACCATCGCCTGTGCATATGTGTCAGCTGATTCGATGGGATTCCTGCCCTCTGAGAGTTTTTCAGTCATGTAGTCTACAGCGTAGAACAGGTCGTTAGCAGTGGGTCTCGCGGATTTTATATCTGCGGCGGCTTTTTTCATATCACAGCCTTTCAGGGAGGCCAAACACATGGCATAAGCGGCTGTAGCACCGATAGATGGGGCGCCTCTGGTTGTCATGTTCCTTATGGCCTCGGCGACGGCCATATAATCTGAGAAATCTTTCACTAGCACTTCGTGTGGAAGCCTTCTCTGATCGATCATCATTACCTTTCCTTTGTCAAACCATACTGCTCTAATGTCTTCATATCCGCTGTCGGTTCTAACTTTCATTGTTCAACGCCTCATCAGTCATCTATAATCATTAATTTGTCAGGCGGATCAGTACAGGGGGACGAATGTCAAAACTACTCCGTTCCCCAAGACCTCGGTGTTTTTCAACTCCAACTTTATTCCGTTATCGGCCAGCCATCCATCTCCGTCGGCTGGTGTGGGTGCACACCTTCCACCTATCAGCATCCCTCCGATGAACACAGTATATTCATCCACGAGTTTTTCCTTGAAGAAATTAGCTATGGTTTCACCGCCGCCCTCTATGAGTATGCTTTCGATTCCCACGTCTTCCGCCAGTTGTTCCAACATGGACTTAAGGTCTATTTTGTCACCTGTGGTTATAGTCTCTTCGCAGTCGAATTCTTTTTCGCATTCGTCGGTTGTGACCATTATAGTCGGTGCATCATCATCGAGGATCTTTGCGTCGTCAGGTGTGCGGCCGTGGGGATCTATGATTATCCTTATGGGATTGGAATCGTAGTCCAGTCCCTTTACTGTCAAATGCGGGTCGTCCGCTAGTACGGTACCTACGCCCACGAGTATCGCGTCGTATTTTTTTCTCAGATTTTTGACCCTCTGCATATCAGCATCCGAAGAGATCCTCACTTGTTTCCTATCCACGCCCGCTATCTTCCCATCTGCAGACATGGCACAGTTAACATGTATGAACGGTTTCATTCCGATGTCCCCGGATTGATACTGAAGTGGTATCCGTCTTGTTTGCGTTCTACTCCAAATCTGACGTCCAGGAAGGATTCTAGTGTGTCCATCTGACTTAGGAGATGTTTGCTGATTCTGGAGACTACGAACTCGCTGTGTCCTTTGGCCATGGCCATGTAAGGTAGGAGCTGGTCTGCGGTGTGGCTGTCAACGGTTGCGCCGGTCCCCATCTCGGTTATCAAGTCATTTGCAGCATCTTCACCTGATTGTTCTGCGGAATGTCCACGAGATGTGAGTACGTTGCTTGATATCATGCCGTTTTCGTATTCGGCCACAAGGACCATCCCGGCGCCTCTTGAATTGCCCGTACTTTTCTGAATCTCGAAGTCCACATCATATTTCGGTGCCAATGTCCTTCTGCATGCATCCACCATGTCGGTCCCTATCTTGTCTGGCAGATGCTGTACGAAGACCCTTCCTTTAATCCCTTTGAAATCGCCTAGATCCGTAAGCATTAGGGGGTAAATGTCTCCAATAGGCTCTAAGGTGGCTACGACATGTCCGCCTCCGAGCGGGTAGAATCCTCTTTCAAGTATCTCGACATCTGCTTTTATGCCCATCCTCTTCATCAGAGGGAAAAGAACCATCTGATAGGAATCCAAAGGGGGAGCCCACATGACGTTAGTGCCCCCTATGATATCCAATGTTAGCTTTTCCTTATGATTTCTTGCTGCCAGTAGTACGGCTTGCATTACGAGGCTTATGCTTCCAGCAGTTCCTATGTCCAATGTTATATTGTTCAACTGTTCGTTTCCAGGTTTGAAAAGGAGTTCACTGGAACCAACTATATTGCCTTCGACTTCCGATCCGGTCATCAGTGCCACCGCACCGACTGCTGTGGTGTGCTGTTTGGATAGACCGTTCGTGGGACGATTCTCACGAATCCTGGTGAGTTTGGTGGGAATGCCCGTAAGAGCCGACAGGGCCACAGATGTGCGAACCATCTGTCCTCCTCCTTCACCTCTTGAGCTGTCTATCTCCAACATGTATTGACCTTATGCGTTTATTCAATAAAATCGTTATCAGCACAATTCATATTTTGTTGTTCAAGTGCTACCCTAAATATTCGTGAACACGGCCGTTATAGAGTTTAGAAATTCAGATATCTTCAATGAATTTTTCGATGAAAAAGAGACAATTTTCATGAGTGCGAATGCCGGGATTCGAACCCGGGTCAGAGGCTTGGGAAGCATCCGTCCTAACCGCTGGACTACATTCGCGAGATAATCGAGCAATAGTATGACTATTATTTAACAACTGACCCTTTGCCATGTTTTTAATACAACCTTGTCAATTGGGCTATCAGCGGACTCGTGGTCTAGGGGTTATGACGTCGCCCTTACAAGGCGAAGATCGCCGGTTCAATTCCGGCCGGGTCCACCATTTATTTCTTACTGAGCGATATTGTAAAACAGATGGTTCACCGATGTCGATCATCTGAATTTTTCATAGCGATTAACTGCATACTAAATACCCGCCAGAAAGATCAATCAAGAGTAAAGGGGGTGATTTCTGACTCAATATCAGAATAATTTACTGCATATGGGCACCTGATGACAGGCAATGGATGTGAAGTAGACCTGTACTTTGTAACCTTTCTCTACCAAGGGGCTGAAAGCATGCTGCCATCCGACCATAGATAAGGGTGTGGGAATCAACACTACGTTGTATCCTCCGAGTTTGAATACGGATTCCAGATAGGCTGTCAATTCTCTTGGAAAACAGAATTCGGATGCAAGAGCATGATCCAAGATTATCATATTTGCATCAGGAGATTGTCTGATGACTTCTTCGTGGACAACATCCATCAATTTTTCCAATCCCTCGTCGCGCAATCCGGCGATTGTTCTGAGGGGTTCATCTCTAACGAATGCTTCGACAACTATTCTAGGATCTCCTTCTGTTGGACAGGCACTGACCATGATACCACTGTCAGTCAAGATGTACTGTTGAGAATAAAGATTTGTTGAATGGTGGACCCGGCCGGATTTGAACCGGCGACCTCCGCCGTGTGAAGGCGACGTCATAACCCCTAGACCACGAGTCCGTGGGAGGAGGGTAAATGATTTCAATATTTAACATTCATGCTTGAAAAGGTTTTTAGATACGGCTCATGCATCATGGTATTATGACGGGTTCAGTCCAAAGAGAAGTTTTCGATGAGAAGAAATTCGATGCAGCATTCGAGGCTGTTCTGCAGATGTCCAAGAGGGATTATCCCGCTTACATCGGAGGATTGAAGGTTGCTTCGGGAGTGGAGGACATGGTCTGCAGTCCTATCGACGAGAGTATCTGTTTCGGTAGGTTTCAGGAGCCCGAGCCGTTCACTGAGGAAGAGGCTGTGAATGCCGCGGTCAAAGCCTTCGAATCATGGTCGAAGATATCTCAAGAGGATAGATCGAAGATAATCGGCGATGTTTATTCTATGCTGGAGACTCAAAGGTACAGGTTGGCGGCCTCTGTGTTAGTTTCCTCGGGAATGACCAAACAGGAATCCTTGTTCGAGGTGGATGCAATGTTGGATATTTTGACCGATGCATTGGAGGACTCTTTGCAATGCCAGGGAAAGCCGATGGGTACTTGGGCCGTGATTACTTCTTATAACTCGCCTCTGGCATCGCCGATTGGATACGCACTGGTGGCTATGTTGATGGGTAATACCGTTGTTGTATTGCCTAGCATCTATTCTCCGCTTCCAGTTTTCATCGTATACGACATGTGTGTTAAGGCCGGGGTCCCGGACGGGGTTCTCAATCTCTTCGTTGATCGTAAGGATCAAACCGCGATAGATCTGGCAAACAATGATATGCTCGCAGGTGTGGTGGCATCGGGTTCTGGAAAGTTCCTCGAGGATATGATGTTCCTGATGGTCAACGATCAGTTGGGATTCCATAATGAGATCAAAGGTATGAATCCTATACTGATCCACAAGCCATCAGATATGAAAAAGGCCGTTAAAGATGTATTAGATTCTGCGTTCAGATATATGGGGCAGGGGTTATACTCGACATCCAAGGTGGTCGTGACCATAGACGAACAGAAGAAGTTCACGGATTTGTTGATGGAACATGTTAAGACTCTGAATATAATGGATCCTGCAGAGACACAAGCATTCTGCGGACCCATAATATCTGCTGAAAACAAGAAAAGGTTCCAGGTGATCTTAAAGGAAAAGGCATCCAATGTCATGTATGGCGGCAGGGAGGTGCTGTCGGAATTCACACAGAACGGAGCATACATGACGCCTGCCATACTGGTCGGTCTCGATGACGAGGATGAGGCTGCGTATATGGATGCTGGTTTACCGATGCTATATGTCAAAGTTGTCGCGGATATTGATGAAGCTTTCGAGGAATTGGCGTATACAGAATGTGGATTATCCGCGGGGATATATTCCAAAGATCAGAGTGTCATAGAGAGGTTCAAATCGGAATCGGATCTTGCATGTGTATTCGTGAACGGGTCCAGTCGTAATCTCAAGCCGGGACTTTATGCCAAAGTGGGCAATTTTGTAAACTAAATGGTTTTGATTTGAAATCGGGGATATTCCCCGATTTCATAGTTTTTTAACGTGCAGATGTACTCCGGATCCGGAAACCACTCTGATTTCCGCACCTACCGGTATCACTTCATCCGATTCTGCGCTCCATGTGTCTGAACCGATACGGACCTTTCCCTTCATGTTGTTGGGGCTTACAGTGACCGTGACAATCCCCTCCCTATTTACAAGAGAATCCATGACGGTGGTGGTCGGTGGTTCAGGTTTTCCGAGGTATTTGTATCCGAGTACAGTCAGCAATGTTACGGGCACTGCTATTATCAGTGCAACAACCGGAGACATCCAGGTTAATATGAAATCAGGAGAAATATATCCGATTATACCTATGACTAGAAGCACAGTTCCGGGTATTATCATATACACTCCTGGACTGAAGGCTTCTACGATTATCAATAGCATGCCCAGTATAACGAATGCCAGAGCCACCATTGTGGGGTCCATCTTAAATCACGCATCCTCTGTTCTGTTCAGTAATGATTCGATTTCATTCTTGCAGAGGTCATCCATTCTTGGCCACCTCGGCTATGCTATTGGATTCTGATATGTCGTCTTCTACATTTTTCTTGAATTCCTCGGTTTCACGCTTTATATCCTCTTGTTTAGGGATCGGGCCGAGTATGTCGTCCGGATCTCCTATGTCTCTCCTCACATCGTCCATGTTCGATACAGCTCTATCCGGAACCCTCTGTGCTGAGCCCATGTAATCAGATATCCCATCCACCAATCTGGTGAGTTCCATGGGGAAGAATATCTTCGAGGATTCTCCTTGGCCAACTTTTTGTAATGTTTCCATAGAAAGTACTGACAGGGCTTTGGAATCCATGGATGCGGCACCCACTGAGAGTATGCGGAGTTTCTGGGCATCACCTTGTCCTTCCAGAATTGTGGCCAGTCTCTTACCCTCGGCTTCCAATATCATCGATTGTCTAAGTCCTTCAGCCTCTAGAATTCTAGATTTTTTCTTACCCTCGGCTTCCAAGATGGCTGCTCTCTTCAATCCATCAGCTTCCAGTATTGCAGCTCTTCTCTTCCTTTCTGCGGAAGTCTGTTCTTCCATGGAGTCCTTTACCTTTAGTGCAGGGTCTACTTCCTTGATCTCCACGGTTTCTATTTTGACTCCCCATTTGTCTGTGTTCTCATCCAAGGTGTCTCTTAGTTGCAGATTGATTTTTTCTCTATTGGAAAGTATCTCATCAAGTTCCATTTCGCCCATCACGGAACGTAAGGTGGTCTGTGCTAGATTTACAGTCGCGAGCCTGTAATCAGTTACTTCGAAGAACGCGTTCTTAGGGTCTGTGACCTTTATGTAGATTATAGCATCAACATTGACAGGTGAATTGTCCTTGGTTATGACCTCCTGCTTAGGTACGTCCATAACTTCTGTACGTAGGTCCATCTTAACAACGCTGTTAATCAATGGACAGACGACATTTAGACCCTGATTGAGTACACGGACGAATTTACCCAGTCTCATGTATATTGCCTGTTCATAAGGCTGGACGATTTTGACTCCGCTTAGGACGGAGATAAGTACCGTTGCTATAACGAGTATCGCGATGACTATGAGGATTTCATTTTCCAAATTACCACCAACTGCATGTTAGTACTGATGTCTAACCTAATAAAAGTGTAGAGTAAGGAATGTCATGCAGTGTTGCCTGCGTTCAGTTCAATTTTCTTATGCTTTCTAACTCGTATATTCCTTTGAGGTCTTTGTAATAATCATCTATCGTATTCGGAAGATCCTCATATGATACGTTGGAATTCTTCATGTCTGCCACGACTTCGAGAGACATGGTCTGATAAGCTATCATCATCTTGGAGAACACCGAGATCAGGTTTATGTTGGTTTTCGCGATTATGTTCAGCGCTTTGTTAATGCTTCCTGGACAGTCCGGTATTTTCATGTTTATCTCGATCAATTCGGTTTCTGGTTTGAAGAAGACGATGGATACGATCCATGAGCTCATGTCCAATGTGAGCATCACCTCTGTTCCATCTATGTCTGTGAGTATGTCTCCGTATTCCATCGATAGGTCGAATGTTCCACCGGTGAATGTAATCGGTGCACCATGTCTAAGTTCCTCTTTAACCGTGCCGCTGTCGGATTCTTTTCTGAAGATTCTTCCTATCTTCGCAGGTTTCATACTTATGTATTTTATCTTGTCCACCGAAGGATCGCTGACAGCTTTCAGATTGGTGAATCTCTCTTTTATGATATCTCCTTCACCGGCAAAATTAAGCTCTGCCATAAGGCTCCAGATTATCGTGGTGTCGGATATACCGTTCAAAGAGACCGAGTTCAGAATGTTTATGCCTTGATCACTAAGGAACTTTGCGGACTGTACGGTCGATCCGGGGACGTCCTCCATGTAGATGTTTATATGGGTAAGGGTACGGAAATTCTCCTGCGGATACATGGACAGGATGAGTTCATATCTCTTAGGTCCTGTCTCAGGATATTTGAATAGTGTGCTGTAGATATAGCCTCCTTCGACCAATCCCATCACTCCTGCGAGCCAGTCGTCGATCTTTATTTTGTTGTTCTCAATCCTGGTGAATTCCCAGCTCTTCATCTTTATTCCCTGATTCCGGATAATCTATGGGTCATATATCTTTTCGGTCTATGTTCTTCACGGATCTGAATGGATCAGTCCATATTGGATCTTCCTGACTCAAAGATTTCAGGTCCCTTATTAGATTGTTTATGCTCCAGGAGCAGTCATTTGACTCCGAGAGTTGTTTCAATAGATTCAAGGTGTCTTCGGATCTTGATGCCATTTCGGTCATGTATAGAGCGTTTTTAACAAGAACAGAGGCTTCTTTCAATTTAGCCTGTGCTTTTTTAAGGTCTCTGATAGCCTTCTCGCCGTCGCTAGCGCAATTTCCTTTGATCCTGGAGAATCCGTATCTGCTCGGCATGAGCATCTTCCTACCTACGTTGTAGGAGCACACAGTGCATTTGCGCTTCACTTCTACTATCTCACCATCCAGAGACATGTTTCTTATTGGTGACATAGCATTCTTGCACACGGGGCACGTCTCTGGTAATTCTCCTTCAACCTCATGGTAGTCTATGGTGATCTCTATTAGTCCGTTCTCCACTCCTATCCTCCTTATCCGCTCTCCACTGGCACGGTATTCCTGATTGATCCTGAAGAGCTCTTTGTTGACTGCTTCCACGAGTTCCCTTTGGCTTTCCAGATGTGTTTTCTGGATGAAGGCCAATTCAATCGCCTTCGAAAGGGTTTGTTCATCAGGAATTTTGTAAGGCATAATGGGTGCATGCGTCATACTTCTAATAATTATACTCATAGAATCCATTATCTATGAGTTAATCGATGGCAATGCCGAGCGGGGGTAGCCTAGCTGGCCAAAGGCGCGGGACTTAAGATCCCGTACTTAGTGTTCCATGGGTTCGAATCCCATCCCCCGCACTCGAACCACAACATCTCAATGTGACTGCATTTCTGTTTATGAAAAGTCGAAGTGATGGTTCATGGTTTTTCAGATGTTCGAAGATTGAACAAGGTTAAATCGTGAGTTGTGTACGAAAGTAAAAAGGAGTGTTTCTGGGATATCGCTCCCATATTCATTTATAATCGATGAATAAGAAGTTTTCATTTCAAGAAACCCTTGAGTTTTTTAAGGGGTGCAAATATAGGTTCTATGATTCTTCTTCCATGTCCTATGACGAATGCACATTGCAAACGCTTATCTTGTGAGGCCTCACTGAAGAATTCGGTGATTTTTTCTGGGGATTCTTTTGCTGCTTGCATTATAACGACCGAATAGAAACCGCATATTCCCATGAACATTCCTTTCCTTTCCATTTTTGTGGAAGATATTAAGGCATCTTCAGGATTCATGGAAAACATCAGCATGATTTGTTGTCCTTCCCACAATACTGGGTTAGGTTCGAGTAATTCATGATGTTGACGCCATTTTTCCCATTCGCACATTGTCGGCATGGATGCCACTTTGTCTTTGAGTATTTCCCAGATGAGTTCCATGAATGCATCCAAGCGTTTTCCTCCTATCACGACAATTTCCACGCAATCAGATAGCTTCCCTGTGGGTGTGTAATATGCAGCATCGAAAAGTTTGTTGAGTTCCTCATCTGATATTGGCCTTCCATCAAACCATTTACTGCTTTTTACACCGTTGCTTTTCAGCTGTATTGCTCCTTTCGGACAGACGGATATGCAGTGGGAGCATTCCATGCAATCGGTTCCCTTTTCAACGGCTTTTTTGTTTATGACTTCAATGTTATCTTTAAGGCATGCTTTGGTGCATCTTCCGCAACCTATGCACTTGTTCTCGTCTATTATGAGATGATTCATTCCGAATATTGCATGGTGTAGTTCATATTAATCGGTATTTATACGAGATCAGTCAAGATATTTATAGGTAAAATCATGTGTATAAGTGTCTATAAGTCGAGGACTTTGGACTAACGTCTGCATATGGTGCTGATCACATGGGTAAAAACATCATGGAAGCATTGGGTTTATCGAAGATCGTTATGGTCGATGGCAAAGTTGTTGAGGTCACAGAGCCCAGGGTCAAATATTGTCCGCTTTTCAATAAATATCATGGGATGGAGGAACTCACTTCCGAAAGTGTTAGAGAGAACATCGAGTTTCGTATGAGTGATTTCGGGATGTGTACGAATTCAAGGGTCACGAGGATGGGAGATTTCCTAAGTTTTGGCATATCTGAAATCATGAGCATGGCATGTAGGGAACATATGTTGGATGCCGTGGTGATGGCATCCGATGGCTGTGGAACCGTGGTTTTGGACGACCCAGAGCTGATACAGGGTATGGGCGGTCGCATTTCTGCTATACTTGAGACAGAGCCATCTAGTAAAGTCATAGAGGATATAGGTGCAGACAGGGTACTCAGTCCAAAGGATGCTAAGATAGATCAGTGGCAAGGATTGGACAAAGCTTTCTCTATGGGCTATCGCAAGGTAGGCGTAACCACGCATTCTGCAGATCAAGCTAAACTCATGCGCGATAAGTACGGATCGGATCTGGTGATTTTCGCGGTTCATACCACAGGAATATCTGAGCAGGAAGCCAACGTTTTTTTCGATTGTGCCGACATTATAACGTCATGTGCATCCAAATGGGTGCGTGAGGTTGCCAAGTCCAGAGCATTGCTTCAAGCTGGTACTAAGGTCCCTGTCTATGCTGCTACTGATAAAGGGGCTAGATTGATGTTCGCGAAACTCAAGGAATTGGGCAGGGAGCCTGATACGGAGATCACAGGTGGTCCCCGTCCATTACTGTGATGTTTGACGCCTCAATCTGTGGGTTATGGTGTCCTGGTGGTTCCTCAATGGTTTAATTTAGAATGTTCCTTCTTCATACTGAGATGGCAGAGATTGAATCGTTAGGTTCTCTTACCGATGTTCGCTCATTCTGTTTATCATGTTCGCCATGTATCCTGCTCCGAATCCATTGTCGATATTCACCACACTTACTCCGCTGGCACAGGAATTCAACATTGACAACAATGCAGAGAGACCTTCGAATGAAGAACCATACCCTACTGATGTTGGTACTGCTATGACAGGTACATCTACAAGTCCTCCCACCACGCTCACGAGGGCCCCCTCCATCCCTGCCACGGCTATTACTACTCTAGCACCCATCAAAACGTCTATGTTTGAAAAAAGTCTGTGAATTCCAGCCACACCAACATCGTATATTCTTTCCACACGATTGCCCAAGGCCTCTGCTGTAATGGCCGCCTCCTCAGCGACGGGCATATCGCTGGTGCCACCCGTTACCACAGCGATGTAGCCGTCTCCGGACGTTTCTGGTAATTTACCCACAATACAAAGCTTGGACCGCTCATAGTGTTTGACTTCCGGTATATTTTCTGTAAGGATTTCCACGCCTTCTTTTGATATCCTTGTTATTATCACACATTCTGAATCATTTTTCAGAGCCTGTACAATGCCTAGCAGCTGATCAGGAGTTTTGCCGGCACCATATACGATTTCCGCACTACCTTGTCTCAATGTGCGATGATGATCCACTTTGGCGTATCCTAGGTCCTCGAACGGTTCTTTTCTAAGCATGAGGATTGCCTTCTCGGGCGTTATATCCCCATCACGTACTTTTCTCAATAGGTCAGTGGTGTTCATTTGCGCATCCTCGGTTTAGAATCAAGTGAGATTTCATCGAATAGCTCGGACATATTCATCTTAATAGCCGGCATAATGCTGTTGGCAAAATCATATTCTGTTTCTTCTATTTGCAACAGGGCTTCATTCGGTCCGACGATCCTAAGGCGTAGGTCTTTCAAGCCTAGTTTTCTGAGTATTCCCTCTCCCATTTCTACTCTTTCAAGATCTTTTGGAAGGATCATCATGCCTGTTGCTATCCTTGTGGCCAGACAGGAGTAGGAGGGTTTGTCATAAGTGTCTAAGCCTGCCGATTTGGAATATTCCCGTATCATGCTCTTGTCTATGCCAGCTTCTTTCAATGGTGATTCTATTCCCAATTCGTCTAGGGCTCTCATGCCTGGACGTTCTTCCTCAAGATCGGATGAATTTGTTCCGTCATATATGCAGGAGCAACCATCTTCTTTGGCGTTTTTCACTATTACGGACATCATGTGTTTTTTGCAGATATAGCAACGATCCAGATCATTGCACATAATTCCAGGATTATCAATCATACTTATGTTCAATACATTCAATTCAACATTCAATCTGGATGATATGCGTAAAGCTTCCTCAAGTTCAAATCTGGGTTGAAACTCGCTTTCAACGTAATACGGATGTATATCAGAGCCCTGTTTTTTCGCAAAGTAAAGAAGAAAGGACGAATCCACGCCTCCGGAGAATGCGATTCCTAATCTGTCATTCTTTTCAAAGAAATGCCTGAGCCTGTTCAAGGAGTCGTCCATGGTTCATATTCCTTTAGGTTTAAACACGGTTTTATCATAATCTCAATGATTTCTTATTTCTTTTGGATAGTTTGAATCTGGTAGCTGCGTATCTGAGCATGTCTGTTCCGTGAAGATCTATGCTAGATGGTCCGGAGCGTACGAAAAAGGTTTCGGTTTTATTTTCTATGAGGAACACAGGTGTATTGCTTTTTTGACAAACGACTCTCATGATTCCCTTTCCTTCATAATCAACAAGTCTGAACGATATGAAGTGTAGAAATTCATTCCCTATGTGGTTGGCTATAAGGTGTGTCATGTGAAGGTTCAATTTGTCACGGTTATCGAAGCTTTCCTCATCTATTCCTACAATGCTCCCATCATCAGCAGCACCTATGATCAAGGTTCCTCCATTGGTATTCAAAAATGCTACGAGGGTTTTGAGGACTGCTTTTTCCATTCTTGGATCCTTCTCCCCTGTTGCGAGGTTGGTTCTCAATGTGGATTTATATTCGACCATCTCGCTCTCTCCACTGTTTATGGCCTTACGGATTTCCCTTGTTTCATACTCATTGGCATCCATTGTGCCAGAGTTGTTCTCGAGAAATTTATCCACTGTGTATCTGAAGAGTCCGTTGTGTTTGTTCAGATAGTAAATTATCGCTACGAGTACCGTTCCTATGAGTACGGTTACGAATTCGCCCATCATCTGTTCTAATGTTGTTGCAGGGGTTCCTTTGAGTACATGGATGTAGAACGAGGCCATGTTGATCAAGAGGTAAAACGATATTCCGATGCTCACTGATACGAAGGATGTGAGGAACGGTTTTTCGTCCCTGACCGTGGGCATGGTCCTAAGTAAAGAGTACATGACTATCAAACCGGCGAGTCCTAACACCACTCCGAACATTATGGTCACGAGTATCGAGACAATAGGCGTGTCAATGTTCTTGCTTAGAAGTAACAGTATCATCATCCCTACGAGCATCATTATGAAAACAGGAGGTATGTTCACTGTCCTTTTTTCCGTGAAAAGTGCATCGACGAGAATTAATATGACAGGCAGGGCGATAATCCCATCATCGTAATCATTTACAGTGAAACTCAAGGTCATTATGACTATGGAGGCTATAAGAAGCAGGACATAAGTTGTGTAAAGAGCATTACTGGTGTAGGACTCTTCCCCGTTTATTATGTTCTTCAACGAATCCTCCATGATTTGGCATAGACTACACGGTTAATAATCTTAGCATGGATTCAATTATGCAACTACTTAGTTATTTGATTACATGAATGTTCCATGTTATGAGATCATCGATAATATGGTGCTGATAAAGAATTACCGCCTCTGTATCAATACGAATTTTAAGTTTGATTTTTCCAAGGGTTTTAAATACTATACTCTGGTACACATGCCGGAGAAATATACTTGGTAGGGTCAAATACGAACGTAGCCCATGGAGAAGGTGGCAAGTCGGCGTCGAATACAGGCGGCAGAAGTGTCGGTAAGCCACAGGTTTCTAATAACAAGTCTCAAGGGGCTTCGAGCAGACCCCAAACGGGTACGAATTCACAGAGTAGGAGGACAAGTTCCAAACCCAACAGTAACAGGAACAAGTCAAAACCCAGGGAAAGTATGAAACGGCAATCCATGCTCAATACTCACAGGTTGGCACCGTTCAAATACGATATGAACGAGATTCTGTCGGCATCAGCAATGGATCCCTCCAAGGCGTCATCATTGCTGGCATCTGTTATTGCCAAGGCTTCACGTGTTTCCACGAGAGATGCGAAAGATTTTGTAAAGACTTTTATCGAGTCAGGCGACCTCACAAAGGAAGAGTACGATCGTATCTGCAGACTCATGGACAGATATAGTAAGTATCGCTGAGGATTCCAAATGAAGTCAGCAGAGATGGCACTTGGCAGGATTTTTGTGCTTAGGCTGGAAACAGGTGAGGTTATACATGAGACCATTGAGAGGTTCGCTTCGGAAAATGGTATAAGATGTGCCACCGTTAGTATAGTCGGTGGCGTTTATAAGGGTTCTAAGATGGTGTCTGGCCCCATCCTTCCTGTTAATGGCAATCATATAGTTCCATATGTTCATTCTCTAGATGCAGAGTCCGAGGTTACTGGTTTTGGAACCATATTCTCCGATGAATCAGGTGATCCCATTCTACATATGCATGGGTCAGCCGGAAGAGAGGGCGGTTCATCTACCGGATGTTTCCGTGCAGGAATGGTGGCCTGGTTAGTTTTAGAGGTTGTTATAACAGAATTGAAAGGAGCAACTATTCTTAGAAAATTAGATTCCGAAACAGGTTTCAAAATTCTTAGCATTGAATGATGCTTTATCTTCTGTTGTATGTGTCTCCAAAATTGTTGAAGACATTGTCTGCATAATTATTCATGTGAACAACATCCTGTTTGTCTGGAACTATAAACCCACTTAGGGGGAATTCCGAGTCACAGTATGGACATCTCACATTCGGGCAGTTCTGATTGGCTTTAGGGCAATATTTGCAAGCCACGGCTCTGGATTGAAAAAGACTGAACTCTTTCCCACACGTTGGACAAAGGAACCTTTTCGCTGCTACTTTAAGGTCCTTGGTTATTCCTGCGGCCCTTTCCTCCGGTGTAAGCCACATGGGCGCTTTCGGAGATAAAGGCTGATTGTATGCAGGAGGGTTCGACAAGCGATCACCTCAGAATCCTTTGGACTCCTTTATGACTGCTTTAAGGAGTTCGTCATCTGTACAAGTTTCGACGAAAGTTCCAGTAACTATTGCATTGGCACCTGCCTTTCTAGCGGCCTTTGCAGCTTCTGGGGTTCTAATGCCTCCTCCTACAATCAAAGGTATCGAGATTGCCTGCCTGACTGCTGTAATCATAGCCAGAGGCACAGGTGTGCCAGCTCCACTGCCTGCTTCTAGGTAAACGAAGTTCATGCCGAGCATTTCACATGCAAGTGCATATCCGACGGCTTTCTCGTATTCATTTTGTTTTATGAGATCAGCCTTACCAACCATACCGACCTTCATTCCAGGTTCGATAACAATGTATCCCATCGGCATGGGTTCGATGCCCATTTTCTTTATGTACATGGATGCACCAGCCTGTGCTTTGATGACAAAGAACGGGTCGGCGCTGTTCACCATGCTCATGAAGAACATGGCATCCACTTCCTTAGATAGTGCGTTGGGACCAGCCGGGAAGTAAATCGTAGGCAATTCGGATGCTTCCTTTATGGCTTTGGCGGTAGCGTCAAGATTATCGTTGTTGATTCCTGTGGAACCACCGACCATAATGGCGTCAGTACCTGCCTGTTTTACTTTGAGAGCGATTTTGGCGGCCTCTTCAGGGCTCTGCTTATCGGGATCGATAAGCGTCATGTGAATCGTTCCTTTCTTCATTTTGTCAAGTAGATACTGCTTCACTGTCATTGGATAACACCCAATATGAATGCGACGAGGGCAACAAGCATGGCCAGTTTGGCCATCTTCTGACTTTTGTGCGCATTGCTGAAAAGTAACCAAGCGCAATATATAAACATTGCATCTGCGACGAAGACGATACAATAGAGTAATCCAAAAGTGTGTGTGACCAGCGGATATATGCTCAACACAGGCCCCAGTATATAGAATACAGTGGCTAATAGGGTCGATTTCCTGACACCTATCTTCATAGGAAGGGTCAATCTTTCCTCCTTGTCGGAGTTCATGTCTTCTATGTCTTTGGCTATCTCACGGCCTATACTCACGGTGATGGCCATCATGCATATCGCAGTGTTTGCCCATATGTTGCCAACGATGGAGCCACCAAACAGGAAAAGCATTCCCGTCATCACGGCTATTGTAATATTGCCCACGAATCCTTTCTGCTTCAGTGTCATCTCGTATGCTATCATTAGAATCGCGGCAGCAATTACCATCGCTGATGTTTCTATCGAACGCATGAGAAATGATATCAAACATGCTAATACGAGTCCTGATATTCCGCAATAAAGTGCAATCTTAGGTTCGATCTCCCCCAATGGAAGAGGTCTATCAGGATGTCCTATCTTGTCAGCATCGCGGTCTATGTAGTCGTTAAGTGAATTGCCTCCGGCTATGAATGCAATTACCAATAGGCATGAGATCGCAATATTGAATGAGTAATCCAATATGCCCGTACCCGCCGCGATAAATGCTCCTATCACGACACCCAGGATTCCCATTATACCATTACCCAGCCTAAACAGGCGAAGGTACTTGTTCATGTTTCTCAGTAGGCGACAGGCTATAATAAAGCTTCTCAGGACTTTTTGAAGATGTGGTAATATCTGGATAAAGAACCGTGCACATATTGTTCGAAACGCATATCCAGATTCATCGTATCACATTCTACCTCATGTGGAAAGACTATGCCTGCTCTCGCATCTTGTTTCAAAACCTTAGGTACAGCTTCGAGGGCGCGCTTGTAAATGCTTTCTATGTTTTCGCCACCCGTTTTTGTGCTTCTGCCATATGGAGGGTCTGTTGCTACAGCATCTAGATCCTTAAACAATGTAGGAATTTCGCTTATGTCCGCGGTTTCGAATCTATCTAGTTTCAGTCCGTAAAAATCCATATTCTCCTGACATCCGAATACCATTTCTTCATCGAAATCAGAGGCTATTGCTTTCATTCCCATGTCAGCTGCTTCAATTACTATGCCTCCTGTGCCGCAAAAGGGATCTAGGACAGTTCCTCCTTTTTTCACGCCTGTTAGGTTTATCAAGGCTCTGGCGTATTTTGGATGCAGAGATATGGGTGAGAAAAAAGGCCTTTCACCGACTTTTCTTTTTTCTAATAGATCCTTCTCTATAGTCTGGTCTTCTATGAAAAGATTGATACAATCACTCATCACCATATTGACTACGATATCTGGTTCTTTGAGATTAACGTCATTTTTTCTCGATAAGATGCTTCCAAGTCTTCTTATGAGGTCCTGAGAATCTATGTCTTTCATCAGACCTTTAAATCTTTTGCCACGTATTGCAAATGTTCCGCTTGGAAGTTCGACGTTTTCCATTTCAGACAGATCTTCGGGATTGCATTTTCCCAAATATCTTCCGATACTGTGGGTCAAAGATATGCGATTAGATATCGAGTCCAATTTTTCAGAATCGAATGAAGCTATGACATATCCAGGTCCCACTCTGGATATATCATATTTATCGCATTCTGATTCTATACAACGTATAGCTTCCGCGGAGGGCATTTGATTGCATTCGCCAAGTAGGTCGAAGTAGTATGTGCAATACACAGGTTCCTTTATCTCTCAGTCCTTAATACCATCTTCGGTCACAGTGAATACGGCTTCTCCTTCGGGAAGATTAGGTGAATCAATCAACCTTGCAATCCTTTTTCCAGCTTTTCCCTTTCTCAGGTAGATACGGAATGTAGCCGTATGTCCAACTACGTGTCCTCCTATGGGTCTTGTAGGATCACCAAAGAATGCATCTGGTTTGGCAGATACTTGATTGGTTACGGCAATCACGGCATTGTTGAGTGTGGCAAAGTTTAGAAGGTCGTGCATATGACGGTTCAATATCTGTTGTCTTTCTGCTAAGGCGCCCCTCCCAAGATACTCTGCTCTGAAGTGGGAAGTAAGTGAATCTACTATCAATAGTCTGACCTTCATAGTCTGTGCCAATTCAAGCGCCTTATCAACCAGTAGTATCTGATGCTGGGAATTGAAGGCTCTTGCGACATGGATTCTCTTCAGTGTTTCGTCCGGATCTACCCCTAGATACGTTGCCATCTGGATTATTCTCTCCGGTCTGAATGTGTTCTCGGTGTCTATTATTATGACGTCTGAATCTAGGCCGCCTCTTTCTTCGGGTAACGTTGCATTTACAGCAAGCTGGAAACAAACCTGTGTCTTACAGCTTCCAAATTCTCCGAAAAATTCGACTATAGCTTGACTCTCAAGTCCGCCATTCATCAGCTCATCGAATGCTTTGGACCCCGTGGTCAGTTTTGTAATAGCTTTACGGCGCTCCAGTATGCTGTCTCCAGTCTCGAAACCTCCGATATCTGCACAAAGCTTTGCGCCCTCTATGATGTCCAATGCTTTCTTTTCCCCTATCTCACAGGTTTCTGCAAGATCTTTCGGAGCAGCGACTGCAATGGTCATGAGGTCACTATACCCTGCTTCGCGGAGTTTTTCTGCTATGGCTGGTCCTACTCCAGGTATGTCTTCTAGGGTTTTTGTGGCCATTTTTAATCACTATATCTCGGTAGTAGGTCCGCCGTATTTAAGGAGCATCAAGAGAGGTAGCCGAATAGTCCGAAACTACAAAAACTGCATTTTCATTGAGTAAAATCTTGCGTTTTTCAAGTAAACGTTTATATGTCTGTTTTAGAATCCGAGAAGTGATGGCAAAGAAAAAGAGGCGTATTACTCAGGAACCGATAGAGGACTATGAGTTCAAGCCCGATGAGTTCGATGAACGCGAATTCATCTACAAGGATATACATGGTACCAAGATACTGGGAGTTATAACGCTTCTTGCAATAGTCGTCGGTATATTGGGTGCCGCTCTTTGCTATCTAGGCCCGGATTGGATGTGGATCGTTGCGACTCTGATATCTTTCTTGCTGGTATCGCAGATGAAAAGGTTGCTCATGAAACTCGGGTTTAGGCCGGATCTTCTCGATGGTAAGACCATGTATGCCAACTACTTCCTGTTCCTATGCTTGGCACTGGGTGTATGTGTGGTGTTTGTCAATCCACCATTCTTTGCCTAATATCGGCGAATCACGCCGAAATCAAACTTCCCAGCTTTCCAGAGGGTCAAGGAGTTCAGTCAACAGTACAGGGTCTGTGCAGTCCAATGATTGCTTGTGGTCGCGTATTTTCATAGTGTCTGGATCGATTTCTCTGCCTATACCGGATATGGCGGCTTCATCCGCCAGCATCTCCTGTGCCGTTGTGTATATCCTTTCGATTATGACATTCCAGCAACCATCTTCTATGAATGGTTTTCCAAAGTCGTTATCTTTCCATTTTTCTAGGAATGTTGAAGCCGTTTTCACGTAAACTGGGGGCCCGATGTGTCTACAGGTTTTGGAAAGGATATCCCTTTCCAACTCGAAGACTATTTCGAGTGTTTTATCATCCATGGAATGAACTGCACGCAGAACGTTATAGTCGAAATCATTCAGTTTTTTGGTAAGTGCATACTGGGTTTTCCATAACTGTGAATACAGATTGTCCTCTATCACATCGGGTCTTTTGAATACTACAGTTATGATTTTTGAGCCATGGTCTTCTGTTCTCATCTGAAGTTTTTCCCTTGTCAGAGGTGTTCTCTTAGCAGGGAAGAAGAATTTATCAGATGGATTCTGTAAGTAGGCGTTGGCTGCTACTATGAATAACGACATGGTATCTATGTGAACGGCTGAAGCTACGTTGCGTCTCTCATCCACAGGATCATAGACTACGAGAGGTCCTATCATGGGGGGACCTCTCTTCTCTATACTTATGGCAGTGCCTTCCTTCCATTCTGAAGATGCTCTCAAGACATCCATGAAACTTCCGTATTTGACAATAAGAAGTTCACAAAGATATCCGGAAAAACCTCTTGTGTTGGGTTCTGCCCCATATGCCTCTATTCCTTTCATGAATGCTTTCAGAAGGCGTACTTGGTCTTTCTGTTCTGCAGTCATATGTGAAAGTATGTAGTTGGTATGGAAGGGCGTGCGATCCACCGAGGTTTGGAGTTTGGCTGTTGATTGAAGGTGTATGCTCGGAACCAGATCCACATCCAATCCCTTGTACACTCCACGCGTGTAGGGATGTTCTGAGTACATTCTGGTACCATGCAGTATATCCTCCCCTATCTGTAAACCTACAGCCTCCAGCACTTCGTGTTGTGTTCCTTCAGGGAATAATACAAACAGATCTAAATCCGGATCTGACAGATATGTGCCTTTTGCGAAAGAACCAACCAGTCTGACTGTCACACCAATATCGTGGTCTCTCACATATTGTTCTACTGTTTTTACGAGATCTTCCGCGATCTTAGATATTTTGGCGGTCTCTTCGGTGGTAGGCTTTATGGCATTCAAAACTGCAGACTCGGGAGTCATTAAGTGATGATGGTAGACAAGGATTTAAAATTGTCCTAGGCGATGTACCAGGTTACGCTAAATTCATGCGATATTTACGTTGTTCTATTTCATCCATTTTATATATTTTGTACCACCTAGAATCCTAGGCCATGCTTGGTGAACCAGATGAGTATATGGGACGCAAAACTGATGGAGACTCCACCGGTTACGACATCTCGGCGTCATCTTCAGGTCATCTAATATTCTCTGTCGATGAGCCAGATAATAAGTTCACTGCTCTCATGTGGGTGGAGAGGAATCCAGACGTAGTCTTAGAGGACAATCAGGAGTACGGTGCGCGGTCCAAGTTCATCGATGTTTTTGGAAGGGATTACGAGAATGCGAAAAAGAGAGCAAATGTGCCGTACATGACCAGGAAGGCGAAGGTTCTGGTCATCGCTATGGTAATAATTCTCAGCTGTGTGCCTGTGATGTCTATAATGTTTTCTTCCACAGACACAGCTTCTGTGATAACTACGATGAGTAATCCCGAAATGACAAGTAACGTTTTCGCAGGAGGACACATAATAATAGAGCAGGATTCTGATTCCGAAGGAGTCTTTTACACTCTGAGCTATGTTGGTTCAGACAGTTCCTGCGCATGGTACATTATCTGCAACGAAGATTCGGCGTATGTTGAGGAAAATGGTCAATATGTAGTGAGAGACTATACTTATTTGGGTACAGGATCGGATATTGAGATATCTTCTTCCGTGATGCACGTGGGTTCTTACAAGTTGAAGTTAATCACTGAGAATCATACATATGCAGATACTGTTTTGATAAATGGTGACATAGATACAGTCTACAATTGGACTTTTGTGGGGCAAGGAGGTTCTTCTGTGTCCAATACGATATCTATTTCTTATGATTTCTGCGATTATTACGAGTATTATACGGATTCGGAAATCGGGCGTAATTCTTACAATCAGATTGCCGAGTTTGCGGTAACCGATCCCGTCCTTTCTGAGTTGGTAGACAGTCTAGAGACTGAATATCGTAGTCATTATCCATCTTTCAATAGTGATTGGTACATAAATTATCTATTGACATTTGTTCAATTATGTTTTAACTATCCCTCATGGACTGATTATCCTGACCTTTATGAGTACGGTGAATACGATTATTTTGCATATCCTTTGGAAACAATATTCCGCGACATGGGGGATTGTGAGGATACTGCGATACTGTCTGCGGCAATGTTCAATTATGCGGGTTATAACTCAGCGGTAACTCTTCTCTATTCTGGGTCAGGTGACAACATAACCGTCCATTCAACGTCTGCTGTCTGTATGGAAAACCTGGTAAGTAATTACAATGTGACTTCTGCATTCACAGTCGGAGAGATTACACATAACGGTGTCTACTACCTCTGTGAAACAACAGTCACTAATCAACTGGCAGCGGGTTATGTAGAACACAAATACGTGGACAAGTCATATGACAGTACTGGAAATCTGATTTATCCAGTCACATCGAAGGTCTGATCGGGGCTGAAGGCGGGAACCATTCACCTTTAAAGGTTTCTGCATCGGATATAACTAAAGTATCTTCTTTAACCTCAAGTGTCATGAGGTCCCTGGCAGCGATTGTTCTGTATCCTGTTTTTTTCTGTGCTATGGCTGCTTGTTTGTCGGCTCCTTTGTAAAGCATGACTATGCCGAGATGAATGAATATGGTGATTTCTGGTTTCACTTGCTGGATGAATTTGATGGCATCTTCTGTACACAAGTGGAATTTTATGTGAATGTCATCCGGAGCGGTCACAGGCAGTATCAAAACCCGCGATCCTACATATTGTTTGGCAAGTTCCTCTGAATATTGAGTGTCGCTGACATAGGAAACTATTCCGTTCTCAGTTATGAATTTAAATCCTACATTGGTGGGGTCACTGTGTTCTGCTCTGCATATTTCGGTTTTCAAGCCATCTATGTCGAGTATGTCGCCAGGTTTGAAGATGGTGACGTTTTTCACTATGCCCAGATGGTATCCTGATATGCACGGCCCTAATCCATCCTGTCCTTTTATGACAGTGGGGCTTCCATAGAGATGTCCTTTCTTCATCCATCCGCCGTGTGTCATTCCTTCTATGGCGACTTCCGCATCGGAGTAATGGTCAGGGTGTGCATGGGATACTATGATCGAATCTGTGTCCATGGGATCGTAGTGTACGTTCTTCATCTGGGTCATTGCTCCGGGACCAGGGTCTATATGTAAGCGGTGACATCCATGTTCAACCATCATTCCTCCGGTGCACCGGGTCTGATACATGGCGGAATGCCTTCCGCCACCGGTTCCTAGGAATGTGATTTTGAAATTCATCATCATGTAATGTTCGCAGTTCTATTTTCTATTTGCGAAACGGTTAATATTTTCGATGGGATGTACCGCTCATGATTACAGTCATCAGAGATGCATGGATTGTAACGCAGAATCCCTCAAGAGATGTCCTAAAAGGTGACCTTGTAATAGATGGAGAGTTCATCATCCAGGTTGGTGGGAAATTTGAGGGTACTGGCGATACCGAGATAGATGCTTCCGGCGATATAGTTATGCCAGGTTTCGTGAACACACATACACATGTGGCCATGTCGGTCATGAAAGGTGTAGTCGACGATCTGACGTTCCCGGATTTCCTCAATAAGGTTTTCAAAATAGATTCAGACCGGACTGATCATGATTTAGAGGTAGGCGCTAAACTCGGATGCATGGAGATGATGCGTACGGGAACCACCACCTTTGTGGACATGTATTATTCCGAGGATGTCATAGCTAAGGCAGTCCAACAGACAGGCATCAGAGGTGTGCTGTGTTGGTGTGTATTGGATCAGGAATGTACCACTCAGGTCGGCAATCCTTTGGAAAACTGTAAGCGTTTCTATTCACAGTACAAAGGTACCAGGAAGATTATGCCTGCAGTATCTCTCCAGGGGGTTTATGTATGCAATGAGGAGACCTGTGTAGGTGCTGCAGAATTTGCAAGGCAGGTCGATGTGCCTCTTGCGATGCATCTGTCTGAGACCAGGGGAGAGGTCAATGACCATAAGAGGAAGACTGGTCTCAGGCCGGCGGAATGGTTATCTCGTATCGGTGTCCTGGGTCCCAACGTGATAGCAGCCCATTCCGCATGGATGACCATGAATGAGGTCAGGCTCATGGGTGAGGCAGGGATATCCATATCCTCGTGTCCTGTATCCAATATGAAACTGGCCACTGGGGGTGTGGCACCCATTCCAGAGTATCAGAAGTACGGGGTTAACGTCTCTATAGGGACTGATGGCAGTACGACAAACAACAGTCTCGATATGATCTCGGAGATGAAGATTCTGGGACTTCTTCAGAAATCCAGTAGGTGGGACCCTACAGTGACGCCGGCTCAGGACCTCTTGGATTTCGCAACGATAAATGGTGCGAAGGCTATAGGTATGCAGGACAAAATAGGCTCTCTGGAAGTCGGAAAGTATGCCGATGTAGTCATATTGGACGGAAAGGCGCCGAATATGAGGCCGACACTGAAAGAGAATGTTGTCGCCAACATAGTTTATTCCGCATCTTCCATGGCTGTCAAAACGGTGATGTGTCAAGGAGATGTCGTCGTTCTTAATAGCGAAGTGGTATCGATGGACGTAGAAAGTGTGATCGATGAATCCGAGGATATATGGAAAGAACTATGCCTGAGATGAAAAGCAAGGACGACAGGGTCGCATTCGGCGTGACTGGTTGGAAAGTCGCGTCGAATGCGGAGTTGCCTTTTGTAGATATGCATTTTCACACAAATTGCTCGGATTCCTATACGGACGTCAACAGCCTAGTTAAATTGGCTAATAAACGGGGAGTTGGGGTTGCCATAACAGATCATAACCTGATATCTACTCTGACGAAGATAGATCCACGTGATGTTGATGGTATGCTTGTACCGGGTATGGAGATAAGTACGACTGACGGACCACACATACTGGTTTATTTTTACGAGATGAGTGATTTGAAGAGGTTCTGGTCGAAGGAGATACGTCCTCGGCTTTCCATGTGTCCTTGGCTGGCTTTGAGGGATTGTCC
Source organism: uncultured Candidatus Methanogranum sp. (assembly GCA_964620455.1). Taxonomy (GTDB): domain Archaea; phylum Thermoplasmatota; class Thermoplasmata; order Methanomassiliicoccales; family Methanomethylophilaceae; genus Methanogranum. The sequence continues at coordinate 110,589 of CAZUIU010000001.1, forward strand.
GATGGTGAAACTCATGGATCTCCTAGAATCCGAGAACTGTGTTGTTTCTTCGGCGCACCCCATGGGTTATTTTCATTCGGACAAGGGAGCTGAAGCCTGTCATGTAATGGGCAGGATATCGGAGGAGACGGTTCAAAGGTTGGATGCCTATGAGGTCTTGTGCAGCGGTATGAGTCATGAGAGCAATCTAAAGGCTTTGGATGCGGCCATCGGACATGGGCTTTCATACACGGGAGGTACAGACGGTCATCTGCTTTTTGAATTGGGAAATGTTGTAACACAATGTGATGCGCGTGATCTGGATGGGTTTCTGGACTGTATCGTCAAGGGAGGATCCAAGGTGATAGGTAGAGAGAAGACATCATTTGAGAAGTTACAGATGGGTTGCGCATCATTTTCCAAGTTCGTGGAACATGCGCCTTCATCTGTGGTTACAAAACTTACTAACAACACCGGAAAATCCAGGCGCGGTCGTATCTGATATCAAAGTTGATTGCTCAGGAGTCTGGAAATATTGGTGTTGATTCTCTGTACCAGGGTTCTCTCGGAGTAATTCTTCATAGTGTATTCGGAACAGTGTTTCAAATCTTCAATGAATGCATTTTGCATCATTTCTCCGATTTTTCCGGAATACACCATTGCATTGGTTTCGAAATTCAGTTTAACACTTCTTTCATCCAGATTGGCCGATCCTACAGAACAGTAGAATTTATCGGCAACCATTGTTTTAGCGTGTACGAATCCTTTTTCATATGCATAAATTCTGACGCCCGACTCCATGAGGATATTGGCGTAATATCTGTTTGCCCAGTAAACGAAGGGGTGGTCTCCCACATTAGGTATGATTATTTTGATATCGACACCTGAACGGGCAGAGTTACGTAGCGAGTCTAAAAGGGTCTTATCAGGACCTAGGTAAGGGGTGTGTATGTACAATGTCTTCCTGGCCTCGTTGATTATATTCATGTATTGTATCTGTATGGGGTTCGATTGCATGACATCAGGTCCACCTGATATCAGTTGTACGCTGTCGTTTCCGTTCATTTCTATGTCTTCAGGAGCTTTGGGATAGAATCTGCGGTCTGTCACCAAATCCTCTTTTGTGGCGTACCTCCAGTCAGCCAAGAATCTGAACTGGGCCGCCAGTACCTCCAATCCGGTTATTCTGACTGCAGAATCCCGCCAGAAACCCATTGGTCCCTTTCCCAGGTATTCATCACCGATATTGTATCCTCCGACATATGCTATCTTACAATCGATAACAGCAATCTTACGATGGTTTCTATTGTTTTTACGTGGACTCAACATACACGTGAGTGTGCTGTGGAAAAGGGAATAGTGTCCGCCTGCCATTCTGAACTCTTTGATTTTCTTTTTAGGGCCCTTGTTGTTGCCCACTGCATCTATCATTAGTCTGACTTCAATTCCGGCTTTTACGCGATCTATGAGTATGTTCATCAGTTCTTGGGATATGTCATCGTTTCTGATTATGTAGTATTCGAAGTTTATGGTGTTTTTTGCATTACGTAGATCATTCAGCAATCTGTTAAAATATTCAGTGCTGTCTGGGAGGTATTGTACTGTATTACAGTTGGTGTATGTCTCACTCCCTGATTTCTGCAGAGTACGAACGATTCTGAGTTTGTCGCTGTTCTCTGGGCATGATTTCAATTCATCATCTATGATCTTGTCCACTTCTTTATCCAGGTCCTTCAAAAGCTTCTCTTCTATGCCCCCATCCTTTCTCGCTTTCTTTTTGAACGTTCTCTCGGAATAGAAGGTCTGTCCGAAGAACATGTACAGTATGAAACCGATTATAGGCAGAAGTATCAGTACGATTACCCAGATTAGTATAGATTCAGGATCACTTCTTTCCCAGAACAGTAGCATCATTATCAGGAAGGTATCAATCAGAACAATGATCGGAATCGTATTGTCCAATATTATCTCGATTATTCCCATTTTATTCCCTCGAGTTATTGTTCGATTCAGTACTTTTCTCGAAATCCTTGGTGATAAGATCGAGTTCTGCTTTAAGATCCAAGATGTCCTCTTCGCTTATGGTCTGACCGCTTTCGCGTAGATCTTCAATTTTCCTTTTTATATCCAAAGTTATACGTTTGTCCCTCTTGATCATAGCTCTATCTTGGATTATTTGAAGGAATCCGTTTCCTAGGACTGAGGAACATGCAAGTGTGAGGGTACAGACGCATATAAGGTAAACAGCAGTTATGAGGCGGTTTTCGGGTGATACCACTATATCTCCATAACCTACTGTGAATGCCGAGGTCACAACAAAGTATATCGAATCAAGGGCAGTCCAATTCTCAAGAAAACTAAAAATAAGGACTCCTGAGAATATAATTGCAATTATTATAGCAGCTGCAGCAATTAGCTCTCTCATTGTTTCGGAGATCATTTGGACTTCTCCTCATTTTCTTTGATGGTATTCTTTATGACTTTGTCGAGGGTCTCACGGGATATGTCATGGCGTTCGCCCCATCTGTATATCGCTTCTTTACGTCTCCTATCCCCTGCTTCGGAAAGTCTCCTCAATCTGTTATCTCTGTTGGAGTATTGTTTGACCATCCATGTACCAATTATCGTAACTGATGCTAAGAACACACTCAGGCCGAATATTATGAACAATGTTGTGAGAATCTCTCCTTCTACAGTCATGGGGGCAATATCTCCATAGCCTATGCTGAAAAGGGTGACAACCGTGAAATAGAACGAATCTCCATAATCGAGGTATTCAGTGAAGTGGAACAACACAGTACCTGCTACTATCAGGAACGCCATGTACACTGTTGCAATCATGAGTCTAAATGCGGTCTTAGAGGAGACGATTCTATCGAGGCTCATGTGTAGTTATGGGTTTACAGTTATAAATTGGTGTTTTAGTAAATTCCGACACAGTCTGGTGTTTCTTAAGTCATATCCATGGTCTGAGTCGGAATTCAACTATATGTAAAGATTATTTCTTTATGGACCTTGCAGGATTCCCTGCGAATATAGAATTCGGGGGAATGTCTTTGGTGACTACAGATCCAGCACCTATTATTGATCCATCACCTATACTAACTCCTGGTAGAACCGTCACTCCTGCTCCAAGCCACACATCGTTGCCTATATTGATTGGCATACCAGCGACTTTTTTATCTCTGCGTTCTAAGGGACTCTTGGGATGAGTTGCTGTGACCAATTGACATCCGGGGCCAATCATGCTGTAATCGCCTACTGTTATTTTGGCAGTATCTAAAAATATGCATCCATAGTTCACGATTATTGATTTTCCTAAAATGATATTGAATCCGAAATCACACTGGAATGTAGGCAATACAGTTGTGTTTTTGTCTATTTCATACCCAACTATCTCAGAAAGTGATTCTCTCATATCATCGGTTCCTTTGAAGGTGGTGTTGTAGTCCATGAGTTTCATTCTGCATTCGCGGAGCATGTCGCAATATTCCGTGAAATCCTCATCATCAACACCTATCCATTCACCCTCGTTCAAGCGATTCCGGATTATCATGTCCATGTTATTTATTTTCGATATCATTAATCTTGTGAATCATAGTCACACAATTAGCATGGAATCTCCCTTAAGTTGGGCAATCTGCATCAAAACATGGTTCGATCGACGTTGGTGCGCCGATCGAAGATGAGAAAATTAAGTTGTTTCGAGACGATACAAGAAGGTCAGGTTTAGTTCTTTTTACCTTTCTTGTCTTTCGAAGCATCGACTTTTGCATCCTTTGTAGCAGGAGCATCTTTCGCGCTTTTGTCAACATTTTTCTTTCCGCATGCCATGAGTTATCACCTCTTTTGACTGCGGACCCCATATCATCTGAACATGTGTATTAATTATCCATAGATACCAGTTTTTAGTGTTAATAATCAGATTTATATTTTGATATATCCGTAATGGTAATTCTGTTGGTTATTAAACATATTTGTATTTGGATAGCTCTATAAACTCTCTTTAATCGATTGAGGGTATTTTGTACGGTATAGCTAGAACATTCGAATATTTTTATCAGACAGAGTTTAAAAAATATCGTTCAATTTGCTATAATTTTGTAATAGCGGGTCTAATGTGAGCTATTTCTGAATCTATAAACATAACATCAAATTTCAAGATTCATCATCTATTTCGACAAACAAGAATGAACAGTCATTCCTGTTTGTCAAAGACAGTTATCAAATTTATAGAATATGTTGTACTATCATTTGTTCCTTTGTTGTTAAATGTTACAGATATGGTTGTTGTGGTGGAATGATCTTCCGTCGCATTGAATTTCAAACAGTTTTCTATCCCTTCAATAACTGGTGGATTTTCACTGGTTTCGGTGTCGTTTGAGGGAACAGTGTATTTTATCTCAGTATGATTGTAAGCAAAATTAGAATGATCCGATACTTCCAAAAATTTTAATTTATCTGGAGATTGGTAGATACTGGTTGTGGGATTGTAATCTACGAGTCTCATGTTAGTGTCTCCAACATTATTTTCGAATACCAAATAGTTGAATTCTAGGTAGTCCATTTTAGTGATGGAAATTGTGCAGTCGATATTCCATTTGTATCTATCTGATGAGTCAAGAGTCCAGTTGGATTTGTAGCATTTCAACGTTATGGAAACATCGGCGTATTCGTCACAATCCATATCGTAGGATATTATGAAATCATCTGAATTTTCCGAATGGTATGTTTCCGGACTTATTATGTAAGTGGTGTTAGTAATTGTATCTGTAACTATAATCTCCTTATCCGGTATGGCATATATGGCAATACTTGCAACCATTATAACTGTAATCGCGATTATTGCTGTTATTTTCAAATTATCGCTCATGTCTGTTCCTTATAAGCGTAAGCGTCCTCAGTCCAAGGAATTTTAATCCTTTTTTCTATCACATTACTCTTCTATCTCATAAGAAGTCAATCAATCTAAATTTAGCGTATTGCATACGAATACTTTGTAATCAACTTGCCAATTATATGAGGCACGAAGTGGATGCGATCTATATGTATGTTGTTACCGAAGGGATTTTTAAAATGAAATTAACAAATCATGGCATATCGTATAAAGTCAAATATTCTGTGTGAATCGACTATAGGATGGAAGTGGTCCCCACTCCCTGATTTGAACAGGGGACCTGCTGATTTCAGCGGCTGTATCGGATCTCTCCGAGAACACTCTACAGTCAGCCGCTCTAGCCAGTCTGAGCTAAGTGGGGACAGAAACAGGATTAGGGATACCGTATTTAAAATTAGTGGCTGGCCGATATCATTTTGCAATAATTAATTCGATTATACGCGGGATATATCTTGTTTGATGGCCAATCAGCCTATGTAACTAAGGTCGTTGTACTGATTTTGCATCTCTACTTCACGAACCTTGGCGGTGAGTGCTTCGATCTGTTCTGTCTTCTCTTCAAGATCTTTAAGTTCCAACGAGATATCGAACATGCTCTCTAGAATCTTGACGATAGCCTTGGCGGCCTTGTGATCGACGAAGAATCCGGATGTTTCGCCCATGAGACATATGGAATCTATACCATACAGGCTACCGAATCCCACAAAGAGTCCAGCTGCGCCGACTATGCCTGCTTGTGGGTCATTGGGCGAAAATACGACTCCGTAGTCGGAGAATTCAGTTTTCATATCTATTTTAGAAACAGCACCGAGAACCCTGGGAGAATCCACCATGTTGCCTGTACTGTATCCTCCGAGAGTCATGATTCTCTTAACATCCATTTTCAAGAGGATATCCATTATTGTCTGGGCAATACAGAACTGTCCTTCGGGTGTAGAGCCCTGGTAGTCGCCTCTTAGGAATATCGTGTCTTTGCCGTTTATATTAGCACACCACAATTCATTGCATGCCATTTTGATGACACAATCATCATCCAACAGCACTTGTGGAGGAAAATCTTCTGACAATATTGTGGCGAATCTTTTGGCTTCAACGGAGTCGGCTAGAAAATCTCCGGCAACCTTCCCAACGTTACCAATTCCAGGCAGGGCCTCAATGAAACACGGATTTTTGAGTTGGGGATTGAAATCATACTTTACGACACTTGCCATTTTCCCCATACTCCTGTTTTATAGAAATGCGCCTGTATCTGGCATAGCGATCATCGGGAGAGAACCTCATAGGTACTGGGCATATCGTAGCCGTCGAACATGACGGGCAATATGCATCCAAAGTGTACCTCCCACATTGGGGACATTTTCTGAGATCTGATCTCATATCATTTGTTCTCGCGTTTGAGAATTGCAGTTCCTCCATTGGATGTGAGGGACTTTATAGCCTCGTTCGTGACTCTTTTCATCACGTCTTCGGCTTCTTTGTACTCAGAGGCAGTTACCACTACTCTGTATCTTGGGGAACCTACACACGTGATTTCCAGATTGGCTCCTTCTGCGGCTGCCAAACCTTCCAGCAATGCTGTTTTTATACGTTCCACGCCGTCTGGTGCAGGAGATGTCATCTCTAATGTTCCTTCGATTTGTACGAAGGGGGGAGTGACATTCTCTTTTGCCACCTCTATAAATGTATCCAACCATTCTCCGGAGAACTCTTCTTTGAATTCTTCAGGGGAGGCAACAACGTGTTCGAAGGCACCGTAGAGTGTCTCATATGTTTCGAGTAATTCGTCACCGAACATCTCGTAGGCATTGTCCAAATCTATGGACATCCTTTCAGAGATGATTTCCATGAGCTTCTCGGCTTTCTTCTCATTTTTCCATTGCTGGATTTTCTCCCTTTTCTGGTGTTCGTTAACGGATTTTAAAGAAAGGTCTATGTGACCTTTTTGTGAATCGACGCCCAGAACCTTACAGACGATCTTTTGGCCTTCTCTTATGAAGTCCCTGATGTACTTTACCCAGCCTGTGGCTACATCCCTGACGTGGACGAAACCTTCTCTATCCTCATACTCGTCCAATGTCACGAAGGCACCGAAGTTCTTGACACTTTTTACAGTGCAGACTACGAGTTCTCCGTTTTCGGGAAAGCCCCTGGCTCTTGACATCAGCCTACTACCTCGGTCACTTCTCCTCTGATCTCTCCGACCCCGCCCTTGGGGGTTATGAGTACAGAGTTGCATACGTTACATGTGACCTTTGTTGCAGCTTTTCTGAAGACGATCTGCTCATTGCCGCAGTCGGGACATTTGACTTTTACGAAATCATTAACCATCAAATCACTCCGTGAGTTCGAATTTCTTTGCTCTTATGCATGTCGTGAGGTGGGCTTTCTTGCAGGTCTCGCATCTGTATCTGATGTTAACCCTCTTGGTTGGCTTTTCCCTTCCTTCTGGCTTAGGCCTGGGGAAACCTCCGTAACCTGACGTTACCTCTCTGAATCTCCTCTGACCCCATTTGAGCTCGCTTGCCTTTTTCTTCTTGACCCTTTCCACATCGTGTGTGGTATGGGTCTTGCAGTAAGGGCAATAAGTTTTGATTGTTCTGGGCATCTTCATTAATATCACCTGAAGTATGAGGGGTTGCTAATAAGGAGGTTATATAAAAACTGTACCCTTTCCTTATTTTTATGTGCCACGCAGGCATCATCTTTCCATTTTGGTGATGCTGCCATCGGGGTGAGATACAAGGACAACAGCAGCGGTGTTTAGGAAAAGTCCATTCTCTACTACACCGGGTATGACGTCCAGTCTCGATTCCAAAAAGAAAGGACTGGGTATCTTTTCGAATTTGCAGTCGTAGATGTAGTTTCCGCTGTCGGTCTCGAATATCTTGCCGTCCTTCTCACGAAGTACGGGTTCACATCCCTGTTTCTTCAGGGCATATGCAGTATGATTGTGTCCGTGTTTAACCACTTCCACGGGCAGTGGACATCTGCTTCCTAAGTTCTCTACGATCTTGGATTCGTCAACGATTATAATCTCCATGACAGTTGCCGCAGCAACTATTTTCTCTCTGAGGAGCGCTCCGCCGAGACCTTTTATAAGTTGCAGATCGGGATCAACCTCATCTGCGCCATCTATTGTGACATCGACATGGTCGACTTCGCACAGGGGTACGACGTTTATGCCGCATTCCTTTGCCAGTTCCTCTGTTTTATCGGATGTGGTGACGCATGTTAGATTGTACCCTTCTTTGACGAGTTCGCCGATTCTTTTTATCGCATAGTATGCCGTGGATCCTGTACCGAGTCCGACGGTCATCCCATCCTTTACATAATCATCAACAGCTCTTTCGGCCACAATCTTTTTGAGGTTAGCAACATCGTCAGAGGTCATCATTTATCATCCTGATTACTTCTTCTACGATATAATCGTTTATGACGTTTCCGAGTTCCGGCGTGGCTTTGGAAACATTTCCTTCATATCCTTGTGGGAAGCATCTGCTTCCGTTTTTGAATATAAGGTATGTTTGAATGAAATTTCCTGTCTCTATCTCTGTATTCCTTACGAGGTCTGGACGTATTGCCATGATCCTCGATGTCTCGGCACATCCTGCATGACCGTCATGTTCTATTTCTTGGAGTGAGGGGCAGTTCTCCGATACATACCAATCAGAGAAGAACACGATTTTCGCATCTGTTTCTCCGACGGTTCTTTTGCATCCTTCGGATATAGCAGTCAGGTGTCCGCTTCCTGCATGTCCGGCTATTATCATGATCCTCCTTATGCCCTGTCTGTACAAGGACATCGTGATATCGTGTGCTATGGATCTGACGGTATCGAAGGTTAACGACAATGTTCCGGACATGTTTTTGGTGCTGGAGTGCAGAGCGTAGTTTACAGTGGGTGCTATGATGACATCATCGATTCTTTTCGAGATCTCTTTTGCAACATATTCCGGTTGTATCGAATCTGCACTGAGAGGCAGATGTGGACCATGAGCTTCGCAGGCTCCCCAAGGTACGATCACCAGTGGATCGTTACTCAATTCCTTTGAGAAGTCGTCCCTGGTCATCTCGTTCATGAACATACCTCTTCATTGTCATAAAAGGTTAAATGCGTATGGTGCTCTCATGCGTATATGCGTTTGGCAGCCCTATACTCCGGTGGTAAGGATTCAACATTTGCGATGTATCTCGTGAAACAGATGGGCCACGAAGTACCGTACATGGTCAATATCTTGCCTAAGGACAGCGCTTCCTGGATATTTCACACTCCCAATCTCAATCTCATTCCATTGATGGCAGAATCTATGGGTGTGGAGCTGGTGACTGCGATAAGCAGCGGTACTGAGGAGGGTGATATGGAGGGGTTGAGGGAGGCCCTATCTGGTCTAGACGTCGAAGGTGTGGTTGCCGGTGCTGTATGGTCAGACTACCAGTGGGATCGTATGAATCTTGTGTGTGGGGATCTTGGGTTGAAGTTGATCGCCCCACTTTGGAGGAAGGATCAAGATATCATAATGAGGGAGATGATCGACTCTGGGATCAAAGCGATCATAGTGGGCTGTTATGCAGAGGGCCTGGATGAATCGTGGTTGGGCCGTCCTATCAATGAGAAGGCACTGGAGGATCTGAACACTGTACGTGACAGATACGGTATAAGCGTGATAGGTGAAGGAGGGGAATATGAATCGTTGACGTTGGATTCCCCGATGCACATGTGGCCGTTGGAGATCGTCTCATCAGAATCGGATTGGACGAAGAACAGCGGGACCCTGCACGTCAAAGAGGCCAGATTGATCAGGTAATCAATCTCTGCGTTCTATGGCTTTCACCACGTTGTCGATCTCTTTTTCGGGATTCTTCCACATTCCCGGGGTCCATACTCTATGTATGCGCCATCCTCTAGATTCCAGATATTTCTGTCTATGATAGTCCCTTTCTCTTGTGGTCGTGGACATCTCGTATATGTGGCTGTCGCATTCGATCCCTAGTATGAATCTATCGTTTTGTTTTATAGCTAGGTCTATCTGGTAACCGCCTATACCCACGTTCCTTTCAACGGTATATCCTTTCCTCATAAGTGCGTTGTATACGCGGTCGAGGACGGTATCATCATTATGTATTATCTTTTCTGATTCCCACCTGTGGCATCCGAAGGAATTCAATATGCTGGAGGCCAGTTCCTTGTTGTCGTCGCTGATGGCACAGGCGTATTGCAGGTATTTTTTGAGTATTCTGGGACCTTCGTTCTTTGAATCCTCGACCTGGAGTTCCTCTGGTTCAAACGATGATATTATGTGGATCTTCTTCTTTGCACGGCTTATGGCCACGTTCAGACGGTTCTCTCCGCCACGGTTGTTGAGCCATCCGAACCTCTGCATTAATCTTCCATCCTTGTTCCTGGCATAACCTATGGAGAACATTATCACGTCTCTTTCGTCTCCTTGGACGCTTTCTATGTTCTTGATGAACAGGCCCACGTCCTCTCCGTTGTCGAAACGGTTCATTTCATCGTTCACGTATTTTCCGAATACAGGGTCTTTAGCGGACTCCTCATCGATGAGGTCGTTTATCAAGTCCCTCTGTGAAACGTTGAATGTTATTATGCCGATCGATTCGTTCTCCTTCCTGGTAAGGAAGAAGTGTTTGATCAGTTCAACCATTCTTCTGGCTTCGGCCATGTTTGCCTTGTTCTCCCAGAGGCCGTTCACTCTGTGGACTTCTATAGGAGGCCTCTCTGGCTGTACAGTATTGGGTGACACATACAGTCTGCCGCCATAGAACGCATAATTGGAGAATGCTATCAGTTCCTCGTATTTTGATCTGTAGTGGAAATTCAACAATATGTTGTCATAACGTGCCCTTGCAAGGTCCAATAGGGATTCTTCCTCCAGTGCCGCGGATACCTCGTCATCCTCTTCATCATTACCGTATTCAATACGTCCAGAGCCCAGATTGGAGGGACGAAGTTGTTTGTGGTCTCCTGCGATAACAACTTTCTTGGCCCTGTATATCGAAGGTATACCTTTCTCAACGTACATCTGTGAAGCTTCATCGAATATGAGCAGATCGAACACGCCCATTTGCAGGGGTATTATCTCGGATACCACTTCAGGTGTCAAAAGCCAGATCTTAACCCCCTTGAATAGTTCGTATCCGTAACGGTTGATGAACTTGTTCAGAGACCATTTGCGCTTGCTTTCGATTATCCTGTTTACGTCTCCGCGTCTTTTTGATTCTGAGATATATCTCAGGTTTTCTTGCAGTATCTCTTCCACTTTGTCCCGTGTGAGTGCCATCTTACGTTCTATCTTGTGGTCCATATCGGAGATTATGCTATCGAAATCCTGTATCTCTTGCAGTATGTTCTTGTTGGCGGCATCGAATTCCTGAAGGTGAGTGTTCAGAACGTATCTGTATATGCAGTCATTGCAGTCTTCAAAGGACATCCCCATCTCACTAGCTAGTTTCAGAAGGTTGCGCCCGTATACCCGTTCGTTCTCGTCGAGTCTGTCATATACTGTTGCTCTTGCGGAATACACCTCATAATCCTCCAGGCCGTTGATTATATCCTGCGGATCGTCCATGAATGTTTTCAGGGTCTGTTCATTGTATATCTCCAGGTATTTATCCAGGAGTTTTGTGGTTTCCCGGTTGACTTTACCTTTGGAGAACAGTCTAGAGACCACACCCTTGTTCCGGAATTCCATCATCTGTCTCTCGAGATCCAGAAGGTCGGCTTTCATAACGCCTATGTCGTATTCCGATAGGTTGCGTTTCATAAGTTTCATCCAGTCGGTCTTCTCTATGCAATCGCAGTACTCCTTGAAGTTGTTGACAAGGGTCTTGCTTGTGAATTCGGAGTTGAGATTCCTGATTTCAGTGTATTTCAGACCGAGGAGTCTCGAAGGTACCCTTTCCTTTATTGCCTTGTACTCCTCCAGCTGTCTCCTGTCATTAAGATCTAACCACCTGTCCATAGAGTAGAGTTTGTACGGCTCTATCCCGAATTCGTTGGGCGAGTACATCTTATCAGCGATTCCCGATAGCAGGGAAACATCTTCATCTATGTCCTTCGATAACGGTTCCAGATCCGTTCCGGATTTGGGCGTGCCTATATCCAACATGTTTCCCAATTGCTGATAGAACTTCTCCTTGTTACCCACATCGTCTATCATCAGGCAGTATTTCGAAAGGTTACCCAGTCTGGAATAGACCACGTCTAGTGCGGTCTTCTTCTCAGATACCATCAATACGGTTTTACCCGAGGTTATCGCAGATGTAATCAAACCGGTGATCACCTGTGATTTTCCTGTTCCAGGAGGCCCATGAACGACAAGCTCATCTTCTTTATTGATGGCCGTCAGTATATTCTCTTGTGCGCTGTTGAGGGAATTTATGTAGGTTATATCTTTCTCGGAGGCTTCAAGACCTCTGTCTTTTATATCCTCTGGTGACAGGGGATGTGGGAGTTCTGAGAGATAATCTACAAGGTTCAGATCCGAAATGAGGTCGGACAGGATTTCATTGATTTCTCCTTTGGATATGAGTTCATCGAAATCCCGCTGGATGCTGTTGGAATATATCGGGTATTTGCCCAACAGCAGATTCCAAGTGAGATGGAGTTCTCCAGGTTTGTATTTGGGGAATTTGCCTGATAGGTACTCTTCGAACACTGCTAACGGTCCGTCTTCGTGATCTATTAATATTCCCTGTTCCTCATAGAATTTCAACATAGTTTTAAGGAACGATTCAGGGTTGCATTCTTCCACTACATTATTGGGCAGCGACTTGTTTTTCCCACTGAATTTCACGAAAGCAGTGACAAGGGAATTGTTGTATACGGTGTCTCTGGATGTATCGGAGACAAGTGTTATGGAACGGGAATCCTTTTCTAGGATTACGGGAAAAAGCACCAAGGGACAGCGTACATCGAAATCTTCGTTGGGGAGTTTCCCTTCAACGAAAGGGTATGCGACATAGAGGTCATATTGTCCTTTCTCCCTCTGATCTCTGTTCACCTCCCTTATTATATCGTTTATCTGTCTGTATACGGCGATGTCTTCTTTGCTCGCCATAGTGTCACATAGTTTTATCTTGCGTTTTCTTCCTAGAAGGAGCCCGAGGTAATCCTGATCAGGTATCGTCATGAGGTCGAAGGTCATTTTTCTGGAGATCTTCGGTTGGAAAAGCAGGCGGTTGCTCCTGCTGATGTCTATGAGCTTCTTCTGGAGGTCCCTGAGTGTCTGAGCGGTATCGTCATCCATAGATGTGCCCTTGGCGTCTGTTTTGACATATTTCCTAGTTATGGCTAAGAAATCATCGCCATACTGTTCCACGAAGCGCGGACCTATGCCGACAATGGCTTGGAGATCCTCAGGTTTGGTGGGTTTTCTAATGGCAATTTCGGCCAATATGTCATCATCGCATATCGTCGGTTCTTTGTTGGAGCGAGTATACTCTTTACGCAGTCTGTTCCTTAGCTCCTGTAGTTCGGCGTTTATATCACCATGCTGTCCCATCGGCACACATCATCGTTTATGTCTGATTTAATGTTGCGCACGTATATCCTTATAATCCAAATGTTATGTATTCGTATGATATCCACAGGGATCACCAATGAGAAAGTTTCCAAGGTTACAGAGGATAATACAGCATTGTCTTGGGGTAGCGGCACTCTACCAGTTTATGCTACGCCTGCCATGGTCCTTCTCATAGAAGAGACTGCCTCTGAGAGCGTAATATCTGACCTTCAGGAAGGCGAGACTACTGTGGGGACGTTGTTGGATGTGAAGCACACATCAGCATCTCCGATCGGCATGGATGTCAGGTGTAAGACCGAATTGGTAGAGGTGGATAGATCCAGATTGAGATTCAAATTCACTGTCCTTGATGGCAAGGGAGAGATCGGGGTAGGTTATCATGAGCGTTTTATTGTGAAGTCTGAAAAATTCATGGTAAAGGCAGAATCCAAGCTGGAATGACGCTGAATTTTCCGTTCACAATAATATAATTAATCCGATAATCGAAGTCAATGAGTTGACGGCCGAAGTGCCAGCGATCATCGCAGGGACTATAAGACATCCTGTAAGGGGTATTCTTCCCATGTTGGTCTTCACAGGTATGAATCCAATAGTGGTGGATGTCAATAGGATTGCTAGTCCGAAAGGGCCCGTCAACAGCAGTACGAGCGTAACAGTGAAAAGCAATATGATTTTGTTGAGGAGTCTTAGGTCAGATCCGAGGGATATTTTAGACATCAATCTTCCTGCAGCGATTGTCATATGATATCCGATCACGGCGGCTATAGCTACACTGAGCAATAGCATGAGGAAGGTACTTGAACAATATCCGGAGATTCCATCTCCGATTATTTCCTTTATGACAAGGACTGTACCCGAACGTCCGCTGCCTGAAACAGAAAGAGTCACTATAGAGAACACAGTCGTCACGGTGCCTATTGATGCCACTAACGATATGAATCTCTCTGGTTCGTTTTCCGGGGTGATCGCTGATGCCATTGATGCGCCTGCTGTGGAAGTGATCCCAGGATACCATCCCGCCAGACATCCCATCACGACTCCTTTGATCCCGGGCATGGGATTTACAGGGTTGATTTTTTCATCTCTCTGGTTAGGTACTTTTCCGGATTTGGTGGACATCAGCAGGGCAGGCATTCCGAAAAGACCGGTAAGAAGCGGGAAAAGAAGGGTTCCAGCCCCCAACAATCCATCGCAAGGTAGGTTGAAATTAGTACACATGTATCCAAGCGTTCCGGACAGAAGGATTAACACTAGAGCAAGTGCCCTGTGTCCTTTCTCATTGATCAGCATGATACTCAAGGCGAACAAGAGTACTGGGAGTGTGAGTGAGTCAAGTTTTTCCGATAATCCGTTTATCATAAGGTACTGTACAGGTATCGCCAAGGCTAGCGCGCATCCGGATCCGATGGCGCTTCCTATAGCTGCGGATCTGACGGCCGACATGCCCTCACCGGATAACAGAAGCCTATGTCCCGGCAGTACGCTCAGGATGTCATCCTGGTCTGGTGCGCCTGTGAACACCGAAGGGACAAAATCCACAAAAGAATGCACCACTGATGCGGACATTATGCATGAGGACACCAATATCGGTACCCAAACGGGATCTGCAAAATGTCCCATCATGGAAGATATCGAAGGATAGCCCATCAACATAATGGATGCTAATGTGTTCACATGTATTCCGGGAATCAGTCCTGTGAAGGTACCCGCCATCGCACCGGCTGCGCTGACGGTGATCACTGTCGCTATCAGAAGGGCGTCCATGAACCTCAGGTGAAGCTGGGGAATATCCTTTGACGGAGTACAGTTAACATTATCTTATGTGCGTGTACCTTTTTTATAAAGGTGCACCTATAACGCCTCGATCAATATGGATCTAGACCAGAGGATAAGCCTCGTAACCAGGAATTCGGAAGAACTTGTGAATGAAGAGGAGCTCAGATCGCTCCTTGCAACCAAGGAATGCCCTTCCGCGTATATCGGGTTCGAGCCTTCGGGGCTTGTGCATCTGGGGTGGGTCATGGTGACTCAGAAGATCAAGGATCTGTGTGATGCTGGATTCAAGGTAATCATATTTTGGGCTGATTGGCACGCTTACATAAATGACAAGCTTGGCGGAGATCTGGAGAGGATAAGGAAGTGTGCCAAGTACATGGAGGACTGTTTCATAGCCCTCGGTGTTCAAAGGGACAAGGTTGAGTTCAGGTACGCTAGTGACATGATATGTGATCCCAAGTACTGGGAGTACGTCATAAAGATAGGTAAGATCAACTCCATGGCGAGGATAAAGAGGGCTATGACCATAATGGGACGTTCAGAGGATGAAGCCGAGGTAGATTCTTCAAAAGTGCTATACCCTCTTATGCAGACTGCGGATATATTCTACATGGGCGTGGACATGGCATATGCTGGTATGGATCAGAGGAGAATACACATGTTGGCCAGGGACGTAGCAGAAAAGCTCGATCGTGCCAAGCCACTGGCTCTGCATACTCCGTTGCTTCCTGGATTGGATGGAGGTAACAGGATGGATCCCGCATCTGCTAAGATGTCTAAGAGTAAACCTAATTCGAACATAACCATACATGATGATGATGCATCAATAAAGAGCAAAATGAAGAAGGCCTTCTGTCCGCCGGAGAAGGAGAAGGAGGATGAGAATCCAGTGTTGCTCTTGTGCAAGTATATCCTCTTCCCGCGTCTCGGAAGACTGGATATAACGCGTCCCGAGAAATTTGGAGGCAATATATCATTCGCTTGCTATGATGATCTGTCTGATGCCTACTACTCGGGTGTTTTGTTTCCGTTGGACTTGAAGAACGGTGTCACGGAGAATCTCATCAAGGTTCTGACCCCGGTACGTGAGTATTTTACAGTTCATCCCGAGAATTACGATACAATGAAGGAGATATTCGAGAGTATCGGTAAACTGCGCTGATGATCAGTCTGATTTCTCTTCGAGCATTTCGGCTTTAATCCGTCTGAATTCATCCATGGTTCTCATCATGCACATGTGTAGCATGGCTTCAGCATCGCCTACGCCTGAAAGCCCTGCTGCACCTCCGTGACCTCCACCATCAGTATCTGTTTCGTTACTTAGTTCCCCGAGTATGTTTCCCAGATGTATGCCTCTCCGGACCATCTCCTGACTGGCTCTTGCACTCAGACGGAATTCTTCCTCTCTCTGAGAGCACACGAAAACAACATCGGCTCCTGCTGACATTATGGCTCTGCATGCTGAGGCTTCGAAACTGTTGCCTACAGATATCGCTACTATCATGTCGCCTATACGGTCGAATTTACTGCGTTCCACAGTCTTCATAACAGCTATGCGCTCTGACATCGTCATACCTAACCGAGTCATGTTCATGATTTCGTCCATTGGTATGTTGGAACGTTCTAATAGATCTGCGAATGCACGAAGTGCTTTGGGATCAGCGAATTGGAAATGTCCGCTGTCTGTGAGCATACCTCCCAATAGTGCCACAGATACGTTTCTTGGAATCTCTATGTTCGCATTATCAAGCATATCCTTAACGAGTTCACAACAGGAGACCTTGGAATCGTCACAGTAGAACTGCATGTTCTGCCATTTTTCAGTGGGCATGTGATGATCTATAACCAGGCTCTTTTCAGGAATCCTTACAGATCCGGGTTTGAACTGTTCTGGGGATGAAGTATCCACCACCACCGTCAGATCGTAGTCTGTAGATTCGTATGTTTCCAAGACGGTTATTCCGAGTTTGTCAGATATGATCTTTGCTAGGCGATCCATACCTCCCGGGGCGATTATATCAGCAGGGGGGAAACAATGTGATACGGCATAAGCAGAGCCCAACGCATCGAGGTCGGCGTTTCCATGCATCAGGACTGCCTTCTTTTTTCCTTTCAATTCTTCTGCAATAGAGTGTAACTTGTCGTTTTCCATCTGAATCACTTTCAATAAGGTGGTTGTTCCAAAAAGAAGAATGGATCCAGGCGAATGTCGGGCCTGTCAACAATCTTATTACGGACACATCTATGATACTCGAATGAGGATTTCATATTTATTAATCTACATGTTATAGAAGCGTTCATTCCCCACCATGTCCTCTGTTTGTGTATTTTTTCAACGTTCTGACGAATTTTGTCTGTCCCAGTCCTGTCAGCAGGATGTCAGATCTGTAAATTCTCACAGTGATGTATATCATTGTCAGGGAGAAGATCAACAGATATGCGAGGCCCAGGAGGACAATCTGCATGTCACCGAACATCAGATTGCTCATGGCCATCATAGGGTGTGTGAACGGGATTATGAATAACACGGCTTGTCCGAATGCAGGCAGTGCGTTCCATCCCATGAACATTATGACGAACATGGGAATCATCGCCAACACACTGATGGGTAATGTCATCGTCTGGGCGGCCTTGTTGTTCTTCACGAATGCTCCAAGAATCATACATATGCCTAAGGCGGACATTATCGTCAAGAATATCATCAATCCAAGGATAATCCAGTCTAATGCATCCAAGGTCAATCCATATTTTGAGAGGTCGGTACCCCCTATAGTGGAAGTAAGTCCGCTCATGTAGAAGCTCATTCCCACCATGTAGGCAAGTCCGAAAACCAATCCTACTATGGCTGAGGCTATCAGTTTTCCTGATACTATGGTGGTTCTCTTTACAGGCAGTGTCAGAAGTGTTTCCAATGTCTTGTTTTCCTTCTCATTGCCTATCGAAGAAATGACTATGCTGCCTATCATTACGATTATTATCATTATTATAAGCGGTATGGTGAGAGTCTGGCTCATCAAAGATGTGGATATCTCATAGGGCGTGACACCTTCATAGACTGTACCATTGATCTCCGTGAAATCCTTTGTAAAACTAACCGGGTTCTGAAGGAAGTCGGCCGAGTATTTTTCAGGATTGAGATTATTTTCCTCTATCAAAAGTTTGGATATACTTGTGTTGACATAGGTCAGTATAACGCTGTTGATTTCTGAAGTGGTGGAAGACAATATCCCGCCATTGGTGTATATGTAATATTCCTCTATGGCTCCGGGAGTACCATTATCTATATTCATGGAGTAGTCAGGTCCTATCGCAATAGCTGATTCCAGACCTTTACTTGCCATTTCCGATACAATAGCATCATTATCTCCGTATTCGCTGCTCAGTATTATGACATAGTCACTCAATTCCGATTCGGAAATACCATTACTTAGATAGCATTTTTTGATGTATTGTATTGTTATCTCACCATATGTTATATCATCATATTCTCCCTCATCTGCATTTAATATGCCGATAGGAGAGAGTGTTGTGGCGTCCTCTGTTTCTCCTCCTACCAGTGCTCCAATGGCACTCATCATCAATATGACTACCAATATGGATACGATTGAACTGGGGGTCAGGAGTTCCTTAAGTTCTTTACGGGTTATATTCAACAGATGGTTCATTGATTCACCGCCTTGACGAATACTTCTTCAAGGTTATCGGCATTGTACTTGTTTTTGAGCTCTTGGGGTGTACCAATGAGTATCAGTTTTCCTTCGTTGATCATGGCTACACGATGACAAAGCATCTCTACTTCGAACATATTATGAGATGATATTAGGACAGTGACGCCGTTTTTCGCGATGTTTCTTATGATATCTCTGATTTCGAAGGCATTGATGACATCCAATCCAGACGTTATCTCGTCCATCACCGCGAATCTGGGAGATGGCATTATTGCCCTAGCTATGAGCAGCCTGCGCATCATACCTTTGCTATATGTGTCAACTTTGGAGTCTATTCTGTCTCCAAGATCGGCTATTTCTATACCTTTTCTGGTCATTTCTTCGAATTCCTTCCCGTCTGCAAAGAAACGGGCCATGAATCTGAGGTATGCACGGCCGGTCAGGTCTTTGTATGCTCCTGCATCCTCAGGCAGATAACTAATAATCTTCCTGACTTCGTCGGCCTGTTCTTTGACATCATAGCCGCATACATCTATACTGCCTGAAGTTATCTGCAGAAGAGTGCATATCATGCGCAATGTGGTCGTTTTACCGGCACCGTTGGGGCCAATCAATCCGAAAATCTCGCCCTCCTCCACAGAGAAGCTGATCCCTTTGACTGCTTCCCTGTCACCATATGTCTTGTGGACATCGTTTATCGTTAACGTGTTCGTCATACTATCCCAAGATGATTGTATGATGTATGTTTTCTATTATAATATCATGTTATGAAAAATTGTAAGATGTGGGACAAGCCCACAATGTTTCGATCATTCCGTGTTTGCAGACTGCTGACCAAGTGCTGAATTGATGAAATTCTGAAGGGTATCGTATTTCTCACGAAGACTCTTCTCCTGGCGTTCAAGTCCCTTGATCCTTATGTCTATCGTTTCCAAGGACTCATCTATCTCCGACTTGAGAGCATCCTTGTCACCGACTTTTATGAGAAGGGAACCAACATTCTTAAAAATGTCTCCGGTGGCCTTGCCGAGTTCTTCGGAAGTTTTAACCATCTCTCTTTTCTGTGCTTCCATCTGAACTTTCTGCGTGGATACTGCCTGGAGCTGTTGTTGGGTCTGCTGATACTGGGTGATCTGATTCTGTAACTGTGGGCTAATGCCGTTCATTTTCTTCACCTTGTTATTCTTTCTATATCCTCTGTTATCCTGATGCATTCCAAGTAGGAGTTCAATGCTGCCCTCATGGCCGAGGTATCCGCAGCATCTATCTCAACTATCGCATCGGGAGTCTGGCCGAATACCCTCACCTGTGTACGGGGTAGTTCGCGTCCGGCTTCCGGTTTCAAAGACGATATGATTGTCTCTGCATTTACAGAGACAATCTTTAATCTTGCGTTCAACATGATCAATCAGATTTCAGGACCTTCTTAACATTAGGTCTTTCTTTGAAGAAGATCTTGGAACCGCATTTTTCACATTGGAGTCCCAAGGAGTTCACGCTCCTTATGGGCTCGTTGCATTTGGCGCATCTGTACATAGGATATCACCAGACTCATTCTTCTGCGATCTGTGAGATCTCTTTCTTTGTCTTGGGGCTGTACGCACCGGCTGCGAATTTCGTATCGCAGTGTTTGCACTCCCATATGCCAGAACTCACTCTGGATACGGATTTGTGGTGGCACACAGGGCACTCGTGATGAGACTTCTGGTGTGCCTCTATGGTCTTCACTCTGTTACGGACGATAACTCCGTATCTTGCACCGAACCTTCCTGCTGTTCCCGCTTTTGCTGTTCCTTTTGACATTTCAATCACCCAGTATTTTTCTGATCTCTTTACCCTTCTCGACTGCCCTGTCAAGACAGAGGGACAGTTCATCACGTGTGATGGATCCCTTTCCGCCTTTCTGCATGGCCCTGAAATTGCCGTTGTCGTCGGTTGTGACGGTAAGGCGGGCTGTAGAGATTACCTCTTCGTCGAAATTGGGGTCTACTATTAATTCGTTTCCTATTTTTACCTCTGTTACAGATATAGGGAGGCATGTTATCGGGAGAGGAATGTCATCTCCGAATCCGTATTGACTGTTGGGTATGTTGGCAGTTCTCAATGCAGAAACCACCGCAAGGTTCGATGCATCGAAAAGGTTGCCATCATAGTCTAATGCGTATATGTCTATGAATACCATCCAGACCTTCTCACCAGGTACGATGCAAAGTTTCTCGACATCCACCATGCCTGATTCACGGATTCCACGATCTACCACACGGGCCAATTCTATTGCATCTTCACTGGGAGGTCCAGATTCGAATGATGCATGGGCCATGGGGATTAGTTCGGCACCGGTTGTGAGGACCCCGATGTTGGGTGTATCTTGGAAGGGTGTTCCAGGGATTATCTTGATTCCTGCTATCACTTCGGTTTTACCGAGTTTGACTCTTGCAGAACCGTCTGCGCTCTCAATGCAGTTGGTCACTACCTGGATGTCTCTGAAGTCATCCTTGTTGCGTTCATCCTCTCTTTTGCCTTCTGCAAGAAGATTGAGTATGTGGTCACGTTTGATCTCTGCGATTATCTGACTCATTCTGAACCCTCCTGTTTCATTTTGGAATCATAACGTTTCTTAAGTGCGGATTTCTGTTCGTCATAAACTTCATGACATGCACCGAATGCGAGGTCTATGGCATGGTCAAATTCTTCTCTTGTCATGTTTCCGTCCATCTGTAACAACACGATTTCGTCTGTGGATGGTACGATGGCTACAGGCACATCAGCCTGTCCGTAGTTGTCCTCTTCTTTATTGAGGTCTAAGAGCACGTGGCCATCGGCTTTTCCGGCCGCTATAGCAGGGACGATGTCCCTCATAGGGATTCCGGCATCTGCGAGTGCCACCGATGCAGCGGTCAGACCTGCACATCTCGTACCTGCGTTTGCCTGAAGGATTTCTATATAGACGTCTATGGAAGCGCGGGGGTACAGTTCCGTAAGGACTACCTTTTCGAGTGCCTCTGAGATTATCTTGGAGATCTCGACGGATCTTCTATCGGGTCCGGGTCTCTTCCTGTCACTTACCGAGAAGGCCTGCATGTTGTACTTGCACTGTATTATTGCCTTCGTGGGATTCTGAAGATGCCTGGGATGGCATTCCCTGGGTCCGTACACTGCTGCCAGGACCTTGTTCTTTCCGATTTCCAAGTATGCGGATCCGTCAGCATTGCTGAGGACTCCCGCTTCAATGTGAATGGGTCTGTGTTCTTCGGCTGTCCTGCCGTCTATCCTCATACCCTTCTCATCAACCAATACCATATCTGTATGTCCGCTCATCTTCATTCCTCCTCTTTGTCATCCACGGAATCATATTCTTCATCTTCCATGGTTTGTGGGAGTTTGCTTTTTATAAACTCTTCAATTCTATCTGTGAGGTTACTGGACTGTGCGTACTTTTCAATCATTTTTATCGCATCCACAGTCACCTGTACGTTCTCATCATCCCCGTCTACCCATATTCTGCCGTTCTGTCCAACGAATATACGGCAGTCCGTGAGATTCTTGATCATTTGGATCATGGATCCACTCTTTCCGATTACACGGGAGACCTTGGAGTGGGGTATCTCCACGAGCTGACCGCCCTCTATTTTTCTGAGTCCGGAATCCTTCATGGTGACTTGTATCTTCTTGCTTTCATCCACCATGAGAATCTTCAACATGACAACATCGCCTAGGTTGAGGTATCTGGATGTATCTCCGAATTCGACTTTCCATGGTACTTCGTTGACATGTAACGGGGCGGGGTATGGTGCATTTATGTTCACCAACCAGTTCGAGGGCCCGATATCTTCTATGACACCTATGACCGTATCTCCGGTCGTGGGCATGTAACGGCCTCCGAGGGGGATCACATTAACAGTGTTCTGAAACATGTTTCTTACGCCGAGAATATTGGCGTATACTTTTCCATCCAACAGGTATGTGTTGTCGCCTGGGGACATACCGCTGTCATCCAGCATTTCTCCAGGAACCACGATTTCACGTGTGGATTTGGCGTTTCTTCTTTCCATTTTATCACTTCGCGAATGTTTAATTAATCAATTTGACCGAGGCGTTTCCTTTGGTTCTGTTCCTCAGTTTTTCAGTCATTTCGAGTACTAGGCCCGCTGGGAGTTCCATGATCCCTATCCATGATCCATCGGGTTCCCATTCCTCCCTTTCTACGATGCCGTAGTGAATCAGGTCATCGTAACAACGTCCATAATCCTCTCCCTTGAGTTTTACTGCGACTCTGCTCTTTTCGAATTTTATCGGTATGAGCGGCCGAAGCAATTTCATGGCTTCTTCTATCTCTTTTTCCAGGGGTTTGAAAGGATCTACGTGGAATTTTGCTTCGTCCAATGCTAGCTCTATCCTTAGGGGAGGATGTGGGAGTTTGGTTTGAGGGTTGATGGCATTTGCGGCTATGTATGTTATGACCTGATGCCTTTTCGCCTCCAACATCTCTTTACGCTGTTCAGAAGTGATCTGTACCTCTCCTTTTTCCATTACTTTTTTAGCAATGGTTGCGACATCCTCGGTACCGAAAACCTCTTTGATCTTGTCTTCTGCCGGACGGGTGCCTTTGCTGGCGTTTTTGAAGATGTCTTCCACGGCCATGAATTCGGTAATATCGAATTTCTTACCGGCCTTGATGAGGTCCATGACTTTGGGATCCAAGAGAATCTCGAAAGTTTCTCCGTGACTATCCAGTCTGGCAATTATTGCATCATCAAGGTCGACCATGGACAGTCACCTTTACATCTTTCCAAGGGCTTTGGCAATTTCTGCGTTGGAGAGTCTTCTGAATTTCTTATCCTTCTCTACAACGCCTACTTCTACTGATTCTGCAGATGGCGTTTCTTCTATTGCTGCACCCAGGGCTTTGAGACCGAGTTTCAAAGCAGCATCAAAGGTCATTTTGTCCTTGAATTCTTTTTCCAGGACATCCATCACTGCGGGACGTCCAGACCCTATGCATGTAGCTTTGTATGCCACCAATGCGCCTGATGGGTCTGTCTCGAATAGGTGTATGCCCATGTCGTCGACACCCGCCATCAACAAAGATGTACCGAACGGACGTGCTCCGCCATATTGTGTGTACTGTTGTTTGTAGTCGCAAACTTTCTTTACCAGCATTTCCACACCTATATTCTCGCCATAGTTCACTTTGTGGATCTGTGCGTTTTTCCTTGCTTCGTCTACAAGCACTCTGGCATCAGCCACCAGACCGGAGGTAGCGCAACCTATGTAGTCATCCACGTCGAATATTTTTTCAATGGATTCAGGTTCTACGAGTTTACTGGACACTCTTTTATCGACTGCGAGTATGACTCCGTTCTTGAACTTGAGTCCTATGGTCGTGGTGCCCTTTTTGACTGCCTCACGGGCGTACTCCACCTGGAACAATCTTCCGTCAGGGGAGAAAACTGTTATTCCCCTGTCATATGCCATTTGTCCTGGTTGCATAGTTAATACTTCCTAATCATACCAGCTATTGCAAGCCACTATTTAACATTATATCGCGCATGTTGGTAGAGATTATTTTTTCTCGGACCTCACGCGCATCTGAGGGTATTTGTCCCTTATGGTTTTTAAAGTGCCGGATGTAGTAACGGAATAACAATTCTCGTCTATGGAAAGCATGACTTTAATCAATTCTTCAATGTCATCTGGTGAACATCTTACGATAGACATACTGTCTTGGCACTGTATCACATAGGGTGCGGAATCTCTACCGTATGATCTGTTGATTGCTTTTACCAGGGATCTTTTGTCGAGGTCCGATGACATTCTGAACAACACGTATCTCCGTCTGCCTCTTTTCTCCTTTACGACCATCACTCTTTCCTCTTCATTGTCTGCATTGTGACGATCTCATAAACCGCTCCGCATTTTTTGCAGACTGGTTTGTTCACATCGACGCGATTGCCACAAGAGCAAAGGAATGTATTATCTTTGCGAGGGAGAACCGCTCCGCATTCGCAGATGTTGCCTTTTACATATCTGCCGCAAATAGGACATCTGGTTCTTTCTGGTTGACGGACGTCCATTTGATCGAATGTTGTGCTGCAGTATGGGCAGGTGTTCGTGGGTTCGGCACAGGCTTTATGGAAAATCTTTCCGCATTTACAAACGGCAACGTCTTCGTTATTAATCTCGCCGTAGCATATTTCGCACTTTTTGTTGTCCTCTCCTTCGTCCAAAAAATAGGTAGTCTTTGTTGACCGATTCTGGAAGTTTTTCTTTCTGAGTTTCATTTTGTTTGCGGTCCTAATCTGGAGATACATAACGATGGTTATAACTCCAAGAAGAATTATGATTAGACCCAGATAAGATAAAACTTTGATTAAGTCCATGCTACTCTACATAAATTTTTGGTTTAATAACATTTCTCAGAAGACATGGTCGAATTTTCAGATAATGCATACGAATCTTTTTTCAGTATGCAATCATCATACTTCAAAATAGGTAGAATTACCTTTTATGATAAATCGGCTAGTATATGTATTTACAACCATCTGGCACATTAAACAACAAACTTACCATGATATGATTTTTTGGTAAAACTAATTTTCACGAAAATGGAACTTAACAACGACCTGTCCAGATATAAAGTTTATGTAATAAGGGTTTTAATTGGTCAGCCGATTCTCATACCTATTCCAATCACCAATTGGATAACACGGAGGCATAGATTTGACAAAATCAGCAATGGTTATCGGTGGAGGAATTGCGGGTATTCAAGCCTCGTTGGATCTTGCGGACAGGAACATACACGTCTATTTGGTGGAGAGACTTCCCACCATTGGAGGAACTATGTGCCGTCTGGACAAGACATTCCCAACGAATGATTGTTCTGCCTGTATCCTCTCGCCGAAAATGGCGGACTGTATTGGGCATCCAAATATCACCACATTGACTTATCATGAGGTGTTGGGTGTCTCAGGAGAGGCCGGAGACTTCAAAGTCAAGGTTCTTAAAAAGGCCAGGTACGTTGACCCCACATCTTGTACAGCATGTGGAGATTGTACCCAAAAATGTCCTCAGAAGAACATTCCAGATCAATTCGAGTACGGCCTTTCTACCAGGAGGGCTATATACATACCTCACGCACAGGCTGTGCCGAGGGTCGCTATAATTGATCCAGATCACTGTAAAATGCTCAAAGAGGGCAAGTGCGGAGTTTGTGCTAAGGTTTGTGGTAAGAAAGCCATACACTATGATGACAAGGACGAGGAGATCGAACTCGAAGTTGGATCCATAATCGTTGCTGCGGGATTCAAAGTATGGGATGCTAGCATAGCCACAGAGTATGGATACGGCAAATTCAAGAACGTCGTTACTGCACTCGAGTTCGAGAGGATGATGTGTGCATCTGGACCTGACAGAGGACACATAAAAGTGCCCGCAACGGGAGAGGATCCCAAAAAGATTGCCTTCGTTCAGTGTTGCGGTTCAAGGTCCCAGAAGAAGGGCTGGAAGAAGTACTGCTCGTCTGTGTGCTGTATGTACGCTACCAAGCAGGCAATGATCACAAAGGAGCATGCTGATGTGCAGGAAGACATATTCTTCATGGATATCAGATCCTACGGTAAGGAGTTCGAAGCCTACATTCACAGGGGTGAGGATGAGTACCATATAAACATGCACAGGTCTGCGCGTGTTTCCAACGTAGAAGAGGATCCGGAGACAAAGGAGCTTACTATCAATTATACCGATAAGGACAACAACGGTGTCTCAGAGAATTACGATATAGTTGTTCTGTCTATCGGACTCACTCCCCCAGATGGTGCTGAGGAGCTTGCCAAGATTTTGGGAATAGAGCTCAACGAATACGGTTTCTGTAAGACGACTGTGTTCAATCCTCTGGAGACAACTAAGAAAGGAATATTTGTGACTGGTGCGTTCGCAGCACCCAAGGATATCCCAACATCTGTTGCAGAAGCATCAGGATCTGCAGGTAAGGCCGGAGCATACATCGTTGATGAGAACTTCGTCCCCTGTGCACCCAAAGAGTATCCTGCGGAGAAGGATGTAGAAGGTAAGGAACCACGTATAGGTGTATGGGTATGCCATTGCGGTATCAATATCGGCTCTGTGGTCGATGTACCTGCAGTTACCGAATACGCCAAGACTCTGCCTTACGTTGTCATGGCCAACGAGTCCCAGTACGCATGTGCTCAGGACTGTTTGGAATCCATATCTAAGGCAATTGTAGAGAACGATCTAAACAGGGTTGTAGTGGCATCCTGTACGCCTAGAACACACGAACCTCTCTTCAGAGAGGCTTGCCGTAATGGAGGACTGAACAAGTATCTCTTTAACATGGCCAACATTCGTGATCAGTGTTCTTGGATTCATATGCATGCACCGGAAGCAGCAACCGTTAAGGCCAAAGATCTGGTAAAGATGGCAATAGCCAAGGTTGCACTTCTCGAGCCTCTCGTGGGTGCTGAGATACCTGTTACCAATAAGGCTGCAGTCATAGGCGGAGGTATAACCGGTATGACAGCTGCTTTGGATATCGCAGCCCAGGGATTCGAAGTCGAGCTCTTTGAGAAGGATAAGCAGCTCGGAGGATATGCGCTCAACATGGTTCACAAGGAGGACGGTGTTGCAGTTGCTGATTTCCTGAAGGCCACCATTGCCAAAGTCAACGATTCGCCGCTCATCAATGTCCACCTAAACGCTATAATAAAGGACATCCCAGGATTCGTGGGCAACTTCAAAGTACAGACCAGTGACGGAATGGAATATCCCGTAGGTGGTGTTCTGTTCGCGACAGGTGCTGCACCCTACCAGCCTACGGAGTATGGCTATGGCAAGGATAAGAAGGTCTTGACCATCAACGATGTTGAGAAATCTGTGGCCGAGGGTAAATTCACAGGTAAGGATATCGCATTTATTCAGTGTGTTGGATCCAGGTCTGATACAGTGAAGTACTGTTCGCGTGTATGCTGCGCTTCTGCGTTGCGTGCAGCTATCCAGATCAAGATGAAGGACCCTACTGCGAATGTTACCATAGTACACAAGGATATCAGGACATACGGATTCCGCGAGGAGCTGTACAACAAAGCCTGTCAGCTCGGTGTCAAGTTCCTCAGGTACTGCGTAGATGCTGAACTTCCTGACTATAGTGGAAACACTGTTAAAGCGCACGATTCGATCCTCGGCGAGGATGTGGAAATACCCGTAGACACTTTGGTGTTGGCCAATGGTATCACGCCCCTCCGTGAGGAGAAGGAATGCATAGCCAAGATGGTCAAGGTCCCGATAAGCAAGGATGGATTCTTCTTTGAGGCTCACCAGAAACTCAGGCCTGTAGATT
Organism: uncultured Candidatus Methanogranum sp.; assembly: GCA_964620455.1. Lineage (GTDB taxonomy): Archaea > Thermoplasmatota > Thermoplasmata > Methanomassiliicoccales > Methanomethylophilaceae > Methanogranum. The sequence goes on from CAZUIU010000001.1 coordinate 138,804, forward strand.
TCGCCACAGAAGGTGTCTACGTAGCAGGTACTGCTCACTGGCCCAAATTCATGGACGAGTGCATAGCACAGGCATCCGGAGCAGCAGCCAGGATGATGACTGTGATATCCAAGGACAAGATAGTTTCCGAAGGTATAGTCGCAGTTTCAAACCATGACGTTTGTGATGGTTGCGGTGTATGTGAGGGATGTTGTGAGTACAACGCCATAACAATAGATGTAGACCCGGTCAGTGGAAGGTTGAAGAGTAATGTCAACCCTGGACTCTGTAAGGGATGCGGGTGTTGTGTAGCTGCATGTCCAGCTGGTGCAATGGAGCAGAGAGGATTCAGGAGCAAACAGATCATCGCAGAGATCGATGCATTGTTGGATCCTGTAAAGGAGAGTGATTGAGATGGCTGAATTTGAACCAAAGATTGTGACCTTTTGCTGTAACTGGTGTTCGTATGCGGGAGCAGACGGTGCTGGAGTCGCAAGGCTTCAGATGCCAACCAATTTCCGTATCATAAGGACCATGTGCAGTGCAAGGGTAGATCCCGAATTTGTACTCAGGGCATTCTCCAAGGGTGCTGACGGAGTCATGGTTCTCGGGTGCCACCCCGCTGATTGCCACTATATCGGTGGTAACTACAGGGCTAGAAGGAGAATTGCTCTTCTGAGAATGGTGTTGGAGCAGTACGGATTCGATCCCAGGAGATTGAAGCTCGAGTGGGTTTCTGCATCCGAGGGAGAGAAGTTCCAGAAGACTATTGTAGAGTTCGTTGATACAATCAAGGAGCTCGGACCGACACCTCTTAAGGAGGTGGAGTGATGGCATTCTTAGATATATTCAAGAAAAAGAAGAAAGACAGTGCAGCCGCACCTGTGGCCGAGAAGCCCAAGGCAGCTGTTCAGGAAAAGAAAGCTGATGCTGCAGAGGCAGCATCCTGTACAACGAAGACCCCAGAATCCGTAGCGGCCAACTACATGCCTGCTGCAGATCTCGGAGAGCTTCTCCCCGGAGCTCCACCCAATGGTAAGATTAAGCTTGCCATATACTGGGCGGCGGCATGCGGAGGATGTGATGTTTCTATTCTCGATACAAATGAGAGGATACTGACCATCGGTGACATGGCGGACATCGTTATGTGGCCGGTTGCAGCTGATGGAAAGGAGAAGGACATCGAAGCGATGGAAGACGGTTCAATAACCGTTGCCATAATTTCCGGTGCGATAAGGAACTCTGAGAACGAGCACATGGTAAAGCTTCTCAGGAAGAAGTCATTAATCGTGGTTTCCTACGGTTCATGTGCGTGTTTCGGTGGATCACCTGCATTGGCTAATCTGGTTCCTGGAGGCAGTAAAGAGATCTTGGATTACGTTTACACCAAGACCCCTACTACGGCTAACTTCCAGAAGGATTACCATTCCGATGCGGCTGTTGTACCTCAGACATCCTATCAGGCTCCGGAGGGAGAGTTGACCTTGCCTGTGGTGTTCGACAGAGTAAAGACACTCGATCAGACGGTTGATGTGGATTACTATGTACCCGGATGTCCTCCTATGCAGGAGACAATATCCCACCTTCTCAAGGCGGTTGTGGATTTCGCATATCACGGTGTGGCTCTTCCACCCAAGGGTACCGAGGTCGGAGTTACAACAAGCACACTCTGTGACCAGTGTCCTAGGCACAAGGAATTCAGAAGGATCACCGAGATCAAAGAGCCCTATCAGGTGGATGTGGACCCAGATCTGTGTCTCATGGATCAAGGTATATTGTGTCTCGGACCTGCAACCGTTGGAGGTTGCAATGCCAGATGCACACGTGCCGGACAGCCGTGCCGTGGATGCTACGGCCCCACCAAAGAGGTCGAAGAACACGGTGCAAGCGCACTTACAGCAATAGCGTCATTGTTCCCCGTTCTCGAGGAAGATGGCATAATAGGCGAAGACAAGATCATAGACATCATGAGCACCATAAAGGATCCATTGGGATACTTCTATGCGTACACCATGGCAAAGTCATTGATTAAGACCGCCGTCAAGGAAAAGGGAGGTCAGTAAATGGCTGGACCTATCATTTGGGATGACAAGCAAAAAGTAACTACCAACAGGGTCGAGATTGACCCCATCACCCGTCTCGAGGGACACGGTAAGATAGAGATATTCCTCGACGACAAGGGGGATGTGAAGAATGCATATTGGCAGGTCCCCGAGGTCAGAGGTTTCGAGAGATTCTGTATCGGAAGAAGGGTCACAGAGCTCAATCAGATAACTGCAAGACTTTGTGGTGTCTGCCCCGGTGCACATCATCTCGCATCTACCAAGGCAATAGATGGATGTTACAGTGCAAAGCCGACGGAAGCAGCGTTCCACATAAGGGACACGTTCTACTCTGCGCACTTCATCCATAGTCACATAGCACACTTCTATGCTCTGGCTGCACCTGACTTCGTCTGTGGTCCTGCAGCACCTGTAGCTGAGAGGAACGTTCTCGGTGTCGTAGCCCACGTGGGTCTCGAACTGGGTGGTGCCGTTCTCAAAGCGCGTGCTGAGGCACAGAAGATACAGGCGATCATCGGTGGAAAGGCTACGCACCCTGTAATGGGTGTTCCCGGCGGTGTTTCCAAGGCTATCTCGAAAGAGGAGCAGAAGGAGATACAGGGGTACGCTGATAATCTCGTGGCTTTCGGAGAGACATCTATGAAGGTTCTCGAGGATGTGGTCCTGAAGAACAAGGAGTATGTGGATATAATTGCCAACAAGGATCTCTTCTACAATGAGACCTATCATATGGGTCTCGTCAATGATAAGAACCAGTTGGAGTTCCACGACGGTAAGGTCAGGGTTGTTGACAACGACAGGAAAGAGCATGATAAGTATGACCCGAAGGATTATCTGGATCACATCGGAGAAGCCGTCGAGCCATGGTCGTACGAGAAGTTCCCATACCTGAAGAATCCCGGTTACAAGGGACTCGTAGGCGGTATGGACAGCGGTATGTACCGTGCTTCGCCTCTGTCCAGGTTGAATGCGTGTGATAGCATATCCACACCCAAGGCGCAGGCCGAACTCGACAAGTACAGAGAGTTCTTCAAGGCTGCAGGGGTACCTGGTTCTGTTCAGTTCACGCTTGCAACCCACTGGGCAAGACTCATTGAGTTGTTGTTCGCTGCTGAGAAGTTGCAGGAAGATGCATACAGTGACAAGCTCATCGACCCCAACATAAAGCAGTACGATCTCGTTCCTGGAGGACGTGGTGTTGGTTGTGTGGAAGCTCCCAGAGGAACTCTCACTCACGACTACACCTGTGATGAGGACGGTATTGTGACTGCATGTAACCTTGTGGTCGGAACCACCAACAACAACGGTCCGATTAACATGGATGTTGCGAAGGTCGCAAAGGGGCTGATCCACAACTTCGAGGTTTCACCTGGTCTTCTGAATATGGTGGAGATGGCATTCCGTGCCTATGACCCATGTAACTCCTGTGCAACACACAGCCTGCCAGGTCAGATGCCTCTTGAAGCGGTGATCAAGTACTCTGATGGCGAGATATTCGACACCATTAAGCAGAACTAAACCAAACAGAGGGGGAAACCCCTCTTCAAACATTATTTTTCATGTTGTATGTTTTTCTGAGGGTTGGATTGCGTCCATCGATCATAAGGTCTAACCGTTTTCCCAGATATATTCCATCCAGAAGGTAGATTTCTGAGTTGTCGATGTCTAGCATATTGCTGTTTAGTATCGGTCCAAGAAGAGGTTCATCAGATATGTTTACAGGTGATCCTCCCAGCATCCTGTTAAAAGCAGGCACTATTATGAAATGTTTCGGAATCGTTTTGAATCTATTATCCTGTATGCTTTCTTTGAAATCCCCTTTAACCCAACAGGGTTCGGACGACTGTCTGCCTATTCCGTCTCTGAACATTATAGATGGGTGATCATGCCCCATTACCAGTGTTTCTGCGGACATTACGTGTTCTGACGGCCAAGTATGGCCATGTACGAATCCCGTATCCATTATTCTGAGCCCTGTAGCTGGCCTGATGTTGACGCGGCCTGATAGAAATTCTTCAATATTGGTGTCATGATTACCGCGTACAAGATCCACGGAATCGAAATGTTCTAACAATGTATCGAAGAACATTGGTATCTCTTTGTATTCTTGCTTGTTGGAGCCAGGAACAGAGTCCTTTACATCTCCCGTCACTATAAGTTTCGAACAGATATTTCCAGCGGCTTTCAATATGCTATCCAGCATTTCTTCAGTATGAGATACTATGTGGAATCCTTTAGTTCTCAGATGTGATTCTACGCCTATATGAAGGTCACTGATCACAAGGTATTCGTCTGCGCGTAATGCGGGTATGTTAGGGACCGGTTGAAGGTCCAAGGCATCACCTCAATCCTTCCAGCAATACATTCGGGATATTATCAATAACATCTGTAGCCATCATGCCGTATGACTTTTTCCTGAATGCAATTTCTCCAGCTTTACCTGACATATACGCTCCAAGGCATGCAGCATCGAATGGGGGCATTCCTTTTGAAAGCAATCCTGCAACTATTCCTGCTAGCACATCTCCTGTTCCAGCGCATGTCATTGCCGGTGTACCTGTTTCGTTGAATCTGATCCTATCTCCATTTGAGATTATGTCTGTGGCCCCTTTCAGTAATATCACAGTATCAGTTTCTGTTGCTTTGATACTTACATGTTTGGCGGGGTCACTACCCAGTGTACCTCCCAGTCTTAGGAATTCTCTTGAATGTGGTGTAAGAACAATTGGAGTTCCATTTCCATGGAAAGATTTACCCAGTGCATTAAGGCCATCTGCATCTATCACCATAGGTTTACGGCATTTACTTACAAAATCCACAACGGCTTCTGCAGTAAGGTCGTCCAGTCCGAGTCCGGGTCCGATGAGGACTGCATCGCATATCTCGCTCAGTTCCAGAAGTTTTCTTACATGTCCAGGTCCCAGTATGTCGCCCTTCAGTTCATTCATAACAAATACTGGTGAGAACGACGCTATCTGTGGAAAGCTGTAAGTGGGGGATGCAATACGGACTAAGTCGATACCTGTGCGCATGGCAGCCATTGCAGCCATGGAAGGCGCTCCGAAATAGGGCCCTCCACCGATAACAAGAAGAGTTCCGTTGCATCCCTTGTGGCTGTCAGTCGAGGGTATAGGGTATCTAAGCATATCTCCCGGTCCAGTTTTCTTGATAGCATCAGTAGGGATGCCTATGTCCTTGATGAGGATCTCGCCTGAATTGGATTTGTTCATTCCTTCTTTTATGTCGTGAAATGTGATTGTCAAGTTCGGTCTAACTGATAGGTCTGTCCCCATCCCAGAAGGTATGTCTACAGACATGACAATGCCTTTGAATTCATTCAGTCTTTGAATGTATGTTATATATGGCTCTCTGAGGTTTCCTACAATTCCCGTTCCGAGTGCACAATCTACAATAACATCGTATTGGTCGAGATCCTCAGAGAAGAAATCAATTATCGGACATTTCAACTTGGAAAATTGTTCTAAAGCTTCCTTTGAATGTATTTCTGATGATTTGCATATCATCAAGATGGTGATATTTACAAGTGCCAAATTATTTGCAGCTGCAAAACCGTCTCCGCCATTGTTTCCCTTTCCACAAGCGAACGCTATTTTTTTACCCATATATCTTGTTCTTATGGTGTCTGCAATCGCCTGTCCCGCTTTCTTCATGAGCGATTCGATGGAAACTCCTAGTGATTCGGAGTTAATATCCATGACCTTTGAATCCAATGAAGTGATCATATTATCGCTTCCTTATTGATTTTTAACAAGTATTTCTCCGATTTTAAACAATAATTCTGTTTTTGAGATCTTGCCACGTTCGATACGTACGCATCCACGTTTTTCTGTCCAATTGGCAGGATAGGCTTTATTTTCCAAAACCTCATATTCCAAGTCGAGTATAAGAGCGCTTTTTGCTATTATATCCAGTTGGGGAGTTTTGACGCACAGGTTTTTCGGAAGTCTCCTACCCTCCGAGCGTGAACGACCCAGTTCGAAATATTCTGGCCAGACCGTAATAGCCGTATCCTCATCATATGCCATAATATCACCATAACGTTCGTGTTATGATATAATTATTGTTTAAAACAATGTTTTGTAATCCGGGCTGGAAAGCCCGGATTTATAAAAATCAGTTATCAATCAAAATGGCGTTGATTGCACCACACTGTCCAGGTCTTGAAGACACAACAGCATCTCCGAGGTCTGTCGTTATGAGGGCACCCTTGTTTATGATGTTACGCTGAACATAGTTGGGGTCTGCGGGATTACCTTTGACATTGAGTATCTTGACCTTTTGAACTTTGTTAGTTTTTTTGTCAAGTACGTTAGCATACTCTGCAAGAAGCATTCCAACCTTCGAGCTACCGCCCATTCCGCGGTATTCTTCGAGGGACTGCTTTCCAATTTTGGTGTACTGCTTTTCCCTGCTCATCTCGAATTTTTTCTTTCCCCTGCTGGAGACGAGTCTTCCCCCAGTGGGTTTCCTGTTGGATTTTCCCTGATGTATTGCCATTTTAATCGAATCCTCTAATTATGGTTCTATATTTAAAGATTTCCAGTTTATGATCAATCTAGTGGGCCGATGAGTCTAGTGTTGGTCTTATTGTCATTCAATGTAACGATTGCACAATATCCGTCTTTGGCGGCTCCGGGGTTACAATACATAGTATTGTTCTTGGTGGTCACACCGCGATCCTCGTGTACATGTCCGGACAGTGCCATTATGGGGCGGTATTCTTCGACTATTTTCTTTATAGATGTGCTTCCAACACTTGTTCCGTTGGGTATGTGATCAAACATTCCATAAGTAGGAGCATGCGTCATAAGGATCATTCCTTCCTTAGATATAGGTTTCAAGGTTCTGTATATCTCATCTTCTTCTAGTTCAAAGGGTGTTCCGAATATAGTTATATTTGATCCTCCCAGTCCAACTATGTATTCTCCATCCACTTTTGCAGATTTACCATGCATATTATGTGCCGATGAGGATATTGCAGAGGGCATATCACGTGAATCGCAGTTACCAGGTATGACATACACCTCAGATTTTATCATTTCGATTATTTCTTTGGCATCTTGTCCCGTTCCCATATTAGTCACGTCTCCTAAAAATAGGGTAAAATCTGGATTATTGTCTTCAATAACTTTGTTAATCCATCCTATGCATGATTTTTTTTGATGCAGATCCGTAAGAACCAGGAACTTCATATTCATCCGTATGTATGGATTCTATATATCATGTCTTACTTTGCGCGCGTACACGCCCGCGGACAAACAGAACAATATAATGATTCAAAACAATGCTTAAAATGAACATGGCGTGGAGGGGGGGATTCGAACCCCCGGGTCACGTGGTGACATCAGATTAGCAGTCTGACGCCTTGCCAGGCTGGGCCACCTCCACTTGATGGGTAGAAAGACATATTCCTATTAAAGCTTTGGATTTGGATTTAATCACGGAATGATCTTTTTTCGGGTGTTTTTGTATATTTTTGGTTTAGTATCGAAAGTATTAAATATAATCCAGCTATCGAGGATATTGTGCGATGCGACCAAGGCGGCTCACACAGTGAGAAAAACTTGAGACCGCATCGTATGGTTTCCGAGAAAAACTCTCGGGGATGAAAAAGCTTATATACTTCCCCTGATTACAGGGGAATGCGCAAGTCGTGTGGACTTGCACGGGAAGATGGAGAATCAAGATCTCCGCCGAAAGGCGTGCTCTCTTGTATTCTGACGTTCGATGCTACGAATGTTCCGTTAGACGGACATTCGATTGAGTGAGCCGTCCGACGGAGCAGCGGTGAAATATGGTAAACTGCCATTTCCTTTCATCCATCAAGAAGGCGTAAATAACAATAATTGGGATTTGACTCCGGTTGATCCTGCCGGCGGCCACCGCTATAGGAATTCGATTAAGACATGCGAGTCGAGAGTCGTTATGGACTCGGCGGACTGCTCAGTAACACGTGGACAACGTGCCCTTAAGTGGAGGATAATCTCGGGAAATTGAGGATAATACTCCATAGATCATGGCATCTGGAATGAGTCATGGTTGAAAGTTCCGGCGCTTAAGGATCGGTCTGCGGCCTATCAGGTAGTAGTAGGTGTAACGTACCTACTAGCCTACGACGGGTATGGGCCTTGAGAGAGGGAGCCCAGAGTTGGATTCTGAGACACGAATCCAGGCCCTACGGGGCGCAGCAGTCGCGAAAACTTCACAATGGGGGCAACCCCGATGAGGGAATTCCTAGTGCTAGCTCTTTTTGAGTTAGCTTTTCTTTAGCGTAGATAACTAGAGGAATAAGGGCTGGGTAAGACGGGTGCCAGCCGCCGCGGTAATACCTGCAGCCCAAGTGGTGGTCGATTTTATTGAGTCTAAAACGTTCGTAGCCGGTCTGATAAATCCTTGGGTAAATCGGAGAGCTTAACTTTCCGAATTCCGAGGAGACTGTCAGACTTGGGACCGGGAGAGGCTAGAGGTACTTCTGGGGTAGGGGTAAAATCCTGTAATCCTAGAAGGACCACCGGTGGCGAAGGCGTCTAGCTAGAACGGATCCGACGGTGAGGGACGAAGCCCTGGGTCGCAAACGGGATTAGATACCCCGGTAGTCCAGGGTGTAAACGCTGCAGACTTGGTGTTGGAGACCCTTCGAGGGTATTCAGTGCCGGAGAGAAGTTGTTAAGTCTGCTACTTGGGGAGTACGTCCGCAAGGATGAAACTTAAAGGAATTGGCGGGGGAGCACCGCAACGGGAGGAGCGTGCGGTTTAATTGGATTCAACACCGGAAAACTCACCAGGGGAGACTGTTACATGAAACCCAGACTAATGATCTTGGTCGATTTTCAGAGAGGTGGTGCATGGCCGTCGTCAGTTCGTACCGTAAGGCGTTCTCTTAAGTGAGATAACGAACGAGACCCTCACTAATAATTGCTACTTCATTCTCCGGAATGGAGGCACATTATTGGGACCGCTGGCGCTAAGTCAGAGGAAGGAGAGGTCAACGGTAGGTCAGTATGCCCCGAATCTCCTGGGCTACACGCGCGCTACAAAGGGCGGGACAATGGGTTCCGACGCCGAAAGGCGAAGGTAATCTCGAAACCCGTCCGTAGTTCGGATTGAGGGTTGTAACTCACCCTCATGAAGCTGGATTCCGTAGTAATCGCGAATCAACAACTCGCGGTGAATATGCCCCTGCTCCTTGCACACACCGCCCGTCAAACCATCCGAGTTGGGTTTCAGTGAGGCTGCCTCTAATTAGGGTTGTCGAACTGAGATTTAGCAAGGAAGGTTAAGTCGTAACAAGGTATCTGTAGGGGAACCTGCAGATGGATCACCTCCTACGCAGGATGGGGCCTCAAGCCCCATCCTCAAAACAAAGCGATAAATTGGCAAGGAAATCTCTAAAAGTGATTTCCCTCCGATTCCTGAAGGCAGCTTACCATACACTAAACGTAGCATCGAACATCATTTCCATTTATTTTCAGTATTATTTTATAATTTGTCAAAAAATATCTGTTTATGCAGATGTCTGATTTTCCAAGGCTCATGAAGATATTATCGAATCGTGTCGACTCTTCACAACAGAATACTGATGATGTGGAAGGATACTATTACACGTCTAATGATGGAAGTCAGATGGTATTCTGGACATGTCATTCAGATAAAGAATCGAATAAGCATAGTCATTCGTTTGATGAATATATGGTGGTAATCTCTGGAAAATACACAGTTTGTCTCGAAAACGGTACGGAGGAAGTTATGGGGCCTGGTGACGAGATATTGATCCCTGCAGGTATGGTTCAATGGGGCAGATGTGTTGCTGGAACCAGATCTATACACGCTTTTGGTGGTAAAAGAATATAATCATTGTTTTAGAAATCATGGTAGCCCTGTCCGGGTTCGAACCGGAGTCGCCGGCTCCAAAGGCCGGCATGATTGACCACTACACTACAGGGCTCTTGTTTCACTCTAAGCCATTCAGTTATTTAAGACTCTTCCAAGCAGGTATGTTGAGGCATAGCCAGTAATCTCTACGTTTATGAATGTACCTATTGGTATTTCGCTTTCAATTGCAATAGGGCGATAGTTCTCGGTCCGAGAAATCACACTGCCTTCCTTACCTTTTTCAGTGATTAAAACTTTCATGTTTCTACCTAATAGCTTCGAATTCACAGCAGATTCCACATCGTTTTTTACAGAAGTCATCTCCGATGAGCGTTCCGCTATTATCCTTCCGTTTATCTGTTTCATGGATGCTGCAGGCGTACCTGGTCTGGGAGAGAATCTTGTTATATTCACAGTGTCTGCCTTTAATAGTTTTATCAGATCCAGGCTTTTCTGATGATCTTCATTTGTCTCTCCTGGAAATCCGGTTATCACATCCGTGGCTATACTCATTTCAGGATATCTCTTACGTATCCTGTTAATTGTATCCATGAAATCATTGACTGTATAATGTCTATTCATACGATGTAGAACTTCGTCGCTACCGCTCTGAACAGGAATATGAAAGAATTTGTATACGCGCGGATCATCAATAGACTCTAACAGATCGTCCAGAACCGGTCTGAGGCTGTTAGGATTCATCATGCCTATTCTTATGCGGTAGTCGCCTTCAGTCTCCAACATCTTTGTTATTAGAGATGCAAGATTCGTATCATGATCACTGCCATAGCTCGCCGTGTCCTGTGCTGTTATCAGAATTTCCCGTGTGCCTCTGGAAATCATGGATCTGAACTCTGAGAGTATATCTTTCTCAGGATAACTTATCAGATTGCCTCTTGCGAATTTTGTTATACAGTAGGTGCACTGCCCATAGCATCCCTGAGCTATAGGTATCATCTCGGTTGTGTCATAATCAAATTCATGACAATACTGGCTACTGCCGTATTTCTCTTTCACAATATCTGAGAAACTGCTATAACTGTCTGGAGGCAGTATCACGGAGTCTGGCAGACGTATGGATATTCTATTGGGCTGTACCTTGGCCATGCAGCCTGTTACAATCACTTGTTTTCCTGCTCTACGTAACTCGGACATACGTTTGATCATTCTTTTCTCGGTTGTTTCCACAACCGTGCACGTGTTGAGTACGACAATATCCGCTTCTTCGGGACTGTCGACTTTTTCATGACCAAGTTTGGACATACGTTCGGAGAGTTGTCTCCCCTCACCGTAGTTCATAGTGCAACCGTAGGATTCCACGAAATATTTCATATTTCTTTTTTAACGAGTTGCAGGTTCCGTCGTAACAGCTCCAAAAGCTGTTTTAGCGGATATGTTGGTTATCTTGGCATGTACGCTGTTACCCTTTGCAGTTCCGGGTACGATGACCAGATATCCCATGAACTTGCCAACGCCGTCGCCTTTGTTTCCGACATCTGTTATCTGAAGTTCTATTATGTCGCCTTCCCTGAGGACATTGATGTTCTCAGGCCTGGGTCCTTTTTTGACATTGATTGATCTGCGTGCACCGCAGGCTTCGCATTCCAATATGAGCGTTCTGTCTTCTTTTATCATCTTCGTATCTGGAAGACCGCATTCTGAGCAGATGACGTAGGTCTCGGTATACGATTGAATCTTCTCGTTTATACTCTGGGAACTTATCTTGGCTTTGAACACAACCCTGCGACCTTCGAGATTACCGGGTGTACCGAGTTCTTTCAGCATGAACTGCAGCACATGTTGAGGGTCCCTCCTGAGTTTATCAGTAACATCGATGAAGTTCCTGAATATTGTGATTTTGCCTTCCTGGATTATATCCAGTTCCGGAAGTGTGAATCTTTCGTGATTCTCAATGGTTTCCGGGAGTACGCTCTTTGCTCTATCGAGCAATGCAAAGTAGTCATCATCTGCTGTCATGCTACGACCTATTGGAGCCTACCTTATAAAGGTATTGAGTACGGATTCACTTTTTACCTTCCATATAGCATATTGCTGCATCAACTAATCCCTGGTGAAGTGGTGAAGGATTCAGCGGTCTTGATTTGAATTCGGGATGGAACTGTGATGCGACAAAGTAAGGATGTCCTTCCAGTTCCCCAATCTCCATGCGACTCTCATCATCAGATTTTCCGGTGAATTTCCATCCTGCCTTCTCCAGTTCTGAGATGTATTTTGGATTCACTTCGTATCTGTGTCTGTGTCTTTCCGATATGTCCGTTGATTTGTAGAGTTCGAATGCTTTGGAGTCTTTCGCAACCTTCACAGACTGTGCACCTAGGCGCATTGTCGCACCCATGTCCTTCACGCTCTCCTGTTCATGCATTATGAAGATAACAGGATCCTGTGTATCAGGATCGAATTCTGTGCTGTTAGCGGTTTCAAGACCCAAAACATGTCTGCTTATCTCTATGGTGGCTATCTGGAATCCGAGGCATACGCCTAAGAACGGGATTTTGTTCTCTCTAGCGTATTTCACAGCAGCTATTTTTCCTTCCACGCCCCTTATTCCGAATCCGCCTGGAACTATCACTCCATGTACGTTGCAAAGAAGTTTTTCAGGATCGTTGTGTATGAGGTCGTCACTGTCTATGAATTTCACCTTCACTTTGCAACTTCTTTTGGCTCCAGCATGTGTGAAAGCCTCGAGATGACTGAGGTATGAATCCGCCAGCGAGGTGTATTTACCGACCAGTGCTATGCATACTTCTTTTTTGGGATTCAGGACGTTGTCCAGATACTTCTCCCAATCTTTCATGTTCCTCTTCGTTGTGAAGGGTGCGAGTTTCATTTTATCTACGATATAATCGGCTACGCCCTGTTTTTCTAACGTTAGAGGTACTTCGTATATTGAACGGGCATCGGGGGTGGATATCACGGCTTTTTCATCCACATCACAGAAAAGGGCTATTTTGGCCTTCGCGGCTTCACTCAGGGACTCGGAACAACGGCCTATTATTATGTCAGGTCTTATTCCTATACTCATAAGTTCTTTGACGGAGTGTTGGGTCGGTTTGGTTTTCTCCTCTCCGACGGATCCCATGATTGGAATCAGAGTGGTGTGAACGAACATCACATTCTCTTCTCTGCCTAGATCTCTACCAAGCTGCCTTGCCGCTTCCAGAAACGGCATAGACTCCATATCTCCGACGGTTCCTCCGAGTTCTATTATTATCACATCTGCTCCGGATTCCCGGGCAACTTTGGTTATACGTCTTTTGATCTCGTTTGTTATGTGAGGTATTATCTGCACAGTTTTTCCCAGATAATCGCCGCGTCTCTCGTTCTCTATGACTGTCTTGTACACTTTGCCAGTGGTTATATTGTGATCACTACTGAGTTCAAGATTCATGAATCTCTCGTAGTTTCCCAAATCCAGATCGACCTCTCCGCCATCATTGAGGACATAGACCTCTCCATGTTCGAAAGGGTTCATGGTTCCGGCGTCTATGTTAAGATACGGATCTATCTTAATGGCGGAAACATTGAGTCCACGGGCTTTCAGAAGGCGTCCGATAGAGGATGCCGTGATCCCCTTTCCCAATCCGGATATAACTCCGCCGCTGACAAAAATCAACTTCATTCAAATCAACGGGAATAATCTTATTCATCTTTCATTAATAAACCTGTTGATGGAAAAAGCAACCACTTCTGAGTCTTATTTTAGCATTCAGCGAGAACATGCGTTCTAATACAAAAGTGATTTCTTCCTCAAAGGCAAGGATTTAATACCTTCAAGTAATAGTCAATCATGTTAATGCCTAGTGGTTACCTGTCACATTCTACGTGCCTGGTAAAAGGTGTTAAATATAAAGTTGGGTTAGACCACGTTAGTGTGAAGCCATCGCTATGTGCATGTGCTTTAAATACGATAATTAATATCGTGTCGAAATACTTCAAACGAAGGTGAAAATTTGGGTAGAGGTCTAAACACCGCAAGGAAAATGAAGACTGACCGCCAGAAATTCCGCTGGCTGGACAGAGGATACAAGAAGAGAGTACTGAAACTTAGGGAGAAGTCCGATCCACTCGAGGGTTCTTCACAGGCGCGTGGCATAGTGCTGGAAAAAGTTGGTATAGAAGCCAAGCAGCCTAACTCGGCCATCCGTAAGTGTGTTAAGGTTCAGCTTATTAAGAACGGACGTCAGATAACAGCTTTCGCTGTTGGAGACGGTGCCATCAACTTCATAGATGAGCATGATGAGGTTCTTGTGGAAGGTATCGGTGGAAGGATGGGTCGTTCATACGGTGATATTCCTGGAGTCCGTTATAAAGTTATAAAAGTCAACAATGTCTCCCTGAATGAGATGGTAAGGGGAAGGACAGACAAGCCTGTAAGGTGAAATAAATGTCAGATGAGATTGTCGCGCAGAAAGCGCTCATATTTGGAAAATACGATACGTCCGAGGTTGCCGTCAACGATGGCGGTTTGGCAAAATACATAGACCTCACACCCACTAATGTGCCTCACTCGGGCGGTAAGCATGCAAACAGGTGGTTCGGTAAGTCCAAGCTCAGCATCGTAGAGAGGCTGATAAACAACATCATGAGGACCGAGAAATACACCGGTAAAAAGATGAAAGCTTACAAGACGGTTAATCAGGCCTTCGATATCATCGCGGCAAAGACCAAGAAGAACCCGATACAGGTTCTTGTTGAGGCTCTTGAGAACGCAGCCCCCCGTGAAGAGGTCACAAGACTTCAGTTCGGAGGCATATCTGTGCCGAAAGCCGTGGATATATCTCCCCAGAGGAGGTTGGATATCGCTCTGCGTAATCTTTCAACCGGAGTCGTTGCAGCATCTTCCAAGAACAAGAAACCGATATATGACTGTCTGGCAGATGAGATCCTGTTGGCAGCGAAGGGAGATATGACTTCTTACTCCGTTGCTAAGAAGGATGAAATCGAGCGTGTAGCCCAGTCGGCTAGATGAGTACCTAGGTGAGTGATTTGGGCCGTAAAGAAGACAATATGAAGAAGGCTGAGGGGATAATGAAGACCCCTGAGTACATCAGAAACCTAGGTACAGCAGCGCATATAGACCATGGTAAAACGACGTTCTCCGATAACCTGATCGCAGGTGCCGGAATGATGTCATCCGATCTTGCCGGTGAACAGCGTGTTCTCGATTACGATGAGCAGGAAGCTGCGAGAGGTATAACAATCAATGCAGCAAGTGCTTCAATGGTTCATCATTTCAACAAGCACGACTACCTAATAAACCTGATAGACACACCGGGTCACGTTGACTTCGGTGGCGATGTCACCAGGGCCATGAGGGCTTTGGATGGAGTTTACATCCTCTGCTGTGCAGTTGAGGGTATAATGCCTCAGACCGAGACAGTCATCAGGCAGGCGCTCAAAGAGCGTGTAAGGCCTATGCTGTTCATCAACAAGGTGGACAGGATGATCGTCGAGCAGCAGGTCACAAAGGATATGATGATCGACAAGTTCTCGAAGATCGTCCATGAGTTCAATGTCAAAGTTTCGAACATACTGCCTGCTCCGCTAAACAAACAGTGGCAGGTTAGTATACAGGACGGTACGGTTGCTTTCGGATCCGCTTACAACAACTGGGCAATATCTGCACCGTACATGAAGAGGACGGGAATATCCTTCAGCGACATATTCGAGTACTGCTCCAGAGAGGGCGGTCAGGAAGAGCTGGCTAAGAAGATACCGCTTCACGAAGTGGTTTTGGAGATGGCCATAAACCATGTTCCCAACCCCGTGGATGCACAGAAGATCCGTATACCAACTATCTGGAAGGGAGACCTAGAGTCAGAGCTCGGTAAACAGATGCTCGCATGCGATCCCAAAGGCGAAGTCTCCATGATGGTCACAAAGATCATAATGGATCCCCACGCAGGTGAGGTCGCTATAGGCAGGTTGTTCTCTGGTTCAGTCAAGAAAGGTCAGACTCTTTACATATCCGGAATGCCCAACCCACAGAGGGTACAGACCGTTGCAATGATGGTCGGTGCAGACAGGATAACCATTGAGGAGGCAGAAGCCGGAAACATCGTTGCGTTGACTGGATTGAAGGATGCCATCGCTGGTTCTACTGTTTCTACTGTGAGGGATATGGATCCGTTCGAGAGGATGGCTCATTATTCGGAACCTGTTGTTACGAAGGCTATAGAAGCCAAGAACATGAAGGATCTCCCCAAGCTGGTCGAGGTCCTTAGGACGATTGCCAAAGCCGATCCTTCGCTCAATATTGAGATTAACAATGAGACTGGCGAACACCTGATGTCGGGTATGGGTGAACTTCACCTTGAGATTACGGAGTACCGTATCATAAACGAACAGGGTGTGGAAATAGTTTCATCGCCGCCGATAGTGGTTTACCAGGAGTCCGTAAAGGGCAAGAATCCGTCGGAGTTCGAAGGTAAATCTCCTAACAAGCATAACAAGTTCTACTTCTTGGTGGAGCCGTTGGAGGACACCATTCAAGAGGCCATACGCAAAGGCGACATAGATCCTGATGCAAAGATCAAGGACCCCAAGGCTCTTGCGAGGCAGCTTCAGGATATGGGTCTTTCCGTAGAAGAGGCCAAAGGAGTGGTCATCTTCAAGAACAACAATCTGTTGGTTGACTGCACAAAAGGTATTCAGTATCTGCATGAGACCATGGAGCTTATCAAACAGTCCTTCGAAGAGGCGATGGTCAGAGGACCATTGGCTAATGAGAAGGTGGCGGGACTCAAGGTCAAGCTCATGGATGCCAAACTTCATGAGGATACGATCCACAGAGGTCCTGCACAGGTTATACCTGCTGTCAGGGACGGTATATACGGAGCCATGTGTCAGGCCGGAAGGATACTTCTGGAGCCTATGCAGCATGTGTTCATAAGTGTCCCTCCTGACTACATGGGAGGGGCAGTTAACCTGATCAACCAGCGTCGTGGAACCATCTTGGAGATGGGTCAGGACGGAGCGGATTCTACGGTTTCTGCCGAGTGTCCTGTCGCAGACATGTTCGGATTCGCATCCGACATACGCGGATCGACTCAGGGTCGTGCGCTCTGGTCCACAGAGAATGCTGGTTTCAAGCAGGTACCCCCTGAATTGCAGAAGAAGATTGTAGCGGAGATCAGAACCCGTAAGGGACTGAACCCCGAGCCTTACGACGCGGGTTACTACTCGGGTCTGTAAACTTTTTATATAAACACCTTAATCGCTGAAAAAGCACCTATAGAAGCATAGGAGGAATGAAAAATGGCAGAGAAAGAACACATGAATCTGGTCATCATCGGACACGTCGATCACGGAAAATCCACACTCACTGGAAGGATCCTGCTCGAGACCGGTGCTATCGACCCTCACGTAGTAGAAAAATACAAGAAAGAGGCAGAGGAGAAGGGAAAGGGTTCCTTCTATTTCGCCTGGGTCATGGATGGACTCAAAGAGGAGAGGGAGAGAGGAGTCACTATCGATGTCGCACACAAGAAGTTCTACACAGACAAGTACTACTTCACAGTCATCGATGCACCTGGACACCGTGATTTCGTTAAGAACATGATCACAGGAACCTCCCAGGCCGATGCTGCAGTCATCACCTGTTCCGCAGTCGAGGGTCCTCAGGCCCAGACAAAGGAGCACGTTTTCCTTGCAACAACACTCGGTGTGAAGCAGATCATCGTCGCCATCAACAAGATGGATGCAGTCAAATACGATGAGACAAAGTACAAAGATGCTAAAGAAGCAATGGTCAAGCTCATGAAGATGGTCGGTGTCAAGACCGATGAAGTTCCCTTCGTCCCTGTTTCCGCATACGAGGGAGACAACATCAAGACCATCTCCGCGAACACCCCATGGTACAAAGGACCCACCCTCCTGGCCGCTCTCGATAATCTCAAGGTACCTGAGAAGCACACAGAGAAGCCCCTCAGGCTTCCTATACAGGATGTCTACACAATCACCGGTATCGGAACAGTCCCTGTAGGACGTATCGAGACTGGTATATTGAAGCCAAACATGAAGGTTATGTTCGAGCCTTCCCATGTGACTGGAGAAGTCAAATCCATCGAGATGCACCATGAGCAGATGCCACAGGCACTTCCTGGTGACAACGTCGGATTCAACGTCCGTGGAGTTGCAAAGAACGATGTTAAGAGAGGAGATGTCGCAGGACCTGTTGACAATCCCCCATCTGTTGCTAAATCATTCACAGCACAGATCGTCGTCTTGAACCATCCCTCTGTCATAACAATTGGATACACGCCCGTATTCCACTGCCACACGTCCCAGACCGCATGCAGGTTCGTTGAACTCGTGAAGACCATCGACCCCAAGACCGGTCAGGCAAAGGCAGAGCACCCCGACTTCCTCAAGACAGGAGATATCGCAGTTGTGAAGGTTGAGCCCACAAAGCCCCTCGTAATCGAGACTGCGAAAGAATTCCCGCCTCTCGGAAGGTTCGCTATCCGTGATATGGGTCAGACAGTCGCTGCTGGAATGTGCATCTCTGTAGAGAAGGCTAACTGAAGGTAGTCTCACATGTCACAGCGTGCAAGAATCTCTCTCAGCGGAACTGACCCTGCTAAGGTCGATAGTGTCTGCACACAGATCAAAGGGATTTCCCAGAGAACTGGTGTCGACATACGTGGGCCTGTCCCGCTTCCCACTAAGAAGCTCAAGGTCCCGTGCAGGAAAAGTCCCGACGGAGAGGGTAGTGAGACCTGGGATCGCTGGGAGATGCGTATCCACAAGAGACTCATCGATCTTGATGCTGATGAGCGTGCACTTAGGCAGCTCATGAGGATCGAGGTTCCCGATGGTGTCAATATCGAGATCGTTCTCCGCAGCGCGTAAACCAATTCATATTTTTGGGGGGCGTAAGCCCCCCTCAACACTGTTTTTTCAATTGGGATAACTATATACTCATTATCGCATTAATGTCGACGTTGGATTGATCGTATGAGAAGCGATGTCGTCAAAAAAGGAATGGATGCCGCGCCAGCTAGGAGTCTTCTCAGGGCTGATGGATTGATGGATGAAGATTTCGACAAACCATTCATTGGTATTGCCAACTCCTGGAATGAGGTTGTTCCCGGACACATACACCTTAATGAGATTGTCGAGGCAGTCAAGGAAGGTATAATAGAAGCGGGCGGTAAGCCGTTCACATTCGGTGTTCCTGCAGTCTGTGATGGTATTGCCATGGGACATCAGGGTATGAGGTACTCGTTGATATCCAGGGAAGTAATCTCTGATTGTTGTGAGGTTATGGTCATAGGCCATGCTTTTGATGGTTGGGTAGGGATAACCAACTGTGATAAGGTCACCCCGGGGATGCTCATGGCAGCAGGCCGTATGAATATCCCTTCCATAATGGTAACAGGAGGTGCGATGGAAGCTGGTAAGGCAGATGGGCAGTCATTGGATTTGCAATCTGTGTTTGAGGCTCTCGGTTCGTATTCTGCTGGAGAAGTCGATGAGGAATATGTTAAATCCGTTGAATGTGCTGCTTGTCCGGGAAGAGGTAGCTGTTCTGGACTCTTCACGGCTAATACGATGGCATGTCTTACAGAAACTCTTGGTATGAGTCTTACCGGTTGTGGTACATCTCTTGCAATAGATAAGAAAAAATTGGACATCGCTAGACAGACGGGTAGGCGCATAGTCGAACTTGTACGTGAGAACATAAAGCCACGTGACATAGTGAATACGGATTCTTTCCGTAACGCCATATGTGTGGACATGGCCATTGGAGGTTCTACGAATACTGCATTGCATATACCAGCCATATCGAAGGATTTCGGTTCTCCCGTCTCGTTGGATACCTTTGACGAGATCTCTAGGAATGTTCCGCATATAACCAGTCTCAGGCCCGCTGGACCATTCACCATAAGGGATCTTGACAATGCGGGTGGCATACCTGCAGTGCTGAACAGATTACAGAAATTCCTAATAGACAGGCCGACTGTCAGTGGTAGGGGTATCATGGATATCGCTAAAGATGCCAAGGTTCTTGATGATAATGTTCTGAGGTCGTTGGATTCTCCATATCATAAACAAGGAGGCATAGCGATACTCAAGGGTAATCTAGCTCCGTTAGGTTCCGTTGTGAAGCAGGCTGCTGTCGATCCCAAGATGATGGTATTCAGCGGTACGGCGAAGGTATTCGATTCTGAGAATGATGCCAAGGATGCGATTGTATCCGGAAAGATTGTTTCGGGGGATGTTGTAGTGATAAGATACGAAGGACCCAAGGGCGCACCTGGTATGCCCGAGATGCTTTCCCCGACAAGTCTCATAGTTGGAAGAGGATTGGGGGATTCTGTCGCATTGATCACAGATGGAAGGTTCTCCGGAGCATCCAGAGGGGGAGCTATAGGCCACGTGTCTCCGGAAGCTTTCGAGAAGGGACCGATTTCTATAGTAAGGAACGGGGATATTATTGATATCGACATACCTGCTAGATCATTGAATGTAAGGCTGTCCGATGATGAGATACAGAAACGTCTGAAGGATGTGAAGATAATCGAGCGTCCCGTAACTGGAGTACAGAAGAAGTATAGAGCACTTGTTTCCAATGGTGCCAACGGCGCATATTTGGAATGATTGACGGGGGGGTCAGCCCCCCCATTATATTTTTATGCGATTCGAAGTATCATTCTCAACAAGTATTTGATCCGTTATGACCATGGATGTCATAGTCTCGACTACGATGGCGGCTCTTGGGACTATACATGGATCGTGTCTACCTGTTATCGCTACTTTGTCATCGTGCATTTCGTCAAGATTGACAGTATCCTGTTCTTTAGATATTGACGGTGTAGGTTTGAAAACCGTACGAAATACCATTGGGGCGCCATCACTCATGCCGCCCAATATCCCACCCATATTGTTCGTTTTGACCCTGACTCCATTGTCATAATTGAATGCATCATTGCTTTGGGAACCCCTCATCTTCGATAATCCGAATCCTTTCCCGAATTCAATGCCTTTGCACGCAGGTATGCCGAACATGGCTTTTGCTAATAAGGCATCAAGAGAATCAAACCAGATGTCTCCGAAACCAATCGGTAGCCCTTCTGTTATACATTCCACGATACCGCCTACGCTATCTCCTTCGGAACCTGCTGATGTTATCTCATCGAACATCTGTTTGTCAAGTTCTGAAGAACAGGCCCGGGTGGGATATTTGCGCGATTCCAAGGAGTCTTTCAGATTTCTCATAGTATCGTCCGTTACTTCTCCTATGGCTGAAGTGTGTGCAGAAGTAATTATTCCGTATTTCTCGTTGAATTGCTGACATATGCTGCCTGCAGCTACAATGGCTACTGTAAGTCTGCCGGAGAACTGTCCTCCGCCACGTACGTCATGTTGTGGAAATTTTACAAGTGCTGGCAGATCTGCATGTCCTGGTCTAGGTGTAATGCCGAATTTAAGATATTTGGAACCGTCGGTGTTTTTGTTCATTATTTTGATAAGTATCGGATTGCCATCGGTCATACCATCGGTGACGCCCTGTACGACAATTACACGATCATCTTCCAATCTTGGTGTGCCTATACCACTCTTAGGCTTTCTGAGATCGACTGCCTTCTGAACTTTTTCGAGATCTATCTTCATGCCTGCTGGTAGGCCATCTAGAATACAGCCTACGCATTCTGCATGACTTTTTCCGAATAGATCGAATTTCAATTTTCTTCCAGTCTGGTACATCTTTCACCTTTCAATAATAAGTCCAAGTCTAGACATGTCATCTGGAAAATTCGGATAGGATACTGAGCAGCACTCTGCATCATCTACAGTCACTGTTCCCTTGCATACTAAGGAGGATATTGCAGCAGCCATCATTATCCTATGATCTCCTGCAGTATATACGGTTCCTCCATCTAGTATGCATTTACCGTGTATGATGCATCCGTCTTCTGTTTCTTCTGCATCGGCACCGATTGCCTTGAGCATGGCAACCGTGGTTTTTATGCGATCACTTTCCTTGTGTCTGAGTTGTGGTGCACCATAGAGTCTGCTAGTCCCTGTAGCTGTGCTGAGTAGGACAGCCACCACTGGGAAAAGATCGGGTGTTTTGCCCATGTCCAATTCAAGGCTTTTAAGGGTCTTTTTTGATACCCTTATATCACTGCCTTCCACAGATACATCTGCCCCGATCATCCTGAGTATCTCAACGATATGGCGATCTCCCTGTGGATCTGTCATGTCCATATCTTTAACGATAACATCCTTTCCGTTGATTGCTGCTCCTACCAGAGGAAAGGCGGCCGATGAGAAATCGGCAGGAACACGATATTTGAACGGTTTGTAGAATGTGCCACCTCTGACTTTGAAATTATTTCCGTTTCTTTCAGATTCGGCACCAGCCATTCTCATCATGTTCATTGTAATATCTAGATACGGATCGGAAATCATGTTTCCGTGAACATCCAGTTCCAAACCGTTTTTCAGCATGGGGGCGGTCATCAACAACGATGTTATGAACTGTGAACTGACGGAGCCATCGATATCTGTGCGGCCTCCGGTGTTCGGACCATGGGTCCTGATTGGTGGTTTCCCTTGTAATGATTCACATTTCACGCCCATCTTACCGAGAGCTTCTAGCAAGGGACCCATGGGTCTTTTACAAAGGGATTCGTCACCGGTTATGGTCACATACTTATCGAACATCGATGAGATCCCGGTCATTATGCGCATGGTTGTTCCTGAATTCGCAGTATCCACGACAGCATTCGGTGCATGAAGATCTCCCCCGTCTATGTTTACTACATCATTATCGATTTTGATTTTTGCTCCCATGGATTCGCAAGCTCTCAATGTTGCTTTTGTATCCTCGGATAGGAGGACGTTGCTGATCTCACTATGTCCATTGGCCATGGCTCCCAGGAAGAATGCGCGATGGGTGTGGCTTTTCGATGGGGGTGTAGATACAGTTCCCTTCAGTTCCCCTCCTTTGAATGTCATTTTCATTTGTCAATCCCTCTAGTTTTCGTGAGAAGAACGTCTGTCAAATCGTTCTTCCTTATGAAATCCTCGCCGCATCCACTTCTTACCACTATCGCTATAGCGGGGCCGGAACCGGACATTCCTGCTCCCAGTGCACCGTTGGCGATAGCTTTTTCCGCAACAGAATTGTCTACATCGGACGCTTTCGATATTATACGTCCGTTCATGGTCATTGCCTTCAAGGGATCGGATTCCACGATGGTTAGGACTTTTTCGATATCATCTGTTGTTTCACGAAGTCTTTTTACATCCAATGTGCTCTTTCTTATTTTGACAGCAGGGATATGCAGTATCACATCGTATTCTTCAATATCTTTGTGCAGCAATATGCGATTCTCTTTATTGTTCGTTATTATTAGGCCGCCAAATTCACAACCGCATGCATCATCGAACGATCCCGTGACGGTGACATTCGCTTTTTTTGCACAAGATACGCCGTATTTTACCAATGTAAGCGGATCTATTTGGAAATCATTCTCGTTGAATACGGAATGCAGTATGGCATTGCATGCGGAACTCGAACTCTTTAATCCTCTTGAAACCGGTATTTCTGATTCGATACGTAATTCCCACCCAGATGGTTCCTTGATTCCCATGGCATCATATGCAGTCTCAACGCAATATCTTGCCATTTTGGTATCCTCTCCGGGATCGTTGATTATACTGACAGACCTATTACTGCCACCAGGCCTGAATTCTGCTTTAGTCTCAAGTTTGACACCTATAGTAGAACCCACGCCCGTGGGCATGGCGTTAACCACGGTTATCGCTCCATGTGAAATTCCCATTCCAGTCATTGAATGACACTCCTCATAATTTTGAAAACATCATGAATGCCTGTCCATATGCTGAATGATGCGGCACCTTGTCCCGCCAGCATATCAGATCCGGATACAATTCTCGCCCCTACGGTGTTTGCCAGCGACATCAAGGGGGTTTCTTTACCGTAAACCATGTCAAAAACCACATGGTGATGATTGAGTTGCTCTAGGTTGACAGGGTATTTCCCGTCGTTGTACATACCCACTGGAGTGCAGTTGACAATGAGGTCAGTCATTTGCAATGGTATGGATTCCTTTGGTCTGTAATCACATCCGAGATCTTTGGCAAGTTCTTTAGCCGTGGTTTCGTTCCTTCCAGTTATCGTTACGTTACATCCGGCACGGGTCAACGCGAAAGCACATGCTCTTGCTGAACCTCCGGAGCCCATTATGACTGCCCTCTTATCTTTGGGTTCGAATCCTGCTTTTTCCATTGCGACATCTATGCCAATTATATCGGTATTATATCCTGTAAGTTTTCCATTTTCATTGAAGATGGTGTTTATCGCGCCAACTTTCTCAGCTGTTTTATCAACGCAGTCCATTTGTTCAACGGCTTTTTGTTTGTGGGGTATCGTGACGTTCATTCCGGTTATGTTGTATTCGCGTATGACATCTGAACAATGTTCCAAGTTATCTGTATCAAATTTGAGATATATTCCATTCAACCCCTTTATTTCCAGTGCAGACTTGTGCATGATCGGAGATGAAGATTTGGTGAGAGGATGTCCTACTATGCCTAGAATCATACAACCGTCACCCAGGTGTTTCATTTCTTTCACACTGAGTTGACCGGGTGCTGTGGGTTCGCCGACATATCCGAAGGAGAATTCGTTGCCAAGAATGTCTTTTCTGATACGTGTTATGGTTCCGAATTCACCCATTCCGAGTATGACATGCCTTCTATCGATTTTCCGTGATGCTCTGAATATATTGTGAAGATCTTCGAAGTCCCGGATATTGAATGCACCCTTGACGATATCTCCGCTCATGGAGGTGAGGTGTGAGACCAACTCTTTTTCGGAAGGGGTGCCATCATAATCATGATACGATGATACTATCTCCAAATCTGTCTCAGGACGCGAAGATTCCCCTATATCGATGGATCCGTCGAACCCCTTCGGAAGGATGGACAGATCTATGTCGCCACGGAATGTGACGAGTGTGTCTTTACCCTTTATGTACGGTACTTTGCCTAGTAGATCCAATCTCACTTCCACCATATCCGCATCGGATAGGTCTTCCTCACCGGTGTAGGAGCTGAGGGATGCGCAGATCTTTCCTGTCATATCTCTCTTATGGTCTCGTCAATCTTCATTCCGAAGTGACGTCCGCCAGATTCCAATCTGGCGTATATCTCGTCGCCTGCTTTTATCTTGGAGACTGATATGGAGCCTTTCGGACCGACCATTTTCACCGTCTCCGCGTTCTGAAGTATCGTACTGTAGGTTTCTTTGTCATCCGTGGCTTCGAGTAAAAGCAACGGTCTCTGTTCGATCTTGCATCTGCCGACACTCGACATGCGGGTTTTTCCATTCGCATCAACCAGAAGTATCTTCTCTCCGGATTTGAGTTCCGATAGATATCTGGTTTTTCCTTCCGGACCTAGCACATAGGCGTGTACTGCTCCTGCATTCACTCTGAACGGTCTTGCGTTGACGTACCCGTTATCCTCACTTTCTGATTGTACCAAGAATAAACACGATGCGGTCGATCCTATGAGCATCCCTTCACCGGGATGCATTATCGATACAGTGTCCACGCAAACCCTATCGCCCATTTCTATGCTCTTGATGCTCAGTACTTTGAGTGGCACTAGTTCCACATCTGCTGATCCCATGCTGATTTCAGAGAACCCTCTCACGCTGTTACCATCATCGACATCCACCACTATACCGTCCACACCTTTCTCAAGTGTTGTCAGATATGTCTTAGCCTGTTCCAAATCGGAGGCGCACGCAAAGATGCGCGTCTTGGTCTTATGGAATTTAGCAATCATGTTCTCCAACGGGATTATCGTCCAGTCGGATGTTCCGAGTATAACGGTATCGCATTTTCCAGCTAGGGACATAGCCCTATCTTGATCAGTCGGTGTTTTGAGTTCCACATACGCCGACCCATCGGAAAGAGTCTCATTGTCACTGAATATAAGCTTGACATTGCCGAAGGAACTGAAACATTCATCCTCAGGTCTGACTATTGCGGTGGTTATTCCGCACTCCAACGCGCTGATGACCAGTTCTTTTCTTTTTTCCTGATTATCAGGTCTGTCAGCTTTGACCCATATTTCTTTAGACATGTTCATTCCTGCTGAAGACCTTTGTATGCTTCTTTGACACTGGCGTCATGAAGCACGATATCTGATATTGCTTTGGTCATGGCTCTGACGTTATGATGCTGGAAGACGTTACGTCCGATGGAAACTCCATGTCCTCCTGCCTGCAGAGAGTCGTATACCATGTTCAGGATATCTAGGTCAGAATTCATCTTGGGTCCGCCCGCTATCACCACTGGTGCCAATGCACCGTTAACGACCTTCTCGAATGATTTCACGTCTCCGGTGTAACTACATTTGACAATGTCAGCACCTAGTTCGGTTGCAACCCTGGCGGCATGTGCGACGACGGCAGGATTGTACGAATCTGCTATGCAAGGACCTCTTGGGTAAGCCATTGCTATCAACGGCATTCCCCAGTCGTTGCATTCTTCAGCTATCATTCCCAGGTCGGAGAGCATGACGGATTCGGTCTCTGCTCCGACATTTATGTGGACAGAAACTGCATCAGCTCCGATTTTAAGAGCTTCCTCAACACTTGCAACCAAGGTTTTACTGTTGGACGTAACCCCTATGTCTGTAGATGCTGAAAGATGCAACACTAGTCCGATGTCACGGCCGCTTGTACGGTGGCTAAAGCGGATAAGACCTTTGTGCATGAGTACTGCGGTTGCACCGCCGTTCGCTACATCGTCTACGGTCTTTTTCATGTCGATGAGTCCTTCGACTGGACCTATGGATACTCCGTGGTCCATTGGTACGATAACACAGTTTCCTGTGGTCCTATCGACTATCCTCTCCATTCTTATGCTTTTTCCGTACATATTTATCAACTCCCGAATCGTCAGACTGGCGATTCGATTCCGTGATCGATATCCTTCATCTTAGCGAAACATATATATTTATTGCCAGTTTCTCGGTGAATGTGGGCTGGTAGATCAGCTGGAAGATCGCTTGCTTTGCAAGCAAGAAGTCGCGCGTTCAAATCGCGCCCAGTCCACCATTCTGATAGGTTATATTCAAATACGTCCTGTTCTCAGGTGCATTCCCGTTGCCGAATTCGAATAGGCTTTTCCAATCTTATCGATATTGTCTGGCTTGTTATCTTACTCGAATGTAGGCTCTTTGATATCAATTGCCGATATTTTCTATTTTTCGTTATCGGATTATGTCGTTCGTCTTTTATATTGTGAATATGATTCTCACAAGGGTGTTATAATGCCGAGTTTTGCTGATCCGTTTGTAGGTAATGTCAACAAGAGGATGTCCAAGGAGGAATTGGCACAGGCCCTCAGGTTGGATATAGCGGGTGAATTAGAAGCCATAACGTTGTATGAATCTCATATATTGGCTACGGATGATCCTGTGGCCAGGGCTGTTCTTTCGGACATAAGGGATGAAGAGAAGACGCATATGGGGGAGTTGATCACGCTTATGCGTTATCTCGATCCAGCTGAGACGGAACATTTCCTGAACGGTGAAGAAGAGGTCAACGAGATGTTGGGTAAACTTAGATCAGAGGGTAAGATAAAGTAAGATCTGACAATCATTTCGAGACTATATGCAAGATGCATCGTGGTAGATGTTCGGTCTTTCTGCGATCCACAATCACGATGCATCCATCTGTACATATTTTACTTATACTTTGTATGTTAATTCCAAGCCATGTGTGAAATTCTGAATGAGGATGAAGTCACCAAGGTTCTAAAGAAGATGGGGTTCTCAGTGTATCTTTCCACATTCAAAGAGGCCGTTAGGCGTGAACCTCTGCCGTTGGACACCGTTGTCCGTGCATATCTGAGGTTCAACAATGTACCGGGTTCTGGAGGTTACATCCGGGATACCGATCGTATCATTTATGAGGCGCAGTATGAGCGCATATACAAGAGGGCCAAAGAGGCGTTGGATTCCTGCAGGACTCCGATCAACAATTGAACGTTGTATGTTGTTTTAACAAACACACAATCATATTTTTTAATATAAATGTTAGAATAATGGGGCCTGGCAATCGGATTGCCAGGCTGTTGAATAGGTTTGGTCAGAATTTACCGACAACTGCTTTTATGCGTCTGACACCTGCTGCGGAACTCTCTTCTTTCTTTATCTTAAAGCCCTGTAGTTCGCCTGTGTTGTTTACATGCGGCCCGCCGCAGAGTTCGGAAGATACGTCACCAATAATATACACCTTGACGGTCTGTCCGTATTTGCTGTCGAAGACGCCTATCGCCCCGGATGCTTTCGCATCTTCCAACGGCATCTCCTTGCATATCACAGGTATGTTGGCCTTTATAGCATTATTCACGTAATCTTCTATCGACTTCAGCTCTTCGGCCGTGAGTTTTCTGTCGAAGTTGAAATCGAATCTGAGTCTCTCTGCGGTTATGTTGCTACCTTTCTGTCTGATATCTGGATCTATCAGGTTCCTGAGGGCTGCATTGAGGAGGTGGGTTGCAGTATGGAGCTTGGTCGTTTCTTCTGTATGATCTGCTAAACCACCCTTGAATATCTGATCTGAACCGGCTCTGGACTTGTCTTGGTGTTCTTTGAACCTCTTGTCGAAGTCTTCTATGTCCACCTTGAATCCTTTTTCCATAGCGAGCTCTTTGGTCAGTTCTATGGGGAAACCGAAGGTGTCGTAGAGTTTGAACACCATCTCTCCATCCAATGTTTCGGAATTCTCATTTTCCGAAATCATCTCTTCGAACCTCCTCAGACCTTTGGAGAGGGTCTTATGGAATTTCTCCTCTTCTGCTTTCAGTTTTTCGAAGATTTCATTCTTATTAGCTTCCAATTCAGGGTATGCGGAAGAGTAGTCACGTATGACTATCTCAGCCACATCATGCATGTACACTCCGTCATATCCGAGTTTCGACATGTATCTGCTGGCCCTTCTTATGAGTCTTCTGAGTATGTACCCCTGTCCCATCTTGGACGGGACGACACCGTCTCCGAGCATGAATGTGGCAGCTCTCAGATGGTCTGCTATTATCCTGAATGATTTCACGTCATCAGCGTATTTCTTACCGGATATCTCTTCAATCCTCTCGATTATCGGGATGAATAACTCAGTGTCATACACTGTTTCTTTTTTATTGACTATGCGGAGGGCTCTTTCCAATCCCATACCGGTATCGACATTTTTCTGATCAAGGATAGAGAAATTGCCATCTTTATCTTTGAAATACTGCATGAATACGTTGTTCCATATCTCGGTGTATTTTCCGCAATGGCATGACGGTCCGCAATCAGAGCAGCATTTCGGCCTGCCGTCGTCATAGAATATTTCTGTATCAGGGCCACACGGACCCGTCTGTCCCGCAGGACCCCACCAGTTGTCGCTTTTTCCATAGAAGAAAATCTGGTCGTCTTTCAATCCGTGGCTTTTCCAATACTCTGCTGTTTCTGTGTCCTTCGGGATGGAGCCCTCTCCCTCGAAAGCTGTTACTGCAAGGTGATCCACAGGAATCCTGAGGACGCTTTGAAGTAGGTCAAAACTGAATTCAATGGATTCTTTTTTGAAGTAATCTCCAAGGGACCAGTTACCGAGCATCTCGAAGAAAGTAAGATGACTTGCATCTCCGACTTCATCGATATCTCCTGTTCTTATACATTTCTGGAAGTCTACAAGTCTTTTTCCTTCAGGATGTTTCTCACCCAGCAAGTATGGTACCAAGGGATGCATTCCTGCGGTGGTGAATAGTACTGTGGGATCGTTCTCAGGTATGAGTGAGGCCGATCTAATGTACGCGTGCCCCCTCTCCTTGAAGAAATTTACATATGCTTCTCTGAGCTCTTGAGCGTCCATTTAGTCACTCCGAATGACTCTTGCATACCCTTATTGTTTAAATAGACTGTGAGAGGACCCTGTTCAATAGTTCTTCTACATTTTCCCCGTCGGATCTTATGACTCTGATCTTGTTGGACTGCAGTATGTTTTCAGGCATCGGTCCTATTTCCTTGACGGCTATTATTCCGCAGTTGTCTATTGCCCTTATAATGCTCTCTATATGTTCTTTATGAGATTTACCAGATACTTCGAATCCGGAATCCAACCGTACGGTCTTTATCAATTCGAATCCCGATGTTACTTTTTCATAGATATCGAATCTTTTGGCATTACCGAACCCAGAGTCCACGGTATCTCCGCTCGTGGTGGCTATGGCAACCCTGTTCATGCATGGGTCTGGTATTATGAGTTCAGGTATGTTCCTTTTCGGATCACAACATGATCTGCATGAGCCTACATGTGTGAATTCACCTGAGCGATCATTGTTTAGCAGTCCGATAGCATCCGCACGGCATTGTTTACAATGTCTCATCATTTTCGCATCTATGGAGCAGAGGTCCATCAATTTTCTTCTTTCTTCACCGGTAGGAGCTCTCTTATCAGCGAATTTAGTACCTTCAATGGGTATCAATGGCAGGATGTTGACGATATATGCTCCGTTTTTCTTGACGGTTTTCACAAGGTCGGGTATATTTTCGTCATTGACTCCGGGGACCATTACTATATTGGCTTTCACCAGTATTCCAAGATCTGCACAGCCTTTCATGCCCTGCAGTTGTCTATCTATCAGGATCTTTGCTCCTTCTGTTCCGTTGTAGGTTTTACCTTCCCAAATTATGTGGTCGTATATTTTAGCCGCTATGTCCGGGTCGAATGCGTTGATTGTGACTGTAACAAATCTAACTCCCAGATCGAAGAGACGTTTTTCATTGCCGTGAAGCATCAGTCCGTTGGTCGATATACACAATGTAAGGTCTGGGAATTCTTTTTTTACCAATCTTAAAGTTTCGAAAGTGGACTCATTTGCTAACGGATCACCGGGTCCTGCTATGCCTATGACCTTTAGACTTGGTATTTTTTCCATTACGACTCTAATCTTATCCACAGCTTGCTCAGGGGTAAGAATTTCACTCGTGACTCCCGGACGTGATTCATTACAGCAATCGTATTTTCTATTACAGTAATTGCATTGTATATTGCAGCGAGGAGCGACCGGTAGATGCATCCTTGCGAACTCATGGTGTGCATCTTCATTGTAACACGGATGTGTTCTCAACGCTTCTGCTAAGCTGTTCTCCGGAATCATACATTGTCATAGTCGCGCGTATATATTATGACCATGATGTATTGCATAAGAAACAACATGCCATGTTCAGGTATTACAGATATAGAACATATGTTCTCGGAAATGAATTGCAATATGCCCATCAGTCGTAGGACTCTTCAAGATTATCTAGAGAATGGGAATTATACTTATCAAACTAAAGGCGGGGTTGTAGGGACGTTCGATTCTGCCGAGGCAGTCTTTCTTTCATCAGTGTGTACTGAGGTTGAGAAAACAAGACTCCGTTTGCCGATTTTTGTAAGTACGGACTCTTCATCAGAGGACGGATCATGGAAAGTGGAAGGCAAAATAGAGGCTCTTGTGGTTGCTAGGATTTTGAGGAAGCGGATGTATTGCGAAGATTTTATACGTTTATGCTATTCTGACCTTGTAGAACTGAGGAAAACACTGCCTGAGGTAGTCGTTGTACTCTTTCTTCCCTGATTCATCTGGATTGAATAGAAAAGTATAAATATTAATCCTGACTACAGGGATTTGCGCGATGTGTGGCATCGTGTGGTTCCTGCCGAAAAAGGCAGAGAATTGGTGCGATGCGAACATTGTTCGTAACGCTTAATCCTGGTGTCAGGCAAGGAGTTATATACTACCTGTGCATCGGGAGTATTCGCTGGGTTCGGTAACGAACCAGGCAGATGAAGATCATGCACCCGGACAGAGGTCCTGCTCCGGGGAAGAGGTGTAGGGCTCCAATAATGGAGGATGAGATTGGACACAGCCCGATGATCACCGATCATACGCAACCTGGACGTGTGCTAGATCATACGCCAGCGGCGATGCTACGCCGCATGGGGGATGGTTCGGCTAGAGCGCTGAAGAAGGTCGTGTCAAGCTGCGAAATGCGTCGGGTAGGCGCAAGAAACCTATGATCCGACGATGACCTAATGGGACTTCCTATTCTTCGGAATGATCAGTAATGATCGGGAACGCGGGGGATTGAAGCATCTTAGTACCCGCAGGAAAAGAAATCAACAGAGATACCGTTATTAAAGGCGATCGAACGCGGTATAGGGCAAACTGAATCCCTTGGTGAAAGTCAAGGGAGATGTGGTGTTGTAGACTCATTTACTCCTAAGTTGTAATATTCAAAGTTGTCTGGAAAGGCATGCCATAGAGGGTGATAGCCCCTTAGAAGAAGGATGATATGGAGATTTTTGATGTTCTAGAGTAACGTGCGTTGGATATCGCGCGTGAATCTGGGAGACATTCGCTTCCAACCCTAAATACGTCTCTAGTCCGATAGTGTATTAGTAGCGTGAGCGAAAACTGAAAAGTACCCTTAACGGGAGATGAAAAGACCTGAAACCATGCGGTTAAAGATTTATATAGCATCAAAGGGAAGAAACCATATTTGGTGGACCAGTGTTATATTGTTCGTTTAGAAAAACGATCCAGGGAGTTCTGGTCATTGGCGAGGTTAACCATTCAATTGGGAAGCCGAAGGGAAACCGATTGCCCGCAGTTTTTACGAGGGGCAACGTGTGCTCGCGTGGAGTCAATGGTGCGGATACCCGAAGCCGGTCGATCTATGCTTGAGCAGGATGAAGCCTCTCGAAGGGGAGGTGGAGGTCCGAACCAGTGCTGATGTGCAAATCGTTTGGATGACTTGAGTATAGGGGTGAAAGGCCAATCTAGGCCGGAAATAGCTGGTTCCCCCTGAAACTAGTCGCAGCTAGACCTCGATCGAGGTAGAATGTGAGGTAGAGCACCGATTGGGTGCTTAGGGGAAGAAATTCCTCGGCATCCTGTCAAACTCCGAACTTGCGTTCACCGTAGACGTCGGGTGCAAGGCCATCCGGGGTAAGCTTGGTGGCCATAAGGGAAACAACCCAGACTACAGTTAAGGTCCCTAAATTTCGGTCAAGTGTAATACGAAATGGCGTCGGCAGTCTAAAACAACCGGGAGGTGGGCTTAGAAGCAGCCATCCTTTAAAGATAGCGTAACAGCTCACCGGTCTAGATTGTGGGCCCAGAAAATGGACGGGGCTAAACCGAGTACCGATACTGTAGAATACAGAAATGTAATTTGGTAAGGGGGCGCGGTGCATGGGCAGAAGCAGGGCTGTGAAGTCCTGTGGACCGTGTACCGACGAGGATCCTGGAGAGAGTAGCAGCAAAGCACGGTGAGAATCCGTGTCGCCGCAGGGGCAAGGGTTCCTTGGCAATGTTCGTCAGCCAAGGGTTAGTCGATCCTAAGGTAACTCTTAATCGAAGTTATCGAATGGGAAACAGGTTAATATTCCTGTACTAAGAAATATTTTGCCCATGTCATTGGATCAGGGTAGTTATAGTACGATCGTCGTCGTATCTAAGTGTACAAGTCCGTGAAGAACCGTAATGGTGAGAAGCGGACGAAAGCATGATGGGGTGGGAGTAATCCCACTTATGATGATCCCCGGTCTCCGTGAAAGTGGCATGGTTACAGATTTCTTATTCGTACCAAGAACCGACACAGGTGTCCCTAGGTGAGTAGCCTAAGGCGTGTTAGCATAATCAAGGCGAGGGAACTCGGCAAATTAGCCCTGTAACTTCGGGATAAGGGGTGCCAGTAGTGGAAACTACTGGTCGCAGTGACAAGAGAACACCGACTGTTTAATAAAAACATAGGTCCCTGCTAGTTCGAAAGGATGTGTATAGGGGCCGAAGCCTGCCCAGTGTCGGCATCTGAAATTCTGTTTCAACGGAACGAAGGACCGATAAACGGCGGGGGTAACTATGACCCTCTTAAGGTAGCGTAATACCTTGTCGCTTAATTGGCGACTTGCATGAAGGCTCAACGAGTGTTCTACTGTCCCCGCCTTGACGCTAGTGAAATCAATCAGTCTGGTGCACAATCCAGACCCCTCCATCTGAAAGCGAAGACCCCATGGAGTTTCACTACAACCTGTTGTTGTTGTAGGGAATGTTATGTGTAGGGTAGGCGGGAGACGTTACCCAGGAAGGTGCGCTAGCATCTCTCCGAGTCACCGATGAAACACCGCCCTTAACATTCCTTACGACTCACCTCTTCGGAGGGACAGCTATAGGCAGGTAGTTCGGGTGGGGCGCCACGCCCTCAAAAAGATAACAAGGGCGCCCAATGGTTAGCTCAGGTAGGTCAGAAATCTACCGAAGAATGTAAAGGTAAAAGCTAGCTTGACTTGGAACCAGACAATAGGGTTCGGAGATAGGAAACTATGGCTTAGCGAACCAATCAGCCTCCCGAGTGGGGGCGATTGATGTCAGAAAAATTACCCTGGGGATAATTGAGTTGTCTCGAGCAAGAGTTCATATCGACCTCGAGGCTTGCTACTTCGCTGTCGGCTCTCCCTATCCTGGTGGTGCAGCAGCTGCCAAGGGTGGGGTTGTTCGCCCATTAAAAGGGATCGTGAGCTGGGTTTAAAACGTCGCGAGACAGTTTTGTTGCTTTTTGATGGAGGTGTGGGTACCTGACGAGAAGGATCCTTTAGTACGAGAGGAACAGGGATTCGTCGCCTCTAGTTTATCAGTTGTCTGACAAGGCAGGCTGAGTAGCCACGCGATAGTGGATAAGAGCTGAAAGCATCTAAGCTCGAAGCCATCTTGAAAAAGAGGTACCATAGGACACTTATAAATGATAAGTTTGATAGAAGCCGGATGTAAGTATCGAGGTTCGCCGAGATATTCAGTCCTGGCTTACTAAAGTCGTTACGTCGCTGGATGTGGTCTAGCAGTTAAACAGGTTGCGTATGAAATCTCATCCTCCGCATGATATATTTTATTTTAAATCGTATTCTCATCCGTACGTCTTGTTAAATATTAACATGTACTTAGCAGTCGTATGGTCGTTTCCAGGATATCGTCCCAGGTTCCGTACGACTCGAACATCTACCTTATCAAGGGTGATGCTAGCATATTGGTGGATACGGGTTCCGGTACAGGTTCGCGTTACATAATGAATGGAATAAGGGAGATCCTCAAAGGAGATTCTCTAGACATGGTTATTTTGACGCATTGCCATGCGGATCATGTCGGAGGTCTGAAGGATATAATGTCTGAATTCCATTGTCCTGCTTATTCAGGTAAGGATGCAGAGTTTATCAGAACCGCCAGTCCGTATGCTCTGGGAGATATGATGGGATTGGAACTGGAACCTGTCGAGGTAACCGAACTGAGTGAAGGTGAGACTATTGATGTGAGGGATCACAGGTTGCGTGTCATCTACACTCCGGGGCATACAAGCGGCGGCATATCGCTGTATGATGAGGTCACTGAGTCGTTATTCTCTGGGGATACGCTTTTCACAATGGGTGTGGGACGTACAGACTTTCCGACGGGATCTTCCAAAGATCTGATTGATTCTCTGTTGAAACTCAGTAAGTTAGAAATAAAGTCACTGTATCCTGGACACGGCAATGGCTCCGAGGAAGGGAATCAGATGGTAACATATGGTCTACATATGATGGGTGTTTCGTATGAACGTAATGAAATGTGATTGTTCAAATGGGTTCGGGAAAGGTTGTAAAGAAGCCGTTGATAGGGCTTCAGAAGATATACTGGCGGGTAAATTGGTAGTTTATCCGACGGAGACCGTATACGGTATAGGTGCTGACATATACAACCAGGTTGCTGTGAAGAATCTGTATCTTGTGAAGAAGAGACCATTTGACATGGCACTATCTGTCGCCGTCAGTGACAAGAAAATGATGGAACAGATTGCTATACTGGATGATAATGCGGAGAAGTTGATAGATGCTTTTCTACCAGGTCCTCTCACACTCATAATGCCAAAACAGCCAGATGTGCCAGATCTTCTGACAGCTATGTCACAGAAGGTAGGAATACGCATACCGGATCATGTCGTAGCCCAGGAAATAGTAAAGCGCACAGGGCCCATAGTGGCAACATCCGCAAACCTGCATTCTAAACCAGATGCGACAAGTATATCCATGGCAGTGGATGATTTCGGAGATGCAGTAAGTACATACATTGATGCGGGGGAATCTCCTACGGGGGAACCGTCTACCATAGTTTGGTTGATGAACGGTCAGGTCGAAGTGGTCCGTCAGGGGCTAATAACCATAGACCAGATTGAGGAAGTCTTAAGATGTTAACTGGTGAGCAGTTGGAAAAACTGCGTCGGGCAGGAGAGATTGCAGGTGCAGCTCGTGAGCTCGGTTTGAGTATGGTCGGTGCAGGTGTTAAACTGTACGACGTGGCACAGGAAGTTGAAGGTTACATAAGGACGCATGGATGCGGATTGGCTTTCCCCTGCAATGTAAGCAGGAACGAGATAGCCGCACATTATACCCCCTGTGTAGACGATCCATCCGTGTTCGAAATCGGTGATGTGGTCAAGGTCGATTGCGGAGCCGAGTTGGATGGTTATGTAGGAGATACTGCGGGTACAGTGGAAGTAGGGACCAGAAGGTACACAGAACTCATAGAGGTATCAAAACGTGCCAGGAACACTGTGGCAGAGTTCTTGGGCGATGGTACGCCCCTTGGTGAGATAGGCCGTGCTGTCGGTATGGTCATGGCTCAATCAGGATTTAAACCAGTTGAGAATCTCTGCGGTCATCAGATAGAACCCTACAATCTGCATGCAGGACTCTCAGTCCCAAGTTATGACAGTGGGGAGACCCAAACCGTGAAGGCTGGAATGGTCGTGGCCGTGGAACCTTTTGCAACGAACGGAGGCGGAGCGGTCATTAATGGGCATCCTGGAAACATAGTGCGTCTTGTGAGGGACCGTAAGGTGGATGACCCGAAAGCCCAGGAATTTCTTGAGTATGTGAAAGGTGAGTTCAAGACGTTCCCGTTCTGTGCCAGAAGCTGTGATTTCAAGGATGCGGAAAAGCATGTCAAGTATCTGATACGTCGTGGAGTGCTATCGAGTTATGCGCAGTTGGTGGAGATCAACGGCGGTATGGTATCACAACACGAATACACGTTCTACATAGCTGGACCGCGCGCAGAAGTCACGACGTTACCATAAAGGTTTATTTACCTTCTATGATTACGGCACCTTAAACAGCCGATGTTGCCAAGCCTGGTCAAAGGCGATGGACTCAAGATCCATTCTCGTAGGAGTTCGCCGGTTCGAATCCGGCCGTCGGCACTCATTATTCATTTTCTATATCAGATTTTTAATCATCTATTCTGGATTTCATGACGATTTCCGTAAAGCTACGACAAGGTTGTGTCATATCATCAATCTGCAATAAGGGTGTGCTGTACAGTGTTCCAGGCCGTTGTGATATCCTAGGTTGTTTACATCATGTATGTTAGAGATTTCACTGTTTCAATAGACTCCGGTCATTTGGACGTATTGCATTGTCGAGTCTGGAACTTCATTGTATGATTAATCTCTGTGCCCTAAGCTTTATAAACAGTAATCACATCCGCGATTCTACGTAAACTCAGGACCCGTATTATTACGAAAACTGAGAGCACAGTCCTGATGGACCTTGTGCTTGGTTACTTCCCCCGAAAGGGCGGAACATTTACGGAGGTTTGAACAATGGCAAAGGCAAGAAAAGAAGCGCCTAAGACCGAGGACGAGAATTTCAACTTCATCGTCCGTATCGCAAGCAGCGATATAGACGGTCAGAAGAGGACCGTCATAGGTCTCCAAAGCATAAAGGGTGTAGGTAAGAGGGTTGCCGAGATCGTAGTCAAGAAGGCAGATGTCGATCCCTCTGTTAAGATAGGATCTCTCCCGGAAGATAAAGTCAAGCAGCTGGAACAGCTTGTGACCACATACGTGGAGTACGTTCCCAACTGGGTCATAAACAGGCAGATGGATTACGAGTCCGGTGCGGACATGCACTTGATCGGCAACGATCTCGAGATAATCCAGAAAGACGATATCAACAGAATGAAAATGATACGCTGCTACCGCGGTATCAGGCATGAGACACACCACAAGGTCAGGGGTCAGAGGACTCGTTCCAACGGAAGGAAAGGACTGACAATGGGTGTCCAGAAGAAATCACCTTGAGGTGTTATAAATGGGAGATCCAAAGTTTTCACGTAAATCGTATGATACACCCTCTCACCCTTGGCAGGGTGAAAGGATAAAGGCCGAGGTCGAGATCGTCCGTCAGTTCGGATTGAAGAACAAGACCGAGGTATGGAAGGCACAGACAACCCTGAGGAATTTCAGGAAACAGTCCAGGGAGCTCCAGGCTCGTCTGAGGACCGGAGATGTACAGGCCAAGGTCGAGGCTGACGCACTGATAAACAGGTGTGCCCGTATTGGTGTCCTGTCCGTTACCGGCGGAACTCTCAATGAGATACTACTGCTCTCGGAGGCGGACATACTGTCGCGCCGTCTTCAGACTGTCGTATTCGAGAAGGGACTTGCAACAACGATAAAGCAGGCCAGGCAGATGATCACACACGGACACATATTCGTTAACGGTCACAGGGTTACCGTACCTGGTTACATAGTGACCAGAAGCGAGGAATCCACTGTGGAGTACAACATGGCATCACCGTTCACCGATGAGATGCACCCGATGAGGGCATCCGCGGAACAGTTGGCAGCTAATGAGGCCTTGAAGGCCAACATGAAAGCCAAGGCAGATGCAGAGATGGCCGCAGAGGCCAAGGCAGATGCAGAAGAGGCCGGCATAACAGCAGCGGATGGTGAATTCTGATGGCAGCAACACAGAAGTGGGGAATAGCGAACATCTACGCAAGTTACAACAACATAATGATAACGCTCACGGACATAACGGGCGCTGAGACACTTTCAAAGGTCACAGGCGGAATGGTCGTCAAGCAGGCGAAGGATGAGTCATCTCCGTACGCAGCTCAGAGAGCAGCGGAGAAGATCGCAGAAGTGGCTTCGGAGAAGGACATCATGGGTGTGCACGTCAGAGTACGTGCACCCGGAGGCAACAAGTCGACGTCTCCCGGACCCGGTGCACAGGCAGCCATTCGTGCATTGGCAAGGGCAGGTCTAAAGATAGGCCGCATCGAGGATGTAACACCTATTCCACATGATGGTACCAAGAAGAAAGGCGGACGCAGAGGACGCAGGGTCTGAGGAGGCCGTTCGATGGACATTGAAATACTCGAAATGGCGGAGAGGAAGGGAAGGTTCATTCTCAAGAATTCTTCTCCTGCCATGGCGAATGCTCTGAGGAGGACAATGCTGTCCGATATTCCCAAGATGGCCATAGACAAGGTCGAGTTCCATCTCGGACCTATAATGGTTGATGACAGAGAGTATGAGAGTGTTACGCCCTTGTTCGATGAGATCATCGCCCACAGGCTCGGAATGATACCCGTTCCAACGGACTATGAGTTGTTCACCTACCAGGACGAGTGTTCATGCGGTGGGGAAGGATGTCCGAGCTGTGCTCTGATGTACAGTTTGAACAAGATTGGCCCCTGCACCGTGTTGTCCGGGGATATGATGCCTCTGGGCAATCCGGATCTGAAAGTCAAGGATGAGAACATACCCATAGTGGAGCTGACGGATGGACAGGCAGTGCTGATATACGCCACGGCTGTGATGGGGACAGCGAAGAAGCATGTAAAATGGCAGGCTGCTTTCGGTGTCGGTTACAAGTATCTCCCTGTTATTTCAGTGGATCCTGCGAAGGCGGATGACTCCGATGTTCTCGAGGTCATAAAGCTCTGTCCTAGGCACGTGTTCGGGGAGAAGAACGGTAAACTCGCAGTTGTGAACCCATTGGAGTGTTCCCTCTGTGAGACCTGTAAAGAGGCTACGGACGGTGCGGTCGAGGTGAAGGGGGATGATACGAACTTCCTGTTCACTTTCGAAACGGACGGTTCTCTGACCGCGGAACAGGTACTCGATAAAGCCGTAGAGATCCTGGCCAGCGAGACCAAGGAATTGGCCGAGCAGATAGACTCGTTGTGAGTTTTAAATCTTAAAGGGGCCCGTAACTGGGCCCCATATTATTTTTCAATAGAAGTCGGATAAGGTGCATTTTTTGATCTTATCATTGTTGAAGAGTGAGTTCATACTCATCTCAAGGATCATTATCCTGTCTTTGGTGTAATCGTCCAGTCCATACTTCTCGCTGATCTCCTTGGATGCGTTCAGATACTTTCTGACACTGGCTTCATGAACGGTCAGATTCAAGGTGTGTCCACATTTCATGCAGACGCCGCTAAGTGGTATCCTCCGATATTTCTCACCGCATTTGGTGCATCTGACGGTTTGTGCGGCAAAGCTCCTGAGGTTACCGATCATATCTGGCATGAAATGTTTGTTTATGACTTTGGTAGCCACATCCTTCTCGTCGACTGCGCGAATCCTCTTACCGAGTTCGAGCTGTGCGTTCATCTTGTCCATCATTGATCCCAGCGTTATGTATGCTGAGTATTTCGGGCCCTCTGAAATGTCATGGGTATCGTGTGTAAATCCGAATCCCTCGTATTGTCTGGGTGTGCCTATGCGTCCTGCCACTAGGTCCATCATCTTATCAATCTCTTTGGGATCTTTCATATCCATAGCCGCATGATAGAATTCCAGAGGGTATCTTCTGAGACAGTCGACGTTATGAGCTTCCTTGTCGATCTCATTGGGGTCCAATCTGGTTGTCAGAACCAAAGGTGCGTCCATGAGTCCTCCGCGCCTGTTAGGCAGGAAGGTTCTGGAGAAGTTCAACAATCCGTCCATGGCCAATATCACACAATCCTCATCACCGTCGCAGTTCCTTCTCTTTGCAGCATGGAAGAACGGGTGTCCGTAACATCCTCTTACTTCTGAATATCCTATTATGCGACTGAGTATGCAACCGGATGTATGAGGGGCCAATGCGTATGTAAGATGTCCTATCAGACCTCTGCGGTCCTCGACATTGTAGTATGGATCCATCTCGTAGATCTCTCTGAGTTCATCATCTATGAATTTGGAGACCTTTACCATATAATCGCCGCAGCCTCTTGAGGGTATTATATCCTGTACCTTCAGTTCGACTATCTGCTCTGGGTCTGTAAGGGGATCATTGTTCCAATCATGTGTGTAACCGAGTTCATGGGCCTTCTCTATGGAGAGCTCTATCTCCCTAGGTCTGAAGTGTGTAAGAGGGATATCCGTCATATCGAAGCGGACTGTTCCTTCCTTGAAGATTGATATTCCGTTCTTGGATCTCAATATGCCCTTCTCAAGAATCTCGGGGGTCTTGATTTTGGATATCAGTTTATCCATGCATTTGACATCGACGGATCTTTCCTTGAGGTTGTTCAAAGCTTCGTTGAACTCTTTCTCTATGGGGATCTTCGTCAATGGAGGACCGCCATTCGAGGTGTATTGTTCGCGTATACCCATATCCAGGGTGTGGCATCTGCATTCCCTGCACCAGGTACGGAATGTCATCTGGCCGCATTCCGGACATTGTCTCTTGTTGACCTCCACCTCTACACAGGGCACGGAGTCCGATCTAAGGCTTGAATTCTTTGCTCTGGCGGTCTTTATAGCACATTCTATGTCCTTCCTAGGCTGTGTGTCAGTACCTACAGGGAACACACATTGAAGTTTTGGTGAGAGCTCACGTTCTTTGGATTTCTCAGGTCTCCCCATCCTTGTGCCTATGCGTGTCATGGCCCTTGCACGGACCTGATATCCTGCAGCCCTGCTTATGGCCTCAAGCGGGTCGTCTCCTTCGAGCGTATTCACAGATATTATCGAATCGTTCTCAACCCTCAGTCCCAGGCATTCCACCAGGGGTAGGGAGTATCTTTCGGATATCTTGGCATAACTATTCTCGAATGTATGGACGGCGCAGAGGTCCTCCAAGGTACGTTTCGTACCGGCATCGGTGTGTATGATCAGCTCTCCATCGATCATCTTCCCCTCGTGCAGTATCGAATCCCGGAGTTCCGAGAGTTTGTCGACTGTTGTATCGGACCACATTAGGTTGAATTTCGGATGCAGGGCGACCCCGAGTTCACTGGACATAGCTTTCGAACGTTCATACGTGGGATCCTTCCAGTCATCCGGTAGCTCACCTTTGGCGAGCAGTTCCTCTCTGTGCCATTCCAAACAGTATCCGCACGGGACGAGTTGATGGTTATTTTCACAGAATTCCCCGAAAGGTATCAGGATCTCCCCGTTGTCTATTATCTCGGAGATCTCGTCTTTGACCTCAAGTACTTCTTCTTTGGTTTGACAGTAGATGAGGTCTCCGTTTTTAAGAAGCAGATGGGGGCCTTCCAACATGTCACAAGGAGTTACCACACAGGCTTTTCCGGGTCTCTCGATCTTGAGCTGTGTGCCCAATGCCATGAACTCGTCCATTGCATACATGGTTGCCGGACTGTACGCCAAAGATGCAAGGCCCGACGTCCTTGCTCTTCCATATCTGAGTCTGAAGCCACCCACCTTGCAAGGATGTCCGAATATTGGGCGTCCCGCAACCATGTCTTTCAGATATTTGAACGAGGGTTCGACTTTTTTTTCTCCGACCGAGTCCTCATCTGTGTTCTTATGAGCATCAAGATACTTACCGATGAAGTCCCAACCTTCGATTTTGAGTTTGTCGACGTGTTTCTTGAGTTTAGCTGCTTTAAGGCACATTCCTTCAGAGATTACCAGACATGCCCCTCCTCTGACGCGGTTGGTCTCTATCCTGGGTAGATCTCTGAAGCCGGATATCTCTTCCTGTTCGGTACCTTCTCCGTCAATGCAGACGGGACAGTTGTTGACTATGAGGGCGATTTCCGAGGAAGTAGGTGTGAACTGCAGGTGCTGACATTGTTTGTAGAGAGGAATCTCCTCATCGAATCTGGCAGCTTCCTGGGGGGTGGGGATGTATTTGCCTATCCCAAGTGCCTGTCTGACCATATCCGCAATCAGGACACTCATTGCCTGTGCTGTACCGCCTGCGGCACGTATGGGCCCCGCGAACACGAGGTCTATGTAGTTGGTGCCATCATCATTC
Source organism: uncultured Candidatus Methanogranum sp. (assembly GCA_964620455.1). Classification (GTDB taxonomy): domain Archaea; phylum Thermoplasmatota; class Thermoplasmata; order Methanomassiliicoccales; family Methanomethylophilaceae; genus Methanogranum. The sequence goes on from CAZUIU010000001.1 coordinate 181,881, forward strand.
ATTTTGATCTTGGTGTTTGCTATTCCTTCCAAAGGAGCTACGAGGATTCCCTCAGTCAGTACGGCGAGACCTACCCTTACGGCTCTATCGACGGCCTTCTCCATGCTCTCAGCAGGTCTATTCGCGACTTCCTTGGCTATCATCAGGGCGACGATTTCACGGTTGCCGTATTCTGCAGTGAGTCTGCGTATGTCCTCCGCTACACCTTCGACATTGTAGTCTATCAGTAATTTCTCTACACGTGATGCCAGATCCTCTGCGCGGGGTATCTCGACGTGATCCTCGGGATCGACCCCTTTGCCTCTGGCGATTTCTGCGATATCATAACATCTGTCGTTCATGTTGGACATATTAGAGAAATATTCGCTCATCTCGTCGCTGGCGGCGATTCTGGAGGTCATTTCATCCTTCCATCTGAGGGTCTTCCAAAAGGGCCCTCTCACGGAATATTTCCCTCAATTTTGCAATCAGCAACAATCTCAACTCATCCATTCCCTCGCCTTCCTGTGCCGAGAAGTGAAGGTTGCCACTGTCTGTACGGAGTATGTCAGATTTGCTTTCCGCGACTATGACAGGTACATCGGTGAAACCGTTCCTCACTGATTCCAAGAGTGTGAGCTGTTTCTCCATGGAATAACCGCACGTTTCCGAGGGATCTATGACAAACAGCATTATGTCTGTAAGGTATCTGAGTGCCAGGACCGCCTGTTTCTCTATATCATTCCTGTCATCGAAGCTGCGATCCAGAAGCCCTGGGGTATCTATTACCTGGAATTTCCTCCAATCGTCTTCTATGTGCCCTACGATTATACCTTTCGTTGTGAACGGGTAGGGAGCTATCTGGGGAGCGGCCGTGCTCAGGACGGTCACTAGTTTACTCTTCCCAACGTTTGGGAATCCTGCTATGACCAGTGTGGGCACCTTTGGGTCCACGGCAGGCAGGTTCCTGAATTTGTTCTTGGCATCCTGCAAGAACAGCAGGTCCTTCGATATCTGATTTATGTAGGATGAGAGACGTCCGTAGAAACTGTTCTTTATGCTGTCCAGGATCTTTGGATCCTTGGTGCGTCTGACTTCTCTCAGGCACTCGTTCTTAAGTTTCTCAGCTCTGTTGGATGCCCAATTCATGGCCCCTAGGGATTTCTTGTACTGGTCTATACCTATTATCAGGTCGATCAACTCAGGTAGGAAATCCTCGGTCTTTTCCATTCTGGGGAACCGGTTGACGTATCCTCTTAATGTAGTGACGACAATGTCTCCGGACGCTGTTATCTTGGCCAGAATCGTCTTCTTCTTCGTGTCCAACGCATCCGATCCAGTCTTTGAGATCTTGGATGCTCTGTGGAATGTCTTCTCTATTAGTTCCTCTGCTGTGAGGACAGTTGGTATGTTGTAGTTCATTCCGGCCATAATCAGGGGATATTGTTCCCCCTTAATAAGGCCTTCACAATACGCAGTGTTTTGTTCCTCATATTCAATCAGCCTGCCTGAATGTGGCTTTTACAAGCCATAGGTCGTTATGCATGTCCTTCTCTGCTCCAAGGGACGAAGGTATCAGCGCGAAGGGACAGTCCAGGATCTCTACGCCCGCGACGATTTTCCATTTTCCAGTGTCACCTCCAATCGCCCTGTCCAAGCAGGCGATGTTTGCTTTTATGTTCACACAGAGTTGCACTTCGGATCCTCCGTTGTTATTGCCCAGGAATTTGGGTACGTTCATTCCAGTGTAGATCTTGATTCCCAGGTAGGTGTTGTCGTATATGACGTCCACAGGTTTGATGCCATATGGGTTCTCTATGTTGAGTAGCAGCTCCTCGATCTCTCCGATAAGACATCTGAGTGCGTCTTCTGCGAATCCTGAATCTATGGAAAGGGAGGCCTCAAATCCGACGCATCCCGCGGAAGCTACATCGGTGACATCTATGGATAGGTATATGGAGGCCTCGATCAAACATTCGGATAGCATATCTATGACGGTATCAAGGGCGTTCTGTATCGCAATCTTGAAGAATTCGCTCAGGTCCTCGGTGTTCATCAGCTTCCCTATGTCGGCCAATGTTGCTGCGGCGGATTCCTTGATTATGTCGTAGATCTGTGTTCTCACCATAGGTCCAGTCAGTAGGCCGCCGCAGTTCTTGTCGTCCGGGGTACCGGTCTCCAGCACCCATTCCGTAGATGCATCGGCGACTCTCTGCCATGTGGAATCGTCGTTCGACGTATCTTTTTTCGTGGGGGTCTTATCCACTGTGTTTCCATCACCATCCAGCAGCAATACGTAATCGCCACCTTTGAGTTTGGTAGAACTCGAGTTGTTCAGGAATGTTCCGGGAAGGTTTATGACCGTCCTTCCTCCGGGTCTTATCTCACCGGAACCTACCGGGCATGTCTTAGTCTTGTTGGCGCCGTCACGGATGATGTAGTCCGAAATATCGATGCTTTCCGTGGATGCGTTATAAAGTTCCACCCACTCCTTGTTGGTGTCGGTGCCTTCCGGGTTGGATTCGAATTCGTTGATAACCAAACCGTTCTTGAACGGTGCGCTATATTTCATATTGATGCCCACATCCACGGATACTTTGGATGCACCGAGGGGTATGTTGGACAAGAGGGTGCCGAGTCCTGGGATGTCCTGGAGCGAGAAATCGATCTCGTTATACGAAACTACCTGCGGCAGTATGATATCGAATTCCGTCCCTTTCACCTTTCCCGAGATGCACAGCATGTACTTCGAGACCTTCATTGTGGGATCTATATCGGATGTAACGTCCCAGTCGTCTCCTCTGATCGAAGCTGTTCCTGTAACCAACAATTGCTTAGAGGAACCTTCCCCTTTCTGTTTAATTGTTATCGATCCTGAGACATCCATTCCCGATACGTTTGCTCCCAATGTCATCGTCATCAAAGTCTTGGTGCTTTTAGCCAGGGACGCCAGATTCAACGTGATGGTCAGTGTAAATCCTAGAAACGAGAATCCGAAGTTCTGTTTGGAGGCATCTACATCGATTATCCATTCCAATGTATCCACGATTTTTTCTGCGCCCTTTTCCAGCCATCCTTGTATGCTGTTCTCTATGATCGTCCTGAGTTCTTCAATCGGTTCCATGAGGGCGTTGTAGAGCTTCTGTACTATGTCAGATACGAATTTTCCGATTTCCATGAAAGCAGAATTCATTATCTCGAGTGCATCCATTATCATGGACATCACCTTTCTGAGAGGTTCCAATAAGGGGGACAGGAGCGATACCAGTGCGTTCCACGCATCTGAAAGCAATGTGTTGCTTGGTTCGTATGTTTTCACCCCTTGCAGGGCCCAGGCGCTTGCAACGGCCACCTTTATGTTTATGTCAATCTCACAATTATCGTCAATTCTAGAATTGAATATGCCCATAGAATCCTCAAGGCAGCTGCTACTGGACACGTTATACCTGATGGTATCTCTTAGGGATATCGTGAAAACAGTGCAGTAGGATGCACCCGAACCCTGTAAGAATCCAACGTAATGCACGCATTCCGATAGATTGGAGTTGGGTCCGTTGATGGTGATGTTAGGTGAATAGGACATTTCCATGGACATGGTTTCCCTGGAGATGGATCCTTTGCTGTTCACGACTGTGAAATCAGTTCTGTTATTCACATCCATGGTTCCGCAGAAAGGATTCATGTAGATGTTGTCGCGCATCTCCCCACAGAGTGACATTATCCTGTCTGGAACATTGACTTCGGATTCCATAAAACCAAGGCTGTTACTCGCAATTCCTCTGCATATCTTCTTGATGATGCCGTCTTGTCCCTCCTCAACTTCCCTAAGGTGGTTGAAGCCATCCATCAGGGATTCCACAGAACAAGTGTATCCATCAATTGCACCTTTCAATTCGGTGCTGTTCATGATGCCGTCAACAATGTCCTGAAAAGCTTTTTCATCAAGTACGGTTCCATACTCTTCATTTATTGTGGACATGAGTTCCCTCTCAAGTGTGGAATATACTGTCTCTTCGAAATCAGAGACACCATATATGTCGTAAAGGTCATCCTGAATGACCTCATATATGGCAGAGTAAAACGGGTCCGTCGTTTTCTCTTCAGTTATGGATTCCATGATGATGCTCTCGAATGCTGAACTGCCGTTCTCCAATGCATCCCCTATTGTCCTGCATATGCTGTCCATGAAACCTGTGTCGTCGAATCTGTCGATGTCTACACACACTTTGCCGAAGTATTTTCCGGACCCTAACTCCATGGCTGCGGAATTTATGATTTCAGTAAGCCATTCCCTTATCCTATTATTTTCTTCATCATAGTGGCTTTTGAATTCTGATATCCTATTCCATGACATTAGATCCACTGTAGGGTAACATATGGACATCGTGATGTTACAGGCGTCTTCCCCTAGAATATCACGAAGATCGTCCCCGTCCACTATCACATCGAATGTCTTTCCGGACATCAGGTACCTGTACCTGTCGACGTCAAGGTTGTTCTCCGATAGGATGCTCTCTATGTATGGTGCGGCGGAGAACTCATTCTTATTGGTGAAGAATCCTTTGAGGGAGTTCCATGCGGCAAGTATTCTGTCCCCCATCCCATCCAGATCATCCAATATCAAGTTTCCATACAGGTAATCAGCCCACTGGAGCACCAGGTCATCGGCTATGGATATGAGTGTCTGAGAGTATATTGCAGATATATCTATCTCGATATTTTTTCCGGATGATATCATAAAATCTGCCAGATCTACAGTATTCGTATCTTCGGGGAATCCTTCCGGCAGTATGTGGAAGTATTCCAGTTCCATCAAGTCCAGGGCGTTGTTGTATGCTGTGCGTACGTCCTGTTCGGTGATGATGTTCATAGTGCCCATGGATCCGTATTCATCAAGGGCTCCGAAGCCGTTCATAACTCTGTATTGTGCCACGGCAGTCAATTGATATGAGATCATCTGGGACAGTGGGGAGCCGTCACTCTGCAGGGAGTTCCTGAATATGGAGCCCTGTTCCGCGACAAGAGGCAGTGCGCATGAGGCATCGGTACTGAATTCCGTGTTCTTGATGGTGGTTCCGGAATCGCAGGAATACCTGGCCTCGAATTCTCCGGTGCCTATCAGGTATGATGGGGCCGATCCCTTAGTCAGGTCGTTATCTGATAGTCTGAGGTTCTCGGTTCCCAGTTCGGTGGAGAATGATGTGAGTTCCACTCTTACGCCGTTGTCCATAAGGGGAAACTGGAAATCCATCCATTCTTTGGCACGGGCATCATACTTCTCGGTCCGTTGCTCTATAGTCCCTTCTGTGGATGATGTGCTCAGGGAGAAGATGATCTCTCCGAGCCCCTTCTCAACGAAACATTCGGTGTTTCCTATAGTCTCTCCTACTATGTCCAGTTCATCGGAGATGGTTTCTGTGTTTTCCACACTCTTCTCGGTTTGTGCGGAAATGATCGTATAAGCGGATCCAAGTATCAACAGTGTTACGGCTATGATGGCAAAGGGCATGTTACCCTTGTATGGGCCCCTCGTGTGGGATTTTATTCTGTTTCCAAGGCGTCTCATGCAGGTCTTTACGAGTGGTTCGGATTATATGGACGCCAGTACAGTTAGCTTACGGATACTGTCAGATGCCATTTGGTACCATAATATCGTCAATCATGTTCAACAAGTATTATAACGCCCCATCCGATTAACCCAATGGTACCATGACTGCAACTATTAGGGATTATGCAATCAAACTAGGTCTTCCGAAGAAGACAGACTCAATCTGTCCAGAATGCGGGAAGATCCTAGAGGCCACCCTTTTTGAGAAGGATGGGAAGGTTTACATGGAGAAAGAGTGTCCCGAGCATGGAAAGTTCAAGGATGTTTATTGGTCTGATGTCAACATGTATCTGAAGGCCGAGAAATATGCCCACGACGGGATAGGTGTTTTCAACCCCATGGATGAGAGTCTGAACGGCGAGAATGCAAATTTCTTGGTAGACGGCAAAAGAATCGACATGTTGAGCTCCACTGCTCTTGCAAACATTGACCTCACAAACAGATGTAACATGAATTGTCCCATATGTTTCGCAGTCGCCAATCAGGCAGGATACGTTTTCGAGCCTGATTATGATACAGTGGTCAAGATGTTGGAGACCCTCAGGAATGAGAAACCCATCAAGTGTACTGCTGTACAGTTTGCAGGCGGTGAACCTACGGTATATCCCAGGTTCGTGGATGTCATCAAAAAGGCAAAGGAGATGAACTTCGCACAGGTGCAGGTCGCCACAAATGGACTGCGTTTCGCGAAAGAATACGATTTCCTAAGGGACTCGGCATTGGCTGGACTGAACACGATTTACCTGTCCTTCGACGGTGTTTCTGATGATATTTACCTACAGGCCAGGGACCGTAAGATGTTCAAGGTCAAGCTGGATGTGATAGAGAACTGCAGGAAGCTTAGGAAGGACATAGGTAAATGTCCGTCCATAGTTTTGGTTCCTACAGTCGTCAAGGGTATGAACGACCACCAGGTGGGGGACATAGTGAAGTTCGCTATAGATCATTCTGATGTTGTCAGAGGTGTGAATTTCCAGCCAGTGGCGTTCACTGGAAGGATAGACCACGAAGAGCTGGAAAAGGGTAGATACACACTTCCGGATCTGGCAAGGGACATCAGTGAGCAGACAGGTTATACAACAGTGGATGACTGGTATCCTGTACCAGTTGTGGCTCCCATATCGAATTTTGCATCGATAATTCTAGGAGAGAACAAGGTCACGTTCAGTGTTCATCCACATTGCGGTATAGCGACGTACATTTTTATAGACGACAGGGGAAACGTCGTGCCGTTCCCGCGTTTCGTGGATGTGGATAAATTCTCCAAAGGTATGACGGAGATAGGTATGAAGGCGGAGAATGTCATATTCAAGAAATTCACAGCTATAAAGCTGTTGAAACTCCTTGACAAATGTATAATACGCGAGAACATGCCAGAAGGTCTCGACAAGGAGAAATTCAAGTTGATGATCAAAGGTATCGTGAGCAACAAATCCAAGAAGATGCTCGCTGAATTCTCATGGAGGATGATGATGATCGGCGGTATGCACTTCCAGGATGACAGCAATTACGATGTTGAGAGGGTGAAGCGTTGCTGTATACACTACGTCACTCCCGATTGCAAGATCATACCTTTCTGTGCGTATAACGGTGGTCCCAACTATCGTAAGATAACGGAGCAGAAGTACGCCACCCCGCTTGCGGAGTGGAAGGCGGCTCACAAGAAGGAAGCCAAGGAACTGGAGGATGCCCTCATAGTTCCGGAAGATCAGAAAGCGTGAGGTGTCGGTATGATTGTGAATTACGACAAATGTCTGCATTGCGGGGGATGTGTGGGTTCATGTCCTCAGAATGCCATATTCCTCAATGATTTCATATTGGAGTTCAATGAAAAATGCAACAAATGTGGCAGGTGCGTGAGGCTCTGTCCGGTGCAGGCTCTCAGTATGGAGGGAAAGGCATGAAGACATATCAGTGCGATGTGGTCATAGTGGGGGCCGGACCAGGTGGCAGTATGGCCGCGAAGTTCTGTGCTCAGGGTGGATTGGACACCATACTCCTAGAGAAAAAAGCGGAGATCGGTGCACCACTCAGATGTGCGGAGGGGGTTTCCAAGAAATGGTTGCAGGAGGTCGGTATAGAGCCCGATCCCCTCTGGATACGTGCCGATATGGTCGGAGCCGTCATAAGGTCCCCCAGTGGTTACGAGTTCAAGTTGGATGAGAGCAAGGCTGGTTCGGAAGTCGGATATGTCCTCGAGAGACACCTGTTCGACAAAGCGCTCGCAAGGGATGCCGTGCATGCTGGTGCGAAGATAATGATGCGTACATCCTGTACCGATGTCATAAGAGAGGACGGAAAGCTTATCGGCATAAAGGCCAAGTCCATGGGTGAGGATATCGAGATCCGTGCCAAGGTTGTCGTGGCCGCAGACGGTTACGAGTCCCAGGTGGCCAGATGGGCCGGCATGGATACCAGTATCGACCTGAACGATCTTTGTTCCTGTCTACAGTACCGCATGGTCAACTGTGATGCTGATATGCAATACTGTGAATTCGTCATAGGACGTTCTGTCGCTCCTGGAGGATATCTGTGGATATTCCCCAAGGGCAATGGTGTGGCTAATGTAGGTATCGGTATCATGGGCACCATGGCCAAGAACGGAGAGGCTAAGACATACCTTGACAAGTTCATAGAAAAGGATCCCCGTTTCAAGAACAGTCAATCCGTGGAGATCATGGGCGGTTTCGTGTCGACATGTCCCGGATTGGATTGCGCTGTTGATGACAATCTTATACTGGTCGGAGATGCCGCTAGGATCATAGACCCAATAACCGGCGGAGGCATATGCCATGCATGCAGAACCGGTATGTATGCGGGTAAGGTCATTGTCGAAGCTGCCAAGAAAGGAGATTTCTCTAAAGCTGCGTTGATGCCATATGAGAAGATGTGGCGTGACAGGATGGAGGACAAGCTCTACAGGAACTGGATGGCCAAGGAGAGGTTGGCGGAGCTGGACGATGCGACTATAGACGAGCTTGTCAAACTCATCTCGGATTCCGACATAAAAGAGGTCAACGTCTACAATCTCTTGAAAGTCATAAAAGAGAAGTTCCCCAAGGTAGTAGAAGGATTCGAAGATCTGATATGAAACATTTTACGGCCCTCAAAGGGCCGTTGTTTTTTTATTTTGAAAGATAAACTCAATTCTGATATATCTTGACCCCTTCCACCCCGGTGGTCACGACCATCGGGGATCCCCCCCTGGAAGATATGGCTTCAGAGACTGTTTCTGGATCATCGGTCAGGGCTACCATACAACCTCCGCCTCCCGATCCAGTCAGTTTTGCACCATACGAATACGGAAGGGCGACATCGACAAGTTTGTTGAGTTCCTTGCAAGAGACCCCCAATATAGATAGAAGTTTGTGGTTATAGGTCATAAGCTCACCTAACCGGGACACATCTTCGTTAGTCAGTGCCTTCATACCCTCCAGAGATACTGAGCCTATCTCGTCGATTATATCGGAGGCAAACTTGTTCTTCTCCCTGTACCTGCGTACCCTTTCTACAAGGGGTCCAGTCGGCGCACGTATTCCTGTATAGCCGATGACGAAGGTCATCTCGGGGACATCTATGTCGGATATATCCCATTTGTTGCCGTTCTTCTCTATGGTCCACAGATTCTTGCCTGGATCGGGATTATTTAGTGCTATCCCGTATCCATGGACGGATGTGGAGGTGTCCATGGGACTGCCTCTGCCCTGAGCGTAATATTCCGCATCGAAGGATTCCTTGGCTATGGTCTCCGCATCTGTATCCAGACATATGAGACTGCGCAGAGCTGCAGAGAATGCCACGGACAGTGCTGCTGACGATCCAAGTCCGGATCCCGGAGGTATGTCGCTTCCCATGTTGACTGATACAGGTACATTCCCATGTATGGACGATATGTAGTTCATATGGGGGTTGCAGATACGGTTAGTGCTTTCACCGTTAACTTTGAATTCCGAATCACGACAGACTTCGATCGTGAAGCGTTTGTCTATAGCCAGGGATATGGCCGGTTTGCCGTATACGACAGCATGTTCCCCTAATATCACGAATTTTCCGGGGGCTGAGGCTATTGTGGACGTCATTGGTCTGACAGCCCGTATTTATCAAGCATCTCTCTTATCGCATCGTTCGGTGTTCTCTCATCCAGAGCAGGTTGTGGGATGTCCCACCACTTTTCTTCGAACTCCTGAATGGCCAGACGGTACGCATCATCGGATCCGAACTCAGAGGGTTTCACATTGATAAGGGCCTTTTCATGTTCTTTGAAGAGATCGACACCGTATCTTCTATTGGTCAGGGCCACCCCCAGGAGCATATCGAAGGAATACGACATATCCAATCCATCTTGGGACGGTATCGCATCCATCATCATATCCAGTATGCTGTTGGCCGTCATCTTGAAGAGCATCTGTTTCTTGCCTTCTTCGGTCAATCCCTCCTGATCTTCAATCGTTTTCGTCATATCCTCGTATATCAGATCTCCGAGGGCATCCACTCTTATCGGGTTCTTACCATAAGTCTGGTCGTATGCCAGTTCTTCTGTATCCTTATCATCTTCATCATAGCCGAACAGGTTGGCGTTGGGGTCATCTTTGTCCATTGGGATCACTTCCTTAATATTTTCATGGTCTCCGAGAGTATGTCCATGCCTGCCTCTATCTTGTCCTCACTGTTGGCATATGAGAACCTTATGTGACCTTCACCGTATTTACCGAATGCCGATCCTGGTGTGCATATGAGCCCCTTTTTCATAAGTTCTGTTGCCAAGTCTGCGGATTTCATATCAAGATCATAGGACGGGAAGGCATAGAAAGCACCTTTCGGAGGTATTATACTCATACCTTCTATGTCGTTTATATGTTTGACTATCAGGTCGCGTCTTTTCCTGTATGTCTCTTTGGAGGTTTTCAGATATTCATCTATGTTAGGCATAGCCGCCAGCACACCGTACTGTGACGGCATGGGAGGGTTGGCGCATACATGGTACTGCATTTTGATCAATGCATCCATATCGTCGACATCGGCACACACGAAGCCCAGTCTCCATCCTGTTACGGCCATCATCTTCGAGAATCCGCTTGCCACTATCGCCCTGTCCAGATGGTCCATAAATGATACGTGGTGTCCTTCGTAGACGAACGGTTCGTATACCTCATCCGACAGTATGAACAGGTCTCTATCCTCAGCGATGTCCAGAAGTGCTTTCTTTGTGTCTTCGTTCATCACACCTCCGGTCGGGTTGCAAGGACTGTTGACTATTATCATCCTCGTTTTGTCTGTTATCAGGTTCTGGATGTCATCCGTATCCGGTTGGAAGTCTCCTTCCGTTAGTCTGTACTCCTTATATGTGGCTCCAGCTAGTACGGCGTGTGGACCGTAGATGACGAATCCCGGGCTGGGTACGAGTACCTCATCACCCGGATTTATGAAAGATTGCACTATCTCCATAAGCGCCGTGGAACCGCTGGGCGTTATCATTATGTTAGAGCTGTCTATCTTCCCGTATTTCGAGAATCTATCGGCTACTGATTTTCTCAGTTCAGGTACACCTGCAGTAGGGCCGTACTTGTTCTTATGGTTCATCGATGCCCTGTACATTCCTTCTATGGCCTCGATCGGAGGGTCCATGTCCGGTTCTCCCAATCCCAGATTTATCGAATCCGGACCTGCGAGGTCGAACATTTTCCTAATTCCCGACATAGGTATGCTGTCTAGTCTCTTGGAGACCTTCATGAGATGGTAATTGCCGACCCTCGTTATATTCGTTGGGTATGGTCAGATACACATCACCTTTTAATCGTGGAAGGTAATGACGTGTCATGGTAGATATCGATAGGAGGGCCTGGCTGGTGTTCGACATTGTTGGTTTGGTCTTCGTGATTGTGGGAACCATGTTATACATCGGATTGGTTTTTCACACAAGCACTTCGCTGGGCATGTCTATATTTCTTATGGGAGCATTCTTCACGATCCTCGGAGCCATATTCGGTTATCTGGAAGGCATATCCGTCAGTGAGGAGATATGGGATATCGTGAGTGATGCCAAGGCTAAGGAGTCCCTTTCGGATGTTCCCGATGATTCTGATGTTCCGTATATCATCGATATGGAGTCGCTCTGCACAATGCCCCTGCCGGATGATTTGGATATCGATTCTATACTCGACGAAGTAAATTCAGAGGAGAGGTGAACTTTCCGGATGAAAGACGGAAGGGCGTTGAACGCTGACATCCTCTACTGCATGTTCGAAGCGGTAAACATGCACAGGTGGAACGATCATCTCAGGATGATAGATCTCACTGAGCTGGATAAACAGGCCCACAAGGCTGCTATAACGTGGATATTGGGCAAATATGAGGAAGATAACGGTTACACCCTGGATTGGGAGAGGATGATATCACACAATCTCTACTCGTTCATAGCGAGGATAGTTCTCACCGACCTTAAACCGCAGTTGTACACCCGTATGAAGTCCGAGTGGTCCGATCAGATAAACGATTATGTTCTCAGTGAGTTCAATCGCAGGGTTCCGGAGGCTCCGGACAGATTCGTGGACGGACTCAATATATACCTTTACTCAGAGGATTCCTGTAGGGAGGATGCCATATGTCGTGCGGCACATTACCTTGCGACGAAATGGGAATTCAACATGATTTATCCTGCCAACATATCAATGTATGGTATAGAACAGACTCGTCGCGAGATGGATGGAGAGATCTCCCAGCATATGGATCTGGAGGGTGTCAGACATTTCATGGAGGATAAAAGTTCATTCGATATTGTCGATCTCATAGGTCAGCTCAGGTTCCAGCAGAGATGGGCGAGGACTCCCAGGATGCCCCAGAGTACGGTTCTTGGTCATTCTCTCATGGTGGCTAACATGATCTATCTGAGTGATTATGACGAGGGAGCAGATTCCAAACAGAAGTACATTGATTATTACACAGGGCTTTTCCACGATCTTCCGGAGGTTCTGACCAAAGATGTTATCACGCCTGTGAAGACCAGTATAAGCGGTTTGCGGGGATCGTTGGAGGATTATGAGCATGAGCTGATACTCTCGAACATAATGCCTCTGGTCCCAGAGAAATGGAGAGAAGAATTGGGTATGATGATTCTGGAACCTTTTGAGAATATAAGCGATCCGAGGTTTGGTACACGCAGGGGGGCCGATCTGAAGGCATGTGACCGTATGTCAGCTTTCATGGAAGCCCATATATCAACATGTTACGGCACATCTTCGAAGGCTTTGAGGGACGGGGAGAAGGAGATCCGCATGAAACTCGAGGAGAGCGGAGATGGAATCCATGCGAAAGACCTGATAAGAGGTTTCGAGAGTATGGATATCTGATCATACTCTTTTGGTTATCTTTTCCTGTCCTTTCATGTACGGTCTGAGAACCTCAGGTATCGTGACTGATCCATCCGCATTCTGATAGTTCTCTAGTATGGCCACCATGGTCCTGGGTAGCGCAAGTCCGGAGCCGTTCAAGGTATGCACGAACTCACTCTTGAGATGGGGCTCAGGTCTGTATTTGATCCTGGCCCTACGTGCCTGGAAGTCCGTGAAGTTAGAACATGATGATGCCTCGAGCCACGCATCTTTGCCGGGTGCGTACAATTCAAGGTCATAGCATTTCGCACAGGAGAAACTCATGTCCCCTGTACAAAGAAGGAGCACGCGGTAGGGGAGCCCCAATCCTTTTATGAGATCCTCCGCATCGTTCCTGAGTTCGGCAAGGGCATCCCAGGATGTCTCAGGCAATACGAATCTTACCATTTCGACCTTGTTGAACTCATGCACGCGTATTATGCCTTTCGTGTCTGCGTGTTTACCTACCTCTCTTCTGAAGGATGGCAGATATGCCGTATATTTTATCGGCAGGTCGTCTTTGTCCAGTATCTCATCCTGAAGCAGGTTGGTGACAGGGACTTCCGCCGTGGGGTTCAGGAACATGTCATCCCTTTCCAAGTGGTACATGTCATCCTTGAGATTCGGATACTGTCCGGTGCCTATGAGTGCGTTCTTATTGACGACCACAGGTGGGAATATCTCAGTATATCCTTGGTCGTGATGGGTGTCCAGGAAGTATGATATGAGTGCACGTTCCAAACGTGCTCCATCGCCCTTCAAGCAGTAGAATCCGCTTCCTGCAACCTTTACTGCACGATCAAAATCTATGATGTCCAGGTCCTCGGCGATTTCGAAATGTTCTTTGGGCTTAAAATCGAACTTCCTTCTCTCTCCCCACTCGTAGACTACGACATTGTCGTTGCTGTCCTTTCCCAAGGGTACTGTTTCATCAGGTATGTTTGGTATGTTGAGGACACACTCGTTACGTGTGTCGTCGAGTTCGACCATCTTTTCATCATTAGCCTTTATCTCATCGCCTATGCGGCGCATCTCCAAGATGGATTTTTCCTTCTCTTCTCCCTTCGGTAATTTGGATATCTTCAGGGATTCGTCATTCCTGATTCTGCGGAGATCGTTGTTCCTCTGGGTCAATGCTCTCCATTCTGCATCCACGTTCAGGAACTTGTCTAATACATCTGTGGATTTGTTTCTGTTCAGGAGCATCTTCCTGATGTTCTCTGGGTCAGCTCTGATTATGTTAACATCCAACATCCAAACACCTTAGAATTTCTTTTGACACAGGGAATTCCATGTCCTTTTATCGGTTAAGATTATGACATTTCCGCGAACATCCACGATGACGGAATCCGTGGTGCTTGCAAGGGTTTCAGCAGTTTCTCCAGTGTCCCCATCAGCGTTGTCCAAGACTTTGACTTTTATGATGCGACGGTTTTTCAACTGCGCTATTATTTCATCTGTCAATCCCTGATCCAATCCATCCTTTCCGACATGCACGGTGGGTTTTATCTCCACGGCACGTCTCATAAGTTCTTTTTTTGCTTCTTTTTCCGTCATGGTTTTTTCTCCCTGAGATAGGGCATACGTCTTACCGTATCACATCGAACGCAACGGGATACAACCTTGTGACCTGTGAGTCTGACAGTGCAGTTGACCCCAGGTATCATGGGGATGAAACAGCCCTTGCAGTACTCGAAGTCGGTAGGTATTCTTGTCCTCGTCTTCATGCCTATCTTTCTTGCTAGGCCGACATACCTTATGGCATGGTCGTCTCTTCCATTCCTGACCGCTTCGACTGCCAATGAGGTGAGGATATCTATCCTTTCCTTGCCGATCCGGGACACAGCGTTCCTCGGAATATGCTTTTTGGACGTTGTATGCCTCCAGCCTCACGGACAGGACCCTAGGATATAAAGCTTTACTAGGTAAAAAGGTCTAGAGCATTTTTCGATTTTCCCACAACAAGGACGTTTTGACGTTCGACATACCCCAATATGGCTTGAAAGAAGGTCCTGAATGGGTTGATATATAGTAGTTCTAGAGAAATGCTTATATCCAACGTTTGTTTCGTCCCTGATGGTTATAGAATCTACAAGCAACAGTCTTTAAATACGAATTTGAGATTGTCGCATTCATTCAATCCGCACACAGGTGGTATAGATGGTAAGAAAGCCCGCATCAATGTATAGGAGAATCACAGGACAGGCGTATACACGCCGCGAATACATGGGAGGAGTTCCCGCCAGCAGAGTCAGTCAGTTTGACATGGGTAACCTTCAGGCGGATTTCCCAGTAGTTCTCACTCTAAAAGTGAAGAACCGTGTACAGGTGAGGCACACTTCTTTGGAAGCAGGGCGTATCGCTGCCAACAGGGTTCTTTCGTCCAATGCGGGGTCTCAGAACTACCATCTGTCTGTAAGGGCATATCCCCATATGGTTCTCAGAGAGAACAAGTTGGCTACCGGTGCAGGAGCAGACCGTGTGTCGAGTGGTATGCGTGCTGCGTTCGGTAAGACCGTAGGTACTGCAGCCAGGCTTGAGCGCAATCAGGCTATACTGACAGTTAAAATACCTGCAGACAAGGTTAGTGTTGCAAAGGATGCTCTTTGGAGAGCATCGATGAAGTTCCCGTCTCCATGTTATGTAGTTGTGGAGAAAGGACAGGAACTCATCAACTGATCTACACATGTTTGATTTAGAAACAACAAGAATAATAAACTGGATTCGCGACAGAGGGTTTTCCTCTGTCGCACTTCAGTTGCCCGAGGGTCTGAAATCTAGGGCTTCTGACCTCGCAGATACGATTTTTAAAGGTACGGGCGCTGATGTAATAATAATAGGTCGCCCTTGTTACGGTGCATGCGATCTTTTCACGGATTATCATAGGTATGCCGATGCTTTGGTGCATTTCGGTCATTCTCAGATACCTTCTCTGGGTTCGGATCCTGATGTCATGTATGTGGAGGGGCACACGTCTCTGGACATCTCCGATGTGTTGGAGGCGGCGGTTGATTTTCTTCCCGAAAAGGTTGGTCTTTTGGCAACAGTCCAGTATGTAGATATGCTTCCAAAGGCATGTGATATCCTGGAAAAACACGGTATTGTGGTTTTCATCGGGACTGGCGATATACGTATAATGCATCCCGGCCAGGTGCTGGGTTGCAATTGCAGTTCGGCTCTTTCTGTGCAGGACCGTGTCGACGGGTTCCTTTTCATAGGTGAGGGAGATTTTCATCCTTTGGCTGCTGCCTTCGGTGTTAAGAAGCCGATGAAAGTTTTGAATCCTATAACCGGAGATCTCCGTGATGTTAATGAGGTCCGGGACAGAATAATGAGAAGAAGGTTCGCCGCAATCGAGAGTTCCAGGAATGCCAAAGATTTCTTGGTTATAGTCAGTGACAAGGTGGGTCAGGACAGGATGGATGCGGCCCGGGCCGTATCTTCTAAGCTAAGGGCCCATGGTAGGGATGCGCACATCATAGTAATGGGTGAGGTATCCCCCGAAGCGCTTATGCCTTTCAAAGCCGATGCATATGTCTGCACGGCATGTCCACGTATAGCTATGGATGATTCTGTGAGGTATCCCCGTCCTATGTTGACCCTGACGGAAGTCGATCATGTATTAGGATTGCGCGATTGGGATGATTACACATTCGACTCGATATAATCGATTGTGCAAATACTTAATACAGGTTAGGGGTTAGCGTATTTCATGTTCACATCGGAATCCCTTCTAGAAGGGGAGCTACCCGACATACGTGTCGGTATAGGCCGCGGGACTGACAAAGGATATGTGGAGAGGAGCGTGCGTGCGATGGATAACGATAACGTTGTCATGTACGACGATCCCAAGGTCTTGGTCGACGATCTTTCCTCAGGTAAGATAGGTGCCGCTGTGAGAGGTGATATGGCATCGTCCAAGCTTCTGCCTCTGCTCAAATCAGCCATGGGTGTGTCGAATCTAGAGAGGTTGGTCCTAATAGAGCCTGTAATGGGGAAACTGATATTCATGATTCCTGTGGGCATAGATGAGGGATGGACGATATCTCAGAAGTTCGATATGGCCAAAAGATCTCTTGAGCTCATGCATAAACTCGGAGCAGGTCAGAGGATTGCGGTCATGTCCGGTGGAAGGAACGAGGATATCGGGAGATCCCCTGTTGTGGATAAGACCATAAATGACGCGAACGAGTTGGTGAGTATGCTGAAGGATGAGGGATATGATGCGTATAATGCGCAGATCCTGATAGAAGATGCGGTGGATGAGGCTGATCTGATCATAGCTCCGGATGGTATCACAGGTAATCTCATATTCAGGGCTCTTCACTTCATAGGAGAGGCCAAGGCCCTCGGTGCTCCCGTTATAAACATAGACAAGGTTTTCGTGGATACGTCTAGGGCCAAGACGGATTATGTTGATTCCATACAGTTGGCTATGAGAATGGGGGGAAGTATTCTATGATTTTGGAAATAGACGGTGCGCATTCTGGTATAAGGTTCTCTTCATGTCATTTCATTCCCAAACATGAGAAGTGCTCCAGATTGCACGGTCATGGCTACATAGTCCATTTGCGTTTGGAAGGTGATGTGGGAGAAGATGGTATGATCATGGATTTCGTCGTTTTAAAGAAGAAATTGAAGTCTATGATCGATGTAATGGATCATCATATACTCCTGCCAGGAATCTCCAAGGAAGTTCTCATTTCCAAGAAGGATGGTTCGGTAGAGGTCGTATCCTGCGGTAAGAGGTATGTTTTCCCATTGGAAGATGTTGTCATATTGGATGTTCCCACGACCACTGCAGAGGAGATGTCCCGTATGATGGCTGAGATGATGGTCAGGGATGTGGATATGCCAGATAATGTGTACAGTCTGTCTATAGGCCTAGACGAAGAGCGTGGTCAGACGGCATGGTTCACGAAGGTGTTGAGATGAAGGCAGTAGTGTTGTTGTCAGGAGGTCTTGATTCTACGACCACCCTGGCACAGGCTATAGAAGACGGCTGTGAGGTCACTGCATTGAGCTTCAGATATGGTCAGAGGCATACACGTGAGCTTACGTCAGCTCAGGCGGTCTGTGACCATTATGGTGTGGAGCATGTGGTTATAGACCTCAATCTGAGTTCTTTCCGTTCAGCGTTGACCAGAAAAGACATAGATGTTCCAAGGGACCGTTCCGGTGAGTTATCTGAATCCATACCTGTGACTTACGTTCCGGCTCGCAACATAGTGTTTTTGAGTATAGCTGCGGGGTTGTGCGAGTCCATAGATGCAGAGCGTATATACATAGGTGCTAATGCTGTGGATTATTCCGGATACCCTGATTGTCGTCCGGAGTTCTTCGAAGCTTATGAAAAAATGTTGAATGTAGGGACCAAGACAGGTGTCGAAGGGAAGCCTATCAAGGTAATGACGCCGATACTTAGAAGCTCTAAAGCAGATATAGTGAGATTGGGTAAAAAGTTGAATGCGCCGTTGAAACTGACATGGTCATGTTACAATGGTGGGGATAAGGCCTGTGGACACTGTGACTCATGCATGTTGAGGTTGAAGGGGTTCGAGGAAGCTGGTTACAAGGATGAAATCGAGTATGAGTGATTGAAATGAAGGTTTGTGAGTATTTCAGGTCCATTCAGGGCGAAGGTTTGATGATAGGTCTGCCGACTTATTTCGTGAGGGTAGCAGGATGCAACCTGTCATGCAGTTGGTGTGATACCAAGTATGCAAGGGAGGAGCCTGGCATGGATATGTCGGTGGATCAGATAATGGAATTGATAGGCGATGACAGAAGTGTATGCATAACTGGTGGGGAACCGCTTCTGCAGAAGGATATGCCAGAACTCCTTAGCAGACTTATAAGGGAATGTAAACAGGTTGTTCTGGAGACCAACGGTTCCATAGATCTGTCCGGTGTTCCCGACAGCCCCAATCTGATGATAAGTATGGATATAAAATGTCCCTCATCGGGAATGGAGGGTCGCATGTGCCTGTCCAATCTTAACATACTCACCATGAAGGATCAGATAAAGTTCATAATAGCCGACAAGAAGGATTTCTATTATGCTCTGAGGTTCTTGGAGGAACATCCCGTGAACACGAACGTGATATTCGGGCCGGTCGGGGGAGTAGATCTCAAATACATAGCAGAGGAGGCAATACAAAGAAGACTGAACGTACGTGTCCTGCCTCAACTGCATAAGGTGATATGGGGCGAGAAGAGATCTGTTTGATCAGTTCTCTTCAAACCCTTTCATCCTTTCATATCTCCTGATGAAGTCTTTTACACAATCTTCGACCGTGCCTTCTTCATCATAGGAGACGAATATTCCTGCTCCTTTCAATATGTCCAATCCATGGGTTCCGATTCCGCCTGTTATCACAGCATCCACACCCAGGCCAGCTATTGCTTTGGCTACGAGCATGCCGGCACCTTCTATGGAATCGGCATGTTCATTCTTGACCACTGTGTAATCCAGGGTCTCCGAGTCTACAATCAGGAAGTAAGGGGCGTGCCCGAAATCATCGGCCACATAGGATTCCAATCCATCCCCCTCGGCTATTACACCTATCTTCATTTCTGCTCCACCGTGGTGACTATCTTGTCCACTATGCCTTTGAATGCCTTGGCGGACTCAGATTCGGGATTGGATATGACGATGGGCATACCAGAATCTCCGGACTGCACGACCTCTGGTTCTATAGGGATACGTCCGAGATATTGTACATTCATGTCCTTGGCGGTGGCTTCTCCTCCGCCCGACTTGAATATTTCGGTAACCTTTCCGCAGTGAGGACAGACGAAACCGCTCATATTCTCTATCAATCCTATAACCGGGATCTTTGTCTGTGCGGCGAAGGTTATGGATTTTCTGCTGTCCAGCAGTGCAACTTCCTGAGGGGTTGTCACTATGACGACACCATCAGCCTTAGGTATGAGCTGCACGATCGACATAGCCTCATCACCGGTGCCGGGAGGCATGTCTATGACCAGGTAATCTAAATCTCCCCAGTTGACATCCTCTATGAACTGTTTGACAGCGCTCATCTTGACAGGTCCCCTCCACATGACTGCCGAGTCTTTGTCGGGGAGTAGGAATGCCATCGACATCAGTTTCAGAGACGGTGGGACGTTTATAGGCATCAGCATTCCGTTTTCAACCGTGAGTTTCTCATCTTCCACGTGGAACATTTTCGGTATGTTGGGACCGGTTATGTCTATGTCCATGATACCAGTTTGATATCCTGCCATGGATAAGGTCATGGCGAGGTTGGAGGACACTGTGCTTTTTCCCACGCCTCCTTTGCCGCTCATCACGATTATGACATGTTTGATCTTCGATAGGCAATCGTTGAGTTTTGTCTGTTCTTCTATGTCTTCTTCGCTGAGCATCGGTTTAGCCATTACAATTACTCCCTAATCCTCTGGAATGTATAACATCCGTTATAAAACTATCAAAACGGATATATCGGAATATGTCGGTAACGGATGTATGCCGATAGGTGATCCGGGAGGAGGGAACTTCACATACACGGTAGAGGGTCTCCCCAAGAGCATATTCGTGGCAGTGGTCCCTGTGAAGGATCCGGTTGTCAGTATACCTTTCTATAGGGATTTTCTGGGCATGGAGGAGACATACCGTACAGAGGACGAGGTTGGAATGAGGAGGGAGAGTGCCAGACTCATACTCCGCAGATCTGCCGGAGCGGGTGTGGATCTGGGAATCTATATCGGTGTCGACAATCCCTACGACCTCCATAGGCGCCTTATAGACGAGGGTGTGAGGTTCATCAAAGATCCTATGAGAGAACCATGGGGCGTTAGTACTGCGTTCATGGATCCCGATGATAATATAATACATGCAATCGAGATGAACGCGGAAGTCCGCCCATAACTGTTTTATCGTCATCGATATATTAGGCCTCATGAAGGTCATCGCCCTTAACGGCAGTCCCCGTCTCATCGGTAACACTGGTAATTTGTTGAATGATGTTCTGGATGAGATCGAGAAAGAGGGCATAGAAGTGGAGCAGATACACCTGTATGCCATGGAGATAGAACCGTGCAATGATTGCAGGTCCTGTGAGATGAGGGGAGATGGGAGATGCATAATGGAGGACGGGGTAAACGATTTGATCGACAGACTGCGTGAGGCAGACGGGATCATATTGGCTTCCCCGAGTTATTACGGTGCATGTTCCAGTAAGATGAAGCTCCTGATGGAGAGGATAGGTCTCCCGTTGGAGATGGGCGATATGGGACTCAAGAGGAAAGTGGGTGCCGCACTGGTGGTCAATGCACATGACGGAGGTTCCCTGGCATATATGCAGATGGTCAACTGGATGCTCCGCAACGAGATGATCGTAGTGGGAGGATGTCCTTCGCCTGTGCTTACGGCATTGAATTCTCCACAGTACCTTGATGATAAGATGGGTATGAAAGGGGCCATCAGCATGGCTCAAGACATGGCTTGGACCATACTGAGGTTGAACGGGTTGGACGTCGATATCTGAATAGGATTTCAGAAGAAGTAGAATCCGCAATCTTCGTCGATCGAGACCCTGGCTACCGCAGCCATTCTTTCTAGAGGTCCGGAATAACGTCTTACCATCATCTTTCCTTCTTCGGGGAGGATTCCGGTAAGTTTCTCGGTCTCTGCCAAGAGGTCTTCAGCATCCTTGGGACTGTATATGACGTGTTCTTTTGCTGATTGAGGTGCGGAGGCTACTATCTTGCAGTTGTGTCTGGATGCTATCTCCGGCAACAAGCTGTTGTCAGGTCCGAAGGCACCTATGCACCCTCTGCCTTTGTCCCAGGAAAGCGGGCATTCGGAACATATTAGATTCATCTGATCGAATTCTATGAGATCCCATCCCGTGATACGGTTTTCGGGTTTGGATGCGGATATAGCGGCTTTCTTCCTCTCATCGGTCATGTCCTTCAGGGATACCCATCCGGTGCAAACCCTTTGACACACCGTTTTCAGTGTGTTCAGGTCGTCGTCGTCCTTTATTTTGTCTAAGTATATGAGTTCGCATTCCTTGTTCAATCTGTTGCGTTTCATGAATGCATCCCAATCTTGGAACATCTCTTTGGCTTTGTCCAGAGATACCGTCTCGTCGAATTCTACGATGTCTTCGAATCCTGACACATCATCGAGTTTCACTCTATGGATATCGGTTTTCAATTCCCGGCAGGAGGCTCTCTGTGCTTCCAGTTCACAGATTCCAATATTTATTCCCATGTTTATCTCTGTAGTATAGTCGTTGTTGGATTATAACTCCTTTGAATAGGGTGCAGTCTTGTGCGAAACAACGCAAAAATGATTAATTCATACGTTCATGAGCGGCCAATGGCAGACATAATGATCCGTAAGAGGAAGAGGATGAGATCGAAGGAGATCAAGGCGATATCCAATGAGCTCGAGGGTATTTTCAAAGTACCTGTTTTCGGGGAAGATGACCCGGTGGATATGGCTGAGAGTTCGGATTTCAGTCTCATTTTCGTGGGTAATGACATACTCGCTCTCATTCACGAAGGTAAACCCTTTCTCACCGTCAGGGGTATAATGAAATACAAACCTCAGGCGAGGTATGTCACCGTCGATATGGGTGCTGTTCCATTCATAACAAATGGTGCCGATTGCATGGGGCCCGGAATATTGGATGCGGATGAGTCGATAGAATCCGGGGACATGGTATGGATAAGGGATATCCGCAACCTGGTTCCCTTGGCAGTGGGGGTGTCCGAGCGCTCCGGTGTGGATCTCAAGGCAAGAAGTGGTGGCAAGGCTATAAAATCCCTGCATTACGTTGGCGACAAACTTTGGAAGACCGGAGAATGAGATGGGTAGAGAAGCCTCTGTTCCCGGGAATAAGATTTTTGTGGATCTAAACGACGTGATTGTTCATTCACATGTACCGACAGATGCGCGTGTGAAGGTCGTCGATGTGGCGTCATATGGCGATGTCAAGGTAATCACTGATATGGCATACAGAGGAAATATCATTGTCATGGATATGTCCAGGTTTGTCGGAGGGGATGCACAGAGGCGGGAGGTTATAAGGGATCTGATTAAGGTGGCTCATGATATCGATGGCGCGTTCATGGAGGTATCGGAAAGGCTGATGGTGATAACCGGTAACGGCAT
The DNA here is from genome assembly GCA_964620455.1 of uncultured Candidatus Methanogranum sp. Classification (GTDB taxonomy): domain Archaea; phylum Thermoplasmatota; class Thermoplasmata; order Methanomassiliicoccales; family Methanomethylophilaceae; genus Methanogranum. Next base: position 204,982 of record CAZUIU010000001.1, read on the forward strand.
GTCGATAGACAAGGTTCGTCTGATGCATAAGGGGGGATCGTGATTACAGAGGGCCGTAAGATAATATTCGATCCAATACACGGAAGCATAGTCGTCGATGGAGTGTACCTGGAGATCCTGGAAAGGCATGAGATGCAGAGGCTGAGGAATGTTAAACAGTTGGATATGGGGTATATGGTTTTCCCAGGTGCCAACCATACTCGCTTTGAGCATTGTCTGGGGACATATCACCTCTCCGGCAGGATGGCTGACGCGTTGGATCTGTCCGAGGATGAGAAACGTGCCGTGATGGCAGCAGGTCTCTTACATGATGTGTGTCACCCTCCTTTTTCCCATATGATGGAAGAGCTCACAGTTGAAAGAACGGGCATGGATCATATGGATCTTGCAAGGGGTCTGATAATGGGTGATCTGAGGACGTATCGTGAGAGGGACGAGGATCTTTTCGGCGGTACCGGATCCATTGCGGAAATCCTCAATGATTCAGGTATCGATCCGAAGAAGGTATGCGATCTCATATCATATCCAAGATCCAGGTCCGGGAGTGATATGCTTAGCCATATGTCTTTCTTCCCGTCGGGGGATTATGTGCATCAGATAATACACGGCCCCATAGATGCCGATCAGATGGATTATCTGATGAGGGATTCCCATTACACGGGAGTAAGTTGGGGTTCTATAGATCTGGAGAGGATATTGAACACCATAAGGGTTCATAATGACGGCATAGTTGTGGAAAGAGGTGGTATAGTGGCGGCCGAGGGACTCATGGTTGCCCGTTCTCTCATGTATTCCGCCGTATATTATCATACGACAGCACGCATAATCAAGATGATGCTGACTAAGGCTGTGGAATGTTCGGATCTGGATGTGGGGGACATGTATATATGGGACGATTCCGATCTGACGCACGCTTTGATAGACGAGGGAGGGACTCCTTCTTATCTGATGCGTTCGGTAATGTCACGTAACATATACAAATCGGCCGTCATGATAAGAAGTGAGGATGTCGATGATGATCTGGCATGTATTCTGGCAGGTTATTCCGACTATGGTTCACGTAAGGCTTTGGAAGCGGAGATAGCCGATAGGGCGGGTGTCGATGTGTCTGAAGTCGTCGTCGACATGCCCTCTAAGTCCACTATACTCTCAAAGGTGAAGATAGGCAAGACAGACGTGGTCATAATGGATTCCAACGGGAAAGTCAAACCGATAACCAAACTGTCATCTTTGGCGAAAGGGATACAGTCAAGGGATCCTTTCGGATGGAAACTCATGGTTGCATCGCCTATATCGCTGGTGGACAGGGTGTCCAAGGCTACACGCAAGGTTCTTAACCTTTGACCACGCCCAGGGGTGTCAGTTTGGCGACTTTGTCCGTAAGTCCAGCTTCACACACGACCTTTATGACCTCGTCCACATCTTTGTAGGCTCCGGGAGCCTCTTCCAACAATCCTTCGTCAGATCCGTTCCTGAGGTATATGTTGTTGGATTCCATTTCCTTCCTGACGGTCTTCAGATCCATGCTCTCTATGGCGGCTTTGCGTGACATCTGTCTTCCAGCACCATGACATGTGGATCCAAAAGTATCTTTCATGGATCCTGGCCTTCCCACGAGTACGTACGTTCCTACGCGCATGTCGCCGGGGATTATGACAGGCTGTCCGAAATCGCGGTATTTCATCGTTATCTCTTTCCTTCCAGGTGCGAACGCACGCGTGGATCCCTTCCTATGGACCAATACATCGGTTCCATGGCCTTCCACGTCGTGATGTTCCTTTTTGGCTATGTTGTGCGCCACGTCATACACAACATCCATGCCCATGCTCTCAGCTGAGTCTCCGAGGATCTTCTCGAAGGATTCCCTGGCCCAGTGGGTTATCATCTGTCTGTTGGCCCATGCGTAATTTGCACCGCAGCACATGGCACCATAGTAGTCATCACCCAGTTTGGAATCCAGCGGCGCACATGCCAGCTGTCTGTCCGGAAGTTCCACGGAGTTATTCCTGATGTACTGTTCCATGCTTTGCAGATAATCAGTTGCTATCTGGTGGCCGCACCCTCTGGAACCACAGTGCACTGTTATCGTCACTGTGCCCTTCTTCAATCCGAAGGCCTTAGCGGTCCTATCATCGAAGACATCGTCTACCAGGTCTATCTCTAGGAAGTGATTTCCTGAACCAAGGGAACCGAGTTGTGGCACGCCTCTTTTCCTGGCTTTGTCGCTGACCTTAGAGGGGTCTGCATCGTACATGTGTCCCCCCTCTTCGGTGACATCCAAATCACGTTCCCATCCGTATCCGTTCTCAACTGCCCATTCGGAACCGTTCAGGAGTATTTCATCCATCTCTTTGTTACCGATCTTCGTCAGTCCCTTGGATCCCAATCCGGAAGGTACGTTCTTGTAAAGTTCATCTACAAGCTCGTTGGTCTTACCTTGCAGGTCTTCTAGTGTCAGATCGGTCTTTATCAGACGTACACCGCAATTGATATCAAAACCTATTCCGCCAGGGGATATGGAGCCGCTGAAAGCATCAACTGCCGCCACACCGCCTATCGGGAATCCATACCCCCAGTGTATGTCTGGCATGGCCATGGAGCTTCCGACTATGCCTGGAAGGCATGCGACGTTGGCTGCCTGTTGAGGAGCGTTATCGGTGCGTATATGCTCTATCATTCTTTCGCTGGCATATATGATGGCATTGGTTCTCATACCAGGGGCGTAATCTTCAGGAATCTCCCATCTGTTTTCATCTATCCTGTTGAGCTTACCATTCCACGTCATCCTAATCAACTCCTTACAAGGTTCTGAAAAATATATAAGGTGGGGCCCGAGCCGAGATTTGAACACGAGTCAAGGGATCCACAATCCCCTAGGATAACCAAGCTACCCTACTCGGGCCATACAGTAAAGCGCTGATTGTATCACTATTAATAAATGTTTCCAATCTTGAAGGGAGTAGGATGTTCATATCGTCCCGAGGGGGCGGTCAAAGAACCGTTGCGACTCATTTTTAGTTATCGAGAGTCATGAACGAGTACTACTTTTCTGGCGATTAGAAGTGTGAGTCTATCTGAATCGGCGCGATACCTCATATTTTTCGAATACTGTAGACCGTTTGTAATCGTTCAGACAAGAGTAATGTTATGATGTCCAGATTGGACATAGGGATATATCTATTTGTTAAGTGTTTTCAGTTTCATGGCAAAGAGAAACCTTATTTCAGTGCTAGATATGAAGGATGAATGGCCCAGCTTGGTGGATCTCGCCATAAAGCTGAAGGCAGAGCGTGGCAACCACGGGTCTCCTCTCGAGGGGAAGACACTGGCGATGATGTTCGAAAAACCGAGCACCAGGACCAGGATATCATTCGATGTTGCCATAACCGAGCTCGGAGGCCATGCGTTGTACATAGACGTCTCCCGTATGCAGATGGGTCACGGCGAGACTGTCGAGGATACTGCAAAGGTTATGAGCCGTTTTGTTCACGGTATCATGTACAGGGCGTTCGATTACAGAATGATGGACAAGATCGGGGAGAATTCTACTGTTCCGGTGATAAGCGGTCTCGACAACCTGGAACACCCTTGTCAGGCTCTGGCTGACATGGTCACCATAAAAGAGAAGAAGGGATCATTCCGCGGTAGGAAACTGGTTTATCTGGGTGACGGGAACAACGTCTGCAATTCTCTTCTATATGCATCAGCCATCATGGGTTTGGATATGGTGGCGTGCTGTCCCGCGACAAGGATGCCGAATGCGGAGATAATGCTGAACGCATCCAGGATAGCTGATGCAAACGGCAGTAAGATAGTCGCCTCCCATGATCCGATGGAAGCATGCAAGGATGCGGACATACTCTATACAGACACATGGATATCCATGGGAGATGAGACACCGGTTGAGACGGCTATGAAGATTTTCCATATCTATCAGATAAACAATGAACTTCTGTCCGTGGCCAAGGACGATTGCATCGTGATGCACTGTCTTCCCGCACACAGAGAACAGGAGATAACTGCAGAGGTGATGGACGGTCCGAAAAGCGTTGTTTTCGATCAGGCCGAGAACAGACTCCACGCACAGAAGGCAGTGTTGTATACGCTGCTCAGGTGAGCTGTATCGAAACGAGGTCTTCCACTATCTCTAGGAAGGCCTCTTTCTTATTTTCCGGTATGGTTGCACCGGCGGCGATATCGTGTCCTCCTCCGAATCCACCCACCATCTCCGAGGCTCTTTTCATTATGTATGATAGGTCCAGGCCCTTATCTATCAGTGTGCGTGTTGCCCTGGCGGAGACCTTCACTCCATCATCGGAATCGGCTAACGCTATTATCGGCAGTTCCCTTCTGACGTCGCCGGAGTTGAGTATCATGCCTGCGACTATGCCCACCACGGTCTCTCTTATCTCGGATCCAGAGTCGAAGTACTGTATGAATCTGCGTTCCCTTATCAGATGATTCTCCCTGACGTATGTCATGGCGTTTGATATGTTGCGTCTGTGGTCATCTCTGTTCTTTCTAGCCGTTTCAAACGCGGACATGTCGCCTTTGCAGATCCTCATCCCGGTTTCCGCATCATCGTACCTTCCGCAGGAGTTCAGTACGGTGGCGTACTCTTTGGAGTCTCTCAATCCGGAATGGGGCCCGTATTTCGTGAGTGTGTATACTTCTCCATATGCCTGGGATCTGGTGTCCTCATCGTCGATCATATGCATTATCCTGCTTACTGCTCTTTCTCTCTCACATACGGGCAGGTCACTCCATGTCCTACCCTTTCCAGTTTCTATATCTAATTCAGAGTAGAATCTAAGGCATCCTTCGCGATCATCGGATAAGCCTCCCAGATGGGGATCGTTGTTGTATTGCAGATACTGTACCAGGTTACGGCTGTCTCTTCCGAAGAACCGTAGGTCCATGTCGATGGCGACGTCTTTGTTGTCCACTGCATCCGAGAGCGCTATCCTGTCGTATCCGACCAGTCTTCCGTATCTGTTATCCTGGAAGTCTCCGATCGCTCCTATGACCCCCAGATACGCCAAGTCCCTGTTGGATGGGTCTATGGTACGTGAAAGTAGGTATGTCATGCATGCTCCACATGCTTCGAACGATCCGTCTACGCCGTAGGTGTGGGGGTTCAGATGCAGTATCTTTGTGAATTCATCCATAGATGTCTGGGATTTTCTAAAATCAGGATCTGGGACATGATGGTCGGTTATCACTACGTTGTGTCTGTCAAACATCGACAGGTATCCGCTGCCTAGATCGCATATCCATATCAATCCTGATTCGCTGGAATTGATGTGTTCTATGGTCTCTTTTGTTATCTTCTTCTCGAATCTGACGCAGTGCTCTATACCCAAACGTTCCAAGGTCATGGATGCGATGGAACCAGCTGTTATACCGTCGGCATCTATATGTGTTATAATCTCGGCCTCGGTGGAGGACCTCACCGCTCTAGCTGTTCTTTTCAGATCCCTGTCGAGTCTTGCAGGGAGTTTCCCAATCTCCTGCTCCATCATCATTGTGTCTGCATGATATTCGTAATCAAAAATCTTTTCAGAGAAGATAAATCCTGGTTATGATATGACGAGACTATGGATTCATTGGAGATACTCCCCGGGGTCAGGATAACCAATGACCGTTGTCTGATTCTGGAGGATGAGGGACCAACGGCAGTTCTGGGTGATCTGCATCTCGGTTACGAGAGAGCGTTGGAGGATGAGGGAATGTACGTTCCTCGCATCAACACTGATTCCATAAGGTCTTCTCTGAATAGGATATTCTCGAAGTATGAGCCGAAGCGTGTGGTTCTTCTAGGGGACATAAAGCATGATTTCCGTAGGTCAAAGTTCGAGGCTCGGCAGGAGGTAACGACAATAATGAATATGTTATCCGAGGCTGCCGAGACGGTGGTGGTCAGAGGTAATCACGATAACTTCCTTCAGAACACCCTGTCTGGTCTGGGTATGATGGTTGTAGACCATGTGGACATGGCAGGTTTCAGACTGGAACACGGCCATGTGGATTCAGGGATCAGGCCAGTCATAATAGGGCATGAGCATCCGTCCGTCAGGATACCGGGTATTAGCGGGGGGATGAAGCTCCAGTGTTTTGTCCATGCGAGAAAAGAGGGAGTGATAGTACTTCCGCCGTTCAGTCCGTTCTCATCTGGTAATGATCTATCTCTGGATCCGAAATGCATAATGGCCGATGCTCTCAAGTGCACGGATCTTCCCAACGTTGATATATATGGAGTCTCGGATATCGGGCTTCTGTCCATGGGTACGTTAAACAATGTCATGGAGTTGGAATTATGAGTGATTGTACCACGACTTCCTAACGTTTTGTCGCTCCATATAATAAGGTCTTAGAATTTTTATAATATGATGATATTCTCACGTTCAGGAGAATTAATCATGTCAATGACTCCAAAGGACAGAGTAATCGCAGCAATGAACAAAGAGAATCTCGACAGGCCCCCAGTGGCCATATTCACTCAGTCGGCAACAATCGGTCAGATGGACAAGGTTGGAGCAGCATGGCCCGAGGCACACAAAGAGGCCGAACTCATGGCTAAGCTCGCAGCCGCACAGGCCGATGTTTTCGGATTCGAGGCCGTCAGAGCATCATTCTGCCTCACTGCAGAGGCCGAGAGACTCGGTTGCACAGTTCAGGTCGATAAAAAAGACGCAGCGCCTATGCTTAAAAAACACCCGTTCAAATTCGATCCCATGATGGGAGAGTACGATGATCCCTCCACGATCATGTCTCCTGAAGAGTTCGTAAAGGAAGGCAGGGTAAAGGTCGTCCAGGATGCAGTTTCAATCCTCAAGAAGACCCATGGTGAGAACTATGCCGTAGTAGCAGGTAACACCGGACCTTTCACACTTGCAGGACACCTCGTCAGCACCGAGAACCTCGTTTTCGGAATGATGATGGCACCTGAAGAGGTCGACAAGTGGGTTGACGCAGTTACTCCTATTGTCAAGAGCTACACTCAGGCACTCATAGATGCAGGAGCAGACATAGTACAGTGTTCGGAGCCTTCCGCATCAACCGATATGCTTGCACCCGACATGTTCGAGGAGGCAGCAGGTAAGGCAGTTAAGCACAGTCTCGCAGAGGTAAGCGGTATGACCGTTCTCCACATCTGCGGTGACACATACCCGATTCTCGACCAGATGGCAGCCAGTGGTGTCACAGGACTTTCCATCGAGGAGAAGGTCGATCCCTTCAAGGCAACCGAGAAGGTCGCAGGAAAGGTCGCCATGGTCGGTAACGTCGGATCTGTCAGGCCTCTCTTCCAGGGTACCCCTGAAGAAGTCAAGACCGGAGCACTCAATTCCGCCAAAGCAGGATTCAATGTCATATCCTCTGGTTGCGGTATCGCAGTTGCAACGCCTGATGAGAACATGCAGGCAATGGTCGACGCTATCAAGAACTACTGCAACTAAGCAAGTATCATAAAACACAATTTCAAAACCATTTACCTTCAGGGACGGTAAGGGACGTCTCGGAAGGGTTTTTCTCTTACATTGTGTATACGGTACTATGTCCGATATCTTGAAGACGAACGCGGAATACGCGGAGAAGATCAAGACCATATTGGGTCTGAGATACGAACCAGTTGCTGTGAAGCTTATTCGGGATGGTGAGGAGTGTCCTGTATGTTGTTTAAAGCCTGAAGGTCAGTTAAGCCACTGTCAGGCTGTGTTCGCTGCGAAAGAGGGTAAATGCATATGTTTGCCTATGGATATGCAGTCATGTCATGTCGGCGCATCGGCTCTGGGTATGATAGAAACGCCTGAGAAGGTTGCATCTGGAGAATTCCATGCCAATATGGGCATGCACGATTCTGCCGCTGCCGCTGCCAAGATGATGTCCGATCGTTTCATTCCGGAGAAATGTTCTGGGGAGGCTGTCTGTCCCTTATCGAAGGCGGATTTCGAACCAGATGTGGTCATAATCGTTGACATAGCCGAGAGGGTTTACTGGATCGTTCCAGCGTTCACGGCGGAGAAGGGCGGCCGTATATCATTCAGCACATCTCCATTCCAGTGTGCTTGTGAGGATATAACATCAGTACCGATTGTTAGTGGGGAACCGAACATTTCATTGGGTTGTTTCGGATGCAGGAAGAAGACCGATATGAAAGCGGATGAGCTGGCATGCGGTATTCCGTATTCCCACATACCTGACTATGTGTCACATTTGGTCAAGTATGGGCCTGGCGTTATGACGAAGGCCAAGCGCGACTGAGGTTTTGGAGTATACTTACATATGACGATAGGAGCATCAATGATGCGCCTGTCGTCATATTCTTATTACTGCTAAAAATCATTAAATAGAAGTCCAAAGGGCGGAAACTCTTTTTCTTGGATTTTGCGGGTGAATGATTTCAACCAAAAAAAGGGCATTTACCCAGAAATTTTCTATTTCTAGTATGGTTTTTATAATGAAGATGTATACCCCTTTCTGCAAGGGGAAAGCGAAAAACCCTTATTTTTCGCAGATTATTGAAAAAGGAGGTATGAAATGCCAAAATATGAGGACGTAATCGATCTGTATGACGACTACGGAAAACGCATCGCAAAAGATGTACCGTTGGAAGCCATCAGTCCATTGCGCAACAGCGCGATCAAGAGAATCGCATCTCTCACCAAGAGGACTCTCGCAGTCAACCTTGCCGGTATAGAGAAAGCACTCAAGACCGGAAACATGGCAGGAGCCATGATCAGGGGTAAGGAGATAGATGTAAACCTGGTCAAAGACGCCAAAAAAGTCGCAGATGCGATAAAGGCAATGGTCCAGGTCACCGAGGACGATGGAACCACAGTCACAGTGAAGAGCGAGGGCAAGAGTCTTGTCGTCATCGTTCCTGAGATGAGGTCCGATGCAGGTGTCGAGTACATCAACGGATTCACAACTGTCGCAGCAGCAACCACACAGGCTATCATAGACATCTACAAGGTGCCCATGTACAAGGCCAACATGGTTAAGTGTGCAGTATGGGGAAGATACCCTCAGACAGTCGGATTCGATGGTGCTAACGTCAAGTCCATCCTGGAGATACCCCAGAACAACGAAGGAGCAGGTTTCGCACTCAGAAACATCATGGCCAACCATGTCGTCGCACTTGTTAACAGGAATGCGATGCAGGGATGCGCACTTTCCTCGATATTCGAGACATGTGCAGCATTCGAGATGGGAGACGCCATCGGTCCATTCGAGAGAGGACACCTTCTTACACTCGCATATCAGGGACTTAACGCCAACAACCTTCTCTACTCAATAGTAAAGAAGAATGGAAAGACTGGAACCGTCGGTAATGTCGTAGAGACAATCGTCGGAAAGGCAATCGAAGACGGTGTCATACGTGTCAAGGAAGAACTTCCCTCTGGCTACAAGATATACACCACTGATGATCTCCCTCTCTGGAATGCGTACGCGGCAGCTGGTCAGACAGCTGCAGTCATGGTAAACGTCGGTGCGGCAAGAGCAGCACAGGGTGTACCTGCGACAGTTTTGTACTACAACGACCTGCTCGAGCACGAGACAGGACTTCCCGGTGTCGATTACGGACGTGCGGAAGGAGTCGGTGTCGGTATGTCGTTCTTCTCACACTCCATCTATGGAGGAGGAGGACCTGGTCTGTTCCACGGTAACCACGTCGTTACAAGACACGCAAAGGGAACGCTCATACCCTCTGTTACGGCAGCTAACTGCCTGGATGGCGGAACACAGACGTTCTCTGCAGAGGCCACATCTGGTCTCTTCAAAGAGGTCTTCGGTGACATGAAAGAGTTCCACTCACCTATGCAGTTTGTAGGTGCAGAGGCAAAGAAGATCGCAAAGAAGGTCTGATTCGATGTCAAAGCCGGCAGCAGAGTATGCGGGAATACCTCTTCCTGAGGTAGAGGTTTTCTCAAACCGTCTCCTGAGTGTGGAGACAACCGAGAAGGTGTTGAACGCACTCGAAGGTATCGACAAGATCAGGCAGATCAATATGACGGGCGAGAGCCTGCCCAAGAAGATTAACAGCGGACCCAGCAAAGGTCTGGACAATAATCACTCCGAACGCAAGGTCATAAAGGTCGGGGGACGTGATGTCGAAATCTGTTATCTTGTAGGGGCATTTTATCTGGAACTTGATGTCGAGAACGAGGAGCAGTTGAACTCTGTGGTAGAGTTGATAAAGGTCGCGGTGGACCCCCATCTGACCTTTGGATACACTGTGAATGTCGGCAGATATTCGAAATTCAGGAATTCATTAACAGATTATAGGAATGATTAATATGGCAGCATATAAAAGACAGTTCTACCCTGGATCCACTGTTCCTGCAAAGAACAGAAGAAAATATATGGACCCCAAGGTCAAGCTGAAGAAACTTCGTGATGTCTCCATGGACGATGTTGTAAGGATCATGGGACACAGGAACCCCGGAGAGGACTACAAGTCCATCCACCCTCCAATAGAGGAAGGTAAGGAGCCGGAGTGCCCTATCAGAAAGCTCGTTGAGCCCATCGAGGGAGCGAAACGTGGAGACCGTGTAAGGTACATCCAGTTCACGGACTCGGTATACTTCGCACCCATATCCCCCTACCAGAGGGCATGGATGTACCTTTCCAGGTACAGAGGACTCGACACCGGAACACTTTCCGGAAGGCAGATCATCGAAATGAGGGAGAGAGACCTCGAGGTCCTCGCCAAGGAGATGATTGACAATGAGACATTCGACCCTGCACTCACTGGTATCAGGGGAGCAACCGTTCACGGACACGCATGCCGTCTCGACGAGCACGGTCTGATGTTCGATGGATGGCAGAGATACGTCTGGGACAATGACAAGAAAGAAGTCGTTTACGTCAAAGACCAGGTCGCATTGCCTCTCGACAGGAGAATATCTGTCGGAAAGCCCGCATCCATGAGCGACCTCAAGAAGAGGACGACCATATTCAGAGCGGATGGAGTCGATATGAGGGACGATGAAGAGGTCACCAAATACGGACTCAGGATACACCACATGAGAACACTCGGTGGTTACCAGCCCTTCAATGTAAAAGGTGAGTAAACATGGCAGCAAAGAAAGATGAGAAGCTCTTCATGGAAGCATGTAAGAAGAAGTTCAAAGAAGAACCTACCGACATGGAGACAAAGTACTACTGCTACGGCGGCTGGAAACAGTCCAAGAGCAAGGTTGAGTTCCAGAAGTCGGCTGACGCCATCGCTAAGAAGCGTGGCATCCCCATGATGAACCAGGATATCGGAGTTCCACTCGGACAGAGATCCTGGATGCCTTACCAGCTCTCCCATACCGACATCTACGTCGAGGCCGATGATCTGCACTGTGTAAACAACTGTGCAATTCAGCAGGCATGGGATGATATCAGAAGGACAGTTCTCGTAGGACTCGACTCCCCTCACCAGACCATCGAAAAGAGGCTTGGAAAGGAAGTCACGCCTGAGACCATCAACACGTATCTCGAGACAGTCAACCACACCATGCCTGGAGGAGCAGTCGTTCAGGAGCACATGGCTGAGATCAACCCTGCACTCGTTTACGATTCGTATGTGAAGGTCTTCTCCGGTGACGATGAACTCATCGATGAGATCGACCCCAGATTCGTGATAGACATCAACAAGCTCTTCCCTGAGAACCAGGCAGAGCAGTTGAAGAAGGCAGTAGGTAAGACCCTCATGCAGGCCGTCCGTGTCCCGACAATCGTCGGAAGGCTCATGGATGGAGGAACTGTATCGAGACACGCAGCAATGCAGATCTCGATGGCATTCATCTCTGCATACAAGCTTGCAGCAGGAGAGGCCGCAATCGCCGATTTCGCATATTCTGCAAAGCACCAGTCTATCAACATGGGAACCATGATGCCTGCAAGGCGTGTCAGAGGACCCAACGAACCCGGAGGAATACCCTTCGGATTCCTCGCCGATATGGTTCAGTCCGACCGTGTATATCCTGATGATCCTGCACGTTCCGTGTTGGAGACAGTTGCTCTCGGAGCAGGTGTCTACGATCAGATCTACCTCGGTGGATACATGTCCGGTGGTGTAGGATTCACTCAGTACGCAACAGCTGCATACACAGATAACATCCTTGAGGATTACGTGTACCACTCGATTGATGTCATAAACGACAAGTACGGTGGTGTATGTAACATGGACCCCACAGACATGGATAAGCTCCTGAAACTCGGTGACGAGATCAACTCCTACGCACTCGAGATGTATGAGAGATATCCCGCTGTCATGGAAACCCACTTCGGTGGATCCCAGAGGGCGACTGTTACAGCAGCCTCGACAGGTATCGCAGGCGCAATGGCAACCGGTGTTGCAGACTGTGGTCTGAACTGCTGGTACCTCTCTATGCTCCAGCACAAGGAGAGGACCGGAAGGCTCGGATTCTATGGATTCGATCTTCAGGACCAGTGTGGTTCCGCGAACTCCCTCAGTTACAGGTCCGATGAGGGTCTGCCTATGGAGCTCAGGGGACCTAACTACCCCAACTACGCAATGAACGTCGGTCACCTCTCCGGATACGCAGGTATCCCCAAGGCAGCACACGTTGCCCGTGGAGACGCATACACTGCCAACCCATTCATCCGTATCGCATTCGCTGATCCAAGCCTGGTCTTTGACTTCGCCAACATCACAAAGGAATACGGACGCGGTGGTTTGAGAGAGTTCGTCCCCGCCGGTGAGAGATCCGCAGTCATCAAAGGCTGATGCCTATGATGGAAGGAGACGTGCTGAAGTACATGCCGACCTCGACTGTCGGCAAGGTGAAGGAGATAAGGGAGAGGGACGGTAAGGTCTGGGTCAAACTGGATCTGACGAACCTCTACTACGACTCCTCGTTCCTTGTCCCTGTTGATGAATCGGAGTACAAGGCAGTCTCCTTCAAAGAGCGTGAGGTTTCCGCCGAAGATCCAAAGGAAACGAAGAAGATCATCCAGGACCTCCATGATATGGAGGAAGAGGTTGATATCTCCGATTTCATGCCGACCGGCGGCGGATGAAACCCTTTAGGAATAATATTCCAGCCCCTCCTTATGGAGGGGCAAAAAAACATCACTTGTATTTTACGTGAATCACATATTCTAGAATTCGGGATGTCAGGCTCTCCACATGCCCTGTACTCTGGCCCCTACACGATCTGGATCCATCGTAGTGACCTCCAGACCCGGGACCACGGTTCTGACGCATGGTATGCCGGTATCTTCACGTGTGAGATCTGCTACTGCCACCATATCGAATCCGTGGTCCATCAACCTGTTGAGGACTATCTCTATGTCATCCAGGACGTAAGGGGTGGCCATGTTGGGCATTTCGTTGAGGTTTTTATTTTTCAAGGAGTTTCCGAACCACATATGATTTATGGATTTTATCCGGTCATATCCCAGGTCTATGGTGGATTTCTGTAACTGGGCGTTGATCTTCATGCCGTGTTTGTGTGTCGCACGGCTCTGTGCCACCTCGGTGAGTGCTCTTACGCACGCTATCTCCGGGTCAAGATGTGTCCCGACACCTATGGTCAGCATCTCCGGATCTTTAGTGACTGTGTCATCGGCGGCAACACCTATTGTGGGTATGCCCAAATCGCTGGTCAGATCCTTGATATGGACTTCAATGCCCTGTGATTCGAACATCTTTATGAGTTTTCCAGGTGTGGAACCTTCTTCAATCTCCAAATCTGCATTCGCCATGTTGCGATCCTCAGCTATCGACCAGGCATCCCTTTCTACAAGTTCCAGAAGGGAGTGCAGTATTGCTTCTTCGATAGTGTTGCCCGTGGCTATCCCATTAGTATGGTATCTGAATAGCTGTATGTCCGTGTCCGGAGTGTAAGGATAGAAGACAGCACATGCTGGGATCCACACAGGGCTTCCTCTGAAAAGTTCATATCCTTCCATCCATGCTATTTCCGAATCGCGGTAGTGGTCTAATATGTTGATCGGCAGTATGAGGTCTTTGGGATCTATGGCCAATCCTACTTCGCATGCCTGGTCATACGTTCCATACACCACCGTATCTGTCTTACGTTGTTCCGCGCTGTATCTCTCCATGGCTTCCATAAGTCCAGAGGCAAGGGCTTGCTCCTTGGTCGGTCCCTTCCCGTTGTAGTATTTTCCAGCAGGGGCATCTGGGCGACCTATTGAGAATACAGGTATGTTGACCCCATCTGACTCGGATATGTCCTCAGGATTCTGCATACCTATCTTGGATAACAATGGGAGAACTCTGTTAATGGTTTCTTCGGGCGGTATCGCTCTTATGCCTGTCTCTGGCGAACATTTGGGACAACGGTTGAGTCTTAGCACATTACTGTGATATTATCAATCGTTAATAAAATATGGTACGGACGTATGCACGTCCGTGTTGTGGTTTATTCTGCGATTCTATTGAAACCGATCAATATTGATGCGAGTTTTGCGTCATCATCGTATTTCATGTATTTTCTCATCATGAGATCACATGTCGGGGCCGGACTGCATGATATGACATCCTTACATCCATTGGTCTGATTGAGTTCCGGAAATGATACGGGCGGCATTATGAAATGTTCTCCACCTTTGACGCTGGTCTTTGGGAACAGTACGAAAGCATCGGAAAGCCACACGACGTCATCCCGGTTCATGTACTCCTTCGCGGTCCATGGGAAGACTTCCACTCCCATGAGGTCCCCTTCACCGGATACAAGTACCACAGTCGGTTCCGGAGGAGGTCTGAACCTTGGATCTTTTATGATACAGATCACGGAATCCCGTTCCAATGCCTGAGAGAAACCCTGATTGTCCACTGTGATATCGCCTGCGGCGCGCACCTTTTTTTCTTCCTCGCGCATCTGTTCAAGTATCTTCTTGTCCAGATAGAACGCATGGACGACGCCGCGCAAACCGCGAACTATCTCCAATGGTTTGTCTATTACTTCCTCTGCCATGGTCGTACGAATCCGTTCAAAGGTATAAACACCTAACGTAAATCACATCCATCATTCTATCGTTATTGTAACGTTTCTCTTTAGGCCGAGGCCTCCTGCGACCTCCACAGCCTTAACGATAGCGCATGGTACCGGACAGGCCAAATGTGCCACTGTATCGTTGGCTGTCTGGTATATCTGAGATTCCAGGAAGTGGTTCCCGACTTCCGTATACGGGGATATGGGGGGTAGTTTCTCTGCCAGTTTCTTTATGCTAGGGCAATCACTGGTTATCTCGAGTTTCACATTCATGTCCTCATCCATACTGGCCAGTATGACTGTGTTCATCCTGCAGACCCCTGGGTCGACCGTCACTTTGCATTTTCCATCCATCATTCATCACTCCTAAGGCGGATCAGGTTGTTGACTCCGGCCATCGACCGTATGTCTACGACGCCTATCGCCGCTATTACTTTGTTGTCCAATTCAATCGGGGTCACAATGACTTTTATGCCTTTGTAAGGTCCCGACGTGGCGATTCTGCGTATCGTTGTCCCTACGTTTATGACTTCTTCCAGAACGGCACCTGTGTACGCGTTGTCTATGACCATTCCGGATTCGATTCTTATGCCCAGGTTGTCCCTGCTCTTAGCACATACCGGCAATCCTCCCACGAGGTCATGTATTGCAAATGCCAATGATAGAAGTTCATTGCTTGTGCTTCTCTCCGTAAGTACACCTTCGAGGTCACGGTTTATGTGAAGGCCTCCTAGCAGCTCCAGTCCTGATGTCACGGCTCCTATCTCTGCGTCCCTGTATGTTTCCGCGGTTCCGATTATTATGACATCATCGTCCTTCACGTTGAATTTCTCTCTTATGTTAGCCTCTATCTTGGGATCCACTCTGTATTCGGATCCTGGGAAGACTATCATGCCGTCGGAACACACCAGCGTCGTGGCTCCACGTGCACCTGCTTTTATGGCATTATCCCTCTCTTCACATCCGTATTTGACATTGGATGCCATACCAGGTATGCGTATCAGACAGTCAGTATCTCCTATTGTCAGGTTTCCCATATTGGAGGACTCGATTTCCATGTAGGCAGAATTCCAGCAATTCTTTCCGTCAGGGGTCATCATCACCCCGTTCTTGTTGATCACTATCAGGCCGTTGTCCTGGAGCAGGTTTAGGATGGTACGGGTACTTCCTTCACCTATATTCAGCATGGTTGCGAGTCTTTTCCTACCAACGGGGCTGCTCTTGTTGAGGCAGTACAGTGTCTTCCATATGTGGTAGTCTCTGAACTTAGGGATCGGACCCCCGAGTCTCGGTCCGTGTTGAGTCGTCATATGGATGCACATCTCATCCATCCATATATATTTACTGACCATATGAGGCCGTTTGCTAGCCTATGGAATGTACTGTTTTTTTAGTATTTAACCACCGTTAAGTAGTACTTGGAAAGCGTTTGCATACTGTTTTATATCTTAGTAAAGGCTCACGCACACATGGCGAAGACAGTCGACCTTCTGGTAATCGAGAATGTCACGAAGAAATTCAATGACAGAGTTGTCCTCGATAACATCAGTGCAACCATCACCACGGGTAGCATATTGGGATTGATCGGTAAGAGTGCAGCAGGTAAAAGTGTGCTCATACACATGTTGAGAGGCAGTGAGGAATACAGGCCCGATTCCGGTCGTGTTCTGTACAATGTCAACGTATGTCCCAAGTGTGGGAATCTTGATCTTCCTTATCCTGGGGTCAAGTGCAGCAAGTGCGGGGAAGCCAGCGAAGTCAGGTCCGTTGATTACTGGTCTCTGAAGGAGTTCGATCCCCTCAGGCAGGAGATCAAGGGCCGCATATCGATAATGCTCCAAAGGACATTCGCCCTTTTCGGTGACAGGACTGTCGTGGAGAATGTTTTGGAGGCTATACCAGAGGACACTCCCAAACGTGTAGAGAAAGCCATAGAACTGTTGGAATTCGTCAATATGACCCATAGGACCACACACATTGCCAGGGACCTATCGGGAGGAGAGAAGCAGAGGGTTGTTATGGCCAGGCAGCTGGCGAAGGACCCATTGTTTTTCCTAGCTGATGAGCCAACCGGTACTCTGGATCCTAACACCGCGGAACTCGTTCACGAGAGGTTGGTGGAGTATGTCAGAGACAAGGGCATATGCATGGTTTTCACATCCCATTGGCCGGAAGCCATAGAGGACATGGCGGACATCGCAATGTGGCTTGATGGGGGCAAGGTAGTAGAAGAAGGTAAGCCCCGGGCAATCTGCGAGAAGTTCATGGAGGAGTACCACTTTGAGAAGAGTGCGGAACATGATGTTGGAAACACCCTCATAGAGCTCAAGGATGCTCAGAAGCACTTCTTCTCTGTGGTGAGGGGTGTAGTCAAGGCCGTGGATGGTGTTACTTTTGATATCAAGGAGAACGAGATATTCGCATTGATAGGAATATCCGGTGCCGGGAAGACCACGACATCTAGGATGATAGCGGGTATGTCACCTGCCACAGGTGGATCGGTCAAGATACGTGTCGGAGACGATTGGGTAAACATGTCGGAGGAGGGTTATGCGGGAAAGGGTAGAGCCACACCGTACATCGGATTCCTGCATCAGGAGTACACACTATATCCGTTTGACACGGTTCTGCAGAATCTCTCCACATGCATAGGTATGAAGATGCCTGCCGAATTGGCCAAGATGAAGGCCATACAGGTCCTTCTGAGTGTCGGATTCCCGAAGAAGGATGTTGAGAAGATACTTTACACATATCCGGACAATCTCAGTGTCGGTGAGTGTCAGAGGATAGCGTTCGCACAGGTGCTCATCAAGGAGCCTCGTATAATCATATTAGATGAACCCACCGGTACGATGGATCCGATAACGAAGACGATAGTTGCCAAATCCGTTCTGAGGGCGAGGGACGAACTAGGTGAGACATTCGTGGTGGTCAGTCACGATATGGATTTCGTTCTGAATTGTTGCGATCGTGCGGCATTCATGAAGAACGGTAAGGTAGTAGCACTCGGTAAACCTGAGGAAATCATTAAGCAATTTGATATGGATGAGGAACTCAGAGAGCCGGAGTGTGAAACCGAGTGAAGCAACAGATAGGAAGACATCTGAGCTTTGTCGAGTGCAGAGAATCCATGGGCCTTGGGGTCGGAGGGGGTCTTGCACAGAGGGCAACTATCTCAGAGAGCGGCAGGGACGTGGTGGTCATAGCCATGGGTCCGGGGAGGAGGCACATAACGAAACCCGTTTGTGAGATTACGTACGCTCTGAGGGAGGAGGGCATAGACACGAGTGTGCTCGTGGTCAATGCCGGTTCCGGGGTTCCCGCGGATGCACCGGATGTCACTACAGGTACTAATTTCGGACTGGATCCGCTGGAAGTGGATAGGATACAGCAGTACAAGCTGGCTATTATCCATCTCGGCAATGTCAGGATGCACATAATCTACAAGGCCAGGCTCATTCTTAGGAATGTGGATATACCGGCGGTCATAGTTTCCCAATCCCCTGTGGATTACGAGGACTTCGCAGCCATAGGTGTCAAGACGAGCGTTGTGATGCCATCCGATGAGGACATAGGTACCAAGGGCAGTATAGTAGACATAGTGACGGGTGTGGTCAGGGGAGTCACATGTTCCCAGGAGAAACTGGACGAGATTGTATCCAAGGTCCAGTCGCATATACCGAAGAAGGGGGGATCGTTCTGAAGGTGATGGTGAACGGCAAGAACAAGAACCTGAAGGCCGGAGCCAAGCTGAAAGATGCAATATCTAAGGAATTCCACGTCAAGGATTCCCTGGTATCAATACACCTTTCCACAGATAGGTTGGTCAAGGAGACCAATGATTTCGAGTTGGTAATGATCTCAGGGGTCGTGGTTCTTCATCTCGATGACAGCGATGATGCCAGACTCTGGAAATCTATGATATCCAATGTGGTGGGTTCCACGGCCAGATGGGCAACCAAGGAGATCGTGGCGTTCGGATCGTTTCCGACAGACATAAAACTTGACAGGACCGAGAGGAAATACAGGCCCTATGAATGTTTCTTCTCATTGGGTGGATTTGACAATCAGACCACATACATGATGATCTCCCGCAAGGATCACTACAGATCGTACGGTGCCGGTACCGGGAGGATAGGTAAGATAACGGTCGGCAGATACCTGCTGGACCTTTTCAAAGAGGGCGAGGAGATCCTGGAGATCCGTCCAGTGATGTCCGAGACCAGCAACGAGAACGTGGTGATAACGAAAGATCTCGAGTACCCTCTGGAGGAAGGCTACAGGATCGAGACCAATATCAATGTTGTACTGGACAAGGATTCCCACGTGTCCTCCGAGCAGGTCCTAATAATAGGATCCAAAGGGTACATCAACGTTACTGAGAGCACGGGCAGTTATCTCGGATGCAGGGACGATATGGATGTTGATATCCTTGATGAGAAGCACCTGGTGAGGGAGAAGGGATCGGTGGTGGTCCGTAACTCCGGTATCGGGGAAGGTCATGTGTTCTTCTACAAAGAGACCAGACAGGTCTCGCAATCACACAACCACGCAGGCAACGTCGATCGGGGATTGGCTCTGGTGGCCCGTGCCCAGAGAGGCGAGAAGGTGTCGATCACCACGGATCCCGTACGTGTCCTGTCGGTCGGTATGACACAGGCCAAGGGTGCCGAGTTCCTCTCTGGATTCAAGATCAGGCAGAAGAGGACAGGAGACACATCGGACGACGCAATAATCGTGGAACAGACGCCTGAGATGACGATGGATGCATTGAGCAAGGGGGAGGTGGAGACGTTCGCGGTATCCAGAGATAAGATCTTCAGGATATCCGTGAACGAGGATGACGGGGTTACCGCCCATTACTTCAGGAAGGTCACGGGACTGAGTCATAAGCCGGTAGGCATGCTGAAAGTCCAGTTCGCGTTCCCAGGTATGCCGATGGTGACGTTCTACGGTGACGAGGTCAGGGCCAAGAGCCTTTATCCTCAGGAGCCCTTCAAGAAGTGTAGGAAAGGTGACATCGGGGTGACCAACCAGTCGAGACCGCATCACGGACTCATAGGAATAAGGTTGGAGGACAGCAAGGAGTACGGTCCCTCAGGAGAGGAACCGTATGGTACCAACATGGTTGGGAGGTTCCTGGATGACATCAGCAAACTTTCGGAGTTCGACGAGGAGGAGACCATATATGTCACGGAGGGTAAGATATGAGTGATGACAGGGAGACGAGACTTCTTATGATATCCCCGGATTCGAAACTGACCCCGGATCAGCTGGTACGTATGGTGCACTCCATGGGCAAGGCCGCAACAGTCAAGGAGACATGTTACGGATGTCTCGTGGAAGGGCCGAAGGCGATGGTGAGGGAGATTCTGGCGGCGATCAGGGAGAAGTATCCTTACGAGGTATTCTCCAAGGTAAGGGCGTATCCGGCCGGCGACCCCAGGAGATGCCGTGCACAGCACGGTTCCAGACCGGGGTACGCGCAGTTGGAGGCGGAGTGGGGTACCCTGCCTTTGATAAGTCATGGGCTCAAGTGTGCGGATGATGGTATCCCATACAAACCATACGAGGAGAAGAAACAGTTTCCAATTGATGATTTTAAGAGGATGTGCGAGGCGAGCAAATGAAGGTATTCATAGATCCACCCAACAGTATGATACTGTACGATATGGTCGAGAGGTTCGGACACGAGCCCCTATCCGCTATGGCGGCCATACAGGAGAAGATAGACAATCTAGAGGTGGACATGCCTCCGATGAACGTATCGCTTGATGACGTCGTAAGGGGTCTGAAGTATGCAGGCGTCGAGGTCCCTTCTGGGATAAGAGGACGTATGGCCATATGGGGCCCCATGATAGAGGATGCGGATGCGGCGATCACGATGATCGATGCACCGTTCAACTTTGGTTGTGTCGGGTGTGAGCGTTCCAATGAGATGGTGAAGTACCTGCTCAAAAGACGCGGTATACCGCTGCTCACCGTGCATTATCCTGAGAATGAGGAACAGGCCGACACCGTAGTGGGTCAGATCAGGGATTTCCTGGAGGGATTGAAGTGACCATAAAGATAGCGCAACTGTCCTGCGGGACAGAGTACAGCAGTGTGCAGTATGAGATAGAGAAGGCCGCTCGTTCGGTCGGTGCCAAAGTCGTCTATCCCGATGTCTCATATGAGGATATAAACGAGGCCGTTAGGAGGTTCGGGTTCAATCCTAGGTCCCCCCAGCTCAAATTGATGATTGCAAGGGCCGTACAGCTCGCCGATAAGAAGTACGATGCGGATGCCGTGTTCATAACCACGTGTTTCAGGTGTGCGGAGGCGGCGCTTGTAAGGAACGAGTTGCGTAGGTTCATACAGGAGAACACCAAGCTGCCTGTGGTCACATACTCGTTCACTGAGAGGTTGAAGGCGTCTCAGCTTCTGACAAGGATGGAGGCGCTGGTGACGATAGTCACACGTAAGGAGCTTCTGGCAAGGGAGAGGCAGACGGGTCTCACTGTCGGTCTGGATTCTGGATCGAGTACAACCAAGGCCGTCGTGATGGAGAACAACAAGATCATCGGCAAGGATTGGACACCTTCCGGGGATGTGGTCAAGTCAGCACAACAGGTGCTGGAGAATGCGTTGAAAGAGGCCGGTGTTGAACTCAAACAAGTGGAGGCAATGGGCACAACAGGATACGGCCGTTTCAATCTGGGTAAGTATTACAATGCGAAGCTGGTCCAGGAGGAACTCACAGTGAATTCCAAAGGGGCGGTATGGCTCGCCAACAGGCAGCGTGGGGAGGCCACCATCATAGATATCGGCGGTATGGACAACAAGGCCATAACAGTCAGGGACGGTGTCCCTGACAACTTCACGATGGGCGGTATATGCGCAGGGGCTTCCGGTAGGTTCCTGGAGATGACCGCCAGAAGGCTGAAGATAGAGATCGAGGAATTAGGGAAACTGGCAGACAAGGGTGACTGGAGGAATGCCAAGATGAACTCATACTGTTCAGTTTTCGGTATCCAGGACCTGGTCACATCGTTGGGAGAGGGTAAGACCTTCGAGGATGTGGCCGCCGCCGCATGTCATTCGGTTGCCGAACAGGTTTATGAGCAACAGCTGCAGGAGATAGACGTCAGGCATCCGATCATAGAGGTCGGGGGAACATCCCTCATATCGGGACTGGTAAAGGCGATGGGGGAGGTCCTGGGTGAACAGCCCATAGTCCCTCCGAACTCCCAGTACATAGGTGCCGTGGGCGGTGCTCTCCTCAGTTCCGGTCTGCTCTGAGGTATCCAGATGGAAATAGAAATCGAGAGTACTGATCAATTCGGGGCCGATTCATACAAGGCGTTGTTCGATGAGATAATGTCGGACATAGGCAAGGCCGCACTGATAGAGAAGGCCAGATTGAAACTGGATCCGCACACACCGCTGTTCGTGTTCTCCATAAAACTGGTGGCGGAACCGGCCAGCAGGACCATAGGGGATGTCGCCAATGTGAGGTCCGAAGGGGGAAATGTGCACATAACCACTACCGATGAGAGATATGCCCCCGAGATAATGAACCAGCTGTGGAAGGCATACGGCAGGGGGGCTGTGAACCAGCAGACACGTTTCGATACCGATGTCCGCGGAGCGGACGGTGACAAGGTAAGGTCCATGGTGATCGCATCCGGTGAGGAACATATGAAGGAGATAGTGGGTTCGTTGTGGAGGACCATGCCTGAGGGCATCAAGAACAGACATACCTTCATAGACGGCCCGGTGGTCACAGTGGTTGCCACGGAAGAGGATTTCAAACCAGGTATGCTGGAAGAGGGTCTGAGGATACACAAGGAGATGGGGGGTGCGGCCTGATGTTCAAGGTCATGATGTACGATGGCGGTGTCTACCGTTCCGATGAGCTCTATGAGATGATAGAGGATGTGGGAGGCGTGGTCCTGCAGAAGACCCGCAGCGCACAGATGCTCACTGTGACCATGTCGATACCCGAGGAGGATTCCGAGATGGTCGAGGCATTGTGTCTCGATATAGGCGGTGTCGTGAAGCCTGTGCCGCTGGCGGGTACGGAGATAGCCGTGGTGGGTCCCACATTGGGGCGTCACCACATGCCACATCCGATATGCGATATAGCGGAGGAACTGAGGCGTTTCGGTGCGATAACAGTCGTCATGGGACTAGCCAGGGGGAGGGGCAAGGCCACTGCCCAGATAAGTCTGGAGGAGAGGCTGATAATAGAGGAGTACGATGCTGCCATATTCTCCCTAGGTAATTTCAAAGAGTGCATAGAGGCCAAGACGGACCTGTTCAAGGATGTCAGGATCCCCGTTGTTCTGGTGACTGGGCCAAAGCCGGATGGCATGGAAGGTCTATGCGATGCCATGGTGTCGGGTGTGGGCAGGAAGACATCCAGGATGAGATCCTCTGAAGAGAGGGCCAAGCTGGAGGAGATAGCGGACAGGGTCGAGGACGTCCTGAAGAACAAGAAGGAGATGATCGATGAGGATCCGCTGTTCGTGCATCCGGGGGAGATAAAGTCCCTTCTGGAGGATTACGAGCCGGTCAACATGTGTCTAAGGCCTGCACCTCTTGTTCTCCATCTTGACGGCCTAAGAGTGAAGATACCGTATGACGAGCATGTCGATATCATAGGGGATATGGAGGTCTATGGACGCAAGCTTCGTGATGTCTGTACCATGTCGCCTTCAAAGATCGATGACAGTAGCATACTGATACGTATAAAGACGGTTTCCGAGATAGAATACGAGGATGCAAGGAAGAAATGATCCGCAAGGGCACTTATGTGCTTTTCATGTTCTTCAAGGAGACCGTCGACACTGACGTGGGTGCTCTGGGCAGATGCCATCTCGAACCTGGGATGTACTGTTATGTGGGCAGCGCCATGGGTGGTCTCGATCAACGTGTTTCCAGACATCTCTCCTCTGAGAAGGCCATGAGGTGGCATATCGACAGGATCACCGTCCTAGCGGACAGGATTGAGGCCTATGAGTCGTATCCGGATCCGGTTGGGGAATGTGAACTCGCCCGTTTGGCATCGGTGTGCGGCGCATCATGTGCGATAGAGGGTTTCGGATGTTCGGACTGTCACTGTAGGACCCATCTTTTCAAGTTGGATCCTGACCATATGTCGGATCTGATACATGTTGCTGGTCTGCATCCCTTCCCGAAAGCAGGACAATGATTGTGTTAATGTTGTATCGAAGTTATAATTATCGATAATCATTAAATCCTAGTTTGTTGATACACATATCATCCGAGAGTATGTCGAATATGTCGGAGCAATGGGGCGGCTAGACACGACCGTATGGTGCCGTCGTCCATCTCATACAGATGTCTTGACAGGTTGTCCGTCGGTATCCGCGAAATACCGATGGGGGGCCTTCCTAAGAGGTCGAAACGCCTGTCATAGACATCCCCGAAGGGCCTGTTTAGATGTCCGAGGATAGGCTGAAAATTGTACCAGTATGCCAGTTTTTAGCTCAATACAATCGCTACTGATTTATTGTTTAAGAATTATGGAGGGTTATGGACGAGACCGATAAGGAATCCAACCTTATGAAGTTAGGTAGGCTAAGCCACTATACCTCTATGGCGATTCTGGTTTTCTTGATATTCACGACCGTAGTCCTGGTTATAGCCTTGGCGATGATCGTCCTGATTTACGCACAATACCCTCCTGTAATGGATATGAGGCCCATGAGAGATGTTGATTCTGCTCTCTACAACAACTGTTCCACAGTCGTTATGTGTGTCGTGATAATATTCCTACTTTTGTTGATGGCCAGATTCTTCAACAACATAAAGGTCTCGTATACGCCCTTCACATGTGAGAATGTCAGGATTCTGCGTATGACGGCATCGGTCATGGTCATATCGGCGATACTTATGCCGTTGATCCTGACGACCCTGGCATCGATTCTTCAACAGAACTACACTGTGGATGTGGAAGTGATCCTGCTGGTCATGGCGATGGTGGTCTACTGTCTGTCTCTGGTCTTCGGTTATGGGGCTGCTCTGCAGAAAGAGTCGGACGAGACCCTTTGAAGGTGTTATGGATGGCGATAATACTCAGATTGGATCGGGTGATGTCGGAAAGGAAGATTTCCTTAAACGAACTCGCTCATAAGGTAGGTATATCCAATGTCAACCTGTCGAACATAAAAACGGGGAAGATATGTGCTATAAGGTTCTCAACACTCAACGGCATATGCAGGGTTCTGGAATGTCAGCCTGGAGACATACTGGAGTACTACGACGACAATAATGAAACGGATTGACTTCCGTGCATCAATATGGTGTTTCCAGGGTATGTCACAACCCTTATAACATATCAGTCAATACCCTCCATATTATAATAAGTCACACTTTGACAGAGTGGAGGACGCAACATGAATTGTGGGGAAGAAAAGACCAAGAAACTGACGGCAGATGCCGTGGAAGAACTCCAGACCGCATTCCCTGGAAAGACCAAAGTCTGCGAATCCGGATGTAATGTGAAAGCTGGGGTATGTATAGAACCTTCGACTTTGGAAGAGGTAAGGGATATAACCACCTACGCGAGTAAGAACGGTTACGCCGTAGTCTCAGAAAACAACCCGGTTTGGACATTGGATGCCAAGAAGGCCGAGGATGGGTTCATCTTCGTGAATCTCGGATCATTCAACGAGATCTGCGATGTGGACCCCGTGGCGATGTCCATAAGGGTCGGTGCAGGTGCGAAGTGGAAAGATGTCGTCGACAAAGTTTCTAAGGCAGGTTTCACGGTCGGGTCACGTCCTGCGGATATGGACTCATGTGTCGGAGCATGGGCCGTCACCAACGGAGTGGGGGTCGGTTCCTACAAATACGGTTCTGCGAAGGATAATGTCATGAGCATACAGGCTGTTACGTCGGAATCCCTCATCGTGGAGTCCGGATACGACAACATCGGTTATTACATGTCTGGATACAACCTAACACAGCTGTTCTCGGGTTCCGAGGGAACCCTTGGTATAGTCACGGCGGTAACTTTGAAGCTCGCCCCCGCAGGAGTCACAAAGGCCGTTGCATACGGTTTCTCAGATGTGAAGGTTATGGGAGAGGCTCTTTTCAAGCTCGTTCATCATCCCAGCGTGAAACCTATGGATATATCGTTCTGCAGCGAAGGATGTAAGGCCCTCATGTGTTTGCAGGGTTCTGAAGAATTCGTCTCTCTCGAGGAGGCAGAACTCGATACCCTCTTTGAAGGGGCTTCCAAGATGGATGCGGCCGAGACAGATGCTATGTGGCAGAAGAGATCTACCGTTAGCGATGTAGGTCAGGTCATTGTCCCTGTCAAGAACTGGGGTGCATTTGTAAGCGATATACAGGGATCCTTCAGCGGTTCCATACCCGACCGCAGCTCAGCCGTTTTCTCGGTTCCGGATGTCGATTCCGTTTCTGAAAAGGCGGAAGAACTTGGTGGCAGGGTCATGGACGGTGCGTCCTTCGATTGGACCCCGTTCAGTCAGCAGTGCAAGGATGATTGCAACCTGGACAGGACTGTGACGCCTAAGGTCATAGAGGCCCTGAAAGAGATCGTAGGTGAGAAGAACGTCAATACAAACGGCATGGACCTAATCCTTTACAGCAAGGATATGGCACCTCTTCCCAAGATAGCTGGGCTCGCATTCAACAATATGCCGGATGTCGTTGTCAGACCGTCCACAGTCGAGGAGGTATCCAAGATCGTGGCCCTGGCATACAAACACGGCATACCGATAGTTCCCAGAGGCAACTCGTCATGGGGTCTGGGAGGATGTCAGCCTGCCAATCGTGGGATAGTCATAGACATGTCATCCAAATTCAACGATATCATCAATATCGATATCGATGGCATGGCTGTGAAAGTCGGATGCGGTTGTACTTGGAAATCTTTGTTGGATGAATGTACAAAACGGGGATACATAATCGGTTCCTATCCTACGTCTTTCCCAGCAGCGACTCTGGGTGCGTGGCTTTCGACAAATGGTATGGGGATAGGTTCCTACAAGTACGGTTCTGCGAAAGATAACGTTCTCAATATGCAGGTGGTCCTCTGTGACGGTACGATTCTGGAGACCGGTGACGACAATGTGGGATGCTACTACAAGGGATACAATCTAAATCAGATATTCTCAGGTTGTGAGGGTACACTGGCCGTTTTTGCGACAGTCACTTTCAAACTGCACCCGATGGGTGTGGTGAAACCCATAGCATACGAATTCGATGCCTTGGATCAGGCCAATGAGACCATACAGAAGATGGTCAACCATCCCAGCCTTAGGCCTTTGCATATTGCGTGGTCTGATGCTTTGCATTTTGCGAATCAGAAAAGAGCCGGGTTCCCCGCACCCGATGTCAAGAACCTGCTTCTGGTGACACTTCAGGGCGATGAGAAGTTCGTTGAGCTCGAGGAGGACACTTTGGACGCCATTGTATCTGCAGAAGGTCTCGGTAGGAAGATAACCGATGAGCATATCCCGGCCCACGAGTGGGAAGAGAGATGCTACGAATTCAGGGCTAGGAAGGTCGGTGTGGGTGAGATACCTGCAGAGGTCATAGTGCCGGTTCACGAATGGGGCACGTTCGTAGGCAGATGTTATCAGGGTTTCGAAGATATGAAGATGGAGGCTGGAGGAGTCATAGGTGTGGTGGTCGATCGTAATACGACGATGTTCATGCCCTATTACTTCAAAGATGACGAGAGCTTGTTGGGAATGACCGCATTCGGTTTCAACTTCTATTTAGGTGATGTAGCCAAAGAATATGGTGGAAGAAATACCGGATTCGGCATATTCTTCGCATGGAACCTGGACAACATCCACGATGCTGATACCGTTGAGTACATGAGGTATCTCAAGACCGTTATGGATCCTCATGATGTCGTGAACCCCGGCCATGTGGTCTGTGGTATGACCAGATTCGGAGTCAATATGAGCAAACAGCTTATGGGACTTGGAAGCGGCATGATGCAGCTCATCAAGAAGATGTTGCCTGCCAACACAACCTTCGCCGACAACAAGAAGAGGTTCAGATACACCGATCTTGAGAAGCGCAAGGAAGAGGACAGGGTCCACGTTTTGGGCAACGGTGCACAGTAAACGTTTTCAATCTTTCAAACCTCTTATTTATTCAATAATTTTTGATTCATATCATGCTCTCATATTGCACGATAATGTATTTTTCAGATTCATACAATACTTGGAAATATATGTTTTTAGTAATATTTATTAGAATACATTTAACACTATTTATTTATCTTTGATATCCGTTGCCCATACAAGTCATTACCGCATAGAGTGAATGGCTAGAGGAATTCAAATGAGGAAGAAGCAGGTTTATGCGGCATTGGTCGTACTAGTCATGGTAATCGCAGGTGCCGGGGTTGCTGTTGTGATGTTGAACAATGACAATAGCAACAGTGGTCCTATAACGGTTACAGACAGTTTGGGAAGGGAAATCACGGTTTCCGAGGATGTAGATTCAATATTCTGTATTGGTGCATGTTCTCTGAGATTGGTGTCCTATTTCGATGCAGTCAACGACGTATGTGCAATCGAGACGACTGGAACATTCAATAAAAGCACGGATCAGACATATTACTACGTGTATCAGGATTTGTTCGAATCGTTGTCAGTATGTGGTACTGATGCAGAGAGCATTGCAGCTCTAAGTCCAGATGTGGTTATAACATCCACGCTTTCGGATGTGGAATCTGCTGATGCATTCCAGGAGAAGTGTGGATGTGCTGTCTATGTCATTAATGCGGATGTGGAATTCGATGATGACTATTTCTATGATCAATTAACCTCGTTAGGTGAGCTATTTGGAGAAAGTAACAGAGCCCATACCCTCTGCGAAGGTATAAAATCAATGATATCTGAGATAGAGTCTATTGCTACCACAACATCCGATACAGCGTATGCTTGTGGCATGTTCTATTATGGGGCTGCATCCCTTGTGAAGGGTTCCGGCAACTATCTGCCTTTCGATTATTCAGATGTAACCAATGTCATGCCCTCGGCTTCCAACAAGCAGCCATATATCATAGATCTAGAGACATTGATAAGTTATGATCCCGATTATATTTTCATAGACAGTGTTGACTTATCATCTGTAATCTCACAGATAGATTCATACATTTCTAGTACTGGTCTTGGGGATGTTAGCGCGATAGAGAACGGGGAGATCTATTCCACCATGATCTATAAGTTCTATGGAACCAATTGGGAGAACCAGTTGATCAATTCGTACTATGTGGCAAGTCTGATGGATTCCGACTACACATGGTCATTCGAGGACATGGCCAATGAGGTCCTTCAGCTGTTCTACAGCGGTACCGGTATCACATATGATGATCTCGTTGAGATACAGGGCGGATGTGGAAAGATAACATTATAAAAAACATAATCCAAACCTTTTGAAACCATTTTCAAATCCTTTACAGACGGGGTTGGTGTAGATTACAGATAACAATAAAGATCACGGCGGAGCCGTCTCTTTTGATATATATTCATACGAGAATGCTAACGTAGGTCCCGCTTCAAAAAGATATCAGGGCTATATAAAGAAGAAGCGTTTGACAATATCTGTTTGCATTCTGATTCTTCTGGTGTGTCTTATTCTTGTTGCGTGCATAGGGCCGATACACATACCGATCTCAGAAGTCATCGTGGACATTTTCACTATTAACACTTCCGGGAATGGACGTATAATCTGGAATATAAGGTTGGTAAGAATATTTGCCGCAGTACTTGCAGGTGCGGGACTGGCCATATCGGGAGTCATCATGCAATGCATTCTCCGTAATCCTTTGGCTTCTCCGTATACTCTTGGACTTTCCAGTGCGGCGGCGTTCGGTGCATCTTTTGCCATAATATTTGCAGGTGCAGGTACCGGATTTTCCTCTGTTATATCAGTTACTAATCCTTACGTAACGGTCACATGTGCCTTCATAGCCTCTATGGTGGCCACCTGTTTGATACTGGTGTTGACGAAGATTACCCATGTCAGTGCGGAGACCATGGTTCTTGCAGGGGTGGCCATAAGTGCCATATTTTCAGCTGGTTTGTCATTTATGCAGTATATTGCAACGGATGCACAACTGGGTAATATAATAACATGGATGTTCGGTGATCTCGGGAAGGCGACATGGGAATGGAACAGTATTGTTCTCTTCGTGTTGATGCCGGTGGCGTTGTATTTCTTTTACAGGAGATGGGACTATAATGCTATGGAAGCAGGCGAGGAGAGTGCAAAGGGTCTCGGCATACACACCGAGCGGGAGAGAATTATTGGGTTAGTCTTATCATCGATACTATGTGCTGTCATAGTCTCGTTCTTTGGGATAATAGCTTTCATAGGTTTGTTAGCACCTCATATCGCGAGGATGTTGATAGGCAGTGATCACAGATACCTCATACCACTATCTGTTGTGTTGGGTGCGATAATAATTCTACTGTCCGATGCCGTGGGCATGGTGATAATATATCCGAAGGTGCTTCCGGTGGGTATAATAACCTCGATCCTGGGGGGTCCGATGTTCATCTATCTTTTGGTGAGGAGGTACAGACACTAATGTTTTTAGAAGTAGAAGGTATGGAATTCTCCTACAAAAGTGAAAAAGTTCTCGAGGATGTGACCTTTGAGATATGCCGTGGGGAAACAGTGGCTCTACTGGGACCCAACGGAGTTGGAAAGACCACTTTGATGAAGTGCATAAACAAGATATTGATGCCATCCGGGGGAGCGGTATATCTTGATGGTGAGAATCTTACCCGCATGGATGCTCGGGACATATCCCTCAACGTAGGATATGTCTCTCAGAGGGGTGAGACATCCAGGCTCACCGTATTCGATTCGGTATTGCTCGGGAGAAGGCCCCATATCGACTGGGATGTCACTGAAAAGGATATCTCGATAACCAGTAGAGTGATACACCTCATAGGTTTGGATGATCTTTCGATGAAATATGTTGACGAGATCAGCGGTGGGGAGTATCAATTGGTGCAGATAGCAAGAGCATTGGTGCAACAGCCTCGCGTAATCCTTCTGGATGAGCCCACAAGTAATCTGGATTTATCCAATCAACATATGATTATGCATTTAGTTTCGGGGCTTACGGCTTACAATGATATGGCCGCTATAATAACCATACATGATCTTAATCTTGCTATAAGGCATTCCAATAAATTCATAATGATGAGTGATGGACACGTATTTGCTGCTGGCGGTAAGGAGATAATAACTCCTGAGAACATCAAAAAGGTCTACAAGATCGATGCGTATGTCGAGGATATAAGAGGATATCCGATGGTCATGCCGATTTAATGAGGGATATTATGGAAAAGATGAATTCAAATCCGAAACAGAGAGATTTTTTTAATGAGAATGCAGACCAGTGGGACGATATAACGAAACACGATACCTCAAAGGTTAGACGCATAGTATCGTTGTTGGGATTATCCGGGGATGAGAAGATACTTGATGTCGGTACGGGTACGGGCGTAATGATTCCTTATTATGAGGAAAAATTGACATCCGGATCCATACTTGCAATCGATTATTCTGAGAATATGATAAAGAAGGCTAAGGAGAAGTATTCTGAGGAGCTTCATAAACTGAGATATGAGGTCGTGGACATCTATGACATGGATCTTGATGAATCCTTTGACGATGTCGTCTGTTATTCGTGTTTTCCACATTTCCCATATCAAAAGAGAGCTATATCCATACTTTCGAGTTATTTGAAAGAGGGAGGAAAGTTCATGATAGCTCATTCATCTTCGAAGGCGCATATAAATAATGTTCATAAGCATGGTGGAGAGGTTATATCAAATGACTTTTTGCCTAGTATGAATGATTTAAGATGCATGGTGTCAGATGCGGGTCTGGAGTCAATATTCGAGCAGGATGATGACGAATATTACATAATGGTGTGTAAGAAAATATGAGTGAATGCCACCTTAGATTATTTTCAGCAGGTCCTTCACACTGTTCAGTACAGATATGTTCTTGTCAGTGGTTTTCCAATCATCCATACTGAATCCTCCGGATAGGACGCCATAGAACCCTGCACCCGAGTCTCTGGCCGTCATCCAATCATATGCGTGATCTCCCAAGTAGAGGATCTCCACGGTCCTCACACCTATGGCATCGGCTACGTGTTTCATGGCTAAAGGGGACGGTTTCGATTCCTCTTCGGGGTAATCGTCTCTTGCAATCACTGTATCGAACCTATTCAGTATTCCATGAAGGTTGAGGATTCTCTCGGCGTACTGGTGACCTCCACGGGTCAGGATCCCTTTCTTGTATCCTTTGTCTTCAAGGCGTTCAAGGATCTCCATTGAACCATCAAAAGGACGTGCCAGTGAGGCGTTCTCCAGTTCCACAGATGTTATCCTGTCCGATATCATCCTGTTGATGTACGGAAGCTCCTTGGATCTTCCATTATCTCTTATCCATTTTACGCCGCTCTGGAATTCCGACCTGGATCCGTTGGATCTGTCTATGATGCATTCTGGTACCCCCTGTGAGACCATCTCATCGAAAACGACGTTGGCCAGTTTGACATAGTCGACCTTCGTATCCATGAAAGTCCCGTCCATGTCGAAAACAACAGCTTTGTACTTGGGGTCCAGTGCCATGGGCCCCAAGATGTTGCTTAATTATTTTTATCCTTCGTATCACCTGATTCACATTTGCAACACGAGCATCTGTGTTTGCAATTGCAGCATCCTCCGGATTTGAAGGCCCTGTATGATGAATAGGCGGCTACTGCCAGTATGCCTATCACGAACAGTATGCACAGTATCGTTGCAATGTTCATACGGTCATCACCTCTATCCTTTCCTTGTTGAAGTATCTGAACGGATCCTTAGCAACGAGCAGGTATGTCATGATGACCACCACCGCAATGGCTGCCAACAATCCTATACCGATGGTTCCGCTGATAACGAGAGTTCCGAACTGGTAGATAACCATGGCCACGGCATATGCCAATACGCATTGGTAAAGCACGGCGAAGCCCGTCATCTTCCAGTTGCCAAGTTCTCTCCTCATCGCACCTATCGCTGCGAAACATGGGGCGCATATCATGTTGAATGCCAGGAATGAGAGTCCTGCAGCGGTTCCCAACATGGAGGCTATGATGGTCCATATCTCCTCTCCGGCTTCTGATACCTCGCCGAATCCGAATATCACTCCGAATGTACCGACTACGTTCTCTTTCGCCAAGAGTCCTGTTATCGTCGCAACGGAGAATTGCCAGTCACCGCCCCAGCCAAGTGGTATGAATATCCAACAGATTGCATTACCTATGTCTGCGAGCATGGAATCATCTATGTTATCGACCATTGTGAGGCTCCAGTTGAATGAGGACAGGAACCATACGATGACACATGCCAATAGTATGAATGTACCGGCCTTCTTGACGAATGCCCATCCCCTGTCGAGGGTTGTCCTTATCACATTCATGAGTTTCGGTGCGTGGTAGGGCGGGAGTTCCATTATGAACACGGATGGTTTGCCTATGAATGTCTTCCATTTCTTGAGTATCACGCCGGATATGAGGACACATGTTATTCCCAGGAAGTAACAGAACACCGCCACCAAGGGCGATCCGTTGAACAGGGCTCCAGCTATAAGTGCGATTATCGGGAGTTTGGCTGAGCATGGTATGAACGTAGCGGTCATAGCGGTCAGTTTTCTGTCCGATTCATTCTCGATGGTCCTGGAGGACATGACTCCGGGTACGCCGCATCCGGTACTCACCAGAAGCGGTATGAAGGATTTACCGGAAAGGTTGAACCTTCTGAACACACGGTCCATAACAAAACATATCCTTGCCATGTAACCCACATCTTCGAGTATGGTTAGTATGATGAACAGTACCAGAATCTGCGGTAGGAATCCAAGAACAGCTCCGACACCGCTTATGATACCGTCTACTATGAGGCTTATGATTGTGGGATCTACACTCATGCTCTCAAGCCATGATTGTACTCCTGGAATCATCCATTCTCCAAAGAATGTATCGTTGACCCAGTCTGTGAGGTATCCGCCTATCGTGCTCATGGATATGTAGTATGTCATGAACATAATGCCGATGAATATAGGTAGTCCGAGCACTCTGTTCGTGACGATCTTATCCACTTTATCGGATATTGTCTCCTTCTCTGTTTTTGTCTCTTTTTTGGTATCGGATACAATCATACCTATTGCGTTGTATCTCTCTTCAGCCATTATCCCGTCGCTGCTGTCATCTTTAGATTTTTCTAATGACACTAAGATAGGTTCTATCTCCTTCAGGATGCCTCTGTACTTCAATCCAGCCAGTTCATCCCTTTCCAAGAGTTTCACGGCGTACCATCTGGATGACACCTTCTCTTTCTTGTTGATGAGGTTAGTGATCTTATCTATGCAGTCTTCCGCATCTTCAGAGAATGTCAAATGTCCCGGAGGGTTTCCGATGGATTCTATAGCTGCATCTGCGACTCTATCGAGTCCATCGTTCTTTAGTGCACATGCAGGTATGACCTTGCATCCGAGTTTTTCGGAGAGTTTCTTAACATCTACGACGATTCCGCGGTTCTCTGCGATGTCCATCATATTCAGGGCGATTACCATTGGTATGTCCATTTCCATGATCTGTGTCGTCAGATACAGGTTCCTCTCCATATTTGACGCGTCGACGATGTTGATTATGACATCGGGAGTCTCGTTGGTAAGATAGTCTCTGGCCACGACCTCTTCCGGGGAGTAGGGGGATAATGAATAGATTCCTGGAAGGTCAATTATGTTGACTCCCTCTCTTCCTCTCAGTCTTCCAGTTTTTTTCTCTACAGTAACTCCCGGCCAGTTACCTACACGTTGGGAGCTTCCTGTGAATCTGTTGAATATGGTGGTCTTACCGCTGTTGGGGTTACCTACCAATGCTATATCCGTCAAATTATCCCGCCTTTTATCCATAGCTTACGCTGTTCGTTCATATTTTCACCTTCAATGAAGTGTTATTCCACTTCTACAATCTTAGCTTCCGAGTTCCTGAGACTCAGATCATAGTCTCTTACTCTGATCTCTACAGGGTCTCCGAGGGGAGCTTTCTTTATCGCCATGATCGTGGCACCTTTGGTCAATCCCATATCGAGGACACGTTTCCTAAGAGGTCCGGAACCGTGTATCCTGATGACTCTCGTCTCATCTCCGGGTTTAAGATCATTAATTGTTTTCATTCAGATCACATCGGTAAGAAATAGAGTCTGGAGGCTACTGTGGAGTCCATAGCTATGCGTGAGCCTTTCACTTCGACTATGAGGTCCTTGGATACCTTCTTTACAATGGATACCTTAGACCCGGTTGTGAATCCTAGATCGGACATGTATCTTTTGGTGTCTTGATTACCAGTTATCCTGACAATTATCCCGGATTCTCCATCAGATGCCATTACTAGAGGTATACCTCCGTTGCTGGATTGCGATGTTACTATGTCATTTTCTATCACTGTGTTGCATCTACGGCAGGAACCGCATGATGCGCATCTTTTGCATTCCATAGTTTTAGGATATCCTAATTAGTATTTATATTTAGTTAATCCTAAAAAATGTAACATGTACAATTCGGACTACCTAAAATAAAATAAGTATCTAGTGTGAGTAGTACCCCCCTTTCTGTTTCAGGCAGCATTCGACTATGCGCTCTACCCGCCGGTCACGGGCCGATCACTCCGGCTGTATGAGTTTGCTCCGATGAGGTGTCGCCGTTTCACCAAATTCCCGGGAACGTCACCGACTGACGGATCATGCTTCTTACCGGGGCTGTGTCGTTTCTGGGCCCTTGCCAAGGCTCTCGCCCTATTGGATTTCCCAATTCATCTTGCCCTGTGGAGAGGGGAAGTTCCTCAGCTGGATCAAAGTCCTACCGTCGGCTGCCCTCTCACTCTAGACATATTCGCACAAGTATCACCAGTATTAATCTTTGTGGTGTTTTTGATGATGTTCGGTCTCTTAGGTAATCGAACACATTTCAAAAGGCTTCATAGCTGTCATTATGGTTATGAAGATTTGAAGGATCTTTTGTCTCATTGCGGGATGTCTGGGTGTTAGTTTTCTACCGATGATTGTTGGGATAAGGGCGATTCAATGGCAAAGCTTATTAAGTCTTTACATATCGGGGAGATTACTGCAAGGGTAGTCAAGCATGGCCAACGACGCAAGGTTGAGGGCCTTGTCCTTAGTGGTCCGTGGGTTCAAATCCCATCCCTTGCACTCAATTTTTGGTTTTTGATGAACCTTATATTTAGATTTATTCGTCAAAGTACCACCCCCCGACCACCGCAGAAATGACACGTTCTGGACGCACGCGCCCGTAGTTGTGTTCAGTCGTTCTGGTCGTTGAATGTCCTAGGATAACGGACACGCTTTCAATCGGGAAACCGTCGTCAATTGCGAATTGTGCGTAGGTTCTCCGACAAGTTCTAAAATCGAACTTTATATCCAAATCCCGCTCAACCTTATCCTTGCAATTGCGCAACGTGTTGGTTGCCAATGTACCGCCGACAGGGTTGGAAAAAAGGTAGGTATCGGGATCGCGCCTGAATATATTCATTCGCTATATGATTGATAAAGTTATGAATAACGGAAAAGCGGATTCATAATGAATGTGTATCGCAGATTAGTTTTTTGAAACGATTTAAAACGTTTTCAGTTCTTTATGATTTTCCATCTGTCGGTTTGTTATGAGAATTTGTTCATATGTTTGAAAATGTCCATAACCTATTATATCGAATTGATGATGCGAAACCGTTCAAATGGATGGAAAACATACTCTCATTCTGTTCGTAATTGCTATTGTGGCTCTTGTTGATGGTATGGATGGGAGTATAGTGAACATCGCCCTTCCTACATTGGCATCGGATATGGGTACTGACACAGGAACGATATCCTGGGTGACAGTGATATATTTCATGATGATCGCGGGAACGGTTCTCCTTTTTGGTAGAATAGCCAGCAACGGTGCTATTCGTAAGGTTCTCTTGATTGGGCTGGCCATGTTTACCGTAGGGTCTCTTTTTTGTGGTTTATCCTACAATCTGCCGATGATATTCATTGCAAGGATGATACAAGGGACAGGTGCAGCCATGATGGGCGCGTCAGCACCGATAATATGTGTAAAATACCTTCCATCAAATAGACTGGGACTCGGATTCGGGATCATAACGCTGGGTTCATCGGTCGGATACACCATAGGTCCTGCCATAGGGGGTTTCATCATCGATATCCTTTCATGGCATTGGACATTCTTGATAAACATACCGTTGTCCATAGCGATAGTTCCGATAATGCTGGTGGCGATACCTAGGGATTCCCCCGGGGATAAAAAACACCTGGATCTGGGAGGAGCGATTGCTTTTCTCTCAATGATGTTTTTCGGAATATACGCACTTCAGAGATTCAATTATGAAAATGAGTTCTATATGTCGGTTTTTGCTGCATTCATGTTTGTTATTATGTTAATGGTCTTCATTGTTTTGGAACTTAAGAAGACCGCACCTATACTCAATGTTCGTATATTCAAAAATAGAGAGTTCGATTTTGTATTCTTGGCATTTTTGATAATAAATATGGCCTATATGGGCATACTCTACCTGATCCCGTTCTATTTAGAGATCAACATGGGAATGTCGCCATCGTTAAGCGGAGTCTTCCTCCTCATACCTTCGATAGTGACATTGATCTTTGTAATTCCGTTCTCGAGAAGATCTGATATCGTGGGAAGGAGAATATTCAGCATTATCTCCTGTTCAATGCTGTTGATTGCATGTCTGATATGGGCAATATTCTCTCCGTTCAAAGAAATTATACCTCTGATAATTGCGTTCGTTCTTATGGGACTCACATGGTCAACATGTGGAGGTGCGATGGCCAGTCGCATAGTAGATAAAACCGTAAATGAAAGTCGTGAGATGGGTTCGTCATTGATGAGTGAAGCTGTTTATGTTGGATGTGCTGTGGGAACAGCGTTGTATGCTATGATGTTCGTCACATATACGAATTCCGGAAGCACAGATTTTTCGAACCTTCCTCCTGATACATTCCTTCATGGATTCGTATTCACATTGATCGTATCGACCATTCTCTGTTTAATCGCACTCATAATGTCTGCTGTGGTAAAGGATGATGCCCATTGTTGTGATTCGTGAACATAATCTCAATGGTGTTGAGACGTAAAATATACAAGCAACGTTGTTTCGGAATAATGGGAGAAGTCATGTGTATAAGGTTGGCGTTCATCTGCACCCATAATTCCTGTAGGAGTCAGATTGCAGAGGCTATAGGCAATTCCCTGTCCGATGGAAGTTTTAAGTGTTATTCTGCAGGGTCTGTCCTGTCTGATAGCGTGGATGCGGGTGCAGTGTATCATCTGAAAGAGATGTATGGAATCGACATGTCTGCACAATTACCAAAGGACCTCTCGCAACTTCCACCCATAGATGTAGTTGTCACAATGGGTTGCGGGATATCCTGTCCATACTTACCCTGCAAGAAGAGGATCGCCTGGAACATAGCTGATCCCAGCGGTTTGTCAGCCGAGGAATATGCCGAAGTGATAAGGAATATCGATGATAAGGTGAAAGAGCTTTTGAGTTCAGGAGTATTGGAAGAGGTTTCGACAATACGTTTCTGATCTTTCCAACTATTGATAGAGATACAGGCCATTTTCTTTAGATTCTGATCGATGTGATCTAAGTATTGACTGTGGAAATCATCGAGTTTTATTTTCCTTTGTAGCTGTTTGTTTTATACAGATATATGATATCTGAATACATAGGAGTTCTAGTGTATGGCGAAGGAGTGCACAGTCAGGGTCGATGCAGGCGTATGCAAGATGATAACTACAATACACGCTAAGGAGAACGACATGGGTATGATAGAACTGGATATCCAGAGTGATTGTCCAAACGTTCTGAAGATGTCATGGATCGTCGAGCCAGTGTCTCCTTGGACCGAGGTGGAAGCCGCTATGAATGAGACGTCGATATACAAATGGGCCAGTGACAGACTGCCTCATGCTGCCTGTCCCGTTCCCTGCGCTATGGTCAAGGCTGTGGAAGTTGCAGGGGATCTCGGTCTGAAGAGGAATGTGACCATCGAGATAGAGTGAGGTCACCATCCGTGCCTGAAGGTCATCAGGCACCCCAGGTATACCCAGCAGAGTCTGGGGTTTTTCATCATGCCCGCGATACCGTTCATAAGCAGGCTCTTGTGTCTCAGGGGTCCGGATAATCTATCGAATCCTTTCTTATCCAGTCCTGCCATGTACTCATGGAGTTTCATGAATCTCTCATCGGCGTATACGCTGCCTTTCCACCATGTTTCGAGGTGTTCGGGATTTCCTCTCATTATTGCTTCCGCTGCCTTCTTTCCCGATATCATGGCCGTTCTCAATCCTCCGTATGAGGTGGGTCCGGCCATTGCGGCTGCATCACCTATGAGCATCACGTTGCCTTTTACTATATGATCCAATCCGCCTGTTGGTATGAACCTCACACCACTGGATGAACAGGGTATGTTCTCGATGGGGGCCAGTGAACCCATGCATGTATGTTCTCCGCATGGGAATCTCCAGCGGTATCCTCCGCAGAGGTCTGATACGCACTCGAACTCCAGTCCGTTCGGTTTTTCATCTTCAAGCATGTATGTGGTGGCGGGTATGCGATCTTTTGGTTCAGTACCGAAGATCTTTTTACGTACTATCGAGAAGGCTCCGTCCGCGCCTATAAGGTACCTGCACGTGATGGTCTCTCCCGATGCCATTCTGACGGAACACATGTCATTACAGATCACATCCTTGACTGATCCGTGTATCATGGAAACACCTGAGGTTCTGCATTCTTCCCTTACACGTTTGAGGAATGCAGGTCTGTCCAGAATGTATCCTTTGCACCTCATCCTCATAAGTTTCCCGTCCGGGAATTGTATGGATATGCTGTTTACGCGATTCCTGATATCTTCATTTTCCAAACTGATATCCTTCAGGATGGTTCTGTTAACTGCTCCGCCGCATATCTTGTGGTATATGTCGAAGTGGTCGTTCCCGAGGCGCTCTATGACCGCGACACTCATACCGCTTTTGCACAATGTGTGTGTCGCTACTGTCCCGGCCGGACCTGAACCTACTATGATGACATCATAATCCATTGTCCTGCATCCATAACTTGTCTGTATTTCTGATTTTTTGTTTCTGTAGAGAGGGGTTGAACTATTATACCATGATACGGATTAAGGTTTGATGCAACCTAATACAGTTTCGGAGGAAATACCCGAGTTCGAGACCAGGGTCATAGGGATCACATGTCTGAACGGCATACCCACGGGGATAGTTTTCTTCCATGAGGGCAAGGTTCTCGGTGCGGAACTGGCAAAGGAGCAGATGGACACCATGCCTGTGATGTCTGGGCGCAACAACAACACGGTTTCGACTCTGAACGCACCGGCAGATATGGTGGCCGTTGTGAGAGGTGTCAGATTGACACGCGATTCCGTACATGATTTCAGGGTTATCAGAAGGACCGTAATCTCGTACGAGGTCACGAAGCTCCGTCGTGATTAATCGATATTCATTATCTTCCTGTATATCTCATGGACCTTGTCCAGTATATTGTCGCAGGTGAGTTCTCCTCTGCTCTGTATTATAGCGGATACCGATGCTCCTCCGCAACCGACGCCTTCTTTGATGTATCCCCATTCGTAAGCCTGGAGGCCTTCGTAGGGACTTGACGAGTAGTCCATGTTGACATACACTATCGGTATGTCTTCGGATATGGAGCTCATTATACGTGCGTTGGATGAATTGGGGTCGTTCATGAGCCATCTGGTGGTACCCTGGAAGACATTTCCGACTATGGATTTGTCCATTTCCAACGCTGCAGCTATAACCGCGGTCATCTGAGTGCCTCCGCCGACTATGACAGGTACGTGTTTGGCGGCTCCAATCAGCATTCCGACGTTCGCAGGCATCATCGGGTCTCCGACGCATTCTATCGCTTTCAAAGGGTCGTGTTTCAGATCTCCGATGTCTATATTTGCGGCTTTTAGACCTGCCAGCACAGTTTGGGTTTTGAGTTCCCTCGGATTCCTTGGAGAACTGCTGCTGACCAGGTTCTCTTTTATAACCCCCATAGCCATCATTACGGCCAATGCCGTGGTTGTACCTCCGGCGCAGCTCTCGCTTATAATAAGATAGTCATGGCTCTTGGCCAAAGTCTCACCGAGGGTGACACCCATGTTGTACACCTCGTTCACGTGTTTGACGGATTTCCCTGTGGTGATCTTCTCTCCGCATTCCCCGCCCATCTCAATGAACGGTACGTTAGGTACGACCTTGCAACCGCCGTTCACTATCACATAAGGCATCTTCGAGAGTTCCAGTGCCGCCTGTGTTAGGGTGGCAGGGGTCGGTATGCCTCCGGGGTTGATGGGTATGCCCTTCATACAAACGGTCTTCCCGAGTACAAGCAATTCAGCATCGGCTGCCGGTGTGAACATCGTCAGCTCAGGCGTGTCACCGGCATCGGATATGCCGGGTATTGTAGACGTCAGAGTGTTGGCCACGGTGCATGTGAATACGCCTCTCTTCCCCCAGATACGGGAGAGTATGTCCTTGGCTATCTTCTCGTTACCTTGTATGCTCAATGATGGGGGCAGTTCGAATTGTGTCATCGGTTCACCGTTTCAGTCCCTCATCAATGCGGGTATCACGTCCTTCAGGACGGAGATCTCATCGCTTCTCAGGGGCGATCTTATATTCGTCCATAACGGGACGTTCATTAATATGTGTTCGCCAGAGACGCATGATGTACCGTGATCGACGAAGTACACGATCCTATCCGCATCGGAGAAGTACTTCTCCATGAGTGAGTCTATCTTCTCCAGGACTTTGATCTTCTTTATCGGGTTCTTCTCGTGGCTGTATTCATCTACTTCATCGAAATGAAGGAAGACGTTGCCTCTTTCCAATGCATCCCTGGCCACCGGCATCCTGGGTTCGATCTCCCTGTGCATGTGTATCTCGTACCCTAAGGAT
Source organism: uncultured Candidatus Methanogranum sp. (assembly GCA_964620455.1). GTDB lineage: Archaea > Thermoplasmatota > Thermoplasmata > Methanomassiliicoccales > Methanomethylophilaceae > Methanogranum. The sequence continues at coordinate 247,053 of CAZUIU010000001.1, forward strand.
GCAGCCACCCCCAATGCGGTGGGACTGCTGGATACGGCGGTCATGTGTTTGACGTAAGGGGGGTATTGTCTTCCGAGTCTTCCGCATCCCCATGGATAGTCCGTTATCCCTATCTCATCCTGTACTTCCAGTATCAGTTCGCCGAGAGGCCCGGGGATCTCCATGTAAGGTGAATCCTTCGGCGGGGATTGCAGTTCCGGAAGATCATGTTCGCAATCCATTGTAAGGACCGCCCTGCCGTTGGTGAAGAACTTAATTTGGGGTCTACAGCCATCGAGCATATCCATGTGTTTGGATATGTGAGTTACCAGTTCATTCTCGTACTTGTCGCCCTCGTAGGACCATTTTACAGTGTCGCCCTCTATCCTAGCAGGGCTTAGACGTAACGCCATGCGGCTATCGTCCATGTTCAGGCCCAATCCCTGTGCCTCGAGGGCCGCCCTGGCTGTCTCGGGCGGATGGCCTGTGAAGAATTCGTTGAGGAAAAGTTGTGTGTATCCTCTGCCTGTCGTTGTGAGTTTTATATCGGCCTTCGAGTACATGAACGGCATCTCTGCCACTTCGTACGGTTTCCTTCCTCCCAGTTCGGGATTCGGATCATCTTCCATCCCATCGAGAAGTACGAACAGTGTGTTCTTCATTGTATCATCTTCATGGCGATAGCGGCCTGGCCAGTTGATATGCCTCCGTCCCCGTTGGGAACCGAGCTGTGGATCACAGGCACATGTCCGTTTTCCAGGACCATGTTCTCGAACATCCTGCATATCGGCTCGTCGTACGAAACTCCTCCCGTGAGGCCTATGTCCTCCACGCCTTCCCGATCGGAACATTCCACGGCACTGTCGACCATTTCCTGCATCACGTTATGTATAATTGAATATGCCACATCCGCAGGCCTCTGTTCCTTCTTGATCCTGGGGAACAGATGTGCGGTCTTGACGATTCCTTTTTCCGTATAGGTTTCGAATCCGTCGATGAGGCTTCCGTTCGCCAGGAACTTCTCCATCCTCATGGCCGGTTCCCCGTCGTATGTCCTGTTTTTGCATATGTTCAGGGAGTAGGCCAAGGTGTCCAGCAATCTCCCCATCGAAGAGGTCATTATGCTCTTGTCCATCATCTTATGCAGTACAGCAGCCTCGGATTCTTTGAATGAGTGATTCTCTACTCCATTCATTTCGTCCACGGCGAATCTGAGTCTGCGGAGGTCGTACAGGGCTTTGTCGGATCCCAGGAGGGGTATGTACTCCAGATGACTGATTCTTTTGTAGCTTGTCAGATCCGCGGACAAGACCTCTCCTCCCCATGCCTGCCTGTCATCGCCGTAACCCGTGCCGTCCAAGGTGAGGAACACGCCGCGTTCCAGCCCTTTCTCAGCCATCAGTGATGCTGCGTGGGCCCAGTGATGTTGCACTTCGATCAGTTTTGCATCGTATTCGGATGCCAGTTTCTTTGCTAATGCACGGTTGGCGTAGCCTGGGTGCAGATCCATGGCCACAGCCTGAGGTTCGCAGCCGGTGAGGGTCATGTTGAATCCTATGGCTGATTCAAGGTATTCTATAACACCTATGTTCTCCCCATTACCTATGTATTGGGTGGGGTATATCCTGCCATTGCAGGCCACTGCCCCGGCGAGATTCTCTTGGGCGCCTACAGCCACTACTGATCCGTCCATGCCTGTATCCAGGAATGACGGGATGCTTCCTCTGGATTTCCTTATGAAAAACTTTTTATCACCGTACATGCGCAGTACGCTGTCGTCTGCGCGGTTCAGTATGGTCTGGTCGTGTAGCAGGCACATGTCTGCACCCAGACGCAGGGCATCCTTATCATCCGTCATCATCGGTTCGCCCGGGGCGTTAGCGGATGTCATGATCAAAGCGTTGGCTTTGAGGTTCTCGAACAGAAGGTAGTGCATACCGGTGTAAGGCAGGAAAACCCCTATATTATCCAGTCCGGGGCTTATGTTCTCTGTGAGTTTGGTGCATCTTTTCTTCACGAGGACTATCGGACGATGGGGTGATTGCAACTCCCTCTTCTCCTCGTCGGTGGGAACGGCGTATTTCTTCAGGGCATCCAGGTCGCGCACCATTATCGCAAACGGTTTGTATTTCCTGCCGTACCATTCCCTGATTTCCTTCACGTTGTCTGGTATGCAGCATATGTGCATCCCGCCCCAACTCTTCGCGATTCCTATCATTCCGAGATCCAGGTTGCTGGCGAATTTCCTGATGGGGTCCCCTTTCAGAGGACTGCCGTATTTATCGACGAGGAAGTAACGGGGACCGCACACAGGGCAACATATGGTCTGATGATGCAGTCTTCTGTCATTGGGGTCGGAGAACTCCTGTCTGCAGTTGGGACACATCGGGAAGTTCCTCATTATCGTCTTCTCCCTGTCGTACGGGAGACCTGACAACAACGTGAAACGGGGGCCGCAGTCTGTACAAGATGTGAAGGCATATCCGCTACGTCTACCGGCGCCTTTGATCTCCTTGAGGCATTTAGGGCATATAGCGGTATCTGTGGGTATGGAGAGACCGTTGGAGACCGATGCGGAATTCAGTATTTTGAAGCCGATATACCTTTCGTCCAAGTCATATTCTATCTTCTCTACGGATTCTATGCATGCTAGGGGAGGTCTGTTGCTATCGAAACATCTTAGAAATGATTCCCCGTCATCGACGTCTACGACGACGTCGGATCCGTTGTTCCATACGGCACCGCGCAATCCTAAGGAGACCGCCGTGCGGTACACGGCGGGTCTGAATCCGACTCCTTGGACGGTACCTTTGAAGATGATTCTCATACGTGGTCACATATGGGTCATAAGGATTAATAGTTTCAGGGAGGGATCACCAGATCCGTCCCTGAGTGCTCACAATGCACCGCATCCCTTGGCGGCTTCGATGCAGTGACAGTCGCTCTCACCTATGAGAGGAAGTCCCAGTTCCAGAAGGCGAAGTACCTTGCAGAGGCATTCGTTCATGGTCTTCACAACCATGTCTATCGTCACATCCTCCTCGAACCAGCAGTCGTAATCGGTGACTGTGGCGAGACTGCAGTAGCACATTCCGAGCTCCCTGGCGAGCTGGCATTCGGGTACGACGGTCATACCTATTATGTCCCCGCCTATGAGTCTGAACATCCTGCTCTCTGCTCTGGTGGAGAATCTGGGACCTTCTATGCAAACGTAGTTGCCTCCGCGATGGAAGGGTATGTTCATCTCTTTGGCCGTTCTCACGAAGATGTCATTAAGGTACGGACAGAACGGATCGGCAATGGAGATGTGGACGGTTCTGTCGTTGAAGTACGTGTAGGTCCTGCATTTTGTGAAGTCAGTGAACTGGTCGGCTATGACAAGGTCTCCGGGTTTGTATGATTCTGTGAGTGATCCTACTGCGCATGCTGAGATGACATACTCGCATCCCAGGTTCTTCAGTGCCCACATGTTTGCCCTGTAGGGAACGGATGTCGGAGGATACTGGTGTTCTTTACCGTGACGGAACAGGAATGCGACCTCGACCCCGTTTATACGTCCTATCATTATGGGGTCCGAAGGTTTCCCGTAAGGGGTCTCCGGGAACTCCTCCCTTATGAGTTCGAACGAATCTGGGTTGTATATCCCCGTTCCACCTATTATCGCAATCTTTGGCATAGGCGTTTGATGTTTGATTAGATAGATAATACATCGTATTGTGTATGTGAACGGAATAAGGGATTTATCGGTTAGATGCATCCGGGGTGTGTTGCGTTTATTTCGCATGGAAGTTGATCTTATGCATCATTGCAAGGGAGTGGATGAGTACAGTGATATGGCGGATCATTGGGATGACCGTTCGGCACATGACATGGACAAGATGGATTACATGGTGGGTCTGCTCGGGATCAAGGGTGGGGAAAGGATCCTCGATGTTGGGACCGGTACAGGTGTCCTCATACCTTTGTATGAGAGGTCCGGTGCTGGGTGTGTGAAGGCCATAGACATCTCGGAGAGGATGATATCTGTTGCAAGGGATAGGTTCCCTTCGGCAGAACACCCAGGGGTCTCTTTCGAGGTCATGGATGTATATGATCTGGATGAGAAAGGTGCCTATGACATGGTCGTCTGCTGTGCATGCTATCCACATCTGCATGACAAGGTCGAGGCATTGCGTGTGATGTCCGAGGCTCTGAAGGACGGGGGAACGCTGGCGTTGCTGCATCCGGATTCCAAGGAGCACATAGATGAGAGGCACAGGCATCAGGGTGTCGGGGTTGCTGTCAACTCCCTTCCGGAGATGTCGGAGACGAGAGCTCTGATCAAAGATACCGGCTTGTGCATGACATTCGAGAGGGATGATGGGGATTACTACATCGCGATAGCTCGCAAAGGAGGATCTGAAGACAGGGCGATGACCAAGGATGAGATGTACTCCTTACTTCTGAAAGACTACGAATGCTTCAAGGATGAGGGCAGAGAGGTCTACATGGAGGATGTCCTAAACGAGATGCGCAAGGATTTGGATGATTCGGAGAAGAATCCTTGAGGGGATCTTCTAAAGATTGTTCTTCATTCTTTACACACATAGCGGATAACAAAAACACATTGGTAACACGATTATGGATAAGAATAATAAACGATAAGGCTGTTTCAACACCGTGCGTAGGATAGCGGTTTATGGAAAAGGGGGAATCGGAAAATCAACGACATCCTCCAATATTTCTCAGGCTTTGGCGGACAGAGGACTCGAGGTCATGCAGATCGGATGTGATCCGAAGGCTGATTCAACGGCGATGCTGACCGGCGGTGAAGAGAGTATGACGGTTCTCGATGTCATAAGGAATAATATCGAGCCCGATCTCGAAGATATAGTCCATGAAGGGACCGGAGGGGTCCTATGTGTGGAATGCGGAGGTCCCAAACCCGGGATGGGCTGTGCCGGAAGAGGGATAATAGCGGCATTTGAAAAACTCGAGGAACTGGATGCGATGGACGTTTACAAACCGGACGTCATAATCTATGATGTCTTGGGTGATGTGGTCTGTGGCGGATTCGCCATGCCGATAAGGAACGGCTACGCCAAGGATGTTTTCATAGTGACATCTGGGGAGAGGATGTCTCTGTATGCTGCCAAGAACATAGCGGAGGCTGTTTCCGGGTTCTCTGAGAGCGGTTACGCGAGACTTGGCGGAATGATACAGAACTCCCGCAACGTTCCTTCAGAGGACGATGCGGTTTCTGATCTGGCCTCGAAGATAGGTACGGACGTCATAGCACGCATACCTCGTGATGATTCTGTGCAGAGGTGTGAATATAAGGGTATGACGGTTGTGGCAGGCGAACCCGATTCTTCTCAGGCTGAGGCTTACAGGGTGCTTGCCTCGGAGATCCTGCTACGTTCGGAAGACGTTTCCGGCGGTATGAAACTCGGAAAGAACAAAAATATAGGGTGTTGTGATGACTAAGGCTGTTTTGATAGTGGGACACGGTTCCAGATTTATGTTCAACAAGATGACGATGGAGGCTCAAGCCGATATTCTAAGAGGGATGGGTCATGACAACATATACATAGGTTTCAACGAGACCTCCCTGCCATCCATAGAGGATTCGATGCTGGAGATGGCCGAGGACGGGGTCGATGAGGTGGTGGCCCTGCCATTCTTCATAGCATCAGGACTGCATATGACCAGGGACATTCCTCCGAAGCTGGGTCTGAAAGATGGTAAGTCGGAGGGCATCGTTGAGATCGCGGGACACAAGATGATGATGCATTTCGAGACACCCTTCGGAGAGGATCCGAATCTTACGGACATCCTCTGCGAGAAGATCGATGAGTTGTCCTCAGGTAAGGGCCGTAGGGGCATAATGGTGATGGGACACGGTTCCCGTCTAGGTTATAATTCCGAGATAATGGAGCTCAATGCGGCCCGTCTCAGGGAGCGTGGATATGACAACGTGTACGTAGGTTACAACGAGTTCAACGAGCCCAGGATATCGGAGACGGTTGAGAGGATGAAGGGTGACGGTATGGAGGAGATAATCGCATTGCCGTTGTTTGTGGCATGCGGGGCTCATCTCTGCAATGATATCCCTGAGAGTCTCGGGATACCCAGAAGACATGATTGCGTCGACACGGAATACGAGGGTAGGAACGTTACGATAAAGTACGCCACACCTGTAGGTGGGGACAAACGTCTCTGCAAGGTCTTGGATAAGAAGATATCGAAGTATTTCGGGTGATGTGATGAGGATATTGATACTGGATGCCATACACGGTGGAGAGATACTTTCGGAAAGGTACATTGCAAGGGGGAACGAGGTTACATGCGTGGACGTCTACCGCAAGACGGCTCCGGAAGTACTGAATGAGATAAAAGGTACCGGTGCAAGGGTCCTGGATGAGGTTCCGTGTGAGCATTTCGATCTTGTGGTGATGCCGTGTCATTGTCCGGACAGGTTCCTTGATGCATGTACGTACGAGTCGAGGATCTACTTCTCAGATGCTGTGAACGACTTAATCGACGACGACAGGTTCAGGATAGAGGTCACAGGTGAGAAGGGTAAGACGAGCACATGCTTTCTTCTGGCTGCAATGCTGGCAGCGGATGGAAGGAAGGTGTTCCTGCATACATCCAGAGGTCAGGGGCCATGGGAGGACGGAGGGTTGAGGATAACGGACAAGCGCAGTATCGCGCCGACCTCGTTGCTGACCCTTCCGGAAGGTGATTACGATACTATGGTCTGCGAGGTGTCCCTGGGAGGTTCCGGGAAGGCGTCCATAGCTGGGATAACCAATCTGATAGACGATTACGGCATAGCAGCGAACACAAGGGTCGCATCAGAGGCCAAACGTGCTGTCCTGACTGATGGGATAAACGTGGTCAAGGAGTCCGAGATTCCGAGGTGGCAGGCTTACGGTGTCGGAAAGTGCATAGGTTACGGGGGACGTATCGAGGTACTCGGTGACCCGTCATTCGGCGAGTCTCTGAAGGTGAGGGTCCATTACATGGGCTGTTCGGACATCGAACTCTCTGGTGACTACCTGTCGTTGAATTATATCGACGCGATGGAGATGGCGTTGGAGATCTGCCGTTGTGTGGGTGTCCGCAGGGAATCGGTCCTGAAGGCGCTGACGGATTTCAGGGGTGTCCCCGGACGTGGCGAGATCCGTGAGGAGAACGGTGTTAGGCACATAATCGAAAGGAATCCCGGCATATCGCCCGTATCCGTGGACTGGACGCTGAGTGTTTTGGATAGAATGGGTACCTTGGGCAATGCGGTCATGATCGTGGATCCGGTAAGCAAGAAGGTCTGCGACAAGATGAGGCGTGAGGGTATTCAGGAAGTGGCGGACTGTCATGGTGTGCAGGCGATATTCACGGAAGGGGACGGTACCAGACCGGATGTTCCGGAAGGCAAGGACACAGTCATAGAGTTCATAAAAGAGGGTTTCCAATGAACGACCGCATAATCCACCCGCGTCCAAATCCCATAGTGGCGGCCATGTACACATTGAGGGACATGGATGTGGATGTGGTGGTCATACATGGTCCGGCCGGATGCGGTTTCATGGCATCCAGGATGCTGGAGGAGGCCGATGTTAGGGTTGTCACATCAGGTATGAGGGACAGGGACCTGATATTCGGAGGTGCTGAATCCCTTATTGAGACGTTGAAACTGGTCAAGGAGACGTTTGATCCCAAGACCGTCGCGGTGGTAGGGACATGTGCCAGTATGATCATAGGAGAGGATATGTCGGCTGCCATAGTCAAGGCCGATATAGGTTGCAATGTTTTTCCGGTGGATTGTCACGGATGCATGGGTGACAACACGAGGGGGGCCATACGTGCACTCCAGGCCGGGAGGGATGCGGGCATCATAACCGCGGAGGAGACTGAAAGGCAGATCTCTCTGATGAAGTCCGCGACCAGGCTCGAGAGGCAGGTCGGAATGGCAAGCAGGGGGTATCTCTCTCCTGAGAGGGGTCCGACCAAGCTGAGGGTTTGTAAGAGGATCATTGACGTCCTCCGCGGAGGGGGTAGGGTTGCCGTGGTGATGATCGCAAAGAAGGAATTGGCATATCGTTTCGCGGATATATTCCCAGCTGTCGAGGAGGCCAAGAAGCAACTCGGGGGGAGTACCCTATATGTGGCTAACATGGATTGCAATCTCGGGCTTCCGAGGATCAGAAGGTACTGCAACGACATATCTGCGGATCTTGAGGAAGCCGGTGTCCGTATAGACAAGGTTATAGGCGGATTGGACGAGTACGCTATCCTGGGTGCGGAGATAAGGGCGGAGGTGGACGGGTTCGAGCCCGATCTGACGGTCATACTCGGGATATGCCATGCATACCCCGGTCTGTCCAAGGATGATATCCTCATAACCGATCAGCCCCGCCAGCTGGCTAATTATCTTTCTCAGGGAATGAATGCGGTCGGCGAGATATCCAGTCACTCGATGGTGATGGGTACCAGGCACATAGTGCCTCTGGAGACCGCGGAGACACTGCGTGAGTTGTTGAGGGAAGATCAATGAAAGGGGTCATAATCGCGGGTGCCGGCAGCGGGGTGGGCAAAACCTCTGTGACAACCGGTCTCTTGTCAAGGCTGTCCAAGGATCTCAAGGTCCAGGCATTCAAGGCCGGACCGGATTTCATAGATACCATGTACCATACGGCGGCTACGGGCCGGCCGTCCAGGAACCTGGATTCCTTCATGATGTCCGACGATGTCATAAGGAACCTGGTCGGATATGCCTCCAAGGATGCGGACATCTGTGTCGTGGAAGGCGTGAGGGGACTCTACGAGGGTTTCAGCGGGGATGGGGATCTGGGCTCCACAGCATATCTGGCGAAACTCCTGGGTTTTCCGGTGATCCTGGTTCTGGATGCACGTTCGTTGACTAGGAGCGCGGCTGCAATAGTCAATGGTTTTGCATCATTCGATCCCGATGTCAAGATAGCCGGTGTGATACTGAACAAGGTCTCAGGTAAGCAACACACGGACAAGCTGGAAATCGCGATGGAGAGGTACACGGATGTGAAGGTCGTCGGGATGATACCTAAGGACGACACGAACACACTCGAGCAGAGGTATCTGGGACTCAGGACGCTGTCATCATTCTCCAAAGGGGAGATAACTCCGTTGGAGGCTCTCACATCATCATTGGACCTTGATGTGCTGATGGATATAGCGGAGCATTCGGAAAGCGATCTTCTTACGACCTCACCATATGTTTCCAGGGAAACCGGTCTCAAGGCCGCGATCCCCATGGATGATGCTTACTGTTTCTATTACAGGGAGAATATCGAATGCCTGGAAGCCTCCGGTATGAGTGTCGAGACGTTCTCGCCCGTCAGGGGGGACCCACTGCCGGATGCTGATGTTTACTACCTAGGCGGAGGTTATCCTGAGCTCTATGCCGATAGCATATCCCGCAACACAGATTTCACGGCGGGGCTGAGGAACGCTTCGGAGGAGGGGAAGGTGGTGTTGGGCGAGTGCGGCGGATTGATGACCATGTGCAAAGGCCTCACCGACAAGGAAGGGAACAGGTTCGGAATGGCCGGAATCTTCGATTCGGAGGCCGTCATGACGAATGTACGCCATGGCCCTACGTACGTTCTGGCGAACGCTACCAAAGGCAATCCGCTTTTCAGTGGCAGTGTGAAGGGACATGAGTACCATTACTCGGATGTGATGGTCGGCGGTAATCGGGATTTCGGTTATGAGATCCTTCGTGGCAAAGGCATATCCGATGGTAAGGATGGGCTTTTCGTCAGAAACTCATTGGGGTCATACATGCATCAGCACGCTCTCTCTGCAGAGGATTGGGCTAAGGGTATCACGTTGGATGTAGAATAATTCATAATTACAGAAATATGTTACATATTCAATCTATATATCATGTTTGTGAGATGGGATTCGATGTCTCTCATACTTTGAAGACAACGGTGAATGGGCCAGTTATGGATTTTTTAGGGCTGAATGTAGCATTATATCATCATATTTCATTATTGGCTGTATATACCAGATTATATACGACTTATACGATACCATTTGTAATAGAAGAATCGGACATAAAGTCCGCGAGGCGATCATATGATTTCATTTATAGGTGCGGGACCGGGAGATCCGGAGTTGTTGACGTTGAAAGGTAAGAAACTCATAGACGATGCAGATGTCATAGTTTATGCAGGTTCATTGGTAAATCCCGAGGTTCTATCGGGTGCAAAGCCGACCGCCGAGATATACAATAGTGCTACGATGAACCTCGATGAGGTCATAGATGTGATGAGTAAGGCCGAATCGGAGGGTAAGAAGGTCGTCCGTGTACACACTGGAGATCCGGCGGTCTACGGTGCGCACAGGGAGCAGATGGACAGACTGAACGAACTCGGTATAGTATATCAGGTCGTACCCGGAGTGAGTTCTGTCTTCGCATGTGCGGCCGTGCTCAACAAGGAGTTCACACTGCCTGATGTAAGTCAGACGGTCATACTCACGAGGATGGAGGGTCGTACCCCCATGCCCTCCGGTGAGAAGCTCAGCGATCTGGCGAGACATCATGCGACAATGGCAATATTCCTTTCAATAGGTTTCATGGACGATATGACGAAACAGCTGTTGGCGGGAGGATACTCCCCAGATACTCCTGTGGCTGTGGTTTACAAGGCCACCTGGCCGGATCAGAGGATAATCCTGGGGAAGATATCCGATATATCGGAGAAGGTCAGGGAGGCCGGGATAACGAAGACTGCTCTGACATTGGTGGGGGATTTCCTGGGTGATGAGTATGAGCTTTCCAAGTTATACGACCCGGCATTCACCACAGAATTCCGGAAAGGGAGGACCGAGTGAATGTCAAAGGGTTCGTTGTACGTCGTGGGGTTCGGTCCAGGTGCGTTGGAGAACATGACCATCAGGGCGGAGAGGATCATCAGGGAAGCCGATGTGGTGATAGGTTACACTGCATATATAGACATGATAAAGGGGTTCTTCCCGGCTGACAAGGAGTATGTTTTCACAGGTATGATGAAGGAGGTCGACCGTTGTAAGCTCGCCGTCGAGGAGGCTTCCAAGGGCAGGAAGGTCGCGATGGTCAGCAGCGGTGATTCGGGGATATACGGCATGGCCGGGATAATCTACGAGGTGGCCGACAGTATGGCCGCCGACATAGACATAGATGTTGTACCCGGAATGACGGCAGCATCCACTGCTGCAGCTGTGCTAGGAGCACCGCTTATGCATGATACTGCCCTAATAAGCCTGTCCGATCTCATGACGCCCATAGATCTGATTATGAAGAGGGTGGATTGTGCCGGACAGGGGGATTTTGTGATAGCTCTGTACAACCCCAAGAGTCACAAGAGGACGGAGTATCTTAGGAATGCCGCCGACATACTTATGAAGTACAGACCAGCCGATACCCCCGTGGGGATAGTCAGGAATGCCGGTAGGGATGGCGAGCAGAGGGAGATAACGACCTTGGGCGAACTGGCGGATGCTGACGTGGATATGTTCTCGATAGTCATAATCGGGAATTCCTCGACATACGTGTCGAACGGCAGGATGATCACTCCTCGTGGATACAGGGCGAGGGGACGCATGGACGGAGTGGTCTGACATGACAGGCAAATTATATGGGATAGGGGTGGGTCCAGGAGACCCGGAACTCATGACGATCAAGGCAAAGAGGATCATAGAGGAATGCGATGTCCTGGCCGTACCTGTCAAGTCCGAAGGGGAGAAGAGCACGGCGTTCGAGATAGTGAAGCCGATGGTCGACATCGAGGGCAAGAAGGTCATAGAGGTACTGTTCGAGATGAGCATGAATTCATCTGATTACTGGAAATGCGGACAGGTCGCAGGGGAGGCTATCTCGGCGGAACTGGAACAGGGAAAGGACGTGGCCATAGTGACTCTGGGTGATGTGTCGATATACAGCACATACATGTATCTCGAGCAGTACATCCGCAGCAAGGGTTTCGAAACGGAGATCATACCCGGTATACCGTCGTTCTGCAGCGGTGCCGCAATAGCCGGGATACCGTTGACTCTTGGCAATGAGGGGTTGGCCATAGTGCCGTCCGCAAGGGACAATCCGTTGGTCGGGGAGGCCCTCGACAGATTCGACAACATCGTGATAATGAAGGCCGGAAAGAGTATCGAGAAGATAGCCAACATGATGAAGGGCAGGAATGTTCCGATAGAGTGTGCCACGGTCATATACAATGCGGGTATGGAGGACCAATACGTCGGTCCAATAGATCTGGATCGTGACTACGGTTATTTCACTACAGTCATAGTGAAGAAGGGAAGGGGAGGGCCGATCGCGAGATGAATGAAGATTCTCCAGGTATGTCACCGGTTTTCATCTCTCCATGCGAAAGGATGATCGTGGTCTTCGGAGGCGGTAAGGTGGCCCTCAGGAAATGCAGGCATTTCCAGGGATTCAGGATAAGGATCGTGGCAGAGGATGTGTTGCCGGAGCTCGGTGAGATCGCCGACGAGACAGTGATTGCCGACATAGGTCCCGGCACGGTTTCGGAGAACATACAGGGAGCGTTCATGGTCATAGCCGCGACGAACGACAAGGATCTCAACTGTATGATACGCGATGTGGCGATGAGCCACGGTATCCTGACAAACTCCGCCCACGGGGGAGGGGATGTGCTCATACCGTCGGTCCTCAGTAAAAGGAACTACACTGTGACCGTCTCCACAGGCGGACGTGTACCGGCGTTCCCTCCGTATGTCGTGGATAAGCTGGATGGGATCTTGGATGACAGTTACGACCTCATGATGGACCTGTTGGTGGAACTCAGGCCTTTGATCATGGAGAGGATCCCATCACAGTCGGATCGTGCCGAATGTCTGGCGAGGATCCTGAGGTGCGAGGGTGTCTGGGCATCCCTGAGGTCCGGCGATACATATGGTGCCATGTCGATAGCTAGGAAGGAAGGCGGTCTTGAATGATAGTAAGTCTGCATGTCACACATGTCTCGGCAGGTAACGTTTCAGGGTTGAATGAGATAATACCTGCTCTGGAGACCAATATAAATGAATGCATAGGCAGCATGGGATTCGTACAGGAGTACGTGGTGGTCAGGACCTGCAACCGTTTCGAGGTCTACACCTCGACGATGGACAGGGAGATGACCAAGAAGGCGTTCAGGGAGGTCGTGCGCAGGAGCATACCGTATTCCCCGGACGAGCAGCTGTCGTTCATCCTGGAAGGGGACAAGAGCGTAAGACATTTGTTCAGGGTGGTATGCGGTCTGGATTCTCTGATAGTCGGGGAGGATCAGATACAGCATCAGATCAGGGAGAGTTACCTCAAGGCAAGGGAGGAGGGTCACGCCAACGTCATGCTGGCATACCTGTTCGACCATGCTCTCATCGTCGGAAAGAGGGTCAGATCGGAGACGGCACTCAACAAGGGGGCCGTATCAGTGGGTTCTGCGGCCGTTGAGCTGGCGGAACAGAAACTGGGATCCCTTACCGGCAAGACGGTCACTGTGCTGGGTGCCGGGGACATGGCATCAGTGATAGCCAAGAACCTGGTGGGCAAGGGTCCTCGGGCGGTCTTCGTATCCAACCGTACGTTCGATCACGCCAAGGAACTGGCCGGACAGCTCAACGGTGTGGCCATAACATTCGACAGGAAGGTCGAGGCTGTCATGGATAGCGATCTGGTTCTCGTGGCCACGTCAGCGCCACATGTCGTCATAAGGAAGGCTGATGTGGAGTATGCGATGAGGGGTCGTGAGGACAGGAGGCTGTTGCTCATAGACGTCTCGGTACCGAGGAACATCGCCGATGACGTTTCGCAGGTGACTGGTGTAGAGGTCGAGACAATGGACTCGCTTCAATCCATAGCAATGGAGAATGTCGCACGCAGGACGGCGGAGATCTCAGAAGCCGAACATATAATAGGAGAGGAACTCTCCAAGATAGACAGGGACCGCAAGGAGAAGGTCGCCAATGAGATGATACGCGATCTGGGGATGAAGTTCTCGGATATAAGGGAGGATGAGTTGGCGCAGGCCAAATCCCGTGCCCTTGCCAATCCCGATATAAACTCGATCCTGGAGGATCTCTCCAGGGCTTTGGTAAACAACATAACCTCGGAGCTTTTCATAAATCTAAGGAAGGCGTCGAGGGAGGGTAACCTGGAGGTCTGCAAGACAGCCAGGGCCCTATTCGGTCTGGAGGATGATTGAGATGCAATATCCACAAGTACGTATGAGGAGACTGAGACAGAACAAGAGGATCAGGGATCTCGTAACGGAGACCAGACTGGATCCGGCCGAGTTGGTGCTACCAATATTCTTCGATGCCAACATAGATTCGGTCAAGACCACCGGCTCGATGCCGGGTGTGAAGACGTACCCGCTTTCGGGCTACGAAGAGATAGCTGAAGAGATACAGTCGGCAGGTGTCGGATCGGTGCTGGTCTTCGGGGTGCCAAAGACCAAGGACTGGAAGGGTTCCGATGCGTATTCCGAATCGGGCGTCGTCCAGGAGGCCATAAGGGGTCTGAAGGCGTGCTCCGATCTGCTGGTGATAGCGGACCTTTGCATGTGTGAGTACACGGATCACGGACATTGCGGTGTCCTGGATGGTGACGGATGCGTCGACAACGATCCGACCATCGAGCTCTACGGCAAGATAGCGGTCTCCCAGGCCAGGGCGGGTGCAGACATAATAGCGCCCAGCGGTATGATGGACGGGCAGATATCTGCGATAAGGTCCGCATTGGATGATGCGGGCTTCGAGGATGTGCCGATAATGGCCTACAGCGCCAAGTTCTTCAGTGCCTATTACGGGCCTTTCAGGGATGTGGCCTGCTCATGTCCCGGTAAGGGGGACAGGGCGGGTTACCAGATGCCTTGCGGTAACCGCAAGGAGGCCATGCGCGAGATAGACCTCGATGTGGTCGAGGGTGCCGACATGATAATGGTGAAACCGGCCGGGCCATACCTGGATATAATACGCGAGGCGGCGGACAGGTACGACCTGCCGTTGGCGGCGTATCAGGTCTCTGGGGAGTACGCCATGATAAAGGCAGCTGCGGAGAACGGCTGGATCGACGGGGACAGGGTGATGATGGAATCCCTGTTGGCGATCAAGAGGGCAGGTGCCGACATAATAATCACATATTTCGCATTGGATGCGGCCAGGAGGCTGAGGGATGACAGGCGCTGATCCCAAGTCGAAGAGCATGTACGAGGAATCGATGATGCTCACCCCCGGCGGGGTGTCCAGTCCAGTCCGTGCCTTCAGTCCCAATCCGCTCTTCATCAGGGAGGGCAAGGGCTGCATGATCACGGATGTCGACGGCAACGAGTACGTGGACATGTGCATGGCATACGGTCCGTTGATAACCGGACATGCGTGTGACAGTGTGGTCAGAGCGGCCACCGAGCAGATCGCCAAAGGCGCGTTGTACGGTGCCCCTTCGGAACCGGAGCTGAAGCTGATACACAGGCTCTGCGATATCATACCGGCGTACGAGATGGTCCGTCTCGCGGTATCGGGGACGGAGTCGACCATGCACGCGATACGTCTCGCCAGGGGGTTCACCGGCAGGAACGGTGTCGTAAAGATGAACGGCGGTTTCCACGGTGCCCATGATGCGGTGCTTGTGGCGGCGGGTTCGGGATCGGCACAGGGTGTGCCGGGTTCAAAGGGTGTGCCGGTGGATGCGGTCAAGAACACCTACGCCGTCGAATACAACGACCCGGAGATGATGAGCGACCTTCTGGAGCACAATCACGACATAGCATGTGTGATAATGGAACCCGTGATGGGTAACGTGGGTGTCGTACCGCCCAGGAAAGGGTATCTCGAGGATGTCAGGAGGATAACCCGCGAGAACGACGTGCTCCTGATATTCGACGAGGTCATAACAGGATGCAGGCTGTCCAGGGGAGGTGCCCAGGAATTCTACGGAGTAACACCGGACCTGACCACCATGGGCAAGGTCATAGGCGGGGGATTCTCAGCTGGAGCTTTCGGAGGAAGGAGGGATATAATGGAGAACCTGGCACCTGCTGGTAAGGTCTATGCCGCCGGTACACTCGCAGGTAACCCGGTGAGCGCAGCCGCAGGTCTCGCACAGATAGATTACATGTGCGAGGGACGGAGGTACTCGGACCTAGGCAAGATGACGGGTAAGCTGGTCGAGGCCATGAGGGATTCCATGGAGGACAACGGTGTCAACGGTTGCATCCAATCGGTGGGATCCATGTTCTCGGTCTACTTCGGAAAGGGAAGCGTATCCAACGGCAACGAGGCCCAGGGTGTGGACAGGGAGATGTTCTCCAAGATGTTCAGATACATGCTGAAGCACGGTGTATACATGCCACCGTCCGCGTTGGAGGTCGAATTCATGTCAACAGCCCATGACGAGGATTCCGTCAGGACGGTATCCGAGGCATTCGGTTCCTTCCTCAGGGAGGGAGTCCAATGAAGGTGGGTTCCAGGGAGAGCAAGCTGGCCATGAGGCAGACGGAGATGTTCATAGATTCTATGCGCAGGGCCGGAAGTACGGACGGTTTCGATGTGATAGGGATGAAGGCCCTGGGTGATATCGATCTGACGTCACCCCTGGACAAGCTGAGCAACGTCGGTGCCTTCGTCAGGGAGCTGGACGATGCCCTCCTCAGGGGGGAAATAGATGTCTCGGTGAACTCTATGAAGGACATACCGATAGACATGGCTGAAGGACTGACCATAGGGGCGGTCCTCCGCAGGGACCCGGTCGAGGATGTGATGATACCGTGCCGTCCCGAGGATCTTCCGGAGGGTTCCGTAGTGGGTACGGCTTCCGTCAGGAGGGTGGCGATCCTAGGATCGGTGAGGCCGGATCTGAAGACGGTCCCCCTGAGAGGAAACATACACACAAGACTCTCCAAGTTGGATTCAGGGGAATGCGATGCCATAATCCTGGCCAAGGCGGGGTTGGAGCGCATGGGCATAGAAAGGTCCATGCATGTTCTGGATCCCCATGTGTTCGTACCGGCCGCCGCACAGGGTGCAATAGCGGTCGAGTGCAGGGCCGATGACAGGGAGACCCTGAAGGCGTTGTCATGCGTTGACGACAGGGTCACCCGTGAGTGCGTGACGATAGAACGTTCGATAATGAACGTGTTGGGGGCGGGCTGTTCGTCCCCGGTCGGTATCAACGTGAGGAAGCTGGTGAAGGGATACGATGTGAAAGCGGTGTCTTTCGCGTTCACAGATTCTCCCATCAGGGTCGATACAGTGATACCGTACGGTTACAGTGATGAGGATGTATCGGCGATAGCCGATGTCCTAAGAGGGGATTCGGGAGGTGTTTGATTTGACAGGACCCGTTTATCTAGTTGGGGCGGGACCGGGCGATCCGGGTCTGCTCACCGTTAAAGGTCTGGAGTTGGTGAGGACGGCGGACGTGGTCGTCTACGATGCACTGGCCAACCATGAGATACTGAAGGAGTGCAAGGATGGTGCGGAGCTCATAGACGCAGGTAAGAGGGGTGGAAACCACACGATGACCCAGGATGAGACCAATGCCAAGCTAGTGGAGCTAGCCTCCAAGGGTCTTAAGGTCGTCCGTCTGAAGGGAGGCGACCCTTTCATGTTCGGCAGGGGTGCGGAGGAAGCCGAGGAGCTGAAGAAGGCCGGTATGGATGTGCATGTCGTGCCGGGGATATCGTCCACGATATCAGTGCCGGAGCTGGCGGGTATACCTGTGACACATCGCGACCATACGCCGTTGGTGACTTTCCTGACAGGTCACGAGAAGGATGACAGGGGGAAGGACAGGATAGACTGGCGTTCACTGGTCAAAGGCCACGGGACCTTAGTGATCTTAATGGGGATGGGTAACGCAGGTTACATATCGTCCGAGCTGGTGGCCGGAGGGATGGATCCCGAGACACCTGCCGCTGTCATAACCAACGGTTCGACACCGGAGCAGAGGATAGCCAGGACCGTGGTCTCCAAACTGAGGGAGACCATAGAATCCGAGGGTCTGAAGGCTCCGGGTATAATGGTCATAGGCAGCGTGGCGACCCTCCATGACACATTAGGTGACCTCAGATGACCAAGGTAGCCTTCACCCGTCCGGCGGACAGGATAGCGGATTCGATCAGGAAGGCCGAGGAAATGGGTCTGGAGGCTTACGCCGCACCTTCCCTGGAGGTCCTGGACGGTCATCCGGGGGATTACGACGGTACCGAGAGGTTCCTATCGGAGGGCAAGGCGGATTACGTGGTTTTCGGTTCTAGCACCGCGGTGGAGAAGTGCGTGGAGAGGTTCGGACGTGAGAGGTTCAAGGATCTGATGTCAAGACCGATCATAGTGGCCATAGGTCCGTCCACCGCCGATGCACTGCATGGGATTGGCGGTGTGGACAGCGATATCATACCCAAGGGTGATCACAGCTCATACGGTGTGGTGGAGGCGATCGGTGACGATGTGAAGGATAAGACGGTGCTCCTCGTACGTTCCGACAGCGGTTCCGACGTTCTATCGGAGGGTCTGGAGGACAAAGGCGCCCATGTGGTGGATTTCGCTGCCTACAGGCTGGTCAAGGTCGGTATGACGGAAGATCTGGCCAGGATAATGGACATGATCGCAGACGGTAGCATGGATGTCATGGCTTTCACCAGTCCCATGTCCGCTGAATCATTCATCGACCTTATGGGGGAGAGATACGGTCCGGAGAGAGCCCGTGAGTTCATGCGTAAGGTCAAGGTGGCCGCCATAGGGAGGCCAACGGCTATGAGGCTGGATTCCCTCGGACGTGCACCGGATATCGTTCCGGAGAGGACGACGTTCGATGACATGCTCAAGGTCATAAGGGATAGTTCCTGATACCTCACCATATGTTTCTGTTTTACGTGGATTCCAATGACCATGGGGTTTTCACGGTTTTTCAAAGAGTTCTATCTTGCATCATTTTTTGATAATTTTCAAATAATCAATTCAAAAGGTCGTATTATCTTTATTCAGTAACAACAAATATATAATAGGTAATACTTAATGTGAAATTGCGAAATAAAGGTAATACGGAGATTTGCAATGTGGTTCATAATGACTATGATCGCCGCGGTAGCGACTACAGCGGTGTACCTAATCTGGCCTAAGGCCAAGGAATATAGGGTCGATCTGTTGGTTTTGATGCTGTGGGGTCTGAGTCTTTGTCTCTTTATCGATCACTCCCTGGGATACATGCTGGACGGCGGATCGGGTCTGGATGAGTATTTCGATGTCAGTGCTGATGGAGTGATAGTTGGTTTCCTCATGTTGATACCCATATACGCGGTTTGGGAGCTTTATGTGCTCTTGAAGAAGACAGCTGCGGAGCATTCGCAAGACCTTAAGGATGAAAGTACGGAGTGTGTGTAAAATGGCATGTTTCCTTGTAGTGGCGGCTGCCGCCACAGTAACGACGGTGTTCAGAAAGAAGATTCCAGAGAAATGGCATATCGCCTGGTTCAATATCATGGCATGGGGATCGGTGCTTGCCCTCTTGGTCGAGCATATAATCCATGGTGAAGTCGTCCCATGGTTCCCGTTCTTGACGGCAATGTCGGATCCAGGAGATTTCCATCAGATGCTCGTGGAAATGGGTGAGATCGGTGTACCCATGTTGATCGGCGTGACGTTGCTGTGGCTGACCATGGTATACGTCTACAACAGGTTGATACTCAATACCGACAAAGAGGTTCCAGAAGCTGCCTGATGGAATCTATGCCTCTTTTTCAATAATGTCGCTGGGAGGGACTCCGGTCCCTCCTTCCGACTGGTGTTAATAAAGTAATTTACACATTGATGGATTTTAGAATTACCATGCGATATTCATTTCTATTTGTTCGTATTTTATGTATATTTAATGTTATTTTGGACATTGGATTAATAAACCCGTATATAGATTGGACGATTATACCAACACGAATATTTGGTAGCGGCTCACCGTGGTTTAAAATTCAACAAGGTGGAAATAAATGCACATAATGGAAGGTTATCTCCCATTGGGCTGGTGTGTGGTTTGGTATCTAATAGCCATCCCGTTCATAGTCTTGGGAGCTAGAAAAATAATTCAGATTGTGAGAGAACATCCTGAACAGAAGATGATAGTGGCTCTTTCCGGGGCCTTCATTTTTCTTCTGTCATCGTTAAAACTACCGTCTGTGACCGGTTCAAGTTCACATCCGACAGGTACGGCACTGTCTACCGTTCTGTACGGTATTGCCTGTACGTCTTTCCTTTCAGTCATCGTTTTGATATTCCAGGCTCTTCTCCTGGCTCACGGCGGGATAAGCACCTTAGGCGCGAATGATGTGTCCATGGGTATATTCGGGCCTGCATGCGGTTTCGGGATATGGTATCTTCTCAGAGGTAAGTTCCACCTGAGCATACCCGTGTCCATGTTCTTCACAGCGGTGGTCGCGGACCTTCTCACTTATGTGATGACGGCTTTCCAGTTGACTCTCGCATATCATGATGTCGGTTTCTTCACAGCTTTCAGTGAGTTCATGACCACTTATGCCGTGACACAGATCCCGTTGTCGATCGTAGAAGGAATACTCTTTGCGATGTTCGCCATGTACTTGATGAACAACAGGCCCGAGTTAATTGACGGATCTGTAGCAGAGGAGAAGGCAAATTCGGAGGCTTGTTAAATGGAAAAGAAGAATCAGAAGTATGTGTACGTCGCCGGTTTTGCAATAATCGCGGCCATGGTGTTCTGTACTCTGGCGATAGGTGCGATGGACGGTTCGGAGTTCGGAGGTTCGGACGACGAAGGTTCCAGTGTGATAGAAGAGGTCAGTGACAACTTCACAGGTCCCTGGTGGAATGGAATATGGGGAGATTACGAGTTGCCTTCCGAGACAGAGAGTATGCTCTTCGCATTGCAGGCCGCCATAGGTGCGATAATAATCGGATTCTTCATAGGTTATGTTTACCGCGGAAAGCGTTTGGAAGCAGATGCATCCGATGAATCCAAGACCAAGTCTGCGGAGGAGTAAATTCGTCAATGAGCATGGGCCGTCGGTCATACATCGACGGTCTGTGTGATAATTTTTCATTGTTTCGATAGAGGGTCTGGAGATGTGCATCCACAGATGAGGTTCCAGTGCTCATTTATCATTCTAATATGTAAAGATAATATGGTATTTTGATCAGGGGAAGATGCATGGATGTGTTCGGAATAAGTCTGCAGTGGCAGGTCATGTTATTACTTGCTGTGATCGTCGTGGTGATGGTCGGTCTGGTGGCAAGCAGGATAAGGGTGCGTAGGAGACGTGCAAAGGGATTGCCCACTGGCAAATGCGGAGCAGCTTCCGAACAGGTGCAGATGGATTCCCTGGCGTACAGTTCAAGGATGCTGAACTGGTCCCCATTGGGGAAATTCTTTCTCGTGATATCATTGTTGGTGGTCGGATTGGCTACCAAGAGTGTACTCGTTCCCATGTGCACTTTCATTATAGGCCTGTGCATGATGGCTTATTCCACGAATATGAGGATACCTTCACTCATAGCATTGGCCATAGGTGAGGCTATGCTGATAATGGTCATAGGTTGCGGGATGATATCCATAATGGGTACGGCTTCGGACCCTGCAATCTGGGATACGAACATACTCTGGTTCCATATACATATGACCTCTGACAGTTTCAATCAGGCATGGCTGGTGTTCTTCAGGGCGGTCGCAGGTGTCACACTGATGTTGGCCTTCGCATCCTCCACGCCCATACCTCATCTGGCACAGGCATTGAGGCAGATCAGAGTTCCCAAGGAGATCGTCGAGATTGTCGTTCTGATCTACAGGTACTCCTTCCTTCTTCTGGAACGTATGCAGACCATGTTCTCCGCGGCCAACTGCCGTCTGGGATTCTCCGGGTTCATGAGGTCCATGAAGACCACTGCAGGTATCGCAGTGGGGGTCTTCTCATCCTCTCTGGAGATCGGGGAGAAGGCACAGGGTGCATTGGACTGCAGGAATTATTCCGGTGAGTTCCCGATATTCAGGGTTCCACGCAAGATGTCTGTTTCCTGGGTCGTGTTCTCTTTGATCCTTGCGGTGTCGTTGTTCTTATTCGGTATGATATCGGCGGGATGGATTGATCCCTCGGTCATATTCTTCGGGGAGGTATGATCTTGGTGGATGAAATCTTGTTCGAGACTAGGAATCTCACTTATGCTTACGGAAACAACAAAGCTTCGATAAAGGATGTTAATCTCAAGATTAGGAAAGGTGTCAAGACCGCATTGTTGGGAGCCAATGGAGCAGGAAAATCGACACTGTTCTATCATCTGAACGGTGTTCTGAGACCCAAAGAAGGGGAGGTATCCTACAACGGTGTCCCACTTTCGTACGATCGCGAGGATCTTAAACGTCTCCGTTCGGATGTTTCCGTGGTACTCCAGAATCCCGATGATCAGATATTTTCAGCAACCGTCGAGGAGGATGTTGCGTTCGGTCTGCTAAACATGGGCATGTCACATGATGATGTCGACAGGCGTATAGATGAGGTACTTTTCACTGTGGGCTTGTCAGAATACAGGATGAGGCCCACGCAGCAGTTATCCTATGGTCAGAGGAAGCGTGTCGCATTCGCAGGTGCGATAGCGACACGTCCGAAAGTCTTAATTCTCGATGAGCCGACTGCTGGACTGGATCCTCAGATGTCGCAGGAGATACTGGAGATAGCCGATCAACTGCACAACGCGGGAACCGATGTCGTGATATCCACACACGATGTGGATCTGGCATATGAGTGGGCGGATGAGATGCATGTGATGCGCAATGGCCTATTGGTGTATTCCGGCGATTCGGAGGGATTCTATTCCGATCCGGTCAAGGTCTACATGTCTGGTCTGATCCAACCTTCTGTATACGTCATGAATTCGAGTCTATCCGCTGTCAAGGCAGGTGATGAGAAACCGTATCCTAGGACCAGGTCCCAGTTGCTGTCCAAGATGTGTACCTCGGATGAGGACATAGGCAGGATGTATACCATGGATGTAGACGGTTCTTTGGATGGTGATGTACTGAAAGGAATCATAGGAATGGCCGGGGACGGTGCATCCGTGGGCGTTTTAGGTACGGAGTCCAGGAGGCTGGCATATGATTCCGGATTGAGGCTAGACTATGTGTTCAGCGGTCTGGAGAACTGCATTTTGGATATACTGAAAGGACATAATGCCGTTTTGATACACGATCATGACATGGGTTCCCTAGTAAAGAGGAAGATCGATATGATGCGCGTGTTCGGATGCGATATACATATTGAAGGTGAGTGACATGTCTGACAACATAATCGAGACGAAAGGTCTCTCTTTCATGTACAAGGGTATGGACAGAGTCGCTC
>CAZUIU010000001.1:270506-275005 GCA_964620455.1 uncultured Candidatus Methanogranum sp.
ATAATCGAGACGAAAGGTCTCTCTTTCATGTACAAGGGTATGGACAGAGTCGCTCTGGGCGATGTCAACATAAGCATAGGGCGCGGTGTGAAAACGGTTCTTCTGGGAGCCAACGGAGCTGGAAAATCGACGCTCTTCTATCATTTCAACGGCGTCTACAGGCCATCCGAAGGCACTGTCATCTATGATGGCAAGCCTCTCAAGTACAGTCGCAGATCTCTTAGAAATTTGCGTTCACAGGTGGCTGTCGTCCTCCAGAATCCTGATGATCAGATATTCTGTTCCACAGTGGAGGAGGATGTTGCGTTCGGTCCGAGGAACCTCGGTCTTTCCGAGGACGAGGTCAAGGAGCGTGTAGAGGATGCTCTCTTCAAGACAGGCATGGCCGAGCTGAGGTCCAAGGGGACCCTGAAGTTATCCTACGGACAGAGGAAGAGACTGACTCTGGCCGGAGCCATAGCCATGAGACCCAAACTGTTGATACTTGATGAGCCGACAGCGGGTCTGGATCCCCAGATGGCCTATGAATGCATGGAGTTGGCCGATCAGATGCACATGTCGGGGACGACTGTGGTGATATCCACGCACGATGTGGATCTGGCGTATGAGTGGGCGGATGAGATACACGTCATGCGTATGGGCAAGTTGATCTATTCTGGTGATTCAGAGGGGTTCTACTGCGATCCGAAACTGGTACATACGGTTGGTCTTACGCCCCCGTCCGTGTACAGTGTCTGTTCAAACTACTGTTCGATGACAGGTGATAATCGCGGATCCTATCCCAAAACACTGCCGGAGTTGGTAAGCAGGATGTCCAAGGACCTAGTTCCGGGCAAGATGTTCATGGTCCCGTCCGGAGAGGATCTGACGGATGATGATCTGAAGCACATAAGTGAGGTTTCGGGCGGTGCACACGTGGGTCTGTACGGTACATCCTCAAGGCGTAAGGTGTTGGATGGAGGTCTGTTCTCCGATTTCGTGTTCAACGGTCTCGACAGTTGTCTTATGGAGAACCTGAAAGGATACGATTCGGTCCTGATATGCGATGAGGATATGATGGATGCGGTCAAGGAGCGTATAAAACGTTTGGAATCCTTCGGCTGCAAGGTCGGGTACGAGATGCTGTGACACGTTTAGATAGGTTAATTTATGTATCTTCAATGCTGTAACCATCTATCTATCGCATATTAGATGTGTTATCATGATGTTCATAGGTAGAAGGACAGAGTTCAGATTGCTCGAGGATGAATACAGGCGCGAAGACAGCAGCCTGGTGATAGTTCACGGGATGCGCGGTGTGGGTAAGACCTTGTTAGTACGCATGTTCACCGAGGGCAAGGAGGCATTCTATTTCTCCGCCAGGGAGGAACCCATGTCGATGGGAGCACGCCGTTTCTCCGATGCGGTGTCTCTGGTATCTGCGAAGGATGTTCCGGATGAGAAGTGGGAGGAATCATTCTCCGATCTGCTTTCATATTCAAAGCCGGGATCGGTCATAGTCCTCGATAATTTCCAGTTCACTGCTATGAACTGTCCGGAGATCTCGTCCTCCATAAGCAAGATCTGGAAGAACCTCACGAAGGACAAGGATCTGATGCTGATAATATGCATAACGGACTCCAGTGTATCGTCCACGTACGATTTTTCCGGGATATTCTTGCAGTGCACAGCATGCATGGGTCTTGCGCCGTTGAGATTCATGGACATAGTGGATGGGTTCCCTGATTTCTCCTTCAAGAATTCGATGGAGCTTTACTCCGTTACCGGCGGTATGCCGGGATATATCGGGATGCTCACGGATGATACTCTGATAAGATCGCTAAGGAAGCATGTTCTGGACAGGAACGGAGCTCTTCACAATATGCCGGAGTTCATACTCAGGTCTGAGGTGAGGGAGATCTCATACTACATGGCCATACTCTCTAGCATATCCGAGGGTAAGGAGGTCATAGGGGAAATCGCTGGTAGCATAGGGGTGCAGTCCAAAACTCTCAGCCCATATCTCTGTCTTCTGGAATCCATGGGTATAATTGAAAGGGAACTTCCCTTCACGGATGCCGGTAAGGACAGGAGCAGGAGGGGGAGGTACAAGATAATCAATGGTTTCATCGAGTTCTGGTTCAGATTCGTCTATATGAATCTGGATGTGTTGGACATCGAGGATACCGATAAGGTCAAGACCGGTCTGAAGGCTGGTTTTGCGGATTTCATCTCCGATAGGTACCGTGATGTCTGCATGGAGATATTGGAAAATCTGGGTCCGAGATTGAAAATCGATATGGCCCATACAGGCGGGTATTGGGGAAGCAAAGGCAATGTGGACATAGTTGCGGTGGATGACAAGGGAGCACCGACCCTGGTGGCCGATTGCATATACTCCAAGGAACCGGTATCTACGACCGCTCTGGAGGATCTTATCTCCAAATGCGACACGATACCTGAACTCAAGGACAAGGATGTGAAGTATGTCCTCTTCTCCAGATCTGGATTCGAAGACGACATCATGACCGGTATCCAAGGTCGTGATGTTATACTGATAAACAAAATGAAAGTGGTCGCTGACAGCCGTAAGGCTTGATCAGACGACTCACAAATTCTTCACGAGATCGTAAGGAGTTACCTGTATAGCCTTCCTAGCTTCCTCTTCGGTGAGTCCGGCACCGATGGCCACTGTCCACGCTGCCTTCTCGTCCATCAGGTTTTCCGGTTCATGAGTATCCGAGTTGACCACCATAAGGGCTCCTGCTTCCCTCGCCATCTTGGCGACATGACCGTTGGTTATGTTGTGTCCCATCCTTCCGGTTATCTCCAGGACGACTCCATTGTCCGCGGCTATCTGAGCCTCTTCCAATGTTATGAATCCAGGGTGTGCCAGGACGTCTATGTCTGGATTATTCACCGAGGCCCTGTTGGTTCCCGGCATCACCGGTTCGGTGACGGTCTCCCCGTGCACCACGATCCACTCGGCACCGTAGTGTCTGGCTTTCTTCGCGATGTCTGCGATCTTGCTGGGAGGTACGTGGGTGATCTCCACACCTGGTATGACCTTGATGTAATCCTCGCAGAGGTCGACTGCCTTGACCAGGTTGGTGACCACGAACTCCACGTTCGTCATGTCCACATGATCCGTTATCGCGATGGCATCGTGACCGAGGTTCATCGCCCTTCTGACCAACTCCGAAGGTATGAGTTCCCCGTCGCTGAATATAGTATGACTGTGAAGGTCTATCCTCATTGTCTTCTCTCCGCTAATTTGTCGTATGTTTTCGAAAGGTCTATATCCTTTCCTACCACAGCGACCATCGTGTGGTATATCAGATCCGCCAACTCCCATGCAATCTCGTCATCATCCTTATCCTTGATTGCGAGTACGAACTCTGCTGATTCTTCGACTATCTTCTTACACATCTTGGTCTCGTCGTTGAAGAGTTTGCAGGTGTAACTTTCATCGGAAGGGTTCGCCTTGCGGTCCTTGATGACCCTCATGAGCTCAGGTATGATGGCTGCAGTGCACTCGGGATTGCCCTTTATCGTTTTGAAGAAGCACGAGGGTGCTCCGGTGTGGCATGCGACACCGTTCTGCTCCACACGTACCAAAAGGGTGTCGTTGTCGCAGTCAGTCTGGATGGAGACTATCTTCTGGACGTGTCCCGATTCCTCTCCCTTCTTCCAGAGTTTCTGTCTGCTTCTGGACCAGAAGTGCGTGTATCCCGTGGACTGCATGAGTCCCACGGCTTCCTCATTCGCCCATGCGACCATCAGCACCTCGTTGGTGATGTGATCCTGGACGACAACAGGTATTAGTCCTTTCTCGTCATATGTGAGTTCTATCATCTTACCGGCACTCCCCTGTCCTTGAGGTATTCCTTGACATCTCCGACGGTGTGTTGGTTGTAATGGAATATGGATGCTGCCAATGCTGCGGATGCGGATGTCTGTGAGAATACCTCGTATATGTGCTCGATGGTACCGCATCCTCCGGATGCTATAACGGGTACGCTGACCTCTTCTGCTATAGTATTGGTCAGAGGTATATCATAACCGTTCTTCATGCCGTCGCAGTCTATGGATGTAAGCAGTATCTCCCCTGCTCCGAGGTCCTCGACCTTCTTCGCCCATTCAACGGCATCGAGGCCTGTGGGTTTGGTGCCTCCGTGTGAGAACACCTCCCAGTGATCGCCGACGCGTTTGGCATCTATGGCTACGACTACACACTGCCTTCCGAATTTGCTTGCTGAATCTGTTATTATCTCTGGGCAGCATATCGCTGCGGAGTTTACGGATACCTTGTCGGCACCGGCGGTCAATGCATCATGCATGTCCTGAGCGGTCCTTATGCCTCCTCCGACGGTCAACGGTACGAACACTCTCTTGGCGGTCTCCTCGACCAGTTCCAAGGTTGTCCTTCTGGATTCCAGCGATGCGGCTATATCCAGGAATGTGATCTCATCGGCTCCCTGGTTGCTGTATTCCTCTGCGAGTTCCGGGGGGTATCCCAT
>CAZUIU010000001.1:275105-277270 GCA_964620455.1 uncultured Candidatus Methanogranum sp.
GACATCGCGAAGCTTCTGAAGAAGTGGTGGTACATCGGATCGGGGCAGTCTATGTCGGCGTAGGGACGGTCGACTATGTCCAGAGATGTCATGACTAGTGCGTCATCCATGGGTAATGTGGATGTTGCCATCCTCTCTACAGGAGTTGCACCAACGGCCTGTTTGAAAGCTTTCCCGAGCGTTATGGCGACATCTTCGATTATGTGGTGTTCGTTGTCACCGGATGCTTCCATTCTTATGTCGAATGAAGCGTATCTTGCTAGTGTCTCGACCATATGCTTGAGGAACTGGATGTCTGTCTTGATATCGAAATTCCCTTCGCCGTCTATGTCAAGCTCCACCGAGATCTGAGTCTCCCTGGTGCTGCGCTCCACTATGGCCGTTCTCTCTGCTGTCATGGTACCATCTGTTGAATACGGCATGGCTGTATAAAAACAATGTTCCTCTCACGTACGTGTATCAGGATCATCAGATTCCATTGTTTCAATGGGCCGTAACGGCTCGAATCCATAATGTCCGGTATCATCGTCTTTCATACGGGATTACAGTCATGATCTGTATGTCAGGGTCATTTCGAATTCCAGAGAGTCATCCTCGTACGTGATGAAGTATGCTATTCCGCTGTCTTGATCTGTGTAGTAGGTGTAGACTCCGCCTTCCGTGTCTGCGAGTTCCGTGACATTCAGTGTCAGTTCCCCATCCATTGTATTCATAGTAGTGGTTCCAAGGTAGGTCGTATCACCATCGATGCTGCTGGAGTTGCTCATACTGTAACTGTATTCATCATGTTCGACTCCGCCTATCGTCATATTGGTGTACGTTTCAAGACAGAAGTTGCCTTCCAGGTCTTCTCCTACGATAGTCACTGTTTCATGTCCGCTCAATTCCATTTCTGATCCTTCGAGCAGTTCTGTTCCGGTGACATCGTATGTGGAAGCACGGCCGATATCCGATGATTCTTTGTATGATTGCTGCGTAATTATGTGGTAAGATGTCAATGTAGCCGTCAATATAATATCTGTGGAACTGTATTCTATGACAGATTTGTATAGTATACCATCATCGGAGCCCACATAATCCGTCTGTGTGGCGCTGTCCTCTGTGTAGGTCCAAACGCTTACTTTTTTACTGTCGCCTTGGACATCTATCGTTTCTGTTCCAATGTTCTCCGCATCGCTTGGGACATCAGTATCCTTGTCTTCTGGCACCACATCGGTTTCGTCTATGAGCGTTGTTGACTCTGAGCCGTATTGGAGTTCTATGAAAGTATCCTCACTGAAGAAGTAGCTGTCGGAGTTCTGTCCGGATATCTCTCTGTCTATGGTTCCAGATATCAGGTAGGTCGCTCCGGAGTATCCCAATGTACCAGAGACATCGTATGAGAATGTGGTTCCGGGAGCCATCGTACCGTTTGCATTTGAGTTATTATTGTTCAACAATATCACCGTACATGCTGCCACTACCAATATGGCAACGACGGCTATTGCGAATACGGTATTCGATTTGCTTGTACCTTTGAGACTCATGTGTAACCGACCTGTTCTGTCAGATGAGCATGATTTGTGCCATATTAAAGACATCGGATATCTTGATGCTTAGAACCCGACCTCAGGGTTATAATCGATGATGCCATAGACGTATCGGGATCGTATGGTGGACATCATCGAGGTAAGGGATTTAGTGAAGAGGTTCGACGACATCACTGCCGTGGACGGTATATCCGTGAACGTCAGAGAGGGGGAGGTCTTCGGTTTCCTGGGACCGAACGGTGCAGGAAAGACCACGACGATCCGTATGCTCACGACCCTTCTGAGACCTGATGGTGGAAGTATACGCATAGGAGGATATGATGTCTCTGAGGATCCAATGAAGGCGAAGAGCCTAATCGGGATAAGTCAGCAGCACATAAGTCTTGACAAGGACATCTCCGTTTATGAGAATCTCCGTTACAAGACCATGCTGTTAGGCATGTCCAAGAATGATGCTATCTCCCGTATAGATGAGTTGTCCAAACTGATGGGGTTGGGTCCTTACATGGACAAGGTGGTCTCAGATCTGTCCGGGGGATGGAGGAGGAGGGCGGCCATAGCATGCGCGGTTCTGCATAAGCCCAAGATATTGTTTCTGGATGAGCCCACGGCTGGTCTGGATACCAGGTCGAGGCA
>CAZUIU010000001.1:277370-279026 GCA_964620455.1 uncultured Candidatus Methanogranum sp.
CTACCGGTTCTGGTGACTTGTCTTGTGGGTCCTCTGCTGTATCTCATAGGTTTCGGTTACGGTCTGGGTAACGGTCTGACCATGGAGGGTTACGATTACATAGCGTTCCTCCTGCCTGGTGTCATAGCCATGACGACATTGACTGCCTGTTTCTCGTTCACTTCGTCTAAGATCTACATTCAAAAGACATTTTTCAGGAGCATCGATGAGATGCTTTTATGTCCTATACCTGTGTCTTCCATAGTTCTTGGAAAGTCCATGATGGGTGTGGTCCGCGGTCTTATGAGCTGTGCGGTTCTGATAGCCATGGCATCGTTGCTTTCGAGTGAATTCCACGTGACTGTATGGCTGATACTCATGGTTGTACTGTGCTGTTTCGTATTTTCGTTCCTAGGCGTCTCTGCGGGACTCCTGATGAAGAAACATACCGATATCAGTCTTTTCAACAGTCTTATAGTGACTCCGATGACCTTCCTGTGCGGAACGGTATTCTCCTTAGATGCGATGCCTCAGGTCGTACGTTATGTGATAAATATTCTACCTCTGACACATGCGGTCGACCTGATAAGGTCACTATCATTGGGTCAGAGTTTCCCATGGCTGTCCCTCGTGGTCATACTGGCATTCGGTGCGGTGTTCTTCACCATATCATATTGGATAGTGAGGCGTGGGAATCTTTGATGGGCCGGGTGCTTGTGCACACCGGCTTGTAAAAATATCAGATCTCGCCGTTGTAATATAGCATGGCATTGCAGATCGTAGCGGCTATGTTGCTGCCGCCCTTCCTGCCTCTTGCTACAATGTACGGAACATCGTTTTCCATGATGATCTCCTTGGATTCCACCACGTTGACGAATCCCACGGGCACGCCTATGACGAGTGCGGGTTTCAGTCCCTCTTCTCTAATCAGTCTGTCGAGCTCCACGAGCGCTGTCGGAGCGTTGCCGACAGCGAATATCACAGGTCCCTCTAACTTGGCACCCTTTTCCATGCTCACTGTGGCCCTGGTGCATCCGCGTTCCTTGGCTTCTCTCACGACGTCGTCATCGCTTATAAAGCAGTGCATATCGCCGCCGTAGTGTCTCAGCTTCGTTTTGTTTATGCCTGCTGCAGCCATCTTCGTGTCGGTTACGATGTGTGCACCGTTCCTTATGGCTTCTATGCCGATTTTCGCGGCGTTGTCGGAGAAGGTTAGGTTGTCATAGTAGTCGAAATCTGCGGAGGTGTGTATGCATCTCCTCAGTATGGAGTACTCAGGTTCTGGCAGTGTCCTGCCGTTGAGTTCCTCAGCTATTATTTCCATGCTCCTTTTTTCTATTTCTTCCGGTTTTACAATTTCGAATGTCATTTTTTCAGTCTCCAGAATCTTTATCCTCTGTGGGCCCGATGTCCTGCAATATGGTGGGATGGTCGGGTCTGTCTCGAGTAAGGGGGTACCAAGTATTATAAGTTGGCGTATATATCCAACGGTGTTGGTGTTATTATGACAGTGGACAGTGTCTTCGTCGAGGGACGTGAACTCAGGTGCGGTTACACGACTGGGACCTGTGCAGCTGCTGCTTCGAAGGCTGCAGCGATTATGCTTTTGGGATCTGACCAAATCTGTTCGGTCGACATAGAGGTGCCTGAAGGCAAGATTCTAAGACTGGATGTCGA
>CAZUIU010000001.1:279126-281397 GCA_964620455.1 uncultured Candidatus Methanogranum sp.
GCGGAGATGAGCATGCTTGTGGCTGAAGGTCACAGGTACCTGGTTTTCGTGCCCGGTAACTACGGTAAGGATTATTCCGAGGCCATGGATGGTATAGGTTCCTCGGAGGCGGTTAAGATAAGTAATTTCCTGGGCGATGCCCTGGATTGTGCGGTGGAGTTGGGTGTAGAGGGTGTTCTGTTGGTTGGTAACATCGGTAAACTGGTAAAGGTCGCAGGCGGGATAATGAACACGCATTCCAGGAATGCGGATTGCAGGATGGAGATATTATGCGCACATGTCGTCATGGCAGGTGGGGATATCTCGACAGCTGTAAAGGTCATGGAGTCCGTGACCACCGAGGCGGCTTTGGAGGTACTGCGTGATGCCGGTGTAATGGACAAGGTCATGTCGATGCTTGCAGAACGTATGGAAGCGCACATGCTGCACCGTGTCGGTGGCAGGCTCAAGGTGGGGGCTGTCGTGTTCTCGTCCTCGTACGGAAGGTTGTGTGATTCCCAAGGGGCACAAGAGGTAATCAGGGGGTTGAACGGATGCGTGTGAAGATAGTGGCGTTCACGGCGAAGGGATGTGTAACGGCTAGGGAAGTGGCACAATGCCTGGACGGGGATTTCTGTGAAGTCTTCTCCAAGACAACCTCGGACTGCACCGGTACCAGACGCATAAAGGAGGCCATTTCGGAATGGACCGGGGAGGCAATGGCATCCTCCGATGCCTTGATTTTCGTTGGGGCCACCGGAGTCGCGGTGAGGATGATAGCACCGTTCATCAAGGACAAGAGGACCGATCCGGCTATAGTGTGCATGGACGACAACGGGAAGTTCGTGATATCGTTATTATCGGGTCATGTGGGCGGAGCCAACCGTCTGGCTTACAAGATAGCCTCTAAGATCGGAGGTACACCTGTGATAACCACAGCCACGGATGTGAACGGGAAGTTCGCCGTTGATGTATTCGCTACGGACAACGGCATGATGTTCAAGAACAAGTGGTTGGCCAAGGAGGTCTCGGCTCGTATCCTAGACGGCAGGGATGTGATGTTCCAGTCGGAATTCCCGATCGAGGGCCCCATGCCGGCGGAACTCAAGGAAAGGGAAGATGGAGAGATGGGGATACTAATATCATCGAAATCCCTTCCGATGCTCCCTTATGACAGGACACTCGTACTGGTACCTAAGCATCGTATCGTAGGTGTGGGCTGCAAGCGTGACACTCCTTTTGAGACGGTATTTGATGTCCTATCCAGCGTGTTCAGGGAGAACAACATGTCCATGGACAGCATCAGGATGATAGCTAGCATAGATCTGAAAGCTGACGAACCGGCTCTGATGAAGTTCAGTGTGGAGTACAAGACACCGCTGATCTTCTACACCTCCGCAGAACTGAATGCCATGAAGGATATAGGTTATTCCAAATCAGATTTCGTCAAATCCGTGACGGATGTGGATTGCGTCTGTGAGAGGGCTGCGATGAAGGCCTCGAAGAAAGGTGACCTGGTTTGTAAGAAGGTGGCGAGGAAC
Organism: uncultured Candidatus Methanogranum sp.; assembly: GCA_964620455.1. GTDB lineage: Archaea > Thermoplasmatota > Thermoplasmata > Methanomassiliicoccales > Methanomethylophilaceae > Methanogranum. The sequence continues at coordinate 280,647 of CAZUIU010000001.1, forward strand.
GGTGTAACCGTTGCGGTGGTGGAGGAGAATTTCACAGTTAGGTTCGGAGAGGTGGAATGATGGACGGCGTTCTGATATTCGCAGGTACCACTGAGGGAAGGATGCTCACGGAGTATCTGGGGTCCCATGGGGTTAAGGTCCATTCATGTGTGGTCACTGATTACGGAAGGTCCCTGATGGAGCCCAACGAGAATGTGGAGGTCTCCTCCGATAGGTTGGGCATGGATGGTATGTGCAGACTGATGACGGAGTATCCTCTCGTGGTGGATGCGACACATCCTTACGCGGTCACTGTCACCAAACACATAAAGGAGGCCTGTGACAGGACAGGCGCGGAATACGTGCGTCTACTAAGGCCAGGCAGTGAGTACGACCATGATATGATCATGGTTCACGATGTCGATGAGGCCGTGAGGTACTTGGAGGGTACCGATGGTAACATACTTGTGACCACAGGCAGTAAGGATGCTTCCAAGTACATACCCGTCAAGGAGAGGTTGTTCATACGTGTGCTTCCCAACGAGGACAGCATAAGGAAGTGCACAGAGGCCGGTATAGAGGGAAAGAGGATCATATGCATGCAGGGTCCTTTCAGCGAGGATCTCAACCTGGCGATGATCAGACAGACCGATGCGAAGTTCGTCGTCACCAAGGATTCCGGTCAGCCGGGAGGCATGAAGGAGAAGATATCGGCTGCCAAGAGGGCCGGTGCCAAGATCGTACTCATAGGGAGGCCGACAGAGGAAAGCGG
>CAZUIU010000001.1:281497-282905 GCA_964620455.1 uncultured Candidatus Methanogranum sp.
GTTGGATTCTACAGCGCAGCCACCAAGCTCCTGCAGGCCGTCGATCGCAGCGAGTTCGAGATCAGGACGTTCTGTGGGATATCATCTATGGTGTATCTCTGCGGAAGGATGGGCATACCTTGGCAGGATGTCCATCCGGTGAGCGCCCATGGGCGTGATGTAAATATCGTGGGAGAGGTCAACAGGCATCCGAGGGTATTCTGTCTCCTGCAGGGTTCGGAGGGTGCGAAGAGATTGTGCTCCCAACTTGTGGAGTACGGTATGGACGATGTCACCGTCACCATAGGTCAGGATTTAGGTAGCGTGAGCGAGAAGGTATTCTCTGGTATACCGTCTCATGTTATCGACGTGATCGATTCGGAACTATGTGTCGCATTGGTCGACAATCCTGGTTATTCAACGGTCTGTCCAATAGGCATACCTGATGAGGAACTCATACGTGGCGATGCTCCGATGACGAAATCGGAGGTGAGATCGATATCCGTGGCCAAGCTGAAACTCTCCGATGATTCTGTGGTTTACGATGTGGGAGCGGGTACGGGTTCCGTATCTGTGGAGATGGCCTCAGTGGCTGTGGAAGGTAAAGTCTATGCTATCGAGAAGGACCCAGCTGCGGTGGAGCTGATAGAACTGAATAAGAAGAAGTTCAGAGTTCCCAATATTGTCGTGGTCCAAGGTCTAGCTCCGGAATCCATGAGGGACCTTCCGGTACCTACACATGCGTTCATAGGGGGTTCCTCAGGTAATCTCAAGCAGATACTGGAGATGCTCCTGTTCAAGAACAAATCCGTACGCGTGGTCATCAACTCGGTCACATTGGAGACCTTGGTCGAGACCATGAACTGTGTCAAGGAACTGGGATTCACTGAGGAGGACGTCATCTGCATGAACGTGTCCCGCGGCAGGAGGGTCGGAGGTTATCACCTCATGACGGCTCAGAACCCCGTTTATGTGGTGACTTGCAGGGGCGCGGGGATATGATCCTCCCGAGGTTCGTCATAACCGCACCCGCCAGCGGGAGCGGTAAGACGCTGGTGACATGCGGTATACTCCAGGCTCTGGTGAACCGCGGTCTGAAGGTCTCCTCTTTCAAATGCGGTCCGGATTACATCGATCCGATGTTCCACAGCAGGGTCATAGGTACCCCTTCCAAGAATCTGGATCCTTTCTTCACCGATATCAACACGATGAGGTATCTCTTCTCGAGATCTGCAGAGGGTCAGGATATCTCCGTGGTGGAGGGCGTTATGGGATTCTATGATGGGATGGGATCTGTAACCGTTGAAGGAAGCACTTATGATGTGTCCGAGAGGTTGAAGTCACCGGTCATACTCATAGTGAACTGCAGGGGAGCCAGTCTCTCCGTGGTGCCTGTTGTAAAGGGTTTCCTTGAGTTCAGGGAGAACAA
>CAZUIU010000001.1:283005-285367 GCA_964620455.1 uncultured Candidatus Methanogranum sp.
GAGGTCAAGAAGATACAGGGTAAAGCTCGCATAGCCTTGGCCGATGACGAGGTATTCTGTTTCACATATGAGGACAACATAAAGCTCCTGCAGGATTGCGGCGCGGAGATCGTTCGTTTCTCTCCCGTCCATGACAAGTGCCTGCCGGAGGGTGCACAGGGTCTGATCCTATCTGGAGGTTATCCCGAACTGTATGCTGAGGCTCTGTCGGAGAACCACAGCATGCTCGAGGACATCAGATCCAAACTGTCGTCGGGACTGCCGTGCATGGCAGAGTGCGGAGGGTTCATGTACCTAAATAGGGAGATCGAGGGCAGTGACGGGAAGATGTATCCAATGGTCGGTCTGTTTGATTCCAAAGTTGTCAACAAGGGCAAACTGACCAGGTTCGGATACATAGAGTTGGAGTCCAAAGGGGGTTCCACTGTGCTTCCAGAAGGATGCAAAGTCAAGGCTCATGAGTTCCATTACTGGGACAGTGAGGATTGTGGGGAGAACTGCATCGCAGAGAGAGCATCCAACGGTACGAGGTACGATTGCATGCATCTGTCCGGAGGTATGGTGGCGGGATTCCCACACTTGTATTACAATTCTAATCCGGATGTGGCATACAATTTCGTGAAGACCTGTTCCGAGTGGGATGTAGGAAAAAAGTAAGGTTTATCAGGCGGTCCAGGGGATTTCCCATTCCCAGGGCTTTATGACATCGGTGTAAATTGCCAGTCCGACGACGGCACCTATCGCACCTGCATCGCTGAGTATCCTGGCATCCTTCTCGGAGGTCACACCTCCGGAGGCTATGACGTCACAGGGACAGCGCGATATGAATCCTCTGGCTTGGGCTTCGTTTATGCCCTTCTTCTGCCCTTCGACATCGACATTCGTGTTCAGGACACCCGCCAGCGGAAGGTTACTGATGAATTCGAACATGTCATCGACGGACAGTTCCGCGTTCTCCTGCCAACCCTTGATGGTTATTCTGTCGCCTTTGGTATCAAGACCCAAGACTATCTTTCCAGGGAATCTGTCCGCCATTTCTGACAGCCATTCCGGTTCTTTTACGGCCTTGGTTCCGACTATGACCCTGTCGACGCCAGCAGATATAAGCTCCTCAATGGTGGATTCGGAGCGTATTCCTCCGCCGATTTCCACCGGGACGCCGCATTCCTTGGCGATCCTCTTGAAGGCTCCTATGTTGTTTCCCTTGCCGAAGGCACCGTCCAGATCCACAAGGTGGAGATAAGGCGCACCTTTGTCCACCCATTCCATCGCCGTTGTGAACGGGTCCGGCAGGACGACCTGCTGGCTTCCGGGAACCCCGCCGACCAGCTGGACGACTTGATGGTCCAGAACGTCGACGGCAGGTATGATTATCATATCCTGTCCTCTGCGAAGTCTATGAAATTCGATATGAGGTCCAGTCCGGAATTTCCGCTCTTCTCGGGGTGGAACTGCACTCCGTAGGTGTTGGCCTTCCTGAAGAATGTCGGGAAGTATGTGTCCTCGTATTCCGTTCTGCCGACTATGGTCGATTCGTCGGCAGGTTCGCAGTAGTACGAGTGCGCGAAGTAGAACGCTCTGTCTTCGATGCCGTCCATCAGCATGTCATCGGTCTCTACCAGGTTCCATCCCATGTGGGGGACCATCTTGGTTTTGAGTTTCTTCACTTCTCCCGGGAACAGGCCTATGCCGGGGGACACTCCCTCCTCGCTGCGTTCGAACATTATCTGTGTTCCAATGCACACTCCTAATGCGGGGACCCCTGCTTCTAGGCGTTCAAGTATCTGCTCGCGATACGGCAACAGGCTCTCCATAGTCTTGTCGAAGGCGCCCACACCGGGGAATACTATACATTTCGCATCCAGCAGTTTCTCCATATCTGTGACGGGTGTCACGGCTGCCCCGTTCTTCTCCAGTGCCTTCCTTATCGAGTGGAGGTTTCCGACACCGTAGTCCGCCATGGTTATCCTCATCTGCATTCCCCCAGAACCTCTGCCATCTTGCCGAGCATTATGCCGTTCAACTCCTCTGTTCCGACCGTCATCCTCACGCAGTTTTCTGTTCTGCGTTTGTCTCCGAAGTCCCTTATGAGGACTCCCTTCTTCTTTAGTTCGGAAACCATGACCGAGTGGTCTATGGGACATCTGGCCAATATGAAGTTGGAATCCGACGGGAAAGGTTCAAAGCCGAGTTTCCTCAGTCCTTCCGCCAGTTTGGGTCTCTCTTCCGAAACCATGGAGACGCTCTTTTTTATGAAGTCCTGATCTTTCACTGCGGCGATTGCCGCGTGTTCGCTGATCTTGTTCAGGGAATACGGTATCTTGACGGAGTTCATCATGTCGGCCACATCCTTGTTCGTGGC
>CAZUIU010000001.1:285467-287533 GCA_964620455.1 uncultured Candidatus Methanogranum sp.
GCTTTGGATGATATTATGGCATCCACATCGAGTTGGAAGTCCTCTGTGAGGTCCGTCTCTATGGTCTTGCCGCCGTTCATCTTCACGAAGTAGTCGTACAGGGTGTATGACGGGACGGGAACCACACAGGAATCCCCCCATTCCGTGAATGTCTTAAAGGATACATCCAGCATCTCGTCCGAACCGTTTCCTGCTATGAGGTTCTCCATCTCTAGACCATAGAGTTCTGCCAGGACGGTTCTCAGACCGTTGGAATATGTGTTGGGGTATCCGTCCAGGTCCTCGTGCATGCTCGCGAGGTACTCGGATGCTGCCGGATTGGAACCCAGGACATTCGTATTTGTGTCCATGCGGAGCTCGTTGTTCAGCTTGGGGTTGTAGTACTGACGGAAACCGCGTGTGGAACTTCTCATGATGTCCCTTGAGACCATCATTCCACCAGCCTGTCCATGGATACCGTGAGTATTCCTGTGGCGCCTAGCTTCTTGAGTTTGTTTATGAGTGTGAACATGTCGCATGATCTGGCTACGACCTGCACGGCGACCATGTCGGGTTTTCCGTTGATCTCCATCACAGTCGCTCCCTCTATGCCGGGGAGTATGTCGCGCACCTCTTCCAGCTTGTCCCTCTTGACATTGGCCATGAGGTACTTCTTGTCCTCTGCGGCTATGACGCTCTTGATTGCGTCCACCACGTCAGTGATTTGGCCCTGTTTCTTGGGGTCCACATCCATGGATGTGAATATCGCTGCCTGGGAGTCTAGTATCCTGGCGACTTCCACAAGTCTGTTGATCTTGAGTGTGGAACCTGTGGCGATGAGGTCCGATATCATGTCGGATACGCCGAGGTATGGCATTATCTCGGCGGCACCCGAGACCTCGACTATCTTGACATCCTTGCCTTTGGAGTCGAAGAACTGACTCGTGAGGTTGGGGAACGATGTGGCTATACGTGATCCGGAGGGTATGTCCTCCACGGACCTTATCCCGGATGATTCGGGTACCGCGACAGATAGGCGGCAGATGCCGAACTGCAGGTCGGCCAGTTTCTTTAGCTTGTATCCGGATTCCGCCACCATGTCCTCCCCGGTCATCCCGAAGTCTATGGCGCCGGTGCTTATGAACGCGGGTATGTCCTGCGCACGCACGAAAAGAATCTCTATATCCTGTTCTTTGGCGGTGACGTAGAGTCTTCTTCCCCAGTCCTCGCCCAAGTCTATACCTGATTTCACGAGGAGTTCCACCGCTCTGCTGTTGAGCCTTCCCTTGTTCGGAATCCCCAATTTAACTGTCATTTTCTGGCCTCTTTATGAATTTGTATAAAGGAGGGGTTTAATAACTTTTATCCGACACGATTCCAAAAATCGAAAAGATTTCGAAAATAGGTTTGGGATTGTCGTTTGGATAAAGGACGTCTCTGTTCAGAGGAGTCCCTTGGCCTTCGCGAGTTCCGCGTTCAGGACAGAACCTCCGGCTCCTCCTCTCAGCGTGTTGTGGGAGAGTGCGAACGCCTTGTAGTAGCCATTGCTCTTCCTGATCCTTCCTACGGTGGTGGCCATCCCCCTTGCTCTCCAAGGTGTTCCCGCCATGGCATCGAACACGGGCTGGGGACGGTTATCCTCCTTCCTGACGATGATCGGTTTCTCGGGGGCTGACGGGAGGTTGAGTTTCTGAGGTTCTCCGCGGAAGTCTTCCAATGTCTTGCTGAACTCCTCCAAGGAGGGTTCCTCCTTCAGGTCGAGGACGAGTGATTCCAGGTGGCCGTCCACGACGGGCACCCTGGCGCAGTTCGCCATGACCTTGAACTCTGCAAACTCAAAACCGCCGTTCCTGTATGTTCCAAGCATCTTCGCGAGTTCAGTCTCCATCTTCTCCTCTTCATGGCCTATGTACGGAACGACGTTCCCGACGGCGTCCAATGATGGGACTCCGGGGTATCCGGCACCTGAGAGTGCCTGATATGTGGAGACGAAAACCTGTTTCAGTCCGTAGGCATCGTCGAGGGCCTTCAAGGGTATGGCTATTCCAGTGCTGGAGCAGTTGGCGTTGGTGACTATGTACCCGCCG
>CAZUIU010000001.1:287633-289471 GCA_964620455.1 uncultured Candidatus Methanogranum sp.
TCCTCGAGCATCTGGACGAACCTCTGGCCTATCATCCCGGTGGCACCGAGCACTGCAACCTGAATCTTACTCATACTTTGACGGCTCCTTTAAGTTGAATGGAACACGCAAGTACCGGGTAGTATTAATAACATGGCGATGGTTTTCTCAGAAAACTTACGATATCCGTAAAATATGTATGAAGGTGTTGGGGAATACGTAACCATGAATCTGAAAGATGTTTGAACAGTGATGCACATATGTGTGCAACGCAAGAGCAGAGTTTTTGAAAAGTTAAGAGGATTTATTGACTGCTGAAGAGATCTTTCTGTCTCTCCTTGGATATCTTGAGTATGACCTCGGCGATCATGCGGGCCTCTTCCTCGGACAGACTGACTTCTTCGCAGAGTTCATGGTATCTCTTGACAACTTCGTGTTCTTTGTCCTCATCCCAGAATTTCTGGCCCGCGTTCTTCTTCGCTTTCGCCAGTTCATCTGCGATTTCCATACGCGTCGATATGAGATCGATTATCTCCTCATCGATTTCTTCCATCTGTTCTCTGAGTTCCTTCATGTTCGACACGGTCAACGACACCCCGTACACGGGCTTCACGGCATTTTTGGTATAAAGGATTTATGCGCCTGTATCTTAGTATCCGATTGCCAAACGATATAAACGGATTGAGTGATTCCCCCATTCATATGGATCGCATCCACCGTCTGTTGAAACAGTACCCTTCTCAGGAGAAGGTTGCCATGATCATGCTTCGTCACGGCATCTCTGTCAAAGACAGTAAAGCGTATTGCGGTCCGATAGAGCAATCCGATGCCGCCATAGCTAGGGCAGCGGAGGTGGATCACAGAGTGGTGCGTTCAGCCATAAACAAGATAGGCTCCACGCCGGAGCTGTCGGCGGTGTTCTCCAAGGCCAGGTCCATGTTGCTGATGTCGGATATGGCACCGGAGATAGGATGTTCCACTATAGAGATAATACCGATAGATGCCTCTAAGCCAGGTATACTGGCCGATGTCATGGGCGTGATGTACAAACAGGGGCTGACCGTGAGGCAGGCGGTCATAGACGATCCCGGCAACAGGATGGATTCACATCTCATAGTGGTGGTCGACGGAGAGATACCTGCTTACGTAATACCGATGATCCGGGGATGTAACGGTGTCGCCAGCGTAATAATAAAATAATGTTTCGTACACGGTTGGATTGTGTATCCGTACTCTTTAAGTTATCTGTTAATCGGTGTGTACTGGCGTCGTCTTCAAGATGGTGCCAATATAATATAACTAAGAGAGACACTTAATGTTTTTATAGTTGCAAGCCATAATCGAGCGACGTACATGACCATTGCATAGCTCTGGTCAGTATGCATGCCTCGGCACCGAGGATATGCCGTGTCAACACGGTCAGGGTAATCGAATGATGGAAAAGACTAGGATGGGATGGATCAAGGTCGTTTCGGTACTTCAAGGCGCCGTAGATCGTGCTCTGTCCGAATTCTCATTCTATTTCTAATTCAATTAACTTGTAAGATACCTTGGTGTGCGGGGGAGGGACACTACATTGCCGCTGTCCCCGGGACACAACTCTCTCGGAGGGGAGGTGTTCGGACGCAGGGCCGGGTGCGGGATCCTCACGGATCTCCCACGAAGGTCCGCGGACGCGCGCGGACCTTCCGGACGGGGGGTAAACGGGGAGAATGAAGCGGCAGGGGATGATTCCAAATGAAAATGAAAATGAATAAAAACAAGACGATGCTCGCACTTCTTGTGGTCGCGGCACTTGCACTCTGCTCTGTGGCAGTCATTGCAAGCGAGAGCGACGACAGCAGTGCGGCGGGCACCTC
>CAZUIU010000002.1:0-281443 GCA_964620455.1 uncultured Candidatus Methanogranum sp.
TCTAAATAATATTCAAATAATTGTATATACGTCTACTACATTACATAAATAAACATTTTTTGAAAACTGCATGAATCATTTTAAAATATGAAAAATAGGAAGACCTAATATGAAGATCAGCGCAAGAAATCAAATAAAAGGGAAAATCATAAGCATTACTGAAGGCCCGGTCAATGCAATAATCGTTATTGACATAGGTAATGGGAACAAGATAAGTTCCACCATATCTTTGAACGCAGTACATGAATTGGACCTTAAAGTTGGAAAAGAAGCATATGCCATAATCAAAGCCACATCGGTAATGATCGGTATAGACTGATGAGGTCTTAATCATACACATTTTATACTCTGACATGTCAAAACATTTTTCATTTTATAATCAAGTCAGTTGTGTATTTAGTTCAAAGCAATATCTCTGAGTTTTTGGAAACGTAGTCCTCAGGAACTATAATCTTCAAATCAGAAATTAAAACCATAAAACAGGACAACTATTATCGTAATCAGTTTTTGTAAGACGTTTAAAAATCCTATGTTTTTAATACTTTGTAACAGATTCCGCGCTCATGGCTGACTTTCCAGCAATAAGTGTTACAAACCTAACTAAGACTTATGGCAATTTTGTCGCCGTCGATCATTTGAGTATGAACGTCAAGAAAGGTGAATTCATGGGACTACTTGGTCCCAACGGTGCAGGGAAGAGCACTACACTCAAAGCCCTCACAGGATTGATAAAACCTACTTCCGGAGAGATATTCGTTAACGGTATCGACAGCGTGAAAAACCATAGAGAGGCATTGGCTCGTGTGGGCTGTGTCATCGAAACCCCTGAATTCTACCCGTCACTGACTCCTGCGGAATCAATGGAATATGCAGGGAGAATCTTCGGATTGGATGAACGCGAAATAGCCATCCGTGCAAGGGATGTTCTTGAAGAAGTTAAGATGTGGGAATGGCGTAACAAACCTATAGGTGAATTCTCCAAAGGTATGAGACAGAGAGTAGCCTTGGCACAGTCACTGCTACCCAATCCGGAGATAATAGTGTTAGATGAACCGACATCCGGATTGGACCCCAGAGGTATGATAGAGATCAGACAGACCCTCAACCAACTCAAGAAAAGAGACAGGACCCTCCTGATAAGCACACATATTTTGAAAGAGGTATCTGAAATGTGTGGCAGTGTGACCATGATAAGCAAAGGAAAGGTCATTGCCAGCGGAGATGTGGACAGCCTAATACATCAATCTGCAGTCGGAAAGGTAGGGAACATCACAATAGAATTGCATACTCTCAAACCTATGACTACTGAATTTTTGACAAACGTAGATGGATGCACCGGTGTCAAATCAACAGAAAGAATGAGCGACAATAGAGTAAAAATTGAATTCTCAGGATCGAATAATGACCAGGCACACCTCGCAGATATGGTAATCGAACATAAACTCGGACTTCTCGGAATGGCAGAGAAAGGCGCGGACATAGAAAGCCTGTACATGGACCTGACCAAAGACGAAGAGGTGAATGTACAATGAAAATGTCCAAAAGATCCAAACCTGAAGGATCATTCAATGAATATTCCGATACGGACTATACGCTTTCTGACTCTGAAGCACATAGGGATGTTTCCTATATGATACCATCACCGTTTAAACAGATACTGACGGTCATATTGATGCACATAAAGTTGTTCTCTAAAGATAAGATGTTCATTGGACTGATAATACTAGTTATGCTTATTCCCGTAGGAGTTTATTCGGGCCTTGTTGACAAGTTAATCAGTGATCCTTCAGAGACTATACATGTATATAGCTCAGGAGATTACGCAGGGTTTCTGTTGGGACTTCTTCCGATGATGATTGCTCTGATACCTGCAACGATGATGTCCAAATCCATACCTTCTGAATTCAGAAACAGAACTGCATATATGAATCTGGCACTTCCACAATCTCGCATGACATTCTTCTTCGGTAAGTTTATAGCAGGTATGATTATAGTCACATTCGCATTCGTTCTGACATACGGAATCGTAATCGTGTTGACAACTATCAACAGTGGATCGTTGGACGCCGGATCGGCAATATGTAGTTTTATTGTAACAATATTCAGTTGTTTTGCCATAGGAGCTACCACCATAGCACTGAGTACCTTCATGAAAAAAGGCTCCACTATGCTAACATTCATGTTTTTCTACATTGTACTTCCACTGGCTATTGCACTCATTGGTGTAGAAATATACTCTAACAACACCGATGGAATGATTAACTACCTACTAATAATGCAATATCTGCCATCAACCGCAGGAGATGTAGGCATATCTATGCTAGGTTCACCGATGACGCCTTTACCTTCTCTGACAAGTATGTGGTACGCACAAGCAGGCATAGTTCCTAATTTTTCTTTCCTACTTGATATAACAGCATACGCTTTCTGGGGAATGCTTTTCCTTATACTCGGATACGTTAGATTTGAAAGGAGGGAAATATGATGTTGGAAAAGAGATCACTTTTGATTTTAATAACCGCAGTTTTGATTAGTGTGATGATAACATCGTGCATACCTTCATCCTCAGCTGAATCAGTAGATGATATGGAGATACGTACATTGTGTGTATTCAAATTTGACCTAAATTCAGGCGACAACCCTGCAGATATCACAAATACTGACGCATACATATTCGAACCTGGATCGTCCAACGAAAAACAATTCTTAGAATATATAAGAACAGGAAATGGTTCAATGCCTTCCACCGATGATAGGAAAAACATGACCGCGAGCAGTAATTCTAACAATTACTTCTTCAGTCAAGATCATTACCACAACTATATCGTCATAGATGGTATACAGTCCTGGGGACATTATTATTATGGAACACTCTTTCTGGATAACACATCTCCAAATTATCTATTCACAAATGGTTCCACATATACAGTAACTGCATATTTTGATTCATCCAACTACGAAGCTGAATTCAAATATGAAGGCAATAGTTATACTTCTGAGACACTTACAAATGGTGTAGAGAAAACAGGAACAATATCCATATACGGAAATTACGGAGTATATATAGAAGCAAATTATAGCAATCCAGATAATCTTTGGACGACAATATCATACAACATAGATGGTTATGTAAATCCAAGTAGTGATGGCTCAGGAGGAATTATCATTGCTGCAGTATTCCTCATAATCTCAGCATTGTATATTGTATTGTCATATCTGATGTACAAAAAACCCAAATGGGCAAACTGATTTCAGAAGGGGGTACAACCCCCTGATTTTTATTTACCAATTAAATTTGATATCTTTGAAAATTAACACGATTTTGAACATGCACAAGGATCATAATGAGATCAGAAAGTTATACATTTAAAAATTAGAACCCTCAACGTTGAAAATTCATTTACAAAGTATACTATCCCACTAGAATCTACTGTATGCTTTATACGAATTTGATACAGAATCCCCACAAACAGGATACATTTTTCACTATCAAATGCCTGTGTGCATCCATGTCTTACGAAGATGAACTAACAAATCGCAAATTGGACTCCTTGGCCAAACAAACCCACGATAATTTTCAGAGCATTATGGATTGCAGAATGTGCAAAAATAGAGAAGAATGCGATAGGCCCTCTTATGAATACTTCAGAAACGCAGTGCATAAGGTCTATAATGGCAGCGAATTACCTCCTTTGCCTATCACATGTCCTTATTCTCCTGGAGAAAAAGTCTCAGAGTTTATCTCATCCAGAATATCTGAGATAAAGACATCCCACAACAAGAAGACATTATCGCCTTATGGAAACAGGAAAACTAAACCTTCGAAAATCGCCCTCATGTTCGAAAACATACCACAAGTTGATACCTCCAAAGCCTTCAAATTGCGTAGCGGAGGTTATCATAAATTCGAGTCAATAATCGGAGAAGATCCCGAAACAGTATCATTGAGATCAGGAATATCTACTGAAGAATGCGCCAGGATTATTGATGAAGCTGAAAAGATATACAGAGCAGTAACTAAACAATGAATCAATATGATAACCGTATTTACAATCGTTGATCATTATAGGACTTCACAATTCACATTATTGTAGATTATATTATTGACATAATAATCCAAAATGTGTTATTAGCATTTAACAAGACATAAATAAAGCATCATCATTCCCTTTGATGGAATATACATCCAAGTGATAAAATGATGAATAAAATCAAAGCTTTATCGATTGTAATACTGCTGGTGGCTGTAGCAACAGTAGGAGCTTTCGTTGTAGTCAATAATAATTCCAGTGAAACCGACTATGATGTCGATGCAGCACTTCAAGTATATGGTAATGCCAATAATGACTACACTATAAATTCCAAGGACCTAACGTTGATTGAGGACGTCATCTCGGGTAATGCATCCTTCTCCGATTATCCGCTGGCAGACGCGAATTACGATGGAGTTGTGAACCAAGAAGATGTTGATCTGGTTAACAATATAATCAACAAAGAAAACTGTGAGGTATATCACATCAACACGTGCAGCACAGGAAACTACGTTGCAAAGACGTCATGGCCTATAACATCTGCATTGTCCACGGGAGCTGCCAATACTCTCCTATTGCTTACAATGGCCGGCGTCAAGAACATGATCCACGGCATATCATACTCAGCATCATCCCCTCCGGATTCCACACTGTTCCCGACATTTAGCAACATGACGAGTTTAAGCTCATCATCAACAAAGATGAGTATTGACGCCGCAGGTGACATAATTAAAGATTATTCAGTAACAGCACTGATAACTGATAAAACCGCTAGTACGATAAGTAATGAAGAAGACTTTGAAAATGCAGGCATAGATGTTATAAGAGTGGCAGCAGCCACAGTAGACGTGGATGAAGCATCATCACAACTCCTTCTAATTGGATTCTTGTTCTGCACAGAGACACAATGCCTCAAAATAGCAGAATGGGAAGAGAATCTCATGGACTATATATCTGAAAAACTTGAGGGCGTTGATAAAGTAACTGCAATAACATCAAATGGATCTAGCTCCAAAGGAGCATGGATTTCCGCAGGTACATCTGATTATGTGGACGTCATAACAGCCGCAGGAGGCACATATGCACTCGATGACTCCGTATTAACACAATACTCTTCAGGAGCTTATTTCGGAGACGGAGACACCTGGCTGTATAATTACAGTTACGACTACATAATTTCTATAAGAACCAATGGATGGTATAGTGGAACAGTCGATGTTGATGAAAAATACAACGACTCGATGTGCTACCTGACTAAAACACAAGCATATGAAAATGGGAATGCGTACGTTATAGTTGGTGACGGACCTATACCGATAAGAGTCGCTTACGCAGCGTGCGTAATGTACCCAGATATATTCTCAGAGGATTGGGCCAATAGCATAAATCAAGAATTTTTTGAGAATTATTATGATGAAGATGTAGATTTTGACGGTCTATTTTTCATAATATCTCCAGATAGGGTCTCATCATAATAAGACAAGAACGGGAAGACAGGATTCCCCTCTGTCTTCCCGTCAAAAAATAGACGTGGTTTCAAAATGGATTTTGAATATACAGAAGATGACTCATTCAAAAACGAATATGCACATTATATTCGAAGAAAAGTAGTGTTCATAGCTGCATGTCTGATCGCATCGTTTTTTGCACTAGGCCTTTCAGTTTATGTTGGCGCCACAGACATAGATTTCATAAAAGTATACGAAATAATATGGAATCACTTAACAGGACATTCATACCAACCAGGTACTCCTGAATTCATAGATGACTATATTGTTTGTAATGTAAGACTACCCAGGGCGGTTTTTGCACTAATAGCCGGTGCGGGACTTGCCGTTGGAGGAGCCGTGATGCAAAGTGTCACAAAAAATCCACTGGCTGATCCATATACAACTGGAATATCTTCAGGTGCATGCTTGGGAATGTCGATTGCCATTATACTTGGACTCTCTGTATCAGGCATACAATCGGGCGATTTAGGAGTCGTCGTGAATTCATTTCTATTCTCTGCCATACCTATGATATTCATTATGGCAATGTCCTCTCGTGGATCGAATTCTCCGGCTACATTGATACTTGCAGGAGTTGCCATATCCTACATGTTAAACGCATTCACAACAATCATTTTAACATCCACTGATTCTGAAACACTTGCAAATGCATACAGATGGCAGATCGGATCTCTGGAATCCATATCTTGGAATTCAATACCCATAATGGCCACAATCAATATTGTTGGTATAATAGCAACAATAATGCTTTCGAAAAAACTTAACATATTGGCATTGGGAGACAATGATGCAAAAAGCCTCGGATTAGATGTAGAGGGCCTCAGAACAGCATGCCTAATGATTATCTCATTCATGGTTGCATCCGTCATAAGTTATGCTGGGATAATCGGATTCATCGGTTTGATATCCGCTCACATAGTCAGGATGATAATAGATTCTGATAATAAATTTGTAATTCCGGCCTCAGCCGTATTCGGTGCAGTATTTCTTATTGGAGCAGATATAATCGCAAGAATTCTATCATCATCTGATTCCATACCTGTCGGCGTGGTGCTCTCCTTTGTCGGTGCACCGATATTCCTGTATCTTGTGGTTAAACAAAGAAATATGCTTTGGTGATTGGATGGATGGTCAGGAACTTGATGAATACAAGAGAAACGCAAGGCATAAATCATCACTAACTGCAATTTTGGTAGTACTGACAATAAGTATGTCGATCTACTCCATATGTGTGTCGAAATATCATATAGGCTTCTCGGAAGCATGGGATATCGTTTTGAATAATCTTCGTAACATACCTGCATCCACATACTATGAAGAATTGAAATACTACATAGTATGGGATGGCTTTGTTCCTAGAGCAATATCTGGAGTATTGGTTGGCGCAATACTGGCAATAGGCGGTGCCATAATGCAGACGATCATTAAAAATCCGCTCACCGACTCATACACCACAGGAATATCGTCTGGAGCTTTGTTTGGAGTGACAATATTCATAATCCTGGGCATAAGCATAGTACCAGGATTGACTGGAGATTTAGGCATGATGGTTAATGCCTTCGTCTTCTCACTCATCCCTTCGGGAGTTATCATATTTTTCTCAGTTTTTAGAAAAATAACACCGACTGCGATGGTTCTGATCGGTGTTGCCGTTATGTATATGTTCAACGCAACAACAACGCTCCTAAAATACACTTGCTCTGAAGAAGACCTGTCAGAAATATATGCTTGGTCAATAGGTACATTAGGTAAAACTGATTGGAACTCCGTTCCATACCTTTTGGGTGCATTCATACTGATATCTTTAATGTCTGTCCTTACATACAAAAGCATAAACATACTGTCAACCAGTGATGAGAGTTCCATATCAATGGGAGTCAATCCATATTTTACACGTACTATATGTCTTCTAACAATCTCAACATCTACAGCGATAGCTGTCTGTTTCACAGGAACCATAGGATTTGTAGGGCTTGTAGCACCGCACATTGCAAGAATATTGGTAGGTTCGAATGTTCGTCAACTTATTCCATCATCGGCCATAATAGGTGCATTCATGCTTATATCTGCAGATTGTGTAGCCAGAATCCTGGGTTCCACTGGACTCCCAGTAGGAGTGGTCACAGCACTTATAGGAGGACCTGTTTTCTTATCTGTATTGCTAATGCACAAGAAACAAATATTTTGATTCTTCATTCAATTCATCACACATTGAAAATAAGATTGTACTAAAAATCGTCATTGAGAAGCATTTTTACAATGAAATAAGCATGCTCATATGACAGATTATAGAGATTTTCACATTTGCAAACATTATAAATAAGATGTATTCCTAGTGCAAACTGTCGTGATTTGATAATTATGTCGTGGAATACGTCATAAAACATCAGATCTGGCGTTCGGAGTAAGACCACATTGATCTTTGCAAATGCGAGCAAATTTACTCAGGAACATTTGTTTCGAAAGAACACACACGCCTCCTCAGGAACTTAGAAACCTATGACTTGACGGTCATTGATCGAAGTCTCCTGTATGCGCCTATCCTCTTGGATATTTGCATTTAGCGTAAGCTATGTCTCTGGTATACGAAGTTCACTGCATTTCTCCGTATTGAAACAGGTGACATAGATGTCTACAAACACAAGCAGAAGACCCATCAGTTCTTTGGATGACAGATTCCATGACATGATGGTTGTCCACGTGGATTCCTCGACGTCCAGGATCAAGGAACCCATCAAGAAGATTTTCGAAAATCTGAAACGACCACATAGCGAATCAGAAGAACCGGCCATCAAGGGAGAATGCCCCGTCGATAATGACGGGAACGAGATAATGATACAGGTAAAGGATCTTTGTAAGATATACGGCAAACACCCTGATGAAGCATTGAGACTTCTCAATGAGGGTGCAAGTAAAGAGGAGGTTCAAGAAAAAACCTCCAACAAAGTCGGTTTGTACAACATATCTTTGAGTATCAAGAAAGGAGAGTTGTTTGTCATAATGGGATTGTCCGGATCCGGAAAATCCACATTGGAACGCTGCATGAACAGATTGATAAACCCTACGTCTGGAAGTATCCTGATAGATGGGATCGACATGATGTCCCTGGATGAGGATGAATTGAGGATCGTAAGACAGAAGAGCATGTCAATGGTCTTTCAGAACTTCGGACTTTTGCCCCACAGGGACGTGAAGAACAATGTCGCCTATGGATTAGAGATACAAGGAGTGCCCGAAAAAGAACGTTTGGAAAGATCCCAGATCTCCATCGATATGGTAGGATTATCCGGATATGAGAACAGCTATCCACGAGATCTGAGCGGCGGTATGAAACAGAGGGTCGGATTGGCCAGAGCACTGGCCACAAACCCTGACATCCTGTTCATGGATGAGGCTTTCAGTGCATTGGACCCTTTGATAAGAGGCGACATGCAGGAAGAACTTCAAAGGATACAATCTGAATTGAACAAAACCATTGTTTTCGTTACACATGATCTTGACGAAGCTTTGAGGCTTGGAGACCGCATCGCACTGATGAAAGACGGCCGCATAGTGCAGATAGGCACTCCAGAGGATATTCTGAAGGATCCTGCAGACGACTACGTCAGCAGATTCACCAAGGAAGTGGATCGCACAAAGGTACTCACCGCAGAATCATTCATGAAGAAACCCAGGAATTTGATCCACCTCTCACAGGGGCTTAGAGCTGCTATGAAGATAATGGAAGATGTGGACCGCAACAACCTTCTGGTTGTGGATAAGGGCAACCATCTGGTGGGACTGGTTGGATCGGACGACATAATCAATGCCATACGTTCTAACAAGACATTGGATGATGTCATAGACAGGGAAATACCAAGGGTTCAGAAAGAAACCCCTATGAAAGACGTCATACAAATCATGGTTACCACAGATTTCCCCATTCCGGTTATCGATGAGGAAAATACCCTTCTGGGGGTTGTGAGTCCATCGGTCGCTGCTGAAGCACTAAACGGAGGTGAGCTACAATGACCTCTGCAATCGGTTTGTTCGCAGAGGATGCTGTGAACTTCATAGAACATTATTTCGGATGGTTGCTTACACTCATAAGCGATGTTCTGAATTGGCCTTTGAATGCCCTTGAGGATGTTCTGTGTGGAATGAACCCAGCATTGTTAATAATGATCGTTTTGGTTATCTCCATACTTCTAACAAAACGTCTGTTTACAACGATATTGATCGGTATCGCATTTTACGTGATATATTGGATGGGATACTGGGAAAGTGCGATGATCACACTCAACATGGTGATAATCTCAGCAATTGTAGCAATCATCATAGGAATACCATTGGGAATCTGGTCAGCAAGAAGTGAGACTGCCAATCCCTTGATAAAAGCACTCATGGACTTCATGCAGACGATGCCTGCCTTCGTTTATCTGATACCTGCAGTGATATTCTTCGGACTGGGTATGGTCCCAGGTGTGGTGGCTACCGTCATATTCGCAATGCCGCCGATAGTCAGACTCACTAATCTCGGTATAAGGCAGGTGCCTGTTGAGATGAACGAGGTTGCAGATGCCTTCGGATCCACTGAATGGCAGAAGTTGACCAAGGTACAGATGCCCGAAGCCATGCCGTCTGTGATGGCTGGTATCAACCAGTGCATAATGCTGTCATTATCGATGGTTGTCATAGCGGCCATGATCGGATGCGAAGGGCTTGGACAGGATATAGTCTACGCACTCAGCAGAGTGGATGTGGCTCTTGGATTCGAAGCTGGATTGGCTGTCGTCTTGATAGCGATGGTTCTTGACAGATTGACCCAGTCTTTAAAAAAGAACGTCAACGACGTCCCGAGGAGGTAAGAGAATGAACAAAAAAGAAAAGACATATTTGAAAATAGGAGCGGTATCCATCGTTGTCATATTGTTGGCAGCGGGTGCGATCATGTTCCAAGAGAATGATAATGATACATCCACCATATCCAAAATGGGAACTGTTCTCGACAGTGCTGCCCAGTGCGGATTGGCTGTACCTACATCAATAGCGGAAGAATACGACCTTGTGTACATATCCGATCTGGAAGAATACGCGGATCTGTTCGGATCAGAAATAATAGGAATCGATGCAGGAGCCGGGATAATGTCCTCAACCGAAGAGGCTATAGAGAACTATGGGTTAGATTCATTCACACTCGTTACTAGTTCCGAGGCTGCGATGCTTGCATCATTGGAAAGTGCCATAGACTCAGGAGAGGCTATAGCGGTAACCATGTGGGAACCACACTGGGCCAATGGAGCATATGAACTGACATACTTGAAAGACCCCGACCTGGTTTACGGTGAAGGGGAATCCATCGAATCATGGGGAAGACCAAATCTTGCCTCTGATGAACCTGTGATCGCACAGATACTCGCCAACTACGAGTACGATATCTCCGAACTCAACAGTTTGCTCTCATATATAGAAGACAGCGATGAGGATATAGCTGTGGCCGCAGGAGAATGGGTCGAAAATAATCCTGAATTGTTAGCCGAGTGGTTGGAAGGCATCGAATATGAATCCAATCGCGGAAGTATAACCATAGGTCTTGTTGATTGGGCAGACGCAATGGGAACATCTAACGTCCTGAAGTATGTACTGGAAACGTATGTGGGATATGATGTCACCCTGTCAGAACTGAATGTAGGTGTGATGTATCAGGGTTTGAGTGATGGCAATATCGACCTGATAACCACAGCATGGCTTCCGTTAACACATGCACAGTACATCGAGAAATACACATCCTGATTAAGGACCTTATCAATCGATGGTTGGCATGGAGGGTGTCACTTCCTAAACATTTTTATTTGATTTATTTTCTCAGATCGGTTCACATACTTTCTATGACCAACTTATTCGCGGTGAAATTTAATACAGGTTCCTACATTAGAACCGATGAATAACTGCATGATGAGGGAAGAAACACCCGAAACACATATTTTGGATCGACCCCACATGCCATAAGAGGATTCCGAAATGAATGAGATGCAATTAAAATACGGATGCAACCCTAACCAACAGCCAGCACGCATATTCATGAAAAATGGCGAACTGCCTATCAAGGTCCTCAACGGAAGGCCCGGATATATCAATCTTCTAGATGCCTTCAACGGATGGCAGCTGGTTTCAGGTCTTAAAAAGGCCACAGGTTACCCTGCTGCTGCATCCTTCAAACACGTAAGTCCCGCAGGTGCTGCAATCGGCACACCGATGAGTGAGACGCTGAAGAAGATCTGCTTCGTGGATGATATGGAACTGACACCTCTCGCCATGGCGTATGCCAAAGCAAGAGGTGCTGACAGGATGTCATCGTATGGTGATTTCGTTTCCCTGTCGGATGTCTGTGATGTACCGACTGCCAAACTTATATCAAGAGAGGTTTCAGACGGTATAATCGCCCCAGGATATGAGGAAGGAGCATTGGAGATATTCAAATCCAAACGTAAGGGCACATATGCAGTGATACAGATAGACGAGAATTATGTACCGGCACCTGTGGAACAGAAAGATGTCTTTGGAGTCACATTCGAACAGGCAAGGAATGATGTCGAGATATCAGACAATGTGTTCGATAATATACCGACTAAGAACAAAGAGATCCCCAGAAACGCAAAGGACGATCTCATGGTCTCCATGATCGTGCTCAAATACACACAATCCAACTCGGTCTGTTACGTGAAAGACGGCCAGACAATAGGAATAGGTGCCGGACAGCAGTCAAGGGTTCACTGCACACGTTTGGCCGGTGACAAAACCGACAAATGGTATCTGCGCCAACATCCTAAGGTATTGGCACTTCCCTTCAAAGAGGGAATCCACCGTCCCGACCGTGATAACACCATAGATGTGTACCTGTCAGATTACGATGAAGATGTCTTAGGCGAAGGCCGTTGGCAGAACGTCTTCAAAGAGAGACCTGAACCTCTAACGAGAGAAGAGAAGGCAGAATGGATCGGTACACTGGAGGGCGTGTCCGTCGGATCGGATGCCTTCTTCCCCTTCGGAGATAACATAGAAAGGGCTAGAAGAAGCGGAGTGGATTACGTTGCACAAACCGGTGGATCCATACGTGATGATAATGTCATCGAAACCTGCGACAGGTATGGTATCGCCATGGCATTCACAGGAATCAGACTGTTCCATCATTGAAACAAGAATGGGAGGTCTTATGACCTCCCATCCATTAAAATCAATATAACATGTAATTTTCAACCTAACCTGTCACCCTTTTTGACTGGTACGTCCGGCCTTATGAGAACAACACCTTGGTCGGAATACGTTCCCAAGGTCAATACCTCGGACATGAAATCAGCTATTTGTCTCGGTGGAAGGTTGACAAGGCAGAGAACCTGACGTCCTATGAGATCCTCAGGCCGATAGCAATCGGTTATCTGGGCAGATGACTTTTTCACACCGATCTCATCACCCAGATCTATTATGAGTTTGTACGCAGGTTTTCTAGCCTTTCCGAAGGAAACAGCCTCCAGAACTTCACCCACCCTTATATCCAATATGTCGAAATCATCTATTGTTGCCATGAGTGACCATAGTAAACATCGTAGATAAAGGAAATTCGAGGTAGGCTTGAGTTGTCACTCATCCTTGGAATCGGATTTCGTATCAGCACATGAACAGCACTTGCAGGTGGGTGCCTCGACGGTGACACCTTTACCTTTCTTTTTCACGATCTTCTCGGATGCGTGTTTGATCACCAGGGATACCACGAGTACCAGACCTATCACCAAGACCACAGTCGATCCAGGAGGTGAATCGAATGCCAAGGCCATGAACAATCCGAGTACCGCGAACAATATGGAGAACACCGTTCCTACTATCATCATATCCTTCAGACTGGTGGTGCATAGGTTGGCTATGGCTGCAGGTATGCTCATCAATGCCAAAATCATTATGATTCCGACCACATTGGCTACTACGACACACGACACTGCTATGATGACGTAGAGTATCATTGTCAACCACGTGACCTTTATGTTGGATATCTTCGCATGGACCTCATCGAAGGTAAGTATCTGAAGATCCTCGAACAGAAGCGCCACTATCGCCAACACCGCTATGGTGAGGATTATCATTATAACCAGCGTCTGATTGCCCACGAACAACACGTTTCCGAATAGAATCGACTCATATGAAGAAGGAGTCATGACGGAATAATCCATCGCACCTAGGAATATCACACCTAGCGCCATGCCTATTGCCCATATCGCCCCTATAAGAGTATCCTGTCTCAGATCTGCGAACCTCTTGCAATACGTGAGTATCACTGCAGAAACCACACTGAAAAGAAGAGCGCCCAGCATGGGAGTGAACCACCCGACCATCAGTACGGACATCACGTAATATGAGAAACCGACACCTCCGAAAGTGGTGTGGGCTATACCTCCCGTTATTGACACCATCCTGTTGACAACCACATATGCACCGATAACACCACAGAGTATGCAGGCGAATATTGTGGCCATGAACATGTTCTGTATCAGGTGCATGGAAAGATAGTCTATGATGCTTGTCATTGTACCTTCCTCGCATCTTCATCACAAGTACATTTGTTATCCACATTGCCACATGTGCACCTTACATGATCAGACACCTTGAGCAATCCCGGAGGACAGTGGAATCCAAGGCCTATCATCTCATCCGTCAGTTCGGGACGGTCGTTACACAACAATCTACGATTCATGCAGGCCAACCTCTTGATGTCGCGGGATATGCTCCCCATGTCATGAGTTATTATCATTATGGCGACACCATCTGAGTTGATCCTCTTAAGAACATCGTAAGTACAATCCCTCATCGCAGGGTCAAGACTGGACGTCGGCTCATCCAGAAGCAATATCTTCGGTTTCGATGCAAGTGCTCTTGCGATAAGAACCCTTTGTAATTGACCTCCGGATAAATCGCTTATGCGCTTGTCACGAAGATCCGAGATATCTGTATACTCCATAGCTTTCTCAGCCATCTCTTTCTCATCTTTGGAATAGAAGGGCCTGAGGCCCTTGTGTACTCTCAGGCCCATCATGACCACATTCTCGACACATATCGGATATCTAAGATCGAACATGCTCTGCTGAGGCACATATCCTACATGTCTGACGCCTGTTGCAGGAGATTCCCCGTATATGCTCACCGTCCCACTTATTGGTTGTATGAGTCCCAATATGGAACGGAACAACGTTGTCTTACCACCGCCATTGGGACCTATGATCGCAAGGAAATCATCATCCTTGAGATCAAGCGATACGTTATTGAGTATCACCTCGTTTCCGTAACCTGCAGTAAGATTCTTGATGGATATGGGTAATTCTCCTGCCATATGTTTCACCTCAATCGGAAGAATACTGATCTATCAGATCATCGAGGAAACCAGATATCTCTCCCAGCATATCAGCCACTGTAGGGTTGACTTCTACCACATTGATACCTGCCTCTTTTAAAGTTTCTTCGCTCTGACCTGCTGCATCGAATGGAGCTACATAAATTGTACCACCATCCCCTTCTATCTCAGCTATGGCAGCTGCTGTGACTGAACTGTATGACATCTCCATAGATATGACAGACAATGACAGATCACTGCCCAAACTGGACAGACATGAATTCACACAGTAGACCATGTAGGGCCATGCTGGATGCCAGAGAACCACTGTCTGATCCTCTCCGCTTTCTATGATGACCTCTGCCAATTCCGCTATCTTTGCATTTACAGCTGATACCTCGCCGCAGTATGCTTCGTAGTTCCCCTCATATTCAGACTCGTTGTCTGGATTGAGTGCTGTTAGCGTTTCAGTTATGTATTCTGCCATAGCCTGCAGATTGTCCGATGAAGTCCATATATGGCCATTGTAACCCGTAGTGACTTCTGTTGCATATGAATTAACAAACGTTATTCCATCAGCATCTGCCAAAGTCATAACATTGGCCTCTTCAAAAATGTCTCCTGCTGCTTCCTCTAAAGTAGTCTCTATCTCGGGGCCGGATCCAATCATAAAGTAAACCAAACATGTTTCGAGAGTCGCAACAGTACTCGAAGTTATAAGATCCGAATGAGGCGATTCACCACTACTAACGATAGTGACAACATTGTACTCGTCACCCGCTATATCTTCCACTATCTCTTTTTCCCATGCCATCGTGACCAGTATGGTCTGACGATCATCGTCATCATTCGAATTATCGAATACGAAGATGACTGATACCGCAGCCAATACAACAATCACGGCAGCCGCTACCGCCACTATGGATGTTGTTTTCATCAATCACCCCACTTTGATTCTTGATATTAAAATATTGTTTAATATTTATTAATAATACAATTAAATAAATTATAAATTTAATAACATCTCTGAAACTCCTTAGAAAATCGGATTTGAAGCTCACGCTTCTTTCGGAGTCCTCAAAGGCTTAACATCCGAGATATCCACATGACCTATCCAATCATAGAATCCCCTGTTCTTAAGCAAACATGTGAAAACACGAACAATCATGCCTACCGTGACAGCAGCAAAAACCGTACCCTCACGAACACCGTTCAGTTCACCGAAATACCAAAGTGAAAGCAGTATCGCTATGGTTATCATAGACACATCGAACATCACCTTTACCTTGCCGAATTCGATGCCCGTACGTATGGCTATGAAACTAACCAGATATTCACCGGGCATCATTGTGAGATTGGCTGCCAACTCCAAACTTATACCGATTGACAGCGTGAATGCTGCCAACACCACCATACCCCATTGAAACACATAACCTGAGACAGTCAGATCATTGAACAACGATGCGAATACATCACAGAAGATACTGAATATCACCAACATTACAATCTGCGTAAGATACACTGGCTTGTACATACGGCCCATTATGATGATCCCTAAAACTATCATCACCGTATTGACCAATATCGTCGTGAGACCGATACTTATCGATGTACCAAGGGTCAACACAAACGGAATAGAGGATATAGGAGACGTTCCGAGAACAGCTTTTGTTGACAATATCACTCCGAAAGCCATGATAACAACTGAAGCGAAGAACACAGAGGCTTTTCTTATGAAATGACTGTCACACAACATGCTTCAGTCCATATTGTCTTTGTATTTACGTCTTACACATTGAGATCATCAGTAACTATATTGGGTTATAACCAACAACAAAAACACAAACTTAAGCCTTTAATACGAACCGTACGAATTCGACTCCTTACACTCCTAAACCCTAAAACGATGCTTGATGACCATGCAGCATACAGTATTATGCAAGGGTACATAAAAATAAGATATTAAATTAAAAAGTGCGGAACTGTCCGCATTAGTCGTATCTTCTCACTCGACTATCGCCGATGACGGACACTCATCGATACAGGCACCGCATCCGGTACACTTATCTTGATCGATCACGGCTACGTCATCTATGGTTATGGCATCCTGAGGACATACATCCGCACACGCACCGCATGCTACACACTCTGATTCTATTACTTTTGCCACGGTTTTCACCTTCGCGGGTGCGTTACGACTTGCAATATATTAGGAACTATCGGAAGGACCCACACACATCATTACAACATCATGTCCCAAACAATGTCCTAACAAACACAATATGCTGAGAAGCGTAATAGTGAACCTGACCCGCAACTGCAGATCACCATAAAAATAAGAAGGAGGGCTTGGGCCCTCCGATCAACCTTTTCTCTCAGAATCCTCGGCCCTGACCTTGGATATCAAATCATCACAAAGCATCATACCGAGATCTCCAGCATCCCTGCTCCTGACAGATACCGAATCCCCGCTCTCGACTTCCTTCTCTCCGATTATGAGCATGTATGGTACCTTCTCCAACTGAGCCTCACGGATCTTGTAACCGATCTTCTCCTCTCTGTTATCGAGTTCCACCCTCACTCCCGCAGCCTTGCAGGAAGTAGCCACTTTGGCCGCATACTCATATGATTTCTCGGACACGGAAAGGACCTTAACCTGTGTGGGAGCCAACCATGTAGGGAACCTTCCGGCATAATGTTCTATGAGGATTCCGATGAAACGCTCCAAGGATCCGAATATTACCCTGTGGAGCATGATGGGCCTGTGTTTCTCACCATCAGCACCCGTATAGGAAACGTCGAACCTCTGAGGCATCTGGAAATCAAGCTGTATGGTACCGCATTGCCATGTCCTGCCGAGAACATCCTCGAGATGGAAATCGATCTTTGGCCCGTAGAAAGCTCCGTCGCCCTCGTTTACCACATAATCCAATCCCATCTTCTTTAGAGCCACGATCAGACCGTTTGTAGCGTTCTCCCAATCCTCATCACTGCCCATACTGTTCTCCGGCCTCGTCGATAATTCGACGTGGTACTTGAAGCCGAACTTGGAATAAACCTCGTCGATGAGTCTGACAACGCCTTCAATCTCATCCGTCACCTGTTCTGGCGTAGCGAATATGTGTGCATCGTCCTGTGTGAAACATCTGACCCTGAATAGACCGTGCAAAGTACCCGACCTCTCATGTCTGTGAACGAGTCCCAACTCACCCATCCTCATCGGAAGATCCCTGTACGAATGCGGTTCGTTCTTGAACACCAGTATACACCCTGGACAGTTCATGGGCTTTATGCAGAACTCCCTGTCATCTATCTTCGTCATGTAGATGTTGTCCTTGTAATGATCCCAGTGTCCTGATGTCTCCCAGAGACTCTTGTCCAACATCATAGGGGTGCATATCTCATGATAATCCTCTCTGACGTGGAGCTCCCTCCAATATGTGGTCAGAGCATTCCTGAGTATCATACCTTTAGGCAGGAAGAACGGGAAACCTGGTCCTTCTTCCATCAATGCGAATATACCGAGCTCTTTACCCAGTTTGCGGTGGTCCCTCTTCTTGGCCTCCTCCAGCATATTCAGATATGTCTCCAACTGCTCTTTGCCCTCGAAAGCCGTACCATATATCCTGGAGAGCATCTTGTTCTTCTCATCACCGCGCCAATATGCTCCTGCGAGCATCGTCAATTTGAACGCTTTTATGCCTTTCGTGTAGAGTATGTGGGGCCCCGCACAGAGATCTACAAAGTCACCCTGTTTGTAGAACGTTATCCTTGCATCCTCAGGGAGATCTTCCACGAGCTCCACTTTGTATATCTCGCCGATTCCCTTCAGATACTCGATCGCCTCCTCTCTGGGGAGAGAGTACGTCTCCAACTTGAGATTCTCTTTGATTATCTTCTTCATCTCCGACTCGAGAATATCGAGGTCTTCCTGTGTGAACCCCCCTTCTTTGTCGAAATCGTAGTAGAAACCATCATCGATAGCTGGTCCGATGGCTAGTTTAGTATCCGGATAGAGTCTCTTTACCGCCTGTGCCAATACATGTGCGGTAGTGTGTCTGAGAACCTTCAGATCAGTTTCACAATCCTCTACCCTGCCATCATTGTATAGTACCTTCATTCGATTACCTCTTATCAAATAAGCAATCCTGCGATTACTATTGTTTTATAAATAACTTGCAACGTCTCACGGATAAAAATACGCCATAGATTGTTAATGGCGCCGAACATCATCATTCCGTATTTTTGTAATCCTCTACAAAATCTTTGCTCAGAATATACCTGAGACTTACGACTGCTGAAATTATCGGCGGTACGAATAGCAAGAACGTCCCGAGCTTTATATGCCCATAAGCATCAATGGAGTACTGAGAATAACCTTCGATGTAGAGGCTCTTGGATCCTAAAAAATCAATTGATATAGACAAAAGGCACACTATGGCCGATATGGAGAATATCAACGTCAGAATGGATGCAACCCTACCTTTGAAAGGGAAACAGATAGTGGCCATAACCAATAGCACTATGGATAGAACAGCACGCGTACTGTATCCCAAGAATTTCCAAACGTCATCGTTTATGAAATCTGTTATCTTGGCTGTTGTCTCCATCGATCCAATAATCGGAACATCTATTGTTAAAGATGCCATAGTCATATTGAATCCTAAAATCAACAGAGCCAGCATTGAAAACAGAATACCTATACGGAATCTGTAATCGTTCAGAAAATCCAAAGTATCACGCTCATAGATCTTTCCACATCCCCAACATACTTACTCATAGCACAAGTTTGTTCCTATGATACTTCAGAGTGGACCAATCACCGACCGCCATTGATAAAAGCTCCACAAGATGAATCACTGGCATACCGTTTGGCACCGAATCATACATGTGAAAGCACATCGGACATGCAACAACTACCGCATCGGCCCCGGATATCTCCTCCTGTCTCTCCTTCATCAAACCTTCGGAAACCTTGGGAATGGATTTACCGCAACAACCGAATTTGTTACCTATATGTTCCACCCCGGTCGCCTCGACGACTTTGACCAGATCATCGTAAATGTCATCATAATGACAGCCTGGCTCTATAGCCACTTTCAATCCTCCATCCTTGAAAACAGGTACACGATCTAAATGAGCAGCGGCCAGATTCACAAAATTGACAGCAGATATACCTGATTTCCTCAATTCAGCATCACAGCCAGGACATATGGTTATTATCTTCTTTCCACCAGATGAATTGCCTATCTTACGTTTGTACCCGTTACGTTCATCGTTTGTCAACTGCCTGAATGGCAATGGGTAGGTACAGCATGAGTTAACAGGCAGCTCCATGCACATCTCATCAAGATTTCTCAGAGCAACAGTAGCTGCATACTTCAGGAAAGGAGCCTTGGCTTCTACGGTACATCCCGACATGAGATAATTATCGCCACCCCATACAGGAGGAAGTTCTGAACGGGACAGATCCGACTTGGACATCACGAAACCCGTCTCTTTGTAGAGCTCCGATAGAACCGACCCTTTAGCCTTCGACCTCATGTACATCATGACGAATGTGGGGTCGGTATTGTTGCATACACGCGTACATCCTCCGCAACCTATGCAATCCAGTATGTTGCCATCCTCACCTGCCATGACGGCCATCGGATCGCAACCACCGTGACGTAAGGAGGGACATACCTCACGACAGGCACCGCACCTCACACACTTGGACATTAAATCGACAATATCATCACGTATATCCATGCATCGATACTGTCGTGTGTAGATATACTATTTACCTAAGCATTGAGAAATAAATCAAACCCAACACTATTACCACCAGAGCAACAGCCAAAGAGACCAGTCTCCCCATCAGCATGCCTTTCCTCTCAATGGAACTGGTAGGTTTCCTGGATCTGCTCGACGAACCGCATCTTGGACAGATCTTCTCGTCATTTGACATGATCGTACCGCAATTCTTACAGAACCTAGCCATGACCTCTAATTATCTCAAAGTTATATAAATCGAAAGGTGTAACGTCGATAAACACTGTTAATTCGACATTATTGAATGTTTTTATATTATCAACATGGCCAGACACACTAAAAAATATTATATAGAGCACTTTCAGATTCGTAGTGGATTGGGATGCAAAAGGTATACGCTATTAACGGGAGTCCTAGACGGAACAAGAACACAGCTTCAATGTTGGACAGTTTTTTGAAGGGCGTTGAAACAAACGAAGGGTTCACCACCGAAAGAATCGATCTGTTTGACTACAATATAAGAGGATGCACCAGCTGTTTCGGATGCAAGAAACGCGATCCTGCCACGTACGGCAAATGTGTGTTGAAAGACGATGTAGGAAACATATTGGACAAGGTCCTGGATGCAGATGGCATCGTATTTGGATCTCCAGTATACTTCGGAAACGTAACCGGACAGATGCTCTGCTTCCTCGAAAGACTGCTCTACCCTTTGATGAGTTACGAGGAAAACTTCAAAATACTCTCGACCAGCAGAATTCCTACAGCATTCATATACACCATGAGTGCGACAGAAGAAGAAAGCACAAAATTCGGATATGATAACCTTTGGAAGATTATGGAAAATCATATAGGTACGGTCTTCTCCGAACCTGAGCGTATCTGTGCATACTACACATATCAGTTCGATAACTACAGCACATATCATTCGGAAGTCTTCGACGAATCCGACAGGGCCAAATACAGAGATCTGAAATTCCCAGATGAGCTGAGAGAAGCTTACGAAGCAGGTAAAAGGATGGGGTCGAAAATCAAACCCCATCCTAAATCTGGTAAGGGTCGTACATCAAAGAAGAACGTCAGTTCTGATTCTCTGCCTTCAGATCCTCAAGACGGTAGTAACTTGCTCTCAGGTTCTTGGCGAGTCTTTCGGCATTATGCGTCATGACGTAAGATTTCTCTGAATCTACGACTATCCAATGAACATCGTTGATGTTCATCTTGGATGCTATGCCCAAAGCCTCCTCGACAGGATCGGTCTTCTCATCCTCCGGATCCAAACACACATTCGAGTTTCCGTCGGTGACCAGTATCACGTAGCACCTCTCGTCCTTGTGTTTCTTGGTGTATATGGTCATGTAATTGTTGAGATACAGCAGACCCGCCGAGAGGGGAGTTCTCTTACCTACTGGAAGATTATCCAACAGGTTGTATATGCATTCCACAGAACGGGTAGGTGGCAAAACCATCTGTATGGCAGTCGAGTTGAATGTCATGAACCCCACACGATCCTTCTTCACATAATGCTGTTTCAATAAGGATAATATTGCTCCCTTCACAGCCATCATCCTATTGCGTATTATGAGAGACCCGCTGGTGTCCACAGCAAAAAGGAATGTCGATGAACTCTTCACCTCTCTAACCTTCTCCCTTAAATCCTGTTTGTCGATTATGACTGCAAGACCTTCCGATGTGTCTTTGTGACGCTTTACTTGATGAGGAGCTGCCGCACGGACCGTCGCATCGAAAGCCATATCAGGATTCTTTTCCTCGGTAAGTCTGGAACCCACATACCTCCCGCTTCTGCATTTGCTCCTCCTGAACTCCCTCTTGCCCTTGTCCTCGGCGGATCCTCTGGCCTTGCCGGTCTCATTCTCAAAGAGGTCTATCGCATCGAAGGTCTCACCAATTTTTGTTATGACGTCTTCAACCTCAGGTAATTTGTACGTCTGCCCTTCGACCTCATCAAGATCGTTCTCCACTATTGTATCCTTGGGAAGTGTGTCATCTTTGACCTGCTCATTACTTACATGAACGACCTTACGCATACCTTTATCATTATCACCTAAAATCGTATGTTCGATCTTTTTCTGTCTATCGACCCTACGTCCCTTACTGACCCTGCGCCTATGTACAAGACATAGTACGGAAGCTTCCTCTATATCCTTACTGGACACCTTCGTTCTTCCATCCAAAGCTGCAAGAGTCATGGAGACGTTCATGACAGCAATGTCCCCACGCAGACCGTCTGTGTCCATGCCTGAACATATCCCTGCAATGGTGGCTACATCCTCATCGGTGAGACGTATATCTGCCAACTTGGACCTGGCTGAGGAGATCATGTCGACAACAGAATCCTCCTTTTTGGAATATTTATCGGCGAAAGAATCTGGATCAAAATCGAAATCGATGTTCCTCCTGAGTATCTCCTCGCGACCTTCCTCTCCACCTGGGAAATCAGCATTCACACACATATCAAAACAATCCAAAACCCTGGGATTCAAGTAACAGTCATTAGAGTTCATGGTTGCTATCAATGTGGTATCACAGCCGTAGGATGTTGATAGACCTTCTCTCTCCACCTTGACGACCCCCAGCAGGACAGAATCCACAACGGAACTGATCATCCTTTGATCAAACAGGTTCACATCATCCATGTACAGGAAGTTGCCGTTGGCACGGTTCATGAGACCCTCCTCTAAGACGA
The DNA here is from genome assembly GCA_964620455.1 of uncultured Candidatus Methanogranum sp. GTDB lineage: Archaea > Thermoplasmatota > Thermoplasmata > Methanomassiliicoccales > Methanomethylophilaceae > Methanogranum. The sequence continues at coordinate 23,359 of CAZUIU010000002.1, forward strand.
GCCGACCTTCGCTTATCGCAACTTCCATATCCAAGCATCCGAACAGCTGTTCATCAGTGACATTGAGCGGCACATTGATTATGGATCTGCCCGAGATCACTCCTAACGAACGGGCAACCATGGTCTTGCCTGTCCCCGAATCCCCCTTTATGAGGACCCCTTTTATCCTCGGATTCACAATCGAACATAACAGGGCTTTCTTGACCTGCTCCATACCGAAGACAGCCGAGAATGGGAAATGAACGGGGCTCAGTAGCCCAGACATACATCCAGCTCCTTGGGATCGAATACGACCTCCTCGAAGGCACGCCTCTTGAGACGGTGGGACAGGACCAGAGCTGCAGTCTGACGTATATCCTCCTTTGTCACCTCCGTTCTTCCATCCAAAGCCGCATTAGCTTTGGCAGCCCTCATCATGGTTATATCGGCTCTATGACCTTCCATACCGAAGTGTATCGATACCATGACTACATCATGCACGAGTTCGTTATCGATGACCACACTTGGAAGCAATTCCCTCGCCTTGATGATCTTATCACGCAGATCATCGGTATCGCTCTGACATTCAGCCAGATACGCCTCCGAATCTATATCGAAACTCATCCTGCGCTTTATGACTTCCATCCTAATCTGCACATCCCTCTCACCCTCTACATCCACGGACAAACCGAATCTGTCCAAAAGCTGCGGTCTGAGACTGCCCTCTTCAGGATTCATGGTACCGACCAGTATGAACTTTGCCGGATGCGAGAACGACACCCCCTCTCTCTCCACGTAATTGGTTCCCATTGCCGCCGAATCAAGTAGAAGATCCACGATGTGATCGTCTAACAGATTGACCTCATCCACGTACAGCAGATTTCCATTGGCCTGTGCCAGAACACCAGGTTCGAATTTCTTCTCACCTGTTTTAAGCACATGTTCCAGATCCAGGGTTCCTGATATACGATCCTCTGTAGCACTCAATGGCAATTCCACGACACTCATGGGAAGGGTTATCGACTCCAGACTCTTGCCTCTTTCAAGCCTTTCACGGCACTGAACACACATCCTCTTAGGATATCTGGGATCACAATGGAACACACACCCTTTCACCGCATTTATCGGCGGGAGTATTTGCGCCAACGACCTGACGGAGGTCGATTTGGCTGTACCTTTCTCGCCTTTTATCAGAACGCCTCCGATGCCAGGATCAACAATATTAAGCAAAAGCGCCCTCTTCATCTTCTCTTGACCTACTACTCTCACGAATGGAAACATTACCTGATCCTTTGCCATTTTCTCTCACCTCTATTTCGATTCCGATATTCGAACAACATCGGTTCCGACTCTAAATAGCTGTTAAGTTTTATCACCCTATATAAAAAAGGCATAATAATAAGGTAGAAAAACCAATTCACTGAGCTTGACCGGCCTTATTGACAAAAATTATATAATAAATTGTCACAAACAGTGATAAATTATAGAAAAGTATAAATAATACTCAAAAATGAAAAAATAAGTTTGATAACATCTATTTAAACATTACATATGGAATCCACAAAATAACGATGTACGGTAATATCATCAGTCAATTCAGGATGAAAAGCCGTAACCAATTGGTTTCTGCACTTGGCTGCGACTATCCTGCCCTCGTATTCGGATAATATCTCTGCGTTCCCATAAACAGAATCTATCACTGGCGCACGTATGAATTCCATCGGTATGTTCCCAAGATCACCGAACTTCGAAACGGCAGAAAAACTTCCCAGTTGTCTACCGAACGCATTGCGTCTTACCACCATGGGAAAAGTGGCGAGATACCTGTGGCTATCGTTGGCTATGCCTTCCGCCAACAGTATAAGGCCCGCACACGTCCCCATTACAGGGAGACCGGAGGATATCATATCTCTTAACTGATCTATCATACGCAGATCTGTAAGCAGTTTCCCCATCACTGTGCTTTCGCCTCCGGGGAGTATGATACCGTCCATCCCGATATCCAGATCGGAACGGCATCTTATCTGGAAATGTTCGATACCTATCCTATCCAGCATGGCTTCGTGTTCGGCAAAAGCACCCTGTAGTGCCAAGATGCCTATCTTCATTGTCCACGCTCTGCCATGATCACTTTTATCTCCTGCTCGTTGATTCCGACCATAGCCTGGCCCAGATCCTCTGACAGTTCAGCCAGAACAGCAGGATTATTGTAATTGGTAACCGCCTTGACAATTGCAGATGCACGTTTCGCAGGATTTCCCGACTTGAATATTCCGGAACCCACGAACACACCTTCTGCACCCAGCTGCATCATCAATGCCGCATCTGCAGGAGTTGCGACACCGCCGGCCGCGAAATTGACCACTGGGAGTCTCTTGTTCTCATGCACGTACCTTATCATATCGTAAGAGACCTGTAACTGCTTCGCAGCCTCGAAGAGCTCATCATCGGACATTCCGGCCACACGCCTTATCTCCGAATTCATAGCTCTCATATGACGGACGGCCTGTATGATATCACCTGTACCTGGCTCTCCCTTGGTTCTTATCATGGATGCACCTTCCGATATACGTCTGAGAGCCTCCCCCAGGTCCTTTGCACCACATACGAACGGAACCTTGAACTGCGTCTTGTCGATGTGATAGACATCATCTGCGGGAGACAACACCTCGCTTTCATCTATGTAATCGATCTCTATGGCCTCCAGGATCTGAGCCTCCACGAAATGACCTATACGTACTTTCGCCATGACTGGGATAGAGACAGCTTCCTGTATCCCCCTTATCATCTTGGGATCACTCATTCTTGATACACCGCCCGCGGCACGTATATCCGCCGGTATCCTTTCCAATGCCATTACTGCACATGCTCCAGCATCTTCTGCTATCTTAGCCTGTTCCGGAGTGGTCACATCCATGATCACACCACCCTTCAGCATCTGCGCCAGTTCCTTGTTCAATCCATACCTTTCACTAGACATAGGCAACCCTAGCGCTACTATAATTATAAAGTATACGCAATTAATCAGATATCGATGTATAATCACATACATCATGAGATAATGACCGATAATGATGATCATGTCACGCTACCAATTATCATGAACTGTAATGTCAATGTAAAACTGTTTTGAACTTCCTCACAAATGTGCAGATTCAATGTAAGTACACCAAGTACAGTAGAAACGATTAAAAATAACTGGGGACGGCAAAGATGCCGCCCCATTGGAGCACTTTGATCATGAATGAATCTCTGCATCCCTCACTTTCTTGTCTTTGGGGAACATCGAAAGAACGAACCCCACAAAACACAGTATACATGCCACGAAGAATGCTGGCTTGAATGCATCCACTATGCTCCCAGGCAATACCAGAGGTAACACTATACCTGCCGCGAATATAGACTCCAATACAGCGACACCTATGGAACTTCCTGCATTCCTGAACGTAGTCACTATTGACGACATCAGGCCCTCTTCGTTCTCTTCTGAATAGCCCAAACAAAGATTAGTGGATGAGACCAGAGCCATACCTACACCTGCACCCATCAGGAACAACGTGAACAGAACATAGATAAGAGATGTACCCTCATCAAACCTTACCATCAGGAAGAAACCCAGAGCTGCCACGAGACAACCTATGGATACCATCCTGTTGTTTATGCCAGTCTTATCGGATATCCTGCCTACTGTGGGACCCACTAGCATCATTCCGACTGAATTGGCCACCAATATCAAACCCATATCTACGGTTGAATACCCTTTGACCAGTTCCAAGTAATATGGAAGAAGAAGATATGATCCTGCCATAGCCGAGAATATGAGCAGAGAAGTCACATTGCTGAACAGAACATCTTTGATTCTCATTATCCTAACAGATATTAGCGGCGTCTTGACCCTTTGTTCCCACAATATCAGCAATCCTGCAGCTATGAATGCGACCACTATCAACAGAACACTACGGTCCGAGAACCAGCCATTATCGTTTGCGGTATTCAAGTAGTATATGAATGTAAACATCATGATGACCATAAGTATGACACCTATGCCATCGATTCCCTCCTTTTCACCACGCCTTTCCCTGACATTAGCCATACTCCTTAGAGACATGAGAACACAGAATATGCCGATCGGTACGTTTATGAAGAATATGTACGACCAATGAAAATGACAGAGTATACCTCCCAGAACAGGACCGAAAGCCGTACCGACGGACGATGCGAGCGTGATCGCCCCGACAGCCACCCCTCTGGAATTAGGAAGATATGAAGATACCATGGCCAGACCCATGGCGGATATCATACCGGCACCCACACCTTGTATGACCCTTAACCCTATTATCAGTGTCAATCCTCCAAAACCCAATGTTCCGATTAGACCTATTATCAAGGACATTATCGAGAATATAGCTATACCCGACAGAAACAGTCTTTTGTAACCGTAATTGGTCCCTACACTTCCCCAAAGCAATATTAGACAGCATAATGAGAGCGTATATCCTATCAGTATCCAGGAAACCTCAGTGGTGGAACCGGTAGTAGAGAAACTCTCGGCTATGGTCGGGAGAGCCACCGCCACTATCGTAGCATCCAACGATGCCATGAACGTGCCCAAGACTATGCTGAACAGTATCCATTTCTCTTTGGATGAACCCTTCGGAACATCTGCAGTATCTTCCATAAATCGGCGGAACGTCATACCGACTTAAAAATCGCATGTATGACTTCCGCCTCTTTATCAGGATATCGTGAAGTTCTTGAGACTGAGCACCCTGCTCTCGCAGGCATGTTCACAGCGCCTGCATGCCGTACCTGCACACCTGTCGGATTTGACTGTTGCACGTACACCTTCATCGGTATCTTCCAGGGAAAGCGCCCTCTCGGGACAGGCTGAGACACACGCACCGCATTGCACACATCCCTTTACGATACCAGTCAAGGTGGTCCCTGAATCCTCGAGAATCGTCACTTTGCGTCCCTCTGTATCAGGCAGATCCGTACGTGCCAACCTCTCAACCGTGATATCGGAAGACATCTCAGATAGCGGCGGCAGACCGTATATATCCAGCATATTGTTGTATTCAGATGCAGGCATACCGGTACACCAAAGGGAATACTCGATAGAGTATATGTTCTTGAAAGTATCAGATGTGGCGAACATCACATGCGTGGCCCTGAGTTCCTTTGCGAAATCACGGAGATCGTCGATACTCATCTTCCCTGTAGCCAATTGCCTTGCCAGCTCTATGGATGTATTCCCGAATTGCACGATATGCTCGGCTCCCGGTATGACCATACCCACCTTCATGGCCTTTACGGCATCTACATACAAGCCCGATGCACCGGACATGTATGCCTTCTTCACATCACCTGTCCATAGTCCGGCTTCTCTGAGCAAAGTGAGGAATCCCGCACGAAGGGCACCTATGGCCTTACCGGCTTCATCCACATCATTCGACACGATACATATGCCGTCCTGCAAATGGATCATCGCATCCGGAGTCAGTACCTTCGGTGTATCGATCAATCCCTCCTCCATACCGCAACACAGTGCAGCTATGACACCGGTTCCCGTGACACCTATCGCCTTTCCGCTCATATCTCCGGAAACAAGACGTTTACCAGAACGAGGATCCACTGTGTCCCCGGTCCTGTCGACCATGGCATCATCCAACACCGTGCATCTCCAACCCCCATCCGCGATATCGACATCCGAAATAGCTCCAGGGGCTGCAAGCATACCTTTTTCAATCTGCTGCCCTTCCAATGCCGGTCCGGCCGCCGCCGATCCAGTGAATATCTTGCCTTTGACGATCAACGCCATCTCAGCATTGGTCCCATAATCAACCACTATGACTGGATCGTCCTCATTCAGGATGTTCGTCATTTTGAGCATGGCTATGGCATCGGCACCTATCTCATGTGTCACCGCCGGAGGTATGATGACCTCCGCATCTGGCATACTGAATATACCCATGTCCGATGCTTTCAGGATCTTCCCGTTCCTCTCCGGGGAAACCACGCCGAGACTCTTCAGCATGTTCTTCCCGGCATACGCCAGATCTCTTATCTCTATGTTCTCGAAAAGGGAGAGCTGGAACGTGTTCCCACTGACTCCGACCCTCTTGACCTTCGACAGATCTATGCCCAAGGTAGAGAACAGCCTGTTTATCGCCCCTATTATCAAACCGTTTGCAACATCCTCTCCGGACTGTATCGCGAAATTGACGTGATCCATTACGTTCATCCCTGGTATGGGATGACGCTGGGTTATCGATGTCGCCATGGTCTCACCAGTGGTCATGTCGATTGCCTGACAACGTAGACCGCTCGTACCTATATCCAATGCTATGCAGTAATCAGTCATCTTATCATCTCCTACACCTTTTCTTATCGGGACAAGAGAATGATGCACTTTGTACAGCCATCACAGACACCCCGATAGCCAATGGGTCATGTATTACGGTAGCCTTGGAAAAAGCCTCCGCATCAAATGTATGAGGAACACCTGGAGAGGATATCAACGCACCCTTCCTTATGCTCTTGCTGTTCACATGGGCGGGCGATGCGTTTATTATAAGATCATAGGAGGATATCGCATCATCGATGTCGTCTGCCACCGTGACCCCGGGATTGGCATTCGCTACCGCCATGGCCTTTGATTTGTCGATATCCGCCATGGTGACTTTCGCACCCCTTGCCAATAGTAGCCCTGCGGCCCAACCACCTACCCGTCCCGCACCCAGGACCAGAACCTTCCTGCCCACAAGACCACCGGCTGAACCATTCAAAGCGGAAACGTATCCGGCCGCAGTACAGAAGGAGTTATTGGAATATTTCCTGGCCCGGGTGTTGTAAGCTATGAATTCGTAATCATCTGCCAGGAAAACTATGTCCGCGTCCTTGGATAGTGCTTCCGCTAGACCAGTGACATCATACGTGGACGTGACGAATGTCTCCATTCCCAGATCCTTGCATATATCTGCAACGGATTCCGAGAACCTGGTTATGACTCCCATACCCGAAGTGATCGGCACGACTCCTACGAGATAGTCATCGAGGTCTATGGAATCCGGAGTTATCGAAACAGCATCACATGCCATCTCCTTGGTGGTCATTCCAGAACAACGAACCAACATCTGACTGACACTCTCGAGAGAACCCGAGATATCCTTAACATCATCATCCGTCAGCCTGGTCATCGTAACATCTCCGGCGACAGATCCACATATTCATCCAGATCGCATTCGGACATGACACGTCCTATGAAAGCCTTCCTCTTCTCCAGGACATCTGACGGCGTATCTCCCCTGTTGATCACCGTGGCTCTCCATTCACTCTTTCCCGGCATATAATCCGTTATCACCTCGTCCGCACCGAACATCCTCTCGGCGATATACGGGGAATCCACGTGACCGAACTCCTTCTCACCGCATGTTATGAGATTACCGTCACGTATCAGATAATGCTCATAAACCGAACACCCTCCCGACGGAGACCTGCCGGTCGGTTTCCCGAGTGTGGATGCCACCAGCTCTTCCAAGAGATTCACTCCCGTAGCCGCTTGTATCGCAGCAGGGGTCTGACTCGGGATACGTGCATCTATCTCAAGGACACGCAGACCTTTCTTGGTCGCTATAGCCTCCACATCCATGAGGGCCCTTAGGCCCATACTCTCAGCCACGGATCTCCCGATGTTCCCAAAAAGATCCTCCTCCGAGGGATCCAACACACCTGGTTCACAAACCACCATCTTGCAATCGTAATTGCGATCCAGAACCACTTCAGTGGTGACGTATGACCTGTATTCAGAACCGTTTCCTATGACTTCGATGGAGACACTCTTACCGGAGACGAACTCCTGTTGTATGGGAACATCATCGAGAGCATCCACGATCCTCAAAGCCCTTTCCCTTTCATCATCGTTTTCGGCCACACTCACACCTATGCTCCCGCTCTGGGAGGATGGCTTGACTATTATCGGATATCCGCATTCCGGCCAGGGTCTCGGTAACGGCACACCTATCCCGGCCATCAGAGCATTGGACCTCTCCTTGGAACACGAAAGCTCATAGGAATGCATATCGAAAAGGAATGGTACGTCCATATCCGAAAGAATCCTGTCCAATTCATGCAGGGCATCCAGCTCTTCCAGGGCTGGAAGCACCACATCACAATCAGAAAGGACCTTTGCCACATCGAAGGGATCCTTGCAGACATCACACTCCACAAAAGAGTCGGCCAGTGATGCAGCCGGAGCCGACCCCCTTCTGTCAACTACAAGTGTTTCAAATCCAGCCTTCTTTGAGAGGAACACCGCTTCCATGCCTTGAAGGGCACCTCCCACTATACCCACCTTCATCCTACGACCTCCCCGCATTCTTGAGGCTCTTGTCCAAGAATGCCCTGTACTCGGAGTTCGTAGCAACATGCCTTCCCATGCCCTCTAACAACTCTATGATATAATCAACCGAACGGTGCCCGTCATCAATGTTGAGTTCGGGTTGCGCCACACCGGCGAGCTCTTTATGCGGCGGGATTATCGACGTTATGACATTCGCACCCGCATCTATCCTGGATCTGAGACCCACGGTACCTTCCACGTCCAGACTAGCAGGTATAAGACGATCCGGAAAGAGAAGCCTCATGACCGCGATCGATCTCAGTTCTGCGGAAGAATCACAAGGGATCAACCCCTGCATGGGCGTTCCCTTCTGGGGAACGAAGGTCATGGCCCTGATCTGTTCGCATCCGAGCCCTCCCATTCTGAGTATCGCGTCCGCCCGATCCCTCGGAGTCTCCCCCATACCTACCAGCATACCGTCTTCCGTGAGCAGTCCCGCTTCATGTGCCCATATCCTCTGATTTATCCTTCTCTGATAATCCTGCTCAAGTCTGAGTTTGCCGAAGAGGTCCCTGTTATAGGTCTCCTGATAACATGCAAACCAATCGGCACCTGCATCCTTCATTTTGGGGAAAGCGTCCTCGTCCATGGCACCCGGGGACACCATTATACCGATGTCCACGGTTTCTCTGACACTCTCGACAAGGTCTATCAGATTCTCATTACCGTTGACATACATCACGGGGTCCTCACCCATTGTGAGATCCACCAGGTTCACCCCCGCATCCTCCAGACTGGATGAAAGCGTCAGAACCTCTTCCTTCGTCTTCCTGTATCTGGACAGATCGTTGCTCCGCCTGTAATAGCAGAATGCACAATTGTTCCTGCAGTACGTTGAGAAATAAACGAAACCGTAAATGTAAACATGATTTCCGAAATTTTGGTCCCTGACCCTTCTAGCCGCTGAAAAGAGCTCTTGGGTCTCCTCATCACCCATGTCCGACATCAGAGCCGTGACCTCTTCCAGATTCAGATGACCCCCAGCCTCGGCCTTTCCGATCAACTCCATAGTATCCAATGCATCACCTCAGTTGATCTTGTAGCCGTTGAGGTAGTTCAGACTCCTTCCGGTCTTCTTGACACTGCCGTCCCCGTCCCTCATCATTATGAGACGCTCCAACCCGAATCCCACACCGCACCACGGCTCATGTACATCGTGTGCAGGGTCCAGAACATGCGGACCTACGGCACCGGAGGATACCTCCTCTCCGTCGACCATCACATCTATGGTCTCCTTGTAGACATCCGATTCCTCTCTGGACAATGTGTATTCCATACCCACGGTCTTCATGACGATGTCTATGTATCCCATGAGTTTCTCGGTGGGGTCCCCCTGATCACCCATGTCCACAAGATTGAGCATGGTGAACTCCTCCAGATGATCGTTGCTGTGGGACTCTGCCCTGAAACACGACCCGATCTCGAATATCTTCACGGGCCCGTCTGTGTGATCCCTGAGTTTCCTCATCACATGATAGAGATTCGGGGCAAGCATCGGCCGAAGACATCTCTTCTCACCTACGAAGAAAACCTGTTTGTAGAGCGGGTGGTCCTCTGTTATGGTCATCCTTGCGAGTGCCGCCTTGGAAATCATGCAGGGCGTCCTGACCTCGATGAAACCATCCGCGATCAACGCGGCCGCCAGCCTCTGCTCCAGATCGACCAACCTGTGCTTACCGGGATTCTCGAACATAGCCTTTATCCCACCCTCATTCTCTGAAATCAGCTGGGACATTACCTTGGAGAACGTCCTGTCCCTTTCCTCCTCGCTCTCGAACACCGAACTGTCACGAGGATCATTTCCATATTCCCTCAGACGCTGCACCTGAGGATCTGTAAATCTGCATTCCATGATAGTAACCTCTTTTAAATTTAAATGATGACAAATGGCGAGAGACCGGGGTGTCGATCCCCGCTGGCTAGGTTTTAGAGACCCGCTGCTCGCCGGAGCGTCCCCCATTGTCGTTTACGAATACCATGATACGTGATTTTCGAAAGGAAACTCACGTTCTGAAACTCTAGACGGTCATCATATCACCTCAGATATCGAGACCGCATTTCCGGAGTGTCGCAAGCGCTCTATCGTACACTTTCAGATATTCGTTGGAAGGCACTACATCCTTCATATCATAGCAGTCCTGGAACCTCTTGCCGGCAGGAGGATGCGGGAACTCCTTCTCGTAGATGCTGACGACGTTGTCGAGCACCTTGTTAGCATCTGCAACCTCCATTCCGACGGCGGCTGTGGCAGCTTCCCCGAGCATCCTCGCCTCCATCCCAGTGGTCTTATCCTTGACCACACCCTTGGATGAAGCCGAACCCGATATCAGCTCCCTGCCCGACACGGTATCGGTGATCGCCTGAGCAGCCGTTTCCAACAGACACATCTCAGTGCATGGACCTGCCAATGTGTAATATTGATTACCCAGAAGCAGATTGGTGTTGGCATCGATCGCCGCAGCCGCATGACCCGCTATCTGCAGAGTCTCCCTTGTAGTGGTCGTACCCCACCTTATGTGTATAGGACCATCCAAATGGATATCACAGTTGAACAGCACGAACGATGCCACCATAGTAGCCACATCGCATATCGCTGTCTCTTCCACCCCCCCGCAGTAACCTCCGAATATGGGCATCTGCTCAATCATGATCGTATCGCTGTTGGACACCCAACCCGCTATCATGTTGAGACCGCCCATGTCCATCTTCATCTCGTTAAGCTGGGATGCCTCATGGAGGTCGTATGGTTTCAGACCATATTCTGTCATTCCCGATGAGAGACGCCCCGCTGCAGACAGCGGTGTCTCCGGACCCTATATGCACATGCCCGGTCTACCGACCATGGCACAGGCCTCCCTCACATGCCTTATCTCGGCAAGTGTGGCCCTTATCTCCCATGGTGTGTTCGTGGTGGCCGGATTGCCATTCACAGTGTTCAAAACACCGCTGACGAGAGTATCCACACCCTTCTCCTGGGCATAGCTCTGCATCATGTAAGGGAATATCTCCTCGGACACAGGAGCACCTGTGGGCCCTCCCTGTATTATTGGCCTCTTGTTGGAATCCCTGTGTCTCGACTTACAGACCACTTTGTCCTTGCCCTTGCCGAGCTTCAACTTCACAGGAGCGGTTTTAAGACCATCGAAGACCTCGTCCTCGGTGACAGTCATCACCTTTCCGAGATTGGTGTTGTAGAACCCGGTGGTCACTAACATATCTATACCGGCCATGAAGAGTCTGTCTACAAGATCCTCATCTTCAGGCACTATACCTGTGCCGAATTTGATGTTGTACTTCTCCTTCATGATCATCGCGTTCGTTGGTACCGTTACATAGTCCCAAGTATCCTCGCGAACCTTCTTGCCAGAATTGAACCTGTTGAATGCTTCGAAAACATCTATGGTCCTGGCTGACGTCATAATTAGAATATGGGAGAAAGCTATATTTAAATTTTTCTTGATTAAAAAGAAAACTATTAAATAGTAATTTCTTGAAACTTATTTTTTTAACAAAATACAAAATAGGCCCCGGGATATCTGCCCGCTTGTGTTCATATTGGAGGAAATCACATGCTTTCAGAGTAGATTTTATGGGGGTCGGAACCCCCAAATGCCCTCCCGGGAATGGACTGTGAGTTAAAAGGTTTGATACTGAGGAAATCAGTGCTTGATATCGAGACCTGCATCACGCAGTGTCACCAATGCCTTGTCATAGATTTCCAGGTATTCTGCCGTGGGCTTGACGGTCAACACATCATAACACTCACGGAAGGTCTTACCTTCAGGAGCATCAGTGTAGTGTTGCTCGTATCCGGAAACCAGGATGTCTATGGTCTCATTGAGATCCGATACCTTCTTTCCGGCAGCCGCCTTCGCAGCTTCTCCCATGACCCTTGCTTCCATACCCGTGGTCTTATCCTGGACAACACCCTTAGCAGCTGCAGATCCAGAGAGAAGCTCTCTTCCCGAACCTGTATCTGTTATAGCCTGTGTCGCGGTCTCCAGTAGACACATCTCCGTACATGGTCCTGCCATGGGATAGTACTGGTTTGCGAGCAAGAGATCGGTGTTGGCATCGATTGCGGCTGCTGCATGTCCAGCTATCTGAAGTGTCTCTCTGGCCGTGGTTATTCCCCATCTTATGTGGATAGGACCGTCCAAGTGGAAGTTACCACTGAACAGAGCAAACGAACCGAGTGTTGTCGCCACATCACATATGGCTGTCTCCTCGATACCTCCGGTGTAACCACCGAAAATCGGCATCTGCTCGATCATTATGGTGTCACCACTGGTTGTCCAACCAGCGAGCATGTTAAGACCCGACATATCCATCTTCAGCTCGTTGAGCTGTGAACACTCATGCGCATCGGTCACCCTGTGACCCGCATTCGCACAATCTGCTACGAGACGTCCACCTGTTGTCAGGGGCGTCTCAGGTCCCTATACGCCGAGACCGGGACGTCCGGCTCTGACTCTGGCTTCCTTGGTAGCACGTAACTCTGCCATAGTGGCACGTATCTCGTATGGGGTACCAGACTTTGCAGGGTGTCCCTCGATCGTGGTCATAACTCCGTTGACGAGGTCATCAATCACTGCCTCCTGGGCGTACGACTGCATCACCTGCACGAATATGTCCTCAGATATGGGTGAACCTGTAGGCCCTCCCTGAATTATGGGCTTCACGGGACTGTTACCGTGTCTTGGATAGAAACGGGCTATGTCCCTTCCCTCTCCGAGTATGAGCTTGGTGGGGGTCTTCTTTATACCCTCCCATACTTCTTCCTCGGTGACCTTCATCACACGACCGAGATCCTGACAGTAGTATCCTGTGTTGACGAGCATCTCGAGTCCGGCCTGGAAAAGGTCATTCTTAGTCTTATTGTCTTCAGGTATAGTGTTCTTCCCGAAGCTCAGCTTGTACTTCTCCTTCAGTGCAGTGGCATTCTGGGGTATTATAGTATAATCCCAGTCGCTTTCGGGCACTCTCTTTCCCTTAACGAATCTGTCATACACATCACATACACTTAATGGTCTTAGGGCTGCCATCTCATCACCTCACATGAACGACTTTACGAGATCTACGATCTCACCAGCTGTCTTCGAATATCCATCGGCACCTATGTCGTCACACCACTTCTGACTGCAGGGGGCTCCTCCGAAGATCGCCTTATATGGTGCCTCCATCTCCTTTATGGCTAGCACGAGTTCCCTTTGTCCTTCCAAAGTCGTGGTCATCAATGCAGACGCGCCTATTACCTTAGCATTGTTATCCTCTGCTGAATCCAGGAAATCCTGTGCTGTAACATCAGGTCCGAGATCAATGACGTTGAATCCCGCACCACGCAACATTGCGCAGCAGACATTCTTTCCGATCTCGTGGATATCTCCTTCAACAGTACCCATGACCACCGTACCGCGGAGACTTCCCTCTCCAGCAGACATTAGGGGTTCGAGAACCTTCAGAGCAACCTCCATGGTCTTGGAAGCCGCTACCACCTGAGGTAGGAATATCTCCGCCTTGTCGAACCTGACTCCTATCGTTTCCATACCCTTGCCGAGTCCGAACTCGACTATGTCCTTCACGGGGATCTTTGCATCGACTGCCTTCTGTGTCGCATCCTGAACCAACTTTATGTCCCAGGTCTCGATGGCGGTCTTAAGGTCCGCCAGAATCTGCTCGTTTGTCATATTCTTCCTCTCCTCGACCTGAAGTTCCCAGGTCATAACCCCTCGGAATGTGACATTCCTCAAGGCTCTAAAAAAGAATCTTGGTAACTATATTTATATTTTTCGTTGTAAAATGAATTCTAAATTGAATTTATATTTAAATTTTTTTATTTATGATTACAAGGGAATTAAATATCACTTCAAATCGGCATGAATCCGATTTGTACAGATTATTCTTCATTATAGTGACAATATTAAATGAAATTAAAATGAAGAAAGGCGGGTATACCGCCTGTTTGAAAGGTTTACACCTTTGATACCATCTTTCTGGCTATGTAGAACCCGAATACACTGAAAGCAACGATAACCACTATCCAGAGGTATTCAGATCCGGGAATACCTCCTGAGAAGTAATCCGTTAGAGCCTGCCAATTCTCTGACAAATTCATGCCCCCTTTACTCTGACCTTGCTCGAAAGCTCATCGTACTGGCCCAATCCAATCGATGTTATCTTGTATTTGTTGAGAAGAGCACCCTTACGGAAACTGCCATTCTCATCAATATCTGATTCCACCGCTTCGATGAATCCCGACGCCTGCATCTCGATGAGATCGAAATTGACCGAATCTCTATCGAATCCTGAACTCATGGAATACTCGCCCATTATTTGGCTCACTATATCGTAATTCCACATCTCAGAGCCGTCTGAGAGGATTTCAAGCATACGGAACTTTAACGGACGGGATTTCATGATGCTTTTCATGATTCTACGCCCCCTCTGAGAGAATCCATTTCTTCAGTGCCCTCTGTGAACAGCATGAACGTTCCGGCTATGCATATTATCGCACCTACGATGTACACCCATTCGAATGTTCCGCAGAAAATGAATATGAACACGACCGCCATAAGACCGTACAATGAACCTACAGCCTGTCCTCTCCCAACACCTATGAGTGGGAAAGACTTGTACCATGCAACATAACAGAATCCGAAGGTTATACCCATCATCAACATTACCAGGAATGTCGTTGGTTCGAATATACCTGCTATTCCATCAAGTATCGGCACTCCTGCTATCAAGAGTATAGGTATTGCTATGACCCACCATATGAGACATTCCATGACGAACCTAAGCGTGAGAGCCACATCCGGTTCTGAAACGTCCAAACCCTTGGCTGCCACAGCACCCTCTATACCCCATCCGCATATAGCCATCAGTCCACCCAGATATCCGAGTGCGTTGACATTACCTGAACTCAAATCAGACATCAGACTCGTGGAGTATATCGCTATACCGCCGATCAGGATCACAAACAGACCCATGAGTGCACGTCTTGATATCTTCTGTTTCAACCATATTACTGACAGTGTTACGCCTATTACCGGATAACATAGAGCAGCTACGGCGGCAAAACCTGCACCGATGAAATACGATGCAATATAACTGCCCATTATAGCCATTGGACCCCCGAAAACCGCTCCCAAGAAGTAGTACTTGGTACAGCACCTGAGTTCCACTATCGACCTCTTCATCTCTTTGAATTTTCCAAGACCAGCACACCAGAACAACAGTGCAAACACAACGAACAGAGCGTTGATACCGGTGACAAGTACACACAGCAGAAGTCCTGCTATGTTTGGATCGTACATAGTCTCCAATTTTGCCAGAAGTGTTGTAAAGGGTGTAAGACTGAAAGACAGGTTGCCCGGTATGTACCAAGCTCCCCAGAACACCGCACATAGCAATGCCATTATGTAACCGAGTTTGACACGCTCTTTGGTGTTCATTCTCTTCGCTACCTCAACATCCATAATTATTCCTCCAAGTTGTAAAAAATACACGGGGTGCCCTGAAGGCACCCCTTAAAAGTTTATACGAGCTTATTTCCTCTCGAAAGCCGCCGTGAACTTTGCGATGGCATCGGATGCGTTCTCTGTATAGAGATCCGCGCCGATCTCATCCGCCCACTGCTGCGTAACCGGTGCTCCACCGACATTCGTGAGCAGTTTGTCCCTTATTCCTGCCTTCTTAAGTTTCTCCTCGAGTGTCTTCTGACCGACCATAGTGGACGTCATAAGGGCCGAGGTACCGACAGCTGCGGGCTCGTATTTCTTACAAGCCTCAACAATCTGATCCAACGGTATGTCCCTTCCGATGTTCTTGACATCGAAACCTGATACCTTCAACATGATTGCAACTATGTCCTTACCGATTGAGTGGATATCTCCCTCGACCGAACAGATCACAACTGTACCGAGTTCGGATTCGACCTTGGTACCCAATTTCTCAAGTTCAGGTCCGAGGATATCCATTGCAGCATTCATTGCAGCTGCAGCCGCCATCACATGGGGCAAGTACAATTTCTTAGCCTCAAATAGGGAACCCACTTCGGTCATACCTTTGGTGAATCCGTCCTGAATGACATCCACTACGCTGACACCCTCTGAGATGGCCTTCTTGGCCACTTCGACAGCCGCCTTGTTGTTGTACGTCATGACAGCTTCTTTCGCCTCTGCGATGATTGATTCTTTTGACATTCTTCTTCCTCCTTATTGTTTACTGGTTCGCAAGGAAAGCCTCATCGGCTTTCTTTACGACGGCCTCCATGGCCTTTGCCTTATCTTCTGGGATGGGCTCGACCTTGTGGTTCTTCAAAACATCCATGACGACATCGTGTGCCACATCGACAGCTGACTTCGAACCTGATGCTTTCCAGTCACCAATCATATATCTGTTGAATATGAGAGGATCTGAAGCAAGCTCTATGTTGGCCATTGTGGTGGGGTGTCCGATGAAATCATTGCCTACACCGATCTCCTTTATGACAGGGACGGCAAGAGTTTCATCGTTTACGACTATACCTTCCATGGCTTTCTGCTCCATGGCTATTATATCATTATCTATCACCAGTTGTTCGAGGGAGAACGTTACACCGAGTTCAAGCATTCCCGCACCATATATGGTGTTAGCTCCTGCCATCGCGGGGAGAAGAGATGTTATCGTCTTCTCGTGCGATGCCTGGGAATCGGGAACCTTGGCGTCGGACTACATACCGGCGACGTAAACGGGCAGACCGTAATACTGTCCGAGTTTTGCAACAGCTGCACTGATCATACCCAATTCGGGAGATCCTACCGGAGCTGTGCCTCTCTTGAGATCGAATGTTGTTGTGGAAGACCCGTACCAAACAGGTGCTCCAGGTTTGGCTATCTGTGCCAAAACTATACCTGCAAGAACCTCAGCATTGTGTGTTACGAGGGTACCTGCGAGGTGAACTGATGATGATCCTCCAGCCATGGCCATGGACAGAACGTTGACAGGTATTCCGTACCTGGCACCCTGTATGATGACCTGTGCTGCATTATAACTGAGTTCCAGAGGGGATGTGGGGCACACGAGCATGGACATTATAGGCCTTGTGCGTGCGAGTTCCTCGTCTCCACCGTAATAGGCTTTCAACATCTCCCAGTAGTACTTCACATGGTCCGCGACAGGATCTATGTGGTGGAAGTGCTTCACTGTGTTGGCGAGAGAAGTGTACATCTCGTGCACATCTTCGGCACCTTTTCCTGCCCAGTCCCTTGCGGAAACAGGGAGCGAGAAGTAGCTTATTCCCTCTGCCCAGTCGCATAGTTTTGCAACCTTTGCAAGATCCGAATCATTAGAGTCACGGGTTTCGTATTTACCGTCACCGAGATAGTTACATACCTGGATACCGGTTCCGAAACATGTGTAGTGCACACGTCCTTTCCATACCTGTTCGATTGTATGATCATCATCCCTTCCATACAGATAGAAAGTCTTGGGTGCAGATGCCAAAGCCTTGTTGATAAGGAAATCAGGGATCTTGACCATTTTGGTCTCGAAGTTGACTTCACAACCGGCCTCTTTGAAGAGCTCAAGACCCTCTTTGTCAGAGACCTGAACACCGAATGTTCCGAGAACATCCCTTGTCGCACGGTCTATGGCTTCGATCTCATCCTCTGAGAAAAGCTCAAGCTTCAATCCGTTTATAGCACCCTTTCCTGGATACTGTATTTGTTTCATTTCTTCTTCCTCCTTCCATTTTCCTTCTCAGTTCTTCAACATGCCCCTGAATTTCTCACAGCTGTTGATTTTGATGTCGAGTAGCTTCTCGATATTCATCTTGGCTGCTATTCCTCTAGGCGCTCCAGGCAATCCTGTGATCACACCAATCTTGAGTTCCTCTCTGAGCTCCCTCATGATGTGCTCATCCGCAATGTCTAGCGTTGATATGCCGAGTTTCTTGGCAACGTACTCCTTCGCCTCGTTGACCTTCATGTTCTTGGCAAACTCCATCCTGGCAACCAAGTCACCAGTTGTCCTTATACCACCCATTCCGGAAGCCATGAAGTGGGGGACAGCCATACCTGCTGTGTCCCCCACCCCGACCTATATACCGTCGACGTTGGCGATCTCGACCATTGCCTTACTGCATCTAGTGACAGCATCAATAGGTGCAGTCTCACACATCGGAATGCCTCCGACACCCATACCCATGTTCGCATGGACTGGGATGTGAGCCTCCTTTACGCATTCCTTGGTGAAAGTGATTGAACGAGCCAGATTCCATGCCAGACTTCTGCTCGTGTTAGTGTTAGAGACCGCACCAAAAACATTGGCTCCTGCCTTCTCGGCCATCTTACACTGCTGGTGGGGATATGTGCCCGCGGCCAACTGACCCTCGAACTCCATCATACCATGTATCCCCATAACGGACTCCCCTGCCATACCTACATTGATGTAAGCATTCGGACAGGCCTTCCTCAAAGCCTTGACACCATTGAGTGTACCCACGCAATCTGCGTCACCGGCAGAGGCCGTCGTATCGAAATTAAAACCGTCTGCACCTGCAGACATTATCCTCGTTCCTACGAATTCTATATCTCTCGCAAGGTGCTCGGCAGCAGCCTCAGATGCCGCCATGGATTCCTCGATCTTGAATTCCCTCATGAGATCGGCTGGGTTGCTGTAAGGTCCATCGGGTGCGTAGTACAGTCCCATATTCGGCATTGCACCGTAGAAGAAAGGTGCAACGATCTCATTCTGGATCTCTTCCATCGTCTGCATCTCATTGGAGATCACAGGCTTGACGGGCTTGATGCTGTAGTCTGCATGTGCAAGCTCAAACGTGTCGGATCCTAACGCCCTCTCATGTATGAGCGCGCCTTCGAGTCTGCTCATATCGATACCGTTTCCGCTGTTACCGTTATCACCGGTCAGATCGAGTTGTCCTATATCGTAGGTGAGCACGACCTCTTTCCCAGGCTCCACACCGACTACCCTGTTCTTGTCCGCGATTATCTCGAAAAGAGCTTCCAGTTCATTAGAATCCAATGCATGGACACCTCCCATGTCACATGCATCCGCCATACCATCCTGAAGGTCGGCCATTATTGCCTCCTTCGTCATCGTGACCCTCTTACCGTCACCCATCCTAGTGTAATACTCTATCATCATATCGCCCCGATTAGAGTCCCTTTACCTTTCTCGTGGTCTCAGATGCCGTCTCTCCATAGATGTCTGCCCCGATCTTATCGGCATATGCCTGTGTGACCGGTGCTCCTCCTACCATGACTGTGACTTTGTCACGTAGACCCTCTGATTTTAGAAGCTCGATGATGTCTCTCTGAACCGTCATCGTTGTAGTCATGAGTGCAGACATGCCACAAAATGAGCATCCTCCTCTGACCTCATCTATGAATGAGTTCTTGGGTACATCACGTCCTAGGTCGTGGACATCGAATCCTGCACACTGCAACATGGTGGAGCATATCGATTTCCCGATGTCATGAACATCGCCTTCTACTGTTCCCATAACAACAGATGTCTTTGTTGCGGACACCTCACCGGATGCGCGCATCTCAGGCTC
Organism: uncultured Candidatus Methanogranum sp.; assembly: GCA_964620455.1. Classification (GTDB taxonomy): domain Archaea; phylum Thermoplasmatota; class Thermoplasmata; order Methanomassiliicoccales; family Methanomethylophilaceae; genus Methanogranum. The sequence goes on from CAZUIU010000002.1 coordinate 43,299, forward strand.
CAGGACATCCATGGCTCCCTTCATACCCGCAGCTGCACTGAGGACGTGAGGAAGAAACAGCTTTCCCCTCTCGAAAAGTACACCTACATCCGTCATTCCATCACCGAGAGCATCGATTATCTCGTTAGGAGTCATGCCTGCGCTGCGAGCAGCATCCACGGCCGCCTGGATTCCAGGTACCTTGTATGCTACCATTGCGTCATGCAACGTTTTTTTCTCATCTTCGTATGCCATCTTCTCTTCCTCTCTCCGCCAAACGAATTATACATTCACCTGACTGATGAAAAGAAATAGGTATTATCGACTATAAAAAGATAACCTGTCATTTATAGAAATTATTAAATATGAATGTATAAATTTTAAATCAATATCATATTCTACCTTGAAGTTATATATAAACATATGCTTTTGGAAAGCAAAAATATTCTGAAAAAAACATCTAATAACTAATCATCTGCCACATCTACTGTGATTTGTACAATTAATTGAACATTTACTAGATGATTGATGTTAATACCATGTAAAACGAAACTACAAAATAAAATGCAATTTTGAGCCTTGGAAAACAATCAAGTACACTATATCGTATTACACCACATGGACGATGAGAAAACCGCGGGCCAAAAACTAGAGGAAGAGTTGTTGATAAAACCCAAAACGTTGGGTGAGATCGATAACTCCATACTGGAAGAAGCCCAGAAATTCTGTGAAGGATATAAAGAATTCTTGAACAACAAAACCGAACGTGAAGTCGTCGAATATACCATCCCGATCTTGAAGAATAAAGGGTATGTGGAATATGAACTCGGTAAGAAATACAATGCCGGAGAAAAATTCTTCGTGAATAATCGTGGTAAAAACCTAATAATGGTCACTATCGGTAAGAAATCCCCGTCTGAAGGATTGAAGATAGGCGTAGCACACATCGATAGTCCAAGATTGGATTTCAAGCCTAACCCGTTGTTCGAAGATAACAGCATGGCATATTTCAAAACTCATTATTACGGAGGAATAAAGAAATACCAATGGACCACCATTCCCCTCTCCCTACACGGTGTCATCACATTGAATGATGACAACGTCGTCAAAGTGAAAATAGGGGAAGAAGATGGCGATCCCCTTCTTTGCATAACAGATCTGTTGCCACACCTGGCCAAGGATCAGATGCAGAAACCTGCTCCCAAGATCGTGGAAGCAGAACAGCTCAACATACTGATAGGTTGCTGGCCTTACGATGATGAGAAAGTCGCATCGAAAGTCAAACTCAATATAATGAAGATACTCTCTGAGAAATACGGAATAACCGAGAAGGATTTCGTATCAGCAGAACTATGTGCGGTGCCTGCATTCAAACCTTGCGACCTAGGATTGGACAGATCCATGGTCGGCGCATACGGTCAGGACGACAGTGTATGCGCTTATGCGGAACTGATGGCTGAGTTGGACACCGTTGAACCAGAATTCACGACGGTCACAGTTTTCATCGACAAAGAAGAAACAGGTTCCGACGGAGTGACGGGCATGAGGTCTTTCATGTTCAGGGACTTCATAGAGGATTTATCATCAGCATACGGATCACAGGTCCGCCATGTTATGAGGAAATCGATGTGCCTCTCATGCGACGTCAATGCTGCCATCGACCCGGCATGGATGGAAGTATTCGAAAAGAACAACTGCTCATATCTCAACCGCGGACCAGTGGTATCCAAATACACAGGTAGCGGCGGAAAATATTCCACAAACGATGCATCTTCCGAAACCATGGGATTCCTCAGATCCATATTGGATGGGGCCAATATCCCGTGGCAGGTAGGCGAGTTGGGAAAGATAGAAGCAGGCGGAGGAGGTACGATAGCGTCCGAGATCTCCATGCACAACTTGGATACTGTGGATATGGGCGTACCCGTGCTATCCATGCACGCACCGATGGAAGTAACCTCCAAGGCAGATGTCTTGATGCTGTACAAAGCGATACATGCTTTCTACAATAGCGACAAGAAAAAACCTTGAAGTTCACGTCATCGGATGATACTGAATAAACTTTTTAAATCACTTTTCACCGTAATATATGTTGACCGCACTGAAGTTCTTGCTGTAATATCTTGCATTCTTGAAACCGGCCTTCTTGAATTTGTCTACCATGACATTTCCGTGAGGAAATCCTTCGACAGAAGATGTGAGCCAATCATAAGCCGGCTGTCTCCCATCTATGCTTTTGCCACCGTCATATCTACGAGCAACCTTGGTTACCCTGTGTTTTATGTAGAATTCATAAAAATACCTTATGAACCGATTATCAGGTTTGGCCAGTTCCGCAACCACCACCTTTCCTCCAGGAGCCAAAACCCTGTACATCTCATCAATGGCTTTCTGAAGATCACAGACGTTCCTTAACATGTAACCGGAAGTCACTACGTCGAATGAATTGTCCCGATAGGCTAGGTTGAGAGCATCACCTACCTCGAAACTCACTGAGACATCGTCATTACCTGCCAGTTTTAGCTTTGCCAATTCTAACATACGCGGAGTTATATCCACACCGATGACAGATCCATCCTTACCGACATGCTCCGACAACAATATTGCTATCTCCCCGGTACCGGTACCGATATCCATACACCTTTTACCAGAAAGGGGCTGAACCTTCTTCAGCATGAACTTGTGCCATCCTGCAACCATGCCCATGGTCATTATATCGTTCATTTCATCGTAATAATCCGCTATCTCGGTGAAGACGTCCTTGACGTACTCTTCCTTCCCCTCGAATTGCGTTCCATTGGGTTTCAGCTCTTCAACCATCCTATCCTCACCTCAGAGCACAACATACTCCAATAAATATCCCACCACTAAAAGAACACCGAAATGCCAATTCAGATTGAACGCCATAGGCACCAACAACCTATTGCACCCTTCATCAAAACTTGCAGATCTGCTGTTCAGGTATAAGTGGTATAGATCATACAATGATATGAATGCAAGAGAACATGTCCATGGAATAACCGCCGTGATCATTATGACCGCAAGTATGGGGAATGATATCGTATTCAGCAGAAGGTAAAGGCGCATACTGTTACGGTATGATAAATGACCGGACAGTGTACCAACATCCGACTTCTTGTCCTCAAAATAGTCCCTCGTCTCATTACCACTCAACACCGCAGTTATCATGAATGCATTGGGAAGTGAAATAAGGAGAAGTTCCCATGAATAGCCACTGGTTAAAACCATGTATGTACCAACCGGCATCAGTATACCCATCATAATGAATACACTGATGAGCCCCATGGCATGATACTTATATGAAACCCCTATCGTGTATAACGCTGCTCCTGCGATACCGATAAGCCCGATCACGAGGATCTGCCATCCTGAATACCATATGAATATCAATCCTAATAGGGCGGTCACACCCAGACATGCCATGCCCATGGTGAGGACCTGTTTTGATCCCAATACACCGGTTACGAGTTCCGGCGAACGCGTATGGTTCTCCTCGGTATCAGTACCTTTGACAAAATCGCCATATGTATTGAGAAGATTGGCTGCAGATTGCATCAGACAACCTCCTATCAGGATCAGAACGAATATCCACCAACAGAAATGCCCGTCCTTCCACGCCACGGCGCCACCGATCAAAACCGGTACCACAGCACCATGGAGTGTCCAGGGCCTGAACGCGTTGTACCATCCAGCCCTTACGGGTTTTACATCTCCCATAATCCCTTGAAGACCGTAGATGTTATTAAAATCATACCAATCAATTTAAGCGTAATAATGCGCATGCGCACTCCCATGAATGTTAAAACCCTGCTATGCAGCAGCGCGTTCATGATGAGTCTCGCTCTCATTTTATCACTTATCACGAACTTCGAAGGATGGTTCCCTGGGGATGTCGTCGATTCCGGGATAAGAAGTAATGTGACAATATTCCTGCTAGCCATCATGCTCACCATATCCCTGTCGAGAATACCTACCCGTAATCTCAAACCTGACAAGACAATAATCAGGTCCGTTATATTGGGATTGGTAGTCGCATCAGCGATACCCATAGCAGGATACTTGTTATTGAAAAACGGAGAATACTCAAACTATGCAATAGGATGGGTCTTCATAGCTGCGACTCCGTTCGCGGCATCTGTCGCACCCCTATCATTCATACTTCGCGGCGATATGGAGCACGCATGCAAATCCACGATATACGTTTACATAATCTCTCTTGTATGGATACCTCTTGTGATATACGCCCTCATAGGCCAGTTTGTGGACATGAAGAACGTTGTCATAACCGTGATTGAGATAATAGGTGTTCCTCTTGTCCTTTCAAGATTGATCACCTGGGTCAAAATACCTCAGAACATCATGGCAATAACCCTCAACTGCATAATTGGATTCCTAGTATGGTTGTCCGTTAGCCCCACCAACTTCAAGAATCTGGGAATCTCAATATTCATAATATTCGCGATTATAGCCATATCCAGGACTTTCCTGCTCGGTAATGCCATAGAATACATAGAGAGGAGAAAAGAAATAAAATGGAATCAAAGAGTCACAGATATTCTGATCACCTCGTACAAAAACAAGGGGATAGCCATAGCATTATGTGTCTCCTTGTTGTCAGGTCCGTACATAGGTCAGGCCATGGTGGCTATAACCGTATCCATAATAATAGAGATCTGTTGGGTCATATTCATGGATTCAGTATTGTTCTCCAAGAAGAGGATGAACAGTCAACTGAAATTGGAAGGATCAGAAATCATCAATCCTTGAAACATCTCTGGAGGTCAGGTCGATGATGACATCATCTTCTCTGACCTCTCCCTCTAACATTTTGCTGTTGGGGTCATATATCATGTCAGACCTGCTATCCGAACCCACACGATTGGCATAACAATATATGCAGTTGTGATTGCACGTATCGTACGCACCGATATCGATGTTCCTTATGCATCTGCACCCTTTCCTTAACGGAACGGACATGTCCTCGAACGGCACGTTCAATGAACGCATCATACCCCCATCTATGCATCCGCGGGATTCAATACCCATTGTTGTGAAGTCATTGGAACAGCAACTGCTGAGCCCGATACCGTATTTGGATGCGACAGAGGCCATCATTCCGGCGATTCCCATCTTCTCGGATCTTGAAACACCTCTCAGGACACCTGAATCGGAATACCTCCCCAGTTTACCATACATATCTATGAAACTGAAAGTACACCTCTCCGTATATCCTTCCAATTCCTTGCACAGAAGCTCGAATTTACGCCTATGGTAATCAAGTCCCATCCGATCATTGACTATTATGGGATCATATCTCCAGAGCACACGGTCACAGCCTATCATATCTGATATCTCTTTGAATGCATCAGCCACATCCGCTTTGAAAGGGACACCCGGCTCGATATCCTTACCGTAAGGTGTTATGGTCACTTGGAAGGTATACATATGGCCCATGGAACCTATTTCCTTCAGATAGGGCAGCATAGGCCTCGGATCCTTAGTTATGAAAACTATGCAATCCACATTGCGACGGGAAAGATCCACTCTGTAGATAACATTCCGTGCCACGGGATTGCGCACATAGACCTCGCCTTCCCTCATCCTATTCATCATCCAGTCAGCGTGAAAAGCTGGTATGTCCGTCCTTCTACTGGCACAGATGATCATGAAACCTCGATGAATTAACTGATATTAAACAGTCCTTAGACTATCATAAACAATTTGATTGCTCAGGAAAGGAATAGCCCTCAATCCCTGTTTTGATAGAAATACACTGAAATATTCGATGTATCGATAATTTAAATTCATAACACACCTAAAAATACAGGTTTTTATCTAAATTACAACAGTAGAAAATAAGTATAGTGGGTTCATTTCCACAATTATGGTCTGCGGTATTCACACTTACATGACCGTGATCGGAATGATCAGTATATCCGATAACGGCGAAGGGGAAATCAACGGCCTCTATCTTCCGAACTGTAACCTTCCGATGATGGAGGATAGGGAATCCGACATTCTTGATGAGGCAGCAGCACAGATCTCAGAGTATTTCTCGGGAAAGAGGAATCACTTTGAATTACCCTTGTCATTCGAGGGTACCGAATTCCAGATGAATGTCTGGAACGAACTTCTGAAAATACCATATGGAGAAACCAGAACGTATTCCGAGATTGCAGAACTCATAGGTAATAAAAACTCCTACAGAGCAGTGGGATCTGCATGCAATTCCAATCCCATGCCGATACTGATACCCTGCCATAGGGTCATAAGCTCGAGTGGAGTAGGTATGGGATACGCCGGAGGCTCTATACTCAAGAAAAGACTTCTCGATCTGGAATCTAGGAAATGATCAACGTATTGGATGAGATACGCGATCTGGCAGATCCTAAGTATGACGATTTCAACAGAAGACTGATTCCCGGGATCGGTAAATCCTACGGTGTCCGCATACCACAACTGAGAGAATTGGCCAATAGGATAGCCAAAGATGATTGGAAATCGTTTCTCTCCACAGAAAGCACGTGTTTTGAAGAGGATATACTCCGCGGACTTGTTATATCGAAGATTCGAACAGACATGAATACACGCATGGGATACGTCAGGGATTTCGTACCCACTATAGACAATTGGGCCGTCTGTGATATCTTCTGCAGTAAATGGAAGTCGGATAAAGACATGAACCTTATGTGGGATTATTGTCTGGAACAGATCAAATCCGGGGAGGAGTTCAGAATGAGGTTCTCCGTAGTCATGATGATGGCGAATTTCATGGATGATGACCACATCGACATGATATTGGAACTCGTATCAGACTCGTATAATCCTGGTTATTATTACAAGATGGGAGCTGCTTGGTGCCTATCCACATGTTACATAAAATACAAGGATAAAACAGAAAAAATACTTAGATCTAAAAACATTGATAAAGAAATCCTCGGAAAATGCATACAAAAGATATGCGATTCATACCGGGTTGATGAAAAAAACAAAAATAATCTCAGACAATTGAAGAGAGAAACCCTCAACAAATGTCCTCGATCATCTTGAATACCTTGTCAGAATTCTCGTTGCCCAGACGAGCCCCCTTACGCTCCAGGAACGTCCATCCCCTATCCTCGCAATCCTTCTTGAAAGTAGGACTCGTGACCGCTATGACCTTACCATCCTGCAATATGTTGTACTTGAGGATCAATGCAAACATGTCTTTGGGAACACAGACGATGATCTTATCGAAAGGCTTTGCAACATACTCTAATGTACCGAGGTAATCCTTTTTGGACTGGACCACCTCGTAATCCTCCTTGCATGACATCACATCATCGTAGGGCGCAATCGTATAATTGCCAGGTACGAACCCGAAGTGAGAGGATATCATACCATAAGACACCTCACACATCTTCTTATCATCCTTCGAGGCCGTGTCCAACCTTGCGACGAGCTCCTTTATCTCTGCGACACGACCACCGAACATATCGAAGGCACTGGCAAGACCTTCTTTCAAAAACACTGTGGAATCATTGGTTACCACCAGTATGAGTTTCTCCTTTTCCATCGTCAGACCTTCCTGAATTTGAATGCTATATTACAGCTACCTTCGTCTGATACCATGCAGGGTCCTTTCGGGCTCATCGGTTTACATGCAGTACCGAACATCGGACATTGCTCGGACCTTATAACGCCCCTAAGAACCTCACCGCATCTGCATCCTTTGGCTTCAGCTTCGACTTCCGGAGTCTCCTCGAGTATCTTCGCATGAATCTTTGTCGCATCGTGAGCAGCGAACTGATCCTTCAATGCCAGAGCACTCTTGGGAATTATCGGGAACCCTCTCCATGCCCTATCAACAGGCTCGAATGTATCTTCCATGAGTTTCCTTGCTATCGGATTACCGTTGGGTTTCACCAGACGTGTGTATTCATTCTCCACGTCCACGCGATCCTCGTATCTTTGCTTGGTCAGCATATAACATGACATGAGCATATCGAGAGGTTCGAAACCTGCCACCACCTGAGGCATGTTGTACTTCTCAGCGAATGGCTTGAAACATTCATAACCAGTTATGACGGCGACATGACCTGGCATTATCAAACCGTCGACCTTGTTCTCACCCGTATCGAAAATGGTCTTCAACACAGGTGGACATATCCTATGACAGCTGTATATGCTGAAATTTGACGGCAACGCCTTACGCAGAGGAACCGCTGTTGACGGTGCCGTAGTTTCAAATCCGACAGATACGAACACCAGAGGTTTGGTCTGTTCAGAAGCCATACGGACTGCATCCTCTATGGAGTACACTATACGCACATCTGCACCGTCTGCCTTCGCATCGAAGAGAGAACCGATAGTTGTTGGAACACGCATCATATCCCCGAATGCAGTTACCGTCACACCATTACGGGCAAGGGTTATCACATCGGCTATCTCCTTACTGGTTGTGACACACACCGGACAACCTGGACCCTGCTGTATTGTAACGCCCACATCCTCGAGCATCTCCTCGAGACCGAAACGGACAATAGTGTCCTGGTGGGTCCCACAAACGTGCATAAACTTACTCTCCACACCCATGTCCTTGATCATAGCAAGGATCTTCTTCGCAGTCTCCTCGTCCCTATACTTAAACATCATTCAGCCTCTTCGATATCGATATTCTTCACACAACAGGTCTTACCCTTGGTGACCCTGACAGCCCCACCGCATACCGGACAAGCCAGAACAGGGATGAAATGCTCATCGGTATACTCTCCAAAAGTCAGATTCCTGGCAGGACCCTTGTAGTCGCAAGACATGCACTCAAGTTCGACCTCCTCATCCTCTATGATCAAATCGGATCCTTCGAGTATCGTATCCCGGGTCACCACCTCATACGCGAACTGCATCTGCTCGCCACCTAGATTAGTCAGCCTACCGATCGTCAATGTCACCGCATGAACACTGACCACCTTGTATTTTTGCAATTCATCGAGGATTGCCCTCACAAGGTCCGACGTCACCGAAACTTCGTGCACGAACCCGTATCGTGATATCAGTTTTAACCTTATCAGACGGAGAACCTCGATTAACGGGTTAAGATTGTGAATCTGAATTATGATTCCATCTAGAATCTTCAAAAACCATTGTCCCATAATGATCGCACATGTCCCTGACCATGCATCTCTCACAATGGGGATGGTTAGGAAGACATACCATCTGCCCATGTCTTACCAGGTATCTGTTTATATCGGACCACCTTTCACGAGGGGTTATCCTCATCAATTCCATCTCCGTTGAACCTGGATCCTTCGTTTTGACCAGACCCATGAGATTCGATATCCTGTGAACATGCGTATCCACACAGACAGCGGGTATACCCATCGCATAGGAACGCACACAGGCAGCGGTCTTCCTACCAACCATAGGAAGGGTGACTAACTCCTCCGTAGACTCCGGGATACTGCATCCGTAGTCATCCCGGAGTATCTTGCAACATTCCACTAAAGCCTTCGCCTTTTGCTGGGGGAAACCGGCTGGACGGATTAATATTGCAATATCCTCCGGATCTGCACAGGCAAGTGCCTCCACGGAATCATATTTCCTGAATAGGTTATCAGATGCTCTACGGGTATTGTCATCACGTGTACGTTGTGACAGTATCGTGGCCATGAGTACGTGAAACGGATCGCATTTCCACTCTGGATTGAGCCCCTCGGACGATCTGCCCGGATATGCGCCGCGATCGTACTCCTTCGACATCCTGTTCAAAATCTCGCATATGTCCTTCTCAACCATCTCAATGCATCCCCTGCCATATAGAAAGACCCAGTCACAAGGATCACCTCATCTCCTTTCCTGGCATTCATAGCAATCTCTATAGCTTCTCCGACACTTCCAGCTTCCGAGACATCTGGTATCAGATACTTCATGACAGGAAGAACACAATTGAGAGGAGCTGCCCTTACCGAATCCGGAACCGTGACTACAACCTTTTCTGTTATACTCGCTATGCTCTGTGCTATATGCTCTATATCCTTGTCACCGAGCACCCCGAAAACCACCAGAACCTTCCCATAGAGCTCGGAGATATCCTTCGCCAACTCCTCTGCACCTGCACGAGTATGTGTAACGTCCATGATTATTGGAAGACCTTCTAATTTCTGCATACGGCATGGCCAACTGACAGATGAAAGCCCCTCTCCGATATGATCCTTCAAACGCGCATCGAATATCCCCAACTCAGACACAGCCACTATGGCCATCGACGCGTTCTTGGCCTGATGTCTCCCAGGTATAGAAACCTTGTAGGAATCCTCCTTGTACATGAATTCCAGTGTATCCGGGGAACTGGCCAGTATATGAATATCATCCTCGACGATCCTGGTCAAAACTGATGACCTATCTGAAGCGACTTTTGAGATCACTCCAAAAGCCGGTTCCGAATTGAGTGTTACACAAGGCACTCCCGATTTTATTATACCTGCTTTCTCAAAAGCTATCTTCTCTATGGTGTCTCCCAAGAACTCGGTGTGCTCCAGACTTATGTTGCATATTACGCATACCTCTGGGGAAATCACATTAGTAGCATCAAACCTGCCCCCCATCCCAACTTCCACAACCGCATACTCCACACCTTTCCTCTTGAAGTACAGGAACGCTATGGCAGTTGTCACTTCGAAAAACGTACACCTCATACCCTGTGTCTCCATATCCTCGACTATGGAAACAACCTCTGAGGCCAGATCCGACAGTTCCTCATCGGATATCATGTCCCCGCAAACCCTTACACGTTCATTGAAATCTGTAAGATGTGGCGAGGTGTATAGTCCTGTCCTGACCCCTGAAACACGCAATATGGATTCGATGCAGGCACAAGTAGATCCTTTACCATCTGTTCCTGCAACATGTATGCAACGAAATTCGTTCTGAGGATTTCCCATCCTCCTTAACAATTCCGTTATATTCGTCAACCCGAGCTTCACGCCATGTACCTGAAGCCCGTAAAGCCATTCCAAGAATCTTCCAGTCTCCATTCATACACCTGCGGAATCCCACAGATCAGAACGTATCTGATCTACCAGATCTGAATACCTTATCCCTTTCGATTTGCATATCCTGCGTACTAGATCCATGGTGCCTGATCCGTATTGGGCGGCTTTCTTCTCTGTATCGACCATGAATGGATAACCCTGCAATCTGGCAACCTCCTTCAACATCCGCTTCCTCGATTCCGGCTCTTTGGACATCACCGCTTCAACACCCAGTTCCCTCACAGCCGAGACAACCCTGTCATCGAGAAACGGATAGAGTATGGTCTTGTTGAAATGATCAGCGACTTTCTTCTCATGCTCCATTGTAGGGCCCAGAAGACTGATCATGTCCCCAGACATCATCTCTGAGAGTTCCTCTGCCCCCAATCCGACATACTTGGAATAACCTGCGAACAACTCATCCGATCCCTGACCGCCTATGACCAAATCCTCATCACAATTCTTGCAGACATGAAAAGGAGGCGTCTCAAATGCAAGCATCAAGGGATTGCTTGTCCCTGTAACCAACATCATCTCTCTGAGTCCCGATATCAGTTCTTTCTCATCCAATAGGATGTGTCTCCATCTCATTCCCAATCTCGAAGACATGTTTCTCGCCATGCGAACATCGTATGAATCTTCCAATCCCACAGTGTACAACATAACAGAATTCGCATACCGACCTGTCAGAGCTGCCACTATTCCAGAGTCAAGACCACCTGAAAATGCAACAGCCACATCCTTTCCTTCAGTCAGATCCCTGACGGCAGATTCCAAAGCTGAACTTACAACATCTACATCGGGAACCATGATCATCCGAAGGCAAGTCGAGGATAAAACCCTATCTTACAACGGATTGAAGGATATCAGTGCCGAAGCGATACTAGGCGTACTCTTGTCCATGCCGAAAACATCCTTCAGAAAAATATCCGTAGTCGTCGCAGGATAGAATATCACGGGATCGCTCACACCTTCCGCACATCCTATACATGTAGCTTTCTGAGGCAACATCACTACGCGATCTATGTCACCAACACCTGTAAGCAGTACAAAATCATCAGACAGCCAGACGATATCCGTCCTGTCAATATATTCTTCCTGCTTACCCACAGGTATGTCATAACCTACAAGATTGCCATCGCAATCCTCCATAGTCATTACATGGTCGGTCGGAAGCTCGAAAACATAATCACAGAATATGACCACATGCAGAGATCTTTTCATACACGTCTTCAAAGCCCTGTTGTCCATGGGCATGCCGAATGTGGTGTCCTCTATAGAGGCTTCCCTGCGAAACACCTCATTGATCACATCATTATCTGGAACTACTGCCTTGTGCACGCCGGGCATGCTATTCAACAGCGCAGATATTTCACGGACATCCATGTTGAATGTAACGTCAGAGCATTATTTAACATGAAGACGTGTGTGTTATCACTCATATGGATCGGTATTCGGTTCGTAACATTCATTAATCCGAATATCAATGAATGCACATGGATGGAGTAACCCGTATAGGAGTCTCTTTAGAACCTGAACTTCTCAAAGAATTTGACAAATTGATATCAAAAAAAGGATATGTGAGCAGATCGGAGGCTATCCGCGACCTTGTACGTGATTCACTCGCGGAGAACGAATGGAAGAACGACAAGGAATACATGTCGGGCGTCATCGTTATGATCTACGATCACGAAATCACAGGCATAGGCGAGAAACTAACGGCTATGCAACACGAAAGGATGCAGAACATAAACACATCGATACATGTCCATTTGGATCACGACCGCTGCATGGAAGTCATCATCGTAGAGGGAGAACTGGGGGAACTGAAGTCACTGACAAGCGATATAGGCTCCATAAAAGGAGTCCTCAGATGCAAACTCACCATGGCATCCCGTGCAACAGGTCACATGCACCATATAGGTACGAGAAACTGATCTGTTACTAGAAAGCTTAAATTGGACCTGTTCCAAGGTTATTTAACTCTTGATGCTGTCGAGGACGATGAATGAGAAAACTGATAATCACAGAGAAGGCTAACGCGGCCAGAAGGATTTCGACCATTCTTTCTGATGGCAAATCACATTCGGAATCTGGCGGGGGTGTGACCGTCCTCACGTTCGAAGCAGACGGGGATGATTACACAGTAGTGAGCCTAAGAGGACACATAATAGAATTGGATTACCCTGAGGAATACAATGATTGGGGACAGAGTTCACCGGTGGAACTTGTACGTGCGCCTCAAGTTAAAACTGTGCGTGTCAAATCGATATTGAACAAAATCCAGGAAATCGCTCAGAAATCCGATGAGATAATTATCGCGACCGATTTTGATAGAGAAGGAGAACTCATCGGTATGGAGACCATACAGGCGATAGGCGTTGATATGTCCATAGTGAAAAGGGCCAGATTCAGCGCACTTACCAAGAACGAAGTGGAAAACGCCTTTTCTGAATTAACAGAACCTGATTCCAAACTCGCAGATGCCGCAGAGGCCAGACAGATCGTGGATTTGTCTTGGGGAGCTGTTCTGACGAGGTTGATCTCATTGTCGGCTGGACAAGTGGGTAAGAACTTCATGTCCGTGGGAAGGGTACAAAGCCCCACCCTTAAATTGCTGGTAGACAGAAACGAGGAAATAGAGAGTTTCATCCCTGTCCCGTTTTGGAATGTCATAGGAAAATTCGGCATGTTAGCATTCAAAGGTGAACATGAAAAGAACCCATTCTGGAATGAAGAAGAAGCAAAGGCCGTCCACGAAAAGATACTACTCCAGAAAGAGGGGACGATAGCCTCATACGAGATTAACGACAAAGAGGAATATCGCCCTTCACCATTCGACACGACGATGATGCAGGTTGAAGCCAACAAGATAGGTATACCTCCCACTGTCGCAATGAAACTCGCAGAAGACCTTTACACAGGAGGTTACATCTCGTACCCCCGTACGGAGAACACAGAATACCCACGGAGTCTGGGACTCAAAACCGTATTGGAGAAACTCAAGGACTCATCTGATTTCAAAACGTACGCAGAAGAGATTCTGAAACAGGAGAAGATCATACCTTCCAAAGGTAAGAAAAGAACAACAGACCATCCTCCGATATACCCCACAGCCGGTGCATCTTCGGATAAGATGAAAGGCGACAAATGGAAACTCTACGAACTCATAGTCCGTAGGTTCTTGGCCACAGTAGGGCCCAATGCAAAAGCCCAGATAACCGATGCCGTCGTAGATGTGGATGGCGAGATGTTCAAGGCCCATGGATATGTTCAATTGGAACAGGGTTGGAAGAGATATTACGGTAAATACATGAAAATCACCGAAACTCACCTGCCTAAGATGAGCGTGGGTCAGAAAATGGAGATAAGATCGTCCGCTATAGAAAGTTCTGAGACAAGACCTCCATACAGATACAATCAGGGTTCTCTAATCCAAGAGATGGACAGACTTCAGCTGGGTACCAAGAGTACCAGACATGACATAATCGGTAAACTGTACTCCAGAAACTATGTACAAGGTAACTACATGGTTCCCACAGCCAGCGGTAAGGCCCTCACGAAATCCCTTGAGAAACATGGAGGCGGCATAACAGAACCCGAAATGACATCCAGACTCGAAGAGGATATGATGAGGATTAGCGAAGGAGAATGCTCACTGGATGAAGTAGTCAAGAGCTCTCAGAATATGCTCTATGATGTTGCGAAAAAAATATCCTCTGAGAGTGAGGACATAGGAAAGGAGATCAGAGATGCCCTCAGAAGCCAGCAGTTCATAGGCATATGTCCTTCATGCGGCAACAACATGACAATCAAAAAGTCCAAGAATGGCAATTTCATAGGATGCGACGGATACCCTGAATGCAAACGTGCATACCCATTGCCCAGGGGCGCTATGATCCAGACTTTGGATTCAGTGTGCCCCATATGTGGCCTCGCACAGCTGAAGATAATCAGAAGAGGCATGCCACCTTCGATTCAATGTATAGATCCGAAATGCACCAGCAACACCTCCAAGAACAATCTTGGACCATGTCCCACCTGTAATAAGGGAACGATAAGGATGATGTACTCAAAAACCGGAAAAAGGTTTGCCGGTTGTTCTGAATGGCCAAACTGCACACAGACTTATCCTCTAAGACCAAGGGGAAGCATAACCCCCACCGACCAGTCGTGTGAGGCTTGCGGTGCACCCATGATAACATTTGGATCGATGACGGAATGTATAAATCCTGATTGCCCGACAAGGAAGAGGAACACACGTGCAAAAGCCTCATCCAAAACTAAAAAGACAGAGGATACTGAAAAACCTAAAACGGTCAAGAAAAACACTGGCAGAAAAAAGGTTGTCAAAAAGGATAAGGACTCTTGAATCTGGATTACTTCTGTCATAAAATTTTATATGCATACGATTTAAACAATTTGTAATAATTCAATAAACTTCCAAAATAAAGCCTGAAACACCACAATGAATCAGAAAGACCATATTTCTTCATTATCCTCATTGGGATTGAAGTGAGAGTCCATCTCATCGATCTCCTCTGAGATACGCATGTTCCTACAGGATGCGCACTGAAGTTCTTTACCAAGACTCTTTTTCAACATCATCTCGCTCCTGTCCAAACCTACGATGCGCCCACAGGAACAATAGATCTTCATAAAGGATATGGGATTAATACTATCCAGCGTGGACATGCAATACGCTTTAGGCCCTAGCGACTGATCATGAGACTCATTGATTCCTGATATAGACTAACCCCCATACGCCCGTCTTTCGAAGGTATATCCTTTGCAGAGAACACACCGCAACTGACGACCTCCCTCTTTAGTCACAGTAGGGATATAAGCTTTCTGTTACCACCATGTAAGAGGACTGTTGAAAATGATGGTAAACGTACAAAAAATGAAAAATTATACAATTAACTTTATATAATACATGTAAGGGGTTTTTGATTCCGAAAACGTTGAAGAACGTTTGGAAAATCAGAACTTGAACGCGCGTGTACCAGGGAACACAGCCTTGGAACCCAATTGTTCTTCGATCCTGAGAAGACGGTTGTACTTAGCTGTCCTCTCACCGCGGGCAGGCGCACCGGTCTTTATCTCACCGGACCCCCAACCTACGGACAGATCAGCTATTGTCGTATCCTCAGACTCTCCGGATCTATGAGATACGACCACATTGTATCCGTTATCGAAACTCATCTTGGCGGCATCACCGGATTCCGATACCGTACCTATCTGATTTACCTTTAACAGCAATGCATTGGCGGACCCATTCTCTATGCCTTTGCATAAGCGCTTCGTGTTGGTAACGAAAAGATCATCACCCACGATCTGAACCCTGTCACCGATCATCTTCGTCAATTCTGCGGTTGCGTCGAAATCATCCTCGAAGAATGGATCCTCTATACTTATGAGAGGGAAGTCCTCGGTAAGTTGCCTGTAATGATCCGCTAGCTCACCCGATGACAGACGCATACCGTCCACATCATACACCTCGGCATCATAAAACTCTGATGAGGCCGCATCGATTGCCAGGAAGACATCCTTTCCAGGATAGTAACCGGCTTCCGATATGGCATTGACTATCGTCTCCAAAGCCTCGGAAACCGTACCCAGCGGCGGAGCGAAACCTCCCTCATCGCCTATATTTATGGCACCAACCCCATATTTTTTCTTAAGTATGGATTTCAAAGCCATGTATATCTCCGATGACATACAAAGACAATCTGAGAATGATTCCGCACCTGCAGGTATTATCATGCACTCCTGTATCTTGAGGTCCCCTCCTGCATGCTTACCGCCGTTTATTATGTTGAACATAGGAACCGGGAGAGTTACATGATCTCCGCCCACATACTCATACACTTCCTTGCCTTCGGCCATTGCACCCGCTCTAACGGCTGCCAGAGACACTGCAACTGTGGCATTGCCCCCGAGCCTGGTCTTGTTATCGGTACCGTCCAGATCTATCATGGCATCATCAATGGCCCTTTGATCGGATACATCCATGCCGACCAGTGCCTTAGATATCTCCGTGCGTATGTTCTCCACTGCCTTGAGGACCCCTTTTCCGCCATATCTAGAACCGCCATCACGAAGCTCATGTGCCTCCCATGTTCCAGTGGATGCACCAGACGGGGCTATCGCGCTTATCCTGTGTCCCATGACCGTTATCTCGGCCTCGACTGTGGGATTACCCCTTGAATCCAAAACTTCTCTCGCCCACACTTTCTCGATCTTCGTCATTTCTTTCCCTCTCTAGGCTTCATTTCTGGAGAAGCGTACAGCTCCAGATGATCCTTCAATATATACCTGTCCTTGTCCGTGAAATCATGTGCATTCACTGACACGACCAATGAAAAAGACTTTCCATATTTGGCCGACACAATCTCATGTATCAGCATGAATACAGAGTTCATACCGTTCTTGTATATCAATACGTTAAGATTGTCGAACACAATCACTGGTTTGTCCGACTCTTCTATGAATTTTTCGATTCTGTTGAGTATAGTGCCTAAGCGGTACACATCCTTGAACTCCTCATTCGAATCTATGGAAAGGCTTATGGTCTCTATGCTGAAACCCCTGAACCTCTCCTCCATTGTTTTTTGCTTAGCATTCGTTATCATCAATATATCGGCGTGATCGGAACCGAAAGATGCAGTGACCCTGTAAACCGCTTTGTTGTTATCTTGGAAAAGAATATAGGACTTACCATGTTCAAGACCCATATCTGCCATTGATTCCGCCGCCTGCGGCTCTATCTTCTTCTTGAATATACGCAGTTCACGCTTCTCAGGTCTGTACACTTCTCCATCGTTATCACGGTTCTCAGCCGCATTTATCGCGAATATTATGTCTGAAGACAGAAACGGCTTTGTGACGACCGCTTTCACATATGGGCTGTCGAATGGGATGACTTCTCCCTCATAACTCAACACCACGACCCTAGCTTTGGTATCTGACTCAATGTTCAACATCGAATCCAGTATCTTCAATCCGTTGTTACCGTCGATTCCCGTGTCGAGTATAACGAAATCATAGAGAGGATCCAACGCCGTTTTGGCAGCAATCTCAACATTATCGTTGATGACAACTTCATATCCAGCATCAGTCAGAACCTCTTTCAGGATTTCACCGATGGCCATGTTGTCATCGATCACAAGTACCTTCATCCATTACCTCCAACCGATAAAGGTGTGAACCGTCATGGAACTATAAAACAAATATGCGGGACATAATAGATCAAAATCCATAGTACAACCCGTCATAACAAAGAAAAACGGCCATAAGGCCGGAAAAACAAGCAGTTCTCACTGCTTTCTGCTCTCTTTTGCCTTCGGCCTGAGATTGCTGTAACCACACTTACGGCACTTTGCTGCCTTAGGGGGATTGGTTGCATAGCAATTCATGCAAACCGATTTATCAAGGAGCCTGTGCTCGGCCTCTTTAAAACGTGCCATCTTAAATTCCTCTGGACCTACGATTATATGTAAGTCTTATATAAGGTTTCTTAAACATCATTGAACAGAGAACGCTGCTGTCTAAAATCAGAAACCATATCCTTGCCCTCACCTGAAAGCATCTCGTGTGTAACGAAATCGGGCGATATGGCTTCCACCATCTCCACACATCTTCTGCATGTGAAGGGTTTATGTTGATCTATCCTACCCACATGTTCATAGGAATCGCTCATTACCTTCTCAAGTCCACCCTTCATCGAGACATCAACCTCGGGGAAAGTATGTCTGTACTCTGCTGATGCACTGTAGTGCAAATGCATAACCGATATACGGTCCTTCATGCTCTCGGTATAGCCATCGATGACATGCATCGCACCCTCCGCCGCCGAAGATTCATCAAAGGCATCAGGAAGACCGTTCATCAGATGTCCCGTATCCAAACAGAAACACCAATTATCAAATTCCAATCCATCCTCCAACAACTTGTACTCCCAAGGCTCCTTGAGTTTGAGTCCCGACCACCATAGATTCTCGAATGCCAACTTTATAGGAGGCTCACCACCACGGTATTCTGAAACCACGATGTTCATCATCTCCACGAACGCGTCCAGGACCTTCCTGTCATCAGAAATATACTTGCGATGGAAGACCTGACTGAGATCGGTACTACCCGCATGGAGGATACCATAAGCCGGATTTACGAACGTGGCCTTGTCTATCATGAGACGTATGTTGTCAACCATCTCCTCCCGGTCTACACCGAAGGTTATGTAATCCAGATCGCCGCGCGAATATCCATCGGTATTCAGATCACCAGACCAGCACCCGTACCAATCCACTGCATATGGCAGATGTACAGCTGGAGAATATGGGATGTATTTCTCCGGAACATCATCCAAGAGTGTGAATAACTCAAAGCCGTCGCAGTCTATGTCCTTCAGGAAGTCAGACATATCCCCCGACGTCAGATCCTCGAAAGGTTGCAGAACCGAATAACTTATCAGATGCTTAACTTTAGATCTCATATCAGCTCGAATGCCGCATTCAATGCAGCCTCCACAGCAATAGATTGAGAATCTCCAGCACCGATTATTAGAACATCGCTTTGGGTGATCCCAGTCTCCTTACGTATGAGATAAGCCAACTCCGGATCTCTCTCATCAAATATCCAATCAGGAGGTATCATCAGATTACCATCCCTTATAATGATGGTAGTACAACCGTAACCGCCGACTTTTATCCCGGCATCACGCTGTTGCATACCGTTGTGAATTTTATCCGATACCCCGAGTACCAATATACCTTGCCAGCAGTCACCAACGACTGAACCTGGAAGCGCAGGTACGTTCACAACCTTTATAGGTATCTGATTCAAGAACGCGAGTCCTGATTTCGTAATGGAGATCCCTGTCTGTTTGACCAGTATGAAATCCCATTCCTTCAGCGTGTCTATTATTCTGCGCATACTACCCTCGCCTATACCTATAAGGTCTGCGAGATTCTTCCTACCCATCCTCCTTCCATCGGAAAGAAGATGCAGCGCCCAATAGATGTTCGCATCACTGAAACGGAACATTGGACCAAACTGTGGGACCTCCATTATCTTCATTCAATCACTTCCTCGACGTTCTCAGAACGTTCTTGCCTTACCACTGACGATAAGCTCTGTTACTTTATCAACGTTGTCAAGCCATTCTGTGGCAATTGATTCTGCATCAGATTTCCACTTGGACAGGTTGGGATTCTTGTCGGCATCCACTGCAACTATGTCAACTGAACAGTTCAATGGCTGGGAAACCGGCTTTCCTATC
The DNA here is from genome assembly GCA_964620455.1 of uncultured Candidatus Methanogranum sp. GTDB lineage: Archaea > Thermoplasmatota > Thermoplasmata > Methanomassiliicoccales > Methanomethylophilaceae > Methanogranum. The sequence continues at coordinate 63,588 of CAZUIU010000002.1, forward strand.
TGCGACAGGATCCTTACGCGTATCTCTGCCTCATCAGTGACCTTCTTGGCAATATCATCAGCCATGAGCTTAGACATTACATTGTAGATCTTACCTATGTGCGTAATGGGGTTCTTTCCAGATGTTGCCTCCATAGACATGGGCCTGTAAGGAGTTATGAGTCCGTTGCACCTGTTGCCTCTCCCAACCGATCCATCATCACCCATTTCCTGAGACATACCGGTACATGTGAGATAATAAACGCCTCTCTTATAGTCATCACCTGTATTGATATCCAGATGAACCTTTACCTTCTCGTTACCAATGATGTCGAGAGCATTGTCGTAGACTGCGCTGTGCATCTCCTCCATTATGGACTGGTATGCCTTCGCATCCTCGATGTACTTATCAACCATAGCACATGCAACAGTAAGGGTTATCTCATCATTCACTCTGGATGCCATAACTTTGACATCCTGTCCAGATGCGGGTATAGCTTTCTTCATCTTGCCGTTTATGAACTCTTCCGTCTTGAGAACTAACGTATCCGTTATCGAGAAAGGAGCATAACCGACACCGAATGATGTATCATTGGCAAGGTGACCTGATGCTTTGTAAACTCCTGTGAGATCATCCGATCCCATTCCCAACCTGGCATCCAGTATTACCTCAGAATCAACATCGAGATTAGGGAAAGTCTTGTCCAGATAATTTCTGGCGGCTTTGAGTGCAACAGGCTTGCATGGAAGCTCCAGCTTGTCTTTGCCTGTATCTACTATGGTCGTGGCACGTCCTACCAGAAGGATGTACGAAGGATCTATTATATGTCCGCCTCCGAACTTGGGTGCCGCCTGACCTGCAGCAATCTGCGTCTCATCAGTATTGTGGTGGAGTACGTGCCCGACCTCTTTGATGTACATCTTACAGAGAGCCTCACTGACCTCCTCTGCCAACGCATCTGCCACTGAATCAGGGTGACCTATTCCTTTTCTCTCTACAATCTCAATCTGTCTGAGAGGAAGTGGGACCTCATCGACACCGTTAATGTATATGTTCTTTGCTGTCATCTTAAAACCTTCTTTGCATCGGAAGCCGATACACCTGTTAAGTTGAACAAACCGTCTGTAGGGACTTATCATTAATAAATGACATTGACAATAATATTCATATATGAATAATCTATATAGAATACAATGAAATTCCCTCCGGCATCGGATATACGCAGAATACGCAAAACTCTGGAGATAACCCAGGTAGAGCTATCCAACGCCTCTGGTATCAGTCAGAGCACGATAGCAAAGATTGAAAGGGGAATGATATCCGCCAGTTATGAGACCGTAGTCCGTATATTCGAAACTCTGGACAGAATAAAAGATGAAAACAAAAAAGAATTCCTGGCTATTGATGTTGCCTCCAAGAATGTTGTCACTGTTCAGAGTACCGACCCAGTACATATGGCTACTGAACTTATGAGGACCACGGGATACTCCCAACTTCCGGTTCTTTTAGGAGACACACCTGTTGGAAGTGTCTCTGAAAGAGGAATATTCGATCTGCTTAGGTCCGGAAAAACGATGGAGGATCTGAAGGATTCCAATGTTTCCAGCATAATGAATGAATCTTTCCCTATAGTGACTGAGAACACGTCGATGTCCACTGTAACTACCATGATGAGTGATTGCAACGCCGTTTTGGTCGCAAAAAAAGGAAGGATCGTGGGATTGATAACAAATGCCGATATGCTCAAACTAATCTGAAAACCTTGTCTGTGAGAGAATACATCTGCATATCACTGACCGCATATGAATTATCGAAAAATTTCTTCGCCTCGTCCTCGACGACCTTGCGGTCATCATACCGATTACTTATGTGGACAAGCGCCAAGTATTTACAACCGGCATCCCGAGCCGTAATAGCAGCCTGTTTCGCCGTTGAATGAAAGTGTTTCTCTGCAAGCGCTCCCTCCCCATCACAATAAGTGGATTCGTGTATCAACAGATCCGCACCGACGGCAGCATGCCTCAGACTATCACAGGGCAAGGTATCCCCGGAATAAACCACTTTCAAACCTGGACGCCTTGGCCCTATAACCATGTCAGGAGTTATCCCGCGAACCGAACGTCCTTCCTGCAGTTCTTTGAAATCTTCGGTTGACAAACCCAGCTCCTTGGCTTTGACAGTATTGAAACTCCCTCTTCTGTCAGCCTCCATCAAGGTATAGCCCAGAGAAGGCATGTTGTGCTCGGTACCGAAACATGATATGCTCATACCGCATATCTCCAACTCATCGCCGGACTCCATGTCTTGAATATCCAATGGATAACTGATACGACCCTCGCATGCACCAAGCATCGCCCCCAGAGCCTCTTTGAATCCCACTGGACCACGAACCGTCAGAGGATCCTTCCTACCGAAAAGACCCATACTCTGCAACATCCCGGGCAGTCCGAATACATGATCGCCATGCATGTGGGTTATCAATATGCCACTGACTTTCATGAACGACAAAGGAGATATCATCATCTGCCTTTGCGAACCCTCTCCGCAATCCAGGAGGATTATACATGAACTGCTGCGTACGGCTATGCAGGGAGGAGCTCTGTCCCTGGAGGGCAAACTGGCACCTGTACCTAGGAACAGGACATCCAACATGATACACCGTCAGTATACGGAATCCAATTCCCTTTCGGTCTTCGATTCCTTCTTGTATTCCTTGTAATGATCTTTACAAAGATGGACATTACGCAGATCGGAACTCTTGAGCTCCAGATTAGTCTCCGCAACTTGCTTTATGTTGAGGGACCTCTCGGCCTCTTTGTCACAACCCACCACATCACAGGTCTTGGCAGTTGAAGCATGTCTAATTGTTGTTGCCATAGTGGTTGAATCGTCTTAATGTGGATATATTACTTTCCAGCGATTATAACGGCCAGAGTCGCGGTCATGTTTAAATCAATGTAGGGTATACATCGGAACATGACCAAAGTCGCACCATCGATGCTATCCGCAGACTTTTCCAAATTGGGAGAAGAACTTCTGCGTATAGAAAAATCCGGTGCTGATTGGGCCCATATAGATGTGATGGATGGCATGTTCGTACCCAACATCACCATAGGTCCCGTCGTCATCAAATCAGTACGCTCATTATCCAAAATACCGTTTGATGTCCATCTCATGATAGAAGACCCTCTCAGATATATCGATGCTTTCGCGGATTCAGGCGCAGATATGCTTACCGTACACACCGAAGCCAGCGGAGATATACTGGCAGCCATACGTAAAATCAAAGATCGCGGACTGAAAGCTGGAATCACATTGAATCCCCCAGCACCGGTAACCGATCTGGATAGATACTTGGATCACGTAGACATGGTTCTGATAATGACTGTACAAGCAGGCTTCGGCGGACAAAGTTTCAAAGAGGAATGCTTGAAAAAGATAGAATACGTCCGCAAATGGGCCGAAGAACACGATAAAAACCTTGAGATATCTGTGGATGGCGGAATAAATCGTGTAACAGGCAGAAAATGCGTGGACGCGGGTGCAACAGTTCTCGTAGCAGGCAGTTCTCTTTTTAAACTCGCTGACATGGCGCCTGAAATCGCACTCTGGAAAGGTTATGGTCCGGATGCATCGTGAGGCACTACAATGGGAGTTAATCTGTCAGGACTCATAGAACCAAAAACGATAGAATTGTCGGACTTAAGAGGTAAAAACATCGCCATAGATGCGTACAATATGATATACCAATTCCTGTCGATAATAAGACAGCCAGATGGTAAACCACTATGCGATAGGGAGGGGCGCGTCACATCCCATTTATCGGGAGTACTGTACAGAACCTCCAATCTCATTATACAGGGCATAGAACCAGTATTCGTTTTCGATGGAAAACCCCATCCACTTAAGATGGCCACTCTGGATATGAGAAAAAAAAGACGTAACAAAGCCGTACTGGAATGGGAGGAGGCTATGGAAGCCGGAGATATTGAAAAGGCGTTCTCAAAGGCCCAACAGACCTCCAGGATGACACAGGACATCAGAGAATCTTCCAAGGCATTGATAAAAGCACTGGGGATGCCAATCGTCGATGCTCCCTCAGACGGCGAGGCCCAAGCAGCATACATGTGCAGTAGAGGTTCCGTATATGCTGCCGCATCACAGGACTATGATTCGTTGCTTTTCGGAACCCCTACGCTTGTCAGAAACATGACAATAACAGGAAGGAGGAAGATTCCAGGAAAGAACATCTACCGCGATGTGAGAACCGAGATAATCTCTTCTTCTGAATTCTTGAACTCTTTGAACATAACCAGAGAACAACTAGTGGACATGTGTATCCTGATGGGTACAGATTTCAACGAAGGTGTATCTGGGATAGGGCCTAAGAAAGGATTGAAACTCATAAGAGAATTAGGTGACTTGGAACATGTGTTATCACATATCGACAAGGATATTCCGGATTATGATACTGTGAGGTCGATATTCCTGGATAAGAAATACTCAGACGAGTATGCAGTAAAACCACTGAGAATCGACCGTGAATCCGTTGTGGGTATGCTGACAGAATACGATTTCTCAGAAGACAGGATAAACGGTACATTGGATCGTATAGAGTGCGCACGCAACGAGGAGTGCGCACGCAGGAAACAGAGATCTCTGGATGGTTGGCTCTGAATACCCGTCTCACTCGATTAAGTATTTAATCTTGACCGAGATAGCCCATCGAAATCAGGCAAGATAGACCTGATGTTATGAGGACGAGCGATGATAAAGCAGGTCCGCGCTAATTATGATGCGCCAACTATGGAAAAAGAGATCCAGGAATACTGGAACTCAGTAAATGCTTACGAAAAGACAAAATCACTGAGAGCCAGCGGAGAGAAATTCTACTTCGTTGACGGACCCCCGTATACATCCGGTAATGTTCATCTCGGTACCGCCATGAACAAGACGATCAAAGACATATTGATACGTTACTGGAGGATGAAGGGCTACAATGTCCGCGATCAACCTGGTTTCGATATGCATGGATTACCTATAGAAGTCCAGGTGGAGAAGAAAATAGGCGTTCATTCTAAAAAAGAAATAGAGGAACAAGGAATAGATAAGTTCATCGATGCCTGTAAAAAACATGCTTATTCACTGCATGCAGATATGACCGAACAATTCAAAGACCTCGGCATATGGATGGACTGGGATCATCCTTATCAGACATTGAAACTAGACTTCATGGAATCCGCCTGGTGGACCGTCAGACGCGCCTACGACAACAAATTGCTCAGGCCTTCGAACAGAGTCGTCACATGGTGCCCGAGATGCGAGACCGCATTAGCAGAGGCAGAGATAGAGTATTGGGACGAGACAGATCCCTCCGTCATGGTCAGATTCCCACTGAAAGACGATGATAAGGTTTCACTCGTGATCTGGACCACTACTCCCTGGACACTTCCAGCCAACATGGCCGTAGCGGCACATCCAGAATGCGAATATGTGAAAGTCGAACTAACCGGAGAGAAAGGATCTGAGACCATAATCTGCATGGAGTCCCAAGTGGAACATGTCATGAAGAAGGGCGGTTACGATACATCAAAGGTATTGGAATCGAAATCAGGCAAAGATCTGGTAGGACTTGAGTATACACCTCCCTTTGAGATCGATGAGAAATACACCAGACCCAATGAATGGACCTACAAAGTGGTCAACGCAGATTACGTAGAACAGGACAATACCGGACTGGTGCACACAGCACCAGGTTTCGGACCTGATGATTACGAAACAGGAAAAAAATATGGAATAGTGCCCTTCTGTCCCGTCGGAGAATCGGGCAGATACACTGATGAGTTCCCGATGATGTCTGGACGCAAGGTTAAGACAGTCAATGAGGACGTCATGAAATACCTTGACGAAAAGGGACTTCTTTTCAACGGCGGAAAGATCGCTCACAGATACGGACACTGTTGGAGATGCAAATCCCCGATCATATACAGGAACACACGTCAGTGGTTCATAGACATACCCAGCGTCAAAGAAACCATGATGAGTGAGATTGACCGTGTAAAATGGACTCCTGAATGGGCAGGTGCAGCAAGGGAGAAGAACTGGGTCGAAGGAGCACGTGACTGGTGTATAACCCGTCAGAGGTACTGGGGAATCCCATTGCCTGTATGGGAATGCAAATGTGGTGAAGTGAAGGTTGCAGGACAGTATAAGGATCTGGAGGATGGCGACGGCTACACCCCTGGAATGGACACACACAGACCATGGATAGATGGCGTGACCTTCAAATGTCCGAAATGCGGCAGCACCATGCACAGGGTTCCAGATGTTCTGGACGTATGGTTCGACTCGGGCGTTGCATCATGGGCACAGCTTGGATATCCAGCAAGAAAAGAAGAATTCGAAGAATGGTGGCCCCCTAGATTCATCGTGGAAGCACATGACCAGACCAGAGGCTGGTTCTACACCCAACTCGGTGCAGGAGTAGTATCATTCGGAAGAGCGCCATACGATGAGGTTATGATGCACGGATGGATGCTCGATATGAAAGGTGAGAAACTCTCCAAATCCAAAGGCAATTCTGTGGATCCGTCAGACATAATACAGAAGGTCGGAAGAGATCCGTTGAGACTTTACATGATAGAGAGCAACGCACCATGGGAGGACACGTCCTTCCAATGGAATCCGAAGAACTCCAATCCGGAAAAGAACAGTGGACCCAGCAATGCCCGTAAGATACTGAACACTTTCTGGAACGTCGTCAACTTCGCATCCACTTACATGATGATAGATGGGTACGAACCTGATGACCACACATTGGAATCCGTATGGAAAGATTTGAGAGGTGAGGACCGTTGGATGTTATCCAGAACGGAAAAGATGAAGATCGCCGTCACGGAGGGATTGGAAACTAAGGAACTGCACAAATCAGCACGTACACTGGATAACTACATAATGGAAGACCTATCCAGATGGTATGTCAGACTCGTGAGAGACAGGACCTGGTCGGAAGACGAGAATGCAGAGAATGATAAAATCGCATCCTATTTCGTACTTCATCATGCTATAATGAACACGGCCATAACAATGGCCCCGTTCGTTCCACATATAGCAGAAGAGGTTTACCAACATATGGGAGGAAGATTGGAATCAGTCCACATGGAGGACTGGTTGATCCAGAATAGGGATCTGCTGAACGATGAACTCGAACACAGCATGACGCTCATACAAAGCATAATCGAAATCGTCGCGGCCGAGAGGGCCAAGATGGGAAGTAAACTCAGATGGCCGCTCAAAAGGATAGTCATAGAAGGCAGAGACAAATCGGTTAATGAGGCAGTCAAGGTGTTCGAATCCGTATTGGCTCAACAGGGTAACATAAAGAATATAGAATACGTGGAGAACGAATCGGATACTGCATGTATGGAACCTGTGGAATTCTTGGAAGGCAGAATATTCATAGATTTCGAGGTAACCCCGGAGATAGAAGCCGAAGGATACGCCAGAGAGCTCATACGCAGGATACAGCAGATGCGTAAGGACATGAAACTCAATGTTGAACAATACATCAATTGCGATGTGAAAACAGAACCTTATCTGGTAGGATTGTTCGAGACCTGGAGAGATCACATCTCATCCGAGGTAAGAGCCAAGAAACTGACATTCACAGATAGCCCCGACGGGCAGGATGTCAAAACTTGGGATGTCACAGGTAAGAATATTGAGATCGGAATAAGTCCAGCCGAACAATGAAAAAGGGGGTAACCCCCTTTACAATTTTATTTTTTGATTCCCATTAAATCAGCAAGGACGTCATAGGTCCCGGCAACTATAGATAAATCATTCTTGATCTCATCTGGAGTCAACCATTCAAACCCTACGTTCTCATGATTCAACATGGGTTTTGCGGAATCCAGACTATACAAAAACGGAGTTACGACCCATAATGTATCCTTTTCCCTTACAAAGAATTGTTTACCCTCCAAATCCGGCTTACCCACAGGTATCTGCGTCTCCTCCATGACTTCCCTTACCGATGCCTCTGTCGGAGATTCATTGGATTCGATCTTACCGATCACCAAAGAATGCCAACCCGGGAACGAACGAGCATTATCGGGCCTGTGAAGAATAAGAACCTTTCCATCGACAACAATTGCAGCCAGTATAGTACGCACATAGGAGATGTTCTCGATGCATATCGACCCGTCGGTCCCGTTAACAGTCACGATATCCCCTTCCCTTATCAGGTCGGTATCTATCATGTCGACCATGGGGATAGAAGAGATGACCGCACCTGTGGTGACTATGGTTTCCGCCGAATCATTGATTATAGCCAATGGAGCCTTCCCATGAACCATCAGATCGTACATCACGAACGAACCAACGGTACTGCCCTTACCCTTAGGGAACACAAAGACCTTACCTGCAATGTTACCATCCCTGATACGAAGATCGCCGGTGGATGAATCTACACCTCCCAGGAAACTGAACGCCTCGTCCAGCTTCACTACTTTACCTTTTACCAGTCCCTGCGATATGGCCCTTCCTTTGATCATCACATTACCGCCCCCAACAAGGATGAGATGTCACGACACATCACCTTCTGTGAACATAGTGTAGGAAGATAATTACCGGCTTTAGCAGAGTTCGTACCTGTATGCTCGAACAGCCCTTCTATGGGAGATACCACCATACATGTATCTGCCAGAACCGGCCCGAACTCCTCCATTATTCTGACTTCATCAGGACATTGAGCCCGAACCGATTCGGATGTGCAGAACCATATATCCACATCCTTCTTCTTTTTCTTACCTTTGAGGAAAACCGCTATGTCCCTCATCTCCTTGACACTGAGATGAGGACAGCCCAATGCGATCAGCTGAACGTCATCGACGGAATTCAGCTTATCATATGCCTTCCGTAACTCCACATCACCTATGTGTATGCTTTCCAGACCTTCCACACTGAAATTCGAAGCTTCCGGAGTAACGCCTTCCACATGGAACATGGCAATGGAACCCGATGCAGCCATAGCTGCTGCCATGGTCTTAGCATCGTCCGGACCAGGGGATATTCCTTTAAAATAAGGAACCCCGCTGCCGATGGCCATACCAACAGCCTGACCCAACAATGAATGGCTGAAGATGGAACCATCGATATCAGCATCAATAATCACAGTAGGGCGTCTGTTCTCATCAAGATGCAGGCCGTAATTTGCCGTCTTTCCGATTATCGCTGCTGCCAAAGCCCCAGGCCCTCCTTCCCTGTTGGTTCTTGCTCCTAAGTAACTATTGGCAAAAGAAAGAGCTGAAGATTCCGCCCATGCTATATGATCCCCCAACTTCGGCACGTTATTGGCTAAATATGGCGTACATGAACATGTGGTCATAACGCCCATGCGACCGTACAAATCTATTATCCTAAGCTGTTTCTCAGCAAAATCTGGAGATATGTGCATCTCCTCCCATCTTCCACGATCCATTCCAACAGGATTCAACGTGGACGGCACACATACATTGGCCCCTCCTGAAACCATATCCTCCAGATACTTCAGACCGCCGTCGCCTATGGTCTTGTAAGACGCACCCGAAAGATGCGCAGAAGTTATGTCCACCAGACTTTCAGCACAGTAAACTTTACCCAAAGCGACAACGAGTTCCATTGCCTTCCTGGTACCCTCGCCCATTTCCCCATTCAGAATCGATTCTTCCTCTTTTGTGAGGTCCATATTCTTGAATACTTCTCATGGTTAATTAATTCTCATAGTAAAAACGCATAATTGACAAAAATAGAAAACAGTGAGAAAAAGGTTTCAGGAGTCGAACTACTTGAAGTAATCACTCGAATTTCTTGCTGATACCGCCACCGGCAATTATAGTACCTGCAGTTAGAACCGCCGCAGCGATTGCAACTGCATCAGAAGTAACATCACCCGATGCTCCTATCGCATTTATTCCAAGTTTTATGACAAACCCAAGTATTATGAAGTACACTATTGCGAATATCAAATATAGGATAAACGCAGCAATGGCGTAGAGTAATTCTTTTGCATCCATTCTAACACTTTCCTACCTTTTTACAAAGGTGATTATAATCTCATTTCATAGTATTAGTATTTTTCTAGAAAATCAGCATATCCAGACTTTAAAATTAATAGAATTATTCTGAATAAAATTTCCATAATTGGTATAAAAATATAGTTATTCAAAACGGACAGCAATTTTAAACCATACTTAGAATTTATGGAACGGATGAATGCATTCAAATGAAAAACTATTGTAAATCTTACGGTTCAGACAGACATTTCAAAATCACAACACCTATTAATACGATACACGCACTGGACACCGCATAGAATGATGCCCGTCTTAATCGTGAGACCTTGACACACTTTGGCATCAGAATTCGGAAAGGGGTATGTCATGGGCGATAACATCACGTATGAGGGCGATGGGAATTCCAGATTCTCCAGGAAAAGTGCTGCCGGATTGATGATCACTATGATCTCCGTGGCTATGCTGGTTAATTATGTGGAGACAATGGTCATACCTGGGATACCGACCATACAGCAAGAATATGGGACGACGTCCGGCCTTGCATCTTGGATTACCTCTGGATTCCTGATTGCCGGTGCAGCCACCACTCCTCTTTTCGGTAAATTCGGCGACATATATGGAAAAAAGAAGATATTCATACTTGTATTGATCCTATATGTTATAGGATTGATAATTGCTGCATTTTCCGCATCCATATGGGACCTATTGATAGCCAGAGTAATACAGGGAATGGGTTTCGCAATAGTCCCTTTGGCCCTTGCATTGCTTGCAGACAGACTCCCTCCGGAAAAACTTGGGATAGCTCAAGGTGCTATCAGTGCAACCTTTGCAATAGGTGCCTCCTTCGGACTCATAATAGGAGCATACATCGAGGAATACTATGGATGGCGTGACGCTTTTACTATGGCACTAATTCTGAGCTTGTTTCTTCTAGTATTGTCTATGAAAGTCATAGATAATGATGGACCTGGTAAACACGCGAAAATAGACTATGCTGGAATAACGTTCCTTATACTCGGGATTACCCTTTGCATGGCATACATTACTGAAGGACCTACCCGTGGATGGGATTCTATCGAGGAACTGGCCTTGTTGATTCCTGGCATTATATGCCTTCTATTGTTTTTCATATATGAAAGTGAACATCCAGATCCACTGATACCTATATCCGTACTGAAAATCAAAAACATATTTTTAGCCAACATAATCGGCATAATGTCCTCTATGACAATGTTTCTGGTGTTCTTCGGAGTCACATATTACACTCAGCTTCCTGAACCGTATGGGCTGGGTATGAGCGTCATAGGATCGGGACTTGTTATGGCACCCGCTTCCTTAGCCATGCTGTTTATTGGACCCATTGCAGGTCGTGGGCTTTCTCGTATCGGCCCTAAGCCGATACTAATCATAGGCGCAGTTGTGAGTATATTCGGAATGAGTATGTTCGTTATGTTCCGTAATGACTCCACAGCAGTAATGATAGATGAGATCTTCACATTAATCGGCGTCATATTGACGATGATCCCGATAATAAATGTAGTCACATTGTCAAGTCCCAAGGAGAATACGGCTGTCAGCCTAGGATTCAACACATCCATGCGTGACGTCGGGGGTGCCATAGGGCCAGTCATATCAACCACTATAATGGCCAGCTTCATAGTATCGTTCATAGTAGAAGATAACACGACCGCCGTGCCGTCCTCTACGGCATTCGATTTGATATTTGGTACGGGAATAATCATAATGGTGGCTGTTCTGATATTAGGTCTCTTCATACAGAATTATCATTTCAGAAAAAATGCATCTTGAACATCGATTCGGACATACTGAAATGTGAAAACATAGTTTTCATATCACCTTGTATACCATTTCAGACACAATAACGAACAACACCCTTCAATGTTAGAATCACGAGAAACTCATGAAGAAGATCGACTACGAATGAATATTCTCTCTCATAATAATACAGGTGAGCTCGCCGGGATTCGAACCCGGGTCTAAGGCTCCGGAAGCCCCTATGCTATCCAAGCTATACTACGAGCCCATCATCCAATCATTGCTAAAAACTTCCAAAGTGGCGGAAAGATGATTTGTCGGAGGGTAGATACTCCCTCCGACGATCCTGAGGCTCCTTCTTTGAGAGGGATGGAGCCGAATGAAGATTCTTCCGATCACTCTTTCTTGTTGAACTCGGTATAACCGCAGTTACCACAAGAGACACGGTCCTTGTGTGTGGCCATGTATACACCAGGCCCGCACTTGGGACACGTAGGTTTGGTCCTGACGACCTTATCGCCCTCGACCTTGTATGCATCTTTCTTCGATGTGGCCTTCTTGGGCTTTGCATCCTTAGCCATTTAAATCACTCCTTTGCCGGCTCTGAAGCCGCTGTTTCCTTCTCAACACCATTCCTTTTGAGAAGATACTCGTTCTCGAACTCAAGAGCCGCTTCTTTGGAATCGTAGACCTTCACATACCCCTCGGATTTACCTATTCCATATATGGAATCCAGTGAATCTACGATTACGCAGTTTCTCTTAGTCTTGAATTTCTTTGCTATTTCTTCCGCGATGGCATTCCTGCCAGGAGTGGACTCCCCTACATGCTCAACGCTGAAATAGACCTCTTTCCTCTTCATCAGAGGGTTCTCGTTCTGTCTTGATATTTCCATCTTCATTCTAACTCCTCCATATTCTCCATGAGTAGTTTGATTTCTTCTTTGATTCCGTCATCCGTGGTGATGATCTTCATCCCTTTCCCCGGCCAACCGTATATCACATACGACCCTGATGGAGCCAGAAGAACACACGGCATCACCGCGAGATCCTCCTCTCCCTCAACACGTATTATACCTATCCCGCCTGCCAAGGCATCTCTGATCGCCTTCACGAGTTCAACGGATATTGTACCCGCCTCATTCCTGACGACGACTTCTTCCAGTCCCTCGTCGATAACGAGAGTAGCGAATGCGGTCATGTCCCGTCTCTCCGTCATACCATCGTATATCGACAGATCGGGTTTGATACCACATTCTCTCACGACAAGCGATACCACGTCGCCCACCGTGATAAGCATATGCTTACCTTCAAGTTTTAAGAGTTCCTCCTCGGATATATCCGTTCCCAGAGGCCTCTTGAACAGATCCCTTTTAGAGTCAGGGATCTTCATGCTTCCGCTGAACATCTCAGCGGACCTTCAGTGCATACTTCCCGTTGGCTGAGATACCCATCTTCTTAGCAATATCCGATTTTTCGAAATCGACTATCGCCACGAGTCCCTGCCAATCTTTTGAAGTAGCACCACCACAACGAGGACAGGTCTCATCCTCTGTTATGAAATTGCATTGCTTGCATGCTTTCATCACAGGACCGACCATCACTCCTCGCCTCCTTGTCTCTTTTTACGATCTTCCTCAAGCCACTGAAGCTTACCAAGCCCAGGCTGACGCATGGTGAGTCCGATCTTACTATCCTGAGGATTCTTTTCATTGAGGTCTATACTGACAACCCTGGCTTTCACAACATCGCCTACAGCCAATGTCCTGCCGGTGTCCTTACCAACCAACCTCTGGTTGACCTCATCGATATCGACACGGTCATCCATAACCTGACTGATGTGTAACAAACCATCCAGGGGTCCGAACCTTACGAAGGCACCGAACTTCAGAACCTCTACGACTACACCCTCAATTATCTCGTTGTCCTTGGGTTTAAAGACTACCTGGTTGTATTTGACGGTCTGATAGACCGCTCCATCTCCATGAACGATACGTCCAGGTCCCACGGGCTGCACATCGCTTATGAGGACCGTTACCGATTTGTCCTCGGTAAGCCTACCTTCATAGGTATCCCAAGTAAGCGCATCGATCACTTTTGAAATGTCCTCGTCGAGCTCTGCAGGAGGGATGCGGACAATCCTCTCGGCCTCTGTTAACATATACATGGCGGATCCTCTTTAATAACTCCGATTATGACCAACTCATATATAAAATTCGTGCGTGGGCTATTACCCACGCGTAATAAAGGTAGGGAGGGGGACCCTCCCGATTTGAATGTTCACGCCACGAACAGGACAGCTGTCACCAGACATATGGTGGACAACAACTTGACCAATACGTGTATGGACGGACCAGCTGTATCCTTGAAGGGATCTCCGATGGTGTCACCCACGACCGCTGCTGCATGAGCGGGCGATCTCTTACCACCATGATTACCCTCCTCGATGTACTTCTTGGCATTGTCCCATGCACCACCGCCGTTGTTAAGGAAGTTGGCCATGAGGATACCTGTGATAGTACCGACCATTATCAGTGCACCTACTGCCTGGTAAGGATAATCCTCGAAACCTTCGATGTTACCGAAAACCAACCTGTAAACCAGTCCGAACACAACAGGTACCAGAATGGGCAGAAGTGCCGGAACGACCATAGCCCTTAATGCACCGCGTGTGGCGATATCCACACAATCTGCGTAACTAGGCTCTTCAGTTCCCTGCATAATACCTGGGTGCTCGCGGAACTGCCTGCGGACTTCTTCAATCATCTCTCCTGCAGCCTTGCTGACCGCACGTATTGCCAATGATGCAAAGAAATAAACCAGAACTGCACCGACTAGTGCACCCACGAATATCAGAGGCTGACCTATATTGACGATGAAAACGTCGCTTATGCTCTCTCCCTTGATCTCTGCAACTATCTCGAAGAATGCTGCGAAAAGCAGGAACGCCGCCAGAGCAGCCGAAGCCATCGCATATCCTTTCGTAAGTGCCTTCGTTGTGTTACCGGCAGAATCGAGTTTGTCTGTCCTGTTCCTGACCTCATCAGGCTGGTTCGACATCTCTGCAATACCTCCGCCATTATCGGTTATGGGTCCGAAAGTATCCTCTGCGAGGATGAATGCAGACGAAGCTAGCATGGCGATCGTACCTACGGCTGTACCGTAGAATCCGAACATCATCGAATCTGCATTATCAGGAGTTGCAAAGTATCCCAAGAGGTATGTTATTATTATTGCCAGAACTATACAGAAAACTGGAAGAACGGTTGATTCCATTCCGACCGATATTCCCTCTATAACGTTCGTGGCAGGTCCGGTCTCTGATGCCTGAGCAATCCCTTTGACTGGCTTGTGATCTCCAGTGTAGTACTGTGTTATGTACACTATCGCCAAACCGAGTATAATACCCACGACTCCAGCTATGGTGAAGTAATACCAGGAGTTACACTCCTCGTGCAACATGAAGTATGTCGTTATCACCAAGAACACAACAACTAGAGCTATAGTCAGATAGTAACCCTTGTTGAGGGCCTTGCACACGTCGGAGTCATCTCCGGGAAGCTTGACTACGAGTATACCTATCAATGATGCTATGAGTCCGAATGCCATGAGAACAAGAGGCAGGTACACCCAGTTGTTGGAGAAACCGCCCTCGATGCAACCGAATATGGCTGTACCGATAACCATGGCACCTATGATCTCAGCTGCCGTGGACTCGAATATATCCGCTCCACGTCCCGCACAATCACCCACATTGTCACCGACAAGATCCGCTATCACTGCAGGATTCCTGGGATCATCCTCAGGTATGCCTGCCTCAACCTTACCCACAAGATCGGCACCTACATCAGCTGCCTTCGTGTATATTCCTCCGCCCAACTGTGCGAACAGAGCTGCAAAGGATGCACCAAATGCGTAACCTACGACTGCATGCAGTGTAGGAGTAAGTGAACCATTTCCGTCGGGATCGCCTACTATTGCGTTATAGACGAGTACAACCACGAATAATCCCAGAAGACTGAGTGCAGACACTGCTATACCAGATAACGCACCGCCACGGAATGAACACTTGAAAGCATCATTCAGAGATCTTCTGGCTGCACTGGCCGTTCTGATGTTGGAATTCACGGAGACTTTCATGCCTATGAATCCCGAGAGGATTGAGAAACCCGCTCCTATGAGGAATGCAACAGCAACTTTGGGTCCGAGGTAATTCTCGAATCCGTTTATAGATCCCGCAAGCGCTAACACTATGGCTACCACTATACTCACAATACCTATCGTCTTGTACTGGCGCTTCAAATATGCCATTGCGCCCGTCTCAATCGCATTGGAAATCTTCTGCATCTCCGGTGTGCCTTTGTCTTTCGACCAGACATCCTTGAAGAAATAAAGCGCAAAGATCACCGCGACTACCGCTGCGATAGGGATCATGAACAATAGATTGCTTGTATCAAATACATCGATTATCATTGTTTATTAACCCCATTTGGTTATTAAGGGGGTATAGCACGCACGTATATAAGACACACCAGAATCAAACGAACGGACTTTTCACATATGCTGGATCTGTTAATGACGCAGGTTTTTGAACATCATCTATATTCGATAAATGAATCGAACCGTCCCTACATACATAACCATTACCCAAGGTGTGTATTGGATTCAAAACCTGTATGCCAGTGACGTTAGACAGAAGCATAGCTCCGACATCACATGTCAAAGAGATTATCAAATCGACATCCTTGTTAAGTCCCTTCATTGAATCGATCAGTCTACTTTCCACACATGATGCTGAAGTCGATCCCACCCACACCACATCAATACCATCATCAACAAGTGCTGAAGCCAATCTTCTAGCCATTTCAGATCCACCTATGCCAGAAATTCTAGCACATGTTTCACAAGTCCATATAGCGACTCTTTTGCCGGACACATCAGACAACAGATCCATGTAATCCCTGTCCTTGGAAATGATGATCATACCATCCGAACCGCATTGTAAATATATGATTGTATGACTGATCCTACGATATCGATTCTTACCGAAAAAAACAACAATAGTATCTTTATGGAAAACACCATTCGTGTCCGTGATCCGATGACTTGGTACGTCGTGGATGGACTGGATGGAAGCGGAAAGACAACCACCGCGTACGATCTCAAGGACATGCTCGAAAAAAAGGGACACTCCGTGCAACTGATCACACACCCCGACAGGAATCACTTGTTCGGAAAACTATCAGCCAGATGCCTGTTGGGAAGAGGGACGATAGCCAGATGGCTTTCTGCGGGATTTTTTATGATCAACATGCTAGGATCCGTACATAGAATGAAACGGACCAGCAAAGACGATACGATATTTGTGAGGTATACGATGTCCGCGTGTTATCTGTCAGATCGCATAGCGCCCCTGGCTTATAGAATCCTCACAGCACTCCTACCAAGGCCGGATGTTTTGATATACAAGGATGTGGACGAAAACACCGCCCTAGAAAGAGTAAGAAGGAGAGGAGAGGATCTTGAGATGTTCGAGAATATAGAATCCCTCAAAGAAACCAGGGCAAGAATGCTGAGACTATCTGATGGATGGCATACCATAGATAAGAATCTCACCAAGGAAGAAGTGAAGAAGATGCTTCTGAGCATTATCTCCTGATGTCATACTGGTTACTTGCGAGTGATCTTCTTCACAAGTCCCACGATCTCCGCACCGTTTGCAGAATATCCATCCGCACCGATCTCCTCAGCCCACTGTTCACTGCATGGCGCTCCACCCACCAAGACCTTGGATTCAATGCCCTCACTGCGAACATCTTCTACCAATTCTTTCTGAGCAACCAGTGTGGTGGTCATAAGTGCAGATGCTCCTATCGCGATAGCCTTCACATCCCTGGCCTTGTTCATGAACTGTTCCGAGGTCCTGTCCACTCCTATGTCGATGACATTGTATCCCGCACCGCGCAGCATAGCACAGCAAACACTCTTGCCGATCTCGTGTATGTCCCCACGGACGGATCCCATGACTATATTACCCATTGAGACAGAACTACCGGCCTCCATGTATGGCTCCAGTATCCTCAAGGCTAATTCCATTGCCTTAGAAGCAGCCACCATCTGCGGGAGGAATATCATCCCCTCATCGAACCTGCTGCTGATGGATTCCATACCCTTACCCAATCCATCACGGACGATCTCTATCGGAGGTATCCCCATCTTAACAGCCTCATTAACTGCATCATCTGTCAACTTCATATCCCAGGTCTCGACCGATCTCGCAAGATCCAACATAACCTCAGTCTTATCTCTCATCTTCACTCCTTCGGATAGATCCGGAACAGGGTATTCACTCATTTGCTGGATACTTATACTTTTACAGTTCATTTCGGTCACCTCTTTGTACCATATGTGTCATTCTTTGATTTTATATCACGCAAACGAACGATATTCTTGTGATTAATTAGACGATTGTCTAAGATTATATAAAAATTTTGGTTAAACAAAGTACAAATGTAGCAGGTCTTCTATTTATGTAATGACCAACTTGGTTTTTGATTAGCTGTCACATGAAAGATACGAATTAAGAATACACTCACAAAAATACCACATGGCGAATTGTATATAACGGAGAAAGGCTTGGATGCGTTAAGCAATAGGGTTGAATATAATGGCCAAGGAAAAATTGGAACTTATACCGGTTGAAGATATCAAAGTGAACAAAGGAATGACAGTAGATGAGATGCTGAAAGCCATGGGACGCGCCGGAGGTTTCACAGCCCAGAAACTGGCAGATGCCACCGACATAGCAGAATCCATGATAAAAGAAAAAGAGTGTTTGAAGATACTCTCATTCCCCGCATGCATAATGGCGACCGGAACACGCGGTGTGATCGTTGATATGGTCAAAAACCACATGGTCGATCTGATAATAACCACCTGCGGAACTTTGGACCACGATCTATCCAGAAGCTTCGCCCACTACTACAAAGGGGATTTCATGATGGACGATGCAATGCTCAGAGACGAATATGAGATAAGCAGACTAGGAAACGTCTTGGTTCCTGATGCATGCTACGGTATCGTACTGGAAGACAATCTTTTACCCATGTTCGATGACATATTCAAAGATACACAGTCAATGACCACACACGAGATAATCGATCAGGTGGGTGCAAGACTTAATGACGAAGACAGTCTCCTTTACCAGTGTCATAAAAACAACATACCCATAGTTGTACCAGGTATAACGGACGGGTCCTTCGGATGTCAACTCTGGATGTACTACCAGTTCCACAGAAAACTCAGGATAGATCTTTTCGGTGACGAACAGATGCTCAGCGAGATGACAAACGAAGCGAAGAACACTGGTGCCATCATAATAGGAGGCGGAATATCCAAACACCACGTCATATGGTGGAATCAGTTCCGTGGCGGACTGGATTATTGCATATACCTGACAACTGCAGAAGAATATGACGGTTCATTGTCCGGAGCACGCATAAGAGAGGCCGTCTCGTGGGGAAAGGTCAAGGAGAACGCCAAAAAGATGACTGTGGAAGGAGATGCTACCATCACCTTACCACTGATATACGCTGGTCTAGTGAACAGACTGCAATGAGAGGAAATATATGAGCAAAAGGATTCTCGCCTTGCCGGGAGACGGAGTGGGGCCAGAGGTAATATCATCCGCAGTATCTGTCATAAATGCAGCAACGGACGCCGTGGACGTGATATTCGGCGATATAGGCATAGCCGCATATAACAAGACCGAACAATACCTCCCACCAGAGACAATAGACCTGGCAACAGAATCCGATGCGATTATCGCCGGAGAAGTCATAAGACGACCCGACGACATGAGGTATCATGATCCTCTAAGAGTCCTTAAGAAACAACTTAATCTTTACGCCGTCATGAGGAAATTCTATCCCCTTTGCGATCGCATCGGAAAGAGCAACATAGATATGATCCTCATGACCGGCAATCCAGATTCACTTCTCAACGTTATAGAGAAGGAGAATCTGGATGGAGTCATAGCTGAAAAGCTCACATCAACAGAGAGTTGCAGAAGACTTTTCAAGATAACCATGAAGATGGCAGAGATCAAAGGAAGACACAACATCCTCTGTGTACACAGATCTGACATGTTACCTTTGTCCGATGCCCTTTTCGTGGATACATTCTACAAAGAGCTGGCCGCATCTGAGTTCATAATAGATGATGAAGAGATAGAGGATGTAGCATCCAGACTTGCATATGACCCCTCATCTTTGGATGTTCTCGTGTGTACTGACATGTACGGTACTCCTCTGGCTGGTCTGGCCGCGGGGATGGTCGGAGGCACATACCTCACACCGATGGGAAGCATAGGTGATAATCAGGGACTTTTCGAACCTATGCATGGCCCGACACCAAACGTCACAAGCGGCATAGTGAACCCCACATCCGCCATACTATCAGGCGCAATGGCTATGGATCATGTGGGTATGCCGCAAATCGGAGAAAACATAAGGGTCGCTGTAAGAAACGTTTACAAAAATGGCGATGTGACTCCTGACGTGGGAGGTAAAGCTACGACGAAAGATTTCACAGAGAATGTCATAAGGATGCTGAAAAGCAAATCCTGAGGAATTTGACATTGATTTAGAAATTTTTATCGATCTCTGACATCCCTCAATCACCTACTGTATCCTGGATTACATCATTGACAAAAGCATCCGAGACCATGATCAGATCCCCAGGTTTGATACAGAGGGTACATCCTAGTCTACCACCGCTGATGAAGATTCTCTCGTGTTCATTGACCGATGAATCGATGACCACCTTGCATGATCTTTTTATTCCTAACGGACTGCATCCTCCGCGAACATAACCCGTTACATTGTTTATCTCCTTCACCGGTATGAGTTCCACAGACTTCTCACCCAGTACTTTGGCCACTTTCTTCAGATCCGCTTCAGAATCCGCAGGTAAAACTATCGCACAATATCTCTCGCTCTTTCCCTGCCCTACCAAGGTCTTATATGTGGAGTCCAAAGGTACCCCTGATACTTTCGAAGCCTTCACAGCATTTACGAACTCATCACAATCATAGGTTATCACCTCATAACACACATTGTGACGATCCAATATCCTCATTGCATTGGTCTTCAGTGAACCCATACACGTGAAATGCATTTCAAAAAGAAATAATATTGGGGGATGGCCCAAAAAAGTTTGATAAATGAATGTTCAGACATCCGATTTGGTCTCTGCAACTACCTCATCAAATTCCTCATACATCTCCTTTGTAGGCTCTTCAGTCAAAAGACTGACAACCACCATTGTTATGAAAGCCAACACGAAGCCAGGCAGAAGCTCATACACACCCGTATTGTATATGCACCAGGAACCTCCTGCTATCACACCTCCAGAAACCAAGAAAGTGTTCCAGAGAATTATGGTCATGAATCCGACCAACATAGCTGCAAAGGCTCCCTTGCCATTGGACCTCTTCCAGAAAAGAGAAAGCAGGACCACGGGTCCGAAAGCAGCACCGAACCCTGCCCAGGCATAGGACACGAGATCCATTATTCCACCGTTCTTGTCCAAAGCCATTATCGCTGCAACTGCAGCTACCACTATAACTACGATTCTGGATACCCACATCAGTTTCTCCTGTGTGTGTTCCTTGTTCTTGGACAACCTGTACAGATCGTTGGTCACAGCGGCTGATGCCACTAGAAGCTGAGAATCAGCAGTCGACATAACAGCTGCCATCAGAGCGGAGTACAATATACCCATCAACAAAGGAGCGAACACTCCGGCCACCATAACTATGAAGACCGTCTCAGGATTGCTGAGATTCGGTGCATAAGCCCTTCCGACCACACCGATTAGAATTGCAAAGAATAATGCGATGATTATCCAGCATGTAGCTACACGACGAGATACCTTAATATCCCTGGGTTTCTCAATCGCCATATAACGAACCAGTATATGCGGCATACCGAAGTATCCTAGGCCCCACGCCAAACTGGAAACTATCGCAATAACGCCCAGAGGCAAACCCTCACTCTGGAACGGATCTAGGAAACCTGATCCAAGATTATTGAGCGTCATCTCGACGTTACCCCATCCTCCCAATTGTCCCATGGCTGCAAGAGGCACTACCACTACGGCTACTAACATCAGCATTGCTTGCAGGAAATCCGTCCAGCATATGGCCTTGAAACCCCCTAGGACTGTATATGCCACAACGACACACACTCCGACCAACATCGCTACTGTGTAACTGACATCAGGGAATATGCTCTGGAAAACATTACCGCAAGCCACGAAACCAGATGCCACATAGAATGTAAAGAAGACCAATATAACAATGGCACTCAACGTCCTGAGATAGTTATTCTCATCCCTGAAACGGTTTGAAAAATACTCCGACAGCGTTATCGAATCCTTTGTTTTGAATGTGTAGTTCCTGAGACGTTTAGCCACCAACAACCATGCTAGGTACGAACCTATAGCCAGACCCACACCTATCCACATCTGTCCGATACCATACAGATATATCGCGCCTGGCAATCCCAAAAGCAACCATCCACTCATGTCCGATGCTTGAGCGGACAGAGCTGCAACATACGGGTTGAGTTCCCTTCCGCCCAAAATATAATCAGACAAACCACGGGATTTGTTGTAGAAGTAGTAACCCACCAGCAAAACCACTACAAAATACACCACGAATCCGAACAGGACCATTAAATCCATTTCAATACCTCAATTTCAATGCCCCGACCATCACTTACTTATTATTTAACAAGTCTTGAAGCAAAACTGGCTTGATAATGAAGAAATAGTAGTATTGGTCTCAGAAAACCAAGGAAAACGTCAATTATAATACGAATCTCATATAATAATATGAAATGATAATCGTGAATTATATTCGAAAAAACATTAAAACATGCGTCTTGCCAATTCCAGATCCCTCAGGGTATTAACATTTACAGCAAACTCCTTACAAGCCGTATGGTAGAAGGTCTCCCCGAGATATTCACCGCTGATTGTCTTCTCCCTGTCCATGATGGATATCCCGGATACTGCCCATTTCTCACCCATCTCCTCCATGACGAACGAAGGAGTTATCCCAAGACTGTGAACGGTCTTACAACTCACAAGGGCAACCAATGATTCCATCGACTCTGGATCGAAAGCTTCTATGAACATATCCAACATGGCAGTGGATACCAAAGGTATGTCAGATGGACAGGTAAGAACAAACCTCCCATCCATTTTAAGGAAAGATTGATGCAGATCATCCATGAAACTCTCGCCAGAGGTCCTTATGGTCTCCACTCCAATAGATTGCAGAAATCTCTCAGTCTCCAATGTGTTGTCACTCACAGATACGATTACACGATCAATGTGCTTCGATGCATTCATAGCCTCAACAACACGCTGTACCGAAGGCTTACCACCTATTATCTGCATAGGCTTCTCTATACCACAAACACCCATACGAGAGCCTTTACCTCCTGCGTTGATGAGAGCCTGCATCAGAAAAGACCCAACCAATATCCCGCAGCCGCCATGACTAATAACATAACGGCACGAGAAAATTCATTCGTGGCACCAAGAACGTCACCATTCACGAATCCTATTTTGTTATTGGCAATACGGGCCATCAATACACCCGATACTACAGACACCACAACACCTAACAATATTAGCTCTAGGCATCTATATGCCAAATCACTTGAGAATATCGGGATGAAACCGATCGCCTTGCACACTATACCTAGGAACAAAGACAATATCGCTGCGAGTACAAGAGTCAGAATAGATGATTTCACAACTGTTTCCGGACGGGTCATACTGACCTGCCTCGATGCCATTCCGTTCCCCGGCCTGCCCCATGCAGCAGCAGCGACCATAGAATTCTTCACCATGACCTCCAACGGCCAGAAGAATATCAGAATCGCAATACCCATGGATGACAGTGTAGAAATCGATATCATGGTCACGATAAATGCCACTCCGAACCCCCCTGCACCTATAGCCGTGTCTTTGAGAGCCCTTATACGTTTTTCCTTGTCGCCGGTGGCTATCATTGCATCTCCGAAATCCACCAAACCATCAAAATGCAGGAACTTACTCACGAGGTAGACACAAGCCAGCATCATAACAGAATCCACCAGAGGTCCGAACCCAAACCTCCACATGACCAATCCTACAAGTGTGGCAAATAATCCAACTAATAATCCTGCTAACGGGGCAACCCAGAAGTTTTCCTCCATTGAGTGTACATCTTCCTCGTCGACATCCATGCGTATCACTGTAAAAAATGATAACATCGCCCTGAAAGCCCCGTTTATACCTCCGCTATGTTTTCTATCACCACCTCCCGATGGATCGGCACCTTTGGTTTCGGAAACATCCGACATAGCAATATCAGTTACACATCCTGAATTTGTATCCCCTGACCCATCAATCATATCTCCTGTCAAATTACCACCTCTTCAAATCATCCTTTCCGATGCAAAACATCTCATTCCCTCTCACTATCAAACAATTCTGTGTATATGGAGGACATGATACCGCCTATGAGGCCGCAAAGCATATCATCCACGAATGGCCCGGAATCCCCAATCACACCTGGCTTGTACCTATCGAAACGGTGGAACTCGAACACTCCTCTCGTACCTGCTATGTACTGAGCGATCTGGATACCTATTATCTCATCAGCCACAAGATGAACAGGATCGGTTTTAAACATGCCCCTCGGCATCGCACATATGCAATCCTTGTTCCCCATATCATCCAAATACATGGCTGCCTGGATCAGAGACGATATGTTCACATCGCCGCACAGAATACCCAATTTGGAACTGAACATCTCATGAATCACCGTCTCATCCCAATCTGGATTGGGTATGTATATCTCCATCGCCGCACCCCATAGGGCATCCTCCGATACTCCTGCCTTACGCAGTTGATCCATGAAGGTTCCCTGTACTGGATAATCCCCACGTTTCACAAGATTGGCGATGACTCCTTTCCTGACAGCCCTCGCAAGGGATATCCCCATAGGCACTCCAGTTCCTGCATATTCCTTGCGGTCATCCCCGATAGGCGATACTATCGCCATGGAATCGGATGTGGTTCCCGTCTCATTGTACCCCATGTCCGAGAGGGCTGCTGACTTGGCCTCCACTATCGGCATCATTATGTTTATCTTAGCCTCATCCTTGAGAGAAAAGGGCACGATTCCTATCACATTTATAGTACCTCCGACCAGCATTCTGTATCTCTCCATGGATATCTTGAAACGTTCATCCCAATTCTTGATGACATCTCCTGCGACAACCTGATTGCTCAATCCTGCAGTCACAGCCGCGAACGTGCATACCCCTTCAAAATCTGATTCTGTGGCCGTAAACACATACTTAACCTCAGCAGCTGTCATCATACCCACAGAATCCGCCGGAAGACCCAACCTGTCACGATGATCCTTTATGAGAGCGAGGGGGTCAGCACAGTTGAAATGATGGGAAACCTGCATTATAAAGAGGGTGTCCGTCACATTGTGACCTCCGTTCAAAATGGCACTGCTGAGGACCTCCATCCTCTCCGTCAAGTGAACGACCGCTGTGGCCATCCCGTCGTCGGTCTCTACAATCTCTGTATGCTTGACGTACCTCATAACAAAACACCTATCAAATTGGAAACGACACCCTCGAAGAACATCTGCACATGTATGCCTACGGTCGCATAAAACGGCATCACCACTATAATAATGAACAACAGGGAAGTCACCTCCACCAGATGATAGCATCTAGTTATGTCATCTATGGTTGGCATCGGACCTACACCCATGACGTAGACGCCCTTTTTCTCCATCGAGATACTCAATGCAGCTGCACATGCGGTCATTGGATATCCGCTGTTGGGACTGGGTGTCTTACCATGTTCCTCTTTGGCCGCCATGAGGATCGATGGATGATCTGCCAAACGCATAACCCATGCACCCAGAACCACGAAATACGGAGAGATCCTAGATGTTAGAAATCCCAGCAAATCATCAAACTTAGCTGGGAAGAAGCCCAAGTTACCATACTTATCATTCAGGTAACCCCACATAGCATCCATAAGATTAGCACATCTGAACATTATCGCTCCTGGCAATCCGAATAGACCCGCATAAAAAGTCGGCGACATGGCGCTATCCACCAGGTTCTCTGTTACCGTTTCACAGCACGATGATGCTATATGGTCTGGATCCATGCCTTTGGTGTTGCGGCTAACGATCATCTGAACTTTTGCGGCAGCCTCCTCCACCCTATCATTCCTCAGATCATCCTGTATAGGGATACAGTGTTTCCTGAAGGAGAATATGGCAAAACTGAATTTCATGAACATTCCACACATTACTATCCACACGACTTCACTGAGAGTTATGGACAGATTGCCTGACCCCACACCCACATCATAGCCTGACAAAAATGATCTGACAGATACGATAACCGCCATAGTGACTAACAGTACAAGAAGAAACATCGAAAGATAAGCGAGAAATCCCCATAACTTGGCAATTATCCCTCTGTTTTTGATGTGCATGTCCATCCATCCCAGTATATTACCCATCCACCTGAGAGGATGCATAAAGTTCGGAGGCTCACCCACGAAACGGTCCAATATTAGAGCCACCAGCACTATCAGAATAGCATCCACCCACAATTGCATCGTTAACTCAACTCCCTCATGGATTGCTCTACAACCGAGATAAAACGCTCATTCCTTTCACGATCCTTCACACTGTACCGGATATAACTCCCGAAACGAGTACCGAACGAAGCACAATCCCGAACCATGATGTCCCTCTTCAGCATGATATCTTTGAAATCTGAACCTTTGACCCTCAGTGGATCCAATGAGTTAAAATAAAAGAAGGAGTCAGAAACCCTGCCAGCAGGGAAACCTATATCGTTAAGTCCTTTATTCATGACCTTGGACTCATCCCTCATCATGACAGCCGCCCTGTGTACATGACCCATACGCTCACCCAGCAGTACGTTCGCCACGTTTTGCTCCATCTGTCCGACGTTCCAAGTCATCCGTACCTTCTCCATCTCAGTCATCAGCGGTTCCGATGCGAACCCGAACCCTATCCTTATCCCTGGAATCGCGAATGACTTTGTCAAGGAACCTATCACCACCAGATTATCATAATGCCTGACCAGGCCCGAACAAGTCACACTCTTGTAATCAGGAACCAACTCCAACAAAGTCTCATCGAGAAACACAAGTACGTTGTTATCGCGACATTCACGTATTATCGCAGATAATTTCTCTCTGGATTCAATCCGACCAGTAGGATTATTTGGATTACATATGTACACCGCCTTTACACCGTCGGATATACTTACGGTAACATCATCCACATTGATGTAGAAATCCTCCTCTTCCTTCAGATCGTTCCACTGTATATCTGCACCGACTATCTTGCACTGTTGGGCGTATTCCGCAAAAGACGGCCGGTTCAACATAACAGAATCGCCCGGATTCAAAAAAGTATTAGGGAAATTCCGTATTATATCAGAGGAACCCGCACCTACCATGATGCTCCCCTCATCTAGTCCGAACACACGGGATATTGTGGCCTTCAGTTCGGTACATGAATCATCAGGATAATGCCCCACATCCCCTGCAGCGGACTTCATTATCTCTCCTATATCCGAGGGAGGGCCGAAAGGGTTCAGGTTATGACTGTAATCCTCAACGCCTTCCAACTTCCAAGCCTGTCCGCCATGTACGGTTTTAGGTAGTTGGGCCAGCGTCTCCCTAGCCCTGATCGCAACATTCCTCATCTTATCATTATCCTACCGGCGTATCGCGTATTGGATATACATAGCTTTACTGAAAGGAAACACATGGTTATATTGTACAACTCATGAACTGGATACCATTTCTATAAGCATCGATGGTCAGTGCATCCAATTGACGACAGCAAACCAGGAAGATATAAACCATGCACCCTATGCAGTACCATGGCAATACTCTCCGACAAGGACATACTGAACGGAATGGAATCGGGGTATCTGGGAATAGAAGGATATCATGAAAGGGGACTAACACCCAACGGATATGATCTGAGGATCTCCGAAATCTCCGTGAGAGGATGTCCTGACATCAAGAAAGAGGGAACCGTCAGTATACCTCCGAGGACCATGTTCTATGTGTCGACTATAGAAAGAGTCAGAATGCCTAAGGACTGTTGCGCTCAATTATGGATGAGAACCACATGGATAAGGAAAGGATGCATAGGTGCATTCGGCAAAATTGATGCAGGTTTTGAAGGAACACTCACACTCGGCGCATACAATGCCACTGATGATGTAGTCGAGATACCGATTGGCGAAAGATTCTGTCAAATGATCTTTGAAACACTCACGACGGCATCCGATAAGGACTACTCCCAGAGAAGCGGAAACTATCAGGGACAGACCGGTGTGACACTGAATCCAATTAAGAAGAACTGATCGGGTCACTGCTTATATCGAATACATAAACACTCATTGTCGGGGAGTAGGTCTTCATTTCACAGACCCTCCCCACACTTATTTTGAACCCGGATTCAGCCATACGTGACACCAAATCAGATATGAAACCTTCCAACTCTGTACGTTCGAGTATCCTGTGCATGTGAACGACCCCTCCGGGCCTCAGTTTGTGCAAAGCGTGAATAAGAAACACATCAGCCATGTGCGGAAGGTTCATTATTATGCGATCGGCATCGGGAAGACGGTATACCTCTTCCGTTGCATCACCTGTTATAGGCTGTAGATTCGTTATATGGTTGAGCTCCGCGTTCCTCTTCGCAAAAGACTCCGCATCGGGATTGAGATCTATGGAATAGACCCTTTTAGGTTTGGCAAGTTTGCATATCACCGTACCGAACGGAGCCACTCCAGCGAACATGTCTATTATGACCTCGCCCTCCTCGACCAGACCTGCGACACGAGACCTTTCTGTGGAAAGACGTGGGTTGAAGTACACCTTTGCAGGATCCACCAACATCCTGACACCGAACTCCTTATGAATCGTCTCCGAGGAACCCACACCAGCCATGAACTCCAACTGCCTTATCCTGAAATCGCCTTTGACTCCTGAATCGAGCATCACTACTCTTATATTGGGCGTGACCTCAATTATGGCTTTGCCTATGTCTTCCTTGAACGGTATCAACCCATCATTCAGCCTAATCAGCAGAACATCACCGATCACATCGAAGGAATTGGGAAGCTGATCCTTAAGATCGGAAGGCATGTCGAGAAGATTCCTGTAATCCGTCTCGCGGTGCCCCTGAACCTTCAGGTCCACATCCTCTGACGGATAGTCCTCGAAATGATCGGATAATATGGGCATCAGAAGATATTCACCGTCAGACCCTATCCGTGCACCTACATCCAGGATCCCCTTGTCCAGAAGTTCATTCCTGACCTTTTCCCCTTCGGCCTTCGGAACACGGATACATCTTGATACCATTTCACTCGTCCTTGATTATCTCTTTTGGAGCACCTGCAAAATCCACAAGTGCATACGATTCCATGAAATGCAAATTACCAGGCAACACCAATGTGTGAAGAGGTGCTCCCAGATCCATCTTCAGAAGATCCTGAGGGTACCCTGCGAAGACCTTCTCCTCAGGCGATCCAACCTTGCATGCGACACATAGGAGCGTACTGTCCGTAATAAGCCCCTCGTTCCATTTCTTCTCACCTTCTATCAGCCACTCGATAGCCTCATGCGCCGTCATGTATCTGAGTTCGTCAGCGCGGATATCGAGGAGAATCATCGTATGTAGTCCGCGTTCATGGTTCTCTTTTATATGATCATACGGTGACTTGGGCTGATACCCTTTCTCGAGAAACGGCAATGTGACTGTTCTCCCAAATTTGTACGGCTGAAGACCCAAAGATGTGGGACAAGCTCCGAATATAGAAACTCCGTGAAACATCCTGACAGGTATACCGTCCTCATAAGCTTGAATCCTCAAGTCCACATGGGTGGTCGCCAACATGGTATCACCTGCGGTTACGAAACCGACCCTCATGCGCCTAGCATCGGCGAGGATATCCTCTGATTCTTCCACCTGTGATCTATGGACGAGGGTAACTTCCTTGCCTATTACCTTCTCAAGGGATTCGACATCCGCACCGATTAGTGTGGAAGTGTAGAACTCCGCGTATACTTTATCACATTCCTTCAGGGCATTGAGAGCCTTCACGGTCATACCGTCCACACCTGAGAGGCCCAACCCGGCAAAAACAAGCTCGGATGTCATCGCTGTGGGGATTGACATCCTACAATTAAACGATTCGGTGTTAAGTTCGGGGCCCGGTATCAACCGGGCCCTCTATGTTTACTTGTTGAGGGTTACAAGAGCATCGACAGCCCAGCAACCTTCACCTTCCCTGCCGACAATGACGGGGTTTATCTCGAGCTCGTGGATCTCAGGATTCTCTATGGCAACGACAACCAATCTCTTGATCATGTCTTTCATGGCGTCTATGTCCGCAACAGGCATACCTCTTGCACCTGACATGAGTCTATACGCCTTCGTGGATGTGATCATATCATCCAGCTGCTCCTCGGACATGGGCACATGAACCTGGGCAATCTCTCTGAGTATCTCCACGTATATGCCTCCGAGTCCGAAAGATACAACGGGTCCGAACTGAGGATCACGTATCATCGACAAAATGACCTCCTGACCGAAGACCATCTGCTGTATAGAGACACCGTCCAACCTGGACGTAGGCTTCGCCTTACGGCAGTTCTCCATTATTCTGGTGTATGCCTCTGCAGCCTCCTCGGGAGTTTCCACTCCCACGACCACACCGCCCACATCCGTCTTATGAGCTATATCCGGAGACAATATCTTCATGACCACGGGGCATCCTATCTTGTTACAAGCCTCAACGGCTTCCTCCTTGGACTTAACGATAGCCTCACCCGGAATCGGCATGCCATATGCATCGAAGATCTTCTTACCCTCTGATTCCGAAAGACCGTGTCTTCCCTCTGCCAATGCAGCATCTATAATTGCCTTGGCCTTGGATCTTCCATTGACCTGCGGAACGATCAGAGCCGTCCTCTTCTGGTCCTCTTTGAGGGTGTACTTCCTGAGTATGGATAACGCACGTACTGCCCTGTCAGGAGTAGGATAACATGGGATCTTACCATCCTTCAGTATCCTGTTGGCTTCCTCACACTTACTGCCTCCTGCGAAACAGCAGGTAGTGGGCACCGGTATGTCATCCCTCATCTCAACCAATATCCTTGCAACACTGTTGAGGTCTGCTGTATCTAGCGGTGAACCCATGACAATAAGTCCACCCACGGATGGATCCTTCACAACCGCCTCTATGGCGCCTTTGAAGTACTCAGGCTTGGCATCTCCCCTTATATCGATGGGGTTGGTTATACCGGCCACTGTGGGAACAGCCTTCTTTATTGCCTCTATGGTCTCGGGTTTAAGACTTGCTGCCTCCACATAAGGTGCATCGAACGTTGCATCGGCGGACATCACGCCCAAACCGCCTGCGTTGGTTATTATCGCTACACCGTTCTTTCTCATGGGACTGCATGTACTGAAAACCTGAAGCGCATCATAGAATTCATCCAGATCTACAGCCCTGTGTATATTCAGTTTCTTGAATATCACATTGTTAACAGCATCTGAACCTGCAAGTGAACCTGTGTGAGATGATGCGGCTCTGGAACCTGCCTCGGTCTTGCCGGATTTGAAAACCACGATGGGCTTCCTGTTTGACATGTCCTCAACAGACTTTATGAACTGGTCTCCCCTGGAGATGCCCTCCAGATACATTCCGATGACTTTGGTGTTTGGATCATCAGAAACAAGAGGCAGGATGTCTGCCTCATCCAAATCACATTTGTTACCGAAAGTCACGAATTTCGAGAGTCCAAGACCGTTTACACAGGACCAGTCCAATATGGATGATCCCACTGCCCCTGATTGGGAGAATATGGACATGTTACCGGCAGCGGGTAACAGATGTGAGAACGTGGCGTTAACTCCTGCCTTCACATTCATTATACCGAAGCAGTTCGGCCCTAAAATTCTGACCCCTGCCTTTCTAGCTGCTTCTACCAGCTTTTTCTCGAGTTCTGCCCCTTCTGGACTATCCTCTTTGAATCCTGCAGTCAGGATAGAAACAACTTTTATACCTGCTTTACCGAGGTTCTCTACCTCAGATATCACCAAAGTATTCTTAACAGCCATTATGGCCAGATCCACGGGTTCCCCGATATCGAGGACAGACGTATACGCCTTGTATCCCTGGATCTCCCCACCTTTGGGGTTAACGGGATAGAGTTTACCCTTGAATCCTGCATCGATCATGTTCTTTACGAGCATGCCACCTAGCTTTGTGACATCCGAGGAGGCACCTATTATGGCAACTGAATCGGGTGTGAAGAAATCCTTCATGAGATGGGTAAACCAAAATAGCTTAATAAATTTAATTGCTGTTAGAAATCCATTTTGTTGTTTTTCGTAGAATATTCTACTAATATCGTAAAAAATAAAATATAATTTCTCGAATTTCGATAAAATACGACAAAAAATAGATTTTTTTGACCTATATAGCAATTTACGACGTAGAAATAAGACAATTGTCGAATAATTTGCATTGTGTAACTTTTATTGCATGTAACATGTACGTTGAATCACCCGATTAATCGACCCGGAACAAGATTGATGCACACAACCTCCGATTTGTTTTTATACGGTAACACATGTGTAATGGTCGCCGAACTGGTCAAGGGATGCGAATCATGACCATCACAGACACGGATCGGCATATAGAGATCCCATCCCTATTTACATAGGGCTCTTGCGGTAGCAACGATGTGACATCGTAGCCATGACCGGAAGCCAACGTGGGATTCGACATATACTCCCGACGTAAGTCAGTGCCCAGAGATCGATGTCATCATCGGGCCATGAAAAGGCGTGTTAACGTCTGGGAGACAATTACTTTCGACATATGGCGGGGCATGTAGCCCCGCACGTTTCTATTTCAAAGGTAAAGGCCCATGTTTTTCAACCAATCCTCCGCTTCGTCATGCATTTTGAACCTCAATTCCAGAGCTGCAAATTCCGAACCGTGTCCCTTACCTGTGGGATCGAATCCTACTAGGATATGACACAACTCATGATACAGGCAATAATCAATTACGAAATCGGGAATCGACTCGGAATCTAGATGTTTCGAAAGCGATACTACCTTCATAAGGACGGAACACGACCCCACCTTTCTGGAATGGGATTCTCTCATCCAAGAAATATGAATTTGAGGGTCCTCGTTTATAAGTCCTGCCTCAGAAAGTCTCCTGTAAGAATCCGAAAGATCCTTGAACTGACCTTTAAAGGATCTTGTCATATTCCGACTCCTCCTGATATAAGTTTGTTGCTTGGCACTGGCGAAATCGGGTGATGTGACCCAATTGCACATATCATCTGAGAAAGAATCCCCATCATTTCCCAGAATTTTAGAAAACAGCGATTTACCCAGACCTCTGATGACATCCTCAGGAGCATCCTCCAGGTAATCCGATACTTTGAACTCCGCCCACTTGTAACTCCTTTGCCAACGAACCTTCATCTCTTTAAATGCCATGAACTCAGCCTGTACTTTATCGAATCCAAACCCTTTTCCGATCTCCGAGAAAACCGAACAAAGAACTTCTTGCGTAACCATTTAACATTTCTCCTACGACACATGTCGCTAATGCAAAAATCGAAAATAATCACAAAAAAAGGAAGATGTTACAGTTAGTCTAACAACAAACCAATGCCGTTCATTTGAGTTCTTCGTTGATAAACACATACGTAAAAAGCGATATCCGCGTGGTTACTAACCTTATTATATACTTTGGAACCATTCAACAATTGATAAGTATGGTGACTATAACGCCCGATGCAGAAAAGTTCATCGATGAGCTTATGGAGAAGAACAACAAAGTCGGATACGGTATCAGGATATACCTTTCTGGCTTCGCGTGTTCTGGACCTCAGTTCGGAATGTCGTTTCAACAAGGAGCGGGAGAGAACGAGAAGGTCGACAAGACAGCCTCCAGTTTCGAGATGTACTACGATTCCGAGACCGAAGAAGCCCTCAAGGATTGCGTTATCGAATTCGTAGACGACCCCAACTTCGGTACTGGCCTCAGTATACACAACCCTAACTTTAGCGGTTGCGCATCTTGTGGCGGAGGATGCCATTAATACACTTTCGAGGGATTCGGTAATCCCTCAGACAACTTTTTATTTACATTAACTACATGAGCTGAGGATGAGCTACGTCTCACATCCTAGAATTATTCCCGACAGGATCGAGGAACGTAAGTACCAATTGGCCATAGCAAAGGTCTGCCTTGAAAATAACACTCTTGTGATACTACCTACTGGTTTGGGAAAAACCGTCGTAGCATTACATGTTATATCTGATATGATAGACAGGGGTAAGATCCTGATTCTGGCCCCAACAAAACCTCTAGTGGAGCAACACGGTACATTCTTCTCCGAAAGTCTGCTATCCGCCAAGGTTGGTATCGTCAACGGTTTGATGAAACCGGATAAAAGAGTAGATACAGTGAATCGGAACGATCTCATCGTCTCCACACCCCAATCGATTGCCAACGATCTGGAATGCAACAGGTACAATCTAGACGATTTCAGCTTGATAATATATGATGAAGCTCACAGAGGTACGGGCAATTATGCGTATGTAACAGTGGCCAAACATTGCAATCCTCGTACAAGATGCATCGGCCTCACTGCATCACCTGGTAGCGACATGAGAAGAATAGAAGAGGTCTGCAACAACTTATACTTGAATAGGATAGAGATTAGAGATGACAGTGATCCCGACGTGTCTCCATATGTACACGACACCTATGTCAACAGGATAGTCGTTAACATGCCCAAGGAACTGATGGACATAATCTCTCTGTTAAAAGACCTTCTTGAACATTACTCAAAAGAACTCATATCCCTTCACTTGGCAACCCCCAACTGGCCCATGTCTACAAAACACATGCTCGTACTAAGGGAATCCCTGCAGAAAAGATTAGGGAACGGTGAGAAATCAGCAACCGTTTTCAGAGGTCTTACGATACAATCGATATGCGTCAAGCTACTACATGCGATAAACTTAGCGGAGACACAGGGGGTTTCGTCTCTGAGGTCCTATATGATGAAACTCAACGACGAAGCCGGTCCTAAAGGATCCAGCGGGAGCAGGGAACTGGTTGGAAGCAAAGAATACATCAAAGCCTGGAACACAGTCAAAGAAACCAAGATCGAACATCCCAAAATATCGAAGATTATGAGCCTCATCAGTCAGATGATCAATTCCAATAAAGCAAGCAAGATCATGGTCTTCACACAATACAGGGACACCTGCGATCTATTGACCTCCAAACTCTCTACGATACCTGGTTCGAAGGTTGCTAAACTCATAGGACAATCCAAAGGTGGATTGAAACAGAAAGAACAGATAGAAGTACTGGATGATTTCCGCAAAGGAGTCTACAATATAATCGTATCCACATCTGTTGGAGAAGAAGGATTGGATATCGCAAGTACAGATGCCGTGGTTTTCTATGAACCAATACCTTCGGAGATAAGAACGATACAGAGGCGTGGACGTACAGGCCGTAAGAATGATGGAGACGTCTATATGTTGATCGCCAAAGGAACCATGGATGAGGTTTTCGAGGAATCCAGTAAAAAGAAAGAGGAGATGATGCGCTCCAAACTGGAGAATCTCAACAGTACCCTTGGCAGAAAAAAACAGGAACAGAGTGCTGGCATACAGACCACCATCAATGGATTCTGATACTCGACAACGTGAAATACGGACATGGACATGCGAGTGCATGCTTTACTCCGAGCTTGCGGAACAGTTCGACGTGCTTGAAAGAACCAGCAGCCGTCTAGAAATGACGAGCATGCTGTC
Source organism: uncultured Candidatus Methanogranum sp. (assembly GCA_964620455.1). GTDB lineage: Archaea > Thermoplasmatota > Thermoplasmata > Methanomassiliicoccales > Methanomethylophilaceae > Methanogranum. The sequence goes on from CAZUIU010000002.1 coordinate 99,423, forward strand.
TGAGTTCTTCAAAAAGACCGATCCTAAAGAGCTAAAGGATGTCGTCTACCTGTGCCAAGGTAAGCTTCATCCTGATTTTTACGGCGTAGAATTAGGAATGTCGGATAAACTTGTACTCAAAGCAATATCCTCGGCCTCCGGAACACCGATAGCAAAAACAGAACAAATGTGGATTGAGAAAGGTGACCCAGGTACTGTCGCCGAAGAGCTTATGAGCCGTAAGAAGCAGATGACACTTTTCTCCGAACCCCTAACCTTGAAAAGAGTAATGAACAACCTTCTCACCATAGAGCAAGAGGATGGGAGAGACAGTCAGAATAAAAAGACCAAATACCTAGCACAATTGCTTCACGACTCATCATCGATAGAAGCCAGATACATCTGTAGAATCGTCACCGGAAGAATGAGAGTAGGTGCAGGATCTATGACCATACTGGATGCCCTCTCAGAAGCCTTCGCCAGCAAGGAAGATCGCCCGGAGATAGAAAGGGGATTCAACATAACATGCGACTTGGGAATGGTTGCCGAGTTACTGGCCACTGAAGGCCTTAAGAGTATCAAGAACATGCATGTCACGATAGGAAATCCCATCAAGGTCATGTTGGCAGAACGCCTGCCATCAATTGGACAGGTCATAGAGAAGATGGGCGGCAAATGCGCCATGGAGTACAAGTATGACGGTATAAGACTTCAAGCACATATCGGTAAGGATTACGTCAAACTATACTCCAGAAGACTAGAGGATCTGACCTCTAATTTCCCCGACGTTGCCAAAGCACTGAGAGACCAATGCCTTGTGGGAGAGGCCATAATCGAAGGTGAATGCGTAGCAGTGGATTCTGAAACAGGAGAGATGCTTCCATTCCAAACCGTTACCCATAGGAGAAAGAAACACGGGATGGAAGAGGCCATCAAAAGATTCCCAGTCAAGATGTTCATGTTCGACATCATATACGCGGACGGAAGGGATATGACACTTTATCCGTACCCGGATAGAAGGAAAAGATTATCGGAATCCTTCAACCTGGGAGGACAGATAGACCTCACCACGATGAAGATAATAGAGAACACCGAACAAGGAGAGGAATTCTTCAATGAGGCATTGGCTGCGAAATGTGAGGGGATAATGGCCAAATCCCTTTATCAGGAGTCTGTATACAGAGCCGGATCGAGAGGCTTCCTGTGGATAAAATACAAGAAGGATTATGAGGCCGCTCTGACAGACTCGTTCGATCTGGTGGTGGTCGGAGCATTCTTCGGAATGGGAAAAAGAGCCGGCAAGTACGGTGCTCTGCTTATGGCCGCATACGATGAGGAGATAGGAAGATTCGGCACGGTCTGTAAACTTGGCACAGGTTTTGATGATAAATTCCTTGCGGATATGCCAGAAATGCTTGACGGATACCTAAGCGAATTCAAACCATCATCCGTGGAGGCAAAAATGATCCCGGATGTCTGGTTCGATCCCACGATGGTACTGGAGGTCGTTGCAGCAGAGATAAGTATAAGCCCCATACACACCGCGGCAGAAGGGATGTTCAACGAAGGATCCGGACTGGGACTCAGATTCCCGCGTTTCACGGGAAGAGTGAGGGACGACAAAGGGCCTGAGGAATGCACCACAGTGCATGAAATATACGAGATGTACGAACTACAGGAGAAAAAAGACACGCACATACTAGATTGACATCTTTCCCCCGCGAAATATTTAAGATATGGATAACATTCGAGGCACTATGCAGACCTATGTTGTCGAGAAGACCGATAAAAGTATCAAGGTTGGTTTCAAGGATGTCAACCTTACCATCATAGCCCCGCTGATCAAAGCGCTCGATGATGATGAGAATGTGGAGATAGCTAGGTTCATCGATAAACATCCAGAACTCTGTGACAGGCAAATCTACATAGAGGTCAAAAAAGGAAAGCCTGAGGATGCACTCAAGAAGGCTTTGGAGAACATCTCGGAGTACTACACCGAAGTCAAAGAGTGAACTTGTATGCAGTACAAGGACTGCAGGACCGCCGAAGCCGATATCGGCATGCTGTTTTACCTAACATCCACCGAAGGTACCGGCGGACGTATCAAGACATTCCCAGAGGATTTCATCGTCAAAGAGATATCCGACAGACCTGAGGAGAAGGAGAACGGCAAATATGCCATTGCGGAAGTGACCACTCGGAACTGGGAAACGAACAGACTCGTAAGACTCCTGTCCAGAAACCTGGGAATATCCAGAGAAAGGATAGGATTCGCAGGTACGAAGGATAAAAGAGCCGTGACCACCCAATTGATGTCTTTCGAGATGTCTCTGGAGAAGCTGAAGGATGTAGGTCTGAAAGACGTCAGCATAGGAAACGCATACACCGGTAAAAGACCCATACAAATAGGCGATCTGATCGGAAATTCATTCGACATACGTGTAAGGGAATGTTCTATGACTCAGGACAGGATAGTGGATACACTCTCCGCAGTAGAATCGGTAGTTAAGAGCATAGGCGGATTCCCCAACTATTTTGGAGTTCAGAGATTTGGAGTTATACGCCCCATAACCCACAAGGTCGGCGAGCTGATAATACGCGGAAACCTGGAGGGTGCTGTCAGAGCATATCTGTCGGATCCATCGGAATTCGAGGAAGAGGATGTCAAAACCGCCAGATCTGAACTCGTGAAGAGAGATGACTGGTCCGAACTGCTTAGGATCATGCCTGAGCAGATGTCATTCGAGAAGATGATGGTTGGCCACCTTTCCGAGCATGATGGTGATTGGATAGGCGCCATAGAGGTTCTTCCAAAGAACCTGCAGATGATGTTCGTGCATGCCTATCAATCATATGTATTCAACAAAATGCTCAGCAAAAGGATGGAATCCGGTCTGCCACTAGACAAACCGATAGTAGGTGATGTGATAATACCTCTGGATGCCAACAAGATACCTCTGCATGAGAATCCTGTTGTGACTACGGAGAAAAATATAGATCTTGTGGCAAGACAGGTTCGTACAGATAAGGCTTACATTACCCTGCCCCTTTTCGGAAGCGAAAGCGTTTTGTCCGAAGGTCAGATGGGCGACATAGAGAGATCCATAATAGAAGAGGAAAGAATCACTCAAGAAGATTTCATAGTTCCAGGACTCAACCATTGTAACTCCAAAGGCAACAGACGGGAGGTCATATGTCCGGTTAAGGACCTGAGTCACAGAATAGAAGACGACGGTTACTCCGTATCGTTCTCGTTGCCGAAAGGCAACTACGCTACATGTCTCATGAGGGAATTCATGAAATCAGACATGGACTCATATTGATCATGTACGATCTCTCAACGCTTTGGCATGATAGATCCCTGTATGTGTCTCCATCATAACCGATTCTATGGGAGTGGCAGTATCGAATCTGATATCGGCACAGGCTCCTATGTCTGAACTGCAGGATATCTCGGTCTTCATCACCTTGTAAATGTATGAGACCAGCCTTTTGGCTTCATCTGCATCCCTGGCTCCTCCGAGTACGAATGCACATTGTAGGGGTACGACCGGATCTTTGTCAAGACCTATTAGCTTCCCTTTGAGCACTACACTCAACGACATGCCTTCCATCCTGTCAAATTCCGGCGTACCTGGGGCTAGATTACCGTACTCCGGTATATCCGAAAGATACCCCATGACATCCTCAGCGACGTGGTCATCTATATCCAAGGATCTGATTAGATCTGGATCCCTGAGCGGAAGGGACGATACGTATGCACGTCTCAGTACACGTTCAGATAACCGCCTGATCTCATCTGAAACAACCTTGCGATTGTTGGCATGGCCCATTCCTTTATCGATGACACCTATATCCGACCTTACGCCCGCAAAGATCAACGCCTCAGACATCACCTCATCTGACTGAGAATCACGATTCGTGCATAACAGGTATTTGGAATGCATATTCCTAACATCCTGGACATTCCTTTCGGATGCCGATACCCTTGCACGTAACGCAATAATCATAGCACTAGAATCGGCAGAATCCATACCTTCCAGAACCTTTTTTACAGACCTTATATCACCGCGCATCAGATGGCAATATGCAAGACGTACTGATGCATCCGCATTCCTTGGATTTATGGCTAGAGCAGCAACATAATTGTCTGAAGCCTTGTCGAAATCCTTAATCATCTCACGCGAATGTCCACATTTCAGATACAGAGCGGACGACACGCTCCCATTTATCATCACAGCCTCATACCGCATAATAGCACCATGATGATCGGCTATCCTCGACCTCAGATCCCCATCGGCCTCACATACTTCTGGCATGTTGCCGTATCTTCCTATCCATTCGGAAAGAACGTTTGAAGCGCCCGGAATATCCCCAATATCTCTTAGAACAGCAGATTTAGCCAATATGTACTTCTTTTCAGAGGGATACCTCCCCAGAATCGAGTTGATGACCCTTAACGCACCGCGCGTATCCCCGTTCTTAATCATGGACATGGATGCCCTATAATCCATCTCTGATTCGGATGTGCCATCTGAAGGAGCATCTTCCGAATCTATATCCAAACTTATTTTCTCGGCCGATTCCTCCATACCCTCCTCCCTGTAGAGCCGTATCAGATCCCTTTTCACACAGCTATTATCAGGATTGAGTGAAAGGATGGATTCGTAGACCTCTATAGCTTCCTTATTAGAACCTATGCTGAGCATGAAATCCTTTACCTCCAACAATATGGATATGTTCTTCGGGAACATCCTCATGGCATCGGATACGATCGATCTTGCGGATACAATATCATCATTGCGAACATATGACCTTATCAGGATTCCGAGTGTATCGGAATCCTCAGGATCCATGGCCAACATCTTCTTGGAAATTTCTACAGTCTTTTCATTCATCGATGCCGAGACACACAGATCGCGCTCTATCGCCAGTATACCTCTGTCCGTATCATCCGTGACCCTCGCAAGATCCAAGAAATACAAAGCCTCGTCATAACGTCCGAACGACCCGAACAACATACCTTTTCTGACCAGAGCATACGATGAAGAGGGATCCAATGAAATAGCCTTGTTGAGGGATTCGACCGCTCCGTTGAAATCCCCCTTTTTCTCCTGGACAGAGGAACGAGATATCCAGAATTCTGGTTCGTCCATATCCATCAACACTGCTTTGTTGAACGCCTCCTCGGCTGAATCCAGATCTCCTGCCCTCTCATCAGCCATACCTTTTGAATACCATATTATTGGATCTGTAGGAGAAAAAACAGCTGCGGATTCATATGACGCAGAGGCTTTCTGGTATTTTCCCAGAGCATACTCTGAATTACCCCTCAACCGGGATATTATCACATCATCCCCGAACCTCATGCGATATTCAGAACACAGATCCAATGCTTCGATGTACTTCTCATTACGTATCAACGTTATTGACTTGTCCAGGATTCCCTGTCTGTCCTCACTGTGTATCCTGACACCATCTCTGTTGCGAATACCATCATACACCGAAGGGCGTAGATCAGACATTATATTGAGGATCTCCGGATTGTCAGGATGATACGCCATGGCCTCCCTACACATCGCCAAAGCTCCTTCGACATCCCCTTCGTAAGACATGATCCTGATCTTGATCAATATAGCATGAAGGTTCTTCGGACGCAGTTTCAGGGCCTTGTCTACCTCCCTATATGCCCTTCTCACATTACCTCTGCTTAGAAGCATCTCGGCATTCCTTATTCTAGAACCCACATCATCAGGATTCCACCTTACTGATTGAGAGGACATTCTCGAAGCACCGCCCACATCTCCTCTGATCTCCATCATCTTGGATAACAACACACATGCCCCGGGTTCCCGCGGATAGGTACCCATTACCCTGGATATCACCTTCGAAGCCTCATCATACATCCCCCATCCGTACAGATTCTCGGCACACCACATATATGCCGGAAGACGGACATTCTCCCTATCCAGATATTTTTCAACAGTAGATACTGCCTCATCCATCATTCCGCACGCATAAGACGCAGAGATGATACCACGTATCACTGTTTCAGAACCAGGGTATGATTCCTCGGCAATGTGGTAGAGAGAAAGGGCACGCATGGAATCTTTTGCTAATAGTCTTGCATTCGCCGCCTCACATTGAATATATACGCAATCAGGAACTTTCGACATCACCCTGTCATACATCATACCGGCAGACCGCCAGTCCTTTTCGCTGACAGACATCCTCGCAGATGCCAGCATGAAATGAGGATCTTCATCCTCGTACTCCTTCGAAGACACCATGAGCCTTGTGGCTTCATCCTTATCACCACGATACCATTCACGATACACCTTGTACAGTCTAGCCCATTTGCCCCCGCCATCAACTTCCCCGCAAGGCACGATATCCTCGCCAGATGCCAACAACTCGATGTTGCGGCGGTACATCCATCCGCTGTTTGGATCTATCCTGTGCATCACTTCGTAAAATAGGGGGTATTTGGGATCTAGACTCATGGCCTTTTGCAAATCCTTCCTTGAGGTATCTAGGTCTCCCTCTGCCGATGATATCATAGCCTTTACACAGCAATGAAACGGCATATCCCCGTAACCTGCCATAGATTCCATATCCTTGGCAGCACGGACATCCCCTTTGCCTACGAATACCATAGCCGCTCTGAGCGCTGGTCCGCAATCATTAGGTCTGCTCTTGCCTACAAGACGTCTAATCATGTCCGATTGCCCTGCACAACCGTGCTCCGTAACCTTCTTGATGGCTTCGACCAATATGTCCGAATTGATCGGACCGTCATGATCCGATATAGATTCCACACATTTGATGAGACCTTTCTTGCTCTTACAGGCCCCAGAGTTGAGACGTCTCCAAACCTTTACCTCGAATTTACTCTGGAGGACAGGCATGACATCCATACCTGCATATAATCAGCTGGCTAGATAAACATAACTTGAATGCATGACTCTGAAAACGATTATATACAATTACCATTTTACGAGGTCTGTTGCAACCGTAATCTAGCTGGTTAGGATTCGAGCCTTCCAAGCTCGTCGCCCGGGTTCGAATCCCGGCGGTTGCACCACATTACCTCATCCAGACAGTCATTTTTCTGATTCCAATCAAATTTTGTAATCTTATCGTTTTTAAAGATTTCTTCATTTTCATTCAAATTTTTCATTATTATCTCTCCATGCGTTTTTTATTTCATTTACAACCCTCTCGTCCCTTGGACGCGCGTAATTCTGTTCTGTTGTTTTTGTGTTAGAATGCCCCAGAACAATGGACACCCTATCCGTGCGGAAACCTTCGTCCACCAAGTATTGTGCGTAGGTCCTGCGAGTCTTGCGGATATCGAAATCCACTTCCGTATGATCTGATACAAACTTGGCATCGCGCCTGATCGTATTAGTGACCAGAGATTTCGTTAGATCAGTCGAAGGAAAAATGTAAGGTGAAGGATCTTTGCCCCTGACCACACAAAATATCTGCACAGATTCTGCATTTATTCTCATTTTACTGTAGTTTGTACTTGTAAACAATGATGAACAATTTGGGTAATCAAACAGGCTTATAAACAAAACACATGAATTTTTTAGTATACCTACTAATTAAATATCCGTAATGCTAAGACCCGCCAACAAAAACCTACAAAATGGTCATGAAATCAACTAAAAATTACGGTAAGGTGAAAGAAACGACAAGCGAATATCCCATAGATATTGTGGGCCTGAGAAAAGAATACGGTGGATTCGTAGCTGTCAACGATTTGGACCTTAAAGTGGAGCGTAACAGCTTCACTGGACTTCTGGGTCCCAACGGTGCAGGTAAGAGTACAACGCTAAAGATCCTAACGAACCTGATACGTGCGACCAAAGGAAGCGCGTACCTCAACGGCATGGATATAACGAAAGACCCCAAAGCGGCACTTATGGGTGTTGGAACCGTCGTAGAGACTCCAGAGTTCTACGGTTACCTAACACCGGAAGAGATGTTCTCGTATGTAGGCGAGATATATGGTATGACTTCCGAATCCATATCATCAGAGACTGATGAAATCCTCAGAAAGGTTAAAATGGAAGATTGGAAGAACAAGAAAATAAACACATTCTCCAAAGGTATGAGACAGAGAATCGCGCTAGGAATGTCCCTAATGAATGATCCTAGCATAATTATCTTAGACGAACCAACATCTGGATTGGACCCTAGAGGAATGGCCGAAACTAGAGAAATTCTGAAGGATGTAAGGCGTACATCCAAGGATCTTACCATCCTGATGAGCTCCCATATACTGCATGAGGTAAATGACCTCTGCGACCATGTGGCACTTGTAAATCATGGAAAACTATTGGTACAGGATAAGATAGAAGCAATAACACACCTCAACAAAGTGAAAAAGATAAGTATAGGCATCATAGGTGGACCCACTAAATCAACCATGGAGACCATCTCCAAAATACCCAATGTCACTAACGTATCGATAGAGGCAAACAAATTCTCAGTGATATTCGAAGGAGATGATGAGGATCAAGCATCACTCTTCGATGATATATCAAGACTAAAACTAGGTGCATACAACCTCAGCGAGGAAGATGCACTTGAAACAGTATACCTGAACATGATAAAGGAGACAAGGTGATACAATGACTGAATTGACATTAAATGACGATCTCAGACAGACATTTGTCATCATGAAATATGAATTCAAAAAATATCTCAAGGGCCGCAGAATCCTCATCTTTGGAGCATTAGTAGCAGTTGTCTTGGCATTACTTACAACCCTTCCATACCTTTTGGGACATGAACTCCCAGATGATCCTGCCGATCTCGGTGTTTTATATACAGCATTCGTAAGTCTCCTTGTACTTGTTTCAGCGACATTGTTCACATCCGGAACTCTTTCCTCTGAATTCGAAGAAAGAACTGCATTAGTCTTATTCACTAAACCGTTAAGAAAATGGTCGATATACATCGGCAAATACACAACGGCTACAATACTCGGTATCGCATTCATGCTAGTCTACTTTGTCGCAACAAGCATTGTATCTTTGGTGGTGGATGGAGCTTTACCTCCACATATCGTAATATCTTTTGGACTTACGATATTGTATGTGATATCGACTGGCGGAATAGCAATGATGATCAGCTCATTTACAAAGAAGAGTAGCACATCCGCAATTCTGACATTTATAACCCTGCTGTTGCTAATCTCATTAGTAACTGGAATAATGTACACATACGGCATAAACACATGGTTCATGCTTGATGATGCAAGCGGTTACATAAGCACATGTATGAACGGAACATCCGGATCAGGAACCGCTGCATGCGTAATGGTCGTATGGGCAGCAATAACATCGATTATTGGATACGTACTCTTTAAGAGAAGAGAATTCTGAAACATGGGGAAACAATCCCCTCCTTAAAATGTCCATTTTTTATTCTAAATCCATGTGGTGTTACTTATTATTAATCAAATATTACCTATGTTTCCATCTTGGGTCATCTTTATATATAGTAAGATGAGTGTTAAATTCGTATTATTATAGTAATACTAAAAATTAATTAGTAACATTAAAGTAGTCTCTAAATGATGCCACACCAATGGCATTCTACAAAGTCACTTACAACGAAAGGTATGGTTTCGCCACCGTTCACAACTATGGTTGCACATTCAAATGTCCTATATGCAGCTACAAATTAAGAAGCGGCCCTGATGGGAAACCGGGATTTGCATATCCCAAACCGACAAGATACCTTTCGGTGGAAGAGATTGAAGAAGCACTTACATCAGTGAATCCGAAACATGTCAACTTCATGGGCGGAGAACCCACCGTATCAAAGGAATTAGGCACGATACTGGAATTCTGCAAAAAGAATCTAAATGCTGAAACCGCACTCGGACACACAAACGGATGCAATCTTGACATAGAGAACCTCGACATGGCAAACGTGGGTCTGAAAGCATGGGATGAAGAAACCCACATGAAAATGACCGGAATGAGTAAAAACACCATATACAACAGCGTACTCAGAGGATCAGAGCGCGGAATAAAAATTAATGCCAACATAATCTACATACCTGATGAAGTCGACCTAGACCAAATAGAGGCTGTGGCCGAGTGGGTATCCCATCTGAAAGACTCCAGTTTCCATATAATGGGTTACATACCTGTTCCAGGACAGCCATATAGAAGACCTACGTCAGATGATATGCTTAAAGCCCAATCCGTAGCCGAGAAATATTTCAACCATGTAGGGTACTCACATCTCTCTGTAGAGGAGGCCATTTCCCTGGATAGGGATGATGACAGATTCGATGTAAAAGTAATAGCTGGATTCGGAAACGCCACTTCTGGTGTGATCGACCGTCCTGTCACAGAATCACCCTCCGCATAAATCCTTGAAAACCAATATCTACTGGCTCACCTTTCATCGAAAGGATAAGATGAAGACCCCGCAACAGAGGATGGAGGAATATGCAGATATAAGGGCCAGCATATGGAAGATTTTCGAGGACAGAGGTTACTACCCGCAGGAAATGGCAGGACCATTGATCAATATGATCGTTGAGTTATGCGTGATAACATCCGATAAACCCATGAAAGACATAAATGTAGTCTGCAAGACAATGACTTCGGATGTCAGAAACATGGTCAAAGCCATGAAATCCGATAGCGATTCCGACGAACACAAATCTGAATGAATCTTATATATGATTCGGTTATGGTGTTACGATGGCGTCGACTTTGCAAAACATTAAAAGATTCACCGTAGGAACTATGGTTGGTATCGCATCCATGTTACCTGGTGTCAGCGGTGCCGTGATAGCTGTATGTTTTGGAATATACGAACGCCTCATCGCAGATCTTGCCGATTTGCGTCATAGAATAAAAACGGATTTCGTGTTCATTCTGACGATAGCATTGGGAATGCTGTTCGGTATGGTAGTATCCGCATTCGGACTGGATTATCTGATGAACCAATACATGGCATTAGCACTTTTCTTCTTCCTAGGGCTTATACTAGGGCAGATTCCCGAACTGTGGAAACTCACGGCACCTAAAACGGGAAGATACGATGCGTATAACAAGATCTCTTTCATTTTCGGAATTGGAGTGATGATGATGTTCATGGTACTGGGTATCGCTGACAACATGGAAACATCCCACGACATGACATCTTACATTTGCCTATTCTTTGTTGGTATAATATTCGCCATATCTAAGATCGCACCTGGCATCAGCGGTTCCACATTGCTCTTGGCATTGGGATTATACCAGCCTATGTTGGATGCTATCACATCTCATGATTGGGCTCTTCTTGTACCTTTGTGTATAGGATTGATAATAGGTCTTTTAGGATTCGCGAAAGTTATGAATAATGCCATAACCAACCATAGAAGGTCCACGTATTGTGCCATATTGGGACTTACTGTCGGATCACTAGTTGTCATACTCGACTACTCTATGGTTGAAATCACATCTACCATGGATTTGGTAACGGGCCTTGTAGGACTGATACTCGGCATAATTCTAAGTTTATCGTTCATAAAAATCGGAAGAACATCGGAAAATCAAACCTGACAACCCGTCCAATATCAGACAGATTTATATTGGATTTGAACTATTTGCAATTATGTTCTGTCCAGGTTGTAATCATTACCTAAACAGAAACACCTCCAGGTGTCCCTATTGCGGCATGGAAATAGAACAAGCTAGACATCCAGGGAATACTATTGAGGATTCTGCGGCTAACGAAACCGAACAGCCAGTGACCTACACCAGTAAACTAGCGCATTACTTTACTGAGAACATGGACAACCGGTATTTCATGATAGGAATCGTCTCAGGCATATTATTGATCCTATCTTCATTCTTGCCATGGGTTCACTGGGGTAACATAGAGGAGTCGATATCATACAATGCCCTAAGCATGCTATCTTTCAAATGGGAAGGAGCATCTTCTATCGGAAAATATACGCCCATTTTGATATTGTTGTGCGGCGTCATATCTATAAGCTTTATGATTCTTCAGAAAAAAATATCCATGTGCGGATGCGTATCATTTGGATCCGCCCTCCTGTCGATGATATTGACTGTCCTGTTTGCATTGGAAATATACTTGTTCACAGGTCTTGAATTCTCATATGGACTTGTAGTAGTGCTTTTGATGTCGATACTCTTGACAATATGTACTATGAACTTCGCACAAGGATTTGATGCTTGTAAAACGTGGATGAAAAACAAACGTTCTTGAACCACCGTTGAAGATTTTCATATTCATAAAGTAGCAAAAAGCATACAGTATCGTAAAGAAAAATAAATGAACGAGCAGGTCGGGAATAGGATGGGTTTGACCTGCTCATTCCTTGAGGTCAAACATCGGGGGATGCACACCTCATGATGTAGATTGCTCTGAACGTATTTAAGGAATAATCGCAGAGGTGAACGAAAATAACCGAAAGTACCGAATCATCCCACACGATGACGTACTTTGACGGCTATACCTCTACGAAGATCGACCATCTCTTTCCCGGACATCTGCGCTACACCCACACCCTTCAGATTGCCGTTGCATACTATCACGGCCTCATCACCTATGCGAATAGATGAATCAGCACCCGTGACTCCCACTGCGAAAAGATTTCCTTTAATATCAAAATCCATGATATTCACTGTGCAAAGATTCGCCTTGACCAGTATCTCCGCACCTTCAAGAGTTAAAGAAACCATCCCTCTCTCGGGCGTCAACATACCTAACTGCGACTTCTTGGTTCTGTCCAATGGATCTTCCCTTATAATTTTCCAATAGGGGAATTTCCCTATCGCATAGGTATTATCATCCATCAGCAATGAAGCCGCCCCGGTACCGAATTGAAAATTCAACACGGATCTCATGGACTCCCTGCGATCAACCATGTAATCGGCTGTTTCCATACCCTTGGTTAATGACCTTAGGGTCTCATCGAGATTATTCAATGATGCCGGAGATGTTGGATCGCCCACCACTGTGAAATCCATGTCAGACAGACCTTCAACGAGTTCACGGTCGCCAAGATGACATACGACTTTATCATAGCCCTGAGCCAGAACCTTGGAAAGCATCTCCCTTATCATCGATTTTTCTTCGCATTTCCACTCCCCGGTAACCGGTATGTCATAGGAATTGGCAGGATAGAACACATCCAACTCCCTCGGAACTATGCCAAGAGGGGATGTGACTATCATCTCCTGAACCAACGTATCATGTTGCGCCGTGTGTATGGCCGAGGAAAATGCCTTATGAGTCTTAGAAGTGTGATATGGCTTCTTCGCAGAACATGGTAAAAGCAAAAGCACACGTTTATGATCCGGTTTCACAAACGAAGACATGAATCTTTCTCTGTATCTGATAATGTCAGGCCTGCGCAGAGATTGGGTTGTATTGCATGAAAACCTGCATCCTACGGTCGAACAAGCCTCTTCCTGATATGAATAACCTACACTATCGAACAACCTCAGAAGAGCCACAGATAAGGGGGACGACACTGCCCTCTGATCCACCAATTCCCTCAGACGCTGTGCCATTATGAATGTAGTGATCTTCTTGAGTTCTATATCCATTTCAATACGATTGGCATTCGATACATCCGAATCTGCGATCATATCGCCCTCCGGGATCATGGAAATCTTGTTCGTGCCCGCCACCATGGGGAGGGAATCATCGAACATATCCACGCCCATGTATGCATATAGTGCCATCGTGGAAGGCTCAGCCAGACCTAAAACACACAGCACCCTTCCATAGCCTATGGACTCCCTTATGGATATTATGGTATCAACCGCTTTCCTGGGATCTCTCCTCATTTCGTAACCGTTTACTACAACGACAATTTCGGAATCCTCAGGTATGCATTCGTCACCTTTGAATGGAAGTCTCAAAAGACATATACCGTCGTTCGAAACAGGTTTCACATTTATGCCTGATGACAGAGTTGTAAATAATTCGGAATCGAGATCCATTGTAGAACCCATGATGGATATCTTTCTGACATCACCGTCCAATATGTATACCGGATCATCCGAAGGCGTATCATGAGTGGATATGACTGCTGGAGTCCTTATAGAGACGTCCCCTCTCTTGAAATCGCAAACCCTTCCTCTCTGTGACCTGCCGATTACATCAAGCATACGGCTCCTAATGAACATACACTAAATAATGTTACCGTACGCGCATTCATACCTGAAACAAACTCTTAAATCGTGGTGTGAGGATAAACTACAACATGGACTTTTACGACAAGGACCTGGTATCTATCCGCGACCTTGACAGGAATCAAATCGAAACCCTACTGGATCTCTCTGAGGAAATGATCCCCTACGCCAAAGGTGAAAAAGTTGAGCGCATGCTCGACGGTAAGGTACTGGGTAATCTGTTCTTCGAACCCTCCACACGTACCAAGCTATCTTTCGAAAGTGCTGCCTGTAGATTAGGTTGTGATGTGATAGATGTATCGGAGATATCCATGACCTCGATATCCAAGGGAGAAACCCTTGCGGACACCATAAGGATGGTGGATGCCTATTGTGACATAATCGTGTTGAGACATCCTCATGAAGGAGCAGCTAGATTGGCCGCCAAATTCTCCATAAATCCTGTTGTAAACGCCGGAGATGGTGCCGGATCACATCCCACGCAAACATTGCTAGACCTTTTCACAATGAGAAAGGCGAAAGGTTCCCTAGATGGTCTCAACATAGTCCTGGTGGGAGATCTCAAATACGGTCGCACAGTCCATTCATTGGCTGATGCCCTGACCATGTTCGGTGCCAGGCTGACATTGGTTGCACCAGATACTCTCCAGATGCCTGACGACATATACACAAATCTCAAAGAGAAAGGGTGTAACCCCCAGAAAACCTCAGTACTGGAAGATGTCATCGATCAGGCCGATGTCCTTTACGTGACCAGAATACAGAGAGAAAGGTTCCCAGACCCCGCAGAATACCAGAAGGTTGCCGGAACATACCGCATAGATAACGCAATGCTCAGGGAAGCCAAAAGCGATATGATTGTCATGCATCCTCTGCCAAGGGTGAATGAAATAGCTTACGAAGTGGACTCCACACCACATGCCATGTACTTCGAACAGGCCTTCAATGGCGTACCTGTAAGAATGGCCATACTGCGTGCCATACTGGGAGGCGAATGATATGACTGATGCCAGGATTGCCGAAACCAAAATACCTCCTATAAGGAACGGTACCGTCATAGATCACATCTCCAACGGCCAGTCTCTCAATGTACTGAAGATACTCGGAGTGAATGAGAGCAACATAGACTCTGTCATAAGCATAGGGATGCATGTTCCCTCATCCAAGGGTAACGGCTGGAAAGACGTCATAAAGGTGGAAGATCGTGAATTGGATCCTAAGACCGTAGACAAGATAGCTCTGATAGCTCCTGAAGCTACGATATCCATCATAAGAGACTACTACATAGCTGAGAAATTCAACGTGAAACTGGAAGATCATATCATAGGTATGGCAAGATGCAGTAATCCCAACTGTATAACGAACAAAGGTGAACCAATCGAACCCGAGTTCGTGGTCGAGGAGAGATGTCCTCCCAAACTTAGATGCATATACTGTGACAGGATTCTCACTAAGATATCCGACAACCTCCTGTGAACATGCGCCTGATTGTAGTGACAGGTATGCCCGGTGCGGGTAAAGAGGAATTCCTAACCGTGGCTAGAAACATGGAAGTACCTTTCCTCAGGATGGGAGACATCGTACGTGAAAGATATGTCAAGGACCATATGGATTCCAAAAACATGAATATCGGGAAATACGCTTCATCCGAGAGAAAGATACATGGCACGAACATATGGGCCGAACGTGCATTAGAGACTATGTCAGGTGGTATCTTTCTCATAGACGGTTGCCGCAGCATGGATGAAGTCAGAGCATACAGAAACCTGAGTGATGATGTCACGGTCATAGCGATACATGCCTCACCCCATCTGAGATATGAACGGCTGGTCAAGAGAGCAAGATCCGACGCCCCGCATAATATCGAAGAGTTCAATGATAGAGACGAAAGAGAGCTGTCATGGGGCCTGGGTAATCTCATAGCCCTCTCGGATGTGATGATAGACAACTCTTACACATTGGATGAATTCCACAAAATGTCAAAGGTTGTTTTGGAGAGAATGATATGAGATTCACTACAGCACGTCTGTGCGGAGGAGAAGCCCTCATGGCCATATCCGCAGATATCCTGGATCTTGACATGAACATCGCCAAGAAACGCCTTGAAGAAAAAGGTTGCACGATTAAACAATCCGATGACCTAATGCTGATATTCGATTGGAAAGGCATAGAAACTACTCTATACCCTCAAGGGAAGGTCATGTTCTTCCCTTTGAAAGATAAAACCCTTTGCATAAAGTATTCGACTGAGATACTTGAGAGCCTTAGATAAACATATTTTATATGGAAAAAGAAATGACGCCCTATGGATGTACTCTACCAGATTGCATTGATCATTCTCGTTTCCATACTACTTTCCATATGTGGCTGGAAAGCCAGAATGCTCACTCCCAAAGGTTCTGTAGCAGCATTCATAACAGGATCCATTGTGGGAATTTTTGGCAATCTTGATTGGTTCATAATATTGACAACCTTCACGATACTGGGATTTATAGCAACAAGATTCAGAATAGGTTCCAAGATCAAAGATGGACTTCAAGAGGGCAAATACGGCGAAAGAACGCATATGAATGTGTTAGGGGTTGGATTACCGCCCTGTATAGTTTCAATCGCATACTGGCTCATTGGTGGAGATTACCAATTGTTGATGAACATTGCCTTCGTAGGTACGATTGCTGTAGCTGCAACAGATACCATAGCCAGTGAGATAGGTGTTAAGGATAAGACCGTATGGATGATAACTACATTCAAACGTGTCGAAGCAGGAACTAATGGAGGCATATCTGTATTAGGAACAGTGTCTTCCACAATAGCCTCCTTCCTCATCTGCACATTCTCATGGATGGTGATATACCATACAATGGATGCATACATGCTGATACCTTTTGTAGCAGGAGTATTAGGAAATCTTCTGGACAGCGTCCTCGGAGCAACCATTGAGAATTCAGGATACATCTCGAAATACACCAATAATTTTGTCACAGCAGTGATCGGTGCATTGACCGGCGTTGCGTTCTACATTATAATCGCATGATTTATTTAAAAAAGTAAATGGTTTTTAAGGGGAAGGGAATGACCCTCCCATTCACATATTACAGAGCTTTATCAAATGGTTCCAGCGCTCATCTACGACCCTTTGCATATCCTCTACGACAGGTTCCCACCTCTCGTTCATGAGATGCTTGTATCTTCCCTGAGACGCTATCCAATCTGTAACCGGCTTCTTCTCCACCTTGCCCTCGGCTATCCTCATGGACTCGGGGGACATTGTGTAATTCTCACCGTTCTCGATCTCGTACAGAGGCCACACGCAAGTATCCACAGCAAGCTTGGATATGTTCATGGACTCCTCGGAGGGGAATCTCCAACCTCTAGGACATGGACTTATCGCATTGATGAAACTGGGACCTCCGCACTTGAAGGCCTTCTGCGACTTGGTTATCATGTCCCTCCAAGCATGCGGTGCAGCCTGTGCAACAAACGGGACCCCGTGCATCGCTACGATCTTTGTCATATCCTTGGAATATTCCTTCTTACCATAGGACACGCTGCCAGCCCAAGATGTCGTTGTCGAGGCTCCCATGCTTGTTGCGGAAGATCTCTGGATACCGGTGTTCATGTAAGCCTCGTTGTTCAAACATACGAACAACATGTCATGCCCTCTCTCCATGGCACCTGATAGTGCCTGTAGACCGATATCGTAAGTGGCACCGTCACCTGCGAAACAGACGAACTTTATGTCCTTGTCTATCTTGCCCTGCTTCTTCAGGGATTTGTATGCTGTCTCTAGACCAGCACAACCAGCCGCACCGTTACCGAAAGCCGTGTGTATATACGGAACCTTCCAGGAAGTGTATGGGAATATTGTCGTGGAAACCTCGAAACAGCCTGTGGAGCACGTTACTGCCACATCATCTTCCGTGCCCATCAAGACCTCTCTTGCGATTATGGATTCTGAACATCCGGCGCATAGCCTGTGTCCACTGGCCAACCTTACAGGGATCTTGTTAAGGTCCTTAAGTGACATCGTACTCATTCGCTCACCCCCAGGTAATTGACACGCTTTGCCTTACCGTTCTCGACGTCCTTGAAGACCGACATGAAGTCAGAGACCATGGTGTCAGCCCCTCCTAGGCCGTATATGTAGTTGTACATCTTTGGCATCTCTCCCTCATTCTCTAAAGCAGCCGCCACGACCTCAGGGAACATCGGACCATAGGAACCGACACTGAGGTGTCTGTCCATCACGATGACGGATTTCTTACCCTTTATAGCCTTGGCAAGATCCTCTATAGGCCACGGCCTGTACAGACGCGGCATTATAACACCGACCTTCATACCTTCTCTGCGAAGGTTATCGACAGCCTCCTTCATTGTACCGAATGAAGATCCGAGCACAACTGCTATGGTCTCAGCATCTTCACACATATACTCTTCCACGAGATTGTAGGACCTTCCGGAGATCTCGGCAAACTCCTTGAAAACCTGCTTCGTAACACCTATGGCATTCTCCATCGCCTTGACCATCTGATACTTGTGAGAGAAGTAGAATAACGGTCCATCCATCAGGTTGTGGCTGACTGGATGATACACGTCCAACAGCGGGTACAGTGGCTTGAACTCTCCCACGAAATCCTTGACGACCGTCGTATCGAGAGGCGTCATCCTCTCGATGGCATGTGTCAATATGAAACCATCCAGATTGACGAGACATGGCAACTGCACATTCGGATGCTCTGCGATCTTCGGAGCCATAACAGACATATCATAGGCCTCCTGGACGTTCTCAGAGAACAATGTCAACCATCCCGTGTCCCTTGCGGACATCACATCACCGTGATCGTTGTTTATGTTGATAGGCCCGCTGACAGCCCTGTTGGCGACAGCCATTATCAGGGGTACCCTCATCGATGAGGTTATCGGGAGCATCTCCCACATGTACGCAAGTCCTTGGGATGCAGTAGCTGTGAAAGTCCTTGCACCAGCAGAACATGAAGTAGTACACAGAGTAAGTGCACTGTGCTCAGATTCCACACATACGAATTCCGTATCGACTTCACCGTTTGCCACATACTCTGCAAACTTCTCCACTATTATTGTCTGAGGCGTTATCGGATAAGCAGCACAAACATCAGGGTTTATCTGCCTCCACGCAAGTGCAACTGCATTGTCACCATTGATTGCAATATCATTATGCTTGGCCGGCGTCATATCACTCGACCTCCACTGTCATGGTTATAGCCTTCTTGGGACAGGACTTGGCGCATATACCGCATCCCTTGCAATGAGTGGCCTTTATACCGATGACTTTGTCATCCTTAACGAGTATACAGTCGTCCGGGCAGTATATCCAGCATGTAAGGCAATCTATACACTTGTCGAGGTCGATGACCGGTAACATGCTTCTCCAATCACCTGTGTGGAACTTCTCCGAACATCCTGGCTCTATGACACGGTCACCTATGACCATATCCTTGTAATCAGCTAATTGAACCATTCACTGCACCTCCTCGTATGCCCTCTTCAATGCGGAGAGATTCTTTACTATCATCTTATCTGAAAGCTTTCCTGTGAACTTGGTCGTTATATGATCTTCAAGATCACTGTAAGATATCAACGGTGATACTTTGACGAGTGCACCCAACATAGATGTGTTAGCCATGGGCCTCCCTATCTCCTCTGTTGATATCTTTGTGGCATCGACAGCGTAACACTTGACTGTGGTGCCAATCATCTTCCTGAGTTCTTCGGGGGTACCAGGATAATTGGCGATTATAATTCCCCCTTTCTTTATCCCTTTAGCCACATCCACCTTGCCTATCAAAGTAGGATCGATAACGATAACGATATCTGGCTCATACACCTGTGTGTGGACCCTGATGGGATTCTCAGATATCCTTGCGAATGCCCTGATGGGCGCTCCCATTCTCTCCGGTCCGAACTCGGGGAAGGCTTTAACGTACTTCCCTGCATAGATGGCAGTCTCAGCGAGGATCTCGTTCGCGGTGACGACTCCTTGTCCGCCCCTTCCGTGCCAACAAATTTCCGTGTCCATAAGAACCAACCTGAGGGTTAAATGTACATATCTGATTTAAAGTCTTGTATATTGAAAACCTGTTTTTCGCTGTTTTAGGAAGAATTAATAAAACAAACAGAAAAAAACGCAGGAGATTATACGAAATCAGAATTAAACATACGAATTTCGAAGAAAACTGAATATGTTTTCATACCGATGAAGACATATAAACAGAGTTGTATGGACATACTGGCACATAAAACATGTATGTTAGCCTGTACTACCAATTATTTTGTTGCTATAACAAACAATAATAAAAACAAGACACTTATGTAGGTATTAGGAAGCCGTGGGGGCTTTGTCCTTGCGCATAAAAAAACCCATTCCTCAACAGGGATTCCCATGGACAGAAGAATAATTGATGTCAATGAACTGCGTGTGAACGATATACCCATTGTGGGAGGCAAGGGAGCAAACCTAGGAGAGCTCACCTCTGCTGCATTCCCCGTACCGGGTGCATTCGTGCTCACCACAGTAGCGTATGATTACTTTTTGAACAAAAGCGGGATCATGAATGATATAGTGAAAGAGCTGAAGAAAATAGACAGGAAATCCGATCAAAGTCTGACTGAAGCGTCCAAAAACATCAGAAACCTGTTCGAAACCTGTGAGATACCTTCAGACCTTAAAAAAGAGATCATCTCGAATTACAACCTACTGGTTCCTAAAGGAAAGAAAGGCTTTGTAGCTGTGAGATCCAGCGCCACTGCCGAAGACCTTCCGGATGCCAGTTTTGCGGGTCAACAGGAAACATACCTCAACGTAAGAGGTGAAGAAGACCTGTTCGACAAGATAAGAAAATGCTGGTCCTCCCTTTTCACTGCCAGGGCAATAGCCTACCGTGATAAACAGGGTTATGCCCACGAAGATGTTAAGTTGGCAGTTGTCATCCAGAAGATGGTCAACTCAGAGATCTCAGGAATAATGTTCACAGTGGACCCGCACAACGGTGCGAGAAACATAATCATAGAAGCCGGTTACGGTCTGGGAGAAGCCATCGTGGGCGGAGAGGTCACCCCCGACACATACATTGTGGACAAGAACAGGATGACCATAACCAAGAAGAGAATATCCACTCAGAAATGGAAATACATAAGAGGACCTGACGGTGGCTGTGTCAAAGAGGACGTAGCCGATAATCTTGAGAAGGCACAGAAGATCCCCGATAATCGTATACTCGAGATAGCCGAATTGGGACGCCAGGTGGAAATACACTATCAGAAACCCATGGATATGGAATGGTGTATCGAAGACAACAAAGTGTACCTCGTTCAGGCTAGACCCATAACCGCCATAAGCGATGGCGGCAACGAATCATCATCAGGAGATAACGTCCCCAGTGAGGAAGTGCTCCTCACAGGACTTGGAGCGAGCCCCGGAATGGCAAGCGGAAAGGTCTGTATATATGACGCATCCATGAGCTTGGACGTAGTAAAGGACGGCGATGTACTGGTCACCAAGATGACGATGCCAGACATGGTTCCTGCTATGAGCAGGTCTGTTGCCATCGTGACCGACGAAGGAGGTATGACATGTCATGCAGCCATCATATCGAGGGAGCTTGGAACACCGTGCGTAGTGGGTACGGGATCGGCCACAGATGTCCTGAAAAACGGAGACATCATAACCGTGGACGGAACAACAGGATCCGTGTACAGAGGAGAGATCAAGAAATCCAACGTACACGCTTCCGCATCGGAAAACACCACACAGGTGGCACAGGAGTTCATACCCATAACAGGCACCAAAGTCCTCGTGAACATGAGCATGCCCACAAAGGCGGATGACGTGGCAAAACTTCCTTGTGACGGAGTAGGGTTGATGAGATCCGAGTTCCTGTTCACAAATTACATCGGCGAACACCCCTGTTCAGTCATAGAGGAAGGTCGCTCCCAGGAACTTATAGACAAATTGGCCGACGGAATAGCCAAAGTCGCAAGAGCGTTCTATCCTAGACCCGTGACCCTGAGAACCTCGGATTTCAAGACCAATGAATACCGTGATATGAAGGGCGGAGCAGACTACGAACCCAATGAGGACAATCCTATGATAGGATGGAGAGGATGCTCTAGATACATCTCGGAATCGTACCGCGAGGCATTCATGTGCGAACTCAAGGCAATAAAGAAGGTCCGTGACGAGTTCAGCCTGAAGAACGTCAACATAATGCTACCCTTCGTTAGAACAATCTTCGAAGTGGAGAAGATAACTGAGATGATGAACTCCGTGGGACTCAGAAGAGGATTGGACCTCAAGCTGTACTTCATGGCGGAGATCCCGGTCAATATCTTCATGGCGGAGGAGTTCTGCAAGTACTGCGATGCCTTCTCCATCGGGTCCAACGATCTGACCCAGCTTACGATGGGATGTGACCGTGACTCCGACATATTGGGCAAGATGGGCTACTTCGACGAGAGGAACCCTGGCGTCAAGGCCGCCATATCTCACCTCATAAGGGTGGCACACAAGAACGGCAAGACCGTCAGCATATGCGGACAGGGCCCTTCAGTATACCCAGAATTCGCAGAGTTCCTCGTTGAAGAAGGAATAGACTACATCTCCCTCAACCCAGACACCTTCATCAAGACGAAGAGGATTATCGCCTCCGCCGAACAAAGGGTGCTCATGAAGAAACTGAGGGAAATGAGGAACGAACAATGATCCAGGGGCCTTTGGCCCCATTCATTTCTTCAAAACATCTTAGTTATCATTCATACATTTGTTGCTTTCTATCAGCCTTTGGTTTATGCCGTCGGCCTGTTCCTTGGGAAGCAACATAGTGGTTACTTCCATGAAGGGATGCTTTGAACCTTCTATTATCTTGACATCATCCAAACTGTGGAGGCCCCATTTTTCAGCAGTCTTCTCCAACCCCAGGGGTACCTGGAGATTATTAGGCTCCAAGACTATGGCCTTGAACGTCTTGAGACCCATCTTCTTGGCGGCCATCACCCTGTGATGACCGTCCACGACAAGATAACCGTTGAGTCTCTTTATGACTATAAGGGGCTCGTTGAGCCCCCTTTTGAGCTCATACTGCCTTCCGATGAGCTCATCCATGTAAACCTCCTTCTGAGTCGGTATGAGCTGATCCATAGGCACATCCTGATTGGATACTCTGAGCCTTATGCCGTTCTGCTGTTCCATGAAATTCTTCACGGACATGACCTTGCCCGGCCTGGATCTTTCAATCTGGGATCTGACTATGTCTATGTTAGAGATTATACCCACGATCTTACGTTCGTCATCCACAACGGGAAGATTCCTCAGACCGTACCTGAACAGTATGCGTGTGGCATCATCTATGGACATCGAAGGTATGGCACAAAGCGTACCGCGTGACATGACCTCCCTCATCTTGGCACTGGGTGTGTCTATATGCCTGAGCAGCTCCTTAGCGGAGACGAATCCGAGAAGGTAACCGTTCTCGACTATGGGGAATCCGTGAAAATTAGAATTTATTATCTTCTCCTTGACTTGCAAGACCGTCATATCCGGAGATACGCACTGAACATCACGGATCATGTATTCGCCTACTGTTGCATCCACCATCTCTATCACCTGACATATCTGCAAGGATGTGTTAATACCTTCCCGATATATCGGGAAGTACCACTTGGGAGGCTATATAGCCGGTACATAGAACAACCACCCCGATGGAAAAGTCCGAATACACTAATAATGAACTTTTTTCGAATGTACTGTCTGGATAAGGATGTCCACACACAGTCTGAGAAGACTAAACATTAAATACCACCGCTTAATATGGTGGTTTGTTGCCCTGGTAGTGTAGTGGCCTATCATGAAGCCCTGTCGAGGCTTCGACACGGATTCGAATTCCGTCCAGGGCGCTCATTTTCACTTTTAAAATTCCTGATTCATAATTGAAATATGGTCATATCTTTCAATATCCACACAAGATTATAATGACAAATATACAAAATTTGTCAATATAATTACATAAATTCTGAAATTTCTAGCCTGTTTAATTTTTTAAAATAGAAACGTCACAATAAACTTATAATGTGTAATCTATCCCGAAAAGTAATTGGAATATACATCCAATTGAAGTGATGAATATGAATCCGCTGAACAGCAGCCAAAAAAAAACATTTGCCATGCTCGCAATATTAATGATTGTAGCAGTAGCAATAGCAAGTGCCTTCATACTTGCAGGAAGCAACAACGGCACAAGTTATGATGACATTGACTCACAGCTCATGATACGTGGCAATGCAAATAATGATTATACAATAAACGACTCCGATCTGGAGATAATTCAAGATATAATCAGTGGAGAAAAAGACATCGATGATTATCCTCTGGCGGATGCCAACGATGATGGACTTGTCAATGATGAAGATGTCGAATTAGTAGAGAAAATAATAAATCGCGAAAGTACAGACCTGTATGTCATATGTCTTGACACCAACGGCGATCAGACAAGTGTAAAAGTATCATATCCGCTTATTAATATAGTACCGTTCGGAACCAACATTGTTGAACCTCTTTTGAATGTTGGTGGTGGGGAATATTGCGTAGGATACTTCACAAGTACATATTCCAACGCAGAAAAATCAATGACTGATAATGCTGTTGATTTGGAGGGAAGCTCAAGGACGATATCTGATGCTGCATGGAAGAATTTCACAGATCTTGACTCAGATGTTGGAATCGGTGCACTGATTGTTGATTATAGTGCCATTGGTGCAATAACTGACAGTTATCTTGAAGATCTCGACGAGGCAGGAATACCTATGATATGCTATGCTTCTGCAGATGCATCCGATGAGATATGCGCAGCATTGACACTTGGATTCCTACTTGGAACTGACTGCGAGGAAACAGCACTGGACTATGCAGAACTCAGTTGGTCTGTAATCAATGAAGTAAACGAGAAACTTTCCAGTTTGAGTGAAAGCGACCGGAAATCATACATCTGTCTTACAATGTGGATATACATCTGTCAGAATGACTCAACCTTCAACACCACTCCAGGATATGCAGGCGGAATAGCATATTACGAAGTGAACTCAGAGTTTGCAGAAACGTACAGTGGTACAAGTTCAACTAAAATGCAAAGCACGGAAGCATTGTCCAATTACGGAGATGCAGACTTTTTGATCAGCAACCGTTCGATAGATTATGGATCAGATAATGATTCAGTAATTGTTGCTCAATGGGAGAAATACATAGAGTATTTTGAAGAACTTGATAATTACGAGAATTTGGTATACGTTAACAACCTGTTGCCAGGAGCGTGTAAGATAGCTTATCTGGCATATGCGATGTATCCCGACACATTCTCTCTGGACTGGGCGAATGGAATAATGGAAGAGTTTATGGATGAATTCGAACCATTTGAAGGTTACAGCCTTGACAATATAATCACCATATTCACATATGATGACTATATAAACGCCAAAAACTAAAGTTCTTTAGACAATAAAGGGGGACCAAAATCCCCCTTATAAATTGTGTGTACTATGACAGAAAATGCAGACGATATTGACATCCTGTCCAAAAAAGGGATGATTGAAACATACCATCATGGAATTGCAAGAAAAATAGCACTATTGGCAGTTTGTCTTGTAGGTATAATCCTGATAGTCGGCATCCTTTCAGTGTCAGAATACAATTCCATAACGTTAATGCAAGCATATGAGATAATATGGAACCACATAACCGGAGTAAGTTATGAACCTAGATCCGAATACTGGTGGGCTGACAGATACATCTGGAACCGGGTTCTGCCAAGAGCTTCGATAGCAATAATTGCAGGAGCTTCATTAGCAGCATGCGGAACACTCATGCAAGCCATAACAAACAATCCACTGGCTGATCCATACAGCACCGGAATATCCTCAGGCGCATGTTTTGGAGCAGTAATGGCGATAATAGTGGGCATGTCCTACTCATCGATGACAGGCGAGACAGGAATTGTCACCAATGCATTCATAGGAGCCATGGTTCCTGCATTGCTGATCATATTGATATCCGAAAAAATCAATGCTTCACCTGCAACCATGATTTTGATTGGTGCAGCTTTATCATACTTCTTTAACTCGATGATGACCTACTTAATGGTTACAACAGATGCTGACACTTTGCAAAGCGCATATCTTTGGCAGGTAGGCAGTCTTGATGGACTGACTTGGAGTGCAGTACCGATAATGTTGGTGATTACTGCAATAGGATCGGCATTCATACTTTTGATGTCCAAAAAATTGAATGTAATATCACTCGGCGATAATAGTGCACTGAGTCTTGGTTTAGATGCACAGAAATTCAGAACAATATGCTTGGGAGTGATGGCTATAATGACTGCTGCAGTCATAGCATACACAGGCATAATCGGATTTGTTGGAATAGTCGCACCGCATATTGTTAGATTGATTATAGGTTCGGACAATAGATATGTGGTACCCATATCAATGACTATGGGAGCAATGTTACTACTGATAGCAGATTATATCGCAATATGTCTGTCAGACATTCCTGCAGGCGTCATAATGTCTTTGATCGGAAGTCCCATATTCTTTGCATTGATATTATGGCAAAGAAAAAGTTACGGGGCGGTATATTGAACGACAAGAATACTTTCATTTCAGTATACCTGGATAGTCTCCATAAAAAAGCTTTATTTTTCATTGTTCTGACTATAGTCTCTCTGGGAACTGTTCTCTTAACATTAGGATTCGGAGTCTACCACATCAGCATCGTAGACGCGATACAAACATTCATGAATCATATCATTGGAAACATAACTGATTCTAAGAACGACTACTATGTTTGGGACGTTCGTCTACCCAGAGCACTCGGTGCATTGTTCGTGGGAGTGGGACTGTCTATCGGCGGAGTCATAATGCAGAATAACATGCGCAATCCGCTTGCAGAACCATACACAATGGGGATCTCATCCGGTGCTTTCTTGGGAGCCATATTGAGCATGGTCTGTGGAATCTCGATCATACCGTTCTTATCAGGTGAAACCTCAACGATTGCCAACGCATTTCTATTTTCATTGATTCCCACAACCATCATAGTCCTCATATCAAAATTCAAGAAACTCACATCCACATCCATGATACTTTTGGGCATAGCAACGATGTTCGTATTCAGTTCCATATGTCAACTTATATTGGTAACCGCCCCCTCTGAAACACTCGCAGATGCATATAATTGGAAAGTCGGAACCTTGGCCAAAATAACATGGAATAACTTGCCCATGATCATCATACCAGTAACGGGCATATCTTTGATATTATTCTCAATGGAAAAAAAATTAGATGTCATGTATTCCGGAGACAGAACCGCACAAACACTTGGTGTGAATGCAAACAGACTCCGTCTTTTTTCACTAGTATTGGTTTCATTCATGACCGCCGCCATAGTGAGTTTTACAGGAACCATCGGATTCATAGGTCTTGTAGGGCCGCATATAGCCCGTATATTCGTGGGATCTTCAAACAAATATCTGATACCTTCTGCAGCCGCATTCGGAGCAACATTCATAATACTGGCTGACACATTAGCCAAAATATCAGGTGCAAACGGACTCCCTGTGGGAGTGATAAGTGCAATGATTGGCGGACCTTTGTTCATATACATACTCATCAGACAGAAAAAATCTGCATGGTGACGAAATTAAGCATAAGATCCTCTTGCAATATTCAAAATCTCAATTTCGTCAAGAGTCACTAATTTAGAATAATGAGTTCTACACTCAGAATGATTTCTATCGACATGATTTAATCTAACTATTTTGTAGGCTATTCAAGAAAATTAATTGACCTTAATCGAATATCGTGTTACTCGATACGTATTGAGTTAAAATTACATCATATTCAGTAACACGTATTTAGTAAAATGATATAAACAAATAAATAGAGTTTCCAACCTTCGTCGTATGCATAATACATACATTAAGGTGTAAAAATGAAGCGAAAATTAATTACAATAATGGCGTGCTTCCTGATGCTAGCTAGTTCCGTAACCATAGTTACTACTGCATGCGACAACACTGATGCAGCCACGTCCTTTGAAATAACTGATGGAACAGGTGAAACCTTTGGATATGATTCAGCAGCGGACAAAGTTATTGTTGCAGGATTAGGAGCAACACTTACCGTGACAGAACTGGGTGAAATCGATAAAATAGTAGCTGTTGATAAATATTCACTGTACAGCTACAACAGCTATTCAGAATTAGAAGATCTGACTACTGATACATTTGGAACAATTTATACAAGTAACACTGATTACTTTGTATCCTATGTTCTAGACCTTGTTGACAGTGGAACGTTCAGCTTAGACGATACAATAATATTGACTGGATCTTCGAACGCAACCAACATTCGTGACATATTATCCGAAGAAGGATTTACTCACATAATCATCTACACCACCATAACAGACTATTCTGATATTGTTGAATTCGTCAAAAATGTATCACTCATTGTGACTGGAAGTGTATCTAGCATAGTTTCTGACATGGAGGCGGTACAAGAAACAATAAATGAAGGGCTGGAATCCGTAGAAACAGAAGCAAACGGATTATACGTTTCATATTATTATTCAGCACTGATGGTTGGTAACACAGACATGATAGGCGTATCTCTCTTAGATTGTGCCGGAGGCAATAATATAGGATATGACTCCAGCAAAGCATCCAAATACGGTGATGAAAACACTATAGTTTCCCTTCTTGGAGAGTATCCAGACACAGTGGTCTTCATAGATGCCAACTATTTCAGCACATACACCATAGAAGACTTCCGCAACGATGTCCTAGGAGGAGACACATCCATAACACTGATTGAAATGGATCCCCTTTGGAATAACTATTGTCCTGAGGCAGCAGAAGGATTGTGGACATTTGCATGTGCATTGTATCCCGATCTGTTCAGCGGAGACATACCAACATCAGATACGACATCAAGTGGAGATAATGTAGTCATATATGCAATGGCAGCAATCATAGTAATTGCAGCAATTGCAATTATGATGTATGCTTACTCGAAAAAGACAAATTGATTAATTAGGAGGTCCGCCCTCCATAAACCATTTACCAAGTATTCGGTGAGGGATATTGATATTCGGAATAAAATTTACCAAACATGAGAAAATAATGCTAACTGTCATTATTTTAGCTATTATGTTAGTAGCATCCATACTTCTGGACTTATCATGGGGAGGAACTAAACAACTCTCTATATCAGAAGTCTGGGATGTTCTCATAGGGAAGGGTACATGGGCAAACAACATAATTGTAAAAACACTAAATGCTCCAAGAGTTGTTTTCGGTGTGTTTGTTGGTGCGGGACTCGCAATCACAGGTGCAGTTATGCAAGCAATATTCAGAAATCCGTTGGCATCTCCATATATACTGGGACTCTCATCCGGAGCATCCTTAGGATCTGCCATATCCATAATGTTTGCAATACCATTCATACCTCTGGCAATAGTTCAACCAATATTAGCATTCATAATGTGTTTCATAACAATGATCATTGTTTACACAATCTCACGTATAGGAGGAAGTGTTAGAACTGAAACGCTGATACTTGCTGGAGTAGCTGTATCATCTCTGATGTCTGCACTTGTGTCATTCCTCACATATATCGCCCCGAGCGATAAAATGGAAGACATTGTTTTTTGGATGATGGGCAGCCTATCCAATGTGGACTGGGATCAGATGATATTCGCAATACCTCTGATAGTTTTCGGATCTTGTTTCATGGCATCCCAATCAAAATATCTTAATGCACTCATGATAGGCGATGCACATGCAATGGACCTAGGGATAGATGTAAAGAAAATAAGATTAATGTTATTGATCATATCCTCACTAGTAGTATCCGCATGCGTGGCTTTTGTGGGCGCTATAGGATTTGTCGGCCTTGTCATACCACATATATTCAGACTGATGTTAGGACCAGACAACCGCATAATCATACCTTTGAGCGCATTTGGAGGTGCAGTATTCATACTCTTGTGCGATTATTGTGCTCATGTGGTGGCACCATTGTACGGAGTGTTACCAATAGGCGTAGTGACATCAATGATAGGCGCACCATTCTTCATATACCTCCTTTGTAGAAAGAGAACAGAGGTGGGATGGTGATACTAAGTGTAGACTCATTATCGTATGATTATGAACAGAAAAAGGTTCTAGATGAAATAACAATGAGCGTGGGCAGAGGTGAGATCTTTGGCATACTTGGTCCAAACGGATGTGGTAAAACCACATTGTTGAAAAATCTTAATCGTAACCTCAGCCCATTAAATGGATGTGTAATGATTGAAGATACAGACATATCCACAATCAGTAAGAAGGAAATAGCCAGAAACATAGCTGTAGTCCCCCAGACTAATGAAATCAGATTTGCATTCACTGTGAGAGATATTGTCACCATGGGTCGTATACCCTTCCAAAACTCGGCATTTCGTGGCGAGACAACAGAAGATCTGAAGATAATAGATGATGCAATGATTCAGACTGGCATTATGGACATGGCCGATCGTCACATAAGTACTATGAGTGGTGGAGAAAGACAACGTGTGATAATTGCCAGAGCTATTGCTCAAACGCCGCAAATCTTACTTATGGACGAACCAACACTGCATCTAGATATACATATGCAATTTGAAATCCTAGATTTGATTGAAAAACTATCAAAAGCGAAAAACATGACAGTCGTCATCGTATCTCACGATCTGCCAATGATAGCCAGATACTGTGACAGAATGGTCTTGATACATAATAAAAAGATACACTCTGTTGGAACAGCCGATGAGATTCTGACTCCCGAAAACATGCGCCTAGTCTTCAAAGTTGATGCCGAATTGGAGAAAGATACACACAATGGGAAGAATACTGTAAGATTACACGGATCATGCAAGTGATTTTTCCTCAACACACAGAAAAATTAGATTCAACATCCTATTCAAGACTGACTCTCTGCTATTTCAGAGTTAAAAACATGTTCATCCTTTCCAGCCCTATTATTCAACGCAGACGCCATTCTTGCACCAGGAATGTTGTCATCACTCATAGGAATGGCATCTCTTAAAATCACATGAGGTCTCCCCTCATCTTCTATGACCTTGGATTCTACACCATAAACTATCCTGAGATTATCCTCGTTTATGACTTCCATCGGGGTTCCGACATCATAGATATCACCTCTGTACATGAGAATCACTTCGTCAGCGAATTTAGAGGCTATATTGATGTCATGGCTTATCATTATCGTCAATATATCCTTCTCTTTGGAAAGATCCTTTAACATCTTGGTCACATCTAATTGATGTCTTATATCCAGATTGGAAGTGGGTTCATCTAAAAGAAGAACATTAGGCTCCTGCACCAATCCTCTGGCAAGCATTACCTTTTGATGCTGTCCAGCAGACAACTCATTGAAAGGCCTCATAGCCAGGTGGGATATGCCGAGCATCTTCAGCGTGTCATAGACTATCTCCAAATCATTATCCAATGACTTCCATTTACTGTGGGGATGTCTTCCCATGAGCACAGTATCGACGACCGTCAATGGGAAAGCATCATTGGCAGAATAAGGAACGTAGCCCACATTTTTCGCCATCTCTTTTATGGTTATATCCTTAACGTCTTTTCCGTCAAGGAAAACAGTACCTGATCTTGGAGAGAGAATCTTGTTTATGCAATGTATCAATGTGGATTTTCCAACCCCATTGGGACCTAGAATAGACACAAACTTTGAACCATCTAAATCTAGAGAGATGTCATTCAAAACTGGAACACTGGAATAACCGAATTCCACATCATCTATCTTCAAATGCATAATGATCCTGCTCCGATGTTGGATATATTATCCAATTATGTAATGGGGCATTCCGTATAAAAGGATGACCTGACAATAATAGGGGGTGACAGAAACAACAGAATCTCACGACTGTTAAATTCAGAATAATGCATGTGTCATTTGATTTGTAAATCCGAACAGTTACATCACATACCCTGTCTTATTATATTGGATTATATATCCAAATTGTATGAATCTGAAAGTGGTATCGTTATCGATACAGAGTTCGGATGCAAAATCTATGATGGGCCCATCCGACAGGTTGAAAAAGGATATCGGTTTGGATGTAGATCTGCTGTGTGTAAACCATGAAGATGCAGATGATGATGCCAGCATATATAGTGAATTGGAAGAACACACCAGAAATGCCGACTTCGTTTTCATAAGATGCATGGCAGATATCTTCAGATTCAAAAGATTCGAGATTTATGAAAAAGCACTCAGAAAATGTAAAGGATATGTTTTCCTGAACTCAGGAAACATAGAAGTAATGACAATGTACAGAGATCTGTTCCGGGGATCTGACGAAGAGTTCCTGGCTCTCAGATCATTCGCCGTGAATAG
Source organism: uncultured Candidatus Methanogranum sp. (assembly GCA_964620455.1). Classification (GTDB taxonomy): domain Archaea; phylum Thermoplasmatota; class Thermoplasmata; order Methanomassiliicoccales; family Methanomethylophilaceae; genus Methanogranum. The sequence goes on from CAZUIU010000002.1 coordinate 132,083, forward strand.
AGGCGCTGAGAATGATTATGGGATGTTGATCTGGGTGGCTAAGAGATTAGGATTAACCGACCTCCCCGTCCCTGAGCCCCTGGTGCAAAGACCATCGGGGATATACCACCCTGATTTCCCAAGGGATGTGGAAACAGATGACTACGTTGCAACCCTCGACAAGACCAGACCCACAGTGGGAATAATGTTCACTAGCAATCTGTGGATATATGACAACATGGACCACATCGATGCCCTGATAAGAAGTATGGAACATCACGGAATGAACACCTTACCAATTTTCTATTCCGGAACATCTTTCAGTGTCGAAGGTTCGGAAGGCACGAGATCCACCGTAAATGAGTATTTCATCAAAAACAAAAACCCGATTATAGATGCTCTTGTTGTTTGCACACCGTTCTCATTACTTGTGAATTCCAGAAAAACACAAGGCATCAAAACCGAAGATTCGGATAACTATTATCACACCTTGTTGAACGTTCCAGTCATACACGCCATAAGCCTGAACGGCGAATATCATGACTTCGAAAAAGACAAGATAGGTCTTGGAAAACACGACATACAATCGAACGTCGCATGGCCAGAAATAGACGGACAGATAATATCCGTCCCGATATGCTACACGCCCAGGGGAAATACCATAAAGAGGGCTGTCCCCATCCCTGACAGGATAGACCACATATCAAGACTCACTAAAGGATGGGCGACCCTCAGACATAAACCAATACATGAAAGGAAGGTCGCGATATTGTTCTATCAATCGCGTCCTGATTCTGGGAACATCGGAGGTGCAGCCGGATTGGATTCCATCCAGAGCGTATCGGATATGCTCAACAAGATGGCTGATATCGGATACTGGGTGGAGAATGTACCTGAATGCGGAAAACAATTAATCGATGAAATACTTGACAACATAACCAACGATCTGGACAATATACCTGCGAAAACCATGAAAGCCAAAGCAGCCGGATTAGTAACCTCTGACAACTACAGAACTTTCTTCTCGACTATTCCCGAATTCGATCAGAAGATGACCAGTGAAGATTGGGGAAAACCTCCAGGTAATATATGCGTATGCGAAGAGGAGATAATAATTCCCGGTCTTGTGAAAGGAAATGTCTTCATAGGGTATCAGCCCATGAGAGGATGGGCCGACAGAATGGGGCAGGATTGCCACGATCCGACACTGTTCGCACAACACCAATACATTGCATATTACAACTGGATCAAGAATGTATTCAAGGCAGACATGGTCATGCACATAGGAACACATGGGACCCTTGAATGGTTACCCGGTAAAAATGTAGGATTATCGAATAAATGCAATTCGGATTTCATATTGGATGGTCTTCCCAACATGTATCCTTACATCATCGACGATCCCGGAGAGGGGATACAGGCCAAACGCAGGATAGAATCAGTCATAATAGGACACATGTGCCCCACCATGGCACGTGCTGGCACATATGATGAATTGGAACAGGTGAATATTCCCCTTCAAGAGTATTTCAAACTTAAGAACACTGCCTCCGAAGAGAGGAAAGAACTGATGATAGCTCAAATCTATGATATTGCCAAGAAGAACAACCTTCTGAATGATCTTGGGATATCTGATGATCCCGGACCCGAAGGTTTCGAGCAATACATCACAGATCTTCATGATTACATCTCGGATGTCAAAGATGCATTGATAAGGGCTGATCTGCACATACTCGGGAAGGCACCTCAAGGAAAGCATATGATGGAGACCGTGTACTCGCTTTCAAGGTTGGACAACGGCAACATACCATCACTCCGTTACTCGTTCGCAGATAATATGGGAATAGACCTCAGGGCTCTGATGGATGACCCCTCTGGATTTTCGGACGGCTTGGAACTTAACGGCAACATCATAGAGGAGGTTGATGAATCCCTCCAGACTTTCATAGGAAAAGCCATGGAATTCAATTTCGATAGAGAGAAGTGCCTATGCTTTCTAAAATCTGAATATGGAACCTTGTCAGAAGATCTGATTACGTCCGTATCGTACACCTGTGACACACTTGTACCCAACATATTGCGCATGACTGATGAATTGGAAAACATCATGTCGGGACTTGATGGCAGATATATTCTTCCGGGTCCGTCAGGAGCTCCCACGCGGGGAAATGCATCTATATTGCCCATGGGCAGGAATTACTATGGCCTTGATCCTGGCTCCATTCCCACTCGCCCATCATGGGAGATCGGTAAAAAAATGGCTGACCAGATGATAGAACGTTACATTGAAGAAAAGGGGGAATACCCTCGGGAGGTCGGCTTCATAATCTGGGCAACGGATACAATGAAAACTGGTGGGGACGACGTCTCTTACATACTCTGGCTGATGGGTGTCAAACCCCTATGGTCACCCGATAACGGACAGGTTAACGGACTGGAAGTCATACCCATTGAAGAACTGGGAAGACCAAGAATCGATGTCACTGTACAGATTACAGGGCTATTCAGAGATACCTTTCCCAATATGATCGGTCTCATCGATGAGGCCGTGAAAATGGTTATAGGGCTTGATGAGTCGGATGAGTGTAACTCATTGGTCGCGAATCTGAGAAAAGACATCGCAGGAGACATCAAAACCGGAATGAATCCTGATGAATCCAAAAAAATGAATTCAATACGCATATTCGGAGCCCCTCCCGGTGCTTACGGTACGGGTGTGAACAAGATCATAGAATCGGGTGATTGGAAAACCGTGAAGGATATTGCAGATATCTATCTGGATTGGTGTAGCCACGGATACTCCAAAGACGGGTACGGCGTAGGACTCAAAAATACATTCATAAAAAGGTTCAGCAATATAGGGATAACCGTTAAGAACATGCCTGACAGGGAGATTGACCTGTTGGACTGCGACGATGTTTACGAATATCTCGGTGGTATGAACGCCTTCGTCCGCACCTATGGTAAAAAGGATGCCATATCCGTTATGGGAGATGGATCCGATCCTGAAAGACTCAAAGTCAGGAATACGGCGGAAGAATGCAGATACGTATTCAGAAGCAAAATACTCAACCCTAAATTCATAGACGGACTCAAAGAACATGGATATCGCGGAGCCACCGAATTCGCCAATATAACGGAATACGTATTGGCGTGGGATGCAACATCGGATATAGTAGACGACTGGATGTACGAGGGCATGGCTGAAAAATTCCTCCTGGACGATGATACGAGAGAATGGATGAGAAATGCCAACACACATGCGATGATGAATATCCTAAAAAGACTTCAAGAAGCCATAGAAAGAGGATTATGGGATGCGTCCGAGGATATGAAAGAGAAACTCAGAGACCTTTATTTGGATACAGAAGGGAGAATCGAAGAAACATCAGAGAAATGGACTGATGATCTTTAATTATACGTCACCTGTCGAACCGAAAATATCTTTTATTGTGTAATGATAAAGCAAAACATGCGTTGGATGTTACGCGGCAAAATCCACAGGGCCACGGTCACCGAGACCAGACTCGACTATGAGGGAAGCATCACCGTCGATCAGGACCTCCTGGATAAAGCTGGCATTTGGATAGGTGAGAAGGTCTACATAGCCAATGTCACCAACGGTTCCCGTTTCGAGACGTATACCTTACCGGGCGATAGGGGATCCGGCATAATAGCATTGAACGGTGCAGCCGCACATCTTTGCAACGTTGGTGACAAGATAATCATAATGGGCTATGAACTGACAGACGAGCAGATACACGCGAAGGCTGTACTTGTCAATGAGAAGAACGAAGCCGTGAAAGAATTCACATATTGAATTCGGTTTTGAAAAAATAGAAATAATAACGATGTATTGTAAAATACATGTTGGATTATCCATCCAAATCTAATCATCCTGATATTACAGTACGCTCTGATTTCCAAAGAGCAGCAGAAATCTTGAAGGAAGATCCCTTAGGATCAGGGGCGAAAGATATACTTTTGAAGAACACAATAAAAGGATGCTCCGACTCCATGGTCCTTTTGGGCGATATATTGATCGACGGTGACGAAGAAGAGAAGAAAAAGGCCTTGGAGCTCTTCATTGATGCTGCGACCATGGGCAATGACTCGGGGATGAGGAATATCGGATACTGCTTGGCAATAGGTCTCGGTTGTGAACGCGATAAGAAACAGGCAGCGGAATGGTACATAAAATCTGGAAATGCCGGTAATGCGAAGGCACAGTGCAACATAGGCGTGATGTATGATTTCGGAAACGGTGTACCAGAAGACCCAGCGGAGGCTGCCAGATGGTTCAAAATGTCGGCAGAGGGCGGTTATTCGAGAGGAATGACGAATCTTGGGGTAATGTATCTGGAAGGCAGAGGTGTGGATATGAATCCTGAAGAGGCCAAAAAATTGTTTGAAAAATCTAACTCTCCCAGAGCACTTTACAGATTAGCCAGAATGTATCTGGATGGAACTGGAATTGAGAAAGATACGGATACGGGTATGACTTATCTATTAAGATCCGCAGAGGCCATGAATTCAAAAGCCATGTACTGCCTTGCAAAGATCAAGGAAGAGAATGATTTCGATGCAGCCATCGACCTTTACAGGAAAGCTGCCAATAAGAGAAACAAAGATGCCATCTCCAGACTCGAAGAATTACATATTCCTTTGAAAAATAATTGATAAGACGATAAACAAGAATAGAAGAAACGACTACTGCACATTATGTATCAGATCTTCTCGGACGGAGGTTCAAGAGGGAATCCTGGTCCCGCAGCATGCGCGATCGTCGTTACCAAGGATGGAAAAGTGATCTACGAAAAATCAGAATTCCTGGGAGTACAAACCAATAATTATGCTGAGTATCGCGGACTCATAGCCGCGATAAGCAAAGCCATAGAACTTGATGCAGATGATGTGGAATTCATAATGGATTCACAGCTTGTGATACGTCAGATGACCGGACAATACAAAGTGAAATCCCCGAATGTGAAGAATCTTCACGATGATGCTGTTAATCTGTCCTTGATGATACCTAAGGTAAGATTCAGAAATGTCAGACGCTCCGAGTTACTTATACCGAGAGCTGATGCCTTGGTGAATATGGAACTTGACAAGAACATATCGTGAATGATTCAGGCATCATGATTTGCCGACCATTTGATATTGGATTTATCGTAACAATACGTTGTTCATGGACCGATTTTGAGATATGACAAAAATCCATTGAAATACATCTCCCAGATTCTTTGAAACTCTATAAAAAACACATGAAATATTAACGGGCCTTAATAGACTAATTATTATATCTTGGAGATATATGCCAATCGGTGATTCATTGAGTGACATAATATCAGTCAGTGGGCTGTTCAAGGCATTTAATAAGAAAGTTGCCGTGGACCTCATTGATCTGAACGTCAAAGACGGAGAGGTCTTCGGATTCCTCGGCCCCAATGGTGCCGGTAAGACGACGACCATAAAATTGATCACGACCCTCGAAAATAAAGATTCGGGAACCGTGATCATAGACGGACATGATATAGATAAAGAGCCTATCAAAGCCAAGACAAGTATCGGTGTGATACAACAGCATATCAGCCTGGATAACGACCTTACTGTTATAGAGAACCTGATATGCCACGCAAAATACCATAAGATACCCAAGAAAGTCGGAATGGAAAAAATCGAACGATTGATAAAGTATCTTGGAATTGAGGAATATCGCAATTACAAAGTTACTTCTCTTTCAGGAGGATGGAAAAAAAGAGTGTCCATCGCCTGCGCACTTATACACGATCCCAAGATCTTGTTCTTGGACGAACCCACTGTCGGACTCGATATATCCGCAAGAAGACTCATCTGGGACATCATAAGGAAATTGAATTCAGATGGTAACACGATATTCCTTACGACACACTACATAGAGGAAGCAGAAGCACTCTGCGACAGGGTTGCCTTCATAAATCATGGTAAGATTGTAGAGGTTGCGACTCCTTTGGAACTTTGCAACAAAGTCGGATCTACCGCAGTAGAATGTTTTGATAAAAACAAGAAGACAACATATTCCTACTTCAACAACAGAGAAGAAGCCAATGAATATGCCAGCACGATAGATCCCGAATGCACTGTCACGATTCGTAACACAAACTTGGAAGATTGTTTTGTGAAGATGACAGGTGACTCAGTAGGTGAGCAGAAATGATAGAAAGTGTAAAAGAAATCGCCAACATAGCCTGGGGAGATATACGTTTCCTTAGACATACTATCGTCAGTGTGCTCATAATGAGTTTGATGAGTCCGCTTCTGTACCTTCTGGCATTCGGATACGGACTTGGCCAGGGTCAAACAATGGAAGGCGTATCATACATCGCATTCATAATTCCTGGAATTGTGGCACTTACTGCATTGTCTGCATCCTTCTCATCCACATCTGCAAGAATGAATGTACAGAGACTTTACTACCGCAACTTCGATGAGATGATGCTGTGTCCGTTGAAGTTCTCATCGATTGCAATAGGTAAAGCGATGTTGGGAATAATACGCGGTCTTCTGAGCTGCGCGATAATATACATTCTCGGATTGTTACTCGCGAGTGACCTGCAGTTCAACGCAGAATTCCTGATAACGCTCTTGGTGTCCTGTTTCACATTCTCCATGTTGGGAGAGACCGCCGCACTGTTGGCCAAATCCCACCAGAGTATGTCCACATTTAGTTCATTGGTGATATTGCCGATGACCTTCCTATGTGGTACATTCTTCTCCGTGTCGTCCATGCCGGAATGGTTCCAGGGCGTATTGTACATACTGCCCTTGACTTATTCCAGCACCCTCATGAGAGAGAGCGCGTTGGGATGGGATTACTCATGGCCGTTCCTCATCATACTGATTGCTTTTGCCATAGCTCTGCTGTGCATAAACATCTACCTGATGAAGGCAAGGAAAATCTGAGTTTTCAAACACTAAAACCGTGTGGGTCGATGACCCACACGAAAACATTTTGATGAATTTCTGATTGAATATTTTGTAAAAAACAAAAATTAGAAAATATTTTTAAAGAATGCCTTCAAAAAGACTTACTTGTACCGAGCTCTTCCATATCTCCTTCGGATTCCAAATACATCTCTCTGAGTTTCTCCCTGATGTCCTCCGGTGCATCCCAAAGACCGCGTTCTATGGCCTCAAGCATGTCTTCCAACATCTCTCTGAAGGCATAGGGATTGTTCTCCTTGACCCAGACCCTGTTATCGTCATCGAACATGAACTTCTCTGTCACAGACTGGAACATCCACGGTTCTATGTTATCTGACGTTGCACTCCAACCTAGTATGTACTCTGTTAACTTGGATATCTCCATGGCACCCTTGTAACCATGTTGTTTCAGACCTTCCACCCATACAGGGTTGAGGACACGGCTACGCATGACATAGGCTGTCTCTTCCTCCAAAGTACGGGTCTTCAGACGGTCCACATCCGAACTGTCACCCATGACGGAATACGGCTTGTGTCCACCGAATGTCCTTACTGCAGCATTCATACCACCTAGGCAATCGTAATCATCATCGATATCCAACATATCGAACTCGCGGTCATTGTGGTTTTTGACAGTGACATCCAGATCGCCCACACGCTTCTTGAAAGCCGTCGTGACCTTTTGTCCCTTCCATTTGCCCCCGTATGCATACGCTCCCCATGTGGCATAGGTTTCGGCTATCTGATCCAGAGTATCCCACTTAGAGGAGGCGATGAGGACCGACACCCCGTTACCATGCTGCCCCGGAGGATCCCCGAATATCCTTATACGGGCCATATCCTCTGCCTCACCCGAGGACATACCATCACGTATGTACCTCTTGATATCCTCACTTAGGTGTTTCTTGTAATAATTGTCATCATCAGACTCGTCGAGCCCCGATATTATGTGCATGGCTTCATCGATAAGATCTACCAGCCCCGGGAATGAATCCCTGAACAGACCGGTTATCCTGCAGAGGACATCTATCCTGGGCCTACCCAACTCGTTCAGAGGTATGACCTCCAGACCGATCACCTTTCCACCCACTGCGCCCCATATAGGTCTGATACCCATCAAAGAGAAGATATATGCCAAGTCGTCACCGCAGGTCTTCATGGTATCGGTGGCCCATACCACAATACCAACGTTCTCTGGGTAATGGCCGTTGTCCGAAACATAACGGGACACCATATCCTCTGCCATTTTCATACCCAATCTCCAACTGGCCTCCGAGGGGATCGCATCAGGATCTATGGAATAGAAGTTCGTCCCTGTTGGAAGTAAATGCGCATTCCCCCTTGTGGGAGAGCCCGATGGTCCCGGAGGTACATATCTACCCGATATACCCAATACGAAATTATCAGTCTCATCGGTCATCCTCAAGACATTCGGATAGATTGTTTCACACACATATTCGATGGATTTGCAGATATCATCACTCAGTTTCCCGAACATGTCAACTGCTTCTGAAAAAGAAGATTCCTTGTCAAAACCTGATGAGTACATCCGATCCAACAAGGTATTGAAGTCTTTGTCGACCTCATCGATAAGCGATCCGTTCAGACGACCGGATGCTAGGTCTGTTGCAGAAGGACTGTCAAGTAAAACATCTATGTCCAATCCTTTACAACCAGCTACAGAGGCACGAAGCGATGGGATACTTCCATTACGCAGACGGCAAAGGCTGTACACCATCTCCATGAGCCGCTCACCTTCAGGAACATCACCCAGAATATGGAGCCCATCCTTTATCAGGGCATCCTTGAGATCCGACACATAATCATATATCAGATCTGTTTTGGCTATAACATCATCGAGACTGCAATCCGGACCAAGACCTAGTTCTTTGAACATGTCCATCTCACGTATCAGATTGAATATATCCTCACTCAAAGCCCTGCACTTATCAAGCTGTCCCGTATTCTCGGAATTCAGATACTCCTGGAGCTTCCCGTCCAGATCCATCATCTCATCATAACTGCCGGCACGTGTCATCGAGGGACACATATGACCGATAAGAACCGAATTCGCACGTCTTTTACACTGAACCCCTTCTCCAGGATCGTCCACTATGTACGGATATACATTCGGCATTGTGTCGAGGATGACATCAGGATAACAATCCTCTGAAAGACCGTTACCTTTACCAGGCAGCCACTCGAGACTGCCGTGAGTGCCCATATGTACCAGACAATCCGCTTTGAACGTGTCTCTGATCCACCTGTAATATGCAAGATACTGATGCGGCATGACCACACGGGGATCGTGGTAAAGGGTCTCTGCCTGTTCATGCTGGCCCCTGTTCGGCTGTATGCCTATGAAGAGGTTTCCATTTCTCACACCCGGAATTATGAACATACCATCGTATACCGATATCACTCCCGGAGGCTCGCCCCAACTGCGTACCATCCCTTCACGTGCTTTAGAGGATACGGAATCGAACCAGGCCATGTACCTGTCCAATCCCACAAGATCGGCTGCCCGATCAGGTATCTCGTCCTCAGGTATCCACTCCAGATCGCTTGTCAGACCGGCCATCACCTCTCCGACTATCTCGTTACCGTTCTCAGGTATGTGATCTATCTTGTAACCTGCATCCTTCATCGAGATCATGCATCTTCTTATGCTCTCAAAAGTGTCCAATCCGGCAGCCCCTCCGACACGATCATTGGTGGGAGGATACATGTTCAAGAGTATCACCACCCGCCTTTCCTCAGGAGGAACATGGACCAATCTGGCCCATGCTATGGCCAGTTCCGTTATCCTCTCGATCCTGTCCGGAACGGAGACCGAGATATAATCCCCGCTTTCATCCTTGTATGTGAAACTTATAGGAACGGAGATTATCTGACCGTCGAATTCCGGCCATATGACACTAGTGCCGACCTCCATCGAATTCAGTCCCACTGTGTCATCTGTCCACACCTCCGGGGACCTCATAACATTGATGCCCTGTATGATCGGAACATCCAGATCCTCGAAGAAATTGTGTACTTTACCATATTCACAACTTGGATCGCTGAAAGATAGCTGGGAGAACCCTGTAGCGATTACCAATGAATCGATGATAGGAGTACCATCAAGATACATGTAATGTTCCACAGTACGCCTGACACCCAGGCTGCCTGTTATGTCATTAGGGGACGATTCGAAGAATACCGGAATGACATTGACACCTTTATCAAGAAGAGATGCGACTGCATCATCGATTGCACCTGTACGTCTCTTCAGCCAAGTGGTCTGATGAAACATAAGGCCTATCGTGAGTTTGGATCTGTCCAGTGATCTCAGATATGTCTCGACATCTGCATCCATATCATCTGGAAGATACAACCCCTCCGTCTTATTCAGAACCGGCTCCGGAATCACTACGTTTTCCAAGCCTCCTATCTCTCTGCATATCCACAGGCCAAGGGAACGATTATTCTCCTGACCTCCGATCATCATCAATGCCCTAAGGGTGTTGTAATCCTCATCCGAGTGTTTGAAACGGTATCTGTTCTCCTCATTAATCTCCGGTATGTTACAGACGTACATCACGTCCTTGTCCATCTTGTCAAGTACCTCCTTCATGCGAGGGTATCTCTTGAACATGGAATCATCACCATGAAACCTGGCAAGGATGATATCGGCTTTCCTGACAGCCATCAGGAAGTCATTGAAAGCCTTCTCATCCAGATCCAGATCCTCCGAGTCAGCACAAGTGATATTCAAACTCGTCCCTACATCTCCGATTTCTGAACATGCCACCTTGAAGAATGAACTGTCCCGATTCATCACGCTTAGGTTCACGACATTGATCACCTTTCTGTCCGCATCTGAACATTCACTCGGTTCGGACAACATATGTTTTACACATCCCTCATAGCCATTCTGACAGAACTCTCTATATAATCGGCGTTAAGATCCTCCAAGCACAGATATGTCCCGTTGAGGGCTCTGCATAACTCCAGAGCCAATCCGAATCTTATCGTACCAACTTCGGTATCTATCACGATGAACCTAATGTTGGACTGGGAAAGAGATCTCGCCGTGGATATCATCTCAGTTACAGGTTTCACACCAGGCGTATAAGGGACATTGCACCTACCGTCCGATATTATGACCATGACCGGATGGGAATCCTTGGTAGCCTTATCCTTGAGGATCTCGTAACCTTTCAACATCCCATGGATAAGCGGTGTTCTGCCGCCCGTCGGAATCTCAGACAGCACGTTGTATGCCTTGAGTATGCTCTTTGTCAAAGGAAGTGTCTCCTCGGCTTTGTCCGTACGGAAAACCGCCATACCGATCTCATCACGCTTCTGATAGGCATCCTTCAACATGGATAGTATTGCTCCCTTGACAGCCACCATACGTTTCTGTGCACCTATGGAACCACTACCGTCCACCAGGAAGAGGATGCTGTTACCCTGTTTCTTCTCTCTGACTTTCTCACGCAGATCGTCTCTAGTGAGCACGATTGCCATGTCACCATGATCGCGCAGGATCTGGTAAGGTGCCGATGCCCTGATGCTCGCACACAGTGCTACATCGCTGACCTTTCCCCTCGGGATCCTGTACCCTATGCACTTACCGGTCTTGTCATTGGACATTGATTGGGTATGACGACCTGCTTTACTGGTGTCTGGAATCTTATCCATCTTAGGCATGTAATCTATGACTTTGAACGTGTCACCTATGTCGAAGACCTCCTCTTTCATATCCTCGTCAGGCATCGGAGGCGGGGGGGTCTGCTGCTGGTCCTCCTCCTCAGGCTGTTGATCGTTGTCCTCCTCATCGGGCTCGTCTTGCTGATCATCGTTGTCCGGAGGATCCTGCTGATTTTCATTGTCGTCATTCTCTTCGGAATCATCCTGTTGATCGTCCTCGGGGTCCTGTTGGGGAGTCTCGTCCTTGTCGCGGTCGTTCCTCCTGTGTTCCAGGCACATGGCCGCCGCCTCCTTGAGATCGTCCAGATTCGCCATGTCCCTGTCATCAAGAGCGGCTATAGCACACGCTGCATTCATGACCGAGATGTCCCCTCTGTGACCAGCCACGTTCAGTTCGTTGCATACTTCCGATATTGCATTGCAATAACCGTCCGGGACCCTGGTGAACCTGGCCCTTCTGCGAGCATTCATTATCTTGTCCGAAACCTCTGCATCGCTCTCTGAGAAAGTTTCCATGAATGATCTCGGATCGGATTCATAACACAGCCTCCTGTCGATTACCTCCTCTCTGAGTTCCTCATCTTCCATGTTGGTTGTGAACACACAAATGTCGAAACGATCCAGGAGATGCTCAGACAGACCTCCTTCCTCGGGATCCATCGTAGCCACAAGGAGAAAATCACATTCATGCGTCTCGGAAATGCCTTCCCTCTCGACGGTATTGGAATGGGTACCTGCCACGTTCATGACCTGATATGACAGATACTCAGGCAGGAGATTCATATCTTCTACCAGGAGTATGTTACCATCCGAACGGAGGAGTATGCTGTCGGAAAGTGCCTTCATACCAGTCCTCATAGTCGTTTCCATATCCATACCTCCGAAGATCTGATCATCAGTTGCATTCAACGGAAGGGTGATTATCCTCTTGTCGCTGGCTATCGATGCCATGGATCTGGCTATGACAGATTTACCGGTTCCCTTCGGGCCGCATATGAGTATGGAGTTGATGTCAGGAGATGCTAATGAGCATTCGACCGCCTTCTTCACACTGACATTACCTACCACGGCGGAGAATGGGAAAGTAGGCCTCAATTCTTCCCGAACGCTGTCTGAAGCCATGTGTCCAGTTCCTCCGTGTTCAGATTGGAATCTTGGAATGGGTTCCTTCTCATACGATGCGGCATGACCAGTTTAGAAACATGGACCACATCCGACGGGGTCACTTCAGTCCTCTTGTTCATGGCTGCAAAAGCCACAGCGGCCTTTATGAGTGTTAGATCCGCACGATGACCATCAACCTCGAGATGCAACGGTATACGTACTGCTGCCTGGATCACATCTTTCCCGGGCTCAATCTCATTGACTAATGAACGAGCTTCCATTATATTGTCCCTGAGTTTCTGCTGTTCTTCCGAATAATCCTCTCTGAAACCTTCAGGATCCTTCTCGAACTCCATACGCCTCTGTATGATCTCCATCCTACGCGATTCCTCACGCTCAGAAGCTACATCTACCATCAGTCCGAACCTGTCCAGAAGCTGAGGCCTGAGATCCCCCTCTTCGGGGTTCATCGTACCCACCAATATGAATCTGGACGGGTGCGAATATGATATCCCCTCACGTTCTATGAAATTGACACCCATTGCGGCTGCATCCAACAGAAGATCCACTATGTGATCGTCCAGAAGATTTATCTCGTCCACATAGAGTATGTTCCCATTGGCCTTGGCCAATACTCCGGGCTCGAACTTCTTCTTACCTGTCTTTATTGCGTATTCTATATCTAATGTACCTGCGACTCTGTCTTCTGTAGAACTGAGCGGCAATTCCACAACCCTCATGGGCGTCACAGCTTCCGTCAAACCATCTTTTTCCTTTCTATCCTGACAATCAGGGCAAAGGTTCCCCAGATCATCGAAGTCACATCCGCAAGAACAACCAGCCACTACGTGCCTCTCCGGAAGAAGATCCGCTAGAGCTCTGACGGCTGTTGATTTCGCGGTTCCTTTCTCCCCACGTATAAGAACACCGCCTATCAAAGGATATATGGTATTGAGGATCAACGCCTCTTTCATGTTCTCTTGACCTACAATTGCTGTAAATGGATATACCGCTCTCTTCTTCATTGATTCTCACTCTGAGACGTGCAATACATAGTTGGAATATAAATCCAACTGTTGAAAATAAAAATTTCTTAAATAGACAAAAATAAACAATAACAAAAGAATAGGTTCGATATCTGGATAATTTGAATCATTTAACGAATAATATAATATAAATTATGCAAAACACGGCTTACAGCTATATGTTGTATGTTGTTCTTGTTTTTGTTAAGATTTTCATTGAAAATGTATATATAATGAATTACTGTTTTACAGATTGGATTATACATCCAAGGAGGCAAATCCGTTGGAAAAAGTGAAAATAACAGCGATTGTCGCAGTGATAGCAATTGTTATCGCAGGAGCGGCAGTGGCTCTTACAACAATGAATGATAATGGAAACAGCAGTGGATCAGTAACTGTCACAGATACTCAGGGAAGAGAAGTAACCATAGACTCCTGTGACAGAATTATTTCTGTGACTGCATCAGCAACTTCTATCTTATGTGGATTAGGCTTGAGTTCCAATATAGTCGCAGTTACAAGTGATGATGACATATATTCTGAAGAATCAAGCATAATAGGACTGACAGACGATGATTTCCCAACTGCAATCATAGATGGTATCGAAGACGGTACAATAACTGAACTTGGAGCAATGTACCACATATCTGCAGAAACCATAGCATCAGTAGAAGCTGATCTTGTAATATGTGACGACTATGGAACCAACGAAGATACTTGGAATGCTCTCGATGATTTAGGAATAACATACATCGTTATAACCAGCCCATACTCTGTTGATGAAATATATTCAAATATCGAACTTATCGGTGATGCTACAGGAACAAGCTCTGAAGCAGACACATTAATGTCGGAAATGAGCAGTGCAATACAGAAAATATGCGACTGGTGTGCTTCCATAGTAGAAGACGAACTTGACGGTGAGAAATACAGTGTTGCACTCATGATGATAGATGGATACGCCATAGGTACAGGCTATATGGGAGGAGATATACTGACAGAATTGGGTGTTGAAAATGCATTCGAAAGCATAGCAACCTATGCATCTGTCACAGAGGAATCCATGGTCGAGGCAAATCCTGATATTATAATATACAATAATCTGGAAATGGGTGGAGTTACCGATGCTGAGAGCTTCATAGAAGAATTTTGTACAGATGATATAACCGGCAATATAAACGCTGCGGAAAATGATCTGGTATTCGCCACTATGGGTGGAGCGAGTAACGTTGCATCCTTCGGAGCTCAGGGAATTGTTTGCGCGTATGCCATGTATGCGATGTTCATATACAAGGACTACCTGACATTTGATATTCCCAATGTGCTGGATAGTTCGAACTATTCTGACTACATCGCTCAGTTCTGGGCAATGATAAACGACTCATGAACAAAGATATGATGCCTCAGGGAACGTCTGATGACAAATCTGGTGTCATCCCTGAGAATTATAAAGGTAAGTGGCAAAAAAAACATGCCAAAGAAAAACTGGCACTCATACTGACTCTTGGAATAGTCAGTATAGTCCTTCTTTTTATTTTCTCATTGACAATGGGAATCTACCAGATATCATTCACTGATGCATTAAACGATGTATGGAATATTATTGTGAATCTGGGGCCATCCTCCGATATGGGAGAGAAAATCATATACCACCTTAGGATGCCTAGATCAATATCTGTTATATGCGTAGGAGCCGGATTGGCAACTGCCGGAGCAGCCATGCAAGCTTTAATACGCAACCCATTAGTCGATCCATACATAACTGGAGTATCCTCAGGTGCATCTTTTATGGTGGTGCTTGTAACACTCGGAGGTTTCTCTATAGGAATGGCCAGCATATCAGTACCGATAGCCGCTATAATCGGAGCCGTATTGGCATTCGGCATTGTAATGTTGATTGCTGAGGCAGCAGGTGGCAAAGCTATGAACTACGTGCTTGCCGGAGTGATAATATCTACAGGCTTATCGGCAGCTATAACTCTGATAATATACTACCATTCACAGGAGTACTCATCAATCATAAAATGGATGTTCGGGTCTTTCGCAGATCTCTCTTGGAGCAATGCAGAGGTTATAGCATTCGGAACCATTATTCCGATAATAATTACATTCTGCTATTCAAAAAAACTTAATATAATGCTTCTCGGAGAAGAACATGCAAAATATCTTGGTATAGACGTTGGAAAACTGAAAAAGGGAATGATGATTCTGATTGCCATTCTAGCAGCATTCTGTGTTGCATATTGTGGAGTCATCGGTTTCATCGGACTGATTATACCTCACGTTTGTAGAATGGTTGTCGGAGGAGACCATAGATTATTGATACCTACATCAGCAGTTATGGGCGCACTGGTTCTATTGATAGCAGACATATTCTGTAAAACAGTAGCAGCGCCCTCTGAACTCCCGATAGGAGCTGTAGTGGCAGTGATAGGTGTTCCGTTCTTCCTGTTCTTGATGATGAAGGAGGGAAAGAAATATGCAATGTGATGATGAGATCAAAAGGACGTCCGGAGACGAAAACCCCGAAGTACTGTTGAATGTATGTGGGCTCGCATTCGGATACTCGTCATCCGATACTCTGAAAGACGTGAACATCACTGCAAAAGGCGGAGAATTCATAGCTCTCATGGGCCCCAATGGTTCTGGTAAAACGACATTGATGCGTTGTATAAACAAGATACTGAAAATCCGTGGTGGTTCCGTAATAATCGATGGAGACGACATAAAAAAACTGAGTCGTGAAGAAATCGCACACATATGCACAACTGTACCTGCGGACATACCTCCGGACTTCTCTCTTACAACCAAGGATTTCGTGATGCTTGGGAGATCCCCATACATCACAAACTGGTGGTGGGAGACCGAAGAGGATATGCAGATGGTTGAGAAAGCCATGTGGGATTTCGGAATCATCCAATATTCGGAAAGAAAACTGCATGAACTCAGCAGCGGGGAACGTGCCAGAGCCCTACTTGCAAAAGGAGTCGTCCAACAACCCAAACTCATGATGGTGGATGAACCCAGTGCACACCTTGATGTGAAATACAAAGTACAAGTTATGGAAATGCTCAGAGGACTTTCCAGATCCGGACTCACTGTCATAATGGCATCACATGACCTCAATCTGGTCATGAGATATTGTGACAAGGTCATGCTTCTCAGCGGTGGGAAGATCATAAACTATGGATGTCCGAATGATGTTGTCACCGAAGAATCGATAAAAGATGTGTTCAACATAGATATCAAAATAATACAGGATTCAGGAATATCCTACCTCATCCCCAAGCCCCCAGATGAAAACGAGAAGGAGTTCAGGGTGAGTATATGACTGGAGATTGGAGAGACTACCTCAGTAATGAGGATGTTGGAAACCCGATCCGTGTCACGGAACTTCCAGACGGGGAGATTGTGGACAGGATAGGCAGATCATTGATTGTCAGATTCCCGGATAAGAGACGTATCGTATTATCGTCAGCGAACTTCAATGGAGGGTTATTCGAACACCCCGATGCCGTATTCAACACGACAGGCATCGGAGGTGATGCTGAAAAATCACTCATGGGAGGGGGACCTGAAGAACACAAAGCATATTCTGAAGAGTGTGCGAAGATCGTCGGACTCAATCCCGAGAAAGTCGTAGGATTGGGCACCGCTGTGACCATGGACAAGGCAGCCATAATCACGAAAAGTTCTGGAAGAACTAGGGTATCCGCTATCGTCACCGCGGGAGTCGAAGGTAACGGAGGAAGGGCCGGTGATCCGGCCACTTATGATCAGTTGGAGAAATTCCAGTGCAAAACGGGAACCATCGTGATCATACTTCTGATTGAAGCCAACATACCCATTCACTCGATGGCAAGAGCCATAGTCACCGCCACCGAAGCAAAGGCATGCGCCCTACAGCAACTTATGGCATCAAGTATCTATTCGACGGGCATAGCCACCGGATCAGGTACTGATCAGATCGCCATCATATGTAATGAGGGAAGTGACATAGAACTATCCGACGCGGGTAAACATTCGTTGTTGGGTGAGCTCATAGGAAAATGCGTACTCGAAGGGGTGTTGAAAGCTCTGGACAACTGGGCCAAGTTGAATCCAGAATCTCAGAGAAATGCGTTTAAACGCCTTTCACGTTACAAAGTGAAAGAATCAGACTACCTGAAATATGCAGTAGAGGGAATTCCAGATCAAATATTCTTAAACAACCTTAAAATCATTTCAACCGATGAACGTGTGGTGGCTGGGATAGCAGCGGCCATACACATGCAGGACGAAATCGGATGGGGACTGATCAAGGCAGAAAATGGCAAGATGATCGCTAACGGCATCTTATCATCCATGCTCAAAGAAGCTAAAATCGATCAGGCCCTGGATGTCGAAGAAGACATCATCTCCAACGCTACTAAGGCATTATCCTACATGGCGTTGAAAAAACAGGGTGACTATTGATGATACAGATAGCGGTATACGGTAAAGGAGGAATAGGCAAATCGACAGTTTCTGCGAATATATCCTATTCCCTTGCAGACAAGGGTAACAAGGTGCTCCAGATCGGATGCGATCCTAAACATGATTCCACAAGAGCATTGTTAGCCGGAAAGGAACAATCCACAGTTTTGAACTACATCAGGAACACACCGCCTTATGACAGGCACCTGGAGGATATAGTCCTCGAAGGAGTAATGGGCATAAAATGCGTAGAAGCCGGTGGACCTGAACCTGGAATAGGCTGTGCAGGCAGGGGGATACTGAGCACCTTCGATACTTTGAAAAGACTTGGTTTGGACGACATGCACTTCGATGTCAAACTCTATGACGTCCTCGGTGATGTTGTGTGCGGAGGTTTCGCAGTACCTTTGAGAAACGAATACGCGGACGGCGTGTATCTGGTGACTTCGGGAGAGTTCATGTCCATATACGCGGCCAACAACATACTCAAGGGAATAAAGAACTTCGACAAGGGAGTCCCTAGAGTCGCAGGCATAATCCTGAACTGCCGCGGTATCGAAAACGAACATGAAACCGTAAAAAGATTCGCAAATGCCGTTCAACTACCGATAGTAGCCTGCATACCTAGAAGCAAGTTATTTGCAGAAGCCGAAGCCGCCGGTAAAACAGTAATGGAGATGTTCCCAGATTCGGACATATCCCATGAATTAGATAAGATATCCGAGAACGTTCTGAGTATAGTTTGCGGAAGATCCAATCTTCTGGACTCCAAACCCCTGGATGAAGAACAGATGTCCAGGATAGCCAAAGGGGAACCCGCGGGAGCCCGTTTGACAGATGATCTGAATATTGTAGAGACCTCATGCCGAGTCTGTGCGAGGGCCCCGAAAGAGAAGATAACAACCGAAGACAAGATAATATCCTCCTGTGCCACCTCTGGCGCAGTGCACGGATGTTCATCAATAACGGATTCAATCGTCATAATCCATGGCCCCCGCAGTTGTGCACATATAATGGCATCATCGAAGAATCTCAGTGAGATAAAGAGGAAAAGTAACAGGACACAGAATTACGCCCCCCAGTCAATGAGGATAGTGTCAACCGACATGGATGACACGGTATCGGTCTTCGGAGGTGCAGGATTACTGGAGCAGAAAATACGTGATTGCATATTGGAAGGACACCGCAACATATTCGTGGTGACCTCATGTGTATCGGGAATAATAGGTGACAATGTCATAGATATCGTGAATGCATTGAGCAACGAATATCCGGACCTATACTTCAGAGTGGTGGAGGCTGATGGTAATATTCTCGGTGACTGGGAAGCAGGGTACATAGAATCAGCGAATGCCTTGTTGGACATGGTTGACGATGATGTTGAGCCGGCAGAAAACAAGATAAACATGCTCGCTGAGAGATACTTCTTCAAGCAAGGTGAGAACAAGGATGAGGAAGTGTTCGAGTTGTTCCGCCCATTCGGTATCGACGTGAACTGCAGATTCATGTATGAATCATCGATGGAGTCCATACGCAACTTCCGTATCGGAAGAATGAACTACATCGTTGATAACGATCGCAGTTCGGTAAACATAGCCAAAGTGGTAAACAGGAAACTCGGAGTCCCTGTAGATATGGAACCGTTGCCTGTAGGGATCAGGGAATATAAGAGATTCTCCGAGAAGATAGGAAATGAATTCGGAATGTCTGAGAAAGCCAATGAAACATACGAAACAGAAGAGAAAAGATACTTTTCAGAGATAGAATCTCTTAAACCTAAGCTTAAGGGCAAAAAAGTCCTCATAGAAGACAAATTCACACAGAACATCGACTGGCTAATAGAGCTACTTTTGGACTTGGATATGGAGGTCATTATGGTAGGCGTAGGGCCTGTCCATCGTTGGAAAGAGAAGAGAAAGGATTCGAAATACTCTTCAGAGGGTATACCGTTCAAATACGATTACACGCTGGAAGATATGCTTTTAGACATCGGAGAACTTTACCCAGACATTGTATTGTCAGACAGCGGATTGACGGATATAGGCAATGTTTATCACACCACCTACTCACGCCCCGGACCGGGATTGAACGGTGTTCTGGATTACGGACGTAAATTCAGAGATCTCGTCAGTGTACCGATGAAAGAAGGATGGAGGGAAGTACAATGACGGTTAACAGAATATGTCTTGATGGATTCTCAGGCGCGATATTGGCCATAGAAAGTTTCAGTGACGGCTCGGCCGTTCTTCATGGACCGGGAGGATGCAGGAATTATCACACCTTCCTGTCATCCCAATGTTACCCCCGTGCTAAACCGGGAGATTTCAGAAAATACTCGAAACAATATTTCTTCGGACAGGCACGGATACCGTGTACATATCTGGATGAAGACAACTACATAAACGGATCGAATAAGAAATTGGAGGAATGCATACCGTTGATATGTGATTCCGACGACTGCTTCCATGTATTCATAAAATCACCAGGTGCCGCATTGATCGGTGACAACATAACAGATGTCATAACCAGATGCGGATTCGGAGAAAGGGCTATGGCTATAGAGGAATCCCTTATTTCTCAGCCATTCTCATCAAGTTATGATCACACCGTGAAATCTGTCCTTGAGTGGGCAGCTCCTGTGAAGATGGAAACCGTACATGGAACGGTCAACATACTAGGACTTCCGATATCCAGTAATGATTGGGAAGATGCATTGTCAGAACTTGTATCCCTCCTTGAAGACATGGGACTCAAGGTCATATCGACACCTGGAGCAGGATGCAGTCTGTCAAAACTGAAGGAATCTACATCTGCAGAATACAACATATGCGTTAGTCCCGAGTACTGTATCAGAACCGCGAAATATTACGAGGATGCGTACGGGATTCCCACGATATTCTCAGATATGGGAGCACCGGTAGGTTTCGATGCCACAGAATACTGGTTGGAGAACATAGGGAAGATCATAGGCACTGACACTATAAAGGTCAAAGAACGCATACACACACTAAAGGAACGCGCCTTCAGAAGAATAAGCGGGTCCATGTACTCTCAACGTGTCAAATGTTCTAGATTCACCATAATGGCAGACAGTTCCGTGACATATCCCCTCATGAGATGGCTCTACAGTTACTTGTGCATGATACCGGTCAGCATATCCGTGGATCCGGGGGAAGATAAGAAAATGACCAATGCCATCATGGAATTCCTTGATGATGCTGGCCTGAAAGAATCTTGGAACGCAGATCCTGCAAACAAAGTCGACTTCATATTCACAGACGGCCACACCGCTGAAACACAGGCAATGATGGGAAAATGCAAGAAGGGCGTGGATATCTCCATGCCCAACTTGTCTCGTGCGAACTTCATACCCAGACCGATATACGGTCTGAATGGTTCGATGTTCATATTGGATGAAGTCTTTAATGGACTCTGATCACCTCTTGGAGGTTCCCAACTCCTCCATGTTGGCTTCAGAGTCCAGATAGAGGTCCCTGAGTTTCTCCCTTATGTCTTCGGGAGCATCCCAGAGATCTCTGTCTATGGATTCTAACAGATCCTCGATCATCTCCTTCAACGCATAAGGGTTCACATCCTCCATCCATTTACGGTTCTCCTCATCAAGAACGAACTTCTCGGTAACCGATTGGTACATCCAAGGTTCTATGTTATCCGATGTGGCATCCCAACCCAACATGTATTCTGCCAACTTGGAAAGCTCCATGGCTCCACGGAAACCATGCTCTTTGAGTCCCTCCACCCATTTGGGGTTGAGTACGCGGCTTCTCATGACGAATGCTGTCTCTTCTTCCAATGTGCGCAACTTCAGATTATCTGGATTGGAACTGTCACCCATAACACTGAACGGTTTGTGACCACCGTATGCCCTGACAACCGCGTTGAGACCTCCCAGGACCTCGTAATCGTCATCTATGTCCAGCAGATCGAATTCCCTGTCATTATGATTCTTCACAGTCACATTGAGAGAGGACATGCGGTTCTTGAAGACGTCTTCCATCTTCTCCCCTTTCCACTTTCTGCCGTACGCATAACATCCCCACGTGGTGTATATTTGCGCCAGATCGTCCAAGGTCTCCCATTTGGAGGATTCTATCAGTATGCCAGTGCCGCATCCGTGTTCACCGGGCGGATCCCCGAATATGCGTATCATGGAACGCATACTGGCTTCGGCAGGAGACAACCCATCGGCTATGTAACGCTCTATATCCTTCTGCAGATGCTTCTTGAGATAATTGGATTCGTCATCCTCTTCCAACGATGCTATCATCTCGACTCCCTCGTCTATGAGGTGCACTAGATTAGGGAACGAATCCCTGAACATACCGCTTATCCTCAATGTCACATCTATCCTGGGCCTGCCCAGCTCCTCCAAAGGTATGACCTCTAGACCGACGACCCTTCCACCATACGATCCCCACTGAGGTCTAAGGCCCATTAGATACAGTATGTATGCTATGTCATCTCCACCCGTCTTCATCGTATCTGTGGCCCATATGACTATACCCACATTCTCCGGATAGCACCCCATCTCATCGACATGACGTTTCACCATGTCCTCAGCCATTTTACAACCTATCTTCCAGCACGCATCACTAGGAACCGTGTCTGGATCTATGGAATAATAATTCTTACCGGTAGGGAGAAGATGAGCATTACCTCTGGTCGGAGATCCAGATGGTCCGGGTAGCACATACCCTCCCGAGGAACCTCTCAACAACAGATCCATCTCGTCGGAGATGTGGAGGATACTCGGATAAAGAATCTTGCAGATGAACTCAATTGTGGGTTTTGCGGTAATCCATTCACTACCCAATAGATTCTCTGCCAAAGCAAAGGAATCCTCGGCTGAGAAATCCTTTTCGAACATACCGTCTATAAGTTCCTGAACCAGAGCATCCATCTCATCCAGCACCATTCCGTTCAATCTACCGTCTTTACCTGTACCTGATGGATCCGCCAGAAGTGCTTCTATGTCGATGCCCTGGGTCGCAGACACTGCAGTACGCAGAGACGGTATACTGCCATTCCTGAGCCTGGTCATACAGTAGACCATCTCCTTCATTCTCTTATCTGCAGGAGAATGGCCCAGAATGTGCAATCCGTCTTTTATGGTCGCATCCTTTATCTCGGTTACATAATCATAGATGAGATCCGCCTTCTCAGCCACCTCATCAGGAGTCGCATCTTCCTCAAGACCCAATTCCTTGAACATTGAGAGCTTCTTTATGATTCCGTAGACCTTTTCGAGAGTAACATCGAATTTTTCGGATTGTTTCATGGATTCCATATTCAGAAGGTTCTGTAATCCGACATCCAGATCCGCAAGGTCCTCGTAACCGTCCGCACGCATCATGGCAGCGACCATGTAACCTATCAACACAGAGTTGGTACGTCTCTTTGCCTCCATTCCTTCTCCGGGATCGTCTATTATGTAGGGGTAAACATTGGGCATCGTTTCCAAAACTACATCAGGATAACAGTCCTTTGACAACCCGTTGCCCTTTCCCGGAAGCCATTCCAAGGTACCGTGTGTACCCATGTGGATTATGAGGTTTGCACCGAAATCATCCCTTATCCATCTGTAATAAGCAAGATATTGATGCGGCATGACCACATCGGTACTGTGATACAACTGTTCCGCGTGAGCATGATGTCCCCTGTTCGGCTGTATACCGATGAATACATTACCATTCCTGACACCAGGCATTATGAACATGCCCTCGTACGTCGTGATCTCGCCTGGCGGCTCTCCCCAGTTCCTGCACATGGCCTCCCTGGGCTTGGACGGCATGGCATTGAACCATTCCATGTAACGTTCGAGCCCCACCATATCCGCAGCACGCTCCGGTATCTCCTCAGGAGGTATCCATTCCAGATCGTTCGTGAGACCGGCCATCATCTCCTCCAGGATCTCCTGGCTTGTTTCGGGAATGTGATCCACGACATAACCTCTGTCCCTCATCTCGATCAGCATCCTCCTTATGCTTTCGAATGTGTCCAGACCTCCAGCTCCTCCCAGACGGTCGTTGCACGGCGGATACATGTTAAGCATCACGACAATCTTGGTTTGTGTGGGGGACATCGTCTTCAACTCCGCCCATTTGATTGCCAGGGATGCAATCCTATCGACACGATCCTGAACGAACCTGTTCCTGAACCTGCCGCGTTCATCCTTCTCCATGAATTGCAGAGGGACGGTTATCACCTGCCCATCCAGCTCAGGCCAGATTATGCTGGTGGATATCTCGATCGGACCCATTCCTATTATATCCTCCTCCCATACATCACGTCCCTTCAGGATCGTGGTAGCCTGAAGGACAGCAACATCTAGGTCGTTGAAGAAATTGTAAACCTCTTGCTCCTCCCCTTCTCCAGGGTTGGCCAGCGATAATTGGGAGAATCCCATGCTCATGATGACGGAGCCTATCACCGGTTTGCCGTCACGTACAAAATATTTCTCGATGGTCGCTTTTATCCCGATAGAACCTGTTATCTCACCAGGAGAGGTTATGCAAAACACAGGGATCGCGTTGGCCCCCATACGCTTCACGGTCTCCACCAACGCATCTATGTGATCGATGTTCTTCTCAGTCCAGTATTTCTGATGAAAAAGTATACCAACAGTCGGCTTAGTGGAATCCAATGAATCTAGATATGCGTCCTCGTCCAAAGCATCCTTTCCGGGAAGATAAAGACCTTGGGCAGCAAGAACTACAGGATCCGTGATCTTGACATCATCAGCTCCGCTCAGTGTAACACAGGCCCATCTGAGAAGCCCCATGCTGTTCTCCACTCCTCCCAGTTCAACAAACCTGTGAACCAGATCGTGATCCTCATCCGAAAATGGGAATTTACCTCTGTAATCCCTGAGGATTTCAGGAGTGTTACAGCTCAGGAACATAGGCACATTGTTCTTATCTATCACCGACTGCAACCTGTCCAATTTCTTGAAGTACGAAGGGTCGCTGTGAACACGTACTATAACGATGTCCGCGTGTCTGGATGAATCCAGTACATCCATAAATGATTCTTCACTTTCATCCAAAGCCTCGGAATTGGCTGTAACCACATTGATATTGACATTTATGTCTTTCAACACACCACATGCTGTACCGACCGTGTCGGCATCCATGCATCCTGCAGATATGTGAACTATGTTCAGATGCCTGGAACTCGATGCTCGACCATTATTCGTATGTACTGTCATCATCTCATTACCACCAATGTATTGGAATATATATCCAACACAGTAACAACCGAATAAGATAAATACATACCTACAGGACAGTCCAGAGCCTATCAGAATCAGCTTATATTTTACCTTTAGATAGAAGATAATGACACATCAAGAAGAATACAACAGCGTATATGATCAGTACCAACATCGACAACATAGGGAATGACCAACCCAATGCCGCAGACCGTATGCATTCTGTCGAGAAGGAAAGAGGCAGTACAGAGATAATATACTGGACTGAGACAGGCAGCGACGATGTGGAGAAGACGGTACCACACAGGAAGGTCATCGGCACCACCACAACACTGGTTATCATTATAACCGTAGTGAGATTGTTGGATAGGAAACCGGCTAACACTCCCAGCAGTGAATATGTGATGCATGATATGGCCATGCATAAAATCAGCAAAAATGTAACGTGCATGTCGCTTGACATAAGGACCCCGATCAGAAGCAGAACGGCCCCTCCCATCATGCCTTTGAGGAAACCTATGAAAGCCTTTCCCAATATCACCGCTGACGAGGATATCGGACACAGCATGGTCTCATCAAACGAGGAATAATATATCCTCTGAACAAGAACCTTGTTAGCTATGGATGAGAAACATGATGTGAGTGTGGATAGCGATATGACTCCGGGAATCACGAATGCCACATAGGACACTCCTTCGATATCGTTCACGCTGGATCCTAGACCGTAGCAGAAAGACAAATAGTACAGTAAAGGAGTAATCAGTATAATGATCATCACTGAGAGGAAATTACGCTTAAGATA
The DNA here is from genome assembly GCA_964620455.1 of uncultured Candidatus Methanogranum sp. Classification (GTDB taxonomy): domain Archaea; phylum Thermoplasmatota; class Thermoplasmata; order Methanomassiliicoccales; family Methanomethylophilaceae; genus Methanogranum. The sequence continues at coordinate 158,340 of CAZUIU010000002.1, forward strand.
GTATATGTCCGGACGGGACACACGCATTATCTCATCGAACAATCCTAAGATCATACCCTCACGACCTTCACAAAATCCGTAGTGACCTTCCTACCAGTCAACTCCAAGAATACGTCCTCCAACGATGTTTTCCTCAATACTGGTACATCCTCACCGAAACCTTCTGCGAATCCCTTGGCCTCCGTGAGATCCGTAAAATAACGATACTTGCGACAACCATCTTCATCATCATATTCCACCGCGAAACGACCTATCCCATCACATAATTCCTGAGGGCTGCCGAGGGCAACAACCCTACCGTGGTTGATGATTGCCACACGGTTACAGAGATTCTCCGCCTCCTCTATGTAATGTGTTGTGAGGAATATTGTAGTACCTGCTCTATTGAGCTGTCTTATCATGTCCCACAGCATATGTCTGGATTGCGTATCCAGACCAGCAGTGGGCTCGTCCAGGAAAAGAACCTTCGGATCGTGCATGAGCGCACAGACTATGGCAGTCTTCCTCTGCCATCCGCCGGACAGTTTTATCACAGTGTAATCCAAAAAAGGAGTCAGTCCCAACGCATCGGAAAGGCTGTCGATCCTCTTATATATCGTCTCTTTCGGGACCTTGTGCAGCATGGCATGACAGATTATGTTCTCCCTCACAGATATGTCCCTGTCGAGACTTATCACCTGCTGTACAATACCTATTCTCTTCCTGACCTCCTTGTTGTCAGCAGGAACGTTAAACCCATCTATCATCACTTTCCCGGATGTGGGATGACGTAAAGTTGTAAGTGCCCTTATCGTGGTGGTTTTACCGGCACCGTTGGGACCCAGGAAACCGAACACCTCACCCGATTTCACATCGACATCTACTCCATCCACCGCGGTCCTATCACCGAATCGTACAACCAAACCTTCTGCGTGTATCAAACCCATGGATCCGACACCTTTTTCAGAAGACATATCAATAGTAGACACAGACACATTGGATGTATAATCCAATATCTTAATAATAGTTACCTTGGACAGCCATGTGCAAAAACAAACAATTGAATCCGTACTTCGAAAATTCGTACAGATATCACAAATATTATTTTGTAATGAATCGTCACCGAGTATCCAATCGTTACCAATATCTATGTGTGGATTAATACTCCAACTGAGAGATATGATGGCACTACCCAACAAGAAAGACAGGAAGATAGCATTGACCGTGATAGACGTTCAGAGAAAATTCACTGGGGGTTCAATATCCGATGGGGGGAACCACGAAAGCATCAATGCAATCAACGAAGCCGTAAAAGTATTCCATGAGAACGAAAGACCTGTTATATTCATACATTACGACGGACCATGTGAATGTTCCCAATACAACAAGGATGATGGTGATGAATACCTCCATGGTATAGAATCCGATTCTAGAAACATAATAGTGCATAAACACAGAATGAACTCATTCATAGGGACCAAACTCGCAGATGTCGTGAAAGAATGCGGATGCGACAGTGTTCTACTTGCAGGCATGGTCACACAGTATTGTGTCATGGGAACCTACTACGGGGCCTTTGAATACAACATCAGCCCCTACCTGCTGGTGGGGGGAACGATATCCACAGACAACAATTTGAACAGTGCCGCGTACGCGATATGCAAAACATTCACCATGGAAGATGTAATGGAAAACCTGCGCACGACCAAGATATCGGGATTCAAGTCAATGTGCGGATCCGAATACCCATGCTGTGAGATAATCAAACAGTGATGGACCATGACCATAGACTGGAGAGAGGTTCTTGACACAGAGGTCAAAGAGAAACGCAGGACCGTCCGTAAACTTCCATGCGGAGTTTCCGTATACAGACAGAACAGGTCCCTGATCGTCATACCTCCCTCGAAGGGATGGAGATCTCTATCGTCAGGGAACTTCAACGGCGGGTATCTTTCATCACCTTCCGCGGTGTTCAACACCACAAGTCTAGGGGGACAGGCTGAGTACAGCATGATGGGAGAACCCAAAGAGGTCCTAACCGAGTATTACTGCAAATGCGCCGAGATAATCGACCTGAATCCCTCGTCCACTGTAGGACTCGGAACAGCCGCTCATATGGATAATGCAGCCATAGGAACTGTCATATTGGAAGGTACTGAGATATCCGCTATAATAACCGGAGGTATCAGAGGTAACGGCGGACGCGCAGGCGATCCTGCCAGCTATGATGAGATGGAACGCAATATGAACAAGAATGGGACAATCGTCATCATCCTAGTGGTTGATGCGGATCTCTCAGATAGTGCACTCCTAGGTTCCATGATGACCGCCACCGAAGCCAAGAGCAGAGTTATTCAGAGACTGATGGCAAAAAGTCTCTATTCCACCAGTATAGCGACAGGTTCCGGGACAGATCAGGTCGCGGTCATATGCAATAAGGACAGCCCTGTGAAGATAGACAAATACAGGAACATGTCCGAGATTGGAAGGATGATTAAATCCTGCGTTGAGAAAACCCTGTCAGATGCACTGGACAAGCAAAGCATGATGAATCTACAGACCCAATGCAATCCCTACACCATGATATCCAGATACCGCATAACGGAAATGAACTGTCATAGTGAGATCAGATATCCATTCGAAATGCACACATTACGTGAAGGAGTTGAATACCTCTCCAGAAACCCCAAGGTTGCTGCTGCCGTGTCTGCAATACTGCATGTTATGGATGAAGTGGAATGGGGAATGATCTCACCCGATACCGGAAACACTGTCTGCAGATCTCTGATATCGGCAACTCTGTTGGGACCAGCTGCTAACGATCCTGTTCTCAAAAAGCGCTTCGAAAAAACAGATACCGCAATTGAGATGCTAAAACTGGCCATGGCCATGAAACTTATCGATGTATCACAAAAGATAGAATCAGATAACAACGAGGTACGTCCATGATACCAGGATCGATTAAATGCCCCGGAGGCTTCGTCGTGAAATACTCCGAAACAGAGATCGTGATTGAAAACTCGGATAAGCTTACGATGATTTCATCAGCAGATGGAGGCGGATATTCCGAAAATTTTGATATGCTGACGATATCTGACAATGTGTGTTCCGGAAAGGGATTTCATATAATTTCCTCTGCCGATCCTAAAAGCGCATCCCTCGTATCCATGACAGAGGGAAAAACATCCGTCACCGCACTGGCGATAGCAGACCCCGTATGTTCCGAAGAATCTGCAGACCCATACAAAGGATACATGACATCAGTAGTCGTCATGGTGGATGCAAATATGCCACAGGCTACCATGGCCAGAACGGCGATGACGTCGACCGAGGCGATCACATGTGCATTCCAAGAACTCATGGTCGGCTGCCCTCACTCCAATTCCATTGCATCCGGCAGCGAATCAGTATGTGTTACCGTGCTGTCCAACAAAAGTTGTGGAAAGATATTGTATAACGCTGGAAAACACTCCAAATTAGGAGAATTAATAGGAAAAACCGTGAAAAAAGCTACAATATCTTCGATGGGAGAGAATAACATAACCCTTGAATCACAAGCTGACGTATTCAGACGCTTGGAACGTTTCGGAATAACCAAAGGGACCTGCATAAAATACTTGATCGAGATAGGTAAAACCCCTGATACAGGATTCGAAGAAAGATTAGATTCTATCTCCAAAGATGTGAACATACTTGCGATAGTGTGTTCGGTCATACATATAGCCGATGAAATATCCTGGGGACTCATACCTCATGACGCCGGATACGAGATCGGACATGAGATAATATGCAGAACCCTCTCGGACAACATTCCCGAAAGGGATCTGATTAGAGACCTTGTGGCAGCCATATCACAAATTGCCGCAGATTCTAAAGATCATTAATCAATATTCTGAAGCAAGACATCAGTTAGATTTACAACAGGGACCGTACTCTGTTCACCTGTAATCATATTCCTCAAGGTTACGGATCCCTCCGCCATCTCCTTGGATCCCACGATAACGACATTACGAGCCCTGGAAGACGATGCAAATTTCATGGATTTGGCCATTTTACGACCCATTATGTCCACATCTGCCGACAGACCAGCCTTACGGATCATGGATACAAGTTCGAAGGTCTTGGAACGCATATCCTCAGTAGCTGACAATACATATGCATCGATTCCACGCGGTTCGTACACCTGCCCTTCTTTCTCCATGGCAAGAAGGATCCTGTCAAATCCTATAGCGAAACCTGTGGAGAAAACCCGTTCACCCCCGAAAAGCTCAGAAAGTGTATATGATCCTCCGCCGCAGATCTGCTTCTCGGCACCCAATGCAGGAGCCTCGGCTTCAAAAACCATACCTGTGTAATAATCCAATCCACGTACCACTCCTAGATCAATCTCCACGTTATCGATACCCATCGAAGATAGGTATTCAACAACAGATCTCAGGTATAAACCGGCCTCACCTGGAACATCTTTCAGTATCTCGACATCACCCACAGTCTCCGTAAGCTTGAATATGTCATCAATATCAATCTTTGATACAGACATCCCATCAAGAAGCTGCTCAGCTTCCTCATACAATTTCTTATCCAATTTCTGGAGTACCTCTGCCATCCGCTCATTCGGAACCCCTGCGTCGGTTATCCTCTGCCTCAGCACACCTATGTGCCCTATGCGCATCTTGTAATCCTTTAGGCCTAGATTACGTATCATCGTGGCGGCCAGACCTATTACCTCAGCATCGGTCTCAGGTGTAGCACCTCCTATTATCTCGGAACCGAACTGAAAGAACTCCCTATATCTTCCACTCTGGGGCCTCTCGTACCTGAAACACTGACCGAAATAGAACACCTTTATCGGTTTCGGAGCATTGCTCATATTGTTAACGAACAATCTCACAACCGGTGCGGTCATCTCAGGTCTGAGGGCAAGTTCCCTGTCTCCCTTGTCTTTGAAATTATAGATCTCCTTGAGCACATTCGGACCAGAACGCAGTATAAACAATTCGGCTTCCTCGAATATGGGTGTCTCCACTTCCCTGAATCCGAATCCTTGCGCGGTCCTCCTGAGTATACCTTCATAGTGTCTTCTCATTTCCATCTCATCTGGAAGGAAGTCCCTCGTACCGCGCGGACATTGGATCATGGATGCCCTGATTGCCCAAGACCATAATAAAAGTTGACCTCATGAGACTATAGTCTAGGACAATGACTGCAGAATATACCGCCTATTGGAAAAATTCAGGTACAAAATATCGAGTGTACAAATTTATACGTGTAACAGGCTGTACTTGTGATTCAGATGAGCGAAATTGTTTACAGGAAACTTAGTCCCAAATGCAAATCTTCAATGTATGTGAAACACGCAATATCCTTGATCATACTCGCGGCGATCATGATGGCTACATACAGCCTGAGTTCCGATTTTGAATATCAGAATGAACTGACATTTGCAATGGCCGCGATTTTCGTTATTTGTACCATATACTGTGTAATTGGACCCATAATATTCTACAGAAGATACAAGTACATACTCACTGAAGACAAAGTCGATACCAGAAGAGGAATAATCATAATCAGGCACACGCTGGTTCCTATAGAGAGGATTCATCAGGTCGAAGTTGTAAGCGGCCCCATAAATCACATGTTCGGACTGGCTGATGTGAATATAACGACCGCTGGCGGTATGGCAAAGATCGAGTTCCTAGAAAATGACGAGGCAGACAGGATCGCCAAGGAATTGAATAACGTCGTCAACAAGATCCTAAAGGACAGGATAGAAGATGAGTGAACAGACTTACAGAAACCATCCTACGGTGATAATACAAAACATTGTGGCTGTTGCGATAATCATAGGTTTCATATTCATTACTTGGATTGGAAGTTCGAAACCTCCGATAGAGACATTCTACATACTCTTGGCGATATTGGTGGCCTGGATGGCCTTGGCCGTATTATCCTGGAAAAGAACCACAATAACATTCCAGGCAGATCAGATAATCGTGGAACATAATGTGGTGTATAAAAAGAAGAAAACGATTCCTTATTCCAAGATAGCATCCGCCAATGTCGTGCGCAACCTTTTCAACCGTATATTCGGAACTACAACCCTCCAAATAAACATAAATTCCTCTACCAGGGCCGCTGAACCGGAGGTCAGATTCGTTTTCAAGAAGGATCTGGCAGATCAACTTAGAATCGAGCTCATGTCCAGTATATTCAAACAGGAGTTCGATCCGATAGAAGAGAATAACCACGAGTCAGTTCTCAAGTTCAAGAACACGGATGCCATTCTATATGGAATAATCGGCGGATCCAGTTGGAGTTTCCTCAATGCCATATTCTGGTCAGCTTTCTCAATCATATCCTTGATGTTCTCCAGCGGAGGAGGTTTCATCATATCGCTCTTGATGCTACTGGCATCCAGTATACAACCCATAGTTGGTCTAATACTCAAATACTACAATTTCAAGGTATATCGTGTAGACAACAACATACGTCTACAGCATGGACTCATACAAACATACAACACATCGTTCGACGTCAGAAGGATCAACGCGATTCGCGTGAGAAGGCCGTTCTTCGCAAGGATGATCCACAGATGCTGTATAGAAGCAGAAGTCGTCGGTATAAATGCGGCTGCGAAAGACACGACCCCACTCATATGCTTACTTATCAAAGAAGAGGAACTAGATCAAGCCATGAGGTCCCTCGTACCAGAATTCATACGCGACATACCCACACATACTCAACCCGAATCCGCGAAATTCCCATTGGTATCTAAGACGACATACGCAACCATTGTGTGGATCCTCATGATGGCCTACCCATGTTGGGCTGTTCAGAGCATGACATCTATCAATGAAGTGCCGGATTATGCCATAACTATGATGAAATACCTGCTGCCTGTTTTGACGATTCTAATAGGCCTCGCCCTCTATTACGGTGCCTTTGTGTCATACAAAACCAAACAATTCGGAATGGGAAAAGACATGTTCACAATAGTAAACGGCATAGTGGACAGGGAAACTCTGACCATACAATACGACCGTGTGCAAATAACAGAGGTTTACGCTACACCCATGCCCAGAAGATTCGGGCTTGCGAAGATCAAAATATCACTACTCTCATCATCAGGAGCCAAGACCACGAAATCAGGTTATTTCCAAGAGGACGAACTGTCCAAGGTCTCCGAGAAGATCATGGAACGCCTATCAAGTGGAGAATATGACTACAAGATGACTGAGATGTGATCATCTCTTCACGATGATCGTGAGCACATCCTGGTCTTGGACCACATGGTCCAGACCTACAGTCTGGCCTGGGAATTTAGCGCTCTTACCCCAGACCATTGCATAACGGAAATTGTTCTTGAAATCCCTGTGGATAAGTTCACAAACCTCTCCGACAGTGTTGTTCTTCTTCACAATGAGAGGGACGTCCATATCTGCATCCATGCCTTGCGGTTTTAGGTATATACGTATCATCTCGATCGTGTCATAAAGCGTCTGTTTAAGATCCTCTATGCCGTAACCTGTGGCAGCCGAGACTGGAACGGTGAGATACTTACTGTGCATAACCTGTACCGCTTCCAACTGACCAGGCTTGGCTAGATCCACCTTGTTTATGGCCATTACGCACTTTATGTAGACACGGTTTCCTGAGAGGATGTCCAACATCTGTTCCACATCAATATCCTCTCTGACTACGACTGTAGCGTTTATGTGTCCGTATGCCGCAGTCATATCTGCGATTGTCTGGACATCTATCTTGGTGAGTTTCACAGTAGGCATAATGCTTATACCGCCTTGGGAAGACGTACTTATGACGACATCGGGCTTTTTCTGATTAAGCCTTATGCCCGCATTGTAAAGTTCTTTCATGAGAACATCCAGATTGGGATTGAATATATCCACCACCAGAAGGATCACGTCTGCGGACCTTGCAGCTGCTATCACCTCACGACCCCTACCCTTACCTCTGGATGCATCTTTGATCAATCCAGGCATATCCAATATCTGGATCTTCGCATGGTTGTACTCCAACACACCCGGAACAACATCCAATGTTGTGAAATGATATGCACCAACCTCTGATTTGGCACCTGTGAGTTGATTCAGAAGGGTCGATTTACCTACAGAAGGGAATCCGACCAATGCGACAGTCGCGTTACCCGCTTTCTTCACGTAGAAACCTTTGGTCGGACCTTTGGAAGAACGCCTTTTCTCCTCTTCTTCGGACAAGCGGGCTATCTTCGCCTTGAGCTTTCCTATGTGTGCCTCTGTGGCCTTGTTGTATTTGGTCTTGGAGATCTGCTCCTCCAGTTCCTTGATCTGTTCTTCGATCGTTGCCATCAGGAAACTCCTTTAAACACATGATGTCGGTCAGGTATTTTACAATTATTAAGGGACGGAGTATGTGTATATGTGTGAAAAATCCTATCTGGCACTGTCATAAGCGCAAACCGCACCTTCAAAATCCCCTACGATATCTTTTAAAGGAAGTATATAATTGCAGAGAACATGAGTACATCAACGAACCTAGATATGGGCAAACTTGATCTCACCCCCAAGAAGATCGCTGCCCTGTCCCTGACGTTTATCGTGGCATTCGTCCTAACAATACTTGGATGGAGCAGCGCCTGTTTCGGAATGTTCCTGATAGGTATCGGATTGTACATGGTACCACATATGGCAGGAATCAAAAGCGTCAAATTCCTGACAGTCTATGGTGTAGCTTTCATGGTCTTAGCGATAATCGTCGGATCCGTCCTACTGGCACCGAGTATTGTCAGTAACAATCAAGAACCGACCGATAACGATTACTTCCATGATGTGACGTGCACGTACGATGACGACACAGTATACATAACGGCCACATATAGTGGAGAAATACCCTCGGAATATGATGTGGTTTTCTGTACATACTCAGTAAGCGGCATAGGCTTCACAACCGATCAGATATATGGGTCGGATGACAAAGTAACCACGATGACTGTGGAGTATGATTCCGAAACGAATATCAGCACAATCTCAGGTAGCGTGACCCTAGATACCTCTGTGCTCTATATGGGCGCTTTAGGAATGGAAGATGCTGACGGCGATATTGAAAACAGTACGTACACGTGGTTCCTTACAGAAACATATGATGGCAGTTTGTCAGCGATATGCCTTTATGGTGTATTCTACTCTGTAGTATTCATCATGATCATATTCTTCATGATGCTTTTCATGTCAGCATTCATGAGAGGCAGATTGGAGAAGACAAGGATAAAGATGGAATCAGAGGGACGTCTTTATCCTCAGGGATATGGAAGATGCGACAGTTGTGGTTCGGTTGTTCTTCCCGGTGAAGTCAACTGTAGAAAATGCGGTGCATACATAGACCGCCCTGACGAGATGAAACCCAAGAAAGTGGATTTCTTCACTTGTTCTGATTGCGGTGCAGAGGTCCCAGCAGATGCTAAGGTCTGTCCCAAATGTGGTGCGACGTTCGAAGACGATGTTGAAACGGAGATCGTCCATCCAGATGGTACAGTAGAGGTAACCAATGAGATCGTAAAATGTCCCGATTGCGGTACAGATATGCCTCCTGGAACACAATTCTGCCCTAAATGCGGCAGGAAGATCTGAACTCGATAATACACGGCCTCCCTTTTGTCGGTGAGGCCGTTATTAAACTTTTTTCGGATTTACACACAGTATATCATTTCCTCCAGACCTGCTGATAGATTCATTAAGAAATCAGATGCTCATAAACACACTACAACAGGACTAAATCATAAAATATCCAATTACGATACACCGCTGGATGCCTTCTAGAAACGAAAACAGTAAAGTTGCACCTGTAAAACCTGTAACGGCACATCAATTGGCCGCCAAACAACAGGAGATCTCGGTAACAGAATTCTTTGAGAAGAACAAACAGATCTTGGGCTTCGACTCACGGCAGAAATCATTGATAATGGGTATCAAAGAAGCCGTGGACAACTCCCTAGATGCCTGTGAAGAAGCAGGATTCCTCCCAGACGTTATTGTGAAAGTAAGTCACGGAGATGAAGATGACGAGTACATTGTCTATGAAGAAGACAACGGTCCAGGTATAGTCCACAAGATGATACCGAATGTGTTCGGACGTCTGCTTTACGGATCCAGATTCCATGCACTTAGACAATCCAGAGGGCAGCAGGGTATAGGGATATCAGCCACCATAATGTTCGGTAACATAAACACCGGAAAACCCGCGCATGTGAGATCCAAGATAGAAGGTGAGGATGTCGCATGGCAGATGGATATTTCGGTCGATACTAAGACCAACAGGCCACTCGTCACCAATGATGCGGCATTCATGTGGGAAGGTAAGGAACATGGGACCAGCGTCCAATACGCCACAAAAGGAAGATACGTAACCGGTAAACAATCAATATTCGAATACCTCAAGGAAACAGCCATAGTAAACCCTCATGCCAGGATTGAATTCCATGATCCCGATGGCAAGGTGTACACATTCGAGAGAGCCACGGACATACTACCTCCGAAATCCAAGGAGATAAAACCACATCCCGAGGGCATGGAGATCGGCGACCTCATGAAGTACGCTTCCAACACTCCTCAGAAAACCGCTAAGGCCTTTCTGAAAAATGATTTTTCCAGGATAACGGACAGGATAGCTGATGAAATACTGCAGAAAGCCTGCGTAAAACCCGAGATAAAACCTGAAAAACTAACACGTGAAGACCTTAAACAAATCCTCAAAGCGATAAGTGAGGTAAGGATCATGGCTCCGCCTACCGATTGTCTTTCTCCTATAGGAGATGTTCTGATCAAAAAGGGACTCATGCACATACTGGATGGCATGCGCCCCGACTATTACGCCACCCCTGTGACCCGTGCACCTAAAACCGTCAACGGAAACCCGTTCATCGTAGAAGCAGGCATAGTGTACGGTGGAGACATACCGTCAGAGGGTCAGGTACAGATACTGAGGTTCGCGAACCGTGTCCCACTACTGTATCAGCCAGGAGCATGTGCCATAACTAAAGCCATATCGGAAGTGGATTGGAGAAGATATGGCCTTGAACAAAGAGGAGGCAAAGGAGTGCCTTACGGACCTGCCATAATCCTGGTGCACATCGCATCCACAAAAGTACCGTTCACATCAGAAGGAAAGGAAGCCGTTGCCACATTCGATGAGATACAATCAGAGATCAACCTGGCATTGAGACTTTGCGCCAGAAATCTGAAGAGTCACCTCAACAAGATGGAGAGAAAATCCAAGACACATGCGAAATTCGACATAGTACAGGAGATACTGCCCGATCTTGCCCAGAAATCATCCTCTATGCTGAAAAGACCTGTACCAGATCTGAGCAGAACCATATCCAAGATAATGAACGTTGTATGGATAGAACCCACATTAACAAAGAATGGAAAGAACTCACGCACCGTGATCTACACGATATACAACTACACGATGCATCCCCGCAGCATGCAATTACATGTACAACTCCCCAAGGAAAGTGTCAATCTGACATTGTTCACAAGTCCGCACTTCGTGGAAATGAACGAAGATGGTAAGGTAACCTGGGAGGTCAAGGACCTAACTCCTTCCTCGAGCATGAAATTGGAATTCGAGCTAAAAGGAGAAATGGCAGACACCTTCGATCCAGACGACCTGTACATATCAGGAATAAACCCTGTGATCGTCATGGGTGCAGAGGCACTACCTGGAGATTGGGGCATAAAAGGGTTGGAGATAGTCGAATCAGAAGACGACTATGTCCAGGATGACGACACAGAAGAAAACACGGAGGAAGAGGATCTTGGAGACGAATGATAGACAAAAGGTAACCTTGGATAAGCTAACCACTATCGTAGAGGGACTCTACAACGATATGGATGCAGGCAACATACCCGAGATGAAGCTGGCATTGAGATCCAAGAAGAACATAGAATTCGACACAACACATGGTGTCTGGAAATACGGAGATCTCCAAACCTGCCGCAGCGCTAAGACAGTACAAGGCGCACAGATGATGCTCAGAACAGCCTACACCGCCGATTTCATAAATGACATGATACGCGAAGGACACTCATCGACGTTGAGGGAAATGTACTACATCTCGGAAGGATGGCATAATGCTAAATTCCACACCCAGGATGAGAGCAACCTGTTAGCAGAAGACCTGGAGGTCATATCCGGATGCATGAGGGAAGACTTCAAACTGCGTCCGGAAGAAAGCGGTGCACATGTCTACGGTAATGTCGATTTCGAGACCATGACCAAGAAGGGCCTCAAAACCATAAACTGCATGGACGATGTTGCCGAGACTGGATTCGCAGTACCTTACAACGTCGATGACGGCAATTTCAAAATAAAAGGTGTCGAGGATTCCAAATTCGTAATGGCCATAGAAACTGGTGGTATGTATGCCAGACTTATCGAGAACGGTTTCCCTGAGAAATTCAACTGTATACTTATCCACCTCAGTGGTCAACCCGCCAGAAGTACCAGGCGCATAATAAAGAAACTCAATGAGGAGATGGGACTACCTGTGACGGTTTTCACCGATGGTGACCCATGGTCATTCAGAATATACGGATCTGTAGCCTATGGTGCAATAAAAACCGCACACATATCCGAATATCTGGCAACCCCGACGGCCCAATTCATAGGCATAACCCCGTCAGACATACTCAACTATGATCTGCCGACAGATAAGTTGAATGACAAGGACATAGGGGCTCTGAACGCTGAGCTCTCGGATCCCAGATTCACCGATGAATTCTGGATCAACGAGATACAGGCTATGCTGAGCATGGGAAAGAAATCTGAACAGCAGGCTCTGGCAAAATACGGTCTCGATTACGTCACAGACAGATACCTGCCTGAAAAGCTGACAGATATGGGAATATTGTGAGAAACCAGCACGCCCCAAACGGGGGCCATGCGGTTAAATAAATGATTTATCAGGACGATGCCTGAGTGAACCTGTCAACTACGAATGCTCTGTCCATACTCGCCAGGAACGGCCCTAACCTTGGCCCCGCAGACTTGTTTATGAGTACCGCGTAAACCGCCTTGAAAGCTCCCTTGGTTCCCATCGGAGAGGATTTTCCTGCCGCCGTTATCATGTCGTTTATGGTCTTTGAATCCCAGGAACAATCGGCCATACTCGTAGCGAGTTCACTGAATAGTTTCTTTTGATCTGCATTTAGTTCTAAACCGTCCGGAACCGCACTGCATACACTGAACTTCACCATTTCCGGAGCGAAACCATTCAACCAGTACCTAACACAAGCCACCCTGCGTTCGATTCTCTTCAAATCCAGCTCACTGGCCTTCGACATATCCTCTGTGCGGCCGAGCACCTTCAGGACACCGTCGAAATCATCGGTCATCTGGACGACATTGACGAGATGCCTGTACGATATCTGTAAAGGAAGCTGCTCCGGAACGTTGTTATGCTGCGCTATCTCGTATGCACGCACGGAATTGTCCTCAGCTTCCGTGAACTCCCTGTTGAAATACAGGCGTTCCATCCTATCGTACTCATCAGCCATATCTAATGTCCCAAGTCCGGAATCATAGTCTATGGCCTTGTTAGGATTCACCCTCAAGAACAGATAGTTCAAAACTTCTGGAGGAGTCATCATTATAGCATCCATACCAGTAACCGGACTTCCTAGAGATTTATGCATCTGACCTATGCCCTTCAACTGGACGAACTCATAAGGTATCGGCAACGGAGGCTCTATGCCGAAAATCTCCCTCGCTATCCTCTTTCCTGTATCGTAAGAACCGCCTGCTGCTGCGTGATCCTTACCGAATGGTTCCGCGGATGTTCCGAATATGAACCATTTGGCAGGCCACTCACATCTCCATGTGAGCTTCCCCTCACCCTTGGTTATGTCAACCTTTCCGTGATGACCGCATTTGCACCGATACTCCACATACGGATACTCATAGGTATCGAAGATAGGACTGGCGAAACAACCGCACTTCTCACACAGAGGATTGTAAGGAGCATAATTCGGATTGGCTTCCTTACCGGAAACTTCGTTCAATATCTGGATGACCTGCTGTCTCTTCTGGAACGTCAGATCAATCGCCTTTGCGAACTTACCTTGCTCATACAATTCATGTGTCCATATTATCTCGCACTTAACACCGAGCGAATCAACTGCATCAAGGAATGGCTGCACGAAATGATGAGCATAATTGTCATGCTTTCCACACGGACAAGGAATCCTGCAGATGGGCATACCGACGTATTTCTCATACTCCTTCGGAAGAAAGTCATAACATCTTCTGAGCGGATCGAAAGAATCTATCAAGTAGATCAACCTAGCATCCTTACCGAGTCCTTCGACAGCACTGCGGACCGATTCACCCGTGATCGCCTCCCTCAAACTCCCAACATGGATTATACCTGTGGGACTTATACCCGTGGCGATGAGCGGATGCTCACATGTTTCGGTCAACTCTTTCGCAATAACGTCAGCCCAGTGCATTGTAATCGACCTCGATATAGACCCTTCGTAAAAGATTCTTTCGGTTAATAATATTAAATGAGCCAACAACGCCCCTATAATCCTCCGGATACACGGTAGATTTTTATATTGACGTATTATTCGAGAGGAACGATGTCTAAGAAAAACGACAACTCTTTCGCGTCATCCGCCGGACTTATGAGATACTTCGACACAGAGGATGACAGAGGTGTCAGGATCAGCCCCAAAACAGTCATTGGACTCGCTCTGGGATTCTCCATCGTGGTCATACTGGCAACGATATTCTTCCCGATGAACTGAATGAATCACCGTTCTACGTTAATCGAGAACAATCAATATTATCCTTGGATTTACCATCTTAAGTGGTGAATCCTCAACAACCTTCGATGAATAAATAGGACCATCATCGAAGATTGTGAAAATAAAAGTAATTTTTTAAATTGTTTATACGTCATCAGGCGTGATTGTGTAGTCAGGCTGATACTTCTTCCTGAATGCCTTCGACAACAATGGCGGAGCTATTATCGTCGTAGCAACTGCCATTACGATTACTACCGCATACAGCTCAACACTCAGCACGCCATGAGTGAGACCATAGGACGCCACTATTATGCCGACCTCTCCCCTCGGGATCATACCCACACCGATTATGGATATGGAGGTCTTGTCAAGCGACTTGTCTCCCAACTTGGCACCGAGACCACAACCCACATACTTAGACACCACAGCCAGTACAATGACGACTGCAGAAAGCCACACAACTGTTATATTGGCACACTGGGAAAGATCTATCTGCATACCTACGTTCAAGAAGAAGAACGAAAGGAAGAATGTCATTACAGACTCTATCTTGACCTCCAACTCCCATTCCCAGGCATGATCCGCGATGAGCATACCTCCGAGGAATGCTCCTATTATCGCTGCGAGACCTATCATATCTGCCAACCATGAAAATGTCAAACAGATTACCAATGCCAGGATCAGCTTGTTGACAACCGGTTGTGCTTCACCGGTCTTTTCCACTTTCCTGTCATACCTGGCCTGGAAATATGCATATATCTTAGGAATTAGGAACTTAGCTGCTCCGATAGTTAACAATACAAATACAACAGCCACCACGGAGATCGATATGACATTGACAATATCGATTCCACCACTGCTAGATGAAGCCATACCGATGACTATTGCGAGAACGATCATCCCGAGAATATCGTCGATGACAGCGGCACCGATTATTATCCTGGCTTCCTTGGTATCAATGAGCTTCATATCCTTGATGACACGTGCGGTTATACCAACACTTGTGGCAACCATCGCAGCAGCCATAAACAATGCAGCATGGAGCCCATCGCCTGTGACCTCAATCAGAGCGAAACCCAATATAAACGGAATTATCACCCCTAATGTTGCAACCAATATTGCAGCCCTGCCAACAGACATGAGATCGCTGACTTTGGTTTCCAAACCCACAGAGAATAAAAGGAATATTACACCCAACTCGGCAAAAATCTCCAGAACCTCATAATTGAAACTCGGATCACTGGAGTTCATATCTATGCCCAAAGCAGACATCAGTGACCAATCGCCTATAGTAAGGTTCGCGATAACGATACCCACGATTATCTCACCGATAAGTCCCGGTGTACCCAAACTTGAGAATATCCTCGACCCGATACGCGCAAGAACCAGCAAGACGACGAGCATTATGAGGATAGAACCGATATCCATGAGGTTCGTCAACGATTTATCCCTTATAAAAACTTACATGGCAAAACAAAAAAGTGTATTGCTTTAAGTAGTTTAAAAGCACAAAATCCCGCATCAGAACGTGAAACCGAGTGAGGAACCTATGGTACTGACACCGTGGAAACTGGACCCTGCAGGCTTCGAGGATTCAGAGACACGGATGTCGAACCTTGCATCGTAGCTCTCCAGGCCGTCATCAGGTATATAGGACTCACGATCTTCTGGGAGATCTGACATCATCAATTCAGCATCGACCAACTCAGGTAAGGTCATCTTCAATATATCTCCAACAACATCCTTGACCTCATGCACCTCGACCGTTGGCACACTCTCATCCAGTGAATCTATCTGGACCTCCTCGACAACTGGCTCATCCGACTCCGGAATGACTGAAACCATGGGCTCCTCCATGACCTTAGACGTCGCCACAGGTTCCACCGACAAAGGAACGGAGTATGAGGACATGTCCTCGGATACCTCCTCTGATTCAACAGGACTTATGTTCGAAGTACCCTCGACACGGATGCCCTTCACATCCATAGGTACTCCTGCATCGGATGAACCCTCGACTATCTCAGAAACCTCCTCATCCTTGAAAACTATGACATCGGCTCTCGATTCTTCAACCCCGACCGAACCTGTCATAGCGAACATCGGCTTGGATATCGGGATATCTGAAACTGCATTGTCCTGAATCTTGAGTTCGCCCTCAATAACCATCAGCGGTGCAGGTGTCGAATAGGACTTTACTATAACCTCATCGAAATCCACTTCGCCCACCTCCTTCCTACGCATGGCATTAGAGAACATGTCAGCAGCCTGCTTGAAACAGACCTCTTCTTCGATTATCTGGGAAACTGACTCATCGACCTCTACGCCCGGAGATGCCATAGGTTCACCCTCGTCGAAAAACGACGATTCATCAGAACCTGAAACGAATATTTCGTTCTCTTCCGGGAGATTGTATATCAAAAAACCCTCCCTGTTCAATCTACTGACTCCTGGACATGCCACATTAGTAACAGGAGCCTCCCTGATACCGCACGCTGCCTCGGAAGTCGGCGTCTCAGTCCTGCTTGTTGCGTTGGACACAGAGGCACGGGGTGCACCCATGACCTTCTTCAGTATGCCCTTTGCAAAGCTACCGCTATTCCTAAATGAGTTCCCACCCATACAAATCCCATCCTGGTATTAGATATGGATTAACCATTATTAAAAGTCATGGTCTGAGCTAAATTAATAAAAATAAAATGCAAACGACTGCATGTTTATGACAATTTGCTAGACATCCGCAGATTCAGCTGCGAACGAATCTGACATAATCGGCCTTTCCCTGAGCATGTATCTCCATGAGCATATCAGACAGCCTATCAGAATCGCTGGATATGACCATCACTTCAAGACATTTATTATCTCTGAGATGGGAATGCAACTGTGTCTTTATGTCCGAAACATACCTGGCCTGTATTATGCTCATCCAAGGATCTGCATGATCCCTTCTGACTATTATGAGTACGCCTTCAATGGTCCCCTTCAGATCCTTCAGATCCTGGATCTCTATCTTGGCGGCATTTATAGCAGTACGGACGGCCTCACTTCTGCCTGCCAATCCAAATGCCTTCTGGATCTCATCCAACGCCTGTATGTTCTCATTGGTCAGGGAAACGCTTACAACAGCCATCAACACAACCTTCCTTAACAAACCGATAGTTTATCCTATTAATAACTTTATGGTATTTTTTAATAAATTTACATGATCAAAAACCATTTATTTTCTTCAAAGTCCATCAAGATCCCTCTTGCATGCGGCATACAGATCCTCCGCAGGTTGGATGGTGGCCCAGCCCGATTCTGCTTGTAGTACTTCAAGATCCAGATTCGTCGACATCTCGTCAGTATACCTATCGAAAACCGACCTGTCTTCCAGACCATTATCGATCTGCAGGATGTTCTGGTATCCGCACATCTTGAACATCCACCTCATGTAATCATCAGGCGTCTTGATATTAAACTCCCTCAACGACTCTATCCTGTTCATGGAGTCTATCCCCTTCATTATATCGCTTGCAGAAAGAAAATCCCTCCAGTTGGAAGCTATGGTAGGAGTTACATAAAGCATGCCTGTGTAGGTCTTCTCGAGCTCAAAGTATCTGGGACCCCCTCCAACACAGACCCCTACACAGTCATCGCATACATGCCCTTGATCATCACGGAAAACCTCTGTTGGACAGAACCCCTTTTCCTTGCACCAAGAGGTAAGGTCCCAGCCGTAATTACCGCATAGACCGTAATAGATTCCGAGCACATCCACATGTGACTGAATGGACTCTATTTCTTCTTCAACGAAGGCCTTCAGATCCTTCGGTTCGGCGTGTAACCCGAGATCGTTCATGTAGATAACAATACTGAACTTCAATCTGTCTATCACAAGATTATCTGAAAGGAAATCATCGAAACCTACCATCCTGTAAGCCAAACCGTTAAAATCCAACTTTTTCCTAAGACTGCCGCAATGCTCAGTATCCACGACGTAGATATTGTCAACACCCTCATCCGCCTTAAGAGAATAAATAAGCTCATTCTCCAGCATAGGACAGGCTACTATGCCGAGGATACCTTTGGTCATGCGTCCTATAGCCACATATTAGTATATAAACAAAAGTTACTTTCATAATGAAACTATAAGTTTGAAATCGTTTCATACACAGCTACAAGGCTTCAATCAGGAGATACGATTATAATTGTGTGGAACAGTGTGGAGAAAGGAAGGTAAACAGATGTTTTGTCCTGTTTGTGGTAAAGAAGTGAATAATGAGAACTTTTGTCCTTTCTGTGGCAATGATCTGAAAAATAACAACCAATCTCAAAATCAACAATGTGGAGCCCTATACACTGTTAACGATAAGGGAGAAGGTATAGCAGTGATACTTTCATTCTTCATATGTGGTCTGGGACAAATATATGTTGGAAAAATCCTGAGAGGATTCGGTTTCATGTTGTCGGGATTCGCATTGGGTGGAATCGCAACCGTTGTTTTGATGGGCGCTGTTGCAAACGGATCCGTTGACATAAGTATTGGAGCATTGATAATCACATTCGTCTTCGGAATAGTTGGCCTTATTATCTGGATCTATAGCATGTATGATGCATATCAGCTTGCCAAAGAATACAATCAATATGTATATCAATACCACAAGAAACCATGGTGATCGTCTACACTGAAAGACCTCAGTACATGATTCATCATGAATCCGAACCCATCTTTCAGGATCACATAATATCTGTTGATGGTTCAGGAGGGAGAGGTATCCCCTCTCCCCACTTATTCTTCTAAAACAACTACTTCCGCATCCGGAGCATTGACTTGAATGCTCTCGATGCCGTTCATGCATGATGATTTGTTGTTATATCCCTGCGAAGCGGCTATAATCTCACCGTTACTCGCCTTGAGCCTGAATCTGAACTCACTTGCCTTATCGAGATACACCTCATACTTAGGATTCTTCTTCACATCGGGACTCGCCGATGTTTGATCCTCTATCTCAGACATACAGAATCTTTTGATGCTGTCCGTACCCTTCTTGCATGCATCCAGAGAGGAATACACCTGCGATGTGCATATCACCTGTCCGTTGTTGGCTTTGAGGTTGAACATGTAACCACCATCGGCGGACGACTTTATTTCGAATTTACCCATGATCGATTCACCCGCAAGACAAGACGCGTTGTGTGTTAATAAAACGAATGGATAATCTATGACAACATGACTTAAATTCCCAATCATATAACTCATCCTTAAAAGACGGCCGGTTTCAAACATATCAAGTCAAGGATACAGTTATCAACATATTCCTCCATGCGCAATGGGGTGAAATCATATTTTGTCCGAATTGTGGTAATGAAATAACAGATGAAAAATACTGTCCCGTATGCGGTTTCGATACTAGCAAAACCTCGCCGCAAAAAGAACAATGCAATGCTCAATTTGTGATCAATGATAAAAGCGAAGGCATCGCCGTGATACTATCATTTTTCATATGTGGTTTGGGCCAGATGTATGTCGGAAAAATCATTAGAGGCTTCGGTTTCTTAATAGCCTTTATTGTCGGATCCGTACTCTTTGCGCTCACATTCTTCCTGGGAATCATAGCATTGGTAGTATGGATCTACGGAATGTATGATGCTTATCAGCTTGCCAGACAGTACAACGAATACGTATGTCAGTATCAGAAAAAACCTTGGTAAAACCAAAAGACCACCACCCTTATTTTATTTTTAAGAATTCTCGTTCAAAATAATTCTATATCTTGATCAACCATGGACATTCAATAATGTCGTATACTAAGAATACAATGTGACTGGTGCCCTCCATTGTTCCCGTCCCGGCTGTCCGTTCTGCGGTTGGTTCTGGGCCACCAGGAAGGCGAGGGAATCCGAGGAGCTCATGGAGGCCTGGGGCTCCATGCAACTGAACACTGAACGTCATTGGATCCATGCCGTGGTGAGTCCGCCACAGGACTGGGCCAAGAGCATGATAACGACGAAACAGGGCCTCGACGAGATGTACGACCGGGCGATATCCCTGATATCGTCCCTCGGAGTACAGGCCGGCCTTATAGCATGCCACCCGTGGAGACGCAACAAGAACGACCTCTTCGGGGACGGCACCGACGCTCCTTCATTCGTCTGGCGTTCGGGTCCCCATTTCCACATAGTCGGATGGGGATACCTCGACTGGAAGGAGATATCCAGATCCTACACAGATAACGGCTGGCTGATAAAGGAGATAAAACCAGAATCGGAGAGGCTCTCCCTCTCCGGTACGATCGGTTACATTCTGTCACACGTAGGTCTCCCGACAGCCGTCTACAAGGACGGCCGTCCTTCCAGGCAAATGAAGTCCTTCCGTTATTTCGGAGACTTCGCCAACGGTTCCAAGCACAACGAGAACGGCATGCGCCGTATCGATGTGATCAAACTCGACCGTATCAAACGTTGTAAAACCTGCGGAGCTCCTCTTGAATATCTTCAGGATGATTGCGAGTTCGTCACATACGTGGACCGTACCCAGGTCTTCGTGCGTCCGAAGGACTACGACGACGTGAAGGAATACGTCAGGGAGATGGAGCAGGATCTTTTGGCAGCGGACATGTCCGCGGGCCTCATAGAATACAACAAGTTGGAGTTCTATCTGAAATCGGACAAGATCATAATGGCTCCCCGCATGCGCGGAGACAACGACAGCGATGGCGATAAGAACGTTAGCAGCGACAATGCAACAAAAAAGAACAGGATCCCCAGACATTCCAGGTCATGCGATTGTCAGGATCCTGTTCACAGGATGAACAGAAATTTCAGAGAATTTTAAGGATGAATTAGAAAATACTGGTTCATCCCCAAAATATCCAAATCGCCAATGCCAGATAAACGATTATTGATCCGCCAACTATGATCATTTTGTATGATTTCTTGTCTATTTTTCCTACTATTTTAGTAACCGGAAGCATGAATATAAAATACAGACCTAACAAACATTTTTTCCATGATCCATTATCATAAAGTACGTATGTAGCAATGATTAGAATGACCACCATTACCAATTCAAGAATGGTTATTGACTTTATGTTTTTTAATTTTGCATCCAAGCAATCACTTCGATTTGAACACGTTAACGTATTTCTTTTTAAATATGTGTTTGGATACTGAATTATGGTCCGATTAGATAAAAACAAAGTAGATTATGTATCCGTAGGCGATTATACGTATTTTCGTCATGAAAATTCGACAGAATTTTTGAAGGAAATTAATCGTCCTTCATTGTTTAGCGTAGGGGAGAGAGAAACCATAGGATCTTTTGCAACAATCGATGAAGTTATTGTTGATCTTAAACCACATATCCGCAATAGAAATGATATACATATGATGATAGATTCTCAGCAATATACAATATCAAACATTTACGGTCAACCCGAGATTACTGTAGGCAATGAAAAAAGAAAATATATTTTTTCGTGGGACACATTCAGTTATTCCTGATTAAAGTTTTTTAAATAGATACATATAATGACTGATTGTTGGTATTACATGGTTGGGAGTGATTTTTATAAAAAAATAGATAAACCAGCCATATCTGTAATTTTATTAATTCTTTTGACGATCATTGATTTGTTGATTCTTTCAGTTTTTTGGAAAGATCTTCTCTCCAATGAACGTGCTGAAGATCTGATGATGCTTACGAGCCTTGTTGTTAATGTTGTTTATGCATGGTTTATTTATAGCCAATTTAGAAATTCTAAAAAACAATATGCTCTAATGGATAAACAATTCAGGTCTGGTTCTATGCCTATTTTAATTCCTGAAATAGTGGGCGTTAATACAGATCCGAATGATCTAATGTTGGTTATATCTTTGAGAAATAATACAGAATATGTTGCATTAGATTGCAATATTCTTTTGAATTTTTTTGTATTACTGATGATTCTCCTAATGCAGATGATTCAAAAGTCTATTCGATTGGTCTAATTGGTCCACAGAATACTAAAGTCTTAAAGGTAGATATGACAGATTATTCTAAATCTATTAAAGAAATAAACGATTCTAAAAACGTAAGATATAAGGTGAATCTTTCGATAATTTGTGAAAATGTGTTCAAGGTTACTGTTATAACATATTGTAATTTCGAAATAATCTACCATAACATGGGTTCTTTATCTGAAAGATTTGAAAATATATTTACGTGGCATCGTGAAGATATTGAACCTCTTTCGATTTTGATGAATGTTGATTTTGACAGAGTCCATGACGGGGACCCGTATATCTACTAAACTTCAATCAAATCATTTTCCTTTTATGGAAATTATTATCGATTTAACTATAAGGTATGTGGATTCTGATTTATCCAGCTACTCTAGAACCTGAGTATGTCATGAAAAGTAATTTATTAATACCATATAACATCATATTGTTTTGTATGCAGTTAAAAAATTGTTATACAGAAGACTATAGAATATGAGTACGTGTGTGAATTCTTATGAATTGGTGATGCCGAGGAACTATGTGGAACTGACTGCCGACGAGATGGAATATGATGGCGCTGGATTCAGTTCATGGTGGAATAGAAATAAGCACATAGTGATTGGCATTGGTACTGTAGTTGCAGGAGCAGGCAGTGTAGTGAGTGGAGGTTTACTTCTATTAACACCGGAGCCCACAATGATTACAAAAGTTGTAGGAGTTACTACAATCGTCGGAGGCGCTACAGCAGTCATCGATGGTGTAGGTATGGTTGTAAATGGATAAGAAACTGGTGAAATGATGCAATCGAAAAAAATAATATATTTATGTATCATAGTGTCGGTTTGTTTTGTAGTGGTTACGGCATCGTTTATTTTTGATTGGGTGATTAATGGTTGGAATTCTGCTAATTCATATTCATCTGTAGTCATATTGACAGGTGTGCTATCGATATTGGTGTGGGCTGGATATGTAGAGGTTCATAAGAAAAATTTAAAGAATTGATATTTATTTGGCGCATATGAACTCATAAACAACAGTCAATCGCTCATAGATATTTGGAAAAGAAACTGAGGAATGATATGGATAATAGACCAGTAACCCTGTTCATCCCATTTGTCTTCTTCATGTCGCTTATAATCGGAATGATATTGATATGCCAAGGATTCCTGATGTTCAATGACGGTTCGATAGAAAATTATCAGTTCATAAGTATCGTTACTATCTTCATCGGATTCGTTATGTTATTTTCCGGATTGGGCGTACGTTATGGGAAGAATGTTCCTTTGAAGAATACATTTACTGTCTCCATAGCATCAATCGTCTGGGCTTTTGTTCTGTATTATGGAGATTGTACTGAATATACCAGTTTGATTTTCTTCGGATCTGCAATGATATTGGTAATATCCTACATAGGTATGAAAAATAATTGGACAGCAATAAAAACAGTCTGATACAGACTTTGATTAAACTTTTTCTTTTCTTTATATCTGCGAAATCCACAGAGAGCTCCCTCGATATTCATACATGTCGCAGGACGTGCGGTCAATATTTAGCGGACCGCCTCGAGATAGAGGACGTTTCGGTCAATCTCGGCCATTCCTCGACACGCACAACCGAACGCTACTACGGTCGCCGTAGTAAGAAGATATCCTCGGACAGGGTGAGGGCCCTCTACGAGGAGGAATTTGAGACCAGCCAGACATGCGAGAAGTCAATCGAAAAAGAAGGCGATTTCAGTGCTCCCGACGGGATTTGAACCCGTGTCGAAGCCTCGAGAGGGCTTCATGATTGGCCGCTACACTACAGGAGCTGTGAACCCACCATACATAGGTCGTTAATAAAGATTTCGTACACTTTGAATATACCTAAATACGGTCTGGCTAGACATCACAATAACCTTTAAAGGTGAACACACACATATTCCGACGATGTCTGAACAATTCTGCACTCAATGCGGTAGTAAGTTATCGGATGATGCACAATTCTGTATGAAATGCGGTAAACCCGTCGAAGGACGTGATGCCGCAAAGAAACAGGAAGAAGATATAAAGCAGTTCCAGAAGGCGATCAACGAATCCAGGATGAATTGGTTGGTCTTCCTTCTTGCGATATACTCTGTACCCGCCATCATCATAGGAATATATCACGCGATAGATGCCAGCTCCATGGCAACGGCGATTTGGAACGATCAATCCATGTCCCAGTGGCTGATAGACCACAACATTACCCTGGATCAACTGACTGATTACGTACGCTACGCCGGAGTCATACTCACGGCCAGCGGATTTATGGTCCTCATAAGCCTGATATGTACTTGGAAGCGCACGTCATGGAAGATCGCATACATAACCTGTGTATTAGGTGCTGTATTGTGTTTCTTCTCGATATTCGGTCTGATCATCGGACTGCTGGTTTCCTGGATGATATTCTCCGCGAAAGAACTTTATGTGAACGACAAAGCAGTTTGCAACTGTTGAAATCGACCAAAACCCCTTACATTTAATCAAACATTGAAGGTCTTCTCAAGACAATATGCCTGCATCCTCTTGTGCTCCATATCCGACATCCTGTTCCTTATCTCCCGAACCTTATCCAATGGAACTTCGACGATATCGGATATCTCATCATCACTCATAGATGCAGATATACCGTTCAGCACCAGATCCAGATCATGGTATGATATCCCCATCTCGATCTCATCCGTCTGTCCTTCCCACAACCCGGCTGTTGGAACCTTATCGATTATGTTCTGCGGCACACCTATGACGGATGCCAACTCCCAGACCTGGGTTTTGTATAGATCTATCATCGGTACCATGTCTGCAGCACCGTCACCGAATTTGGTGAAATAGCCCATGAGCAACTCACTCTTGTTGGAAGTGCCGACGACAAGACTGTTCCTCTTCTTTGCCAGATTATACAGCACGGTCATCCTGCACCTAGCGGATATGTTTCCCCCCTCCAAAGGTGACTCGTCCTTGGAGAACAACATTGCAGTGAAAGCATCAACGGCAGGCTGTATATCGACAATCTTGTACGTCGTACCCCACATACTGCTTAGATCCGTCGTGTCCTTGTAATCATCAGGGGAAGTGACCAATGTGGGCATGAAGACATTAAGGACCTTATCGGCACCCAGAGCATCCACACAGAGTTTGGTCACGGTCGCAGAATCTATACCTCCGCTCAAACCCACGACTACACCATCACAACCAGTCCTCTTGATCGTATCTCTGATGAATCCGACAAGTGTCTCCGCGTCCCCGTCGGTCATTCTGTGCAACTCGATGCCTGTCATGACCCTGTATCAGACTGAGCATAGAAAAACATGTCTGATTCGTCCAGGCATTTATCTCTGACAAGAAGAACGATAAGTCCAAAACAAATAATATCGCCCAACAGTTAACAGAATTCATGGGACTGAGAATCGCCTTATGCCAGATGAGATCGAACACCGGAGATGTAGGAACAAACCTGGATGCAGTTATGAACATTCTCAATAACACCTCGGCAGACGTTTATGTTTTTCCGGAACTCTACATAACGGGATACGGTGCCGATTACAGATTCTTGAAGGACGAGGTGGATGTGGCTCTGGACCGCATGACCCTCGCGTGTTGTGAGAACGACATAGCCATAGCGATCGGTGCGCCCTCATACATGGAGGATTCCATAAGGAACTCACTCTACTTCATAACACAGAACAAGAGAACAAGGTACGACAAACTCTACCTGGCAAAATTCGGGATATACTCTGAAGATGCCTTCGAACAGGGGTGCAGACCTGCTATAGCCGAATTCAAGAACATGAAATTCGGACTCTCTATATGCTACGACATATTTTTCCCGGAAATATTCAGATTCTACGCCTTGAACGGAGTGGATGTGAACATCTGTGCATCAGCATCTGCTGAGCCGTCCCGGGAGTACTTCGAGAAGATAGCCCCAGCAAGATCATTGGAGAATGTGAATTACACCATATTCATCAATAACATAGGGAAGTACGGCAAAACCGAGATGTTCGGCCATTCCAGACTGATCGGCCCCCTTGGCGACACAATAAGTGAAGCCGATGGGAAAGAGGATGTGAGGTGTGTCTATGTAGACAAGGATGTGGTAGAAAACTCCCGTAACATCCGGAGACATCTATCGGACTTCAGAAGGGATATAGACTGGAACGTCTGATCACTTCATACCGAGATCCCCTAGTTTGAAGTATTTGGCATTTAGCCATCTGGCCAATCTTACAGCCTCCTTCTTAGGCGTCAAGCCATCACTGGAATCGATTATAGCCCATTCGGTGTTGGGCAGATCCATGATCTGTACTATCTTCTTCAACTCGGAGAGCGGCTCCTTCCCAGGTACAGCGGGAACATTACCCTGTGCATCGGTTATCAGAACAACATAACACCTCTCATCTGGATGCTTCCTCTGATAGTTCACAAGATAATCCCTGGCTGCCAGAAGCGCCTGGTTCAACGGCGTTGCATCACCGGTAGGTGTGTTCTCCAATGTGTCACATATTGATTCGACAGAACGAGTGAACGGAACCGCCAGGTCGACCTTATCGGCCCTGAATGTCATAAGGGCCACCTTATCCCTCTTGACATAATTATCCATAAGCATGGACCTTATGGCCCCCTGGACCATCTGCATCATACTTCCGACGACGAGAGATCCGCTGACATCTACCATAAACAGGAAAGAACATGAGTCACGTTTCAACCTTATCTTCTCACGTATGTCACCTGGTTCTATAACGAGACTCAATCCTTTCGAGGGCCTGGATTTCTGATAAGGGGCAGCAGCGCGTACAGTTGCATCGAACGCTGGATCCGTAGTCTTACCGGCCGGTATCCTGGAACCATGGTATCTACCCGAATTCCTCTTTATGGACACATCCTCCCTCTTGTTCTTGATGCCGACCATCTCATGGAGACGGATTGCCTCGAATTCGATTATATTATCGATCTCCCCCATTATCTCCTGACTGATGCTCTGTGGTTCAGCAACGACCTTGTCGGAAATGTTTTCGAAATCCTTGACCACGATCGTTTCCTCGTCTATATCGTCCACATCCACATCAGTCTCGACAAGTTCCATGACATCTACATCATCCTCTTGATCATCATCAAGCTCATCCGATGGAATATCCTCAGCATCCTCACCCTTCATAGTCGCCCTGTGGATCAGACACATCACGGAAGCCTCACGTATATCCGCCTCCACCACGGCCTTCCTGCCATCCATAGCGGCTAATGCCCTCGATACCCTGGCCACAGCAATATCCCCACGATGGCCGATCACATAGAGGTCATCGCATATCTGTGCTATCTGCACATAGTCCTCTTTCGTGAGTTTCACACCAGGAAGCAGTTTACGGGCTTCTTTGATGGACTTCATAACAATACTATCATCAGTACCATGAAGAGCTATGAATCCCGTTCTGTCCTCATCGAAAGCCAGCTCCATGTCCGTTATGTCCGACCTCACATTCACATTCTTATCGGGGATCACACTCACACACATGTCGAACCTGTCCAATACCGTCCCAGGCATCTCTTTCTCAGCAGGATCCATTGTTGCTATGACAGTCGTACGTAGGGGGTATCTGGCAGAAATCCCTTCCCTTTCTAGGATTACCTCTCCAGACATCACACATTCCATCAGATTCGCTATAACTTTGTCTTCAAAGAGATTCACATTGTCTATGTATAGTATATTGCGGTCGGCTCTCTGAAGCAATCCTCCCAGAACCACTGAACGGCCTTCCTTCACAGCCGTTTCCAGATCGAGACCTCCGAACAACTGTTCGTCGGATATATTCTGAGGAACCTCTACCATGACCTTATCGGGGACAAGATGTGAAAACGCCCTGACCAGCACACTCTTTGCCGTACCAGAGGGGCCCCTTATGATAACACCCTTTATGTCATCATCCACTGCAGAACAAACCAGCGCCTTCTTTGCAGAATCCATACCGACAATGGATGAGAAAGGAAGATCCGCCTTCATAACTTGCTCAGACATTCCTCTAATTCTCCCTTGTCGAATTTGGTGTCTTCGAAAGGTTTCTTCTTTATACGATGACTCAAGACCATCGGTGCCACAACCGCAAGATCCTCCTTCGTTATGGAATCTCTTCCTTCGAACGCAACATTTGCCCTTGCAGCCCTGACCAAGGTTATGTCTGCCCTGTGACCTTCCATATCGAAATACATAGCGATCTCGGATGCCGCAACGACCATGTCCCTTTCGACCTTCACACTGGATAGGGCTGCTATGGCGCCCTTCACACGGTTGCGTAGCTGTTCGGTCTCCTCACGGTATCTATCGGTGAATCCTGCCGGATCCGAATCGAAATCTAGCCTGCGCATGACAACCTCCGCCCTATAATCCACGGACCTCTCGCCCTTGATCTCCGTGCACAGTCCGAACCTGTCCAACAACTGTGGCCTAAGATCTCCCTCTTCTGGATTCATTGATCCCACGAGTACGAATCTCGATGGATGCGAGAAGGATACACCCTCTCTCTCAACATAATTGACACCCATTGCTGCAGAATCGAGTAGGAGATCGACGATATGATCCTCCAGAAGATTCACTTCATCGACATACAGCAGATTCCTGTTCGCCTGTGCAAGAACACCAGGTTCGAATTTCTTCTTACCTGTCTGGAGAACCTTCTCCAAATCCAGAGTACCCGCTACACGATCCTCGGTAGCACTCAGAGGAAGTTCCACAACGCGCATAGGCATGACATCGGAATCGATATTTCCTGAATGATACTTCTCCAGACAATCCTTGCACATCCTCTCCGGACGGGTCGGATCGCAGTGAAAAGGACACCCTCTCACATACTCCACATCTGGAAGTATCTGTGACAGGGACCTTATGGTCGTCGACTTTGCAGTACCCTTCTCCCCCTTTACCAGAACCCCACCTATACTGGGGTCAATTATATTCAACAACAGGGCCCTCTTCATCTCTTCCTGTCCCACTATGGATACGAACGGAAACAGTACACGGCCAGTAGACGACATTGTATCACCCCCGTTAATACATCCAACTGACTTAAAAATACCGTATCATACAACCAAACTGAAATCAAAAAAATTAGAATCTAAAAATCCTAAAAATGGCACATCCTGGGTTCTGGATAGCCGAATTCCACAAAGACTTATAAACGTGAAGCAGTTAACGGTGAAACGAGCCGAGATAGTCCAGCCCGGTAAGGCGCGAGCCTGGAAAGCTCGTGGGAATCTTTCCCTCGGGAGTTCAAATCTCCCTCTCGGCGCCATTACCATTCTTATCACGTGAACTCGTGGTTTTTATTCACGACTACTGTTGATCCGACTTCAATTAAAATTTCAAATGTTCATACTTCACACATGAGCTTCGAAAGAGGTTCCCCTGCGTTATCCAACGCATCGGGGTTCTTCTCCAAATAATTCTCCAATAATATGTCGTATATTGGCCTTGATCCCATCATACCCGAGACCACATATGCTATGAGAACACACACAGCCACTGGAAGCAGATGTACCAGTGTCGCTGTCATCTCGGTGACCAACATTATAGCGGTCACCGGTGCCCTCAATGAAGATGCAAGAGTGCCCGCCATACAGTAGGCTGCACAATTGCATACATAACTGGACGGCATGCCGAACTGTACCATCACCATCCCTATAGCGGAACCTCCCAAAGCACCTACCGCCAAGATTGGCATAAATATGCCTCCAGGTACACCGCTACCGAAACTCGTACCGCTGAACACTATCTTGACCACCAGAAGGACCAGTATCATCCCTATGCTAACTTCAGCTCTTTCCGCTATTCCCACGAGTCCCTCTCCGCTTCCCAATGCATCCGGCAGGTACATGCCTATCGGAAGAGCGATCATCAGAGCGATTGATATGCTCAGCCACATCGGCATCTTATTGAACAGGGCCTGCATCTGCAAGAACGTTGTATTCATCAACCATCCCAGCGCACCCGCTGCTATACTGACAGGAACGAACCACCAGTAGACTCCCAACTCTATCTCCGGAACATCCATGAAATCCAGAACCGGAGTCATACCAAATATGTAACTGGATACTATGTCCGCCGATAATGATGCTGCAATACCGGCCAGAAGAACATGTTCAGAGAAACTGTGGTGTATCTCTTCTAAAGCGAATATCATCCCAGATATGGGAGCGTTGAACGCTGCGGAGAGACCTGCTGCAGCACCACTTGTTATAAGGAGCCTTCTCTCGAGTTCATCTTTACCCAGTACATCCGAAACCTCTTTGGCAGCAGCCGCGGATACATGGATTGAAGGACCCTCTCTACCTACAGACAAACCAAAAAGACTTGCCAGGATACCACCGGAGAAACGTGAGGCCAAGATCCTGAGACCATCCATCTTGATCCCAAGCATAACATTGCCCTTGACCTGAGGTACACCGCTACCTGAGCAATACGGCTCCCACTTGACTATGCGGTATATCACATACCCTGCGATCAAAGATATGATTATCCAAACGGGAATGTATATTGGATTGTCCTTGATGAAAGAATAAGTGGATACTGCGAAATCCGTACCGCCATCAATACCTATGCGATAAAGAGAGGCCACCAACCCGCCTACCACACCGACGACTACACATTTCCAGACCAGTTTCCACCTAGCACCTGGATTTTTATTCAGACGTACCGTATTCTCCATCCAAAAGGTGTATGATTGACATTTTATATACAATTAATCGAAAATACAATCGGTAATCCTAACACAACAGACCATATAAAATTCTTCAGATACATGAACATTCCAAGCTTCAAACAGGATATCAGGAACAAAATCTCAAGACTACTCCGAATAATCAAATACTCAGTAAATGGGTTTAGATGTTCCCCATAGAATTCATGATGAGAATTCTGAGGGAAGGGACACCTTGACTGGGGACCCTGAAAAGGCCTCAGGATTTCCTGTCAATATCAAATCAACGCCATTACGCATGGCAGATAATGCAGATATCGCCTTATCCATCTCGGACATATCCGAATCCATGGCCGCCATCACATCATCCATCTGAACATCCAGAGGCACAACCAATCTCATAAGTCTGGTTATTACCGCCCTTGCGAACTCATCAGATCCTGATATGTCCCTTGCAACACATATCACGTGCTCTATGCAGGAAACAGTGCAAAACCTCTCTATCTTCATGTCCGACATGATATCGGAAAGAGCGTCAATCTCTATCCTGTCCTCCGGATGATCGAATAAAAGCGCTGTTATTATGTCAACATCTACCAGCATCCTCATCTGCTCATCCTCAGTCTCTCTGGGTCGCTACCAACCGGAAATATACCGCGAAGGGAATCCACTGCAGCTTTGAGAGAATCCTCGGTGTTTGTGACCGTGGCCACGATCTTGTTGTGTCTGGTGACCATGACATCCTCTTTGGATGAAATCTCCAGATAGTAAAGCATATTCGACCTGAAATCAGATACTGATACGAACAATCTAACACATCCTTAATCATTTTTAAAAAGTTTGAAAGGGATTTGGAAAGGGTTTCGACCGAACCAAATTGGAGTTAACCTTCGGAAAGTGTGTTGGTCAGTCACTGTTCGTTGTTCACCGCTGCCTTTCCCACCTCTCCGGTTCTCACTCTTATCGCGTTCTCCACGTTGTAGATGAAGATCTTACCATCTCCGATGGATCCGGTGTATATCGCTTCCTTTGCTGCATTGACAACCTTGTCCAGAGGTATATCCCCTATGACAGTCTCAGCCTTCAGCTTAGGCAGCAGGGTACTTTCCATCTCAACACCACGGTAGATTGTGGTCTTACCCTTCTGAGCACCATAGCCCTCAACATATGTTATCGTCATACCGGTAACACCGACTGCATCCATCTTCTCCTTGAGCATTCCCAACTTCTCACGGCCGGTTATTATGACGACCTTCTTGAGACCGGAATCCTGGGGTGAAGTGTAATCAGATATGGATATACCGGGCGCCTGAGCGGGTGCCATAGGCTGGACATCCATGCCGAGTTCCTTCTCGCTGTGGATTATGTGGAGATCTGGGATCAGACCCGAGTATGCGTTAGCTAATCCGTGCTCTGTGAGATCGAGACCTGAAAGTTCCTCTTCCTCGGTTACACGGAGTCCTATCGTGTGCTTCAAGACAAAGAACACCACACCCATGCATGCTATTGTCCATATAGCGATTGCAGCTATTCCGACCAACTGTATGCCCAATAGTTCCACTCCGCCCCCGTAGAAGAGACCGGAAACACCTGCAGGACAATCTGGATCGGCAATGAATCCGACCATGAGTGCTCCGAAGAGACCGCATGCACCGTGAACAGCGAATGCACCAACAGGATCATCGATCTTCATCTTCTTCTCCACAAACTCTGCGGCGAAGACAACGAGAACACCTGCCAGTATACCTATTATTATGGCACCGTAGTAATCTACAGCTCCGGCACCAGCACAGATTGCAACCAATCCTGCAAGACATCCGTTGAGTGTGAAAGAAACATCAGGGTATCCATATCTGACCCAGGTTGTCACCATGGCACCGATTATACCGGCTGCCGCGGCCAGACATGTGATTATGAGAACCTCTGATGCAAGGGTACCCAAATCGTATGTCGAAACACCGAGGGATGAACCTCCGTTGAATCCGAACCATGCGAACCAAAGGATGAACACACCGAGTGCGGCGATCGTCAGATTGTGTCCCGGCATCGCACGGGGGTTCCCGTCCTTGTCATACTTCCCGATACGGGGGCCGAGGAAGTATGCTCCGAGGAGTGCCGTTATACCTCCCATCATGTGAACAACAGTGGATCCCGCGAAATCCACGTAGCCCAACTGATAGAGCCATCCGTCACCGCTCCACACCCAGTGGCACACGACAGGATAGACGAATGCACACATCGTGATCGAGTATATGATGTACGAATTGAACTTCGTACGTTCCGCCATACCTCCCGAGACAATGGTAGCGGTTGCCCCTGCGAACACCAACTGGAACAAAATGTACGCCCCAGATGTGTATCCGTTAGACAGATCGGTATGAGATAGGAAGAAATCCGGTATACCTATGAAGCCTCCATAATCGGCCCCATATGCAAAACTACAACCAATCGCGATATACACTATCGTGGCAAACGCCATGTCCAGCGTATTCTTCATAATTATATTACCAGCATTCTTGGATCTGGTAAATCCAGACTCGACCATCGCGAATCCTGCCTGCATGAACAGAACCAATGCGGCCGATACTAAGAGCCAGATGGTATCCGTCGCACTATAGACGACGTCCGCCGAGCTCAATAATTGATATCCGTATGGTGCTAACACTTAATGTCACCAAATTTAGTCACGCAATTTTTGTATATAACTGTTTCTATAAATTAGACAAATGTCTAATGATTAATTGTTTTAACAATCATTTAAACTTAAAAATGACGTAATATTGAAATTTGTGATAAAACAAAAAATTTATGGTAAGAAATTTAGGCCGTGGCATCGAAATACTGTCTGGTGAACCTGACCACCCATGAGAACATGATCAGTACATCCAAGAACAGCAACATGAGCCACATCATATCCATAGTCTCCGCAAAAGATATGACCAGATATGCTGCCGCGCATGCTAAAAATGCCAACGTGAAATGCCAAGCGTACCATTTCCTTAGGTGTATCAGCGTTCCGCACACTATACAGACTACACCTATGACTCCGGTCACCAAGGCGAACGCCATGTCCGAAGTGTTGATGATGGCAACGTACAATGTGAAAACACCAGCCAGAGCTAGAATCGCCTCCAATATACGTACTATCAATGGCTTGTCAAACAGAAAGCTCATGTTGCGCAATAGTACATTTTACTATTAAAAGATTGTTACATTAGACATTTGTCTAACTAAATTCAGAATATTTCCAAATAATGTACATATATTGTACGCGTTAATAATACACTGATGAATACCTAAAAATAAAACTATGTACGATGGACCCCCGTTCTGTAAAACGAGCCGTCATGCACAACTAGGACCCGATGACCATTAATAAAAATGGATATGAGAGGAACTTTGAAAATTCATTGAGTTGTCGGTTGATCCCCCGTTTCCTTCCTCAACAACAACACCAGGATCAAAGATACCACACAGGTCATAGCGGCTATCATAAAGGAGAGAGTATAATCTCCGGAACCGGACAGCATATTGTTCACGATGGTGAACACCAATGAAGAAGCTCCCAGAGCCAGGGAGACTATACCATAATTCACACCCATGTTCTGAGTACCGAAATGATCGGCAGTTATCGTAGCATAGACTCCGGAAACACCCCCAAATGCGAAACCTATCAACCCTATGCAAACCAAGAATGCGAGATCATGGGCAAAAATAGCAAACACTATGCCCATAGCGGTTAGGAATATGATCAATATCAGTGAACGGAAGCGTCCTATCTTATCAGACATCCAGGTTATTGAAAGCCTGCCCGCCGCACTGCTCGCTCCAACGATCATGACACCAAGTGTGGCTATAGATTCGCTGAGCCCACGTTCCATACCTAATGGTTTGAGCAACGGGTTCAATATGAAATATGCAGGTATTACGAAAAACAAAGAGAGGAATATTAGATAGAACGACCTTTTACACAACATCTCTCTCGCAGTGTACTGTTTTTGTGACATTTGCACATTTATCTTGACACCGTTCTTGGAAACTGTGTAATCCTCCGGAGGATTTACAAGGAAAATCGAACTCAGAAGACAAACAATAAAGAATATCATTCCGAAAACCTCGAAGGTCATGGGAACCCCAACATTGTTGAGTAGATAAGATCCAACCGGAGCAAACAGAACCATGGAGAAACCGAAAGCCCCAACCATCATACCCGTAGCGAAACCACGTTTATCGAAGAACCACTTCTGTACGATTGCAACGGTACAGGTGTAAACCATCCCAACACCTAGACCTCCTATAATTGCATATGTCAGGTACAACATTGAGGGGCACCCAGAATTCACAAAAGCCGTGGTGAATATCCCTAAAGACATCGTCAGACTTCCAGTCACCCCCGTGATCCTGGGTCCGTAAACGGAAATTATCCTCCCGCCGAGAATCATACCCAATACGAAGGCGACCATCATTATCGATGTGACCAGAGCGGCAGAATCAGAACTCCAAGAGAGATATTCCGTAACAGGCTTCTTGAATACACTCCACATGTAAATTATCCCAGCACAGAGCTGCACTATCATCCCTGCTGCCAGAACCACATATCTATTTACTGTCCTCTGACTGTTTATCGCTTCCATGATGTACCGTCCATGCCCACGGATTTGATTCTATATTAAATTATATTCATTAATGAATTGAATCATACACTGTACCCTAACCAAGAGACACATTAGAATCTGAAACGATATTCGTCAAAAGGAAGAGGTTTGGAAAGAGGTTTCCCAGAACGACCGATCTATCAAGGAGGAAACTTCAATCAGATCGGTTAGTGACTGCCCAATCGGATGTTGAGGAATTTGAATGGACAGTTCCGGACGAAATCTCCATGAAACGATAGTCCGGATGAAAAATCGATGACACAGGAAGTCCATTCAACCTGCATCTCTTCATCAATCAAACAATCGAACTGAAGATCCCGATTCGAGAACGGTACGAAAAAGACGAAGATACGTCTATCTCACACCGAACACCACAACTAGTCAGACCCTGTATTTAAAACTACTCCACTAAAAAATGATTGAGAGATACCTCTAATTAACCATGTCATAAAAGTAAAAAGTTTCAGTGAATTCACTGTTTACGACACACCAGTACCGGGCAGTACGCCATCCTGACGACTTTCTCGGCAACACTACCCATCAGAGTGCGCGATATACCTGTGCGACCGAGGGTACCACATACCACCAGATCGAATTTCTTGGATTCTTCCACGATTACATCAGCCGGACGACCAATCCTAACCTCACATGCAACATCTATTCCCATCTCTTCGGCCCTCTTCTTCACATAATCAAGAAAAGCCTCCGAGGATTCCATCATGTATTGTCTCTCGTCACCGAGTCCGTATCCCTGTGCGACAGCCGCATAACTCCCGATGTCGAAAACAGCTATGGCCGTGACCTTGGAGTTCAAAGAATTGGCCAGATTCAGGCCGTCCTCTATAGCAAACTTGTTACTATCACTTCCATCGACCGTGATCAATATGTTCTGGTACATGATGGCAATATAAACTTGCGAACATAAATAATGAGCGCAAACTGTGCCAGCAACCATAGCACAGCCTATAGAAATCGTCAGGCACAGTCATTTAAATAATATAATACGGTTAGATGCACTGATAAAGGGCATCCTAAAGGTGTGAACTCATGTTGGTAAACGCAGAACTCTACGTTAAGGACCTCCCTGGACAACTTGTCGGGTCCTTAGAACCCATATCGATGGTCGATGGCAACATAGTCGGTGTGGTACACAACCGTGATATAATCGTCAATCAGAGGATATGTGTAAACGTAACTTTCGAAGTGGGAAGTAACGATGACGTTGAAAAACTTAAAACAATTTGGAGATCCAAGGACATACTTATCAACTCCATAGGCTCGGTATACAAGACCTGCACGATGGAATACCTGCTCCTGGGATCATTCAATGCATCCTATGTTGAAAACCTCATAGATGAAGCATCAAACGTCGTGTCCTTCGAATCCGTTGATGTTAGTTATTCCACTGCTAATTCAACAAAGACACGTACTGCCATGATAACTGCAGAAGTACTTGAGGAAGATGATCTTGAAAAACTCAACAGATTCCTTGATTCAGCATGCAAAAAGGACGATGTCGTATATATCAGGGGGCTCTGACATGCGCATACTGATATCCGGTTTCGGAACCGTCGGACAAGGGTTTGCAGAGGTTCTCTCATCCAGGAAGGAATTCCTGAAAAACAGATACGGCAAGGATGCTAGAATAGTCTGCGTCATGGATTCCAAAACATTCGTTGCAGATCCAGCTGGACTGGATCCACTAAAACTTGTAGAAGTGAAAAAATCCACAGGCAGGGTAGGATCTCAGACATATTCCGATCCTCTGAACATTATGGATTCAGTCGATTACGACATACTCGTGGAAGTCAGTCCTACGGATGTCAAAACAGGCGGAGTGGGACTTACGAACATAACCCACGCCTTGGAGAACGGTAAGGACGTCATAACGGTGAACAAGGGACCACTTGCACTGAAATTTTCCGAACTCATAGCACTTGCCAGGAAGAACAAGTGTAAATTCCGCTTCGAAGGCTCTGTGGGGGGTGCCATGCCGATAATAAACGTCTGCCATGAGAATCTCGTGGGTGAGAAAATAAAATCCATACGCGGGATATTTAACGGGACATGCAATTACATCCTCAGCAAAATGGATAACGGACAACCGTTCGAACAGGCTCTGAAAGAGGCACAGCAGATGGGATATGCGGAGACGGATCCAACCAATGACATAGAGGGATTCGATGCCGCATGTAAAGTCGTGATACTGGCGAACTCGGTGTTCGATCGGAATGTTACTTTCACGGATGTCAAGATAACCGGGATAAGATCGATAACGAGCGAAGCAGTATCTCTGGCAGCATCCCATAACATGGTCATCAGACTGATAGGGGAGGTTTCTGATACCAAACTGGAAGTATCCCCACGTCTCGTACCCAAAGGACATCCGTTGAGCATCTCCGGAACCCTTAACGCTGCTCAGATAGTTTCAGATCTTGCAGGACCTGTAACGGTTACGGGACGCGGTGCCGGACGTATAGAGACAGCTTCTGCGATACTTAGTGACCTAATAGCGATAATGGACGCAAGGAAATGAATATGTGCGAAAGACCCATAGTCATATACGACACGACCCTACGCGACGGAGCCCAATCGGAAGGTATAGCGTTCTCAGTCGAGGATAAAGTGGAAATACTGAAGGAATTGGACAACTTCGGTGTCGACTTCGTCGAAGGAGGATGGCCGGGTTCCAACCCTAAGGATGATGAATTCTTCAGAGTCGCAGGTAATCTTAAACTTAAGAACACTAAACTCACAGCATTCGGAAGTACATGCAGGCACGGCATAGATGCTAAGGACGATAAGAATCTGAAAGACCTTGCTAGGTGTTCTGCAGAATGGTGCTGCATATTCGGTAAATCATGGGATTTCCAGGTCACCGATGCACTATGCATAGAACTTGATGATAATCTCAGGATGATAGAGGAAAGTGTCAGATTCCTCGTGGAATCCGACAAACATGTAATGTTCGATGCCGAACA
The DNA here is from genome assembly GCA_964620455.1 of uncultured Candidatus Methanogranum sp. Taxonomy (GTDB): domain Archaea; phylum Thermoplasmatota; class Thermoplasmata; order Methanomassiliicoccales; family Methanomethylophilaceae; genus Methanogranum. The sequence continues at coordinate 197,425 of CAZUIU010000002.1, forward strand.
TTTCTTCGATGGTTACCAATCTAACAGAGAATACGCCATCGCGTGTCTCGCTGCAGCTGTTAAGGGAGGAACGGAATGGATCGTACTCTGTGATACGAACGGTGGTACGATGCCGGATGACCTGTCCTCCGCCGTAGAGAACGTCATACTGACATTCAATGTCCCAGTCGGCATACATTGTCATAATGATGCCGATCTGGCAGTGGCAAATTCCATGATAGCCGTAGAAAGCGGAGCCCGTATGGTCCAAGGTACCATAAACGGAATAGGTGAGAGATGCGGAAATGCCAACCTTTGCTCGGTCATGGCAAACTTATCGATCAAAATGGGATACGATATGAGAGCTGCAGATATGACCAAACTCACTGACCTGTCCAAATTCGTGACCGAGATCAGCAATACGGTCCCCTCACCAGGACTTCCGTACGTAGGGGAGAAGGCGTTCGCCCACAAGGGAGGCATGCATGTCTCTGCACTTGCCAAGGATCCCCGTACTTATGAGCACATACCTCCAGGCGCAGTCGGTAACAAACGCAGAGTTTTGATATCCGACATGGCCGGCAGGGCAAGTATAAATGAGAAACTGAAGGAACTTGGAATAGAGATAACCGATGGAGAAAGCAGAGAGATCATAGAGAAGATCAAGAAACTTGAAGCCAAAGGTTATGAATTCGAAGGTGCAGATGCCAGTTTCGAATTGCTGGTAAGAAGATTGAAGGGCGATTTGGAACCTCCATTCAAAGTCTTAGGATTCAGATTGTTCATAGATGATGTGGGTGACAATAAACTTGTGTCCGAAGCAAGCATTAAAGTAATGGATTCCAATGGGAAAGTAGAGCACACAGCAGCCGACGGGGAAGGACCGGTCAACGCATTGGACAACGCATTGAGAAAAGCGCTTTCCAAATTCTTCCCGATAATGGATACTATAAGGCTCACAGACTACAAAGTACGTGTATTGGATGAAAAATCCGCTACAGCAGCCAACGTAAGGGTGCTCATAAGATCATCTAACGGAAAAACCAGTTGGACCACGGTTGGTGTATCGAAGAACGTGATAGAAGCGTCCCTCAACGCACTTGTGGACTCCATAGAATATGCGATACTCAAAGATCATGAGAACTGAAAGGAGCGATAATGATGAACAGAACAATCATCACATTGGTCGGTAAGGACCATACTGGAATTATAGCCGCAGTATGTAATTACTTCGCCGATAACGAAATCAACATCCTGGACATAAGCCAGACTACCGTTCAAGAATACATCAACATGATGATGATCGTAGACCTGACGGAATACAAGAAAAGCTTCCAGGAACTTACAGAAGACCTCGACAAAGTGGGAGAAAGAGTCGGCGTCAAGATTAAAGCACAGCATGAAGAGATCTTTGACATGATGCACAGGATATGAATGCTATGTTGGAACTTAATGAAATCTTCGAGACCAACAAAATGATATCCAGTGAGAATCTGGATGTCAGGACCATAACCATGGGGATCAGTCTGCTTGATTGCATTGACTCAGACCTGGATGTCCTGTGCAAGAACATATACAATAAGATAACCGCATGTGCCAAGGACCTTGTGAAGGTGGGAGACGAGATCGGACTGGATTTCGGGATACCCGTCATAAACAAGAGAGTGTCCGTTACCCCAATATCTCTGATAGGTGCATCCGCCTGCAAAACTTCGAAAGATTTTGTGAAGATAGCCGAAATGTTAGAGAAGGCCGCACAAAAGATCGGAGTGAACTTCATAGGCGGATACTCCGCACTGGTACAGAAAGGAATGACTCATGCAGATGAGCTGTTGATCTGTTCACTTCCGGAGGCCCTGAGTGTCACCGAACACATATGCAGCTCAGTATGTCTCGCATCAACCAAGACAGGTATAGATATGGATGCCGTCAAACTGATGGGAACCATAGTGAAACAGATAGCTTATGAAACTAGAGAAGCAGATTCCATAGGTTGTTCCAAACTTGTAGTATTCTGCAACCCTGCGGATGATAACCCGTTCATGGCCGGAGCGTTCCATGGTGTTACCGAGGGTGATACCGTCATCAACGTCGGAGTCAGTGGACCTGGTGTCGTTAAAACCGCTGTATCTAAAATCAGAGGTCAGAACTTCGAGGTTCTCTGTGAGACCATAAAGAAAACCGCATTCAAGGTTACAAGAGTCGGACAGTTAGTGGCGAAGGAAGCATCCAGGAGATTGAATGTACCGTTCGGTATAATCGACCTTTCCCTTGCACCCACCCCTGCGGTCGGTGACAGCATAGCCGAGATCATACAGGAAATGGGCATAGAGCGCATAGGCGCTCCGGGCACCACCGCAGCACTCGCCATACTCAACGATCAAGTCAAGAAGGGCGGTATAATGGCCTCGTCCTACGTGGGCGGCCTCAGTGGAGCATTCATACCTGTAGCAGAAGACAGTGCCATGTCCGATGCTGCAGAGATAGGAGCTTTGACTTTAGAGAAGTTAGAAGCAATGACATGTGTATGTTCAGTAGGACTCGATATGATAGCAATACCCGGCGACACCCCTGACACGACAATATCAGGCATAATGGCGGATGAGATGGCCATAGGCATGATTAACCAGAAGACCACCGCCGTAAGAATTATCCCTGTATTCGGAAAAGGTGTCGGTGAACATGCGGAGTTCGGTGGTCTTCTCGGAAACTCAGTTATAATGTCCGTGAACAAATACGGATGTCCAGAGTTCATAGATCGCGGTGGAAGAATACCTGCTCCGATACACAGTTTCAAAAACTGAAACATAAACCTTTTCCAGAAACTCATTTCGAATTTTATAAATTTACACTAAAAATATCAATGTGATTCCAAAGCACACATTACAGGTGAAAAGGATAAGAAAGTAGTTACTCCCCTTTCGGGGCAAAGTCACAACTAAGATACACAAGAGGTGGGAGCAGAGGGATTTGAACCCCCGTCAGCGGGTTTCCACCACGGGGGGAGCTACCCCCCGCGAAATTAACGAGTCATCGCTCCAGTTAATCATCAACTGTCAGCAAACCCATTTCTAATCACGCTCAATAACTGGAGCCCGCCAGTCTGCCAGGTTAGCCTATACTCCCTTGGTAGCCCGTCAGGGTTACTTCTTGCGCATCTTCGCTGCTCTCTTTCTTCTTCTCATCTTCTTCTTGCGCCATTTCCAACGCTGGTTACCGCGTTTCTTCCAGGCGCGTGAACTTCTCTTCATGATATTTCCTCTCGATGAATCCCCATCACGCAGGTGACGATCCTCTGGCGGGCCCGTCGGGAATTTCGGCCTCTTTTTAGGAGACTTTCGAACCCGAGGCGTCTGGCTTAGAAGGCCAGCGCTATATCCTGGCTAAGCCACGGGCCCCGCAGACCTTCATTCACATCTATCATTTAAATGTTTAGCTTCGGTGACCCGTAAACAGGACCTCGTCGAGCATCTGTCAACGGGTTCGGATTAACACGGCCAGCATTATTAACCTTTGTCTTACCCTCAAACATCAGACAATTATCGGAAATTTCTCCCAACCTCACATCCACCCGGATATGTATGAATACACAGAATCTCCGGTTAACAGCAGACATACGGCCTCCGCTATGCATATAAGAGCCAATAATGCCATGAAAGGCCACCAGTTGAACAACTTACCAAACAGCATTACTATCTTTTCTGCAAAGTTCGAGATCATGTAAGCCAATGCTCCAACTACGAACGCAACAACCAACCTCGGCCAGCCAGTGGCAAGAATTTCCAACCCATTTATATCAGCACAACGGCCCAACAATACATACGCCACCACTATAACAACCAGACCAATCAGAATCGCAAATTCGACTTTCCTGAATGGCCTTATTATCATAGTGAATCCCATCAGAACTATCACGATAGATGTGAAAAGATCCCATGAAGCGTATTTTGAAAGTGTCATTATTATCATTACTACGCCGAAAATCACACCTAGAACCAGCAATGCCTTGTACTTACCAGACAATTGATCTTTCCGGTAGAAGTGCACTATAAGGAGTGCCAATATACCGCCAATCAATAATATGACTTCTGGAATGTGACTGTTGTAGAAATCCTGAACAATCCCAACATAATCCATGATGCATCATCGTATCTGAAGATTATAATACTTAAGAAAGTGGAAACCAGATTCTGAGCGATTTCTCATTTTACATAATTTTCGCACCAGATGTTTTGAAATACATATCAAGTGAATATGTTTTGATGACTCATACAACATTCGAGGAGATCCAGAAACAGATATCCAAGACTCTTTCCATGATTGTAATAGCACTGCTAATCGTAGGCGAGGCAACATTGGTTTGGAGTTTCACCTTAGCTGAAAATGCCGTACCCTGGCCCGTGTTTGCTATAGTAACCGTCGTATTTGTCTTCCTAGGATACGTAGTCCTATTCCTCAAAACCACCGTGAGAATCACAGAAGACAAGATTTTCATCAAGACAATTCCCGTACGCACGATAAACAAAGACGAAATTGAAAAATGTGAAATCGTGGACATCAAGGCCCTTCGTCAATTCGGTGGATGGGGCATAAGATACACATGGAACAGAATCGGATATATAAGCTACGGAAACAAAAAGGGGGTTATGTTACATATAAATGGAAAAAGAGACGTTGTCATATCATCCTCGAAACCAGAGGAACTGGCAAATGCAATAAACCATAGGCTCTAATCTGGAATACTTCCCAGAATCAATGGTCATCAACTGATTTGAAAATGATTACACTGCCATGTATCAGTAACATGGACCCAATCTCTCGATACCATTGAAACATATATATGTTCAAAGTCGGAATTCCACATTATGGACATCGGAACAGTAATCACTATAACAATATCCTTATTCTTCATATTGGACCCATTTGCAAGTCTACCCGTGTTCATATCAGTAACCAGGAATCTGGACGAAAATCTGATTAAATCTTACGCGAATAAGGCAGTATTTGTTGCGGCCATACTCCTTTTCGTGTTCATGTTCATGGGTTCTAACCTCATGAGCATATTCGGAGTGACCATGGATAGCTTCCGTGTGGCCGGAGGAGTTGTTCTTCTGATGATGTCTGTAGAATTGATATTCGGACTCAAACTTTCAAAGATGAATGACGAAAAAGGCGCCGCATGGGTTATAGTGGCGACTCCCATACTTACAGGTCCTGGAGTGATTACCGCAGCAGTCCTCTCCTCCGCCCAATACGGAATAGGTACCGTAATAATCGCAGGCATTATTGCTCTCTTCGCAACATGGATTATTCTGAGGAGTGCAACCGTGATAATGAAAACCATCGGTGAGCAGTTCATAGGGATTCTGTCGAAAATCATAGGTCTCTTGATAGCAGCCATGGGTGTAGAGTACATATTCGCAGGGACACTATCATGGTTCAACAATCACTTAGCTGAGATGATATACCTAGCAGTTTTACACATACTATGATCTGATAAATTAAACATCAGTTTAATCATATCAGCCCTAATGCCGCATCTATAGCCGCAGCCCTGGCCAGACGAAGTGTTTCTCCTCCCCCCACTATAAACACATCGCCGTCATCCATATTCACAGACCTTCTGATATTTGCAGACAATTGAGGATTCTCTTTGTCCACATTCCAATCAGGCAACATTATCAAAAATCCATCTCTCATTACCCATGTGGTGCATCCATCCCCTCCGGCGCGTATGGCCGTATTCCTCTGTTCTATACCATTGAAGACTCTTTCCATCGCGTTCTTCACCAACACACCCTGTTGGAACTTTCCGATTACGTAATATGGTATCTGTATATCCACAATATTAAGGCCTAGAGAATTCAACAAGACGTTCCCTCCGGCCTTTATCGATACTCCGGTCTGCTTTACATCCACCATATGGTATTCCTTCAGAAGATCCACAAGCTTCCTTGCGCTACCCTCCCCTAAATTCAAAAAATCCTTTATGGAAACCCTGCTCATATGCTCATTTTGCGATAATTTATCCAGCAAAAGTATAACATCCGAATCTACGAACCTGTTACTGGGACCGCACTTATGATTCTCAAGGATCAACATATCGACATCTCCGTTTGTATTCTGAAAGTATGACCTTAGATTCACTGATATATCCGATATCCGAACCATTAAAATTAACCAATAAGATATGAACAACTGAATCAACATCTGCCTTTGCATCACACATGATTTATGTAACCCCTCATTCAAACCGACTCCAGTATCCATTCACTCCTTCTCATGAACCATAAACCCACATTGATTAACAACATCATCAGCGGCACAAAAATCATCTCTTTTAGTACATAGTAACGGAATTACCTTGAGTTCATACTCGTCCTGAACAATCTTCATCACCTTAAACAATGGTAAACCCATCTCACACGCAATATCGATACAGCCCATGTTATTCGAATATTTTTTCAACACCCATTTATTGATGAGGTTTTCGGGATGACCATCAAGAATCTTCACCTCGGTCTTGGGCACCTCATTCCATTTATTAGATTTACAGTTGGGACACCTGATTGGACCTTCGACTTTATAGGATGTCCAAGTGTAGGCGCATACCATACATACACAATTCAAAACCGGTTTATTCCAAGCATATGATCCACATTTAGGGCATCTCTGAGCAATTTCTGCACTGCTAATCCATGAAAAACCACACATATTGCATTTGGATCTGCGTATAGGCCGGTCATCTTCTTTTACTAGACGAAACCCCCTACCGCAATACGGACAGGTGCAGACACCTTCCTTATCAAACGTAGCCTTCACACTACATGAAGGAATAGCAGACATCTTCATCTCCTAAGGCCGAAGGAATGTACATAAGTATACTGACATATTATTGTAGTGTTCGAATAGGACATATGCACCAATATATCTTACTAGAATTTGTAAGTTGTTGTTAAAAACAACTTAGTCAAGTCAATGAATGTCCAAAACCAAAAATACTGAGCATCATTGAGTTAAAAAATCCTTAATCGATATTTTTTATGACATCACAGTCGATATATGCTTTGAAACAGAATGTACTCTTCGAGAATCAGGAGATGATTGAATGAATGATGAGGATATAGAACAAGTGATAGCGGCCCTTGAAAAAAACAATATAGAGAGCCATTATGCGCATTCCAGAGAGGAGGCGTACTCTTTGATAAGAGGCATAGTACCCTCCAGATCTACCGTGGCCACTGGAGGATCAATGACACTTTCAGAAACAGGAATCTCTGATTTCCTCAGATCGGAATATGATTACATGGACTATGATCATGGAGACCCTAAGGCATCACGCGTGATATTCTCCTCTGATGCTTTCTTCTGCAGTGCTAACGCCATAACAAAAGATGGATGGATATACAACGTGGACGGCAACGGCAACAGGGTAGCTGCCACGATATGGGGCCCTGAAAAAGTCATAATCGTCGCTGGAATCAATAAAATCGTGCCCGACCTCGATTCAGCTATCAAACGCTGCCGTGAGATATCCGGCCCTATGAATGCCAAAAGACTCGGAAAATCGACACCTTGCGTCAGAACCGGATATTGTACAGACTGCCATTCACCAGATAGGATATGCAACGAATACACACTCATCAAGAGACAGCGTTCGAAGGGCAGGGTATATGTTATATTCCTGAATGAGGACCTCGGATACTGACTCGCATCGGATGTGGTGAGATCATCCTTCCTCAGACTTCTCCTTGAGAGGTATGTTCACGGTATCGACTTTCCTCTTCACATCCGGTTGTGTGTAATCATTCATCATTGTTAGACATTTCTTGGGACATGATTCCACGCAGCTCCTGCATTGAACACATGACATGCGATCTATGGTCCATGTCCGTGCGTTCTTGTCCACAACTATTGCCCCGGCCGGACATTTCTTCGAACATATTCCGCACAGTATACATGAACCTTCATCAATCTCCACGTGCCCCCGTGTATTATCGTACCATTCCCTCTTTACACTGGGATAGTTTCTAGTGGATGGTTTCCTCAGAGCACTGGTTATCAATAACCTGCCTATCTTGAAGGATCCCATATTCATCTCTCCGTACAGCTTATACATGGATCTATAGTCATCACAATCATCGTTACGTCGTTGAGATCACATCCCTGAAGTACCTTAACCATCGCAGGTATGTTCGCATTCGTAGGTGTCCTGACACGGGCTCTGTCAAGATTCTTGGTACCATTCCCTTTCACATAATAAAAAGCCTCACCTCTGGGCTGTTCCAATCTGAATATAAAATCGCCGATGGGGGGATTCCCTTTGAAAGATGTACTTATCGGACCCTCCGGGATCATACCTATCGCACCGAGTATGAGATCTATGGATTGGAAAACCTCCATCATCCTAACCTTGCACCTGCTGTAACAATCCCCTGTGGTCTCCATTATAGGCTTAAAACCAAGTTCCTTATATCTTCCGATATCCAGACACCTTACGTCATTGTTCACCCCGGATCCCCTTGCCACGGGCCCTACAGCACCCAATTCCGATATCTCCTTCCTGGATAGCAAACCTACCCCGCACATCCTGTTTCTAACGGATGCATCATCCAGAAAAACTGACATGATCGTCTGCAATTCTTTCCTCATAGATTTCAAAGTGGCCTCGATCTCCGAAATCGATTCCTTGGGAACATCCCTGAATTGCCCGCCTATCTTCGTGAAAGACAATATGACCCTGCCACCAGTTGTTTTCTCGAATATGTCCAATATCGATTCGCGAAGCCGCCAGCAGTTCATGAAAAGGCTTTCAAAACCCATAGCGTCGGCAAGGAGTCCCAACCATAGAAGATGACTGTGTATCCTAGATAGCTCATGAAATATCGTACGTAAGTACTCAGCCCTATCGGGAACGTCGATTTCCATCAGACCTTCCACTGCTGCAGCATATCCCCAACTATGGCCGAAGCTACATATCCCACAGACTCTCTCCATGACATAGGACATCGTTTGGAAGTCGTTGTGATCCACAAGCTTCTCAAGACCCCTATGTATATACCCGATAGATGGGATCGCTCTCAACACTTTCTCATCCTCGAGTTCCAGATCTAGATGGATAGGTTCTGGCAATGCCGGATGCTGTGGACCGAACGGTATTATCGTTCTCTTACCCATTCAATCAACCTCCTGATTCTTCTCCGACTTCCAAGGAGCCTTGGAGGAAAGCCTGAAGAAATTTCCTTTGTAATCCAAAACCAGATCCGTAAACTGCACATCGAAGAGATCGTGTATCTCGTTCTCGAATATGAAAGCGGACCAGAAATGACCAGTTATGCTAGGTATCTTCATATCATCAGGTACCTGCAACCTATAGTTCGTGAGCACAAAATCCTTATCGAAAGAATACAGCAACTCTGTCAAACCATCTTTGGATGTTGCACATATCTGCACCAATCTGGATCCATCCTCCGCCAGAGCCTTGGCCTTCGATTCTATATCCTCACACCCTATATCGACTATATCGATCAACCCATCGGAGGATGTCATCTCGATTCCCCCTTGACCATATTCATGCGTTTCTCCTCCAATATACCGAGGGCCTTCACCACCCCGTCTATTATCGCCTCAGGTCTGGCCGCACACCCTGGGACGTAAACATCCACAGGTATCACTTTGTCTATCCCCCCCAAGACATTGTAGCATCTCTTGAACACACCTCCGGAAGTGGCACATATGCCTACAGCAACCACTACCTTAGGATCCGGCATCTGTTCATATATCTGTTTTATAACATTCCTGTTCTGTTCATTGACCGACCCGGTCACGAGAAAAACATCAGCCTGTTTCGGATCTCCTGTGTTGATTATACCGAACCTCTCTAAATCATACATAGGCGTTAGACACGCCAATACCTCTATGTCGCACCCGTTGCAGCTGGATCCGTCGTAATGTATGATCCACGGGGACTTTGTTGAATATGACATTCTTTGACCTCCTCAGAACACCCACATAAGGAGTGCTATGTTCACCAATCCCAACACCATTGCGACCGCCCATGAACTCTTCAGTGCCACCTGCCACTTCATCCTAGCGAAACTGTTATCTATGAAAGTCTCCAGGAAGAATGATGCTAAGGCAACAATGACACCTGTAGCCATACTCCACCATGTACCGTCACAGAAGAACAGAAACACTATTCCCAGAAGCATTATATCCTCGTACCAGTGGGCAACCTCCATAGAAGCCAGCGTCCTTCCTGAGAACTCGGTCGTAAGACCTTTGACCAGATCCTGATGCGCATGATGTGATGTGCTGAGATCGAACGGAGACTTCCTGAACTTTATGGTCAGTATGAAAATGAATCCCACGAATATACCAATCGTCGTGAGAAATGGCATGCTGTCCCCATTGACTATGTCGGACACATTGAAACTACCAGATGTCAGATAGAATCCAACCATGGCCAGCAGAACCATGGGCTCATAAGCCATCATAAGGTATAGTTCCCTCTCTGCCCCGACCTGTGCATATGACGAATTCGAGGAATACGCACCCAATACCAAGAACACATTGGCAAGCGTTAGCACGAATATCGTCAGAAGAAGATCTCCTCCGCCAAAGAAGATACAGCCTGAGATTATATTGAACAAAAGGAAACACATGACATAGAAGTCCTGTACCTTGTTCACCGTCACCTGATCCTTCTCCATCAGTTTTCTGACATCGTAATATGGTTGCATGACTGGAGGACCTATCCTGCTCTGCATCCTGGCACTGAGTTTCCTATTAAGACCTGCAAGAACACATCCCGCCATCGGTGCCAAGACAAGATACAACAAGATGGACACTATTATGAATAAATTCACAGCAACACACCTCCTAGCATCACTATGAAAGCGATCACCAATATGGAGACCGATACGACAACACCTATAACATCTATCCTCTTCTCTCCGAACCAGTCCTCCATGTACCAGTTCCTAAGAGAGACATTGACAGTATCTCCCATTGAGCCAACATATGACAGGTCGTCACCGCTATTTATACCACTCATGTAGTTGCTCTTGACCTTCTTCTTCGTCTTGTTGAAGAACGGTATGGGAACGACCACTATGAACACTAGCATCGCCAACAGAACACAGATATAAGCGATACCGAACGTCGAGAATATCGGATCCACAGGTTGACCAAACACGGATAATAGATACGGAGACAGAACCTCTGAAGATATTAGCGGAAAGAATAGACAGACACCAATGACCGCTGCTGCCAGTACGCCCAAAACAGACCATTCCTCAGCATGCACCGTACCCTCCACATTTTCGCTGTTTGCAACTACCGCAACCATTTTACCAAGCCATTTGCCCCAATAGAACAGCGTGACCGCGCTTCCAAAGCATATACACGCTATCAACAGGATGTTTTCCGAATCGACGAATGACACCATCGCCGCCCATTTGGATATCAACATACCGAACGGCGCCAAAAACATACCTGCAATACCTATGATCATGAGCGCCGATAGCTTTGGCATCCTGGAGAACAAGCCGTCCATATCCTCTATATTTCTGCTCCCTATATGATGCTCCGCTGTACCTACACATAGGAATAGCATGGATTTTGTTATCGCATGGAATATTAGTATCATTATTCCCGCCCACAGGGCCTCGTACGTACCTACGGCACCACATGCCGCTATAAGCCCCAGATTAGCTATTGTGGAATAGGCCAGAACCCTCTTCGCATTGCTCTGAGATATGGCGGCCATGGATGCCAACAGGAACGTTATCCCTCCGATGCACATGACCATGTAACCAACTGCATTATCACCGTACATCGGCGAGAGTTTCAATATCAGAAACACACCGGCTTTGACCATCGTCGAGGAATGAAGCAAAGCAGATGTAGGCGTCGGCGCGACCATTGCACCCAGTAACCAGCTATGGAACGGCATGAGTGCCGCTTTAACAATACCTGCAACCGACAGAAGACCAACGACCAACATCACGTAGCCGGCACCAGAGTCCATCCCGAGAAGCACATCGAACTCTATGACATCGTACTTGGCGGCCAAGACAATTAACGCTATTATGAATGCTATACCGCCCATAAGATTCAGGATTATCTGTCTAAAGGAATTGTTTATTGCCTCCTCTGTCCTGGTGAAACCAATCAGAGCATAGGAGCATAAGGTCGTTACCTCCCAGAAGAAGAACATCCAGTAAAGGTTGTTTGAAGTAACAATGCCGAACATAGCAGACAAAAACACAAACATCAGGAAGAAGAACCATGGCCTTCTGTCACTATCATCTGGATGATGTATCTGGAAATCCTTCATGTATCCCAGAGCATATATGCATATCAAGCTGCCAATAATGCCGACGATCAGCACCATTATCAAGGAAAGCTGATCCAGATAAAGATTGTGAGATACATTGATATCGTCCGCGTACTCAATTTCAAACCATGTTATGAAAGCTAATTGAATCAGCGATAGTAAAGAAGCCAGATACTTCTTGTATTTGATTCCCAAAAGAACCACCGCAACAGACAATATAATCTCCATGATGAATATCGCCAACCCGATATTCTCGCCACCAAAGTCTACATAGGTTGTACCTTCTCCCATGAACTTAACGGCAACATACACGGAAACCACCATTATAAGGACAGCTCCTGGTATGACGATGGCCTTCCTCACGGCATCTTTTTTTATCACCAACATCAAGATCGCAACAACCATTGGAAGGATGATGAGGAACAGCATAGAATGCATGGATGTCAAACACACTTCCAGATATTTGTAGAATCGCATTGTTATAGTACAGTGAATGCCCACGCTCACACATACAATCGGATAAACTCCGAATATATCCACCCAAGTATGCAAATATCAACACCACTTGAAAATGATGAAAAATTCAGAAGAAAAATCTTGAAGTGGACAGGGCGAGATTCGAACTCGCGACCTCTACAATGCCAATGTAGCGATCTTCCAACTGATCTACCTGCCCAGTTGATAATCAGTGCATTAAGTGTTTGTTATTAAATGTTCCGATTGGTCATCAGAAATTGACGTTGAGAGTTGACTGGAATCTCTCTTTCTCACCAGGTATACGGGTCGGATACTCTGCATTTATGCATGCCAGGCAAAGTTCATTCTTGGGCTTGCCGATCGCTTCCACCAGACCGCTTATGCTTATATATCCCAATGAATCAGCACCTATTATCTGCCTGATTTCATCTATGGTATGCTTGTTGGCTATGAACTGTTCCCTGGATTTCATATCTACTCCGTAATAACACGGAGATATCACTGGAGGGCTGCCCACACGCACATGAACCTCCTTGGCACCTGCCTCACGGAGCATGGATATCAGTTTCTTCAATGTCGTACCGCGGACGATACTGTCATCGACGATCAGAAGACGTTTTCCCTCGACAGTGCTCTTTATGGGATTCATCTTCATCGAGACTGCCATCTCCCTCTCCTTCTGATCGGGCAATATGAAAGTCCTCTCTGCAAAACGATTCTTCATGAATCCTTCTTCGTATGGTATACCTGATGCGATGGAGAATCCTATCGCATGGGCACGACCCGAATCGGGCACTGGCATTATGACATCCACATCGGCAGGACATTCCCTGGCCAGAATTTCTCCGATCTTCTTCCTGACTGCATATACTTCCCTGCCATCTATCACGGAGTCGGGTCTGGCAAAATACACCCACTCGAACATACAGTAAGCCTTCTGCTTCAAATCCAGGAATCCACCATGTGAGACAATACCGTTACGTGTTATCTCGACTACCTCTCCCGGAAGGACATCCCTTATGAACTCTCCTCTGAGCGCATCTATTGCCGCACTCTCAGAGACGATTATGTATCCGTCATCAATCTTGCCAATACATAAAGGTCTGAGACCGTAAGGATCCCTGATACCGAATAACTTGTCATTGAGGAGTATCGTCATAGCGTAAGACGCATCGACCTCCGCCATCATGAGCTTCATGGATTTTACGGGGTCTTTGGACTCCGCCATATTCCTCACAAGAATATTTGTTGCAAGTTCAGTATCAGAATCCGTCATGAGGGACATACCATCTTCGAGATAGTGATCCCTCAACTCCTTGTAGTTGGTTATATCACCGTTGTGTGCGACCGCGACGGTACCGAAACCAGAAGTTACTGTAAAAGGTTGTGCGTTCATTACGCCTTTGGAACCGGTCGTGGAGTACCTGACGTGACCTATACCAACATTACCGTCAAGATTCCCGAGCTTATCCTTGCTGAGAGCGACCTGGACCAGGCCGTTTCCTTTAACGGTTTGTATACCCTCACCGAAAACGGATATCCCGGCACTCTCTTGACCGCGATGCTGTATGATCATCAAGGACTTTTGCAGTGCGGGTACAACGTTGTAAGAGGCTATTATGCCCACCACACCGCACTTGTGCTCCGGTCCTGTCATTTAAATCAACTTAATCGCGAAGCTTTGCCCAGGCGTAGGTCCTCATCTTAGCGGTCTTACCATATCCGCATGAGGCACATACTCCCTTCCTCGCATGGTAGGAGCGCTTCCCACATCTGCGACATGGGATGTGCGTCTTGTTCGAGTTGTGTCTTCCCTTTGCTGCTGTTCCCGTTCCCATTGTAATCCTCTCCTTATGGTGAAATGTAGATCACGTTGTCCCCGCGGACAATGACCAGACTGACCTTCCTGACGGAAACACCATCGTGAAATTCCTCGGCATTCTTGAGCACGACGTTCATATGAGGGTCATACCCATCGAGTACCCCTCTGTACTCCCTTCTGCCTTTTAGCTCGACTATGACGTTCTTACTAGTCGCTTGACTGAGGACTGTCAATGGTTTCATCATATTGGCCACTACGTTCTCCATATTGGATTTAGTATTTGAAGGTTCGTTCCCTTTACAAGAAAATTACCTATATGAATCAGACGAACGCGCCTATTGCAGGGGCATCCAAACGATCCATATCGTAGAAAATTATGGCTTCCCTTATGCCTTCGGCCCCCATACCACAACCCGTGAAGTGATCCAACATGGATGCCCTCCACATGAGGTCCAACAACGTGGTGGACATGCATCCATAGTATGCGTTGGTCATATCATCCTCATACCCATTATAATCCATAAGGGAGAACACGCTGCCCAGGAAACTGTCCCTGCCGTTCAGCACCCTGATGTAATCCATGAGCACTTCCTTCCCCTCAGCTTCTAGAGGCTTCAGAGATATGTCCTCCACCGATGCCTTACCCATAACATCCAGATCGCCTGAATCATTCATTACGTTCCATGTCATGACATCCCCCTTAGCCATGAATATATTCCAATTCCATTCAGGATCACAGTACACCGGCGCATTCATTGGATCCTTAGTGGCCATTGATTCCAAAGCGGAATCCCTGGCTGCTAGCTCCAATTCGGGTATTTCGGGCTTCACATCCATCTGCAGACCTTCCAATTTCATGACCGGTTCCATCTGCGATGCCTCCATGATCGCACTCAGATACCCAAGATCCACAAACTTGTCCAGATTATCTGATAAAGATGCCCTTATGGCTGCATGATCCCCCATAACTCCGGCCTCTTCACAATTCGCATAGAAACGTCTGTAGACTTCCGTGGATTCACATAACGCCGACCGTATCCTGCGGTCCGCCCTAGAAACAACATCCTTAGCTTCGGACAGGGCATCGTTACCCTCATTCATCCAGACCCCTCTGCATGACAGATCTAACTCGACCTTCACACTCTCACCGACATAGATATGATATGGATACTGCCTGCAATACGCGGTCCTGTGATCGTATATGCTACACCTTCTGTTACCTTCAGATAAGAACACACAGGAACCCTTTCCTTTCTTCATCGCCAGCGCAAGATACGGCTCGGGACCTTTGCTCATTACCATCTTACTCGGATGGTTCTCTCTGAAAAACAGTCTTTCCTCTGGAAGAACCTCCGGCTGACAGAGACAGCACATACCGCACCCGTCGGGGCACGCAACCTTCCTACCAATTACATCCGAATAATCAACCTCGTAATCCACCACAGACATCCTCTCCGACGTGATCGCCACAGAACTCTCCGTCCTTGACCTGTATCTCGCCCCTGATTATGACAGTATCGGGGAACACCGCCTCCATGCCGGCATAAGGACTGTGCCCGGCCTTGCTGTGGAGACGCTTGACATCGATGACGGACCTATCGCGAAGATCGAATATCGCCAGATCGGCATCACAACCCACAGCTATCCTCCCTTTGGACAACTCGAAAGCCTTAGAAGGGTTTGTGGATCCCATGCCCACCGCCTGTGAAAGGGGTATCGTACTATTTCTGACCATGTTCATGACCATGGGCATTGTGGTCTCCACACCCGGTATGCCTCCAGGTGCGGAATCGAAATCCTGGGATTTCTCCGACATCGTATGAGGTGCATGATCGGTGCCGAACATAGTCACCTTTCCATCGATAAATGCCTTCCACAGGCCGTCGCGGGTGACGGAATCCCTTACCGGGGGATTGACCTTGTACTCCGCAGTAGTGTTCCTGTCGACATCGAATAGGAGATGATGCATCGTAACCTCCGTTGTGAAACCGAAGGAAGAGGCTAACTCCACACTGTTGGCATTGGTATTGTGGCATATGTTGACCTTGCAACCGGTACTGTAACTGCCCAGCCTTCTTATAGCATTGTGCTCAGCCTCAACAGGACGATTCCTGAGATGGTCACGAGTACAGCGTTCCTGTTCCCTGAGAATCATACTATCATCCTCGGCGTGGACACTGACCCTCTTGCCGACCTTACGGATGTCAGCCATCAATGGTTCGATCTCAGAATCATCATTCAGCAATATGTTACCAGTGGTCGAACCCATGAAAAGTTTGAATCCTACAACCATGGGTGCCATCAAACCCACATTGCAACCTGGCGTAAGAGCGGCGAACAGACCATAATCGGTGTATGCCCTGCCCTTTACAACAGCCTTTTTGGAGATTAGAGTATCCACGTTAGTGACGGGGGGTTTGGTGTTGGGCATGTCCATCACACATGTGACCCCTCCGCAGACGGCAGACATGGTACCCGTACCGAAATCCTCCTTCTCCGTCATACCAGGATCCCTGAGATGTACATGAGGATCCACGAATCCGGGAAGTATAATCTTACTGGTACCGACATCCAACCTCTCATCGCCTCCGCGGACCATTTTACCGACAGCGACTATCTTACCGTCAGTTATCCCTATCTCCGTGTAGCGTAACTCGCCGTCGATGAATGCACGGCCCTCCAAGACCTTGTCAATCCTCATCCCTTTCTCACCACGTCCCCGTAAGGCATTATCTCGGAGAAAACCTCTCCGCCGAACGCCCATATCCTCACACCCTTGTTTTTCCAGGCCTTTCTGTCAAGACCGGCCTTGTACGACAACGCCTCAAACATCTGGAACTTGTCCCATCCCTGTTCGGAAGCCACCTGCGGCAGGAACAAAGCCCTGTGGCCCATGTACTCCATAATCACTCCGTCACGACCCAATTCGATCATCGAAAGCATTTCGGAATAATCTTTGAATGATAATTCCTTGGGAGAAGTGAGCACGGTAACCTCCACCACACAGTTTCTCGCCTCAACAGATGTCAACGGCTCGAATCTTGGATCATGACAAACGGAAACTGCAGCTCTTACCAGAGCATCCTTGAGTAGAAAAACCGGTTCAGGAAACCCTATACACCCTCTAAGATTCATACTCGGATACTCGGATACCGTAACGAATACTCCTCTCATGATAGAGAACGAATCCGGAATATCTGGATTCGAACCCATGCCAGCACACTCCGCGTCTATTACTACACGGGCCACCCTGACCGCCGAGACTCCGTCTGAATCAGTAAGGGTCATTCCTTACTGTCCTTTTCCGAACCACCGATGGGGATTCTCTGAACCGAACTCTTAGACTGCTTCTTACTGGCACAGTCCGGATTCTTCTGACAATAGGACTTCGTCACGTTGTCTCTAGTCTCATGAGCCTTTTCAGTCGCTTCCCTCACGAAATCCGGCATAGGCGCCGCCTTCATCAGTGCATCCACGGCCATTATGAATTCGAATCCTGCAGAAGCCATGTGCTTCTGGAAATCCTGATCCATTAATGTGGATATCACCGTCTGTGCCGTGTCCTCCACTTTTTTCCTGTTCTGATCGGAGACTCCCTTTAGATAATCTATCCCCTCCCCGACATGGTTGTGATGTTCGTCCCCGTCACTGCTACCGTCACCTGCGCCCTCATCATGGCAACTCCTCTTGAGCAGTTTCTCGATATCTTCTCTGTGTTCGAGTATGAATTTCTCGACATTCGGATCGACCCCGTCCGAATCAGTCTTTTTCGATGGCATTGGATCTCCTCCTGAATCTTATGACCAGATAGCCGTCTCTGAACTCTGCTCCCAGCATCTCCGCGTTCTTCAACGTTAGAGGTAAACTTACGGTCCTCTTCTGACCACCGGTCTGGATTACAATAGAGTTGTCATTCGTCTTAAAGAGTTCTACGGTATCCTTATCCACAAAGAGCATTCTGATGAAAAGCTCGTCCACATCCCCATCCATCTCGAAATGCATGGGACTCTCCGTAGCATAGACTTCGATAGGATCCGCATCACCGTAGATCATATCGGCCATGTCATCCAGCATCTTGGTCCCGTTGAGCTCTACAGGCATCATGTATGCGCACATTATCTTCAGAGGATCAAAAGACTGATGTATCTCGACCATGTGTTTTTCCTGTTCCACCATCTTGCTTCTGAAGAACTCCCCGTCCACATTCGGAGGATAGACTTTGTTGATTATCAGACACTCAACAGTTTTGTTGTAAAGACACAGGTACGTGTAAGACCTTCTGGTCTCCAATATCGCCATCTTCTCGGGATTCAAGACCAAACGTATTGTGGTCTGTTCATGATCCTCCAATATGTTCTTGACACGTTCCATATTCCTCTTGATGTCCTCGATTGAGTCCATCACTTCCTTTGACGGCAATGGCATATCCATCACTTTTCCCACAGTGGCTCTTGCAACGGATATGAGTTTCTTGACCACGCCGTAGAGTCTCTCTATGTACCAGTTGGACACATCCGGAAAACTCAATAGCCTAAGAGTCTCCCCCGTAGGGGCCGTGTCTATGATGACCACATCATACTCGCCGCTGTCCTTGAATTGGAGAACATAAAACAGCGCCGAAACCATCTCCATCCCTGGAAGTATGGCCATCTCCTCCGCGGAAATGTCATTGATCCCCTGAGATAAGAGAAATGCAGAGATATACTCGCTGATGGCCGTCCATTTAGTATTCATCTCATGGACTATATCCAACTCCAGAACATCCAGATTGGGCGCTATGTTCACCACTTCCGGACCCAACGTAACACCCAATGAATCACCGAGCGAGTGTGCCGTATCCACACTCATGAGTATTGTACGATGTCCCAATGCAGCAGTTCTACGTGCCGTGGCAGCAGAAACAGAAGTTTTTCCAACCCCGCCCTTCCCGTTGAATATAATCGTCCTCATTGGAAACGGAATCACCTACTCAGTATAAAACATCAAAATATACGACACAAATAATAGTTTCTCATTCACAACCATGGTAGGATTGAGCTTATTAAAACTGCATAATGTCTTAACATTAACTACATTGAATATAAACTGACATTACAGTACTGCCGACTATATATATATGGCGTAAAGAGATTTTGAGACATGGATGAATATTGTCAAAGTTGTGGAATGCCCATGGGAAATACAGACGAACTTTACGGAACAGAATCGGATGGTACCAAGAGCAGAGATTATTGTAAATTCTGTTACATGGACGGAAAATTCACGAATAACTGCACCATGGACGAGATGATCGAGATATGCGTGCCCTTCATGGTCAAGAATTGTCCGAATTATACGCCATCAGATGCCCGTGAACTTATGGAAGAGGTATTTCCTAAATTGAAACGCTGGCAATAAATCCCCAAAACTTATTTTAAAATCATTCGAAAGCCCATATCCTCATGACAGCATATAGACTTCAGAATCGCACGTTCAGCATTCTCTGCGAATTTGATCAGACATGTTTGGTTTAGCTTTTACAACAAACAACAATCAATCGACCATCACATAGTCATCGGAATTAAAATTTTGAAACCGGATCTGAATAATACTTTACAATGTTTTCAGCGGTAATAGTATGCATAAAATGCATAACAGTTAAAAATAAGTATTTGTAACTTCCTCCAAATGTGTACATTCCCATCCGCAGAAACACAGAATAACGGTGATATGAATGGAGGAACGTTACCTATATCGGATCAACAGTATCGATGAACTCCACTACATAATGGACCATATGGAACCGCATGTGGAACTGGAACAGTACGAAGAGCATATTCTTGATAATTTACCGTCAGTTAGCGAGTTCACGATAGCATATTTCAAGGAACTTAGAAAAACAGAAGAATTCCCCTCAGTGAGATCAAGGGAGGATATGATGTATGGATCCACCGAACAGGTATTGAAAAACATGAAAAAGTACAGAAGTTCTAAAAAAGACGGCTTAGAATGAATTTTCCAGAATGATGAACATTTGTGTCACTCTCAAATCTCTATGTTGATACCTTTAACGACAGATAATTTTGAATCGCACCATATCGTAGTCGATTCGAATCACTTATATACTATATTGAGTAGGCATACGATAGAAGGTGAACATATGGAAACCCGTAACAAAGCATACACATACCTCGTTGCTATATGTCTGGCCATAACCACCACCGTACTTCTGTTCATATCTGATCAAAACCTGATGATGGAGATGGGCGATTCAATAGCTTGGTTCATCACTGGAAGCGCATTTCTAGGTTCTGTTTTCATACTAGGAAATAAAATGTGTAATGCCAGAAAGTATTCAAAGGACTGAGAAACAACATCCATACTGAATGGACCCGACATCATACCTTCTTTATAGTCTCAAACGTCTGAAAATTTGGACGTGTGATCAATGAATAGAATATAGAAAACCCATCGTAGAACGCTATGGGGATCTGCATCACCAGTAGAACCAAACTGCAGTGTTCACTCTTACAATGAAGCGCTCCGAACTGGTAATATCCAAAGAACGCAATTATATTGAATATGCACAGAGCCATCATCAGAGGTGTGACGTAAGCATTCACAAAGATTAGTATCGGAAACAACATCAGACTCAGAAGACCCGTTATCCCTACAAGATACATGTAAACGTAGGTCAGATATGTACCATGACTCAGTTTGAACACCTTCCCATCATTCTTGAATATCGACCAGAACCACCTGCGTCTCTGTTTGTAATAATCCCTCATAGTAGTAGGGGGTGCTATGAATATGTGTCCGTATGGTATGTACGCAAATCTGTATCTGTCTGATATTTTAAGTCCCATTATCAGATCCTCTGCCCCGTATGTTCCATAATCCCATCCTATCTCGTACTCTATGTCTGCCCTCACCACTATACCCTCCCCGTGAACAAACTGAGGATGATTCTTCTTATTACTGGGTTTACACCATGCCTCACAATTTGAAACTCTGACTATATCCGAAAGAGAAGACATAAGATGCCTGCCGAATTCCCGTAGCCTTATACTCCCTTGGCCGCCCTCTTCGGTGAGATAATGTCTGATATACTCCAGATAATCCTCATCAACCAAACTGTCATCGTCGAGATGACAGATGTAGGTCTCTTTCCCATATCCCATTTCATGTATCCTTTCATTGCCATACTGCATGGCACGCATCTTGCATCTAGAGTTGTTGAGACATACATAATCTACTGGGACAACGATCTCCTTGCAACTGTAATCGAAATCATCCTTTGCCTCTTTTATCACGTATATCTCAGGAACTGTCTTGTATCCTTTTATCGTGCTTATGATCTTCTCAACCACATCTGCAGCCATACCATTTGTCGTTATTACGACTATGACGTTATTGGCCTTCTCAAGCCTCTTCTGTTTCCTGAAATATTTCTCATCACTGCTGAGAACACTTCTTATAACCAGATAAACCTGATACATCGCAAAAGGAGTATACGTTATAACCAGGATCGCAAAAACGATATGCAATGTGCATGAACCGCATATTGCATTTGATATTGAGTTCTGAAGGTCCTCCAACAATTGACCGCCCCGATATACTTACACAGCCTGTACGTATAATCCTTTATGAATAATCTTGAAACATCTTACAGATTAAGAAACACCACTGTTCTTAGTAGCTGTATTGAAAATGTATAAAATACTCTCCATAGGCCCTACAACTGAGAGAATGACCGCAGAATAATCGCTCTTTAAAATACCAGCATGTTAAAAACCAGTGGCTCCTTATAAATACGCTCTGTATTATCACATGCCAGGGCCTAGGATGAATATCGGCGACATGATATTGACATTTTAGCACCGGTCGAAGACGGCCAGCTGATGTCATGCGTATCGTTGATATTCTTCATCAATGCCCTGATATTTTCGACCCTGCCCGAATTGATATTCGTGAGCGTCTTCATAGCAAGACCTGTTTGACATTCGGAATGGAATTATTTTTCCTGTATGCTCGGGAAATTGGCCGGCATATTCGTTCTGTATCTCGTGATAAGAAGGGGCGGCATGCCAAAAAGGATATCCGGTCTGATGGATAGATATGTAGATTTTCTTTTTGTTGCCGACGAAAGAGCATTATTGCTGAACCGTATCGTTCCCATGATCCCATTCTGTAGTGCCTTTATAGCAACCGTCAGAAAATGGAATCTGAGAAGATGCGTCCTTTACATTGTAACAGGACATGTAGTGAAATATGGCTTGCTTCTTTTTGCAGGTAACGTATTTTACACATATCTAGGAAGCGATCAGGCATCAACAACATTTTGTCTTGTCATAATTGCAATATCGATAAGCGCTGTATCGTCCTATATGAAACGCAAAATGAATTCAGATATATGATACCATTAAACCCTGATACTTGTCTTTGATATCCACTTGCTTGAAATCACAATTTAGACACCGGTGCATGCACATGAGTATCTGAGAGCAAAAAATGATTCTTTTTATTTAGGTCATCAAAAATGAACAATCACTACGATAGTACTAAACTCATTAATAGTCGAAAAATACCGACCAACAGGTACCAAAGATTACATCTTGTGATATTGAGACACATCACAACCATGGCTGCTAATAGTACTGTGCGGCCGAAACACCGTCGCAATCAAAGAGACACAAGCACTTAGGAAAAATGAGCAAACTCAACAAAAAAGGACAATTCAAGCATATCCAGCAAAGCTGGTAGTGCCGAGGATGGGGTTCGAACCCATGACCTTCGGATTTCCCTGGAAGAGGTCTAATTGACCAGAACCCTATGAGTCCGACGCTCCACCAGGCTGAGCCACCTCGGCACGTTTCCAATGGGGGGAAATGATTATGGTTTAAAGAGTTTGGGATGGGATATTCGGAATCCTCACTCGGATTCTGTATCATCGACTGTGTCAGAGGCCGGCTCGGCATCTTCGGACTCGGCCTCAGCTGCTTCAGCCTCGGACTCGTCATCAACTGCCTCGGACTCGTCACTCTCAGGCTCTGCTACCGGTGCCGTCTGCACTTCTATTATGCATTCAGGCTCACCATCACCGACTTTGAGGACTTCTGTCTTCCTGATCTCGATTCTCTTCATCGGGATTATGACACGACAAGCTTTGGCGAGATCCTTTGCAAGGTCACCAGAGATTATCGACTTGACGAGTTCTGCAACGGTCATCTTGGAAGCCATCTCCACGAGGGTTTCTCCGATAACCTGCCTCATACCGACTTCCTGAGAGGCCTGGATTCTCCTCTCCGCTATGGACATTGTCTTGACCCTGACCACAAAGTGATCGAACGTTGTGACATCGACGACATGATCGGTCTTGGTCTTCTTTCTGCGGGTCAATCTCCTCACATAATCGCTGGTGAGATCGTGTCCGATGAAAATTGATTTTGCATCGTGTCCATCAACCTCGACAACCTTGAATTTTAGCTTTATGTGCATCTTGGAAAAATCTCCGGTGAGATCTTGCACGGTAACCTCGGATGTCCTTCCGATGATGTATTCGGGATCTGCCGCGGGCGTCTCACCGATCACAGCCTCATTGAACATACGAGGAGCATGTACAGAGTACCACTCCTTTGCCTTCCACTTGTCCTTGACCTTACGGCCTGCGTTACCTTTTGATTTTTTGGATGCTACACTTGCTCCTGCCATAGGAATCCTCCTCGGATCTTTATGAGGCGAGGATTCACTGGACCTATTAATATCTTTGTTAACGTCACTTTTTTTAATAAACAACTAGCCAGCACTTTAGAATATATCATAATATGGATAATAATAACCTAAAATGGTTGGTACCGCTAATATATAAAATTTAAGCACAAAATCTTCAAAAAACAAAATGTTTAATCGAGTGGGGGTCACCCCCCACTCTTTATCAAAGTTTGACCGGCACTACGTGCGCGGAGAGACCGAGTTCCTCCTCGGACATGCCCATGGCGATACCATAGAGCTGACAGAGGTGGAGAACAGGTATGTTGAAACCGAGGTCTCCCTGAACCGTGTCGAACTGGAGCTGACAGAAAGGACAGATATCCACTATGAACTGAGCTCCTGAAGCCTGCATGTTCTCAAGATTGGTCTTTGTGAACTCTTTGGCAACATCACCGAAGGCGGCTTTGAGACCTCCTCCTGCACCGCAGCACAACATCTTCTGTTTCCTGGGCATGCTCTGTGCACCAGTAGCCTCGACTAAATCATCCAGTATATGGGCATTCTCGGGATCATCGAGATCCTTTATCGAGCTGGGCTTGAGGAAGTGGCATCCGTAGAACGTGGCCACCTTGTAATCGAGAGGCTTGGAAATGCTCTCCTTAATCTTCTCGACACCTACATCCTTGTACAAGACCTCTGCGAGGTGGTGCACTTGGGTGGTTCCCTTGTACTCCATACCGATCTCCTTGAGGATCTTGTTGACCTCTGCAAGTGTCTCTTTGTTGGAGTTGAGCTCGTGTGCCGCCTCGAACAATGAACCATAGCAACCATTGCATATGGTGACTATAGGAAGACCCTTAGCCTCTGCCAAGCAGAGGTTCCTAGCTGCAGCAGCAAGCCAGGTGGCTTTGCTGAATGCTCTTATAACACCTGGAGCAGGACAACAGCTGGCATCATCCAGATCCACCAATTCTATTCCCAATTTCTCACAGACGACCTTGGTCGATTTCTCGACACCGGGGTATCTTAGAGGAGCTATACATCCAAGGAAAAATGCGTATTTTGCCATCTTATCACTCCACGATCTCATTAAAGCCCGTGGCTTTCAGTATTGTCTCGAGCTGAGCCATGGCCTCCTTGTTCGCCAACACTGTAGGCGGAACCTCCGAGAGACCCATTCCCTTCCTCAGCGCCTTGACCTTATCGTTTATGGGCACTGTGTGGCCCGTCTTGAAGAAGTTGGTCGCGGTGACCTTGTGGTTAGCACGGATGTGACCTTCCGAAACTGCGATATTTCTGAGAGCGACCACGATATCCACGATAGGTACCTGACGAGGACACCTCTCTACACATGTGTAACATGTGCTGCACTCCCAGAGTTCATCACTGTTCACGATCTCATCTTTAAGACCCAGCTGAGCCATCCTCATGAGTTTTCTGACCCTGTAGGATGTGCGTCTGCCTGATGGGCAACCAGCTGTGCATGTACCGCACTGGAAACACATCTTGACATCAGCACCACCGAGACTGGCTAGCTGTGCATCGAATTCCGGATTCGCTTTGACTTCCGTAATAATCACCTAGGTGCCACCAACGTGGTCTTCGTATATAAAAACCAAACTCAGAGTGCAAACAGAGTTACCTTAAAAGGTAATAGTCATCTGAGATTCCTGGCCAACAAGGCCTTCAGTATCTTCGAAACCTGTCTGTTCTCATCACGGTATATGGCAGTTATCGCATGTCTCAGGATCTTCGGATCGATTGCACTCTTCATCCTCAAGCCCTTTCTCAGAAGCAGGAACTCATCGACGAAGAAACTCTTATTGGACCCCAGTAACTCTGGAAGTGAAAAGGTTTCGGATCCAACCTCATACTTACGATCCATGGTGTCTAGAAACATGAACGCCACACGTTGTGCACCGTACCTGTATCTTATGAAGGAATCCCCATTGTCTATGAACACCATACCCATATACCCTATCTCCGTGGCTTCGAACTCATCCGCATCGAAGAGGTAAAGGGGATCGTCTATTACTGCCAGATCCGCAAGATTCTCCTTCATCATCCTTAGATTGTGTCCGTCATCGGAGATAACCAACTCGACATCGATCATCTTCAAAGCCGACAGAACCGACATCATTAGATCCTCCGTTACAGGACTGCAACAGACAGTAAAACCGTGATCGTCACGACACCTAAGCTCGGTGCAGTCATACGTCATCACAATCTTCTTACCTTCTTCAGTCAGAACAGTACCAGCCGGAGTGGACTTGGTCAGGGATGTTCCTGCCGCCTTCTCAATGGATGCTATGTACCTGTGCACCACCGGAACCGAGATTCCCAAACTCTTGGCAGCAGATGTCTTACTACCCTTCACCGCAACGGTCTTGAGAACCTCCAATTGACGGTTCGTGACCACCTGACCGTTTATCACCTGCTCCGTCCTTACTTCGATATCCACGTTGAGGGGAATCCCTTTAAAAGTTCATATATGTGTCCATATCCTTCTTTTTATAGACGCATGCCGATGCACCATTGAATGCTGGATTTCAAAAAACAACTGACAGACGTCAGCAGGACTACACTACCGATAAGCGTCCTCGTGATAGTTCTTGACATCATACTACTGGAACCATCTGTAACTGACATCGTGACCGTCACGATATGTTGTGCATTGATCGTGTTCGGATTTTCCTTATTCCTCTACGGCGTTGACATAGGTGTGATCCCCATGGGTATAGCTATAGGTTCTGAGATGCCTAAACGTAAATCCATCCTCTTCATGGTATTCGTGGTTTTCATCATAAGCATGGTTGTAACCATAGCAGAGCCAGACGTGTCCGTATTCGGAAACATGGTTTGCGATGTTTATCCCAGCATACAGATTTGGCCTCTGGTGTTGTCAATAGCTGTCGGAGTGGGTGTTTTCCTGATAATAGCGGCCATAAGAATCATTCTTGATATCTCCATTCGTCTTCTGATTACTATTGGATACCTGATAATCATACTGCTTGCCTTGACTACACAAGAATCTTTCCTGGGAGTGGCTTTCGACGCAGGAGGGGTGACCACTGGGCCGATGACGATACCGGTATTGCTCGCCATGGGAATGGGTATATGTGCAACCGTATCCAGAAAGGACAGCATGAGTGGATTCGGCATGGTAGGTCTAGCCTCGATAGGTCCTGTTATAGCTCTGCTGATATACGGAATGACGATAGATCCGTCACAGACTTTGAGCACAGTAACCAGCCATTCCATTTCAGATAAGAGCATACTGGAAAATTTGATTGAATGCATTGTCAACGTCATCGCCGCTGTCGGACCTCTTTACATTATGTTCATGTTCTTTCAAAGGTACTTCCTGCATTATACATGGAGAGACTTCAGGATAATGAGCATCGGAACGTTACTGGCATCAGTAGGAATGGTACTATTCCTCACAGGAGTATATTCTGGATTCATGCCCTTGGCAGACAGACTTGGAGAATACGTGGCCGAAAACGGATACGGCGTTTTGATATTGATACTGGGTGCCACAATTGGATTCCTGGTGATCATCGCCGAACCGGCTGTGAAGATCTTGAGTACACAGGTCGAAACCGCCTCCAACGGAATACTCACTAAGGGACCGATAACTGCCATGATTGCCATAGGCGTGTCCACATTCATAGGAATAGGCATGTATCTGACAGCAGAGGGGACCATGTCGATGTGGTACATAATACCCATTTACGCCATAGCTGTTGTAATGATCTGGCTCACGGATAAGGAGATGGTCGGGATAATATACGACGCAGGAGGTGTAGCCACCGGGCCGATGTCCGTAGCGATAATAATGACGATGTATGCAGCCATAGCAGAAACCATGCAGTCAGGCAATTCAGGGATGTTCGGAGCTATATCTCTGATAGCATTGGCACCGATAATATCATTATCTATAGCGGGAATGACAATACGTATCGGAAAAAGAAAGACAAGAAAACAAACTGGCAGGGATATAGAATGACATTCAAGAATGATATGCACTTCGTCATGATAATGATGAGAACAGGACACGTGGAGGCCGTCACTGAGGCCATAAACGGACTTTATGTTGGACAAATCATGACCTTCAGCGCCAGCATGGATTCAGGACACAAAGGATTGTTCGGAGTTAACGTCAAGGAAGACGGTGTCATGATGGTATGCATATGTCACACCAACAATCTGGACACAATACTATCTAAAGCCATAGAAGCTGGTGACCTGAACAATCCAGAATACGGGATGTGCTTCTCGGTACCGCTCGACCGCATGTACATGGCTGATACAGATATGGAGAGTCCCGGAGAACCGGATAACACACCTGCTGAATTAGAACATCAGGGTGATTGAGTGCCAGATGTCCTAAAAGACAGATTCATATTGATTGGACTGGGCAGCCCCATAATGACTGATGATGCCATCGGACTCCACGTGGCACAAACTGTGGAAGACATGCATCTGCGGGATACAGACACATTGCAGGAAGCTATAGGAGGTTTGGAGATATTGCCGATGATCCGTGGCTACAGGTTTGCTATAATCGTGGATGCAATACAGACGCATCAACAAACACCCGGAACCGTCATGATATATGATTTGGATGATTTCGCTGACACTGTCGGAGACACGTTCGCTCATGACATAAACCTCGCCACCGCCATAAAGATCGGCAAACAGATGGACCCGGACACAATGCCAGAAAAAATGTTGTTCGTCGCAATTGAAGTAGAGGACATACAGACCATGAGTGAGACTATGACGCCTCACGTGAAAGAATCTGTATCCTCTGCCGTCAATGCGATAATGTATCTGATGGAGAACATCAGATCTCAAGACACGACTGATCGAAATTCTTGATCTCTCTGTTGCCCTTGCCCAACACAGTGATGTTAAGGGCTCCTGCATTCAGAATGTCCTCTGCCACACTCATGACCTGCTCCTCGCTCACTGAGTCCAACGATGCCAGACGCTGTTCCAAGGTCTGACATTTGCCATTGAGCATGAAATCCCTGCCGAGCCTGTACATTCTGCGTTCGGTGGATTCCATGGATCTCACATAAGCTCCTTTAAGCAATCTCTTGGTCCTCTGCAACTCACCCTCCTGCAGACCCTCTGACCTTATCTTGGAATACACCTCGGCGGTGGTCTCGATTGACTCCACAACGTTCTCATCGGTACATGACATGTATGTAACCATGGACGATACATCACTGTACTGCTCTATGGTCGAATATATCGAATAGACCAGTGCCTTCTTCTCCCTTACATCCTGGAAGAGTCTGGAACTGGTACCAGATCCCAATGCGGAACTCAACAACGAGGCTGCAATACGACGTTCATCATCCGGAGAATATGATGGGAATCCCATGGCGACATGACAATGATCGGAATCATTCTTGACGAAATTGTAGGAACTCTTAGGTTTTTCAGGCGCATTACGTGACATCACCCTCTTGCCCCCCATGCCATCGAACATGCGCGATGCCCATTCGACAGTCTCATCGATATCCACATCGCCTGCTGCGAAAACATTCAGATTGGGAATACCGTACCTGTCTTCGTAGTATTCCCTTAATTCCTTGGAACCTAAGCCCTTGACAACATCAATGCTACCGCCCTCATCCTGACACAACGGATGACCTCTCCACATATTCTGAGAGAAAAGGTCGTGAATATACGACTCCGGTTCGCTCTGTACCATGCTTAGTTCCTGTAGGACTATCTTCTTCTCAAGTTCCACATCCTCCTCGTTTATGAGGGGGTTCGCAACTATGTCCGAAACCATTGCCATAGCCACATCCTTGGTCTCTTTTATAGTTACACCGTAGAATGCTGTAAGCTCTTTACCTGTGAACGCATTGAGCTCGCCCCCAGCGCCCTCCATCTCCTTTGCCATCTGATATGAGGTGCGATCTTTGGTCTCTCTGAAGACCACATGCTCCAAAAGATGGGACAGACCGAATATCTCCGCTGTCTCATCCCTGGAACCTGTATTAACTGCGACCATATATCCTGCGCTTTCACTCCCTGGTATGAACTCAGTGACGACGGGTATCCCCCCGTCCGTCTTTGCAACGGAAATTTTGTTACTACTCATGATATCGCGTTCGTAATGATATGGGTTAAATTAATAGTTTTATTGAGATACATGAAATGATGTCAGAGTTCAAAATCTTAAAAAAAGACGGAGTTGTCCTGAACAATCCGGTCGCTATAATAGGATTCCCGACCATAGGGCTCGTTGGATCTATACTGGCCAGTTACATCTCCAAGGAGAAAAATATGACGTTTATAGCCGGGATAACATCGCCTGAGCTACCACCTTACGCACTAATACAGAATGGGGAACCTTTCCCTCCGATCAGGATGTACAGCTCAAGAGGAGATGATGGAAATGACATCGTGGTCGTAACATCAGAAATAACACCGAAACCCGAACTCTGTTACGATCTGACGATGAGACTCTTAGAAGTTCTGGGAGATCTGGGAGTCAAGAGAATCATAGCCCTCGAAGGTGTAGCTCAGTATGATGGTACCGGCATCATAGTGTGTGGCACGAACAAAGAGACCGTGGAGGCCTCCAAAGGAGATGACGTCACAGTTCTTAACGACGGCCTTGTTCGTGGGATCACCGGCATACTCCTCTACGAAGGACGGGAGAACAATGTAGACATATTGGCACTACTATGTCCCGCCAGTCCCAACATGCCCGATCCAAGAGCTTCGGCGACCATAATAGGACCGCTTACCAGGATTGTGCCGGGCCTCGGCGTGGACGTGGGGCCGTTGATAAAAGAAGCAGAAGAGATGGAAAGTAAAATCCACCAGGAAATCCAGAACGAACAAAACGACGATATAAGACAAATATATGGGTGACGAACATGATGTTGATACCTTCAAAATTCTTCGTGACCTCAGGCAAAGCCACAAGCAAAGTATCAGAATTGAATGCTTTTGATGTCGCACTCATAGAAGCCGACATAGGTGAACAGAATCTCGTAGCCGTATCATCCGTTATACCCATTGGTGCGGAAATGACAGATGACCACAATATGGAAATGGGAGCAATAACACATTGTGTACTTTCCCAGATGAGAGGCAAAGAAGGCGAGGTCATAGCTGCCGGGATCGCCTATGCGTTCAGGAAGGATCAAAAGGGCGGATATGTTGCGGAAGGACACCTACACGGATCTGCGAAGAACCTCGATGTGGAATTGAGGAACAAAATGAAAGAGATGGCCAGAATAAGAGGTATCGAATTGTCAGATGTAAATACAGTGACAGAAGAACTCAAAATACCCATGGGCTGCTTCGGATGCTGCGTGGCATCATTGGTTTTCACAGAATATAGGTGATAACGTGTACGCTGTGATTGCATGCCCCGCATGTGGCAGACCTAGAGTAGCGGATATGGACTCCCGGAAATCTGAATGCCCGTATTGCGGTAAAACGTGTGAACACATGCATGTGACCAAGATGTACGAAGACAGGGATCAAAGAGCCTGCCGAGATGCTATTGCATACATGCACAAAACTGATCTTGATACGAAAAAAGATACAAATGTAATTGAAATGGCCGACCCTCATTCCACACTGATCTACAGGTATGAACACTGCAAGACCATAGAGGAAAAATTAGAGATACTTTCTAAAGGGCTTAGCGGACTAAAGGGTACGTTCACTATAGAAGACCTAGAAGATGTGGATCCTAAAAACGCTAAAAAACTACTGAGAGCCATGTGCGAGGGCGGCTATATTATAGAGACGAAACCAGGTGAATTCAGAACATGACATCACTTGGGGATGTCATTACGTTTCTTACCTTCCATCCTCAGAACATCCCTCACAACGCTTGAAAGGTTAACCACCATCATGCGATAGAAATAAAGTATCGACAGAACCAACGCCACTATGGCACATATCCACATCATGAGATCGGTGGATGACATGAAGGATGCCGTCAATATCAGAGTGAAGGCTACTAGGATGAACATCGACTGCATTGCGAATTCCATGACCCTGTGCCTAGCTATACCTTCTCCGATAGTAGTTCCTATGGACGACAGAGTGAGCACATATGAAACCCCGTAGACCAATAGAAGCAAATAACCACTTAAATCGGGATTAGATCCTATATCGACTGCACTCTTGGCTATGAAGTATATGAATCCGAATGCAAAGGTGCAACCCACTCCCAATCCGAAACCATATCCGTAGAACACCGTATCTGATTTACCACGAAACCTCTTGAGATTGAATACCACTACGAACACCATTACTTCCACCACGGCGAACAAGATGGCATAGACTATATTGGCCAGAACATATGTGTAGAAGGCAAATAGTATCGTACCCACCACCAACGCGATGGAGAACATCATGAAGAACGTGGGATCACTGAAGAACGGCTGTTCTACTGCAGGATATGTGTATTTCCTAAGTATCAGATACATTACGGCCAAAGTCGGAACGAATGCCATGATAGCAGCCGTCATCAGGAGCGAGTCCATGATACCTCCATGATGGTACTGCTTTTAAGCTTTTTTTACTCTGATCTTACGTTGTGATTCATCTGAACGCGACAGCCGCGTGTTCTTAGAATCCATCAGCTTATCATAGTAATGAACTACCATACAGGATTTCTCACATTTACCACAATGATTGCATTTATTGAGATCTACACGAAGACCTCCGGATATCTTGATAGCATGTCTCGGGCATCCCTTAGCACATATACCGCACTGCGTACACAACTCGGCTCTCAATAGTCCTTTCACCGTTCTCTCGAACAGGTCTTTCGCATCCTCACCTCTTTCTGCAGTGACAGACACCTGTCCACCCCCAAAGACCTTGGACCTTCCCTTGGGAGTCTTCAGTAGAACCATCTCGAACTCTGGCGAGTATTTCACATCGCCTACCACTCTCAAAGCATCCTCCACATATGAGAAATCCCTGTTCCGAGGCACCGTTACCACTGCCTCTACAGAATACCCTCCTGCCGTGCACGAGGATGCCCCCTTCAACATCTTGATGGACATCCCAACATCCTTGGTGGATTTAATACGAAGATCCATCCCCTCCGCTAACTGCACCATTTTCGGCGGAAGGACCTTCCATCTCCAGAAACCCATGTCAACATACTCATTTGGAAGACCACGCCTTTCGGCATCCTTGTGAAGATACCTCTCCCATCCCTCGTATAACTCCGGATGTATGCGTTCCGTATTCCGCCATTCACTGGATAAACACGAAGCACAAAGATAACATCCTATCCTCTCGAAATCCGTATCGTAGAGAGGATTGTACTTTAGACTCTTCATCCATATATATCCCCAAATCTCAGCAGCGGACCAGGTACGTACTGGATTCAGATTCGTCTGATTTGGTACGAACGGATTCTTTGAAACGAATCCGATCTTCGAACGTGAGAAAGACTCCAGTGCCCTGTTGCCCTCAACCGTTATCGTACCTATGGGATAATCCCTTGCTATCAGATCAGTTATAGGGCCAAGTTTACAGACTTTACAACACCATCTGAAATCTTTGGCTGGGGGCCCAAAAGTATCAACATTGTCCCAAAAAGCATTTCCTGCATCGGCAATGTGCAATTCCTCACCATTATCAATAGCAAACTCTTTGACATATCTAACGGTCTCTGGAAACTCCAAACCGGTGTTTATGAATAATAAACCCGGACTATCACAGACCATTTTTGCTATACCGTATGCCGCCAGTGAATCCTTTCCTCCGGAGAAGGACACGGTCAACGGCTGTTTCTTGCCCTTGATGAAAGAACGTACATCACTCACGGAAACAGCCTCCAATTTGGAAAGGTGTTCCAGATTCGCCTTTACGAACACATCCTTGTCTGATGGCAGGGATATCGGCCTGGGAATAACTGCATTCAGATCACGTATCCTCATAGCCTTCTCGGAATAGGTCATAACAGAACTGCATGCAAGTGCTACTCCGGGACCTACTTTGGCAGCCTTCCTTACGATTAATGGATCCCCTTCCAAGAATTCTCCCAATATCTCTAGTATGTTGGCGCCTGGAACACCTTTCCCCTTTAGATGTCCAGACATATTGCCGAATCTGACCACATTCTTCGTGGCAACATCACAGAAGATGTCAGCACCTGACTGTCTCAATTCCAACTTAAGACGATTCTCGCGAATATCGAATCTGATGGTACCCAACACTTCACCGTGAGCTACTATCTCATCGTTACGATCCTCCCCTGGAATCTTGTTGAAAAATATCATTCTCCCCTCTAAAGGAGAAAATGTACCGAACGTATCCTCAAACAGATCCTTGAGAATTCCATAACTATCACCCATACAAGGACGGATATCGCCAGGACTATTGATCTCGAATTCTCTCCCGACCTCTCCGCATACAGAGCACCTGTCACTCAACAGTAAAGTTCCACATCTGTCACACCAGAAACATACTTCCTTACCGTGAGCAACATTGGTCTGGGACATAATCAACCTCTAAAAACCCTATAGTTCATATTTATAAATAATAATGCAAATGACCTGAACATGGACTTGGAAGGACTCAGAAGAGTTGACCCTGGATTCAGGAAAGGACCCGGCGGGCTGAGCTTCAGCAAGACCGAGATCGTACATATAGCTGTAGCGCTGATTGTACTTTCAATAGCTTTTACGGTCATGCTCTACCGTGGCGGTTCCCATCTGGACAACAACACGTTGGTGAATATAGCAGAAATATTCTTGGTATCTATGCTGCTGATAACATGCAGCTTCCTGATACATGAGATGGGACACAAATATGTTGCACAATCCTATGGTGCATGGTCCGAATTTAGGATGTTTCCTGCAGGCTTATTGATGGCCCTGGTGTTCTCATTCATGGGATTCCTATTCGCCGCACCTGGAGCGGTTTACATAAGAGGCAACATAAACAAAGAACAGAACGGAATCATATCGATGGCAGGGCCTGTCATGAACTTCATAGTAGGTGCAATCGCCCTGATATTGACTTTTATGACGTCAGGACTGACTTCAAGCATATTGTTCCAACTGGCATGGATCAACGCATTCCTCGGGATATTCAACATGATCCCCATACCGCCAATGGACGGCTCCAAAGTACTATCATGGGATATACGCGTATTCCTAACCATGGCAGCAATAGGCATAGCAGAACTGGCAATCCTGTACAGCATGTGGTGAAAAAGAACTAACCGTCATGTGTTTCTCACATGACGGTCGACTCATTTTAAAAAATATTTGTTTACTCTATGCCTTCGCACTGATATCTTAGATGCGTCAGTATGGAGCCCTGCCATTGATCCAGCTTACCGGGATTCAAGATATTCTTTGGATCCATGGCCTTCTTTATGGCGATTATGCTGGACAGCTCAGATGCTCTCTCCTTCATGAAATTGGGGGCCTTCGAGATCCCCACACCGTGCTCACCGGTAACAGTACCTCCGAGCCCTATACATACGTCGAATATCTCATCTACGGCCTTGATGCCCCTCTCCCATTCATCCTTGTTCCTGGGATCGATCACCATTTTGGTATGAAGGTTACCATCCGAAGCATGACCATAAGTGGCTATGGTGACATTGTACTTCTCGGCTATCTCCTGGAATGCCTTGACTGCCTCAGGGACCTTCGATACAGGCACACCCATATCATCGGCCAGAGAGACAGATGAACATCCGGGTTTCAGCGCAGCGAGAGATGTCATGACAGATTTCCTGGCATCAGTCCATCTGGCAATCTCCTTGACATCGTGTGAGGGCGTTACAGTTACAGCACCTGTTGCCTTAGCCACCTCCTCCACAATCTTGAGATCGCGTTCTATGACCTCGTCTGTTTCTCCATCGACCTCTACAATAGCCAATGCTTTCACATTGGGCAGTGGATTTCCACGTGCCTTGTTGACGGCCTCTATACTTACGCTGTCCATAAGCTCACATGATGCAGGTATCATAGGCTTTGCGATCAATGAAGCAATACATGTTCCTGCATCTGCAACGCTCTTGAAACCGCACAGGCAAGATGCTGACTTCTTCGGTTTTGTCGTCAGCTTGAAAGTTATCTCGGTTATTACACCCAACGTGCCTTCGGAACCACACATGAGACGCGCCAGTTGGTAGCCTGAGGCATCCTTTATGGTCCTGGTACCGGCACGCACTATTTCTCCATCGGCCCTTACGAATGTCAGACCAAGCACAAAATCCCTTGTCGCACCGTATTTAACAGCCCTCATGCCTGATGCATTCGTTGCCACCATGCCGCCAACCTGACACGCCTCTGCAGAACCTGGAGACGGAGGGAAAAAGAAACCATACTTGGCAAGCTCTGCATTCAAATCATTGTATATGCAGCCAGCTTCGACATCTACCCACAGATCAGCGACACTGATTTTTTTGATCTTGTTCATTCTCTGCATGGCCAGGACGATACCGCCCTTTATGGGAACCGCTGAACCGCAAAGGCCTGTACCAGATCCCCTTGGAACCACAGGTATACACTCTCTGTTAGCGATCTTCATTATCTCGGAAACCTGCTCCGTTGATCTTGGTTGAATGACCATATCGGGAGTGTTGTGGAATATTGACGCGTCGAATCCATATGTGTAAAGATCTGCCGATCTGGTAGAATAACCATCCTTACCCACTATCTTCTCGATTTCGTCTATAATTCTCTGGTCCATTTGAACACCAATCACCCTCAATACCCTATTAGATTATAAAATAGGCAGATTCTGAACATGAAAACCACAAAGCACGAAGATAGGCTTTTTAAACGTTGAAGGTGTCGCCGTCATTATGAAGACGAAGATAGTACTCCTGGGCCCCCCTGGTTCCGGAAAAGGTACACAGGGTGAAAAACTCAGCGAGGAACTTGGATATGTCAGACTATCCACTGGAGATATGCTCCGTGAGGCAGTAAGAAAGGGTACCGACCTGGGTATAAAGGCAAAGGGATACATGGACAGCGGTGCCCTTGTACCGAATGACCTCATCATCAACCTCATGAAGGAGAAAATATCCTCGTTGGAACCTGGAACCGGAGTAATATTCGATGGTTTCCCAAGAACCGTTGAACAAGCAGATGCTCTGGGCGAACAGATAGACATCGATTTAGCATTGAATCTCGATGTAGATGATGATGAACTTGTGAACAGACTCACCAAAAGACGCAGCTGTCCACAATGCAATGCTGTATACCACCTTCTGTACAAAAAACCGAAGAATGAGAGATTCTGTGACAAATGCGGCTCGGTCCTTTACCAAAGAGACGACGATAAAGAGGCCA
Organism: uncultured Candidatus Methanogranum sp.; assembly: GCA_964620455.1. GTDB lineage: Archaea > Thermoplasmatota > Thermoplasmata > Methanomassiliicoccales > Methanomethylophilaceae > Methanogranum. The sequence continues at coordinate 235,061 of CAZUIU010000002.1, forward strand.
CAGTCAGAAACAGACTGAAGGTATACCGCGATAACACATTCCCCCTGATAGGTTACTATGAATCCAAAGGAAAACTGGTGACCATTGAAGGAAAGGGAGATATCTCGGAGATATTCGACAAGGTCAAGACCGCAATAGAATGAAGACACTGGCGGGACGTGCGCCCGCCAACCGCCTTCAACAAAAAATATTATAAAGTACTTCGCGATAGGCAGGATCGATAGCCTCGTAGTGTAGTGGTCAATCATGCGGGATTCTGGATCCTGCGACCGCAGTTCGAATCTGCGCGAGGCTACCATTTTTCACAATGTTCTTCAACCGAATGCCTCTTTCATGAACATCCCATCGCATACCTACATAATTTATTCAGATCCTAAATAAATCATTAAAACAAACCTATTTTACATAACAATAAGAGTTCATACCGGTCCAATAAAAAATATGAATTCTATTGCCACGTAAAATGCATAGAAATCTATCTTATGGCTACATCCATACCGATATCCATCTAAAGATACAAATATGTTTAGAAAAATCTATGACATCTTATCAAACTGACGATGCCAAATTATTATATCGAAAGTAATACATCGAGTTGTGTGAATTGGGAGCTCATTTCAGCCATTATTTGCGTAGCAATAGGCGGAGCAATAGGTGCAGTCCTCAGATACCTTGTTGGACATTACTTAGGAAGTGATTCTTTCCCATGGGGGACATTCGCCGTAAATATAATAGGCTGCACACTTCTGGCACTCTTGACATTCTCCATAAGCGGACAGATGTCCGGTTCCATGAAACTATTCATTTTCACAGGTATATTCGGCGCATTCACAACTATGTCCACATTCACTGTGGAGACAGTGTCTCTCTTCTATGACGACCAAATGGTGAAAGCACTAGAAAACATTCTACTGAACGGCGGAGCATGCTTATTGGGGGCATTCATAGGAAGATATGCTGCCTTACTAATATGATTACAATTCCTGCTCAGTACCATCACACAGATCCTTGAAGTATGAAACTCCTTCCTCAGGACCTTTTGCAATCATCACATCGCCAGCCTGCATGACCGTTCCCTTTCCAGGACCGAATATGTACGCTCTGTCACGCTTCACAGCTATCACGAACATACCGCTTATCGTGCTAAGAGATACCTCCCCAAAGGTCTTACCTATCAATACAGAATTCTCTGCAAGCTTACCGATGGTTATTGTCGTCTCTGACTCCCTTATAGACATAGCTATGACTGGATGTTCGCCCAATCCTCTCATTACAACGTCCGCGATAGATCTGGCCGCCCCGGCTATGTACATGATAGACATTTGGAGCTTTATCACCATTGCCACCTTGGCAACCTCTTCTGGATTGCTCATTCCAAGCTCTATTGCCGAATCCTGAATCTTGGCAGAAAGAGCCTCGAGATTGTCTGATAAGAATATGACCTCTTCTGCAATCTCCTTGTTATTGTATAGTAAAGAGGAATACGCTAGATCCACCATGAACTCCGAGGTATCTTTCAATTCCAAAAGCATGCCCTCCAGTCTGTTCATTCGTCTTCCTCCTTCAGACTTTCCGCCTCTTCTTCGGCAGCCTCTTGATCATCATCTTCGGACTCTTCGGGGAACTCCCACGGTATCCGACCATTAGCCAGGTCCACCAAATGGTTGTACCCGTCCTCGGTACCGCGCACTATGATGTCGTCATTCGCACGCAACTTGAAATCATCATCGGGATCGTACACCCAACCCTGACGTCCTTTGACCGCAATTATCTTGCAACCTGTGCATGCCTCGACTCCCAATTCACCGATTGTGTAACCAACCATACCTGAGTTGGACTTCACTTTGGTAGCACGTATCTTCTCATCGGATTCATAGAGCATTGCCGAAATGAACGGACGCTTATCCAAAGGTACTGCTAGAAGATTTACTATGTCTGCTGCCGCATCAGATATACGGTCCGCCGCAGAAGCCACCTGTAAAAGACCAGATAACTGCCTAGCATCCTCTTTCGTCCTTGAGGACAATAGAACCTTATAACGTATGGCGAACTTTAAATTGTCCATCTCCTCTTCGAGCTCATAGACCTTGTCAGCCATACTGTCACTGTTGTACATGAGAGATGCATATGCCAGATCTACGATAATCTCCGATGTATCCTTCATCTCAGTCAACAATTCACGAACAGTCATTTCGACATGATCTAGGTTCTTAAAGTCATCGAGGTCACTCACCGTAAAACCCCCATGCTCAATCCGAAAGGACTACAACTTCCCTCCGGGTCATCCGAGTTGATCGACAATTTCGGTCACCTTATTTAAATCCAGACTTCATTGAAGGTGTTACTCATATATTAAAAGTTTCACTAGTATTTAAGTAATAAGAACGGATTCAGCGACTCGATAACAATGTCATGAGGGTGATTTTTTGGGGAGTGCTAATGCTGTGAGTGAATTTATCCTGCGGAACAGGTCTGTTTTCGTTATGGGACTTGCGGCACTAATCATAGCTGGCACTGCCGACCTCTTCGCAGGTTTGCTCCTTGACAATATGGAAGAATACCTGCTACTCATACCCGGCATGATGGTCCTCATATACAGTGCGATAGGTATGAGAGGCAACATTTTTGGGGCCATGGGAAGCCGTATCGGTACATCCATGCACATGGGTACTTTCCGCATGAGTTTCAAGAAAGGCGGCGTTCTCAGGACCAATATAGAATCCGCCGTCTGCCTCACACTGATATTGTCTGCTTCTATGGGATTCGTCACATGGGTTGTTGCTAAATACCTTTTCAACGGCACATACAGTGCCTGGGACTTCATATTCATATCCTCACTCGGAGGACTACTTTCCGGACTTTTAGTGATGATGTTTAACATATTCATCGCCAAAGAAGGATACAAACGTGACTGGGATGTAGACAACATAACCGCACCTTTGATAGCAGCTGTCGGAGACATCGTGACCATGCCGATGATCTTCATCTCCACATGGATATTCCTGTCTTTGATGAATTGGGACTCCGGAGAAAATGTAATAATCATACTTTCTATCGTTTTCATAATCGCAGCAGTCGCATACACCATGAAAATCTGGTTCATGGAGATCAACAAAAGAGATTATTCCGGAGAAACCCGCAGAATAGTATTCAACTCACTTCCGATTCTGCTTTTCTGTCTTATATTCGAAATAGGGGCCGGAATGATCATACAGAATCAGGAAGAGAGATTACTAAAATACTCCGTTATGCTGATCATGCTACCTGCGTTCCTTAATGAGGGCAACGCCCTTTCTGGAATGCTTACATCTAGACTGTCATCCATGATACACCTAGGTATCATGAGGATCAGAACCGTACCTCCGAAAGAAGCGGTTGAGAATTTTGGGATAATGTACATATGTGCAACAATCACCTTCATCTACATAGGAATAATAGCATACATCGCTGCGTTGGCGTTCTCCGATTCTCCGGATATCATAGGATTTGGAGATACGATGGCAATCATCATAACCGCAGGTATACTTGCGACGACGACATTGAATCTACTGTCGTATTATGTAGCCATCATCGCCACCAGATTCGGATTGGACCCCGATGATCATTGTATACCAATAACTTCCTCAGTCATGGACATGATTGGATCCATGATACTCGTCACTATAATCATGCTATTCATCTGAAAGCCACTAAAAGGTTATATTACGCGGAGACTATCGAGTGCGTAGAGGTAAACCGATGATCAGCAGAGATGAAATCCTGGCAAATCTGAAGAGATACAAGCTCGACGAAGCCAAGATCGGAGTTGTGGCATCACACTCTGCCCTCGATACATGCGATGGTGCGATATCTGAGAATTTTCACACAATGGCTGTATGTCAAAAAGGCAGAGAAAGGACTTTTGCGAACTACTTCAGAACACAGAGAGATCCATCAGGCCGGATCATCCGCGGAGTTGTCGACGAACCGCTGATGGTCGATAGATTCAAAGACATAATCAAACCAGAAGTTCAGAAGACACTTATGGACAACAACGTGCTGTTCATTCCGAACAGATCTTTCGTATCGTACTCGGGCATAGATGCAGTGGAGAATGATTTCAAGGTACCCATGGTGGGAAGCAGAAACCTTCTCAGATCCGAGGAGAGAGGAGATGAGAAAGACTACTACTGGATACTCGAAAAAGCTGGAATGCCGTTCCCGAAAAAAGTGGAGAAACCGGAAGATATCGACGGACTCACTATCGTGAAGGTCCACCATAAGATCAAGAAACTGGAACGTGGATTCTTCACGGTGAAGGATTACGATCAATTCGTAGAAAAATCCACTGAACTGATAAAACAGGGAGTTATCGAAGAGAATTTCCTGGAAGAAGCCAGAATGGAACAGTACATCATCGGTCCGGTCTTCAACTTGGACTTCTTCCGTTCACCTCTCGAAGAACGCGGAGAACAAGTGGAATTGCTTGGAATAGATTGGAGATTCGAGAGTTCTCTGGACGGATACTGCAGACTCCCCGGAAAACAACAGGTTGAACTTGAGAATGATGGTATAATCCCCGAATATACCGTATGCGGACATAACTCCGCCACACTCAGAGAATCCCTCTTGGACAAAGCCTTCGAGATGGCTGAGAAATACGTCGAAGCCACAAAAAAATACTACGATCCTGGAATAATAGGGCCATTCTGCCTTCAGACTTGCGTAGATAAGGACCTCAATTTCTACGTCTATGATGTCGCTCCCCGTATAGGTGGCGGTACAAACGCCCACATGTCCATAGGACACCCCTACGGCAACACACTTTGGAGAAAGGAGATGAGTACCGGTAGAAGACTGGCAATGGAAGTTAGAAGGGCAATAGATGAGGAACGCATCGAGGAAATAATCACATGAAGGCTGAAAAAATGAACGCTAAGAAAACATTGATCATCGCTGTGATAATGATGCTCGCGGTACTGCCCGCCATCGGTCTTATCGATGATAGCGGATCGGATGCCACCATATCGATTGATGGAAATGTCACCCAAGGTACGATAACATCTGACAGTGGGGGAGACATATACATAAAACTCGAAAGCACTGAGGACGAAGACGTGGATATAACTATAACAGTCACAAACTCCAACACTGGTGACACTGTTGGAGAAACTACAGTGACGATACCGGCAAATGAAGATATTACTGCCTCAGTCCATGTCAATTTCGGCAGTGCAGGTACATATAACGCGAAAATAACGTGCACACCTAGCACATACTTCGAAAATGTGAACTATACCACAGCGACTATAACAGTCACAGATTCCATATGGTCTAATTGGACGTCATATGCCGCAATAATAGTCGTAGTCTTGTTAGTTGTTATTGCATTGGTATTGCACATGCGCAGTGCACCCAAAATAAAACCGGACACCACATTCACACAGCTTGAGGAACAACAGAAGGAGCCCGCTTCAAAGTCTGGAGAATCTGCACAGCATTCAACCACGAGGAAGAAATACAAATCTTCGGAAGCCTCCAAACCTTCAGAAGAAGCACCAGTCAAGTCTGAGCCCAAGAAGGCACAAAATTTCACGGAACTTGAGAAACAGAAGAAATCTTCAGAATCCGACGAAAGCGAACCGAAGAAACTCAAATATGTAAGTTCCAGAAGAAAATGATGATTTAACAGAGCCCCGAAATGGGGCTCTGAAACCTATTACCTCAAATCTTTATTTTTGGATCTTGAAGATCCATTAATGCAACTTCGCGACGGTCCATGAAAAAGCCGATTTTCTTGTGCAACATTATAGATGGAAGATTGTCTGGCTGTATCATGCTGTGAGCCACCTGTCCTCCCATCTCACGACCCTTTCTCAGAACCTCTCTCAGAAGCTTGTAACCTATGGCACTACGACGTGCATATGGATGAACTCCCATGTTCTCTATCCACACCAAGTTATCAACATCGGCTATATGATGCAACATCTGGGCAAAGATGAATCCGTAGATCTCCCCATCTTCCTCAGCAATGAAACTAAGACCGCCGTCAAGGTACGTCTTGAAATGATTCCTGCTACTGGCCCCCAGATTCTCCCTCCAAGCTTCCGGAAGATCGTTCCATTGATTCTCTATTGTACTGGAGAAATACTCTTTTATACAAGATATCTCCAGTTCCCTCACTTTATCAGCATCCTTTAGCTTCAAAGGGCGGATATCCATATTACATCTCCTCCGGTGCCTCCATGCCCATACAGGACAGGACGCTCTTTAGAACGGTCCTTGTGCACTCGACCAAGGTCAGCCGCGCATCCCTGCTTTCTCCGGACATCAATACTGGTACTGCGGCATAAAACTGGTTGAAAGCTGCAGCGACCTCATGACCATATGCTGGAAGAATGTTTATACGCCTCTGCTCACCAGCCATCTGTATTATTGACTCGAACTTGGAAAGCGCCTTGATAAGTTTTACCTCAAACTCATCAGTCAACTTGAAGGGATCGAAATCGTGTTCATATGTCTCAGCCTTCCTAATCATGCTACTGGTCCTCGCATAAACATATTGAAGATAAGGGCCGCTGTTACCATCGAAGTTCAAGGCATCCCCCCACCTGAAAACGAACTGTTTCTCGGGACTCACCCTGAGTATGTTGTACCTTATGGCCCCTACACCGATCTGTCTGGCTATATCTCTCATTCTGTCTTCAGGTATATCAGAACGTCTGCTCTTTATCTCATCGTATGCGCGAGAAACGGCCTCATCTATGAGATCATCCAAATAGACCACTACACCCTTCCTTGTAGACATCTTACCCTCAGGTAAGGAAACGAAAGAGTAGAACATTGGTTCGGGCATCCTCTCACATCCGAGTATCTTCAATGCAGAACACAATTGCTTCGATCCGAGTTTCTGATCCTCGCCCAGAACATCAATCACTATGTCTGCTCTTCTGAACTTGTCAAGATGGTATGCCAGATCCCTGGTGGTATAGAGTGTTGTCCCGTCCGACCTGGTAAATGTAAACTTGGTGTTTTTACCCTGAACTCCGAAATCTTTGAGATCCAGGAACCAAGCACCATCCTCTGCCTGTCCGGCGTACTCGGATGATTTAAGCTTCTCAACAATCTCCCTGGCGGAACCATCTGCTATGAAATCTGATTCCCATGTGTACCTGTCCAAACGAACATTTATGTTCGCCAGTGTTTCCTTCAACCCGTCCAGCATTACCTCAGCGGTTCTCCTAACCAACTGTATAGTATCCTGATCCCCGGCTTCGAACTTTCTAAGCATCTCGGATATCTGCTCTTGGACTGCTGGATCCTCTTCCATCATCTTGTTGGCTAAACGGTAGTTTGCCACGAGCTTGTGATCTGTCTTATCACGATCCTCCTTCCTCTCGATAATGTCTTCAGGTAAGGTGTCCACACCCCAAGAGAGTATTACCACTTGTTTCCCTACATCATTGACATAATATTCGGTATGGACATCGTAACCGCATCTGACAAGACATCTGGCTAATGTGTCCCCTATGACAGGATTCCTGGCCCTGCCGACATGTATCGGCCCCGTGGGATTGGTCGATGTGTGCTCCAGATTTACTATCTTACCTTTGCTCGGATACGACCCATAAGAGTCTCCCTTTTCTACAATATCCTGCAAAGTAGCACCGATCAACGCATTCTGATCCATCGTGAAGTTGAGATAACCGTTCAATGCCGATACCTCCACTATCAAACCTGAAGGTCTTATGACCGAAGCTATCTTCGATGCTATGTCCTTAGGAGATGTGTGCATCGCCTTCGACATTGTGAAACATGGAACCGCCAGATCTGCCATTTCGGAAAGTTCCGTTACGAATTGAACATCTCCTGCACCCATCTCGGAGAGGGCCGATTTGACCGACTCGATTACCTCATCCCTGAATTGATTCTGAATCCTCATTCTCATGCCACCCTGTATCTTAAAAGCGCAGCTATACCTCCGAATGCCTTCAGAAGCATGTCACCCTCTTCGGAATCCCCCGATATCAACTGGAGACGCGCATTATAGGAATCCGCCATCTCAAAGAAATTGTCAATCAGATCCTCCACCTGAACGGCCTTAGCATTCTGTCCACACTCTGGACAGCTCACCAGTTCATCAGGATCGTTTACCGTCACATTGAATGTGTGTCCGTTGGGACATTCCATAGTCATCCTGCTCTTTTTCAGAGTATCAGATATCAGGAATGTATCTACAGCACCCATCTCGGCTGCTGCCCTGACCTCGGCTTCACCATATGCTGAAAGACCACCGTCCTGCTTTCTTATCTCTCTAAAGAGTCTCTGCATATATTCCTTCTCTACAGTTAGCTGCATATTCTGTATGGTTCCCTGTGCAGCATCCACTATCTCCTTCAATCCAGATTCATCAGTGTAACCTGTATCGAACAAAGGACTTACCACCTTCTTCTGAAGCTCATGATGAAGATAGTTCTCCTTTATGAAGAAGTCCTTGGTAGCACCAGGACCCCCCACCAGTATGCCTTGAAGTTCCAATATGCTGTCCAGGAATACGGTCGTCGCATTATCAGCAACCTTCTTGAAGAATTCATGTGCGGCTATTTCGATCAACCTCTCGAAACGGACAGATGACTGACCCCCCTGATGATGCTTAGAAGGCACGAGTGAATCAAAGTGTTTAAGAACAGAGATCTTACTGCCAGATAACATCCCTATTGTGGCCTCTTTCCTGTCTATGACTATGAGACCATAGTACTTCTTATCCAACAACATACTTTCCAAAGGTTCCGTGAAGAATGTGGAATCGCATCTGTAAAGGAAAGCTGTTATGGCCTCTGGTGGCTCCACAACATACTGTACCATCTTTGTCTGGTCGCCGGCACGCGGAACCTCTCCGCAGAATATGACCACACCGTTCTCAGGTGCCGCTTTGTAGGTCTTTATACGTGCCATTATGGAGTCTATAGCTCCAGTCACATTCTTCATGGTGGCTTTAGACTTTATATTGGATGCCTGCGACTGTTCATCCCTTAGGTAGGCCATGACATCCGAGATCAACTTGGTCTGTGGTATGTACACGGATATAAGTTCCGTACCCCTTCCCTTGAAGTTCATAATCTCTTGCATTGACTTCTTGAAGTCGTATCGCGCTCTATCCACAGTGTTTGTCTCGCCCATTTGGCTCACCAATGTATTTATCTCAACTGCGCATATGTATTAAATGTATCGTACATGAGCAGAAACAAGGTTGTTATTTCCATCGGCGGATCTATACTGATACCCGATGAAGAGGATTCGATTTTTATAAAAAAATTGGCAAAATTGATTAGAGAATTGAATGAAAATATCCAGATGATAATAGTCTGTGGGGGGGGCAAGATCGCCCGTTATTATGCAGACACGTCATCCGAGTTAGGGGCTACGACATACCAACAGGATATGTTGGGCATAGGTGCAACAAGGCTCAATGCAGAACTCCTGGCACTGTCCTTAGGAGACATATCCTGCATAGAGATACCACATACAGCCAAGGATGCCGTTGAAATGAGCCAACCTGGTAAGGTTGTCATAATGGGAGGCACCGAACCCGGACACACGACAGATGCTGTTGCCACAATGGTCGCCAGAGAAATGAACGCAGACCGTGTAGTGAACGCCACATCTGTAGATGCCGTATATTCCGCTGATCCCAAAGTAGATGAGAATGCCGTCAGATACTCAAAAATAACCATAGATCAACTTGGAGATCTTGTTTATAAGGATCATGGAGCCGGTAAGTCGAGTGTTTTCGACCCCTTGGGCGTCAAAATCGCCAAAGAGAACAATATCGATATATTGATAGTGAGCGGAAGAGACCTCGAAGATCTGGGGAATGCCATTAAAGGTTCCGGTATCAGTGGCACGTTTGTAGATTCTCATTGATAGGATCAAAATCCGATGATCTGACCACTTCGTAACCATCACTACCCACCAAATCCAAGATGTGTCTTTGAAACTGCTTTTTCAAAGCATTCCTGTGAAAATAGACCATTTTGGTGCCAGTGGAATCCGTTGCATCTTTCACCATACGGAGTATATCATCATCGCTTCTACCTTCCAGATGATAGTTGGGAATCATGTGTCCAAGATTTACCTTATATGAAATCGCCATATCAGTGAATCTCGGAGCATAATGACCGCCTGCAATGCCCACAACATTCGGATAATCGTTGTAATCCATTTCTGTGATGACATTTGACAGTATCTCAGCTGCGTGCATATTGCCCCAGTTCCTATCATCCGACCCAATCTCAATGAAGAACGTCGGAGAATCTAACCACGGCCCGTGATGCGTCACCTCGAAACATGTCTGGAAATCTTGCATGTCACAGTAGGACACTATGTGCCTGAGCGCATCGGTCATCATGGATGGACATGGTTTAACGAGTGTTTTCTCACGTCCGCCATAATCATTTCCATGATAATTGCCTATGGGGTGAACCGTTAGAGCGGGTTCTCCTGAAGCTGCTGAGTGCTTAGACATGAAAACAACCGCATCAAAGTCTATACCAAGATCTCTGATTTCCGCATCCACGTTATCTTTGTATATATGCAGATCAGCCATGGAGACTATATGATCCTCGCCTTTGCGATGAATCCTGTAGCCTCCTTCGATCCCCAGATCTTCCCAGCCTCCGGCATTCAAAAGACAAGACCTCATATTTACCGACGGAAGATCAGGTTCACTGCATATCAACAACTTAGGCATAAGATCACAACAGTATCATTGCGAAGATGATATAAATCCATGTCCCAGTACACCGCACAGATATGCCAGTCGACACCGTGACCATAAGAGAACGCCTTTTGTTGCATCTAAATCGTTTCCCCGAATATAGTCCGGAAACCATATACAACATCCCATTCGATCTCACACAAGATGGCATAGCCTCTGTATTGGGAATATCCCGCGCACATGCCTCACTCGAGTTGAAGAAGCTCAGAGAATCACAGAGAGTCTGTGAGTGGCTGGCGCACATAAAATCTTCAGGATCCAAAAGGAAAGCATACAGCCTACTACCGGGAGGCAAACAGGAAGCAGAACTAGTTAGATCCAGATTCGAATCCGATGGAATATCTGTAGAGGGACTTCTGGATATGAAGAGATGCGACCCGAATATCATGTGGAGCTCCTTGAATGATGAAGACCGCACAACCTTCGGATTAGCTTGTACGTTCAGAGAACCCGTACTTAGAAGAACCCTGCCAGACACCACCACCGGAGTCATACCTTCAGATTTCGAAGGTATGGTACGTATATCTGATGATGTCCGTAGAAAATATCTCGACATAGTCGATGATACAGAACGCAGAAGTTGGCATAGTCTTGCCGCGGACTGGTACGTGAATAACAACGGTGAAAATCAGGAGAAGCTGTTTCATCTATCATCATCAGGAAGGAACAACGAAGCAGCTAAATTACTGATTAAGAATGCCAACATGTTCCTAGAGAACCCGAACGAGGATCTTTTGAATACCGTCAAAAGCATGGAAATACCGCCTAAGTTCAGAGAATCAGCATTGGAAATCCAAGCCACCATATCATTAGATTGTATGGACGTAGAGAACGCAACATTCTGCGCAGATAGACTTGATGAGTATTGCTCGCGCAATGCTGATGTCATACGTGCTGAAGTGTTCATCCTCACGAACGAACCTGAAACGGCATACAGAATAGCTAATCAATCATATTCCGAGATAAGGACACCACTGCTTGCTTTAGTGACCGCAAAAGCACTGTTCCTCATGAAAGAATACGAAAATGCCGACAGCTTCATAACCAACGCAGTAAAGGACATGATGGAATGCGGAGATGTGACATGTATCGACCGCATATTGATGCTCAAAGCCGGCGTGGCATACGCTCAAGGAAACAAAGACAGATGTTCCAGCTACCTTAACAAAGCTCTACGCTCATGCAGGAAGGACATCTACAGATCGAAGATCAAGGATCTCCTATCCAAAATAGAATCTGGAGACACCGACCTGGACTTCACTTAATCAGAACACCGTGTTCTTCTTGAGTGTATCCAGATCGGATATGTAGAGTTCCCTGATGTCCTTTATATCCCATTTCAACATGGCCAGTCTTTCGAATCCGAAACCCCATGCCAGTACAGGGTATTTGACACCGAACGGCTCCACCACTTCAGGTCTGAATATGCCTGCACCGCCCAATTCCATCCACTTCCCATTGAAAAACACCTCCAATTCCAAAGACGGTTCGGTGTACGGGAAATAAGCAGGCCTTATCCTGATCTTATCGAAACCCATCCTGGCGTAAAACTCCTTTATTATCGAGATGAGCATGTTGAAATCGGCGTTCTCATCGATGACTATACCTTCGATCTGAGTGAACTCGGGAAGATGCGTCGAATCTATGGATTCCTTTCTGAATATACGCGAAATGGAAAATGCCTTCTGAGGAGCTTCTGGATGCTCCGCTATGTATCTTATGCTGCTGACGGTACTATGAGTCCTCAACAGAGCCATCTCAGCTTTATCCCTGGACCATGTCCCTCCCCATCCAGTGGATCCCGTGTTACCTCCATGTTCATGTTCAGACCTGACCTTAGAAACCAACGCTTCATCCTCAATGTGTATGCTTTTGGGATTATCCAGATAAAAAGTATCCTGAAGGTCCCTGGCCGGATGATCCTGAGGTGTGAACAACACATCCAGATTCCAGAATGCAGGTTGAACGTACTCGGAGGACATCTCAGTGAATCCCATATCCGTAAACATCCTCCTGATCTCCGAACCCAGCCTAGATAGGGGATGTTTCTTTGCTGGGATCAACGCAGGTGCAAACGTTTGGACATCGTATCTCCTGAAATCCACATCCTTCCACTCACCGCTCTGTATAAGACGATCTGTTATGTCCGTCACTTGTTTTTTCAGAACCATGCCAGACTCCACAGCCTTCAACCCGTCTGCAGTAAGAGATATCTCCCTTTGAGTTATGATCTTCTCCTGTATCATGTTCTGACGGCCTTTCAGATCCTTTATCACTTTCGGATCTGCATCATCCTCGGACATAGATCCCGATGACAATCTCTCTAGGAGAGCCTCATCAGGCATCTTCGAGTATATGGCGGCCTTTCCCGCATCAGTCAAGACGAGGAGCTTTGCATCGCCTTCCTTCACGATGTTTGCCAGACCCTTCCTCTTAAGCCACCCAACGGCTATTTTATCCTCACCGTTTAGCATCTTGTCTGAAAGTGAAACCATATCCATGCTGCCGCCGTTCTGATCGATCAGCATCAGTGCATTCCTTTCCGGGAGTCCCTTGGATACAATACTCGCATCCGATATCTCGAAAACACGATGAGATTCTTCTTTCAAATCAACCAGCCCTTTGGATGCAAGCCATGAAGCAGACCCCATGATCTCAACCTCTAGGTCGAACTTGCCTGCAGATATCAAATCCAAAGGAGTACTGCATCCGCCAGCTTCGGATAGTGCCAACAACAACCTCTTCTCATTATAGCTGAGTCCCTCAAGAACTTCCGACATATCCATAATATCACCATTTGAAACCTTCGAAGGTCATGCTGTCCACAACCTCCTTGGCCTTCTCTCTTTTAGCCTGATGCTCCTCCAAGAACACATTTATCTTGCCTGTGAGTGTGGCCTTGCATTCTCCGCAGAGAATCTCACCGCGTCTGCATTTATCGGCCATCTCATTTATCTTACCATCATCCTTCTCGAAAAGATAGTAGTTGTACTTGAAAACAGAACAGACTTCTGGGTTCCCTCCCTTGGATCTCTGCTCTTCTACAGAAACACATCCTCCGGTGAACGCTCTTCCAACCTTCTTCTTGACATCTTTCGGACCATCTGTCGTGTAGATGGTGGCCATTGGATCGGAAGATGACATTTTGTCACCTCCATTGAGTCCGGGGAACATCTTGCAATACATCATAGTCGGCTTGGGATAATTCAGACCAGGCGCCACATCCCTGGCTACTCTGAAATGTGGATCCTGATCTATTCCGCAAGGTATCAGGCAAGGAACCTGTTTGCCTTCCTGTTCACTTGGCAGGAAAGCCGGTGCTGCCTGTATGGTTGTGAAGAATATCGACCCTATGTTGGTGGAGTTGTCGAATCCGAAAACAGCCTTAGCCGTGGAGAACGTAACCTTCTTAGCAACTTTCAGAGAAATCGGATAAAGTGTGCGTATACATTCTGAATCCAGTATTATCTTGGTATTTTCCGGGTCGAATCCCAAAGCAACGAAATCCAAGGCGTTCTCATAGGCAAGACTCCTGGTCTCTTTCAGAGTAAGATCTTTGAACAGGAACTTCTCATCGTCCGTCATCTGGAATAGCATAGGCACTTTGAACGTGTCCTGCAACCATTTGTTGAACAACCATGGCATGATATGCCCCAGATGGGTGCTTCCTGAAGGTCCTCTACCCGTATATAGAAAGAATCTCTCACCACGATCATATGCATCCAGAAGCTGATTCATATCCCTATGGCAGTAGAATATTCCCCTTTTCAACATAGGGTGCAGTTCCCCGTAACCTTCCAATCTCTTCAATAGAGCTTCATCTATCGGGGTTGTACCGAAATTTTGCATGAGACGGTCATAATCTATATCTCCTGTAACCTCCCAGGGTGTGACCTTGAAATCCTCTGCCATGATCGACCTGGAGCGAATAGTGACAACATCGCTTTTAATGTTTCGAGTAAATCATCCGATAAATCCCTTTATACAGGAATAGCGTTGTTCCAGAACATGTGGAATATACTGGGAAAAGAGACCATCTATCTAGACATTGGTAAAACCGCTAAAGAGAGATTCGGAGAGTTGGCTAAGGACGATAATATGTCCGAAGAGTTCAGGAAGATCCTGGAATCCTCTGAGATAAACTTCATGATCAACGGCACCACTGAATACAATACCTTCTTCTTCAGAGTACCCGATAATATAACTCCGGAACAAATACAGTTGATGGCTGATGTCACCTTGAGAATATTAGGAGATTCCGATACACCCATGATAGAAGTGGAAGGAATAGAACAGAGATTCCTCATAATATTCACAAACGACAAGGAACCTGAATTACTGGGAATCAACAAAACTCCTGGGATGTCATCCGGAGCGATATTCAAGAGTATCATACAATCTTTGGATGCACCTGGTAAGCTCAACAAGGAATTCGAATAAATCATCTTCTGTTGAGTGTAAGACTCCCATAATCCTTCTTATCCCTCACCGGTGTTCCAGGCAGATCATCGAATGATGACCCGTCACTTTTTTCCAAACCGACAAATAAAGGTACTGGACGGAAGATATGCCACTTTCCGATTATGTCTCTGACAACATCTGGCTCGAACATAACATAATAAATTGCTGATGTGAAAACTATAACCAATGCGATTGTGAACGCTGAAGTCAGAATATATGCCATCACTGTCAGAATGCTCGTCTTGTTTATCGCCATTATGACGAATACCAATGCAGCAAACACGGGCAGTGCCATACGGGTCAATGTGGCTCTTATACCATTATAGAACTTGTAATCACGATAATTGGTTTCTATACGTACATTGAGCGATTTGAATATGGACCATGGCAGAACAATAAGAGGTATCAACAGTACCAATGAAAAGACATACATGGGAACATTGTATTCCGACGTATTTCCCA
Organism: uncultured Candidatus Methanogranum sp.; assembly: GCA_964620455.1. GTDB lineage: Archaea > Thermoplasmatota > Thermoplasmata > Methanomassiliicoccales > Methanomethylophilaceae > Methanogranum. The sequence goes on from CAZUIU010000002.1 coordinate 250,740, forward strand.
TGAAAGCTGGATTCATGGAGATGTATATCCACAGCAACATACCTACCATCAGACCTAACGATATCGTTCCACCCATCTCCTTCCACGGAAGATGCGACCTGCAGACACTGTGATCCAGAATCACATTGCGTGTATCTAGGTCCTCAGGTATGTTGAACGCAAATGCTATGGCCTTATCGAATGATGACAATTTCCTCTTGATATTCACGTACTCCGCCACACGCATGACTCTGTAGAACATCCATCTCTGTATCGCACTAACTATGGAAACACATCCAGATGCTCCTAACGTTATGAACATTACAAGATACAGCAACATATCAGGAAGATCGAGATACCATATGACAAACATAACTGCCAAGACCGATATGAACAGCCAGATCTTGTTACGCACCATGTATATCGCACCGCAGACGAAGAATGGTGCGGTAATTAGAGGTATCAGATTATACAACGATCCCCCGTTCAAAAAAAGATATGAAATTAACGCCAGAGAACATATTAAAGATAACACGGCGATCGATATGGTGATTTTGTCTGACATGCGTATGAGAGAAAGACCTTTGGACGGGACATCCTCCCAGTACGCACCCTTCCTACCCTGTTCAAGCCTGAGGTTCATCAACGCTCCATCCAGACATCCAAATCCACTTTCGCCTTATCTCCTGGATAGACTCCGATGAGAATCCCCATCTCCTTGTTGTTTCCGGTTGCTATAGGCCCATAACTTAGTTCCTTTACATCTTCCATGTGATAAACCGAAGAATTATCACTGTTTGCAAAAGCTATAGATGTGGGACAATCGGACTTCAGCTCGAAATACAGCGAACGTCTGGGCTTCACTACAAACGGAAACGTCAAAACATTATCGTAACAACCCGGTTTCGTAGGATCGAAATCGCCTACGTGCAGCTGTTTTCTACTGAACACGTTGACCCTGCTATCAAAAATCGCCAAACTCTCACCGACCCCTGACGGGCATACAGCTAGATAGAAATTTCGTCAGATATCGGATATCTCTGAATCGTCGAGGTCTGTGGAAAATCTCCACATACGCGGATAATGTCCACGTTCCATGAATACACGTTCCGTAGATACTGCCTTTCCGATATCCGTCGCCATTATCTTAGAAGATGACATCTGCATCTTTCCCAACGCTATCAGCTCACCACGGACCGTCATCATAGCAACAAGGGCATTGCGCCTTATTTCATCATCTAACATATGTATTCCGCTTATGTTCAGATCAGCTCCGTGACATATGGCATCAACCGCCGTGGGTTTGACGATCACTTTCGGAAGCGGATCGACCAGCACCTCCATAGGTTGCACGAGTTCCCTCAACCACCGTTCACGCCCATCCTCCTGCCAGAATACATAGGCATCGGATATGTCCTGTAATGTAGCGGATCTATCCTCCGTCATACGGCCTGAACGTGAACGCCTGAGTTCCTCCATATGAGCACCACAACCGAGGACCTCTCCCGCGTCAGTACATAACGTGCGTATGTAAGTACCTGCATCACATGAAGCTCTGAAGAGTACCAGTCTGCCTTTGATCTCCAAAATCTCCAACTCACTGACAGTCCTTATCCTCAGCTGTCTCTTAACGGCGGATCTGACAGGCGGTAACTGATAGATCTTACCTTGGAATCTGGACATGACCTCCCTGATTCTGGTTTCCGACCTGTCGGCATGTATCCTCATCAGACATATGTACTCCTTGTCCGAAGACAAAACAACATCGGTTAGACGTACAGCTTTACCCAGACATATAGGGAGTATGCCGCTGACGTAAGGATCCAACGTGCCTCCGTGACTTATATGCTCCACATGCAGAACATCCCTCACCCACGATGTTACCTGATGGGATGTGGGTCCAGACTGCTTGTCCAATGCTATGACACCTGCGGAAAGAAGCTCTCCTATAGAACGGTCGGATGGTCTCTTGCCCCACCGATCGGGTAACGTCTTGGGATCCTTTATCAACATCTTCATTCCCTTAGAGATTTGAGTATTTTCTCGGTGACCTCTTCGGGCGTAAGATCGTCGGTATTTATCACCAGATTATAAACACTGAGGTCATCAATATCTATGTCGTAATACATCTTATAACGTTTTGCCTCGGATGCCTGACGATCCAAAGTCTCTTGGATCGCATCAGCCAACGACTCTCTGTCACGAACACCTATACGTGATACACGCACTTCGGGACTGGCAGTCAAATATATCCTGAAAGCAGGAATCCCGTTCCTAGAAAGCAGATAGGCAGATAATCTCGATTCCAAGATCATGTCCGCATTCTCACGAGCGACTTCTAAAATCTTGGAATCAATGGACCTATCGATATCTGGATCCTCCTCTGCCAGAGAACCCAGTTCCACCAGGGTCATTCCGCGCTCGGCAGCCATCTCACGGAAGAGTTGCCCGAAGACTACGGCCTTGAGGCCCAGTGCTTCAGACAACATCCTACACGTGGTGGTTTTCCCCGAACCAGGAGGGCCGCTGATGGTTATCCTCATTGGTAAACCTTCAATGCACCCTGTCGAGTTCACTCAGACGTTTCTTCAGAAGATAATATCTGACGAACCTGTTCTCCAACTGACCTATAGGCAGACTGATCATTGTGTAGATCACTATCCAATAGGGCATGAAACCCATTGCTGCATCTGTCAGATTCAATACACCCCAAGGCATATTGATCAACAGATCAGCGGAATCCACGGAATTGGTCACGAAGTAGTAGATCCATGCATACACCGGGAGGATGACAATCATGGAAACGGGCATGATCTTCATCTGATCGGTGCTCGTCTTCATGGATTTGGCCATCATCTCCGGCTGCTGCTCTGTCAGCTTCTTGAGTTTGAAGAGGTTATTCTCCTGTCTCGCCTGACGGAGCTCCGCATTGAACGCAGACTGCTCCTGCTGTGTCTTCGCCTGACTGATCGGATCAGAGATAAGCCCCCTGATCACCGTACTTAGGGTGATCATTATGACACCGGCTATTACCAATGTCAGAACGGGCCATTTGCCTCCGAAATCGATGAATTGGAAAACCACATTCAAGGCTTGTCCTATGGCCTCCCTAAAGGTCATGACCACCATCATGATTACCAAGACGAACATCATGCCCATCATGGTCCCTTTAGGCATAGCAGGCATGTTCTGCTGCATCTGCTGCATCTGTTCGGGCGATCCAGGGTTTGCCATCTTAACTCTCTCCTCCGAAGAATCCTCTCATCACAGGATTCATCTCCATCATCTGCTCACGACCTACCGCTTCGTAGAAGTGTATCATGATACCCACTGTAAGTAGCAAACCGGTACCTGAAGCATTACCTGTGGTTCCGATCATATCAGCTACAGCCGCCAAGGCACCTATCAAGGCTCCTGACAGCACCGTGATCGTCGGAATGTACCTTTCCAGTACACGTTTGAGGACACGCGGGTCCCTACGGAATCCAGGAATCTGCATACCGCTCTTCTGTATCTGATTCGCAACCGCCTCTGGACCGAGATTAGTGGTCTCCACCCAGAACTTCGCGAACATTATGGAACCCAGAATCATCACCATGCCGAATATGAGCACGTGTCCTAGGTTCTCTATCACAGTGTGATCATTACCATAGTCCGTCGGATCCAGTATAGGCATCAGCCAATCTGTCAAACCCGAAGGCGAAGACAGGAACCATGCTATACCTCCTGAAGCTGTGGTCGAACCTGAGTCGAAAGATCCTATGATATAGTTGTTACCTAGAATCGGTATACCGCTTAGGAAACTGTTCGTATAAAGCAACAATGCAATCATACTGAAGTTGGCAAGCAATGCCGACATCAGAATAACAGGTATGTTACTGGAATACATCAGTTTGATGGGGTACCTTCCCCTCGCACCCCTGGCATTACCGTGGGACAGGGGTAATTCAATACGACTGGACTCCAGATACACCACTACCAGGAATATGACGATAGTGCCTATCAGAGCAATCAACGGATTGGGTTGCCCTAGGAATATCGTCTCGTAACCTCCACTGGCCATTTCCGACGAATTGGTGTTCATGAGTATGTATATCGCCTTGGGTATGGTACCTGCGGGCGGATTGGATATGCTCATTACTTCGCTTGAATCCACAGCATACCAATTCAACGTACCTGTGAACACTGCCTGTGAAACACCTGCGGCGATGAACAGTGAGATACCGCTACCGATACCCCATTTGGAAACCACCTCATCAAAGAGGAATACCATATACGACCCGATACACAACTGCAATATTATCAACAGTTTCGATCCGGTTGAACCGAACGTCGAAACGAACTCACTGGAAGGCTCTAGATATCCGAATACCTGAGGCACAGCCTCCACGAATATCATGACTATGACCAGTAACTTCAGGACAGATTGGTAACAGGCTTTGTCTTTCCTGTTCGTGAGATCGAGATTTATGATCTTCGCTCCCACGAACAGTTGCATTATAATCGAGGCTGTGACGATGGGTCCAATACCCAGCTGCAGGATCGTACCAGACGCTCCTGCCATGATGGTCCTATACTGTGCGAACAGATCAAGCGAATCCGATTGATCTAGGCCATATACGTAGACGTTGGTCATGACAAAGTACACAAGCAACACTACAATGACCCACATCATCTTGGTCCTGAAGTGCACATGGCCTTCAGGACGTTTGACTGCGGGGAGCCTGTCGCCCAAGGGTTTTACCTTGTACAACAGGCTAGGTTGTTCATCCATCCCAATCTTACTCCTCGATTTGCTTACTCGATTATACTTCCACCAGAGGATTCGATCTTCTCGCGAGCTTTCGCGGAAGCCTCGGCCACAGTGACATTCACAGCCATACTGATGGACCCATCACCGAGCAGCTTGTCTATGCCCGCATCGGTTAGGTTGATATTATAAGTATCTCCCTCTTTGAGTCCGAAACCCAGCTCTATGAAGTAATCCACCTGTTCCCCGAGCTCTCCGATGTTTATGGTAGAGTTGGCCTCAACCATGCACTGGGGTCTCTTGAAACCGTGTCTCCCGTAGTGGTCCCTGTCATACTTCAGCATACCGATCTTACCTGTCTTTCCGAGACCGGCCTGACCGTGTCCACCTATTATACCTGCACCACGTCCGGATTTCTTTCCACGACCGTGTGTCCTGGATCCTCTCATTTTCTTGGTTCTGCTTGGCATACCTAGCACCTCACAGCATCCTGTTTATGAGATCGTTCATAGCCTCTGCCCTGTATCCCAATGCGCCACCATTCTTGTAGGAGCGCTTGTTGCCCTCATACCCTTTAACGGGTGGATGAAGGCGGAAAACCGGCTTAGCGGCCTCAACATCTCTCAATCTGTAGTTGTTCTCTATTATGGCCTTGGATAGCTCTTCGACGGAGGAGAACTCAGAGTTCTCTTTGAGATAATCATCAGTTATCTCTCTGTCCCCAGTGAGCTTTCCACGAGCACGGATCATAGCGGTCAGAGTCTCCTCTGTGACCTCTCCCCATGTGCAGTAATCCTTGACTTTCTGCAACATACCCTTGGTTGTCTCGTTCTCTGGCACGACCACACAGTGGTTCACTCTTGTAAGACCCAGAAGGCCCATCGTGTACTCGATGTTGTAATTAACATCGGGCTGTCCACGAACACGAATAACTGCGTATGTCATACTCATTCCTCCTTTCCGAAGTCAACATCGGTCTCTTCGATGGATATGCCGACCGGTCCTGAGACTATGTGCAACTTCTCGGTCTGCTCCTCTGTGACTCTCATACGAGAAGTCTCCTTGAGCGCCTCGAAGGTCGCCATTGCATAGTTCACCTTGGTCTTCGTGTTACCTGTGGCGAATCCCCATGCATCCTTCACACCAGCAAGTGTGAGCAGACTCTTGGCGACATCGCCCACGGCCAATCCGATACCACGGGGAGCGGGTTTCAGATATACTGTCACCGATCCTGTACGGCCGATTACCTCGTATGGGAACGAATGAGGTTCACCGCATCCGCATTCCCATGAACCGCAGCCTCTCTTTACCTCAATGATATTGAGTTTTGCATTGTCGATCGCTTTCTTGATAGATGGACCGACTTCCTTTCCCTTGGCCCTTCCGATACCGATGAAACCATCGCCGTTTCCGACTATGCATGTCACCGCGAATCTGACCCTCCTACCGGAGTCGGTCATCCTCTGAACCATGTTGAGGTCTATGACCTCGTCTTTGAGATCCGGAAGCAGTATGTCCACAATCTCAGCCTCACGAAGGGGCAGTCTCGTGGCCAATGCGTCACTCATGGTTGTGATCTCACCGTTCAGAACCATCTGGCCCAACCTTGTTTTAGGGATCCAATCCATTTCACTCAGCCTCCATCTTTTCTTTCAGGCCATTGACCGCGGCCTCGACGGCATCATCTATGTGCTTGCCGTATATCCTATCATCCTCAGGGAGCACGTCCTCCGAGACGGGTACTTCCAATCCTGCATCCAGCATACCTTTAACCACGGCGAAGAGAACTCCTCCGCTCTTAGGGTTCTGCATACCTATGTCCAGAACTGCGTACTCGATATCCGCTTTCATAGCTTTCTTGCCTGCAAGATACCCTAACAGGTATGCTGCAGGGATGTTGGAACACGCGTTCTTCCATCCCATCTTGACAAGATCCTTAGTCGTAACGGATGTTATTATTCTGTCACCCTCCATACCGAATTCTGCGAATTGGATAGAGATATTCTTGTTGGACCTCCTGACGACTGCTCTAACCTCACGGCTCGTAAGGAGCTTGCGGCGTATGTAGTAGTCAGTACGGCACTCTCTTCTTCTGCGGAACGCAACTTTATATCTTGGTCCTGTAGCCATCAGTTCTCCTCCTCCTTGAGGTGACCTTCGGCGATCATATGCTGTTTGAGATTCCTACGGGATTTGTATACTCCTCCCTTAGCTCTCCTGTAATACAGCCTGTACACGGAGGGAGTGATCTGGCCGTCGGCTCTAAGAGCCTTCAGCTCGTCACGGATAGGCCTGATCGTGGCCATCCACCTTCTCTTGTTGGAGACGCGTGCGTTTGCTGTCCCTTTCCTAGAGCCGGGTCCCTTCCTCTTTCCGCTGGCCTTCTGGCCAGCTGCATATCTTATCCTTCCCCTGGACGTACCATTCTTGGGTTTAGCCTTTATCAGACCGGAATCTATAGCTGTACGAATATCCCCACGGGTTATACAGTCTTCGACCTCCTCGATCTTGTCGGGGTTGATCCAGACTCTGTTCTCACCACATTTGAGTATATCTGCAGCCATTCTTCTCTGGTTTCTCAGATCAGACATATTCACACCATCCTGTTGAGGATCCTTATGCCTAACTCTGCGGCCCTGTCCTCTATGGCCATCCTCTTCTTGGTTCCGACCGTACCGCCTATGCGGACAGCCTGTATCTTGGGGTCCACGTTCTCGAGGCCCTCGACGTTGTATACAAGTACCTCTTCGAATCCCGAGGGGTGAAGATCTCTTGTGGCAACCGGTCCACGGTAGCCTATGTCTACTGTCGGCGGACGTCTCTTGAGCTGTCTCTTCATCTTGGAGTGTATACCCTTAGGCTTTCTCCATTTGTCTCCGAGTTTGGAGTATCTGAACCATTCCTGCCTCTTGAATGCGGGTCTGCGACCGGAGATCATAGCCCTCTTGGCTAACATATCCGCCATGTCATCACTGATCTCAGGCTTCGCCTTGACGGCGTAACCTTCCTCTTCGACAATTTCCACAGTCTCCTTGACTTCAGCGGGTGCCGCCTCTTTCTTGGCAGCAGGCGTTGATACAACGGCCTCTCCGCTGAACGACTTCTTCCAGTTCTCGACCGTCTTCGGACCTACACCGGACAAGTTCTTGATTATCTCCTTGACCTTGGCATCGTCCGATAGGGCCTCCCTGAGCTCCTCGACACTCGATATGCCGATAGTCTGAAGCTCGGAAACGTTGATCTCCTTAAGACCTGTGAGGTCTGTGAGCGATTTCACTGTCATTCTTTCACCTTGTGGGATTTATGGACGATGTATATTCCATCCTGGAACGTTCTCTTATCGAAACCGAGCCTGGAAGTCGCCCTCTCAAGGTTGGCTGCAGTCTGTCCGCAGGCCTCGATGTCGGTTCCCTCTACAGTCACGTCTGCGCCGCTGACTTTCACTTTACAGCCACCGACTATCTTGGCGTAACGAGGGTCGTGCCCTCCCATGTAGTTGTTTATCTCGACGCGGTCGCCCTTAACGGTGACCTTCATAGGGAAGTGGGAGAAAACGACCTTCAGACCGTATGTGAAGCCTGTCGTGACACCTTTGATCATATTTTTGATGTGTGCCACGAAGGTTCCGACCATTGCTTTGTCTTTGATCCTGGGATACTCGCACATTATGTCGACTTTCCCATCTTCCACCTTCACAATGACGCGAGGGTGCGCGAAGTTTCTGCTCAGTTCTCCCTTTGGTCCCTTGACCTTGACGACGTCACCGTCTTTTGAGACGGTGACTCCGCCGGGAATGGCGATAGTGCTTTCGATTTTCCCTGCTATTGTCATTTTTATTCCTCAATATACGTATACCAATAGTTTTCCGCCTATTCCGAGCTCTTTGGCGCGGTCCTGCGTTATCACACCAGCCGTGGTGGTCATCACAAGCAGACCGAAGTCCTGAGCGGGCAAGAACCTTGCCTCGAACTTCTCTATATCCACCGCTTTGACGGAGTACCTTGGCTTTATGACACCGCATTCATTTATCGCCCCTTTGAGCATCACGCGGAATTTGCCTGCCTTTCCATCCTCGATGTACTCGAACTGGTTTATATATCCGTGGTCCTGCATAACTTTCAGCACGCGGCCGATGAGTTTGGAGGAGGGCTGGATAATACATTCGCTCTTTCCGTTAAGAGCTGCATTTTTCATGACGCACATGGCGTCGTTTAATGGATCACACTGCATTTATCACACCTCACGAATATTTCTTGAACCCCAGTTCTGGAGCCACATCTCTGAAGCACTGGCGGCAAAGGTGCATTCCATATCTCCTGATAATACCTCTCCTGCGTCCGCAGCGAGTACATCCGACCGATCTGCCGAATTGTTTCTTTGGCTTCACTCTACCACCTCTACTTCATATTTATCTTTCATGTATTGGATACCTTCAGTACGGTCCACACGGTGATCCGCTGGGGCCTTCCTCTTGAGGAGGGATCTGGTCGATATCCTGCTGCCTTTCCTTCTCAGGACGACGCTTACATCCATACCGAATATCCCTATCTCGGGATCATACTTCATTCCTTCGAAATCCGTGTAATCGGATATACCGAAGGACATGTTGCCTTCCTTGTCGAAAGAGTACTCGTAAACGCGTCTGTCCCTTATTGACAACGCCTTCTGAAGGAATGCTTCTGCCACATCTCCTCTGAGTGTGACTTTACAACCCAACGGCATGCCTACACGAATTCCGAGATCCCTGTTGACGTGCTTCGAAATCGTCTGTACGGGCTTCTGACCTGTGACCATCCCAAGAACCTTTTCGGCTTTCGCCAGTCTTTCTCCGGCCTCGCCGACACCTATATTGACGGTGACCTTCTCGATATGGAGCTCCCTCATGGTATTCATGCAGAGGCCTCCGGCATCTTGATTTCAACCTTGCCGTCTCCAACCACGAAAACGTTGCTCTTTATCGTCTCTGTACCATCGTCGAATATGACGACATTGTCCGGTGAACCTCTGACCACTACGTATTCCTTTATGGTCTTGATCTTGCCGGCCTGTGATCCAGTGATAACAAGAACAGTTGCTCCCGCCTTTGCGGAGTAACAGTCTACGATTTCCTGGTCTGGCACACTGATTTTCAGTGTGTCACCAGCCTTGTAGTTGTTGGCATCCAGGATTATGTTCCTTCCGCCGCTGAGATTTATCTGGTACTTGCCACCCTTGACGATGGTCTTATCCTCGATCCTGCAAAGCTTAACCTTGGATTCTTCCTCGCTTATCGGAACAAGCGTGAGCTTGCCCTTGTCTGTGAGGAGCATACGGTATGCTACCCCCATCTTCGGAATCGTAATGACATCCATAACTCCGATGGGTGCCTTCGGATTCTTGACGGCTTTACCATCCACGAAAAGCTCGCGGTTACCGACGATCCTCTTTGCCTCCCTGGCGGTGTCACATATGCCCATCATGTCTCTCAGGACCAGGACCACAGGCACGCTGCTGTCCACGGAGTGCGCTCCGGGAGCCTGCTTAGTCACCCATATGGATGCCTTCCTCTTAACAGGCCACGTCCTGGGTGCTGCCAATCTCTTCATGTGATCGCTCATTGTTTAGCCTCCTTCTTCTTTCCAAGCGCATCCATCCTCCACGGATCATCCGTGTTCAACTTAGTGATCAGGAGGTTCGATGCATGTATGGGGCGGACTACAGCCGTTCCATCCGCCTGGTTTATGGTCACGCCATCCACAGACACGCGACCAGTCTTCGTGAACACATCTAGGACTTTGCCTTCTGTGCCACGTATGTCACTGTCACCACGGACTACAGCCACTACATCGCCCTTGCAGACTCTGGCAGTGCGTATTCCGTATTGATCGCGGAGCTCTGTTGAAAGGTGTGCTGAGAGCATCTTCCTTTTCTTGTGGGCTGGGGCGTTCGCTTGAACTTTCCTCTGTACCCTTGCTTTACTGCTTACCATTCTCATCCCTCACACGATAGTGTTTGCCGTCGCTGAGATACGGGGCCACCTTTCAGCGGCCTCCCTTGCAACTGGCCCTTTTATGTCAGTTCCCTTGGTCTCACCCGTATCGGTGGTGATCACTGCGGCATTATCCTCGAAATAAACCATGGTACCGTCCGGGCGTCTCATCGGGCGCTTCTGACGTACAATGACCGCGAAGACTATCTGCCTTCTCATCGCAGGCGTCCCTTTCTTCACAGACGCAATGACCAAGTCACCTACACCTGCAGACGGAACCCTTCTGGCCACTCCGTGGTATCCAGGCACCGTTATGATCTCTATGACCTTAGCGCCCGTGTTGTCTATTACGTTGAGCTGTGATCCGTTTATGAGTCCTCTGGTCTGATTTCCAGCGATTCCCTTCATAAGATCACTCCCTCTTCTCGACTACCACGAACGATACGGTCTTGGAAAGGGGCTTGCACTCCATAATCCTCACGCGGTCCCCGGACTTGAGTCCGAGACACGGGGATGCATGGCACGCATACCTTGCAGATCTTTTCTCGTATCTCTCGTACTTTTTGTTCAATCTCAGATAGTTGCGCTTCACGATGACTGTTTTGTTCATCTTGACTGTAGCAACTACTCCATCTATGACCTGTCCCCTGACCGATAAACTGCCGTGGAACGGACAGTTTGGATCATTACACTCTGAAGTTGGGGGAACTACGTCGATTCCAATGTCTCTTACTTTTGCTGTCATTTATTCACCTAACCTTTTTTACCCTGTCTTCTGGTCGGTGTTGTATCTCTATACCTTTGATGTCTATCTGTTCGTCCTGGTATGTGAATATGAACTCATTGCCTGGCTTTGGTACCATTCTCTCAGTTCCGGCCGATTCAATGGTGAAAGTGTTTTTCGTCTCGTCCACCACTTTCCCGGAAAGTCCCGAGAATGGCGCTGACAGCACTACCACTTCCAGCCCTATGAGTTCAGACCTCATGAATTCGATCTTATTCATCTTACCTGACTTCTGTACGGAAACCCATCTCCTCCAGAACAGACTTCACTCTTTTTTTGTGGTCTCCCTGGAGTTCGATACGGCCATCCTTGCATGTTCCGCCGGCGGCACATTTGTTCTTCAACTGTTTCGTGAGATCGTTGATGTTTATATCATTCTCATCGATCCCATCGATCACTGTGACCATTTTGCCATACCTGCGACTGTCAACTGAGATCCTAACGCACTGCTGCTCGCGTGCGATTTCCTCGCACATGCAGAGTTCCTTAGGCAATCCACATACGGGACAGACTGCCATCAGAGCTCTTCCTCCTCCTTCTGGACGGTCAGAATCCGTGCTATGTTCAGCCTGAGGGCGCGGATGATTCCGGGACTGGAAGGAGCTCCTCCCATTGCGGATACACCTCTCTCATGCATCAGATCATTGCGGAGCTCTTTGAGTTTCTGATTACGCTCCTCGACACTCATGTTCCTTATGTCTGCAGTCTTGAGGGATGTCAATTCACTCAACCTCCTCAGTGACTGGCTCTTCAACTGGAACAGGCTCTTCCGCCTTCAACGGCGTTGCGAAGAGATCTGGAAGGGCTGCAGCCGCCTCGGTCTTACCGATAACGGATATGTCTGCAGGCAACTTCGCATCAGGCCTCATTATCTCAACAGTGACTCCTATGATACCCATCTTCAATTTGGCCACGGCATAACCGTGATCAATGAAGTTTATCTTGGGTTCACCGCAGAACTTTATGTAGCCCTCTTTGAACTTCTCTGTCCTGTGTCTCTGTCCGGTAAGCTTACCGGCAACTATGATATGACAACCACGTGCTCCTGCATCCATGATCCTACGGACGGTAGAATGACCCGCTCTACGGAAGTGCCATCCTCTTTCCAAGGAGAATGCGAGTTTCTCTGCCATTATCTGTGCATTGAGACTTGCGTTCTCGACTTCCTGAACCTCTATCTGAGGATTTTCGAAGCCGTATCTCTCCTCTATAGCCTGTGTAAGATTCTTGATTGTCTGACCACGCCTTCCGATTACGAGTCCGGGCCTCTCTGTTGTCAGAATCACACGCGTACCCATCGGTGTTCTCTGAACATCGAGACCACCAAATCCGGCACGACTGACCTCCTTCATGAGATACTCCCTGAGGAGAACCCTACGAACGTTCTCGGCAACAAACTTTCTTTCTGATGCCATTTCACTCAACCTCCTCAATTATTACCTCGATGTTGGCCGTTTCCTGATTCCACTGCGTAGCCCTTCCCTGAGCTCTGGGTCTGTGTCCGGGTATGGTCTGACCCCTTGCAATGGTGATTGTGGTCACTGCCATGTTCGAAGGACTTAGTCCCTTGTACTCGGCATTGGACGACGCAGACTGTATAACAGACAGAATAGCCCTGGATGCCTTGACGGGGTATCTTCCAGGACCTACACCCTTCTTGTGAGATACACGCTTGTTGTATCTCTTAAGGGGAACAGCTCTATCCAGCTCGATTACTTCTTCGAGCCTTTCTACAGCCATATCCACCTTCATTCCGCGTACCATGCCAGCGACTTCGCGTGCAAATTTAGGAGAGATCGGCTGATCTTTGGCCCTTGCCTTTGCCGATGTGTCAGGATCCGCAACTGTTGTGTAACCTTTGTTTATCATCCTTAACACCTCACTTCAATGGCATGAACTTCGAGGATCTGGTAGCACCCACTCCGGGTCCCGAATGCTGCGGTGCTTTCCTGGTGAGTATGAACTCTCCTATGAAGCAACCTATCATCTCGGGTTTTATCTCCACATCCTTGAACTCGTGTCCGTTATACACGCTGACTGTCTTTCCCACAAACTGGGGGATGACAGGAACATCTCTGCGATGCGTCCTGATGACATCTCCGGGTTCTGCTGCTTTCAGTTTATCGAAAAGCAACTGCTGCTCGTAATTGAGTCCGCGGAGGTATGTCCTCCTGGACCTCGAAGGGAGGATTCCTAAGACCTCGTCGAAAGACATGGCGAGCAACTCGTCCATGGTAAATCCACGGTACAGGAACTCCTTCTTCCTCTTTGCCTGGATCGCCGATGCCTTCTTCCTGGACTTTCTCCTGGAGGCCTTCGCGGACCCTGCGATAATTTTCTTTGCCATTGGAATCAAACCTTCCTTTTCTTCTTAGGAGCCAGGAAACCTGCCTTCTGACCGGTAGATGCGGTCCTCTTCTGACAGTTCGGTCCTCCTACGTGGGGGTGTCCTCCACCTCCATGGGGGTGATCTACTGCATTCATTGCTACTCCACTAACAACTTTGTTGGCTACAGACTTGGATCTCAGCGCAAGATAGTTCTTACCTGCTTTACCGAGCGGCTTGTCAGTTCTGCCTCCTCCTGCTATCACACCTATGACGGCGCGGCAGTTGGGATTGAACTCCTTCATCTGTCCGGAAGGCATGAGAAGCATTATCTTCTCACCTCTGCTCACGACTGTAGCAGAAGAACCCGCCGTTTTGACGAATTTTCCTCCGTCTCCGGGTGTCGCTTCTATGTTGTGCACAAGTGTTCCCTCAGCTATCTTGTTGAGAGTTGTTATGTTACCTGCGACGACTTTGTCTGTGCCTATCGATATCTGCTGACCGACCTTGGTACCTTCTACCGCAATCTGGTAGTCATTCTTTCCATCGAAGTCTATAACTGCCAGAGGACTGCTTCTTCCTGGTGCCTGTATCAGGTCCTTGATTGTTCCGACTCCATCCTCCGCATGTGGGAGTCTGACATCGTCTACATGCCTGTGGCTTGGGGAACGGTAATGGGAGCCTCCGCGGCCTCTTCTCTGTGTTCTCAATCTCTTTCCCATGTTCTCACCTCAGAATACTCCGACCCTCATTCCAACATCCTCTGCCGAGTAACCCTCTGCAAGTTTGATGATGGCGTGTTTACCATCCTTCTGGATTCTTGTCCAGACGGAGTCGACTTTGACTTCGAAACGCTCTTCGAATGCAACCTTGATATCCTGCTTGGAAGCCTGCCTGTGAACGAGGAACTCGATCCTGTTACCATCCTTGAACTTCTGTTTGGGAGTTCCAGACATGTAGTTCAGAGACTTCTCTGTAACGTACGGTTTTATGAGAATGTCACTCTGTTTCATTCAACCCACTCTCCTATCTGTGCGATGGCCGACTTGGTGTACACCGTAAGCCTACCCGCATCCCCTCCGGGAGCAAGAATGCTCGTGTTGAGTGTACCTACGGTCTCAATCTCCACACCGGGCAGATTCGAGGCACTTTTGAATATAGGGGCCTCCCTGTCAGAAACCACCACAAGTACGGAAACAGGTGTTCTATACTTTCTGTTCCTCATCTTACCTCTACCTGCACGTATCTTAGTTCCATCCTTTGCACGTTCGACATCGTATCCTATGCCGATCAGATCGAAAATCTCGCTGACCTGCTTGGTGCTCGACACATTCTGGAAATCATCTTCCAAAACGACCGGGAACGAAACCGAATCATCAAACTGATGTCCACGAGCCTTTACACAATCCGCACAACCTGTAGCGGCGAGAGCAGAAAGACGAGCTATCTTCAGTTCTTTTTTGTTGACTTTGCGTGCCCATATCCTCTCAGGTACTGGAGGGTGTGCCCTTCTTCCAGAGACGTTGTTGGGTGATTCAGTAGCTTTCCTTCCATCGTGTACTCTCTGTACACGTGCAGTTCCACGACCTTTTCCCCATGTGCTAACGGAATGTCTCATTCCTGCAGTAGGTGACGGACCGTATGGCTGCCTCTTGTTGGCTGCCGCAGCAAGAATGGCCTTCTTGATTATGTCCGGCCTGTATTCAGATGCGAACACTTCGGGGACATCAATCGTTCCGGAGACCTCTCCTTTGACTGAATAAACGTTTGTCGTTGTCATTTAAATCATGCCCCCTGCTTGGATTCCGTGGACACATATGTGACCTCGGGCGCAGAGTTGTCTGCCTTCTTCGGTACTCTCGTTCCATCTCTGAATCTGATAAGTCTCTTGGTAGGCCCCGGAACAGATCCGTGAATTAGGACGTATGTGTTCCTGACTTCTCCGTAATTCAAAAATCCACCTTTGGGGTTGATTTCCGCACCGTCTTCTCCGACTTTCACAATCTTCTTGTTGCACTCGGTCCTCTGGTGGTATCCCATCTGACCGGCCTGCGGAACAGTGCTTCTCACATACCCAGGTCTCTTAGGACCCAAGTTACCAATTCCACGGCGGTGCTTACTGTTCCTGTGAGACAGAAGCTTTACTCCCCAACGTTTGGTTACTCCCTGGAATCCCTTACCTTTGGTGACGGCTATCACATCAACGAACGCACCCTCGGCGGCAAAATCATTGATTGTAACTTCTTTACCAAGAATTCCCTTAGCATAAGCTATCCTCTCTGGAATCGTACCACCGCCGATCCTGAGCTCCATCATATCGGGAACCTTCTTCGGCACACCGGAAACGAGCTTAGGCTGCGTATATGCGATTACACGCACATCCTCAACATCGATGCCCTCGTACCTCTCGAAGGATGCCTCGGTGTGATTCTTAGGAACGTTGAGTCTCTTGGACAGGAGTGTATCCACATCCTGTGCCCAGACTTCACCTGCGGTCTTAAGACCGATAATCGTGTTCTCATAGAATCTGACGGCGGCTATCTTCATCGGCGGTACCTCGACCACAGTAACCGGGGTCTGGAGTTCCATTCCCGATGTCGTGCTCTTGGCTCTTTTGTCCACGATGAACGCGTGTGTCATTCCTGCTTTGTACCCTGCGAAACCCTGAATCTTAGGTGCTCCGCTGATCTCTGGCCATGAATCGAGCCTAGGCGTCTGAGACTTTGCTCTCTTCCTAGGGCCGAATGCCCTTGATCCTCTCTTTGGACGTCTTCTTTGTGACATATTTAACACATGCCTGCGAGGGTGTCTTCGCTAACCTCACGATATATCGACGAACTGTCTTATGTTCCGACCGTGACGCCTTATCCATCTCGAGAATTTTCGACATGAGTGAACATGGGTTGCATATGCATTGCCCGTTGCGTCTGGTAAGACATTAGTATGTCCAATCTAGAAGATGGTAGTACCATCTTATATATAAAACTCTCCCGGCTCTATTATAAGAAGGACCGGGAAAATTTGAAAAGAATTTGAAATCAGATGTCGCCTTTTTTGGCTTTCTGCTGGGCACGTTTCATACGTGCTTTGGCATTAAACCCAGTAGCCTTCTCAGCAAAAGCATTGAGAACCCTTTTGCTGTCCAATATGGACTGATCCGTCATATCGACGTTCTTGTTGTTCTCTGTCTTGATATCCATCTTGTCTTTTGCCAAGACCTTGACTTCTATGCGAGACATGACTCCATAGGAAGAAACAAGCATGTCTCCTTCTTCCTTCACATTGCCGAAAACCTCCTGCATCAGATTCTTCAAGCAATCGCCCTCTATGTTTTTGTACCAACCTTTCTTGATATCGTAATCCATCAATTCACTTCCCTAACGTCATGTCATCCACAAGACCGCGTTCAATGTCTGCTGCTGTGCCCAGTAATCTCTCGGCCGCCATATAACTCTTCCACTTCTCTACACAATCACAGGTTACATCCAAATCAGCAACATCCTGAGAAAAAGAGAATTTTTCCACAGCATCTAACGCCCTCTTGTCACATTCACCACAATTGTGTACGCCCCTCTGAGAACCTCCTCCTGATGGAGAGGACATCAAGCGAGCATTAACAGTGCCAGACAACTGTTTGAACACCTCTATCAAAGACCATATCCATGGAGATCTGAACTCCCCCCTTTTCCAAAGTCTCTCTACATATGTTCCATGTTGGACGTTCAATGGATTGACTGATATCTCATCGGAAAATGCATCAGCGAACCTAGCTGATTTCACCGCATCCTCGATAGCCATACTCTCAGTCATAAACGGTGGTTTCAAAAGCAGATAGGTTCTGACATCAAGACCAGCATTTTTGATACACATACCAGCCCTCCTGCTATCTTCCTGGGTGAACCCCTTGTTTATGGAAGTGGCAAGCACGTTTGGATTTGAACTTTCCATACCAAGAGCCAGTGTGGAAGAACCTGGGAGACTGCTGAGAATATCGGGCGTTATGAACTCCGGACGACTCTCCATCAGTATACGCTCGCAACCTGAGAATTCTTCGAAGATTCTTTCCCTTATTGTCGGAGACACCTCATTGTCGTCGAGAAAACTACCAGATGTATATATCTTAACAAAAGGTTCACCGTCATACCTGGAGAGCGCCTGATCTATTTGCTTATCTAGATCATCCTCAGTGACATTGCTCAAAGAAGCCTGCCTGTAACCGCACATAGTACATCCTCCGGTCTTCGCCCAACAGCAACCGTTTGTGCGCATAATCATCACTAAGACATCGACCACTTTTCCCTTGGATAGGTCCTTCTCCTTCCAAAGAGCCTCTAACTGAGACGGCACTCTCTTACTCTTCATTTATGCTCCCTGTTCACCGCACGTCCTTCTGATAATTAATCCTTAGCGAACGAAATGACTTGTGATAATGGGGTTTTGAACCCAAGAAAAACATTAATAACTAATGTCATAATGGGAGAAACAGGTAAGCCACATGGCTAAGGAAATCATAGTAATTGGTTCGGGTGCTGCAGGTATGACTGCAGCCTCATCCGCCAGAGCGACCGATGCTTCGGCCAAGATAACAGTCTTCACAGAGGACAAGGACATAGCGTACTCTCCTTGCGTAATACCCTGGGTTCTTGAAGGTAAAACCAAATGGGAAAATATAATAATGCATGATCCAGAGTTCTACAAAAAAGAGAAGAACATCGAAGTACACACAAAAACCACGGTAGAAAGTGTAGATGGCGAGAACAAAACCATAACGGCTTCCGGAAACGTATACAAATACGATTCACTAATAATAGCGACCGGTGGGAAAGTCTTCATACCTCCGATAAAAGGAGTGGACCTTAAAGGTGTCTTCATAGTAAGGACAGTGGAAGATGGCAGAATGATTGAATCTGCCCTAGCCAATTCTGAGAAAGTAGTCATAGGTGGCGCAGGCGTAATAGGTTTGGAAATCGCCCTTGCCTTGGTGAACATCGGTAAGGATGTTACAGTCATAGAAATGATGGATCAGGTAATACCCAGGATAGCCGATAAGGATATGGCCGACCCAATACAGAAACACCTCGAAGATAAAGGTGTTAAATTCGTTATGCGTGCCCCCATACAATCTGTCAACGGAGATGGAAATGTCTCAGGGGTTACAGCTGCAGACAAAGAGTATCCCTGTGACATGGTCATATTCGCCACAGGAGTGCGTGCCAACACGGAACTGTCCAAACAACTCGGCCTGGACATAGGACAGCTAGGGGCTGTTGTAACAGCACCTACATTACAACCTTACAGGAGAGGACGCCTGGTATCAGATGTGTATGTCGCCGGTGACGTGATGCAATGTGAATCTGCAATAATGCCTGGACCCACTATGAGCCAGCTGGGGTCCTCTGCAGTCAAAGAAGGTAGGGTCGCTGGAATAAACGCGGCGGGCGGGAAGGCACTTTTCGGACCCGTAGCAAGCCCATGGGTCAGTGTAATAGGCGGAAAACAGATAGCTGGTACAGGCCTATCCTCTGGATTGGCATCCTGGTACGGAATCGACACTATATGGGGGAAAGCGACAGGATTGACACGTGCAAGGTATTACCCGGACGGTAAAGAACTGATTGTAAAAGTCCTGGCAGACAAAACAACACATAGGATAATAGGCGCTCAGATAATATCCGGAGAAGAAGCAACCGGTCGTATAAACTGGCTCACATCTGTAGCAATAGAAGGCGTTACCGCGGAGGACTTCCTTATGCGTGCAGAGAATGCATACTGTCCACCCACCTCGATGGTCCAAGATGTCGTTCTGAAGGCTGTAGAAAATCTCTGTGAAAAGTTCAAACAGTGAGGACATATGGACTTCAAAGAATACAGGAGGTTGTATGACAATCTCAACTCCCCAGAAGATTTGAACGATCTGCTGAACGAAGGATATGACCGCAGGTTACTTGACACACTGTACACTCAGAAGGTGAGCAGGAATGTCAAGAAACGCTTCCACACTGTCAAAAACAATTCGAAGAGTATGTTAAGAGATTGGAACAAGGGAAGATCATTTATGGAAATCTCCAACCATTATGACTTCCCCCCCATACTCATAATGATGATGATATTTCAGGAGGAAGGCGTATCCAAAAAAAGATTTTGGGAGATTGTGAGGGATCCGAACATACTCGAGAGTCCCGAAGCCGCTGAGGAGGTGCGGGAAGCTGTCAAAAACGATCTGGTGTATTCCCCAGATGCCAATGAACGTCAGAAGGAAAGAGGACAGTGGGGAGAAAAGCTACTGCAGGGATGGCTCGACGATCAAAGCATAGAATACATGACAGAGAATGATATCCGCGCCGTGGAAGGAAGTACAAAAACTCCTGATTGTCTACTGAAGAATCCTGTGATATATGCCGGACATGAGATACGCTGGATAGAAAGCAAAGCTTCATTCGGCGACAATATAGAATTCAGATTCAATGCCAGAAAACAGCTGATACCATATACACAACTGTTCGGACCTGGGGTCGTTGTTTATTGGACAGGGTGCCTTAACGACATGGAATGTCCCACAAATGTTTACCTGGAGAACATCGGCATCATAGATAAAAAGTTGAAAAAAATTGAAAGATGAGGGTCACTGCTCAACAGCTTCTTCCCTCAACTCTCCCATGAACGCCATTCTCTCAGCATAAGCATTATGCTTGTGTATGGATTCCTCAGACTCGCTCTTCACGAAGATCTCCACATCATCTGGAAGTTCCCTATATTGAAGAACCAGATTTTTCAGAGTGACTCTGACGACATCCTCCACAAAACGCGGATTCGTGTGAGCATTTATGACAACTTGTCCCTCATCATCCCTTTTAAGAAGCTCATAAGTAGGGGATGAGAAGGATTTGTGGACAAGATTTATAAGATCATCCGCTTCCACATTGACATCTCTACCCATAGTCAATGTAAGCGTGCATACATTCCTTTGATTGTGAGACATCACAGGAACATCAGTGTTGCAATTGAGCATCTCAGTTATGGTCTGCTGAGCACATGGACAAGCAGTCATACCCACAACCTCTACACCTATCGTCTTCCTGACACTCTCTCCACGAGATTCGTGTGCCCTAGCAATCAATTTGTAAATCTCGTATGTGTCCTTACCAAAGGGAGTCTTACTCTCACAAAAATAATCTGCGCTTATATTTACATACGCATTCTGAGCATACTCGTGATGTATCAACAACTTGTCACACATGTCTACTGCCATGTTCTCAAGACCAGTCACCGGCTTATCGATACTGGCAATTGACACTTCTTTCAAAACCTCAACATTCCTTGATAAATGCGATCCCTTCTGTGAAGCCGGAAGATCCACAAAGACATCTATCGTACAGTTGAGTGTCCCATTGAGTTTATCACTTTTGCCCTCCCTTTTCACAAGAACGGGCTTCCTGACACCAGTAACCCCCACCTTGGTAAGTTTGAATCCAGTATCACCTCTGCCATATTGAACATCACATTTCAGGGCCATGTTGCATCTACAACCGCTCTATCAACTTAAAATATATAAACATACCACAGAAATAGTTGAGATAAATGTTATATTCCAAAGTACGCTCACACAAAGTATGTTTTGCGGAGTGGATGAAGCTGGAAGGGGATCGGTCATGGGCCCTTTGGTTGTCGGCTCAGTCTATGCAGAAGACGACACTATTCTAAAAGAGATCAGAGTAAAAGATTCTAAAAAACTCACTGAAAAAACCAGAGAGAGAATGTATGATGAAATAATATCGGCATGCCCCACATACAAAGTAGTAATCATAAACGCAAAAGAGATAGACGAAAAAAGGAAAAAGATATCCCTTAACGAAATAGAGATGGACATGTTCGTTGAAGCTGTATCCTTAACAAAGGTGGATACGGTTTATGCTGATTGCCCCGATCCGAATGAGATGATGTTCTCCAGTGCCATGTCCGTAAGACTCGGTAACATCGAGGTAATTGGTAGACACAAGGCCGATGACACATACCCTATAGTTTCTGCATCATCCATAATCGCTAAAGTTACAAGAGACAGAGTTATCGCAGATATCCAGAAAGAATACGGATTCGATATAGGGAGCGGATATCCTAGCGATCGCGAAACGATGGATTTCATAGAAAAATGGATAAAAGAGAACGGTTGTCCCCCTGAGCATACGCGTAGCACTTGGGAACCTGTTAAGCGCCTCATGTCAATATCGCGTAACACTAAGTTAACGGATTGGTGATTAGATGACGATGGAAGACCAGATTCAGGCCCTCATAGATAAATTCCACAGAAAAATGGACAAAGATGAAGAGGCTAGAAAAGAAATAGAGCCTCTCACCAAAACTGTTAACATAGATCTTGACGACGAAGCCTATTCTCTCAGACTTGAAAATGCCAGAATAGTGGATTTCAAAAAAGAACTCATCCCTGATGCGGACATAACAGTCAAAACAACACCTGATAACCTTCAGAGTTTGATTGAGGGAACACTGAGACCTATGAAGGCATACATAACAAAGAAAATAACCATTAAAGGTAAAATTCAAGACCTTATGTTCCTGAAAAAATTCTTTTGAACCACTTTTTTTGTGGAAAGTATATATAGAGGATCTTGCTAGAGTAGAACATAGCGAGGTAGGGTAGCCAGGATATCCCGTCGGGCTCATAACCCGGAGACCGATCGTTCAAATCGATCCCTCGCTACCATCTATAATTTTATCCTGAGGTTATGTATAAATAAGTGTACCGGACCAACCGGTCCGTAAAATGTTTGTTTGAACATGAAGATGTCATTCCGATCTTATTCTGATGAACTTCTCGATTGGAACAACCATTATCCTGCCATCACCTGGCTTTCCGGTCTCAGCCGCCTTGTGTATTGCATCTATGACAGAATCCTCCAGAGAGTCATCCTCGATTACAACTTCAACCTTAATCTTTTCCAGTTCATCAACTATGAACTCTCCAACCCTGTTCGTAAACTTCAGACCCGCCTGAGAACCGCGCCCCAATACATGAGTGATGGTAATACCATTGACACCCATGGCCTTGAGAGCATCCTTTACGCGCTGACACATTTCTGGACGTATTATAGCGATTATTAGCTTCAAAATATCACACTCACATCAAATATGCAGGCTCCCCATGTTCAGTTATATCCTGGCCAACCATCTCCTCTTCTTCAGTCACACGAACTCTCATAAATCTGGAGATAATCCAAATTATCAGGTATGATACCGTGAAACAGAATACTATAGTAACTGCAACTGCCACGATCTGACCACAAAACAGATCTGCACTACCGTATATCAATCCAGATATTCTTTCACCGACTACTTGTTCGGTTAGGTCGGGATCCGCGAATATGCCTGTTGCTATAGCTCCCCATATTCCTCCTACTCCATGAACCGCAAAGACATCCAATGCATCATCCACCTTGGTCTTGTTCCTGAAGAAACTCACAGAGAAATAACAGAGAACCCCTGCGAAAGTACCTATCACCATAGATTCCCAGTTACCTACATATCCTGCTGCAGGAGTTATGGCAACCAATCCGGCAACAGCACCCGCAATCATTCCCAGAACACCTACACGCCCCACCCTGAGATACTGCACGGCAGCCCATGACATCATGGCACACGCGGCTGACAATTGAGACACAAATATCGCACGGACAGCTGTACCATCTGCCAGAAGGCCGGAACCTCCGTTGAATCCAAACCAACCAAACCACAGGAGCATACATCCTATGAACGCAAACGGAATATTATGCGCACGCGCGGAACGAGATCTCTGACTCCTGCTACCTACCAATGCCACAATTGCAAGTCCCGTTACACCTGCACATATGTGAACAACCGTACCTCCTGCAAAATCCAATACGGTGAGATACTGATCGAAAAGGCCTCCACCCCATACCCAGTGTGCCATGGGAGCGTACACGACTACGGACCATATCGTAAGAAACCATACCATCGCAGTATATCTTACACGTTCAGCACATGCTCCGAGAACTATTGCCGCGGTGACCAATGCAAACATCATCTGATATATTGCGAATTCCAAATCAGATATGCCGCTACCAGAATTCTCGGAAACGCCTTCCATAAACATATACTTCAGACTTCCGATAATCGTACCGTCTCCACCAAACGCAAGGGAGTACCCTACGACAACCCAGGTGATCGTCATCACGCCTGTGGCAATTAAAGTCTGTGTCAACATCGAAGACATGCTCTGTTTCCTCAACATGCCTCCATAAAATAACGCAATGGCAGGCACCATTATGAACACCAATGCTGAGCAGACCAGTAACCAAGAAACACTTCCGCTGTCGAGTGTATCGGACGTCTCGGATACCGTATCCGCAGCAACATCTGGAACGACAAGCGTGAAAATAGATATGACCGATATTAGCGCGGTCAACATAATCATCAATTTGATAGTTGTCTTCATGTGATTTCCTCAATTGTACCATTATGAAGAATTTAATTAGACAATTGTACAATGATATATGAATGTTGTTTATCAATTAATGGGTAATTGTTTGAAATCCTTTGAAAATTAACTATAAATCTGAAAAAATTAAGAAGTTTGACCATGTCAGCAATAATCAGTCCGTATATTGTGTTGAATCGAATAGAGTTAATGGAATTCCACCATCGAACAAGGATATGACTTTCTGGACTGTGATATCGATACCGTCTGCGGATATTTTGAATAATGAACATATGGCAGGTACACACACCCTTACACCTTCCGCAAAATCTTGGGATCCTTCAGAACAGTACTGGAATATATACCGACCAGCTATCGCTGAACATATCATCATTTTATCCTTTAATTCTTCCTTGGTCAAAGTATTAACGCAATCTAAGACACACAACCAATCAGCGATCTTATCCACCATCGCATCGTATATCGACCAGGTTTGATGAGCGACGTTCAAAAGTTCCGCGTACTTCTCATTCGTGCTTGCCATATACATCTCGACACACAACGGAAATGATAACGATACCAGACAGTCCTGACTGAAATCCTTCAAAAATGAGTCGGCTTCCGACAAAACCACATCATATCCTTTCAGGATGATGTCGCTCAGTATGTCCTCTTTACCATCGAAAGCATTGTATAGGCTCCCCGCACCAAAACCTGTTTTATCGGAAATGGTACGCATTGTCGTATTCTCATAGCCTTTTTCCAAAAATAAAGACAGCGCAACCGCATCCACTTCCCTCCTCAGATCACCTGAAGGACAGTTCTTGGACCTCTTCCTCGGCTTCTTAGGTCCCTTGACCGTTCTAATCGCATCATGTCTCATTAATTAACGATAAACGTTATCACATATTAAAATCTGAAGTAGGTAAAAAGAAAATTTGAAAGCGTTTTAGCTTCAAATATTCAAAAAAATTGAAAATGTACTTCTCATAAGAGACTCTTGGCCTCTTCCGGAGACATATCGAGAGCCTTGAGCATATATTCCAATGCCTTCTTAGCGTAAGGAGCTCTCGCCTTAGGATCCTCCATTATCTCACCGTATGTCGCCATCACATTGTTGAAGTATTCGATTGCGAACTCGGAATAAAGGGTTGACTCCATGGACTCATCTATCTGTGCAGCCTCATTGTATGCCTTCTCTGCCTCATCATACTTGTTGACTGATATGCAGAATGAACCATATGATTGATAGTAGTCCACCCTATCCCCATCCAATTCGATGGCCTTTCTATACGCTTCCATTATTTCATCGGAAGATACTTTGGCACCGAACATACCAGATGCATAATTCCCACACTCAGCTTTATAGTACCAGCATTCAGCATTCTCAGGATATTCTTCCACAAGCTTCTTGAACGCTGAATAGGCTTTCTTGAAATCTCCATCATCCATCGCCTTCATGCCTGCGGCGAGCTTCTTCTCGGGATTATCGGCTGCTGCCATTTTTATCATTACTATGATGCTACATCACGTATTAATCCCTTCCACGTGGTTTTATATACCGTTAGCACAGACAACACTTATCTAAAGATAAGATGATTATAGGTCCATGATTAACGAGATCTGGTCAAAATTAAAATCTGAACCTGATTTAAACGGGTACACCATGCAGATAATAGACTCACCTAAACCAGACATTCACACTATAACAACATGCAGAAGACTCTGTAGACAGAACAGATGTGGTTCATTCAACAGAAACTGGGGATGCCCGCCCGGGGTGGGTACCAAAGAAGAATGTTTAGGGCTTATACAACAGTATTCGAGAGCCGTGCTAATATCACATAGATTCGAAAATGTAGATTTCAACGATCTGAAATTCATAGAAGACCGCGCACGTGAGCATCAAGACGTGGTCCGGAAAATGACACATCTGATGAGAGAATCAGGATTCGACGATCTGCTTCCTCTATCTGACGGCGGTTGCAAATACTGTGGCGTTTGTTCATACCCGGATGAAGCCTGTAAGTTCCCCGAACAGATGATCCCATCGATAAGTGGGTTCGGTGTTATTATGGAAGAATACCTGGGTTCTCAGGGAATCGATTTCAAATTCGAAAAAGATGCGTTTACACTTCATGGTTTGATACTGTACAGAAGATGCCACTGACGTGAACAGATTTATAATGGAGCCGTCCAATGTGTTCGCGGGCGTATAATGGACAGAGAAATCGTTGAAAGGGTGGCACGTGCCGCACACATCGCACTCACCGAAGAGGAATTCAACAAATACAGCAAGGATCTGAGTGAAATCCTGGACTACTTTAAATTACTTGATGAAGCCCCGGACTTTGATGGCTCGGGGGTAAATCCTGTGGAAGTCGCAGATGTACTGAGAGAGGATGAATCCTCGATTCGCATAAATCCTGATGAATTATTGAAAGATATGAACACTTACGAGAACTATGTAAGGGGGCCCAGGCTGTCATGAAAACAGAATCCACGCTCTCATCATTGCCCAGGGTCAACGCTAAATATTCGATGTTTAACGATTTTCTGAAAGATGGTGTCGATGACGGGTCCAAATTCCTTTTCTCCGCAAAGGATAATCTGACATCGAAAGATTTCGAGACATGCAGCGGATCTCGGATACTAGAGGGATATCATCCAGTATTCAACGCTACCGCGATATCTAAAATGATTTCCGCTGGAGGAAAATTAATCGGTAAAACCAACATGGATGAATTCGGCTTCGGAACATTCTCAACGAATTCGGGTTTCGGAATACCCAAGAATCCATTCGATCTGGAAAGATCTTGTGGAGGGTCGTCCGGAGGCTCCGCGTGTGCAGCGGCGGTTCTAGAAGACCATGTATCTCTGGGTGTTTCAACAGGGGGCTCGATTTGCTGTCCTGCCAGTTTTTGCGGAGTGTATGGGATCGTACCCACATACGGAAGGGTATCTAGATACGGCCTGATAGATTACGGTAACTCTCTGGATAAGATAGGATTGCTATCCTCCAAAGCATCAGATCTTGCGAAATACCTACCTGTTATTGCAGGTAAGGATGCAATGGATCCGACCTCTTGTGTGCAACCAGAACTCAAAATAGAAAAGCGTAGAATAGACAATATAGCAATACCTAAAGAGGCCATCGAAGGTCTGAGCAAAGATGTGGCCCAAACATTCAACAACGCCATTGAGACCTTGCAGGGTATGGGGATAGAAACGAAAATGATCGATATGCCTGCATTGAAATACGCCATGCCTGCATACTACGTCCTCGCCACGTCCGAAGCATCCACAAATCTTGCTAGGTACGTAGGCATGAGATACGGACACCAAGACGGTGACCTGTCTATGAAATTCGATGAATACTTCACATCGTTCCGCTCCAAATACTTCGGTGACGAAGCCAAGAGAAGGATACTCCTGGGAACATACACCAGAATGGCAGGATTCAGGGACAGGTATTATGCCAAAGCCCTAAAAGTGAGAATGTATGTTATAGACGCATACAAACAGATATTAAAGGACAATGATGCCATCCTTGCTCCGACGATGCCGTTCGTAGCACCCAGGTTTGATGAGATATCAAAAATGACACCTGTGGAATCATACAAGGCAGACTACCTCACTGTACCCGCAAATCTAGCAGGCACTCCACACATGTCCGTCCCGTGCGGATATGATCCCAACGGAATGCCCATAGGAATGCAGTTCGTAACGGATCACTGGCATGAAGACCTCCTTCTTACGATGGCCGAACAGTGGGACAAATCATTTGAAATGAGGAAGGCAGAGGTGAGTATATGAAGATAGGATTGGAAATTCACGTGCAATTACCAACAAAATCAAAGATGTTCTGCTCCTGTCCGACCACTGATGCCGAGGCCCCTAACACCCATGTATGTCCAACGTGTCTAGGTATGCCAGGCTCCAGACCTGTTCTTAACAAGAAGGTCTTGGAATACGGAATAATGCTTGCAAAGATGCTAGGGTGTAAGATAACCGATACCACCTGGTTTTCCAGAAAGACTTATTTCTACCCCGATATGAGCAAGAGCGTACAAATCACACAATATGACAATCCTATTGGAATCGAGGGAGTTTACCTGATGAACGGTAAAAAACCCATACGTATAACAAGAATACATCTTGAAGAGGACCCTGGTAAGACCAAACGTGTG
Organism: uncultured Candidatus Methanogranum sp.; assembly: GCA_964620455.1. Lineage (GTDB taxonomy): Archaea > Thermoplasmatota > Thermoplasmata > Methanomassiliicoccales > Methanomethylophilaceae > Methanogranum. Next base: position 279,187 of record CAZUIU010000002.1, read on the forward strand.
GGTGATCTGTCATCTCTCATTGATTACAACAGATCAGGAATACCTCTGGCAGAAATAGTCACCGAACCTGATCTCAAGACGCCTGCCGAGGCTAGAGAGTTCCTAGGTCAGCTAATAAAGGACATAAGGTATACGATAAATCTACCTGATGATGGGGAGAGAAGCATACGCTGTGACTGCAATATCTCTGTCGGAGTGGAAAGATGCGAAGTCAAAAACGTTACCGGTTTAAAAAATGTGGAAAGGGCACTGACTTTCGAACTCGTAAGACAGACCAAAATACTCAGAGCCGGCGGTAAGATAGAACGTGAAACAAGACGTTTTGATGAGGAACGTGGCGTCACCATCTCTGTTAGGAAGAAGGAGTTCGAGGCCGATTACGGATACATAGACGAACCTGATCTCGGAATATTTCACATAAAAGAACTCGCCGAATCGATCCTTGTCAAAGAAAGCCCTCTGAACAGAACCATGAGACTATGCAGAGAATATGACTTGGATGAGAAAACATCCAAGCAGCTTGTCACCACGTCCATGGACCTTGCCGATCTGTTTGAGAAACTGGCCAAGAAAACCGATACGCAGACAGCTAAAAAATGGATCGGTGGAGTGGTCAGTGCAAACTGGAAGGAATTCGAGTGTCGTCATGATGTCAAAGGATCCGACGATATTCTAGACATCATATGCAAATGCAAGAACGAAGAAATAACGGATACAGAATGTACCTTAGAGCTCAAATCGTATATGACTGGCAAGGATATGAAAACTATAGAATACGGATCTGCAGACCTAGAAGCCATAATTGCAGAATATCTTGATAACAACCCTGACATCGTGAATGACTACATTAAAAACGAAAAAGCGATCAACAAGATCATAGGAACTGTCATGAGACAAACCGGCGGTAAATACTCATCCGCAGAAGTCGTTGAAAACGCCAAGAAAGTATTGAACAAAAGAATTTGAAGGGGGGGTCAACCCCCTGATAATTATGAAAACGATCTTCAGAGATCGTCGCTTTCCTCATCCGAATTGCCAAGGTCCAAATCGTCTGAAGCCAGAGAAATTATCTGCAATTCCTCCAACTTGCTATCATCGATCTTCTCAGGAGAACAATCCAGAAGCGATACTGCCCTTTTGTTCTTAGGGAATGCTATAACATCACGTATGGTATCCTTTCCCAGAAGTATACTTATGAACCTATCGATTCCCATAGCAATACCCCCATGCGGCGGAGCACCATAGCCTAAAGCCTCTATGAACCATCCGAAGTCCCGCTCTATCTTCTCATCGGAAACGCCGGTCTTCTTCAAGACAGCTCTCTGAAGATCTGCATTGTGTATCCTCAAAGAACCTGATCCGAGTTCGTTACCGTTGAGACATATATCGAAACACGCTCCGCCTACATACTCATCATTTATGTCATTCTCCGGAAGAACAAACGGATGATGGAATGCATCATACTTCCCAGAAACAGGATCCACCTCGAACATCGGGCAGTCCACAAGCCAGAAGAATTGGAAAACATCTTTCGGAACTAAATCCAGATCTTCGGCGATCTTCCTCCTGAGTATGCCCCCTCCTTCGTATGTGGCCTTCCATGGACCAGCCACCAAGAACACAAGGTCCCCTTCTTCTACAGACATCTTGCATTTTATGGCCTCCAATATTTCAGGCGTGAAATATTTGGTTATATTGCTTGTGAGAACTCCGTTCTCACATCTCATCCATGTCAAACCTCCGAGACCAGCCTTACTCTTTGCGAAGTGTATGTACCTATCCACTTCGTTCCTTCCAACCTTGGAACTATCTTTGCCGATGTTTATACCAGCGACTATTCCACCACTCCTCAGGATCCTCTGGAATATCTCATACGGCACATCCTTGACGACATCCGTCAGTGCTGTGAACTCCAGACCATATCTCATATCTGGCTTATCGGAACCAAACCTCTCCATGGCATCACGGTATGGTATCCTTGGGAAGGGAACTTTCAGATCTTTTCCATAAAGTCCTTTCCAAACATAAGATATCAGGCCCTCCACAGTATCCTGTATGTCTTTCATATCAACAAAGGACATCTCCATATCCAGTTGCGTGAATTCAGGTTGACGGTCCTTACGAGAATCCTCATCACGGAAACATCTGGCTACCTGATAGTAACGATCCATATTCCCGACCATCAGCATCTGTTTGAACAGTTGAGGTGATTGAGGCAACGCATAGAAAGTACCTGGATGAAGCCTAGATGGTACCA
>CAZUIU010000003.1:0-18686 GCA_964620455.1 uncultured Candidatus Methanogranum sp.
TTTTCAAAATCGATATTCAGACGGTTTGAAAATCAATTTATAAAGATCAATCCATAGTATACTAATGATTCGGCTCTTCAAACTCAAAGGAAAAGGCATCGAACCTACAGATGAAATCAAAACCAACACGTGGATACGTATAACAGAGCCGACAATCGAAGAACTGAAAACCATATCCACACAGCTCGACGTTGATATGGATGATCTGTCCGCCGCACTTGATTCTGAAGAAAGTTCCAGATGGGAAACCAGTGGCAAAATCACAAACATGATCATCGATATACCCCACAGAACTGTTAATGAACTGTTCGTAACAGCCCCCTTATCCATAATTCTGACCGAATTCAATGTCATAACTGTATGTAGCACAGTGGATGATATCGATGACAAACGCTTCATCCAAACATTCAACGAATGGAATTACGAGGACATGGTCGGATTCGTAATACACATTATGTACATCGTATCCAAAGAATATCAGAAGAATCTGAGAGAGATAGATGCCAATCGTAAAAAAATGGAAAGCAAACTCAATTCCCAGATAAAGAACTCCGATATGTTGGATCTGCACAGAATGGAAACTAGTCTTGTGCACTTCATAACATCTCTGAAAGGCTGCAATCTGGTACTCGGCATGATGAACAAGAACATACGTGACAAAGTAGACAAGACCCATGTAGAGAAACTCGATGACGTCATGATAGAGAATCAGCAGGCTATAGAGATGGCTTCGATATACCGTGAGATTGTGGATAGTACCAGAGATCTATTCTCAACCGTCATAAACGGAAGATTGAATGTGAATATGAGATGGCTGACGGCTGTAACCATCATACTGTCGATACCTATGATAATAGCCAGCATATACGGAATGAACGTCAGTCTTCCTTTGGAATCTGACAGAGCGGCCTTCACAATACTAATCTCTATCATGTTTATCTCATGTGTTGCCTCATTCGCCTGGTTGAAAAAGAAGAGATTGATCTGACATTTTGGTGATAAACAATATACCACATCGTACCTACTATACACACATGGGAATATTCTCCAAGAGAAAAACGAACGAACTCTCCGCACAGATGTACGAAGAGAGCCTGTCTTACCTAGGTAAGGATGATAAAAAGGCCTTTGAGATACTGATGAAGGCAGCAGAGATACACAATGAAGTTGCTGAATTCCAGATAGCCACAATGTACGAAACTGGAAAGGGCACGAAAAAAGACCTGGATAAAGCCGTCATGTGGTATGCCGAATCGGTAGATGATGGATATCCGATAGCATCACTACATCTTGCTAGGATATACATCAAAGGGTACGATCCTGAATTCAACGAGGACGAAGCCGTCGGATTGTTGACAGAATTGCTGGACAGCAAAAACATGAATCCATTAAGAACGGAACCAGACATCACCTATGAAATTGCTGAGATGTTATGCACTGGTAAATCATCCTTCCAGAACAAGGACCTGGGTATGCGTCTGATGACAAAGGGAGCAGATTTGAAGATAAAGAAATGCATGGAGTATCTTGGATGATATGCCTGTTGACCACGACCGATTCTTATGAGATAGACCTGCGGTACATTTATTAACCAAAGTCTCGAATGAGGAATCATGACAAAGGTCATCCTTCATACAACGATGGGCGATATAACCATCAAAATGCATGACGATATGCCGGTAACTACGGGTAACTTCGTTAAATTAGCAAAGGATGGATTCTACGATGGAATAATCTTCCATCGTGTGATTCCCGATTTTATGATTCAGGGCGGAGACCCAGAAGGTACAGGCATGGGCGGACCTGGATACACTATAGAGGATGAGTTCGGAAAAGGTCATTCCAACATAAGAGGCACCATATCGATGGCCAACACCGGTCGCCCTAACTCAGGTGGTTCACAGTTCTTCATAAACACTGTCAACAACACCTATTTGGATAGGGAAGACCCGCGCACTCCTTATGCACATCCGGTTTTTGGTACTGTACTGAAAGGCATGGATGTCGTAGATAAGATAAACTGTGTGAAAACAGATGACGATGACAAGCCTTTGACCCCCGTTGTGATTGAAAGCGCTGAAGTCATTGAATAAGATCACTCGAGTTCTTCTAAAATCAAATGGGTCCCCGAACGAAGGAAAAGTAACGGGACCCTTAATTCCCTTAATCTGCTTCTTAACTCGCGATCATTCGTAAGTACTATCCCTCTGGTTTTCAAAGCCACATCTATGACCGAATCGTCACCACGGGCGTTAGAGGGTACGGATTCGTATTTCCTGGCCAATGACAGCGCGACCTTCGCATACTTGTTGCTGGAACGCGACAACTCTCCGAGTATGGGCTCTGGCACAACCATCCTAACGTCGCCCAGAACATCCAAGACCATAAGGTCCAGGTTCAGGCCCAATTCAAAAGGCATGAGTAAAGTGTTTGTATCAAGCACGACCGTCTGTATACGATCACTGTTCGACGATACCATACCCGATCAACCTCCACTTGTTGGAGATCCTTCTAGATATGGCAACCCTCTGACCTGGTAAGATACATACCGGGATCTTGAGTGCCACTTCCGCTGAACCGCCCCTGGCGCTCTTGACCACACCTACTGTGGTGGCTGTCCCGACACTTAGCATCAACGGCTCATTGCTCTTGATCTCATCCACGACGAGATCCGCAGACGAACCTACAACACGATCCAGAAGAACTGTTTTCATAACAAAATCGTGTGTGACCCTTGGCAAGCTGTCCGGTAATCCAACAACCCTTCCAGTCAGACCATCCGATTTGGTTATAGATGGGTCCAGACCAGTACCTATGGCTATCAAACCGCCTGGCAGGACCTCCTTGACGCTTCTGCCACCCGCTTCCAGCGAGACCACATTGGCCGTTATCCTTTCGTAAACAGCCTTGCCTGCGACATCAACCTTCCTACCAGGAACTATCTCGATCTCATCCCCGATCTTCAGTTTACCCTGTATGAGAGTTCCACCGATGACCCCTCCTTTGAGATCGCCCGGAACCGTACCCGGAGAATTTATGTCGAATGAACGTGCGACGTGCATCAACGGGGAAGAGGTCAAATCCCTCTGAACTTTGGAGATGATCCTATCCTCAATCGCCTCGATCAACATATCTATATTGACTCCTCTGTTAGCGGACACCGGTATTATAGGTGCATCCTCGGCAATTGTCCCCTTCACAAACTCCTTAATCTGCTTGTAATTCTCAAGAGCCTGCTCACGGGTCACGATATCTATCTTGTTCTGCACGATTATGATCTTGTCAATGCCAATGATCGACAACGCCATGAGATGCTCTTTGGTCTGAGGTTGGGGACATTTCTCATTGGCCGCAACCAAGAGTAACGCCCCATCCATCAGCGCCGCACCAGATAGCATTGTTGCCATAAGGGTCTCATGACCCGGTGCATCAACGAAAGAAACTGCTCTGTGGAACTTCGCTTCAGAACCACAGTTCTTACATTTGTCAGTGGTTCCGTAAGCCGAAGCACCCTCGCAATTCGGGCACTTGTAGAACGCCACATCTGCATACCCGAGACGAATGGAGATACCTCTCTTCAACTCCTCGGAATGACGGTCCGTCCACTCACCGGAAAGAGCTTTTGTCAAAGTGGTCTTACCGTGGTCGACATGACCGATCATACCGATATTTATCTCGGGCTGCTTTGGAACCTTCATCAGTTCTCCTCGGTGGTCTCAGCCTCTGAGGCAAAAGACTCTTCGATGGACTTCGGTCCATACTCTGTGATCTTCATGTTGACCTGTACAATCTCGGAAGATATAGTTGAACCGCGTACTGCGACTCTCCTTCTCTCGCCATGATAAACCTCGTGATATCCGAGACCATCAGACAGAAGAAGCTTTCTCCTTTTCTTACCGGGAAGATCTTTCCTCATCGGAGTGCCGTTTCCATCGCTTCCACCCGTGATCATAAGCTTGTATCCGGGAAGTCCAACAAATATTCCATCCACGACGTCTCCGATGTTTTTTCCATCCAGAGAGCTCGCGTGGTACCCTGACACGGCAACATTGTATGATTTGCCGGTCTTCACATCATTAACGATAGCCTTAAACTCTACCATTTGAACACCTGTGGGGTGCCCTATATTAAGACTGTTTATAAAGATTTAGGTAGAAACACGAACATAAAGCACATGCGAATCTGTGTAAACACTTCTGAAACGGAGGTCCTAAGTCGGATCACATACCCCAAAAAGGATCCTCTTTCCTCTTGATGGCAATCACATCATTCATGGCCATCTTCTCATCCTCTGTCAGATCCAATGCACTCAGTTGTTTTATGGCCGAACCTATGAGATCAACGTATACCACATCTTCCTCACATATCTGCCTACCCGCAGTGACACTGTCTATCCCAACAGCTACTTCATCGCCCTGCTTGGCATCCTTCAATGCATCCTCGCCTGTGTGGATGCTCTTTATCTTACCTGCATCCCTGCCATCGGCAGTTATCAGGTTCTCCCCTATCCTTATCTGTCCTGACAGGACACGCACACCTACTATCGCAGGTTTACTGACACGGAAGACGCAATTCGGAAGTATTTTGAACTTGGCAGGGAACGAGAACTCCGATCTGAGGTCGGTATCCTCCTTCCTCTTGGACTCTTCCGCCCACTGCTGGTAATCTTCTACCAGAGCATAGACTATCTGATTGACCATGACCTTGAGATTGAGCTTACTTAACTCTTCCTCGGCATCCTTCGAAACGTTGACGTTGAACCCCAATATGACGTTGTTCGCCTTGTCCCCATAGGCAGCTTCTACAACATCTCTTCTGGTTATATCCCCGACACCGTATTTTCTAATGGGTATTCCCGCTGCCTTGGCCTCAAATGCCAACGCCTCGAGAGACCCAATGGCATCGGCCTTTATCGTGACACCCCTTTCTTGGACCTCCACCTTTATACTGGCTTCCTCGGTCATCTCATCCACTGCTGGATCCTTGGCCCCCTTAACCACTCTCAATGGTGCACCGGCTATGACGCCCTCCATGTTCTGACATGAAATCTTCACACCTGCTGCCGCATTTATCTCTTTGACAGAATCGAACCTGTCACGTGGATCGCGTATCTCATCCAGGGGCTTGGGTTTGAGTATAGCCTTGACCTTTGTTATCACCGGCGCTCCCCGTGTGCCAAGAGCAACAGTGTCTCCTCTATGTATGGTACCTGAGTAGAGGATCATGTCCATGGTCTTACCAAGTCCTTTCTCCTCCTTTATCTCCAATATCGTACCTCTCCCGGGACCTTCACCTTTCTCCAATTGCTGTTCAAGGAAACGTTGAGCTAAACCTATCAGAACCAGGAGGAGGTCCGAGATTCCTTCGCCCTCTTTGGCACTTATCGGAACCAATGCAACTGATTTGGTAAAATCGTCTATCCTGTCATACCTGTCCGCAGATATGCCCTCCTCAGACAGCTGTGCTATGATGTTATACATTCTATCATTGAAAGCTTCAATAGTGTGCCCCTGTTGAACCTTCTCTGAAAGTATGAACGGACGCCCTTCCTTACTTATCCAACCCTGAATGGCATCAATCTTGTTCAAAGCTATTACAAAAGGAGTCTTGTACTGCCTCAATATGTGTATGGATTCTATCGTCTGGGGCATCAAACCTTCACGTATATCTATGACTAGGACAGCCAAATCCGCCAAAGACCCGCCCCTGGCTCTCAGAGTGACGAAAGAATGATGACCAGGAGTGTCTATAAACAGCAGACCCGGTACGTCGAATTTCTTATCACCTATTAGGGTTTTACACACCTTGTATATGTGCTCTATGGGCACTTCCGTGGCACCTATGTGCTGTGTTATGGCACCAGCTTCTCTGGCTTGAACAGAGGTCCCTCTGATACGATCCAAAAGCTTGGTCTTACCATGGTCGACATGTCCAAGAACACTAACAACAGGTTGCCTTATCGCCATCATTACCACCCAATAATGGAAAATAGTTTTTTAAAGAATTTATTCGTATATCCACTTGTCAAGGGCCCTATCATAGGACATGAGCTCTTCGGGCTTGAAGAATATGGAGATTTCCCTTGCTGCGGATTCTGCGGAATCGGAACCGTGTATGATGTTAACACCTGTAACCATACCGAAATCGCCACGGATAGTTCCAGGAGCAGATTCCTGCGGGTTAGTCTTACCCATTATATTCCTGCAAACCGAAACGGCGTTCTCTCCTTCCCACACCATTGCGAGCACTGGGCCCGAGGTTATATAAGAAATCAGGGAATCGTAGAACTTCTTCCCCTTGTGTTCTCCATAGTGGTTCTCAGCAGTCTCTTTAGGGATTTGCATGAGTTTCATGGCCACAAGTTTCAAACCTTTCTTCTCGAAACGAGAGACAATTTCCCCACAGATTCCACGCTGAACTCCATCGGGTTTCACCATCAGGTATGTTTTCTCCATAACCATGGAATCACTCCCTTTTCTCGATTGCCTTCTTGTGGGCTTCTTTCTCGATGGCGGCCTTCTCGGTCCACGTTGTGGTCCTTGCAACCCTCTTTAGCACAATCATGTTCTTGTAACATTTGTTGCTGTCGAAGTTGTAAACCGTTCCATCCTTCCTGACGTACATCTTACCTGTTCCGGGCTCGATGACCTGTCCGCAGAATGAGCACTTTTTCTCCTCTACCATCCGAATCACCTACCCATTCCAAGCTTTCTGGCTTCTCTAGCGGTCTCTCTGAGCATAAGTATATCGCCCATTCTGACCGGCCCCATTATGTTCCTGGTGATGATCCTGCCTTTGTCACGACCATCCAGAACACGGACCTTCACCTGCGTGGCTTCACCAGTCATACCAGTACGACCGATGATCTCAACCACCTCTGAAGGAATGCTGTCTGTGTCAACCATGCAAATCACCTTCAGTTCTTGAGGGCTTTAACTGCCTGGGCAATCTCATCGCAGAGGGGCTTACCTTTTCCTACATCCAGAATAGCAATAGATGCTGTGGGCTTCTCGAGTCCGATAGCGTTTCCGAGTTCCACTTTGCTGGGGACGTAAACGTAAGGAACGTTTCTCTCTTCACAGAGAGCGGGCATGTGAGCCAGAATCTCCTGGGGATCCACATCAACAGCCATTATTACTATTGCGGCATCTCCACGCTCCACAGCTTTGGTTACCTCGTTAGTACCTTTTTTTATCTTTCCGCCATCTCTCGCGATCTCAGCGAGCGAGTATGCTTTGTCAGAAAGCTCCTTGGGCGTCTCAAACTTAACAAATACAGACATTTTAATTACCTCTTTCCGGTGATACACACCGTCATCATTCATCGGCTCTTAAAGAGCATCCGAGCTAACTCCTGTTAGTATATATTACTTGAGGTCAGCATTGAATAGCAGGATGCAAGAACATGAAACGAAGATCAGTCAGCATCTCTGACCATGTAAAAATCGCCATGGACTGGATAATATCCTCCAAGATAGATGTAAACCGCAATATTGCCTGTGAACCCCTCGAGATTGTATTCGCCCGTAATGGTTTCCCTTGTGACAGAACCGGTAATGTCTGTAACCACTTCCGTGGTGTAACACACCTGCGAGCAAACCACCTGAACTAGGTCCCCGCGCTGATCATCGGAATATTCCCCCCCTATGACGCATATCATTCCTTCACCGTATGATGTCATAACTATGCTCGCATAACCATCCTGGTAATATCCCAGAGCCAAAACGTCATCTGAACCTTTCACTGATATAAGAGCATCCACGTCTATCCCATATTCGACAGAATCATTGGACAACGATAGATAGTATCTGAGATCGTTACCGGAAACATCAGATATCTCCCCCTCCGTATCCCCTGTGTTGAGGCATTCCACACCAAAGAACAGCATTTGATAATCCTCGACGGTGATCAAAGAATCCTGCGTTGCATAACAAGATCCGATCAGATTGCCAAGCCAATACAATCTACCTCCATCCTCCATCCACGTGAATATAAGATTACTAGATTCTCCAGTGTACACAGTATCCGGTAAAGCACCTGATATGACGATTAGGCCTTTTGTGTAATCCCCACAATCTATGTCTGATTGAAGAGCCTCAGCGAGCTCTTCCGCATTCAGAATCGTCACGGTGACTGCCCCACTGTAATCCAACTGCTTTACCAGTTGTTCTATGTAATAATCCTGATCGAGACTTTTTGCCCCAATTGCTACCTCCACCTCTTCATAATTGGACATGTAGCTATCATCGTAGTAGATGTACACCTCGGTCATCTCTGACATATCGCCGTTGTCCATCACTATAACAGAATAACATTCGGAACCATCAGCTCCCACAGAATAAGAAAGTACATCCCCATCCACTTCTGCATTCGATGAATAACTGTCCTGGCCAGTCGTGTAAACCACGACCTCACCTACAAGAACGACGGCAATGAGAACAACCGCCAAGATCTCTAACACCCTGTCAAATTTCATTGCCTTTCGCCCCCATACCCTTAAGTCTAAGAATTACAGACCCTATCCGCGGACATTTGTCCTTGATGTAATCGGAGAAACGGAAAATCAGGATCATCAGTATCCCTATGTATTCGATAGCATTGAATACACTGCATATAAATCCCACGTAAGTTATTCCCATGAACGTACCCTCCAAAGCCTGCATACAGGATATTAACCATCCTGGAGATACGAGAGAGGTATACTCTGAAATAGAACAGAACAGTGAGAAATTATTCAATATGAATGCTCCCGCCACTGCACCTATGCTTATCACATACCAACACTTACGATATGTTCCATCTATCATCACTATGTAGAGAACCATGAACGGAATCATCACGATGACATACTGTGGCGTCATTGATATCAATGAAGCGCAAGCCATAGAGAAGAATACATTCCCAAAAAGCGCCTTCTCAGAATTCTCTGATTCAGACTTTAACATCCTGTAACCGAAAAATATCATTCCGGCCATTGCCACTGCCACACCTGACATTGTAAAAGCCAGAGACCCTATGGTCGAATTCGATGCCCTGCCGACTATGAACGACAGCGTATCGCAGACCTGCCCGTTGACTATCTGAGGTAACATGAGTACAAAAAGTGCAATCAGTGCTCCCATTAATGCCTCTGTGAACTTCCTTTTGGCAAGACCATCGTCTCTGTGTCTCACGAATATATACGAAATAAGCACCAAGATGCAGAAAGCTGGGAAAAATTTCAACAGAAATACCGTAACGAAAAGAAACCCTGCCAAAAAACACCTATCTTTCAACAACATCAAGACTGTTAGCAATAACAACAATGCAGATATTGTGTCAAACATTGCCTGGATTGCAGACATGTAAATAACTATAGGGCACAAAAACCACAATCCGAACCCATACGCCGCCTTCTTGCTATCGCCAGTGCGCTCACGAATCAGATGATAGATTATGTATCCAACTATGACATCACAGATTATCAATGGTGTCTTGATCAGGATATTGAATTGTATGGTCGTTATGGTAGCAATATGGAAACGGTACTCCAAAGCCTCTATCGGCAACATATTCGTGAACGTCTCACCCAGAACACTCAAATTCAAGAATGCATTGTTAAACGCAGAAATCGCACCCAGTATGTATCCCCATATAGGAGTGTAATAGTACCCTGACAATCCATAAAGATCGTTACCACTGTTAATATTTTCAATTACAAGCGCCCAATGGTATATATCGAAGTCGTAGGTTAACAACGGCATAAAAACAAATCTAAGAATCAGCCCTAGGAGTAACATCATAATCAAAGGTTTTTTCAAATAGTATGTTACAGACTTGATATTGATACTCAATCTTATCACCCAGAGAATGATTTCTTATTATTTATCATATCCACGAATGACACTAAGAATTAATATAGAGGGCGCTCTGCTTAACCATCAAACTGTGATGTGTGAAAAGACATGGATGTGAGACGATGATGAACATCGGTGAATGGCTCTACGAAATCTTCGGCAACAACGAATGGGGCATGATACTCTGCATCTTTTTAATATTCATACTGGATGCCTTACTTTTCCCAACACTTCCGGAACTGTTCTTCGCAATAGGGTGCATGTACAAACCCACCATGCTGTACGGTCTGGAACTCCTGATAACCGCAATGATAGCAGAAATCATAGGAATAATGATGCTGTATCTTGTGGTGAGCCGGGTTAAAATACCCGAAAGGGTGGAGAAAATAGCCAACAAATACACAGGTTTCCTCATTTTAGGAGATGAGCGCCTACTGCTTCTGAACCGTGTAGCACCCATGATACCTTTTGCCGGTGCGTTCATAGCTATAATGAAATGGGACCTGAAGAAGTCTCTGGCATATATCATCCTAGGATGTCTGTTGAAATACGGTTTGATCATGATGATGAGCAACGTTTTCTTCAATTACTTCAACAGTGACATGGCCACAACGATCACTTTGATATTCGTCATAGCAGTTATAATCATAAGCTTCCTCATTTCTGTGATATTCAAAAGGCGGGAGGGATTGAACGAGTGAAGGTCGTTGATGTAAATCCATTCTTCTATCCATTCAAAGGTGGTATAGAACACAGGATGCATGATACAAGCAGACTCCTGACGAAAAACGGACACGAGGTTACCATTCTTACAAGTCGCCTACCTAATACTCCAGAAGAAGAGAAAACTGAAGACGGATACAGGATAATACGTCTCGAATCAGAGTTCCTGAACATCTACAATCCCCCGTTCGTCAAGTCCGAACATATCCTCAATACTCTTGAATCCATCAATCCCGATATTGTTAACTTCAATTACCGGTGGGCTCCCAGTTACACGAGGGACCTGAAAAAATACGACGGAAAGAAGGTTTTCACATACCACAACATGTGGGGTGAAGGCATAGGATTGCAATCCATCGCGTCTCGTATTAACGATAATCTTTTCAGATCATGCTTGGATACATTCGACCACATAATAGCAGTAAGTGACTATGTCAGAAAAGACCTCATAAAACATGGATATCCCTCAGAAAATGTGACAACTGTTCAAACAGGCCTATCCAATTTTCATGGAGAAAAAGGATGCATAGATGGGGATTTCATACTCTCAATAGGGAGACAAGTCAAAACGAAAGGTCTGGAATATCTGATCAAAGCCATGACAGATGTTGATTGTAAATTGATACTATGCGGAAAAGGCCCCGAATCCAAATCGTTGGAAAGAATGATCAAAAATCTGAATCTGGAAGATAAAATCGAGATAAAAGGATGGATTGATGATTCAGAAAAGGAAAACCTCATGGCATCATGCAAATTCCTTGTGATGCCGTCCCTTTACGAATCCCTGGGACTTGCCGCCATAGAACAACTGTCGTATGGAAAACCTGTGGTTTGTACGAACGTCAACGGACTTCCGGAAACAGTAGGAGAAGGAGGAATCATAGTACCTCCGAAAAACCCACGGTCACTGTCTGAGGCCATGAATCTTTTGTTGTCCGATGACGTGAAACGCAAAGACATCGGCCATAAGGCATTGTTGAAGGCGGAAGAGTACAGATGGGAGAACCTCATACCCAAGATTGAATCGATATACTCCAGAGTACTGTCGGAATGACTTCCCGTATCCGAGATGATCACTGAACTTTGTGCCTACGAACGAAACATACTCTGGTTGTAGAGCATATTTCATCGGGCGTATGCGATTTTAGAAGAATGTATCCAAGTATTACCATGAATATAGCTCCTGCCATATCGGACCTCAAATCAAGTAACGTATCCCAAACACCGTAGACCATATAGCTCTTACCTACAACGATATCTACGTACCCTTCCATGACTTCCCATATTCCGCCCATGCATATTCCTATCAACAGCTCCAATAACAATATGCCCTTGATAGATCCCAATGTAACATGATTAGGAGTATTCGCCTCAACAACACACAATCCTAGAAAAACTATGGCCGTGACACACATAGAAGATATGCAGTGCGCTACATCTCCCCACCAATAAACCCTAAGGTACATTCCAAACAACATGGATATCGCGTAATAGTATAGATTAGCAGTTAGAAGTGCCGTAAACCACAACGGCATTCTTACTATGTCGAAATACCACATTATTGGGAGCAAAGATAGGACCGTACCGACTGACAAAAAAGTTGCCAATAGATATTCCGGTGGATGGCCCGCCTCCAGACCAGGAGCTATTCCTAACTTGACCAAAATTATGAAGGAAGAGAACGTTACCATGACAACAAATAACATTAGTATGCTTGCCCGCTTACCATCCTTCTCAGTATAGCGACTCATCTGATCACCCCTAAGGATTCATCGTTCATTATAAAATGCGATCTCCTGGTCAATTCCCAAACCACAGGTGCAGAAATAGCGGACAAAACCAGAGACATGAATAAAGATGTCACAACCTCTGTAGCGGAGAACTCCTTGGAATCTATCTGAGAACCACATAAGAAGGATGCCAGAATCCATGCAATGGTTTCCAAAGAACATGCGATCAATATAGGCAAACCGGCCAACAGAGGAAAATTGTACTTCGCACCCGCAACTATAACCATGACCTCCATAACCAGAAATGCTGCTGGATATACTGCAATCCAGTATATCGCACCCATCAAATGACCCCAAGATGTACGATCAACAGAATCAGGAATGTGTTCAAACATTGCAGATGCGATAGAAACCAACACGACGGCACATACAGATATGAATATTATTCTTGAATTGATAGAACTGCAGCTAGGAGAAATTGCAATGACAATAGTGCATAAAAATATAACTGCAGATATGGTCGCAGGAACCGGCAGTATACTGTACGCTCCATAAATCGTAGCAGCGGCAGAAACAACTGAGCATACTATTGTCTCGAATCTCCCATCCATGATAAAGAGGAGCATGACCACATCTGATTAATATTATTCTGTCACACAATGACATATGTATTTTTATCAGATGAATATATAATCCATACAAACGGTGCCGAAATGGTAGATATTGAAACGCTCATGAGAAAATATAGGGAAGGATTACTCTATATTGTATGCGGGGGGGTAACCACATTAGTAACCTGGTTGACCTATGCTGTATTCGTATTCATGGGCATCGACCTGAACATAAGCAACGTTCTGTCCTGGGTATGTGGTATAACCTTTGCTTTTGTGGTCAACAAATGGATTGTGTTCTCGAGTAGATCCATAGAGGCTAACACTGTCCTCAAAGAATTCGGGTCCTTCATATGCGCGAGGATTTTTACTGGTGCGATAGCGATAATACTTTTCCCCATATTGTTCAACCTCGGATTAAACCAGAGTCTTATGGGAGTCGAAGGATTCCTGGCAAAAATCGTTACTAGTATTCTCGAAATAGGTTTGAATTGGATTTTCAGCAAATACTACATATTCAAACATTACGAGGACGACACACTGATAGAAAAACTTTGAACAATGGCCGACAAAGCTTATGAATCAAAGTTTCACCGTAATCCGTACATTTTCACGAATCCCGACCCAACCGAGATTCGTATTGTAAAACGATGAGGGTCTGAGCATGCTCAGACCCATGAGTTTAAGACTTCAGTCGAGGTCTTCAATTGACGTAATCCAACCAAACCTCGTACTCTGACAATTGACCCGTAGCGATTTCGTGGAACTTCGCGTGTATACTCTTGGCAACTTCTCCGATCACTCCGTCACCTATCACCCTGCCATCAATCATCGTCACCGGTGCAACCTCGGCAGCGGTACCTGTCATCCAGACCTCGTCTGCAGTGGTCAACTGCGTCCTCGTGACTTCTGTCTCCTCGACAGTATAGCCCATATCCCTCGCAATCTCAATTACTGATCTGCGCGTGATACCTTCCAATATGCATTCTGCAGAAGACGGGGTCAGTATCTTTCCATTTTTGTAAGCAAAGATGTTCTCTCCGGTACATTCAGCAACATGCCCGACCGAATTGAGCATTACCGCCTCATTCGCACCCTGACGAACCGCCTCCCTTTTGGCAAGACATGATGCAACATAAGCTCCGTTGACCTTTGCGCCTGCGGGCCCACACAGATTGTCGGGCCTCTGCCAAGATGAAGTTATGAGCTTGGCTCCCTCACTACCGGCCTTGCCAAGATATGGTCCCATGTGTATGCAGGTTATAGCTAGACTTGCAGGGACGCCGACTGGGTTCAGACCCACTTCTTCTCCGCAAAGGAAAACACACGGCTTGACATAATCCACGTTTTTATTTGCCCTGACAGCCATTTTTATAGCTTCCATTATATCTTCGAATCCGTAGTTTTTGCCACCGAAATCCAAGTCTATGCCCATAACCTTGCATCCGTCCATGAGCCTCTTGACATGATCTTTCAACCTGAAGACCGCAGGTCCCTTGGGTGTCTGATAAACCCTTATTCCTTCAAAGATACCAGTACCATAGTTCAAAGCATGAGCCAAAACGTGGACCCTTGCATCGTCCCATTCAACAAGCTTTCCATCAAGCCAGATGAATTCTGTTTTATCCAT
This sequence comes from uncultured Candidatus Methanogranum sp., assembly GCA_964620455.1. GTDB lineage: Archaea > Thermoplasmatota > Thermoplasmata > Methanomassiliicoccales > Methanomethylophilaceae > Methanogranum. The sequence continues at coordinate 14,530 of CAZUIU010000003.1, forward strand.
TATCATTCCTTCTATTAGAATCCGTATCACAACGCATTAAGCGCCTTGACATATTTCTTGGGATTACTGTTCTCAATTATCTCCTCGACCTGTGCCGATCCTCCGACAACTCCGACATTGCCGTTGGAAGTAGAGATCAGTGCGTATGCAGATTGCCCAGACTCAGGAATCAACTCAGCTTCATAAACATCCTGCAGCTTCTGAAGTCTGCCTATTGCAGTCTCGGCAGCTTCCTTACCAATAACTGAGAGAACCATCCTGGACTTGCCTGAAAGCTCGCACTTCCCGACTACGATAGTTTCGACGTTTATCTTGTTACGGGTAAATTCACCCATGACCCTCTGCATTACGCCGAACTCGTTCTTCACTATCAAGGAAATCACGTGCATCTTGACACTCTCCTCTCTGCGCATAACCTTGCCAATATTTGATACAGTCGTTCACTAAGGGGCCTGTTATAACCATAACACCTCCATGATTACAGACCTGAATGGTACAAATGACAGCAATAATAATACAACAATCTTTATTATCAATAACCATACAGGCTTCCAAATTGGGATGCACGGAGGTTCGAAGATAAATGAACCTCTTTGTTTGGGATGGATATCAAATGACAGAATACATCAGATCGAGAGCACCACTCAGAATCGGCATCGCAGGCGGTGGGACGGATGTCGACCCTTATGCTTCTGAAAGAGGAGGTTGTGTGTTCAACACCACGATAAACAAATATGCATACTGTACACTCACCCCCACAAAGGATAGAGAGATGGCCGTAGAATCCCGTTACTATGGCAGATACAAGGCATCGTTGAAAAACGGCCCGTTCAAATTCGACGGCAACATGGATCTCATAAAAGCAGTCACCAATTACTTTGAACTCGATCACGGCTTCAAGATGCTGATACATTCGGATGTCCCAGCAGGTTCAGGATTGGGTGGATCATCCACCATGATGGTTGCAATGATCTCGGCTATTTCCAACTGGATAGAGAAAAAGATGACCAAGGACGAGATAGCTAGACTCTCATACCATCTGGAGAGGGAAGTAATAGGTCTGAAGGGAGGAAGACAGGACCAATACGCCGCTGCATTCGGAGGATTCAACTTCATAGACATAGATCATGAAGGTGTGAACGTAAGGCCCGTAAATATATCGGAGAGTATTGTTGATGAACTGCAATGTCGCTCCGTTCTTTGCTATACGAAAATATCCAGAGAATCCGCAGACATAATAAAGACACAGATGGAATCTTCTAAGAATGGTTCGAACATCGATGCACTGGATCACTCGAAAGCACTTGCGAGGGATATAGGCGACGCTCTCAGCAAAGGTGATATCGAATCGACCGGACAACTCCTCGACGAATCCTGGGGATACAAGAAACAATTCTCTAACAACATCTCCAATAAGCATATCGATAAACTCTACGATATAGCCAAAGCCAATGGTGCGATCGGAGGCAAAGTCTCAGGAGCCGGTGGAGGCGGATTCATGTATTTTATATGCGAATATGATAAAAAACCACAGGTTGCCGCTGCACTGAAAAAGGGTGGCGCTGAACTCACCGACTTCATGTTCGATGCCGAAGGAGTACAGTCCTGGAGAAGTAAGGATTTGAAGAATCCCGAGTGACTCCTCAGTCCAATTTTTTCAATTTGCTGTACACCTTGGCACAAAACCTTCCGAAAATCCCACACTGGTGGAAAGTGGTCACCACGACACGGGAACTTATGTGTGACTCGCCTTCTGCCCTTTTTCCGAATTTGTAGTACACATTAGATATCTTCAGATTTCTGGGACCGAACTTAAGCAAATCCAAAAGTACCTTCCAACCCTGCATCTCCAACTCATTCCAGTTATCCTGTATGACTGGAATGAAAACATCTGTCCTGCCAGCAATCAATCCACTCATCACGTCCCTGGACATCTTCTTCCTGTGGGAAAGCAGATACATATCGGCGAATACATTGAAAGCCCATGAACCTGCCCAACGAACAAATCCAAGGGCAAACCTGTCCTCTCTCACGCCTATGCAAAGATCTGCACCTTCCTCCATCTTCTCGAACATGTCCCCCAAAGTACTGGGCGGGTGCTGGAAATCACAATCTATCGTCATAAAATAATCAGTTTTTGATTCCACGATACCCTGGAGCACACTTGCGGCCAGACCCCGCTCTTCCGGTTTCCTGGTGACCAGTCTTGTTTTAGGATCTGCCAGACCTTCTATCAAACTTTTGGATGAATCTATAGAGTTATCATCCATGAATGTTATGTAGAATTCAGGATACATCTCCCTTAGACACTTCGCCATATTGACGATGTTCTTTTCTTCATTGAAAGTGGGAATTACCACCGTGCAAGTTCCAGTCATGATACCATGAGTGTCAACATTGAAGGATTATTTTATTCCTACGTCCGATTTCATACACTTTTAAAAAATCACTGTTCGCTATCCAGTATCTTTTCGACAGCATCAACGAATGTGAATGTCTCATCAACCAGAAATGCCTTCATGCCCAGCTTCTCGCCGAATTGAACGTCCCGATCATAATCCCCGATCATATATGATCTGCAAGGGTTGATGAAATTCTCCATCATCGCCTTCACACCCATACCTATACCGGGCTTACGACAATCGCATCCCTCGTCTGGATGATGAGGGCAGTAATAGATACGATCTATGTGACCACCCTCTGACTCAATCAAAGAACAGAGTCTGCCATGGACATCGGCCAATTGTTCATGTGTGAGAAGACCCCTACCTATGCCAGACTGATTAGTGACCAATATCACCTTGTATCCCGCATCATTGAGTTTCTTTATCGAACCGGCTACCCCTGGAAAGAGAATTATCTTGTCTGGATCCGAACAATAAGGAACATCAACTGCTATGGTACCGTCTCGGTCGACCATTACGACCTTGTCACCAAACATCTCACGTTCCACGATACCGCACATTGTATGACAAGATACAAGATATCCTTCCTGAACCCTCGGGGTCTCAGTAGTAGGAATGATAACTGCCAAATCAGCAATCTCACGCATTTTGCCTTGATCCCCTGTGAAAGATATCGTCTTTGCTCCTTTCTGGGCTGCAGCCTCCATCGCCAGTATGACGTTCTTGGAATTGCCCGAAGTTGAAAGACCTACCACGATATCACCCTTCCTGCATATTGCCTCCACCTGGCGTTTAAACACCAGATCATATGAGTAATCATTACCTATGGCAGTCACAGGAGCAATATTTGAGAGACATACACCTGCCATCGGCGGCCTATCAAAAGCATACCTCCCAGAAAACTCCGCAGCGATATGTTGCGCGTCGGCAGATGATCCTCCATTACCCATGAATATTATTTGCCCACCGTTTTTGACCGATTCAAGAACCATGTCGGCGGCCTTCCGGATCTGCGATGGGTCTATGTGAGCGATAACTTCCGAACTTCTCTTCAACTCGGCCGAAATTAGATCATTCATTGCTATTTCTCCAACTGATAACGCCTCTGGGCTCGAACATGAAGTCCGTCAGCATCGCGCCCTTGGCCTTCAGCGCCTCCACGACTTGCACCTTTAAATCATATTCGCAAAGCAGATAGAGGAAACCGCCACCGCCAGCACCTGTAAGTTTACCTCCGATTGCACCGTTCATTTTACCGATACGTATCATTTTGTCGACTTCATGGTTTGTCACATTGTCAGAAAGCCTTTTCTTGCACTCCCATGACTTGTCGATTATCTCGCCCATCCTATCCAGTTCTCCCAATCTCAGACATTCCGCCAAATCTGTCGCCAGGACTTTCGAATCGTTCAGGACATCCGTATTCAAACCCTTGAGGTAATCCAATACTTGATTTTTTATTATCTCGGAGGTGTGTCTGGGTCTCCCAACATAACCGAGAACCGACCTGTACTGCAATTCGTTGAGTATATCACGATCCACATTTATCGGACTCATTTCCACATGGTTGCCCTCGAATTCCAACACGTTGCATCCTCCCATAGCCGACACGTATTGATCCTGCCGCCCTCCCGGAAGGCCTATGATCTCCCTTTCAAGATGGTATGTTAACTTGGCAAGATCATGACGTGATATATCCGACTCTATCCAGTTGGAAACCGCAGCTATCATCGCCAACATCATAGCTGAAGA
>CAZUIU010000003.1:18786-265972 GCA_964620455.1 uncultured Candidatus Methanogranum sp.
CCGACTCTATCCAGTTGGAAACCGCAGCTATCATCGCCAACATCATAGCTGAAGATCCGCCGAGACCTGATCCCGCCGGTACATCCATATGCAGAAGCATCTCGAATCCCTTTTTTATATCAAAATAATTGGAAACGGCCTTTATTAGATCATTATTACCATCGAGCTTCAGAGGTTCGTTCAGAGGTGCCTTGTATCTCCCATAATATGTGGAACGGATGGACATGGTCATATCGTCCCTGGCGGTCAGTGTGCAGTATGCATATTTGTTTATCGCAGCACTGACCACGCGGCCCCCGTTATCGGCAGCATAGGGATCAATATCCGTCCCATCACCGGAAAAAGCTATCCTCAACGGTGCTTTCGCACGAATGTACCGAACCATCAACTCGCCCTCGAATCCACAACGTTTTCATTCTCTTTGATCACTGTGCCATCTCCGATAACACTGTTGGTTATATGTGCTCCCCGTCCTATGACACAGCCTTCCCCTATTATGCTGTTCTCAACTATAGCACCGTCTACGACACAACCATCCATTATCATGGAGTTAACTATCCTGCTGGAACTTATCCTACATCCTGCGAGTATCACGGATGCCATGGCAACAGTGTCAGAAAGCTGAGAATCATTACCGAGATAGAAGGGCTTCCTTATTTCACATCCCCGTATATTCTTACCGCCCCATAGATACTCCCCGTAATTCTTGGAGGCCATGACCAAGTTAACGCCCAACAGATCTGATGGACGACCAACATCCCTCCATATTCCATCCAGTATGTATCCTTGAAGCCTCTGACCCTTATCCAACAACAATGGGAAAAGATCCCTTGAGAAATCGTAGAATACGTCTCTCGGGATGTACCCCAGAACTTCCTTTTCCACGACGTATACGCCCGCATTTATGAGGTCCGAGAACACATCCTCCTCCTTGGGTTTCTCCTTGAATTCAATGATGCGCTCAGTCTCATCCAACCCCACGACACCGAAATCCGAGGGGTTCTTCACATGCGTCAGAGCAACAGTCACCTTGGAATTCATCTGAATGTGCCTTTCTATCTCTCCTTTCACAGAAATATCTGCGAACACGTCACCATTCGCTGCCACAAATGTGTCGTCCAGTCTATCCTCTATCAATTTTATGGCTCCACCCGTCCCTAGGGGAGCTTCTTCGTAAGAATATTCGATATTGATACCCAGATCGGCCCCCACACCTATAGCCTCCACAAGTTTCTCGGATTTGTACCCACAGGCTAAGATTACATCCTGTATACCTGCCTCTACCAGAGACTCTATGAGGTATCTAAGACACGGCTTATCCAGAACTGGCAGTATCGGTTTGGGCCTCGTCGCAGTCAACGGCCTGAGCCTGGTGCCCTGACCGCCCACCATTATAACCGCCTGTTTCACATCGGATGTCATATTATCACCCTACAACGGGAATCATTCTTAAAATGAGTTCCACCATCACATCTGTACACGGACTACGTTTGTACCTATGGACACCCCAAGGGAGTCGGCAACCGGTTTACATTTTGCTCTCATCAAATACGCTACAGGAGTTTCCAATTTTTCATCGGACAATGACTCGTAGTTGGCCATTCCCTTGGCAATTATCACACCCGCGTTCTTGATCTCTTTTCTCAGAGAAGCATCGATCTTTGCCAAATCTATACCGATGGCAAAGGCATTGGTCGTCAGCAAACTATCAGTTTCGAGATCTAGCCCTATACGCTTGGCATCGGAAATGGTAACGTCGTTCAATATAGGTGCGCCGCGTACTACGCCCACCACCCTTTTGCCCATTTTACGTATCTCCCTGATAAGAAGTTTGTCGAATTGATCTTCACCACAGTTATCGAATATGTAAACCACAGATTCACTGTCCGTAACCAGACCTTTCAGAATCTCAGTATCGTCTGATTCGATCCCCTGAGCCAGAAGATCTTCGAACTGCCCTCCAAACTCATCTGGATCGTCAATGGCTATACCAGAACCGAAATCCATGACGTTTCCAAGTATGGAAACCCTTACCGCCGCTGCGAAACTATCATCCGAAGCAGATATAAATCTCTCGAGAACCCCGAGATAGCTACCGGCAACCTCATCAGCACGGATTTTTAGTTCGATGTAAGGATCTTCTGTACCCATTGCAGCATAGGCGCTCTTATGCACGAGTGTAGCCAACTTAGCTGAATTATTAGCTCTGTCGATCTCCTGGGCATAAGTCTTGACGGCCGCACGTACAGCATCCTCATCGACATCATTACTCACCAACCTAGCCTGGAATAACACACGCTTCAACAAACATGGTACACAATCGGGATGGGGAATCATATCACTTCATCCCTCGGTAGCATTAAGTATTTTCCATTAAGTAGGCTAAGGCATCCTTCGAGTTTATATACAATAAACCATATCGCTCAAATATGGTAACAGACAAGATATGCTCCTCATGCGGTAAGAGGCTTATCGGCCAGGGAAACACTTCCTTCAAATGCCCCAAATGCGGGGAGACTGAGATCGGAAGATGTGACCAGTGCCGCGATCAGGGCGTTTCATACGAATGCAAAAAATGCGGGTTCATCGGACCTTGATGGTGGTTTAAATGGGACAGATCGTAGCAGGATACGACCTTATGCCGGAGAGCACTGAGGTTGATTTGGAGAATGTAATTTCCAAACTTCCGGGCGTAGTGCCAGAGGGAGTGAAGGTTATCGAAACCCAAATCTTACCAGTGGCATTCGGCCTCATGAAGGTTAATGCAGGTTTCGTTATCGATGATACAGACGAATCCATCGGTAGCAAGCTCGAGGAAGCACTCCACAACATCGAAGGTATCGAGAACGTTGAGTGCGTGTCTAACACGGTCCTCTGATACCGACACCGGGAGATCCCCGTAAACTCATTAAATTATTGAATTTTCAGCTTAAGTGATTCTAATGACTAACATATGGCATGATATGGACCCTAGAAGAATCTCGGCAGACGATTTTATGACGGTCGTCGAGATTTCAAAGGGCAGTAAAAACAAGTATGAGCTCGACAAATCCACCGGACTTCTGAAACTAGACCGCATATTGTACACATCAACACACTATCCAGCTAACTATGGATTTATACCGCGTACATATGCCGATGACAAAGACCCATTGGATGCGTTGGTTTTATGCTCAGAATCCATCCAGCCTATGACCCTGGTGCACTGCTACCCTATCGGAGCCATAAAGATGATAGATAACGGCGCGAATGATGAGAAAATCATATCAATACCGTTCGACGACCCCACATATAACGGCTATAAAGATATATCAGAACTTCCCAAGCACATTTTCGAGGAGATGGCTCATTTCTTTACCGTCTACAAGGCCCTTGAAAACAAGCAGACCGCTGTTGACGAAATAATCGGTGCAGAAGAAGCAAAAGAGATTGTACGCAATGCAATAGAATCGTACAAGAAAGGATTCCTAGGTTACTGAAACTTTACAATCTACAAACCATTTAAACAAAGCATTTTTGAGATGACATTTTTTATAAAATCTCATAAGTATTCAATCCTGAACACCTCCTTATTGAAATCTTTGGTTCTACGACACATAATGAAAAACACATACCAGAAATGATAAAACAGAAACGTGAACAATGATTGTCAGAAATATGAATTTTACAAAGAACGAAACAAAATCAAAAATAGCGTTTCATACCCTGCCAATATGAAAAAAATAAAATGAGGAGTTGATCCCCTCAATAAAAATTATTCAACGAATTCCTTTATGAATCCGTCTTCCATCATACTGGCAGTGAGATTTCTGGATCTTTTTATCATGAAATCCGCCCTGTCGTACAATTCCTGACGGGAAAGCTTCAAACGTGCCACTCCCTGCTCCTGTGCCTTGAGCGCCACAGCCACAGCCTCCCTGGGGAAGACCTCGTACTCAGACATACTGGGGATTATGTACTCCTCCGTAAGGCCCTTCTCTTCTGCACATTTCGCAAGTTCCCTCGCAGCTGCTAGACACATATCATCCGTAATCGTCTTTGCTCTGACATCCAGAACACCACGGAATATCGCAGGGAAACCCATCGAATTGTTTACCTGATTGGGGAAATCCGAACGCCCTGTTGCGAATACCTTTACTCCGTGCTCCTTGGCTTCCCACGGCCATATCTCAGGCACAGGGTTGGCCGTTGCGAATATTATACCATCATCGGCCATGGCATCACAATACTCGGGATTTATAGTTCCAGGTCCCGGCTTAGATGCTGCTATGACTATGTCTGCACCCTTCATAGCCTCTTTCATGCCACCCTTCTTACCAGCACCATTGGTCTTCTTACAAACCTCCCACTTCTGTTTGAAAGAACCCTCTACATCCTCTCTTTCGATGTTGAGTATACCCTTGGAGTCACACATACATAGATGATCCGGCCTGAAACCGGTAGCCAACAACAACCTGGTTATAGCTATGGACGCCGCTCCTGCCCCGATCACAGTTATGTTGGCATCCTCGATCTTTTTACCAACGAGTTTCAACGCATTTATCGCTCCGGCTACTTCCACGGTGGCAGTACCTTGCTGGTCATCGTGCCAGACTGGGATTTTGCAATCGTTCCTAAGCTCATCGAGTATGTCGAAACATTTGGGATTGGATATGTCTTCTAGATTTATGCCCCCGAAAGACGGCGCAATCAACCTAACGGTCTCTATAATCTTCTCAGGGTCTTTAGTATCCAGACAGATCGGGACACAATCCACACCGCCCAGATACTTGAAGAGCATCGCTTTGCCTTCCATGACTGGCATTGCTGCCTCCGGACCTATGTCCCCCAGACCCAGCACACGTGTACCATCCGATACCACAGCTACCGTGTTCCATTTACAGGTATGATCGTAAACCGCCTCGGGATTCTTCGCTATATCCTTACAGGGCTCGGCCACTCCCGGAGAGTACCAGATGGCAAAATCATCGAAAGACCTTATACATGCTTTGGGAACGGTCTCGATCTTACCGCCGTAATATTTGTGCATAACCATGGCATCCTTTCCTGGCTTCTTTGCCAACTCCAGGCGCTCCTCAACCGTCAACTCCTTTTTGCCAACCATGATAAACTCTCCAAATTTCTACGATATTCGTAATATATTTACGGATTTACAATCGACCACATAACGGTATTCATATTTATACTTGATTTATATTCGAGTTTCATGAGTTCTGACATCAAAGTTGCGGTAATAGACGGTTACATAGACGATCCCGCAGCACTCGGAGTTCCGCCGTACATCTCTCCAATGATTAGAGCTGTTGCAGGTGCTGCCATTGATGCTGGAGCATCTGTAGAATATATATCGATAGATATGATACGCAAAGGAAAAAAACTTCCAAACGCAGATGTTACGGTACTCCTGTCAGGAAACACAGTTCCTGGAAAATATCTGCGCTCCATGCCTATGTCTTTGAAAGAGATGGCAGCGCTGATTCCCCAAATGAGAGGATGGAAGATCGTAGGTGGATCCGCTGCGGATAGTGAACTGGCCTCTGATTTTGACTTTGTAATCAAAAAGGATCTTGCCGCATCATTATATGACGGCATGATCGGAAAAGAAGTCACAGAAAGATACAGATCCTTAAATGAATGGAACAGATGGATGCTCCTGGGGGCGGAGATCGTTAGACAACATCAGGATTTCCCCAATCCCTTGATAGTGGAGATTGAATCCTACAGGGGGTGCCACAGGTACAAAAGCGGAGGTTGCTCATACTGTATCGAACCTCTCAAAGGAAAACCATTGATGAGATCACCCGAAGATATACTGGCTGAAACAAGAAGACTTAAAGATCTGGGAATAACTAACATTAGGATAGGAGGACAGACGTGCATTGTATCCTATGGCTCTACCGATGAATCGGATGTGCCCCGGCCCAATCCCGAAGCCATTTACGAACTCTTCGACGGATTGAAGAATCTGAATTTTAAAACACTTCATGTAGATAATGCCAATGCTGCAGTGATCGCATCACATCCTGAAGAATCAAGAAAGATACTGCAGATTCTTACAGAATGCTGTACTCCCGGCAACGTTGTAGCTCTTGGAATGGAATCATCCGACCCTGTTGTTGTGTCCATGAACAATCTCAACAGCACTCCTGAGCAGGTTATGAATGCGGTGAGAATGATTAACGAAATAGGGAAAAACAGAGGAGACAATGGAATGCCCCAACTCCTCCCAGGCATAAACATAATCTGCGGATTAGATGGAGAAACCGCCGGGACATACGAAAGGAACATGGATTTTCTCAAAAGGGTATACGATGAAGGTCTGATGATAAGACGCATAAATATTCGTCAGGTCATGCCAGTGAGAAAACCCTTCGATACGAAGATAAACCCTAAAAAATTCAAGAAGTTTAAAGAGGACGTCAGAAACCAGATAGACCACAAGATGCTTGAACGCATAATGCCTAAAGACACCGTCCTGAAAGATGTCTGGATGGAACTCCATGACGGAAACATTACATTCGGACGCCAGATAGGATCGTACCCGATATTGGTAGGTGTACCATACAAAATAGATCTTGAGAAACCATACGATGTCATTGTGACAGACTGGGGATTCAGATCGGTCACAGGCATAACATATCCGTTCGACATAAATAGAATGCCGATGAAAGCTATAGAAGCCCTACCTGGAATCGGAAAGAAAAGAGCCGCCAAGATCGTCATGAACAGACCTTTCGAGAAGATTGAGGACCTTATACCCATAATCGATGACCCATCTGTGATGGGGGGGCTTGAAAATCTTATATCGCTCAAATGACAGCATATTCAATTACGATTAACCCATTTCCTCTTTTATGGACACGCTTCGTGCCGCTAGATATCCGTTTCTCAAATCTTCAGCGGAATTCGCCGAACAGAACCATGTGGATATTGAATCCCTGTTGACTTCGGAATCGTATTCCTATGCCAGGAAGAGAGGATTGAGAAGAGTGTTGGATGCGATAGAAGGCCACAAAGTATCCGAAGTACCCATTATCCAAGAATACGATCGTCTGATGGAAGCCATTAGTTACCCCTATGCTAGGATGATTGTATCACTGGTGAACGATCGTTTCCTTACCAAGAGGTATGCACTTGCCGAAGCCTCCAGAATGTATGAGCTTCTCAAAAATGACCCATTATCCACAATGATCATTTCCCAGGAACTGGATGTCAGATCCACCAGTGACGGCGAATCACACGTATCGATACCTTTCCCGGACTACCTAAAGTACTCATGCGTACTGAAAGCAGTGGAATGGAAACTTATAAACATGGATGTGAAGAACGGAAACGTGCATCTGGAAAGGGAGAAATTCGGACGTCTGTTGCAAACTGCCCTTCAAGAGAGGATAGAATCAGAGATTCCCCTGAATATACCTGAATCCCTGAAAATGCCTCTTCAGAGGGACGTAGATCATGTGAACATCAAACTGGCTGAGAGGAAAAATGCATTGAGTCCGACCGGCGGTGAAGGAATGAAACCAGAATACCTGCCTCCGTGTATGAGAACGATATTGGCCAATGCACAGAACGGCATGAACCTTCCACATAGTGCAAGATTCGCTTTAGTCTCGTTTCTCAATGCTCTGGGAGTGGGATACGATGGCATAATAGCTCTTTTCTCACAGTCCCCCGATTTCGACGAATCAAAATCCAGCTATCAGATAAAACACATCACCGGGGAACTCTCAGATACCGAAGGTTACACACCGCCAGAATGCTCCACGATGAAAACAAACGGTATATGCTTCGATCCCGACGACCTATGTAACAGCGGAAGGATCAATCATCCTCTGTCGTACTACAGGATAAAATCCGGAAACTTCAGAAGATCGGACCGTAATGAATAAATCAGTTGCTCTCATCGGCCTTGGTTAGGTTTCTCCACGTTATGATTCCTCTCTGTACTGCGGTGGCGTTACCTACGATAGCGAAATACAACATCATGACCTCCATCCAAGAGATCGAGAGATCACCTAACTGTATGTACGTATACCCCATAAGAATCATTACGAACTGTATCAAAGGAAACAGTGTGCTGAGAACCACACGATCCGCACGTCCCAATAATCCAGCGTAGAGGCGAGGAGCGCCTACAGCTTGCGCCTGCGTACCCATGTAAGAAGTAAGAAGAACTCCCACCAAAGCTAACATGCCTATGTAGGGATTGCACCACGCACTTACTGCGACACCGCCTATCATAAAAACGTCCGCATAACGATCGAACACGTGGTCCAGATAATCACCCTTATTGGATGCTTTACCAGACAATTTCGCTACTTTGCCGTCTAAAGCATCAAAGTACCCCGATACAATCACAACCAGAGCGCCTAATAAAAGAAACCATGTGTATTGGAAACTGAAATAGAACACGACTCCTGAAAGGAATGCCAACAATAATCCGATCCATGATATCGTGTTGGGATTGACATTGATGAATACCTTGGCAACTGGTGTCAGCGCAAAATCCACTTTGTTCCTCTTAGAATCTAGAACCATTCATCCATCTCCACGGACCAGTTAATCTTCCCTGGTATATGGTCATCTCCCCGACCGTTAATAATATCGACTATCGAATCGACTGTCTCGGACACACCACATGAACCACAATCAACCTCATAAACAGGGATGTCCGAATCGACTGCCTCACAGAGTATCACATCCAGAATCTCCGCCTGCACATTTTCAGCCACTTTGGATTCACTGTAACCTCTGGACCTCAACCTTTTTGCAAGCACAGCAGGACTGCATCTCAAGACGATTATTAGATGTGAATCAAGAAGATGTGACAGATGTCCTTCCATGAAAACAGTACCATCTACATGTGTAAGGTCACTCAATGATTCATTGAGGGATTCCAGATCAACCTCGTAGGTGTCCCTCGCTTCATCCTTTTCACCTAGCAAACCTCTCTCACGAATGTAGCTGGACAAATCCACTACATTGTACCCCCTGGACCTCAACTCGCCTGAAACCGATGTTTTCCCCGTACCTGGGGTTCCCGTTATAGATATGAGCGGCAAATCCCCACCTCACAATAACTTATCGGCACGTTCCATGACCTGTTCCCAGGTCGGGGTGTTAGTCAAGGCACCTACCTTCTCAACAACAAATGAAGAGACTGCCGAAGCAACCGTCAAAGAATCCACTATGGACATGCCATGATACAATCCCGCATAGAAACCTGCACGATATGCGTCACCAGCGCCTGTTGCGTCCACGACTTTATCGGCCTTGACTGCAGGGATCTCGTAAAGCTTCCCTTCAACCTTGGCAATGCTGCCCCTATCTCCCAGAGTGCGAACTACGACTGGTATGTTTATGGATAGGACATCTCCTATGTCGAGATATTTTTCTATTACCTTAGCCTCGAAATCATTACAGAATAAGGAATCACATTTATCCACTGCCCGAGAAATCGTGTCCCTATCCCACATCTTGTAGACCTCTTGAGCCGGATCCACAGACATGTGGGGGCCCTTGCCCGACAGCATATTCATCACAGACAGATAGTACTCTGGTTCCCCAGTACAAAAATGCACATATTGAGATTCTGAGGCAGACTTGTATAATACTTTACCTAGATGACTGGCATTACCCATAGGACCTTGATAAAATACCACCTTCTGTTCCAATGATTCATTATTCAGTATTATTGCTTGAGAGGTTTCGTAATCAGGAACCTTCACGAAATCATCCATTATTAAACCAGTACCCCTCATGAACCCTTCATAACTGGATGAGAAATCTTCTCCTACAAATGTACATATAGCCGTGGGAACCCCTAATTTCGCAGCAGTCACCGCGATATTGGTACCTGTTCCTCCCAGCACCGTCCTCTTATCTATTACATCAACGGTCTCATTTATATTCGGGAACCTTTTGACCGATAGAATCTGATCCACAGTTATATGTCCGTAAACAGATAGAAACGGGACTCTTCCGCCTGACATACTACTTCGTATACTGAGAGCAATATTAGAAATCCTTGGTCGCTGAACCTCTGACGACGTCCTCGTACAAGGCTGTTAGTCTTTTTCCGACCGTCTCTGTGGAATATTCCGCAGCGGTTGCACGTATGCCTATCGATAGATGCTCCTGATTGTCAAGACATTTACACATCGCCTCCGCACATGCTTCCGGGGAATCATCGAAGAGATATCCGTTATAACCATCTTTTATAACGTCCAGGAATGCGCGGCCAGCCGCACATGCCGCGGGTATCCCACACGCCATAGCCTCCATTATAGTCAGCCCCTGTGTCTCGAATCTCGACGCAGAAACCACCAGGTCCGATGCAGAATAATAATTCGGCAACTTCTCATTAGGGATGAATCCCGTGAAGATTATACGATCGGCAACAGCGGAATCACGAACGTGCTCCCTTACCATTTCTTCAGCCGGACCCTTACCGACAATCAGTAGTTTGACATCATCAGGCATGAAATTCATTGCATCTACAACCTGAGGGATGTTCTTTTCATACGAGATTCTCCCGACATGAATCACAATACGGCTCTTTTCCAGCCCGTATGTCCTCCTCACCTCAGAACCGTCCAACCCTTCCACGAAACGTGTCAGGTCTATACCTATCGGAATGATCTCGGACCTCTTCACGCATATGGAGTTCTCCTTGAACTCCCTCAATGTATCAGGAGTCAGTGCTATCACGCAATCAGGACGTTTCAATATGTTGCGTATATAAGTCCAAGCCAACCTCTCCTGTATCTCCATCGGCAGACACAGAGGAGAATAGAATTTCAAAGCGTCCACCACATTTGTCACGTACGTCATGACAGTAGGTATGTGAGTCGCGTGTGAAACTATCAGGGCCTTCAGTGCCATGAACGCCACACCGTATATGTGTATGACATCCACGTCCAACGACTCGATTATCTCCCTCTTATTTGAAGGGAATACAGGGATATAGTATTCAGGATACTTTTTGAATTTCTTGGCACGAAAATACACAACCCCTTCCTCGCGATAATCAGGACCCGGATCGGGTGCGATGATGAACACAGTATGTCCCATATCCTCCAATGCCCTCTTGAGCGTGACCACTGCAGTCACGACTCCATCCCTTGTGGGCAAATAACTGTCTGTCATCATCGCAATACGCATATCAGGTGCCTTCCTGCCAACTATGCACATAATTCATCTGCTCTGCAGACATCTCGTCTATTTCCACACCCATGGATTCCAGCTTTATCTTGGCTATGGTATAATCCATCTCTATCGGCACATCGTAAACCCTATTCTCCATCGACATGTAGTTCATGACTACGTACTCGATACCCAGTGCCTGCGTGGAGAAACTAGTATCCATTATCTCCGCAGGATGTCCCTGACCTGCAGCCAGATTCATCAGACGACCATCACCAATTAGGTACAATCTGCGACCATCCGCCATACTGTACTCCCTAATGAAATCACGGACCTGCATGTTACTGACCGATGTGTTTTCCAAATCCACTTTGTTTATCTCGTTATCGAAATGTCCCACATTGCCCATTACACAGCCATCCTTCATGACTTTGAAATGCTCCGTCTTAAGTATGTCCTTACACCCGGTAACAGTGATTATTATGTCTGCCTTCGTAACGGCCTCGATCATCTTCATTACACGGAAACCATCCATCTTGGCCTCTATCGCTTTTATAGCATCCACTTCACAGACGATGACATCGGCACCCATGCCCTTTGCCCTCATAGCCACACCTTTGCCACACCACCCGTATCCAGCCACAACCAGAGTCTTGCCTGCAACTATAAGATTCGTAGCGTTCATCCAGCCATCAAACGTCGACTGCCCTGTTCCGTACCTGTTGTCGAAAAGATACTTCATCTTGGCATCATTGACCGACAATACTGGGAATTTCAACCTTCCCTCATCGGCCATGGCTCTTAGACGTACAACACCCGTAGTGGTCTCTTCGTTACCTGCCTTTATATTCGGTAACGCATCACTGCGAATAGTATGGGCCATGGTTATCAGATCGGCACCGTCATCGATTATGAAATCAGGATGCATATCGAGAACGGTGTTCAGATTGGCATAATATTCCTCAGACGTCTCGCCCTTCTTGGCATGAACATCCAAACCGTATTCCTCCCTCAGAGCAAGTGAGACAGAATCATCAGTGGACAAAGGATTACAACTGGCCAAACATATCTTCGCACCGGCATTGGCGAGAGTTATAGCAAGTATTCCGGTTTTGGCCTCAGTATGCAAAGCCATACCTATCTTCAATCCTTCGAAGGGCATCTCCTTGGAGAACCTACGACTTATCTCTTTCATAACGGGCATATGCTCATAGGCCCAATGTAGTCTCAAACTGCCTCTGTTCAACATATCATTCAAAAAATCACCTCACTCAAACTCTGACATTAACGTGTCACACATACAGCATATGGTCCTTTTACGGTTATCCATATTAGAAAATTCCGAGATGGTTGCATCTATCTCATCACCCTTGCCTTTCAGGACTTCAACGAACTGAAGTATGTTCTTGAGAGCACGGGACATATCATCAGATATCGAAACCGTTGAGGTTTTGGATGTCCTTGACAAAGGATTGAGGTCTATGGATATCACTGTCTTTCCCATCGACACCAATGCCTCGGCCCGATCTCCATCTTCAATTGGTACGACTATAACATCACAATCGAATATACCGTTACGCGTGCACTTTGCACGATCTGAAGTCAGACCGGGTATCTTCGCATCCGGATAACGGCCATACACATTCTTCGCCCCCTTAGACTCAAGATAAGTTATCAGTGATTCCATTCTCTCCTCTGTACGATGAAAGATGTTTACTTCTAATTTGGCTGGGATCGCCTCAGACAATGCTATCAGCCCCTGGGGGTCCAATACAGTTGCATTACCATTAGCACATATGACAGGATTTTTGGCCCTCAACAGATAAGCCGCAGCGACTTTCTCAGCTGCCATGGCAGGACCGTTCGAATGCTCACCCATAAGGTAATTGAATGCTTCTCCTCTACCATGGGAGATCAGGCCCGTCATATTAACCAGGCCCTCATTCACCATCTCCGCCAATTGCTCCCTGATCATAAGGGATTCATATCTTGGATGATCCTTAGGAATAGTCACAACCCAACGTAATGCTACAATTGATATAGAGTTATGTTTTAAGTCGCTTAATGCCCCAGATACGCATTGTTTTGGTGGGCCCGAAATTCGAGGGTAACGTAGGTGCTATAGCAAGATCCATGGCCAATTTCGATATTGATGACCTCTACATAGTCAGCCCTTCGTGTGAGATTGGTGATGACGCACGTCGTAGAGCGAAACATGGCAATGATATCTTAGACAACGCTACAATCGTTAATTCGATAGATGAGGCCGTCAGAGATTGTTTCCTTGTAGTAGGCACAAGCGGTATAATCACGAAAGGAGACAGAAACTACACTCGCGTACCGGTTCCTGCAAGAGAATTCGCCCAACAATGCCGCGGATACAATGAGCGGATAGCTCTTCTTTTCGGTCGTGAAGATATAGGTCTTTTGCAAGAAGAATTGAACAAATGTGACTTGCTTATCAATATACCTACCAGCAACACATATCCGATTCTCAACCTATCTCACGCTGCAACATTGGTGATGTATGAGATCTTCCAGGCACATTCTGTGGACAGGAGAGCCGAACCTGCAGATCATAATGAAAAAGAGCTGATGTTTGAATTCCTTACAGATCTCATGGAAGCTATAGATTACCCTGAGAACAGACGTGAGATGACATCAATAATGTTCAGAAGAATGATGGGACGCTCCATACCAACAAAATACGAATATAACACCATAATGGGAATATTCGGAGATGCCGCCCGCATCATAAAGCACGGTAAGCAATGGGAATAAAAAGTACCAAACCGCGACTATTCTCAATATTACTGGATATAAGTTCTGGAACAATCCCAGTTTTGTTACATATGGTAAGAGAAAGACCCTCTTTATCGATTTCCTGAGATTCGGGATCTAAGCTCACCACAATCTTACCATGCGATGGGTCTGCAGATATAAGGCTGCTACACATCGCAGACAACAGACTGCTGTCGGAATCTGAGTGCTCAACGAAGGATATCGTGTAGACCTTTTCTGAAAAAACACTGAAAAATGGTCCTTTTATACACTCGGTCATTCTGCAAATAGCATTACACACAATGGAATTCACCATGGATATCGCATCAAAAATGAGCACATTCCCGCCCATTGCCATTCTGAGCCTGTCCATATCAAATACCAGTGTACGATCTGCATTTCTGATTATTCCCTGCAATTGCTCCAAAGCCATTTCCCGCCTACTGGCTTCTTCCGAAAATGGAATTCCTACAACAGCTATCGAAAGAACCTTAGAACGTTTTATACAATCTAGGACTGCAGACATTGAACCCGAACCTGTACCTCCTCCCAAAACAGCCACTGAGATTACTGCTGACTTACCTTTCACCAGAGCCATAACATTTCTTCTGTTGTCCATTGTGGCGGTCCATCCTAATATTGGATCGCCCCTGCAATCATGGAGATCTCCCAATACCAAAGGAACAGTGACCTCACCATCACATGTAACAACATTAACTGTCATAGGCACTAAATCACAATCCGGATCCAATCCAGACACTATATTACACCCAGCACCACCACAGCCTATTACGGCTACCTCATTTGAATTGTTGATGTTCATCCTCCATCCTGCTACGAACGTAATTCCCGACTGCCGCTCTGACAACTTCATCCAAATCTGATTGCTTCTCAGCGACCATTAAAGATTCTGGATCAACTGATGCCTTATTTGAGAATGAATCGAGGATTCTTCTGATATCCTCCGCCTTGAATCTTCTACTTATGAATTCACTGAGTGCAGCCATCAACACATCGTGAATATCGGAGAACTCCCCCGAATCCACCAACGTCTCCAAAACCACAACAGTCTCAGAGGTCAGTCTCAATGCGACCCGTTCAGTGGACGTCATGTAATCGTTTTAGAATTGTATCAAGAATAAAAAGATATTGTGTAAGAGGTTTGTGTTGTCTGAACCAACTTGCTGTTCATCCGAACAGTGCGCTGAGACCTGCTGCGGCTTCTTCCTCGCTGACTGCCTCTTCTTCGGGCTCGTCTGCTGCAGCTGCTGCGGGTGCGGCGGCTGCTGCTGCGGGTGCGGCGGCTGCTACGGGAGCAGCTGCGACGGAAGCGTTTGCAATAGCCTCTTTGATGTCGACGCCATCAAGGGAAGCAATCAATGCCTTCACCTTTGCTGCATCAACGCTAACACCTGCTGCGGAAAGGACTGCCGTTATTGACTCCTCAGTGATTTCCTTGCCAGCAGAGTAAAGCACCATTGCGCTGTAAATGTACTCCATTTATCTCATCTCCTTTATTTATCCGAACAATGCACTCAGGCCAGCTGCGGCTTCTTCCTCGCTGACCTCTTCTTCTTCCTCAGGCTCATCCGCTGCTGCCGATGAATCCGCTGATACGGTCTCAACCACAGATGCAACTGCTACCACAGAACTTAATCTGGCAACGATTGCATCATTGGTGTAACCCGATGCGGATGCTATAGCAAGCATCTGTGAATCCGCCTTCGTTATAAGAATCTCAATGTTCTCTTTGGTCGGTATCGCGGCCGTGACAGAGAGGGCCATTGCCTCCCTGAACGCCTTTCCGATGAGAGTTGCAATCGTTTCCTTCGTTGGGAATGCGATCTCAACTGCCAACGCACGGGCGTTGCATACAGCCGTAGCGAACATAGTCTTGTAGTAATCCTCTGGGATATCCAATACATCCTTACCGTAAATGACTCCGGCCTCGTAGGCTAATCTAAGATCCATACCTACGATCATCGGGAGTATCTCTAGCTTGGGAAGCATAGCTGCGACATTCGCGGGAACAGGTTCCCCTGCCTTCACGAGTGTTGTATCCTTTTTGACTACTATCTTTCCTGCATCGATTGCTGCAGGAAGGCCTAATTTCTGAAGTTCACCGATTATGGGTCCTGGTCCGAACGGGGTCGGTCCTTTGAATACCGTGATATCACAAGGTGCGATATCGCCAGGCTTCGCGGGTGCCGGTGTCATCGTAGCCTCAAGCCTCTTGAACAGCTTGAACGGATCAATATCCGTTGCAACGATGGCGCACTGTCCGTGGATAGCATCCTTCAGTCCATCAATACCAGATTTCTGCTTAGCAGCCTCTTCGATAGCCAGAACCATTAGCTTGTTCTTAGCCATCTTGAGTTTTGCATGTTCGCGAAGTCCGGCCCTCATGGATTGAATCTGCTGTCCGGGAATTCCGTGTAAGTCGACAACTGCGACAACGGGACTCTCCAACATATCCTGGACCAGTTCATTGACGATGTCCTTCTTCCAAGATGCGACGTGTGCCATATTAGACCTCCTTACATGATCCTCTCTGACGGACCCATTGAAGTCTTCACGTATGCAGACTGAATGTTAGCATCTCCTTTCTCTAAATGGAGTGCGACACGCTTCAAGATAACATTGATGTTCTCAGCTATCTTATCTGCATCCATGTCGACTGTTCCAACGGGTACGTGGAAAGTCTTCCTGTCTTTCGTTCTGACAGTAACAGACTTACGGAAATTGTCTACCATACCAGTAGGATCTACTCCTGGCGGTATGGGTTTAGGCATTTTTCCACGAGGACCTAAAACAGTACCTAACCGCTTACCCACCTGAGCCATCAATGGGGCCTCAGCGATAAAGTAGTCAGTACTGTTAGCGATCTTCTTTGCCTGTTTCTTATCATCTGCAATCGCGCCTAATTCCTCAGGCGTGATAACAAGATCGGCAACGTCCTTGGCTTTCAAGGCTAATTCGCCACCACCAATCACACAGATCTTGACCGATCTACCGCGACCGTTTGGAAGGATTATATCCTCCTGAATACGGTTCTTCGGAATAGAAAGATCAACATCTTTGAGATTGATAGCCAACTCAACCGTCTCTGTAAATTTGCGCTTCTTTGCACTCTCGAGTGCCTTCTGCACGGCTATTACGGTTGGTTTTTCTGCCAATACAATTCCTCCTCGTAGTACTAGCGAGTCTGTTCAGGACTCTCCTACAAGCATACATCCTAAAAAGGGATTAGTATATAAAGTTAAGCACCAACGAAAACAAATCAACAGCCAAAGCTTGCCGTTCCTTGGATGTAAAAGATTGTCAACGGGCCTCCCTCCTTAGAGGGGGCCCAAATTGTTTCAGTCTGCGAGTTGAGCGTCGTAGGCTCCGGTCTTCACAGCTTTCTGGAAATCCTTAGGATCTTTACCATCAATCGTTACACCGACCGATACGCAATTTCCTGCGACTTCACAGACACGTGCTTTTAATGTTGCACCTAGAAGACTGTCCTGCTTCATGTTTGCGATCTTGACCGCTTGTTCTAAGGTCATATTGGCCACTTTGGTCGTTTTCGCATTGCTGGAACCGCTCTGGAGACCCAGCTCGGATTTCACAAGTGCCGACATCGGAGGGGTACCCACTTTTATGTCGAAGGTCTTGTCGTTGTTTATCAAAATCTTGACTGGAACCTTCATGCCCTCGAACGCTTTCGTTTTCTCGTTTATCTTCGCGATAACCTGACCGATGTTCACTCCTTTGGGTCCTAGTGCCGGACCTAGGGGCGGACCTGCGGAGGCCCTGCCTCCATCTACCAATGCCTCAACAGTATCTACCATTGCTCATCTCTCCTTTTCAATTACTCTTACACTGTCACCCTTGACGGTAACTGGTATGGGAACCATAGCCTCGACGAGCTCCACCGTGATCTCCTCTTTGCTATGATCTATCTGCTGTACTCTTGCGATCTCTCCCTTGAACGGTCCATTGACCAATTCAACAAGGTCGCCCTCGACTATACCCACTACAGCTGAGACAGGCACCAAATAGTGACTGATCTCTTCCAAGCTAGTCTCACCATCGACAAAGGACCTAGCTTTCTTTATGTCCCTTGTCTTTTCACGGAGACGATCGGTGTTCATCCCCTCGACGAAAATGTATCCTCTCAGACCAGCTGGGGAGAATATCGCATATATGTCCTTCTCTCCGACATTTGCCTTGGATACTAGACTGTCCGCCACACTCTTCTCTTGATCTATTTGAGTCTTCAGAACCATTATGGACTGCCTTGCCACTGCCTTGAAGGCCGAAGACGATGCGCCGCATATCACAGATACCTCGACCTCGTCACCGTATCTAGCACCTTTCGGACATATTACTTCCAGTTTCAAAACCTTGGCCTTGTTACCTGGAAGATCTATATCAATCTCTCTTTTGCTGCGGTAATTACTCCATAATTCCTCGCCAGTAGAATCGTAAAGCGTTACATTCCACTCTGGGGCACTGACAAAATCTGGCCCCGTGACGATATCGAAATTCAACACCGCTTCTGAAGAAGGACTGCTGAGCTGAAAATCCCAGAACACAGTACCGCCCGCGTGAACATCCTTCTGACTCTCTTCCGTAACCTTAATGAGTGCTCCTGATTCAATATCTGACATCTTCATCGCCTCATAATCAGAAATAATCGGGAAGGTAAGTCATAAGCCAGAAGATCGCAAACCCTACAACACCAAGGAGTATGATGCCGATTGCTGCAATATAACATGTCTTTTTGTACTCTTCTCTGGAAGGCGTACGGGCCATCCTGAGGATTCTTCCGTACTTACCCTTACCAAGGCCGCCTACTTTGGACTCAATATTGCTCTGAATCTCCTCCGCCCTGTTGTCCGCGTTCATATATCTCCTTCCTTTGACATCCAGCACGCATGCGCGGGATACAATTTCACTCTTTCGTTACCACTGACGGCAGCGATTGAATAATCTCCCTAAAAAGCATACGCATTATAAAGGTTACGGTCCCGAATGCTTGTTTGAGATTGATTTAACATTGAAAAAATCATCTGACGACCGTATGTCCCTCTTGACCACATGGTACGAGATTATCAGACATCCAATCAGTAGCAGGTTCCTTACAAGCACTATCATCACACCCATGTCAGAAAAATCTTCCCCCTTATTTCTCAAGCCGTAATTCACTGCAAAGTCCAATTGTGTGAATATTTCAGACAGGATGAAGCACCACAGGAGCTTTGATTTTATCGTATACTCCCGAGGAAACGCCAGAATAATGAGCAACATAAACGGGATCAGCCACACAGGATACTGTCCGGATAGAACCTTTCCGAATAATATGAAGACCAGTATGGTGATAAAACCGAATATTGAAATCAACTGGAAATCTAAGTCGATACCGAGTCTCTTCGTCCTGATGACGTAGTATGTGAAAACCACATAAATTAGGAACACCAAGACAAGAGGAAACCACCCCATGCATGGAGATAGCGCATCCGCCCAAGGCCCGTATAAGTTATCCGAGCCGTATTCAAAACCTACATAGGAACTCGTAATCCCCAACACGGATGCAAACATTATGATAGAAGATACGAGACTTTCGACTTCCATCGGCCTGTTTGTGTGGTATGCTAAGAAGGACATGTAATCCACCCCCGTCACAATATAAGGCACCATTATGACCAGTGTTGTAACGGCCACGAGCAAAAGCCCCGCCCCCACCTCCCTCCAGTTACGTTTTACACACAACGGTATCATGAATAGTGGAATCAGCAGAGCCGGGTACAGTTTTGTGGCCGCTGCAATCGTGAGTATGATGAAGGCCAACCACTTGTAACGGGTGAAGAAAAATATATACGCCGCAATGAGAGTCAGAATCGCAGGGAATATATCGAATCTGTCGGTCAGGAACTCGAACATTATCATCATCAAAACTGCATATATAATCATAGATAGGAATGGAGTATGTCCTAGATTGACTGCAATTTTCCCGGTTACATATGCGCCGATAACAAAAAAGACCATAACCTCAACAACGAATAACACTTCATAACCAGTTGGAGTCGATGCAAACAATCCAGGTATGAACATGAACACATACGAGAAAGGAGGATACTCCCAAGCAAGATCTCCCTGACTATATGGCATTATCCCATGCATCATGGCCTCTGAATACGTAAAATAACAATCCTTCACATCTGAGGGGACACCTGTACACCAGACTACAATAAGGAACGCTACCGATGCAATTGAGAACGTTATCCCGTAGTACAGGGAATACCTCTTAACATCGGCGTCCAGCAATATCATTGTCACATGTAAACCTTGTGCAGATATTAATTATTAGTTACGAAAATTTCGAAATGTAGACATTATTATATACAAGATACAGATTCGGAACGTATAGTCCGCATGGGGTGTTAACTATGGAAGAGATTTTATGCAACGTTGAATTGGTCAAAGAGAACAATGACATCGTCGCAAGGGTCCAAAGTGACCTTGGTGGTGTAAGAGAATACAAATCCCCCAACTTCGAAGAAGTTTTGGAACAACTGATTAGCGACCTTCAGGAAGAATTCGAATCCATCTGAAAAGGTGATTAAAATGATAGATAAAACCAAACAAGTCGCCGATGCATTAGATATGCTCGCAGAAGATACATCAATTCCCAGAAACATTAGAAAAGGTGCCACAGATGCAAAATCAAAACTCATGGGCAAAGATCCCATGGATGTTCGTGCTACCGGTGCAATGACAATTCTGGATGATTTGGCAAACGATCCCAACATACCTATGCACGGAAGGACACTCATATACAATATAATGAGTCAGCTTGAGATAATAAGCCAATCCAAATAAACATCTCTATTATTGTTTTGAAAGAAAGGGGAGCCTTACTCCCCCGACTACTTAGTAATCCTTATCGGCCACAATGTTCAAGAAATTTTGGAAGATTTGTGGACCATTCTCGGTATTCTCCACTTCAGGATGGAACTGAACACCGAATATGGGACGGAACGTACACCTAACTCCTTCAACGGGACATGTCGAGGATGTTGCCGTCAGCTCAAATCCCTCAGGTAGCTTTTTCACCTCATCATTATGAGATGCCCATACATTGAATTCATCAGGGAGACCCTTAAACAAATCCTTGTGCCCTATGACTTTTAAACTGACATGACCGAACTCGGGAACCTCGCTAGGTCCTAAGCTTCCTCCGAAGTGCTCGCATAGATACTGCATGCCAGCACATATTCCTAATATAGGATACTCGGCTCTGTCCAGATAAACGCCGTTATTGCCCATAAGATCGGTATCTGTGGCGACGCTCGGTGCACCGCCTGAAAGAACAAGCCCGTCCAGATCTTTGAGGTCATCAAAGGGAGTAGTATTCGGTACAATCTTCGTCTCAACCTTCAGATACTTCAAAACACGCCACTCACGATGGGTCCACTGTCCACCGTTGTCAACGACATATATCTTCATCATACGATGGTAGATGTTACGAATATAAAAATAGCATATGCCATCAACGAAATCAAAATGTTTGAATGGGAGCGTAGGTTGGAATAACCTCACCCGCCCCCACCCTCGACACTCACTCCCATTCTATAGTGGATGGAGGCTTGTTGGTTATGTCATAAACCACACGATTGACCTGACTTTTCATCTCGTTGGTAATACGGGTGGCAATAACGTCCAATACCTCTAAGGGTATCTTAGCATAGGTTGCAGTCATCCCATCAATGGATGCTACCGCCCTGACAGCTATGGTCTTACCGTATGCTCTCCTATCGCCCTGCACACCAACTGATTTCGTCGGCAAAAGCACTGCAAAATACTGCCAAGGCATATCCATAACGCCTTTAGATGCGGCCTTCTTGATCTCATCCTCTACGATGAAACAGGCCTCACGAACAATTTCGACATTCTCTTCGGTGACTTCGCCGAGACAACGAACCGCCAATGCAGGGCCTGGAAACGGTTGCCTCTCAGATGCTTTCACGCCCAACTGCCTTGCGACATCCCTGACTTCATCTTTGTAGAGGTCCCTCAAAGGTTCTACGAGTTGCATACCCATGTCTTTGGGTAATCCTCCCACGTTGTGATGGGACTTGATTGTGCTCCTGACGCCATCACCTGATTCAATCCAATCAGGCGCTATAGTACCTTGGACCAAGAATTCGGCACCGAATATTTTGGCTTCAGACTCGAAAACTCTTATGAACTTCTCACCTATGATTTTACGTTTCTGTTCTGGATCAGTCACATCTTTCAATGCTGAGAAGAATTGGGGGCCCACATCTGCAATCTTGTAATTGATTCCCATGTCTTCCATCATATCACGAACTTCTTCGGTCTCTCCTTTTCTCATAAGTCCGTTATCTACATAGACTGCCAGAAGTCTGTCTCCAATGGCTCTGCTGGTAAGTGCAGCAGCAACCATACTGTCCACACCTCCGGAGCATGCAATTATCGCCTTCCCAGTTATTTTAGACTTTATGGTCTCTACAGACTCATCTATGAAATCTTCAACACCTAACACTTGATACCACCTTTTCCGAATCTTCCTCTACTTTGTTCGCCTGCTCTTTCCTGTACTCTGAGAGATACTTCATGATGTTCTCATCAGACAGAGCTAGCATCTCTGCAGCAAGTACTGCGGCATTATCCCCGCGATCAAGACCTACCGCCGCAACCGGAATCCCAGGCGGCATCTGAACAACGGACAGCAGAGAATCCATATTCAAACTTCCGCTTACCGGAACGCCGATCACCGGCTTGCATGTGAATGATGCTACAACGCCTGGAAGAGCCGCTGAGAGACCTGCTATTGCAATAAAAACTTCAGAATCGCTACCGGTTACCAGATTTTCGACCCTTTTGGGAGTCCTGTGGGCAGATGCCACAGCAATATCATAACTGATACCGAACTTGACCAGCATGGATATGGCCTTCTCAGCTACCGGAAGGTCGCTTTTGCTCCCCATCAATATGAAAACCTTGGACATTGATGGTAGCGACAGAATTAAAGGATAAATAGTCAACGTTTGAAAATAACGATTGAAAGTATCTGTGGGGATTGCCCCCACAGTTTTGGCTCTTAATTTAGCTCTTAAGAACGACAACGAGGAATATACCAACCGCGACTAATGCACCTATAAGTATGCCGATCAGATCAATCAAAGCATTGTACATAACGGTCCATACACCCACATCACAGAACGGTGTTATGTCGCTCCATATTGTCAGATATGCCCATACAAGGCTCACAATGAGCCCGACAGCGAAAATAACTCCGCCATATACTCTGTTCTTCCCTGCTCCGAAATACGCAGAGAAAATACCTGCGATCATCATCACGATACCAAACACGAAGATGATGAGGGTGAGGAATTCCCAAATATCCATTTTTTTGCCTCCGTTTTTCTAACATTCAGTCTGAATGATAAATGTCACGAAATAGACTATATCGTTATTAAAGCTTAGCGTGAACATGTGGTATCTGGAACCGTTAATCAAGAATACCCATGAAATGGAATTATGCTATGGTAGAGACCGAGCATTCATCCGAGCACACATATCCAGAAAAACGTATGTCGAGGATATCTAGTTGGATGTACTAACCATATCCAATCTATAATTGCGTAAAAAAACGATAAAAATGATATACCAACAGATGAACATTATTAAACATATCCAAAATATTTATATAGTAGATTATACTAAGGTGCTATATAAGTTACACCGTTCTTTTGGAGATTATGTATGGATTTGTTGGGAATCGTTGAAGAAATAACAACAGATGGTAAAATTGTGTTGAGATGCCAGACGACTCCTGAGATAGGCAATGCAGTATTTGATCAGAAAAACAGAAGGGTGGGAACTATAAAGCGTATCTTCGGTCCTGTAGATACCCCCTATTCAACAGTAATTGTTGAAGAGGGGTATACTGTCAGGGATCTGAAGAACAAACCTCTATATTTCACGAAGGGAGCTCAATATGGTAAAAACAAAAGAAGGAACAGAAGAGATTGAAGTCTGTCCTGAATGCGGAAGTCATCACCTCGTACGTGACTATGAGAGGGGGGAACTCCTATGCGAAGACTGTGGACTTGTTCTTGACGATCAATTCATAGATCAGGGACCAGAATGGAGAGCCTTCGATGTTGAACAAGGTGAGAAGAGGGCCCGTACCGGCGCACCTATGACTTACACCATACACGACAAAGGATTGTCTACTGAGATATCTTGGAAGAACAAGGACAGTTATGGAAAAAGCATACCTACCAGAAATAGAGCCCAATTGTACAGGCTAAGAAAATGGCAAAGAAGGATCCGTGTTTCGAATGCAACAGAGAGAAACCTCGCATTCGCACTATCTGAACTTGATAGGATGGCTTCAGCTATGGGACTGCCGAGAAATGTAAGAGAAACCGCCGCTATGATTTATAGAAAGGCTGTCAACAAGAACCTCATTAGAGGAAGATCCATAGAAGGCGTAGTTGCCGCATCTCTCTACGCAGCATGCAGACAATGCGGTGTACCCAGGACTTTGGACGAAGTCGCCGGTTCAAGTCGTGTCGGCAGAAAAGAGATTGGACGTACATACCGTTTCATGACCCGCGAGCTCAAACTTAAGCTCATGCCCACAAAACCACAGGACTATGTACAGAGATTCTGTTCTGAACTGAAACTTAGTGGTGAAGTACAAAGTAAAGCCGCTGAAATCCTAAAAGATGCTTCAGAAAAAGAACTTACATCCGGGCGCGGACCGACGGGGGTCGCAGCCGCTGCCATATACATATCCTCTATACTTTGTAACGAGCGCCGCACACAGCGCGAGGTCGCTGATGTGGCAGGCGTTACAGAGGTCACGATAAGGAACAGATACAAGGAACTCACAGAGAAACTTGGTATCGAAATCCAGCTCTGAAACATATTGGCCTTAAGGCCTAAACCACTTAAATTCTATAAATTCCACATCATCGCTTATACGACAAAATAGAATCTCCTTCTTGACACCGCCAGACAACCTTACCGTCCTGGATATCTCCGGCCATGTGGTTATCTTGGATGCTGGAACCGCATGAACAAGATATCTTGCATGACACTCCTCAGGAGATTTCTCGTAAACCCTAAAATGTGTACCATACTTAAACCCCGTCTTGACCACCAGTTCCCTCTTGCGAAGCTCTATGAAGGCCCTTATACGTAGGTCAAATTCATCCTGAACACCTTTTCCGAACGAGAGGAGATCTTCAAGCAACATGAGGTTGCCAGCAGAACAAACCTCCAGCATGCCCTTGGAAACAAGATAGCATCCCTCAATCAGAGACAACTGAAGTACCCCTCCCAACAGCTTACCGTAATGTCCGACAGCATGAATCGCCTCTGCCTGAGATCTATCGAACACAAACACGCGGTCACATATCAGAACACCTTTCGCTTCAACGGTCGAAACACCTGCAGTCTGCCCTTTGGGATCTTTGGTGGACATCATGTAATAGGTAAGGTCCCCCTCCTCATCTACAACCCCGTACAGCAGCTCTTTGCCCTTATTCTCCGACTGACGTATCTCAGACAAGAATTCGTCTATGTTTAATGCGGTTCTCTCCGATGTTGCACGAACCATGTATACTGGCCTGGAATTACTCATGGATGAGCCCCTCGGAAAAACAGAGAAATCGAAAGCACCGGTCTCCAACTTGACTATGAAACCACGTTGCCTTATATCTCTGTAAACCAGATACTTGATATCGAATTCATCACTCGTAGACGATGCATAGTCGAACATATCTTCGAAAGACATCTTGCTACCATTATAGACTACATCCAATCTGTTGCATTCCAAAAGAAATGTTGCCTCCACCAAATCGAGTTGCAGTCCCCCGCCCCTCTGAGGATACCCAAAATTCCCCTTATTGTATAGCTGACAACCTTCTTTTTGATCCTCGATGACCACAATGTCCTCGATCAAATACCCCGACATCGACAATGTTACCATGAGTCACTATTTATGGATTTTTCTAAAAAAAGAAAATGAACCCATTAACAACGGACAACAATCGGAATTCAAAAATAACATCGTGATTCACTAAACGACTGAAAAAATGCCCCGTGATTATTACTACGGCTTCTCAAAGAATTTAAATCTCTAACTCGTACCTGTTCAGCGCGATGCTTGTGAACGACGAAAACATATGCTTTGGTGTCTTTTTTACTCAGAAAGGCATTAGATGTATAAGCGGAAAGATAGGGATGGAAACCATGCGTCTTTTGAAAGATCATGACTGTACCCTTGCAAGCCTCTCAAGGAAGATGGTTCTCCCCATATCTACTCTACTCTTCAACATGAACAAATTAGAAAAGAGCGGCTTGATAAGATCCTATAAAGATGATCTGGATCGCAGAAAGGTATACTACACAAGCATGTCCATGATGATTTTTTCATCTATGAGCCCCAACCCTGATTATCAGAAGGTTCTGGAAAAATGTCTTGACAGAGAATTTGACGATAAAAGGGACAGATACAAGGATTTGCTTGAATTTGTAATATCTAGCATAATCAAAACTGGAATAGATTTCACTCCATTGCTTGAAAGAGGTGGCTTCCTGATCGGAAAATCGATGAAAGATAAGATGGGGGATCGTAACATCCCCGAAGCCATAGAATTCATACAGGAATACTTCGAACCATACAACATATTCACAATAGAACTCGTTTCTATGGATCCTCTGAGTATAAGAATCCGTGTGGATGACATGATGCTCGAATGTATAAGCCTTGTATCCAAACCCATCATTGGAACTGTTTTATCCATTGTAGAGAATTGCACAGAAAAACCACATTACATTGAATCTAAAACCAGAGAAAACGACAATTCCGTAGTTATAACACTGAAATCGAAGGACACGAAAACTCGGCCTGGTTGTAACATGTATTTAGAAAATGGACTACTGAAAACAAGCGATGCTCATGTGGATGATTTCGTAATACTGCTGGACAAGAACAAGAATCCCAGGATGATCGATAACCCCTCCCAGATAAAGATAATCAAAGCATTGGATAATTCACCAGACTCGCTCAAGGGCCTCAGAGAACGGATCGGGGGGTCTCAATCTACCCTGTTCTCGAATCTGAACAAATTAGAAAAAAACGAGATCATATACGCTAACAGATCCTCTCCCGGATCCAATATATATAGGAATTACTGCTCAGAGATGGTTTTCATAGAAAATAAAATCCAACTCGATATGAAAAAAATAATCTTTGTGATTAACAAACCTGCAACCGACCCCGGAACATACTGCAAATCCATAGTAGAATACTTACTCCTGACGTTAGAAGCCATGTCGATAGATACTGGGAAAATACACAATTACATCGGCCATATCTACGCAAAACATCTGTTAAAACACTACAAGAGTACAAGTACGGATAAACTTCTGAAAATCGTATGTGAATCTGAACCGAGTGATTTCACGCTTAATCTGGAATCCTATGTCCCACTTACCTTCACTGTGAAAAGCAGACTCCTTACAGATGTGGGCAGTAAAGCAATGATGCAGTTTTACATTGGTGAGATCGTCGAGATAATAAAATCCAAAACAGGAAAAACGTACGTACATACGGACTTGACAGATGTAAACAAAGAAAAAGGAAAAAAAGGACCATACAGGTTCATTCTGGAACCAGAATCGAACCTGCAGGATTTTTATCAGCGTTCTGAAGACTGAAGCGTGCCGTCGAGATACTGCTCGTACCCATACAGATCGAGTAAACCATGACCCGACAAACAGAAAACGATGGTTTTCTCTTCGTTCCTGGCCTTGCACTCCAACGCAACATCAATCGCCGCTTTCAAAGCATGACATGACTCAGGTGCAGGGATTATTCCTTCCGTCCTCGCCATCAATATGCCTGCCTCAAACGTATCTATCTGGTCATAGGATCTGGCGGTGATAAGTTTTTGATCATATGCTGCCGAAACCAACGGTGACATCCCGTGATATCTGAGACCTCCTGCATGAATTGCGGAAGGTATAAAGTCACTACCCAAGGTGTACATCATCAGCAAAGGAGTAAATCCTGCTGTGTCACCGAAATCGTATTTGAACTCACCCTCTGTCAGAGATGGCGCAGCCTTGGGTTCCACAGCTATGAACTGAGTATCTTGGAATCCTCTTCCCCTTATCTTCTCACCTAGCATAGGGAAAGTCATACCTGCAAAATTAGATCCCCCTCCAGCACATGCGATGACATAATCTGGATCGATCTCTCCTATCTCCATCTGCTTCATCGTTTCCTGACCTATCACAGTCTGATGCAGCATCACGTGATTGAGAACACTTCCCAATGAATAACAAATATCCGGACTTTGAGCCGCAATCTCACAAGCCTCGGATATTGCAATGCCCAGAGATCCAGAAGTATCTGGATGCTCTTTGAGCACCTTTCTTCCAAACTCGGTTTGGACACTCGGAGAAGCATATATGGTGGCACCATATGTGTTTATTATAGTCTTCCTTAAAGGCTTGGACATATAGCTGCCTTTGACCATAAATACTGTAGTCTTTATATCGAAAAGATTCGAAACCATCGCAAGAGCCGTACCCCATTGACCAGCTCCGGTCTCAGTGGTCAAGGTATGAACTCCCGCCTCAGCATTGTAATATGCTTGAGCCAATGCCGTGTTTCCTTTATGGCTTCCCAGCGGGCTCATATCCTCCCTCTTGTAGTATATCTTGGCAGGCGTCTTCAGATATTTCTCCAACCTATAGGCCCTTTGCAAAGGTGCCGGTCTGTTGAGATAGATTAGATTGTCTCTTACCTCCTCCGGTATATCGATGTACCTATCAGTGGAACCTTCCTGCCTTATTATCTCCTTGCAGAATATTGGTTCAAAATCTTCAGGTTTTGCAACTTCACCTGTACCTGGATTCATGGGCGGTTTGAGCTTCCCCACATCTGCAGCCAAATTGTACCATCTCTTGGGTATGTCTTCTGGCGAAAGACCTATTCTAGCATCTCTTGGTATAGCCATAATATCATTAATGGTTGCATCGTATTTATTTTTTAATACATCAATGTATTAAAATAGACATTATGATACAACAAATTATATACGACTACCACTATACAACCAATGGTTGTAGACCTAAAGTGAGATCATGAACGATATAGACTATATACTCTCTATGATAGAGAACCCAACCAGGAGGCGCATATTACAGGCAATAGTGCGCGAACCACACTATCCCCTGCAACTATCAAAAGAATTGGGAATCAGTCAACAAGCTATAGTCAAGAATCTCGAAGTGATGGAGAAGAGGGGGATGGTCGTAAGCTATAGGGAGAGTAGCAATATTGGACCCAACAGAACATTCTATCGGCCAAACAGCGAATTCACCATCACTATAGACATGCGCAACGGCATGTTTGAAACAAACATGATTGGATTAAGGAACTACAACAAAGAGATAGTGAATGAAAAAAATATGGACAACACCGAAGATTTTCAGGAGACGAGAGAAAAAATATCTGACATTGATAAGAAACTTCACGAGCTCAGCACACTGAGATCTGAAATCGTAGACGAACGTAACAGGCTCATAAGAGGCTTTCTTGACAGCGTAGAAGATGACATCGACTACGACCATAGGAATCTTCTGTATGAGTTGTTGAACAATCCGGACATGAACGCATCAGGAATATCCGAAGAAATGGGAATCGATAAATCATCCACTGAGAAGATGGTACATGAACTGCTGCTAATGTTCGATGGGACAAGGTGATAACAATGACAAATGACAAAGCGATAAAGGTCGCCGAACTTAAACCAGGAGAGACCGGCAAAGGCATATGCCGCCTTGATCCGGAACTCATGGATATACTCGACATAAAGGTCGGGGATATCGTACAGATAGATGGTAGCAAGAAAACTGTAGTCAAAGTCTTGAGAGGCGGTCCCGAAGATGCAAATCGCGGGATAGTGAGAATCGATGGCTCTACAAGAAGAAACGCCGGAACATCGATAGATGAAAGAGTCAACATTAAAAAAATTTCAGCAAAAAATGCTGAGAAAATCACATTCTCTCCTACGGAAGAGTTGAGACTCCAAGGCGGAGAGGAATACCTAGCGCAGGTTATGGAAGGACGTGCCTTCACTAAAGGAGATGTACTGACACTCAACGTCATGGGCAATAAGATCGATCTGGTTGTAACATCGTTCTCACCCTCTGCAGAAGCAGTCATAATGACATCCAGTACAGAAGTAAAAGTCTCAGATAAACCTGCAAAACCGTCCAGTATGGAAGTCCCCAAGGTATCCTATGACGACATAGGTGGACTGGGCAATGAAGTCGGTAAAATAAGAGAGATGATTGAATTACCTCTAAAACACCCTGAACTCTTCAAAAGATTGGGTGTCGAGGCGCCTAAAGGAGTGCTTCTTCATGGACCGCCTGGAACAGGTAAGACGATGCTTGCAAAGGCTGTTGCGGGAGAGACCAGCAGCAACTTCATATCCATTGGCGGACCAGAGATTATGAGCAAGTTCTATGGAGAATCAGAAGGCAAACTCAGGGAGATCTTCAAGGAGGCCGAGGAAAACGCACCCAGTATCATCTTCATCGATGAGAT
Source organism: uncultured Candidatus Methanogranum sp. (assembly GCA_964620455.1). Lineage (GTDB taxonomy): Archaea > Thermoplasmatota > Thermoplasmata > Methanomassiliicoccales > Methanomethylophilaceae > Methanogranum. Next base: position 49,373 of record CAZUIU010000003.1, read on the forward strand.
AGACTCCATTGCTCCAAAACGTGATGAGGTCGCCGGCGAGGAGGAAAGGCGTATAGTAGCACAGCTACTGTCTTTGATGGACGGCCTTAACACGAGAGGGAAAGTGGTCGTTATAGGTGCGACCAACAGACCTAACTCCCTGGACGAGGCACTAAGGAGACCCGGAAGATTCGATCGTGAGATAGAAATCGGGATACCAGACAGGGACGGGCGTCTGGAGATATTGCAGATACACACTAAGGGCATGCCTCTATCCGAGGATGTGGACCTGTCTAAAATGGCTGACAGAACACACGGATACGTCGGTGCAGACCTTTCCGCGTTGTGTAAGGAGGCCGCCATGGCCGCACTCAGACGTATTCTACCGAGTGTCGACCTGGAAGCCGAGGAAATTCCCATAGACGTACTCAACAGAATCAGTGTTACGAAGGACGATTTCATGTCGGCTCTGAAAGACCTGCAACCTTCGACAATGAGGGAAGTCTTGATTGAAAAGCCCAACGTACAGTGGGAGGACATAGGCGCACTGGAAAATGCAAAGCAGGAACTCAAGGAAGCCGTGGAATGGCCCATCAAATACGGAAAGGTATTCGAGCATATGAATGCAAAACCACCGAAGGGGATATTACTTTACGGACCCCCCGGGACAGGTAAGACAATGCTGGCAAAGGCTGTTGCAACCGAATCCGAAGCCAATTTCATATCAGTTAAAGGGCCGGAATTCCTCAATAAATGGGTCGGAGAATCTGAGAAAGCCGTCAGAGAGACCTTCAGAAAAGCCAGACAAGCATCTCCATGTGTAATATTCATGGACGAAATCGACTCGATCGCGCCCGAAAGAGGTACCGGAGGGGACAGCAATGTGACAGAGAGGGTCATTTCCCAAATGCTGACCGAGATGGACGGCCTAGAGGCCATCAACAATGTAGTGGTCATCGCTGCAACCAACAGACCTGACATAATGGATCCGGCATTGCTGAGGCCAGGCAGATTTGACAAGAGCATATACATAGGACCTCCAGACAACGAATCCCGTGAATCCATATTCAGAATACACACATCTGGAAAACCATTGGAAGATGGCGTGGATCTGAAGAAACTAGCAGAGATGACGGAAGGCTGCACTGGAGCAGACATATCGGCCATATGCAACGAAGCCGTGATGACCGCCGTGAGACGCCTTGTGACAGGCGGAAAGATTCCGACACAGGAAGAGATAAACTCTACCAAAGTCAGCATGGACGACTTCACAAAGGCTGTCGATAAATTCGGTCCAAAAGTAATGGACAGTCTAAAGGAATACGGAAAAAAGAACAAAGATTGAGAAATGAGAAGGTGATGAAAATGATAACGGATGACATATGGGATGAGATATTCGGTGAAGATTTCAAAAATCTTAACAAGAGGATCGAGAAAATGTTCTCCGAGATGGACAACCTTGATGAGCCGGGGATAAAAACCTACGGTTACATGATGTATCAGGGTCCTGACGGCGTCCCGCATTTCCAAGAATTCGGGAATGCAAAGGAGAAATACAAACTGGAGGCAAATATCAGAGAACCCTTCAGCGATGTCAGCTCTGATGACGGCAAAATCAGAGCTACGCTCGAGATACCAGGTGTTCAGAAAGAGGACATTGTGTTGGAATGCACCGAGAACTCGCTCTCAGTGAAAGCGGATAACGCAAGGAAAACATTTTCCAAAACACTTGCATTGCCGTGTAAAGTCGATACAAAATCCGCTAGGGCGACATATAACAATGGAATCCTGGAGGTTATATTCGATGCCTGTGGAAACGACAGTCTGAAACAGAAGATATCCATAGATTGAACCCGAATGCCTGGGGGAAAGACCATCCCCCAGTGCGACTATTTATAACATTATAGTTTTTATAGAAGAACAACCACTTTCATAATTATGAGCAGAGAAGATCTTATCAACACAACCCGGGCCATATTGGCAAAAGCGGGTTTCGAAGTGTCTTCAGCGCTAGCGCTTCGCAGTATCTGTTTCGATATAGTTGGTAAGAAGGACGACACCCTCCTGATAATCAAAGTGCTTACCAATGTGGATGCGTTCTCAAGAGAAAATGCCGAGGACATGAAGATACTAGCAGATGCATTGAGTGCAAAACCGTTGCTCATAGGGGAAAACTCAAGCTCCAGACCATTGGAAACTGGAATCGTTTACTCGAGATTCAAAATACCCATAATATCCAACGAAACATTGGCCGAACACCTTCTGGAGGAGGTGCCTCCATTCATTTTTGCAGCCCCCGGAGGACTGTATGTTAAGATCTCAGGAGATACTCTCAAAGAGATTAGAGAAACAATGAACATCAGCCTGGGCACCCTCGCGGAGACGGCGGGAGTCTCCAGACGTACGATTCAGATGTATGAAGCAGGGATGGGAGCCATGATAGATGCCGCCCTGAGGCTTGAAGAGTTCTTGAACACGCAGATTATAGAGCCCCTCGATCCATTCGAGTACAAACGTGAATCTAAGAACGAAAAGACCCGGGTAGATCCTCCCCTGATGTCTAAACCGTTAAGCCATATGGCAGAAATAGGATTCGATATCACGCCGGTAGTCAAAAGCCCCTTCGAGGCGATAACGAAGAATTCACAGATAACCATGCTTACCGGTCTTGGACCAGATGAAGAAAAACTTATACAGAAAGCCATGATAGCAGCTGAAATCTCCAGAGTCGTAGGCAGACACTCACTGATGATTGTAGAAAAAAAGAGATCGACTGAAAATATAGACACTACTGCAATAATCTCAAACGAAGAACTGATAAAGATAGATGATCAATCCGAACTCACTGAAATAGTTCTATCCAGGAGTACCAGAAAATGATACCTCTGAATATCGAAGGGTGCAAAATCGATATACTTCCGATAGTCCAGGGACTGGTATCGGAAGCAGATAAAGTTAGGCATAATTATGGAAAATATGAGGCCTACGGACTGCCGTTGAGTATTGAGAGCATTATGGCTCTATCGAAAAGAGAGGACCTCACTGATGATTACGAAGTAAGTGAATTGGATCTGGTATATGCACACCACCTATCTGTCTTCGGTAATGTGGAATTTCCATGCCCTGCATTCTGTGAACTAGTGGATCTGTGTAACAGGGATTTGAAAGGAATAGTCCCGTTAGATATGAATGAAGATCTGTTCACAGATGTCTATATCGAAAACATAAAAGCCACCGAATTCGTCAAAGAACACAGAATGGCTAAGAAGGGAATGAAAAAGAGATTTGATATGAACTCTCCCGAAACATTCGTTAAATCTTGGGATAAATATCTGAACAGTGTCAAAGGATTCGAAAAAGTCACAAAAGCACGTGAACGTTACATAGCCGAACAAATAGTTGACCTACATAAATACAGACACTCAGTGCTTATCATTATGGAAAACGAAAGAATCGACGGCATAATGAGATGTATAGAGGAAATGACATGAAACCTAGGTGCGATAGGTGCCAACAATACTATGATGGCGGAATGAGATATTGTGGGATTTGCGGATACAGATTCCCGAACAAGAAAGGAGAGTTGACCGCACTCGAGAAGATCATGCTTCTTGCAACCGCCATAATAATCGTACTTCTTCTGGTGGAAACTGTCGTACTTCTCCTTAACGTCTCAACCGTACTTTCATTTATAGGTACATTCGGTGTAAACATATCAATCATAATTCCCACATCTGTTAGACTTCTGACCCTACACGGGGTCCTTGCACAGGCCTATTGGCTTGTGATAATACTCGCGATTTTGGCATCAGTATCGTACACGATATACGGGGTTTTATCCAACCTTAAATACGAACCGGCAGATGTGTATGAAAACACGAAGAAATCGGCAGCATATTGGGTAACGGTACTGTTTTGCGCAGATATGTTTGTTCAAGTAGCACTTATTTTGATTGCAGCATCCATGGGACTTGAGATAAACACAGGATGGATGGACGAGTACACAGACCAACAGATGCTGTATTTGTTGGCCGATGCTTCAGTCTGGGAAGAGATAATCTCCCGTGTAATGTACATAGGAGTGCCCATATTTCTGATACAATTGGTCAGAACGAAAAGACCCAACACATTTAGAATGCTCCTCGGAGGATTCGGGATGAGTAAAATCTCTCTGATACTGATAGTATTCTCTGGCATTATGTTTGGGATGGCTCACTATAATGGCTGGGGAATGACAAAAGCCGTGATAACATGCATAGGTGGCATTATAATGGGATACGTTTACGTCAGATTCGGATTATACGCTTCCATAACCATGCATTTCGTCACAGACTATCTCAGTGGCCTAACCTATGTGGGACTGGCTTCCGTGAGTATAATATTCGAACTGACACTCATCGGTATCGGGCTCATCGCATGTATATATCTGTTCACAAAAGTGTCCAACAAAGAAGATACCATAAAAATCGTTGATGAACTGCCACTGTTTCCGAAAATGTGATCAGGCAAGAAAATGTCCCAAGATTGATTTGGAAATCACAGCAGATTCGAGGGTTTTAGACTCTATTATGTAATTACCACTATATCCGCTCATGATGTCAATGACATGCCTGAAATCGATATTTCCTTCACCCAAGGTAAGATGGGCATCCCTGTCTCCCATATTGTCGTGTATGTGGATGTTGATTATCCTTTCCTTGAACGTATCAACCATGTTTTCGATCTCTCCCATCGTATTCGCATGACCTATATCAAAACACACCCCAAGTTCCGTACCATCGATTATTTCGGAAAGTTCATGTGCCGTTCTGCCCAGCATGAACGGTAGATTGGGCATATTCTCTATGGCCACCTTAACTCCCGAGTCCAAAGACGCCTTATTCAGATCCCGCATCGTGAGCTTTGCACACTCCAACGAACGACCTCTAAGATCGCTACAAACTAAACTGCTGACCCCTGGATGAACTGTCATCATATCTAGATCCATCATCCTCATATGATCCATCTCGGAACACAATTCCCGAAGTGTCGCAGACCTCATACAATCATTAACAGCAGCCACATTCGTATCTGCGATTGAGGAGTGCAGAGAGTAGGACATACTGTATTCAGAAACATGATTAACGAAATCACAGGATATCCCTTGTACGGAATTCGTGCCCTCTGAGAATATTTCCCAATGTGAAAAATTAGAGGAGACATCGTTCCAAATTTCTTTGAAGTCCTTGGAACAGAATCCGGTACAGGACACACCTATCATCCGGTTACCTCCCTACCATCCACCGTCATCGGTGCTATGTAATCAATCACATTCTCCGGATCCTCATCAATTATCGAGACTTTTATAGTTCCAAGAATGGAGGATGGTTCGGCAAATGATACTTTGCCTACTGTAGCTACTTGCTTATTGAGATGCAACACGATCTCATGGTTGTGCATTCCTTTATGCATCATCATGCGCGTACTATCCAATATCTCCTGTTTTCTTATCAATTTTGAGAAATTATCAAGATTTGCAACTCCTTTAATTGCACCATCTGATTCACCAATCTCTATTGATGGAAATAACTTGAGAACCGCATCTCTAACCTTGGAAGGATCTTCACTCGGATATATCGAACAGGATATCGTCGCATTGACCATAACCTGCCGATAGACTTGAGCATATTTAACATTCTCAGAGAGAGAATGGAATCCTATTTAGACGAACAGAACAATAGGGTTGGAAATGAAGAAAGAGGTATTGTCCGAAGCGGCGAGGAGGAACGTTTTCCTGTCACCGGATGCACTGGAAATGGTGCTTTCCAACACACACCCCATGGAGTTTATCAATACAGTACTTTCCAAACTTTCCGAGAACTCCATGTTTCTCACGAAACAAGATGTCATGGATGCAATCGCAGGGGACAAACCCATATTCGAATCCCCAAAAACATTCAAAGTCAACAATAAACGCCAGTGGGACATATCAGTGATACCTGGAACAGATGTTACTGGGGAATCCACATGTGAAGGCAATATCAACGATTTTGCAAATTATTTCAAAAGCAGATATTACGCACTAAAAAGAATAATCGAAAAACGTAGGGACTTCGGATCATCTATGTCTATAGAAAAGGCCATGCGCCTCGACAGAGATACCAAAATAGTCGGCATAATCTACGAAAAGAGAGAAACGAAGAACGGTCACTATATTCTCAAAATCGAAGACGATACGGCCACATGTAGTGTATTGATCTCCAAGGACACGCCCCTGATCAAAGAGACGTATGTCAATGATGAGGTCATAGGGATTTCAGGAAAACCCAATGCACGCAAGGAACTGTTTATTGCTAACGAAATCTACAGACCAGATATACCATCTAACAACAAATGGAAATTATCAGACTCCACATCTTCGATTGCTTTCCTATCGGATGTTCATGTCGGAAGTTATACCTTCATGGAACCTCAATGGAAGAAAATGATACAATGGCTTAAAACCAATTCCTTAGACATAGGACTTGACTACATAGTCTTCCCAGGAGATGTGGTGGATGGCATAGGTGTGTTCCCTGATCAGGAAGAAGAATTGACAATAAACAACATATACAAACAATACGAGACTCTCGCGGAGTATCTCAAGGAAATACCTGATCACATAAAAATGGTAATACATCCTGGAAACCATGACGCTGTACGTCTAACCGAGCCGCAACCCGCACTTCCTGAGGTATTCAGACAATCTTTTGATTCGAATATAATGATGGTTGGAAATCCCGTCAGCCTCAAAATAGAAGACAGGACCGTGTTGTCATACCACGGTAAAGGGATTGATGATTGGGTCGCAGGCGTACAGGAACTGAAATATGAAGACCCCTTGAAAGTTATGGAATACATGGCCATGAGACGTCATCTAGCACCTATGTACGGACAGAGGACTGCATTGGCACCGGAGAAAAAGGATTACCTTGTCATGGAGAATGTTCCAGATATATTCATATCAGGACATGTGCACGGAGCAGGAACGAAGGAATACAACGGTGTTAGGATGATTAATGCATCAGCATGGCAGGATCAAACCGAATATCAGAAGATGCACAACTTCAACCCCGACCCTGCTATAATGCCCATAGTTCATCTAGGCAGCGGAAAGACAGTGATGAAGAATTTCATGAAATGACGAACCATCAACCAGTTTGCCGTTGATCAATAAAAAATAAAAGATTTTGTTAAACGGTTTATCTTATCTCGAAGCGAGCAGAACCCATACGATCAGTAGAAATCCAAAGATGAGCATCGAATACGCTATGACCCAGACGACTGTGAACAGTCTCTTCAGTCTTTCGGGATCCTTACGGATCTCGTTCCAGCGGTCTTCGAACGATCTCAATCCGTGGCCTCTCCTTTCTTCTTCAGATGTTTGAGACGGGTAGTGTTCTCTCTTTCCATCTCTTCAAGACGGAATTTCACGAACCTCTCGGATTCCTTGAGGTCCGGAATTATCTTGAACTCGAGAGCGTTGACCCTTCTCTTCGTCTTCTCGATCTCGTCAAGCAGCTTCTTCATAGTGGTCTCGATCTCGGCCGCACGGACCAAAGTGTCGAGCAATTTCTCGAAAGCCAGTGCGGCCTCCTCGATGTAAGGCGATGTTGAGATCACACCGTAGCCTTTGTCCACTATGCTCGTGTGCATGGATGCTGTAGCCTCCACCTTTGGAACCATCATACCCATGATGCTCTTGCTACCGACATTGACCTGCGGATCCGCCTTCAGAGCGTATGCTGCGCTCCTTACGGCGATCTCACCTTCGACAGCACGTGCAACGGTTATTTTCTCCATTGCCGTGGCATAGTCCGAAGTGACGCCTGCGCGCATCTTCCTGGCCTTCTCCATTACCTCGAAGAACTCGATGATAAGACCGTCTCTCTTCATCTTCATGATCTTGTATCCGCTCTGGGATAGCTTGATCCTTCTTTTGAGGTCCAGAAGTACGGAACGGGTCGGTGTGATGTCTTGCGTGCTCATCTGAATCACTTCTTGAGATATTTCTCAATGTACTTACGGTCGATCCTTGTAAGCTGATCCACATCGAGTTCCTTGAGTATGTCCCATGCAATGTCGAGAGTCTGTTCTATAGAACGATCCTCGTCATGTCCCTGACGGACAACACGATCCTCGAACAGATCTGCAAAGTCCAAGAGCTTCCTGTCTTTGGCGGAAAGTGAGTCTTTACCCACAATTGCGACAAGACCGCGGAGATCCTTTCCTTCTGCATAAGCAGCATAGAGCTGATCAGAAACCGCTTTGTGGTCATCACGGGTCTTACCCTTACCGATACCGGAGTTCATGAGACGGCTCAGCGATGAGGACACGTTCACTGGAGGGTATATACCGTTACGGTGCAATTCCCTCGAAAGAACGATCTGTCCTTCAGTGATATAACCTGAAAGATCCGGAATCGGATGGGTTATATCGTCACCGGGCATCGAAAGGATAGGCACCTGTGTGATGGAACCTTTCTTTCCCTTGATTCTTCCGGCACGCTCGTACAGCTGTGCAAGATCGGTGTACATGTAACCGGGGTATCCACGTCTTCCGGGAACCTCCTCACGGGCTGCACCAACCTGACGCAATGCCTCACAGTAGTTGGTGATGTCGGTCATTATGACCAACACCTGCATTCCCAATTCGAAAGCCATGTACTCTGCGGTAGTCAGACCGAGACGAGGTGTGACTATACGCTCGACAGCTGGATCATCAGCCAAATTGAGGAAAACCACAGCGTTCTTCAATGCACCGGTTCTCTCGAACTCGGACATGAACATCTGTTTCTCCTCATTGGTTATACCCATGGCGATGAACACCACTGCGAACTCATCGTTCTCACCCAGAACCTTCGCCTGCCTTGCGATCTGCAAAGCTATGTCGTTATGGGGAAGACCCGATGCTGAGAATATAGGGAGCTTCTGACCCCTGACCAGTGTGTTCATACCATCTATGGTGGATATACCGGTCTGAATGAAATCAGCAGGACTGTCCCTTGCCCAGGGATTGATAGCCGCACCTTCTATGTTCAGTTCCTTCTCGGGGATTATGTTCGCTCCTCCGTCCAGAGGCTGACCGGAACCGGAAAGGATCCTTCCAAGCATGTCCTTCGAAACGGGCATCTTCATGGTGTCGCCCAGGAAACGGACCGATGCCGCCCTGTCGATACCAGTAGTTCCCTCGAATATCTGAACAACGACCATGTCCTCAGACGAATCCAGAACCTGGCCTCTCTTGATTGTACCATCAGAGAGCCTTACACTGACCATCTCCTGATATCCGATAGGCTCTGTCTTCTTCACGAAAACGAGAGGTCCGGCAATCTGGGAGATCGTCTTGTATTCTTTGGATACTTTAACATCTGCCATATGATCACACTCCGAATCCTGCGAACTGGGTGTCGAAGTCCTTGTTGACTGCTTCCAACTCAGAGTCGACGTTCTCCTCATACTTGGCCTGGTTAAATCTCTGCCTGGCAGGTATGTATGCGATTTTATCGACCGAAACTCCTGCACTCAGAGCCTTGTCCGCCAACTCGGCGTACTTCTTGATGAGCTTCATCATCTTGTACTGTCTGTCGAGAGGACAGTAACAGTCGACTGGGTGGTATGCGTTCTGCTGAAGATAGATCTCACGGATCATCTTCGCGACTTCGAGAGTGATCTTCTGCTCGTCCGGTAATGAATCCGAACCGACCATCTGAACAACCTCCTGAAGCTCTGCCTCCTTCTGGAGGACCTGCATGGCCCACGCCTTCAACTGTGGGAAATCAGGAGCAACATTGCTCTTGAACCAATCAGACAGCTGCTTGTCGTACATCGTGTATGATGTCAACCAGTTGATGGTTGGGAAGTGTCTTCTCTCCCTCAACTTGGTATCCAGCGCCCAGAATACACGCACGATACGCAGTGTGTTCTGTGTGACAGGCTCGGAAAGATCTCCGCCAGCAGGTGAAACCGCACCTATGACAGAGATGGAACCGTCATCGCCCGAAAGGGCCTTGGCACGGCACGCACGCTCATAGAACTCGGAAAGACGACCAGACAGATACGCAGGGTATCCTTCTTCTCCGGGCATCTCCTCCAACCTAGATGAAATCTCACGCATAGCCTCTGCCCACCTGGAGGTGGAGTCGGCCATCAATGCAACATCGTATCCCATATCTCTGTAGTACTCTGCAATGGTCATTCCCGTGTAAACGGAAGCTTCCCTTGCAGCAACAGGCATGTTGGATGTGTTGGCGATCAAGACTGTCCTGTTCATCAATGACTGTCCGGTCTTGGGGTCCACCAGTTCTGGGAACTCCGTAAGAACCTCTGTCATCTCGTTGCCTCTCTCACCGCATCCGATGTATACAACCACCTGTGCATCGGAATATTTGGCGAGAGACTGCTGTGTGACAGTCTTACCTGTACCGAATGCACCAGGAACGGCTGCGGCTCCTCCCTTTGCTAGGGGGAACATCGTGTCGAGAACCCTCAGTCCCGTTACCAAGGGAACATCAGGCTGATACTTTTCCAGAACAGGCCTTGGTATACGTACCGGCCATTTCTGCATCATCTGTACATCGACACCGTCTATGACGGCAACTGTTTCCTCGACTGTAAAAGACCCAGATTTGATCTTGTCGACTTTACCTTTCTTTATGGTATATGGAACCAGAATCTTGTGAAGCATGGTTCCTTCCATAACTGTACCGAGGACGTGGCCTGCTTCGACCTCATCCCCTTCTTTAACGACGGGAGTGAACTCCCATTTTTTCTCTCTGTCCAACCCAGGTGCTGAAACACCACGGTAGATAAAATCACCCATCTTGTCCCTGAGTACCGGAAGGGGCCTCTGAATACCATCGTAAACCGATGTCAAGAGTCCCGGTCCGAGTTCAGCAACAAGGGGAAGGCCTGTGTTCGTAACAGGCTCCCCGGGCTTAATACCGGATGTATCCTCATAAACCTGGATGATAGAGTAGTCGCCGACTATCTTGATGACTTCGCCCATCAGCTGTTCCTTACCAACATGTACGACATCGTACATCTTGGGGGAAATGCCTGTGGCAGTCACGACAGGTCCTGCGACTCTGTAGATTACACCTTCAGTGCTCATTTATTCATCCTCTGTTTTGTATAAATCAACGCCAATTGCTCTTTTTACCTTCTCACGAAGGTCGCTCTCATCTCCACCTACTGGTACGACCACGGGCTGTATGGAATCCATAACCTTGGCCCTAACGTTGGCAGGAAGATATGCCAGGTCCTTATCGTCGACAGCGAGTATACCTATGTCGCGATCCGACATGGCATTCGTTATCGTGTCCTGGTAGTTGTCTTTGTCAGCAACAAAAACGCGCCTCAGTCCAGCTAACCTGAAACCGAGCACGAACTCTTCGCTTCCTATAACCGCTATCTGCATTACATCACCAGTAGTTGTCTGATTGTATCTTTGTCCAATCCGCTATCTATGCCCCTTGCGACTATCCTGATGTTACTGACTTCCTTTTCCTTATGGAACATGAAATCTATAACCGGAATAACCGACAATGGGTAGAGATGTGAGAACTTCTTTGCCTGCTCCATCTCATACTTCCTCATACCGACACTGACGCCCATTAAGGAAGATGTGCTGGAATCCAGACCCTCTTTGATACTCTCGTAGAAATCCAATTGAGATATGTCCGCCATCGCCGAATCGATTGTTTCCGCATTGGCAAGTTGCGTGGCAAGTCTCGTATCGATCTCTTTTCCTCCGGGAATGAAATACTGCATAACAGTTTCCCCGCGGATGTTCTCGAGTTTCAATTTGAGTATCGTCTCCAGATTCTTTATGTCGATTTCCTGCCTTATATAGTTCAGGAAAAGAGACTCAGGCCTTGAACTGGGGTTTATGCTTGCCATCAGATTGGCATAATAGCATTTATCGAGATAATCCTCGATTATACCCAGATTCTTATCGGTTTTGAAAGCCACTAGAATCTCTTGGGGCACTGTAGCGTGCACCATCGTAGCGAAACCAGAGATCACGTCTTCTTCCAGTTCATAAGAGATGAGTTTATCCAGATCTTCGGCGCTGAGACTGCCGGCAGGAACAAGATCTTCCTTGACCCCGTCAGCATCAAGACCGTATGACTTCCCGCGAAGTATCACCTTGACGTTCCAGTAATCCCATTTGGCGAGATATGCTGAAACCATGTCCTTTAACTCGCCCTGAGAGGCCGCGAGTATGCTCTTGAAGACAGCCGCCATGCTACCGTATGTCGCATGTTCCAGAAGACTCAGACCTACATGTTTTCCAGCGAGGTCCGTCATCTCTTTTTGATAACCGGACTCGCTTATGTAACGCGAGATCTCAGGTATGGACATCATCAACATCTTGTTGTAGTCCTCCTCCTTAAGGAGAAGAGCCTTTTTGGCCTTCACCCTAGCGACAGTATACGCATAGTTGCCTTTCTTTCCGCTGCGCCTGAACATATGTCTCACCCGAACAGGATATCAGACAAAGTTTTGATCTCACGGTCCCAGATTGTCTGAAGAATGGTCTCGTATTGCATATCGACCTCTATGGTACCGTCCTCACTTTGAAGTATGATTCCGGCCCGGATCCTAGAGTCCACCTCTACGGATGACACACCCAGCTGATCAGCTGTGAAATCATCATCCTTGGAGATGAATGCCTTAGGCTTATCGATGACCGTCTTTGCAGAGTCTACCATGGAACGATACTGCCTCAGCTTTTCTTCGCTGGGAGCGGATTCCAGGTCACTGAGTGCGGACTCGAATGCCTTGGCGAGGATCTCTTTCTTCTTCGACAGGACTATTTTCTTACTCTCCAAGTCTGCACTGGAAAGCTCCTGGCGTCTGAGAAGCTCAACTGCCTCTTTGAGCTTTTTGTCCTCTTTTTCTTTCATCTCGGAAATCAAGACGTCCGTCTCTGCATTGATCTTTTTGACCTCGGCAGCTTGCTGCCCCGCGATCTCAGATACTTTGGCATTGGCGGAAGCCTCGATCTCCTTCATTACATTGTCAAGTGCCATGAAAAGGCCTCTCGACTTACATACCAGGCATTACGAAGATAGCCATAATTGCGATAACGAGACCGAAGATGACGATTGTCTCGGGGAGAACCATGAAAATCATTGCTTTACCGAAGAGAGCCTCGTTCTCGGTTATTGCACCGACTGCGGCTGCACCGACATCTTTCTCAGCCATACCTGCACCGAGACCAGTGAGTCCAACTGCAAGTCCTGCGCCAATTGCGATAAGTCCCATTCCACTGCTTACATCTGTCATATTTATACCTCTTTATTAGTATTTTCAGTTGTTAAGATTGTTTTCTTGCGTTTAACCTTCAAAGGAGCAAATTCTATTCCGTTACCTTCGAAGAACTTTGTCATCAATTCGACGAACTGCAACCTCAAAGCATGCAATCCGGCGGATAGGATGGCAAGTGTCCATATGACCAAATGGAGGAACGAGAACAGCAACAGTCCTATTATCAACAGGATTATGTTGGGTGTTCCGCTCTGTACCGATATAATCAAACCGAACACAATATAATTGAAAGCCAAAGCCATACCGGCCTTGGACATTCCGATAGCGGCCAAACGAGTATACGACAGGATATTTCCTATCATACCTGGAAGTTCCAGAATGGCCTGTGCTTTTTCTCTCTTGAAGTTTGTGATGACTCCTGCTATCAACAGGATAAATCCTACAGCGGTTACAATATAGACCTGCGAACCATGTATGACCACGGAAGCATCCTCAACAATCATTACCTGTGTTAGCACGAAACACAGTATGACCATACCCAAGAAGGAAAGAATCCATCCTCCCTTCTCTATAAAAGCTTCCTTGTTGCCATGCTGGATATATTTATTGTAATATCCGCAGGCATATCCGATGAAAAGGTGTACAATGCCCACGTAAACGGACAGTTTCAATAACAAAGTAACCGCTTCTAGCTTTCCGACACCATGTCCGAAGGGAAGCAACCCACTGAACCATGCAGGGAATGTTACTCCCAGAAGATGGTCCCATGTGACATATACTCCACCGCCCCATATTGTCGCTTCTAAATCCTCGGTAACAAAATGCATTCCCAAGGCTTCTCCGAAGAAGAAGAAACCGAAAATGAATGCCCATATACCACCGAAGAACAGAACAGTTGCTATTGCACGCCAGTCTTTGTGATGTGTAACCTTCAATCCATATGCACCCAATATTATGAATGGTAATGCATAACCACAGTCACCGACCATGAACCCGAACATCAACGGGAGGAATATCATGATGAGTATCGATGGATCGATCTCCTGATATTTCGGTACAGACACCAATTTGGTAGGGTACTCGAATTCCTTCGCGATTATTCCGTTATTGAACTTGGTCGGAACGGTCTTGAACCTATCCTCAACCTCCTCTGACTCATGCATACTGCGTCCACGCGTCTCCTGAAACTCCACATATATGTCGTTTCCAAGTTTAGACTCGAGTTCGTTCTTCACAACCTCGAGTTTATTTGTGGGTACCCATGCGTCCATTATGTAGGAATAGTCTGTAACCGCGACTTTCAAGGGAACCTCTCCCTTCTCTATCTCGATTGCCAGCTGTTCCTCCGATGCCATTAGGAAGGTTTTATGTTTTATCTGAAGAACTTCGATTTCCTTCTCGACTGAATTCAGTTGAGCGGTGAGGTCCGCCAACTTTTCATTCGTAACCAAGATGTTCTCACTTACTGGTCCGATTCCACTTGGAACAGAAACCTCAGTGAATCCGTAATCAGCTAAGACTACAGATATCTTGTCCCTATCACTGACTTTCATGAAAACTGCGACGACACCACCTTCCTTCTTATCAAAAGATAAGAAGTACTCGATATCCCCCACAGTCTTCAATTTGTCAGAAGGGTCTTCCGTTACAGAACCAACGATTGATGTGATGGTCTTGTAACCCGAATACAGGTCCAGATCCACAGGAATCGGTGCGAGAATCTCCAAGTTCTTCTTCTTAGAGTTTAACTCAGTGATTCTTTGACTAAGATCATTCCTTCTATCAAGAACAGACATTATACTGCTCTCAATATTTTCGACGCTGTCAGCATTGATCTGACTCTTAATCTCACCTATCGGTACCTTGGCTGTCTCGGTATTTTTGGTTATACCAAGTTCCTTTTCCATAGCCCTGACCTTCAGCAACCTTTCGGATGCTTTGGCATTCGTGGACATGGACGATCCGATAGAGAGTCCATCCGCGCCGGTGGTATGATCGATCAAGTGGAGTGCCTTCAGTCTGTAAAAAGCCTCAATTGCTTCTTCCAGATGTGTTTTGGTACCCACAATCACAATCCTACTCATCGACTCAGGAAGTGACATTTATGTTCTCCTCAAATTTTGCTTTAAGAAAATCATTGACTTCCTTGATGTTCTTTTTAGAAGAAGATTCCACCGAAGAGGCCTCTTTCTCACCTATAGCGAGTTTGGAAGCCCTCTCAGCTTTGAGATTCTCCTTCACATCGTTCATTGCGGATTCATAAGAGCTGCGCATCTCTGCCTCAGCATTCTGAATTCTCTTGACAGAATCTCTGCGAGCCTCCGCGATTGCGTCCTTCCTTGATGCCTCAGCCTGTGCGACCTTGGCGTCCGCTTTCGTTTCAGCTTCTTTGATTTCCGAAAGTATGTCAGTTCGGCTCAATTTACACTCCCCGACTATTTGCGGGATTCGGTATCTCTTGGCCTTACTTAAACATACTGCCTTGTTTTAATCATTTATTAGATTGAAAGAATATCATCGGGAACTTTTTTATTATTTATAGAGAATCTGCGAACGTTAATGTTTGCCTCAGAAAGAAGTTCCTTTGAAAGATCGTCTACATAGCCCTCATCATATACAATTTCAGATATGCCTGAATTTATTAGAATTTTAGCACAGAGAGAACATGGAAAAGTGGTTGAATACAACACAGCTCCTTTGACACTGATACCAAAATATGCAGCTTGGGCTACAGCATTTTGTTCAGCATGAACCCCCCTGCACAATTCGTGTCTGGTACCGGATGGAACATCCAATTTTTCTCTTAAACAGCCTGCTTCTTCACAATGACGCGTATTTTTCGGAGATCCGTTATAACCTGTGGACAGTATATGTTTATCCTTAACAATTACAGCTCCCACCGTACGCCTCATACACGTAGATCTGGATGATACGAGGTATGCCATACTCATAAAATACTCGTCATTTGAAGGTCTGTCCATGATTATAGGTATATGTTTGTAATATATTGATTTGTAGGATATCGTTATAATCAAAAAGAATGATATCTGGCATGCAATGAAGAGAGATACGAAAGAATCAATGGCTATTATGTTGGTCGCAATTCTTATCGTAAGTGGTTTGTATGGGTACATTCAATATGAATCCGATGTGAATCCTACATTTACTAATGTCGAATCGCAGAGTATGCAACATTCCGATACATCACAGTTAGGTATAATCGACACGGGAGATATGGTTATCCTAAGATCTGTGAATAACACAGAAAAAGATTCTTATGGACACCTTATAACGTATGTAGAGGGATCCATAACAGGAGAAACCTCATTTGGAGAATATGGGACTGTTGTTGTATATGAAAGAGATAATTCTACAACGGCCAATCCGATAATACATCGTTTGATACTCTGGTTGGATTATGATGAAGACACAGGTCATTGGAGTGCATACTCATTAGCAGATTATAGTGATTGGAGTTGCACTGAAAGTGATGACTGGAACGATTTGAGCGGTACATTGACATTATACAATATCGGATTCAGTTCAAAAACAGTATCAATAAATCTGGATACTTTGGCACAGAAAGCTCCACATAGCGGTTATCTGACCATGGGTGATAATACAACTAATAATTATTTCGATCAGTTGACTATAGTTATCGGAGCTGTTACAGAAGAACAGATAAATTCAGTAGCGTGGATAGAAATACCATGGGGAGGAATCATAAAATTACTAATGAACGGTTATAGTGAGGTTATTAGTGAATGGGTACCCAATTCCGTACCGTGTATGATTATAACTGTTGCTGCCTTTATTTTTGCTATTATCGGAATGAATTCTCTTTCAAATTATCATTTTTATTCAAAAAAATATAAGAAAATCAAGAGATAAGACCCCCACCCCTTCATTTCCACTGCAACATTTTAAGAAAAAGCATTGAAATTTTGATACGATTTTTTTATAAATCAAATCAAAAATTTAAGAAATTTAACTGCCTGCACATCCAATAATATACAATACTAAAACAAATGCAATAATGGCTATTATACATCCTCCAATAACAAACCAACCTTTCATCGTTAATCACCTATGATTTATCTGTGGGTATTGTTCGTTTGCTTATAAAGAAATGTATTTGTAAAAAATTAAAAAAGAAACAATTATAATATCATATCCATAATACTACCTTCCATTGGAAAAAATGGTTATGCAAATGGAAAAAGAAAAATCGATATTTGAAAAATACATGGAAAAAAGGAATGTATTAATTAAAAATAGGAACATTTTGCAATCTTCATTTATTCCAGATCAATTACCTCATAGAGATATCCAAATAAACAAAATAGCTGAAATTCTAGCTCCTTCATTAAATAAAGACAAACCATCAAATATATTAATATATGGAAAAACCGGAACAGGTAAAACTGCAGTTTTAAACTATATCGGAAAAGAATTAAAAAAGGCAGATCCTACTGAAAAAAATTGTAGTTTTGTATATATAAATTGTGAAGTTGTAGACACTCCTTCAGGTATTTTATACAACATATCAAATCAAATAATTACAGAATACAATAAAAAAATACCATTTACTGGTTGGGCATTGGATAAGATTTATTATGAATTATCAAATTATATTGATGAAAAAAATAAGATATTCATAATAGTTCTTGATGAAATCGATAGATCGTTCAAGAAAAATGGAGATGATATATTTTATTTCTTAACGACTATGAATGAAATTCTAAAAAAATCCAGAGTTACTATAATAGGCATAACCAATAATTCTAAATTTACAGAACTTTTGACAACAAAAATCAAAAGTAGATTAGGTGAAGAAAAAATAGTATTCAATCCTTATAATTCATCTGAACTACAGGATATACTGTATGACAGAGCCAAAGAAGCTTTTGATAAAGATGTGTTAGATCCGGCAGTCATTCCATATTGTGCGGCTTTATCTGCACAAGACTCGGGAGATGCAAGAAAAGCTTTAGATTTTCTGAGAATAGCATCTGATATCGCAGAAAGAAATGGAGATTCTGTTGTAACAGAAGCACATGTGAATTTTGCTCGTGAAAAAATAGAATTTGATGCAGTCATTGAAGTAATAAATACTATAACCAATCAATCAAAAGTCGTTTTAATGAGTATAATAAAAAATTTTGAGAATAATAATAAAAAAATGACTACTGGGGATGTTTACACATCGTATAGAGAAATATGTATGATAGTAGGTCTTCCAATTTTAACTCAAAGAAGAGTTGCAGGTTTGATATCCGAACTTGATATGCTTGGAATAATACATGCACAGGTAAAGTCATTAGGAAGAAATGGAAGGACAAAAGAATTTTCCTTGAATGTTAATCAAGATGTCATTGAAAAATTTATTAGAGATCCTGTTTTCGATCCATTAATCAATTACAAACCTACTAAACAAACGACACTAATGTGACATTTTTCTTAAAATGCTGCAGTGGAAATGAAGGGGTGGGGGTCTTGATAGTGTAATTGTAAATGTATTTTTTAACAAACAGAATATTAATCTTGATTTATGTTTACTGATAAATATTCGTTATTATGTATATCCATTGCTTTGATAATGGTATTATCCATGTTTATCACTGAAGATGATATTTCTTCTGAAAATGAAGAATTAGGTTTTGTATATGACATTGATGAATCTTCCAGAGGTTATGTTTTTAATTTTCAGAAAACGGATGGTACATCAATAAGATGTTTTTATCAAAAAGAACCTGAAAATGCAGCATATTCTATAAAAGGTGATTTTTCAGAAGATGGTTCTATGTTTTTTGTAAAGTCAATGAAGCTAATTCCTTCAGAATAAAATATATCATATGGATAGTTTAGTGCAGAGTATGTATGTTGCAGTGGATGATACTGATTCCACCGAAGGGAACTGTACCACGTTTTTAGCGACAGAGATAATAAATGAATTATCCGATTTGGATCTCATAGGAAATCCCAGACTTGTTCGTTTGAATCCTGCTACGCCTTGGAAAACAAGAGGAAATGGGTCATTAGTAATGAGGTTCGGAAAAGGCATAGGAAAAAAGAGATTGGTCGGAAATATAAAAGGCCGTGAAATTTTTTGTTTCGATAATTCATCGACCTTCGAACCAGATGAAAATGAATTGTTGAAGAGAATAATTCCTCTGGTAGAAAAAAATCATGAGCCCGTTGCAGATCCAGGATTGATAATATCAAGAAAAAAACCATCTCAGGATTTCTATTGGAATGGTGTAAGAACGATAATGGATCGTGAAGTCATAGAAAAAGAGATACAAAGACTTGGAGCATTCAAGTTTGAAATAGGTAATGGGAGAGGAGTAATTGGCTGTATATGTGGTATGGCTTGGAGACCTCGTGATCACACATATGAGTTGTTGACATACAGGCCCAGAAACAGATGGGGCACCAAACGTATCTATGATCCGTTAACCATAAGGGATGCTGAGCATAACATAACTTCCTCTTTCAACAGTTGGGAGGATCGTGCGGAAAAAGTTGCTATGGTTCCCTCTACACCATGTCCGGTCATGTATGGATTCAGAGGAGATATTCAGAAAGATCTGATAAAAGGTTATGAAATCATAAAAACGGAACCTTTGGATAGGTGGATGATATTTCTTACGAATCAGGGTACGGACGACCATATTATTCATGATCCCAAAACACTGATTCCTAATCAGTCCTATTGCATAAGCGGATATGTTGTCTCTGATGCTAGACACATATGTGGAGGTCATGTGTTCATAGATATGATGACCAAGTATGGACTTGTTGTGTGTGGAGCATACGAACCTTCGAAAGAATTTCGTTACGCATTCAACAATTTACACATCGGCGATACAATAGAGGTCATGGGTGAATTAAGGGAAGATCCCAGAACGCTGAATGTTGAAAAGCTACATGTTATTGAAGCAGTTAAAGTCCTTGAAAAAATATCCAATCCCATATGTCCATCATGTGGCAGAACTATGGAGTCCACTGGAAAAACCCAAGGATTCAGGTGTAGGAAATGTCACACCAAGGATTCTATGCCTATAATGAGAGAAATGAAAAGATGGATTGTTCCAGGTTGGTATGAGCCGCCCACATCTGCTAGACGTCATTTATCTAAGCCTTTGAAGAGAATGGACGAGATACAGCCGGTTGATTTCGTCAATCAACGAAGTTGATGACCGACAATAATATATATTGTTCTTTCAAGTCTCCTTCATTTCAAACAAAGAGGTCATCATTATGAAAGATGCAGTTATAGTTAGTGCAGTCAGGACACCTATCGGAAAATACGGCAAAACCCTATCGGGTATTAAAGCAACACAACTCGGTTCCATAGCTGTTGAAGAAGCAGTTAAAAGGGCAGGAATATCATTCACTGATGTTGAAGAATGTATAATGGGTAATGTCATATCCGCCGGTCTCGGGCAGAATCCTGCAAGGCAGGCAGCTATAGGAGCAGGTCTTCCAGTGGAGATTGGATCATACACAATCAATGATGTATGTGGTTCTGGATTGAAAGCAGTTATGAATGCTGCTGATGCCATAAAAGCAGGCGAATATAATGTTCTGATTGCAGGCGGTATGGAGAACATGAGCAATGCGCCATACATACTCAATGGTGTAAGATGGGGATTGAAGATGAACGATCAGCCGATGGTCGATGCGATGGTGCATGATGGTCTTTGGGATATTTTCAATGATCAGCATATGGGATTTACCGGAGAGATCGTAGCAGAAAGGTTCAATGTCACAAGGGAAGATGCAGATCTTCTATCCGTTGAAAGCCATGTGAAAGCTAACAAGGCCCAGGTAGAAGGTAAGTTCGACAAAGAGATAGTCCCTATCACAATCAAAAACAAGAAAGGAGACATTATTTTCGACAAGGATGAAGGGATAAGGGCCGATACCACCTTGGAAACCCTTGCGAAGTTGAAACCTGTCTTTAAGAAAGACGGCATAGTCACTGCGGGCAATTCGTCTCAGCTGAGCGATGGGGCCTCTGCATGTGTGATCACATCTAGAGACTGGGCGGAGGAGCACGGATTGAAACCTTTGGCTGAGATTGTTGCTTATGGTGAGCGTGGAGTCAAGCCAGAATACATAATGGAAGCTCCAATACCAACTACGCGTCATGTGTTGAAGAAAGCAGGCATGACGATAGATGACATAGATCTATTCGAGCACAATGAGGCGTTTGCATCTGCATCATGTGCAGTAAAAAAGGATCTGAATGTTCCAGAAGAGTCTTTCAATGTCAATGGTGGCGCTGT
Source organism: uncultured Candidatus Methanogranum sp. (assembly GCA_964620455.1). GTDB lineage: Archaea > Thermoplasmatota > Thermoplasmata > Methanomassiliicoccales > Methanomethylophilaceae > Methanogranum. Next base: position 70,938 of record CAZUIU010000003.1, read on the forward strand.
TGCACTGGGACACCCCATCGGATGCTCAGGGGCACGTGTGCTCACATCGTTGGTATATGCGCTGCATGACCGTAATAAGAATACAGGCCTTGCAACGTTATGTCTCGGTGGAGGCAATGCGGTCACGATGATTGTCCGCAGATGTTGATGTCGAGGGTAATACCCTCGATATTTTTTATTATCAAAGATTATATGAATTTTCACTTCATTGTCGATCAATCATGGAACTGAACGCCGTCTTGGGAGATATAGAAAGGTCTCGCGAAGACATCATAAGTGTCATGTCTGAGATGATAGAAATTCCTGCGATAGCTCCGGAAAACGGGGGTGACGGGGAATCCAAAAGGGCAGACATGTTGCAGAAGTGTCTTTTGGGATATGATTCCGTTCAGCGCGTGGATGTTCCGGATGATATGTTTCCTGAGATAATGAGGCCCAATATATTGGCTAAAAAGAACGGAAAGGAAAAAGGTACCGTATGGGTGGTTGCACACATGGATACTGTTCCAGTCGGTGATCTTAATGATTGGGAAACCGATCCATTTAAGGCCGTCACGAAAGATGGAAAAATATTCGGGCGGGGAACAGAAGACAACGGTCAGGCGGTCATAGCTGCAATGTTTGCTTCCAAGTTCATTCCTGGTGATGTTCTGTCAAGAAAGTCCATAGGCATTGCATATGTGGCTGATGAGGAAACATCCAGTAGGATGGGTATAGGATATTTGCTCGACAATGGTTATTTTTCAGAGGATGATGTTTTCATAGTTCCTGATTGGGGAAGTCCACAGGGGTCTATGGTGGATATTGCTGAGAAGGACCTGATTTGGCTGAGATTCGAGGTTATAGGTAAGACCACACATGGTTCTACACCCAATAGGGGCCAGAATGCATTTCGTGTCGGAACATACTTCCTTTCAGAGCTCATGAGTAAGTTCGCTAGAGAATTCAATGAGGCAGATCCGATCTTCGATCCTTCGACATCGACTTTTGAGCCTACTAAGAACGAGATAACCTCCCTGAATGTGAATACAATTCCAGGCAGATTTGAGTTCTATATGGATATCAGAGTCATTCCAAGATATCATCTTGATGATGTCAAAAGATCTGCCATGGATCTTGCAAAAGAATACGAGCGTAGGACTGGGATACGTATCGTAGTGACAGAGGTTCAAAGACACACCTCCGGTAAAATTTCTTCAACTGAATCGGAAGTCTACAACGCACTTTGTGATTCTGTGAAGTCGGTAGTGGGCAAAAGACCTGAGGCCATCGGAGTCGGTGGTGCCACATGTGCCAATTTCTTTAGGGCGAAGGGTTATGATGCATATGTGTGGCAATACGGTGGAGGAACTCTACACGGTCCCAACGAATATGTGTACATAGACAGCATAATCAAGGATGCTAAGGTTTTTGCGACTTTGTTTTACAAGCTTTGCGTTTAAATCAATCAAACAGCCTGTCCAACATCCAATCTGCGTCGAACTGTTCTATGTCATCATATTCCTGACCGTTACAGACAAACGCAATCGGTTTCCCTATGGTGTGTGCTATTGACAATGCGGCACCACCTTTGGCATCCGTGTCTATTTTTGTGAGTATAACGGCATCTATGCCCACGGCATCGTCGAATACCTTGGCTTGCTCTATGGCATCATTCCCTGCAAGAGCATCACCTACGAAAATTTTCAATGCAGGTTTTGATATGCGGGCTATTTTCTTCATCTCATCTATGAGATTGTTATTTGTCTGCATACGTCCTGCCGTGTCTATGAGAACTATGTCCTTCTTTTTGGATTTTGCATGTTCTATCGCATCGAAGGCGACAGCAGCCGGATCCGCATCCTGAGACTGTTTGACGATTTTAACTCCAAGTCTATCAGCATGTATGGATAGCTGTTCTATGGCACCAGCTCTAAAAGTATCGCACGCTGCCATGACAACGCTCTTACCTTCTTTTTGTATCATATTAGCAATCTTAGCGATAGCGGTGGTTTTACCGGTTCCGTTGATGCCTATGAACATTATGATTGTGGGTCTGCTCTGTTCGTCAACCCATTTCTTAAAATCAAATTCATTTACCTTGAGGACGTTTCTAACGGCATCCTTAATTGCGGTTTCTACAACCTGTTCGAGTGTGTATTCGCGGCTGTAGCGCTTATTCACGAGGTTATCGCGAACTCCGAGTATTATCTCCTGTACCACAGGATATGCAACATCGGATTCGAGAAGAGCAACTTCCAACTCATCAAGTATGTCGTCCAGAGGATCCTCTTTAATTCTTTTTCCACTGTTTCCGACCATATCTTCAGTATGATCCGAGTCAGGTTTCGAATTGTTTTCGGATTTCAGGATTTTTCTTTCCGATTTGGATTCGCTCTTCTTCTGTTTTTCTAATCTTATCTGCTCCTTCCTGGATAACTGTTTTTCTTCCTTGGAAGGTTCTTCAAAGGCCAGAGCATCTATCTTTTCCTTTATCGGAAGTTCTGTCGGTACTTTCTGTTCATGTTCGAATATATCTTTTGAGTCCAGGTTTTCTGATTTATGGAATACATTTTTCAACTTGGACTTGAGAGATTCGAACATTTACTGACCTGTTTTCTGTTGTCTGCTGCGGTATTCGTTTTGAATCGCCATGGTGAGGTCGTTCGCCAGCCCTTCAATCTCACTCATTGCATTGACTGCGTTCTTGAGGGCTTCAGAACATTCACTACCATTAGACGCCGCATATTCTATGGCTTCATCGATGGTTTTCTCTACAGAAATCCTGCTGCCTATGTTTACTATTACTTTGGTGTTTTTTGACACGTTGACGTTAATGTATGATGATGCTCCGATCGGAAGTAGGATTTCATCCCCTTCTTTGGCATCCTTCATAGCCTTAAGGGTCTCGCGAGCCCTAAGGAGATCATCCATCGAAGCCTGTAGGACCTGTGTCTGACGGCTCAATGTCTCAAGCTGCTTGTTGTATGAATCAAGGACCGTCATGGCCTGACGGAGCTCACCATCTTCCATCTCACTCACCGATGTCGTATTTTACAACGTGGTTGGTAACCTGATCTGCAGGGATCTCAACGATTTCTGTTATGTCGATCTGCCATCTTTTCAGTTTGTGTTTGCTGCCTAATGTAGAGAGTACCTTTTCCCTTACGGCGGTCTCGTCCTCTCCAGACATTTCTATGGAATAGTCTTGTCTCTGCCTCGGATCTGCGAATGAACCTGTTATGCGGAATGCTTTCATAGTCACTACCTTGTGTCGGGGAATTATATTAAGCTAATAAAGGTTTGGTGTGTCAAGAGACTAAAAAAAGCTAAAGTATTCCTTTTTATACGCTTTCGATTCACAGAGCATCCTTGTACAATTCAGGTCTTCTACTGTCGAAATAGGAGATGTCGGACATCTTGAATTCGGAATTGTAACGCGGAAGTCTATCTATGAGTTCTGTAGTGATGCCTCCTTCTGAGTCATCGAATTTTTCTGCGATGATTTTTCCCTTTGGATCCAAAACGATACATCCGCCTCCGAAGTGTACTCCGAGTCCGTTATATCCTATAGCATTGCACGCAGCCACATAAGCACCATTGTCATTGGCTCTTGCGGGAAGGTATCTGTTCCAAGCTTCCTTTCTTCTTTGTTCCCCAAGTCCGGAAGAATGAGGCAAAAGTATCAGTTCAGCGCCCTTGCACCTAAGTACCGTGGATACTTCTGGGATATGTCCTTCCCAACAAAGTTGTATTCCTAGGCATATCTTGTCCGTCTGCATTACTGGAATTTCATTGCCGGCTTTGAAAACTTCCCTTTCTTTATGGCCTAGGTGGGTTTTACGGTATTTCATAACATTATTGCCAGGTGCTATAGTCATCTGAGTAATGTAAGGGCCTGCATTTGTTTTTTCCATTAGACCGAAAGATATAATTGTATCTCTTTTTTCGGCTTCTTTTATAATTTCACCGATGTACGGGTTGTCTGAATCTATAGAATATTCAATAGGATTGCATGTGGTGTAACCAGTTAGACATGTTTCCGGGAAGCATATGATCTCCGATCCAGTATCTGAGAAGAGATCTACGAAATCTACGATCTTGGATGCGTTATGTTTCACGTCTCCGACTATAGATTGCATCTGTACCATGGTTAATTTTACATTTTTCATTTCATTCACTTATCAATACTCCAGATGAAGGGGCTGTTTCGGTCGGTGCTGGCTTAAATTAATGGATCTTTTCTTTCCGAGGTATATCCCCACTCGGCTTCCTTCCTTCCTATCAGGAACACAGCAGCATATTCCGGAACTTCCGTTTCACCTTGTTTCAAGTTTATGGTATCGTCGAGAATACGAAGTTCATATGGGCGTTTCATGGTGATTTTTACAGGTTCGTCGGAGTATATTTTCGGCACTGCATATTGTAATGGATTGTATTCCGTTAATTGTTCCCGGGTTATAGGACTAACCCTCAAACCTGTTTTACCATGTACTGACCCGGGCAAACGGATCAGTCTCTTTATGTCGGGCGTGACTGGTTTGTCCACTTCTCCAGACATCTTTGGAGCCTTGTCTTCCTTCATTATCTTTACCAGGAGGTCCTGGTCATGTTTTTTCAGAAGGCCCATATCATTTCTCTCGAACAGATATTCGTGGCAGTCATTCACTCTTTCTTGTAGACCAGTCAGGGTCTGTGTAGTACTTCCCTTTACAGATGGATAGGTTTTCTTAATCATCGAGGGATCCATAGTGCATATGTCCTCTACGACTTCCATGAGGCCGTGTCTCATTCTCAGTCTCCATCCGCCAGAGTCTTCCCCAGGTATGGTCCTTATTTCCTCTACTGTAGGTCTGGTCTGTCCGTTCACTACTGTTGTACGGGTCATCCTACGGTCTATCGGGAATATCCAGTCTATATTCATTCCTGAACATGTTATGTAGTCTACAAGTTCCCTTCTTTCGTGCGTTCCCAGTGTGAGGACGTCAGGTTGGGTTACATGTGCATGATACCCCCTTCCACCCGAGAAACATAACTGTATCTGTTTTTCCGAAAATCCTAAGTCCCCCATGAGGAAGGAATCGACAAGTGTGATCATTTCTTCTCTGATCCTAATCATCATTGAATCATAGGTCATCCTGTCTGCCCCCTCCAGGTGATCTGCATCCAAGTCGAAGATTAGTTCCGCACCCATCCATTCTTTTTCATCCATAGACGGTGCGGAAGGGTGTCGATAGTATGCCGTGGAGTAGTAACTGTGTTTGGGAACTTCTGAGATCATAAACCTTTTCAAATCGTCCTGGGTCCCGAAACCGAGATGTCTCTGCATAATATCTCTGTCGAAAAACATGAACCCGAACTCTCTCTTGGTATGTCTGTTGGGCATCCAGGGGGTGTACTCTTTGTAGTATTTCCTGAAGGACTTCAACAGGAAACGGGAGTTACGATCCATGGTCGGGAATAGGGCGGGCAATCTATAATTACGTTATCCGATACTTACCGTTCATGGAGAATGTACCCGTATACGACAATCATTTTCACATGAGTCCTTCAGGTAGGAATATTGATGCGTTGTTGGAGTTCGAATCTGCGGGTGGGACAGGGATAACTCTGGTCACTTTACCCTATTCCGAGGTGCCTATAACCGACGGAAGGGATTTCTCGAGGTCTTATGAGATAACATACGACCTCGCACGCAAGGCTAGAGATCTGACAGATCTGGAGATCAATGTTGCAGTCGGCCCCTACCCTGTTCTCATCATTCCTCTTGCAGAGCATCATGGTCTGGCCGCAGCTGAAGAGATGCTTATGCAAGGCATGGAGGATGCTGCTAGGGATGTGTCGGAGGGTAAAGCCTGTGCAATCGGGGAAATCGGCAGACCGCATTTCGAAACCGACGTTAGATATGTGGAAGCATCAAACCGTATACTGCAGAGGGGGATGGAATTAGCGAAGGAGAACGACGTCCCCGTCATAATACACTGCGAATCCGATCAGGAAACAAATCGCTCCCTATCCGAAATTGCGAGGAAAGCGGGATTGGACCCCGGGCTGGTCATAAAACATTCATCACTGCCTCTTGTTACAGAGGAGGAGACTTTCGGAGTAATGCCGTCTATGCCAGCATCCAAGTCAAATATCAAAATAGCTTTGGCCAAAGGTACAGATCGTTTCATGATCGAGACCGACTACATAGATGATCCGAACAAACCCATGGCGGTCATGGCGCCTACGACAGTTCCTAACAAGGTACATCAGATTTTGGGTTCTGGTATGGCGGGCATTGATACGATATACAGAGTTTGTAAGGACATTCCTGATTCACTGTATCATCGCTGATGTCAGATTCAGAGTCTTTTTCGAAAGGATGATATGTTTATCAACAAAGAATCCATAGTGCCGCATGCGGTTCAAATGCAGGCGAGAATTCTGTGCGTATATGACGAGGGTGCCTTGGAAGACACTCCCTACATAGGGGCTCGCGGCCTATCCATTCTCATCGATGTGGACGGTCAGCGTACACTTTTGGATACGGGCATGAGGTCGAGGTATCTATCACATAATCTGAATTATCTGGATGTGGATTCGGAATCTATATCTTCTGTTGCAATATCCAATAGCGGTAAGGATCATGTCGGGGGCCTAGAGGGACTGTTGGATGAACGCAACAGTTCTTTGAATGTGTACTTACCAGCGTCATCGGTGGGGGTGAAACGGCTTTTCAGGACCAATGGGGTTCACATCGCATCGGAATACAGTGAATTGGTTGCGATGAACATAGTTGATGACTGGGTGAAGCTGAGTGATAATCTATGGATGTCGCCCCCTATGCTTTTTGACGGAGGGGACGAGTGTTTCTTGGTTTTAACTACGCGTAAGGGGCCAGTGGTTCTAAGCGGGTGTTCTCGTTGTGGTGTGAATGATGTTATACAAGTTGTAAAGAGGCAGTTCGGATCATTCCCTATAGCGTACATAGGCGGTGTCATGCTTGGTAAAAAGGAGAAGCTCAAAGCACAGGGTATTGCTGAGGTCTTCAAATCCTCTGGGTGTCTAGATCTGTCTCTAAATCATTGTACCAGTCGTGATGGGATGACCGAACTAAGGGTTCATCTGGGATTGGATGGTGTCAAAGAATTTTATGTGGGTATGCATAAGGAATACGAGGTGTGATGATGTTCTGGCGTGTTAGAACGGGATTGATGTTTGTACTGATGACCATCATACTTACAGCCATAGGTTGCTTTGTGGGGTATATATTCGGTACGTGGTCCATTGGAGTCATTATCATGCTAATAGCATCTGCATTGATCGGGGCCTATTCATATTTCTTTTCAAAGAAGGCGGCGCTCAGAGCAAACAAGGCCCACATAATTACCGAAGCAGAGGAACCCAGATTATATTCCATTGTCAGGAATCTTTCTGACAAGGCCGGTTTGCCTATGCCCGAGGTGGGCATCTCCGAGACATCGATGCCGAATGCGTTTGCTACAGGAAGGAATCCTAAGGATGCGGCAGTGGTTGCTACCAGAGGCATACTTTCCTTGTTGCCTGATGATGAGTTGGAGGGGGTTTTCGCTCATGAATTATCACACGTGAGGAATAGGGACATACTCGTTATGTCCGTTGTTTCTACCATGGCTGCAGTGGTGAGCTACACTGCTCAGTTCGCATCGTATATGGTACTATTCAGCGGTGACAGGGAAAGACGTGGGGAGATGTTCCTGATTGCAATGGCACTCAGCATAACTGCACCGATAGCCGCCCTGTTGATACAGTTGGGGGTTTCCAGGAGTCGTGAATATTTGGCGGATGAGTCGGCAGCGAATATCACTCGTAATCCTCGTGCACTCGCACGTGCACTCAGACATATAGAGTCCGGATGTAATACGACTGAAGAGCCCTACGTTAACAAATCCTATGCGAATCTTATGATTTGCAATCCTCTAACTGGCAAAAACAGGACTATGATGTCTAGTATGTTCAGTACGCATCCTCCGACAGAGGAGAGGATAAGGCGTCTCAATGAGATTGCAGAGAAGTTCGATTCTGAAAAGGGGAATAAACCTGCTGCGGCTTCCTCGAAGGACGCCGCAGAAAGTTCAGATTACACGTACTGATTATCTTACAGGTTCCCATTTTGCTAGTTCGTTAACTTTGGAAAGTGTCGAACCACGGCGGATCTCTTCACGTGTACGGTTTTCTCTTTCATTCACGTCTATGGAGCGGTTGGCTACTTCGACTGCTACCTCTTTGGGTACGACGATTAACCCGCTTTCATCACCGATTATCCAGTCTCCAGTGCGTACCATCTGTCCGCCGATGATTATTTCCATGCCTATGCCTCCGTATCCTTTGGCTTCTCCCGCGCACGGCACTGTCATTCTAGCAAAGGCGGGGAATCCCAATTTACGTATGTCGTCAATGTCTCTTATTGATCCATCAATTACCACGCCGTTGACTCCCATCATCATGGCAGAGTTGGTTGCCAGTTCTCCCCATACGGCCATAGGCGCACCTCCCACATCTATTACAATTATGTCGCCCGGTTTGGCCTTATCTATCGCTTCTACAGGTTTTGCCCAATCGCCGTTCGATGTTTGAACGGTAAGCGCTCTTCCCACCATGCGCGTGCCATCACGTATGTATGGATGCAGACCGAATATCACTCCTTGTTTGTGGTGTGCATCGGAGATATTGCATGTAGAACATTTTGAAAACGCTTCGAAAAGATCATCTTCAGCGTATTTTCTGGATATGCTGGATTCTATGATGACTCCACTCATGGCTTTTTTTATGCATTCTGCAGCGAATTTCACATTTGGAACCTTGATAATTCCTCCACCTACAATTATGTCGTAAGCGCCCGAGGTCACATATTCTCCGACAGTCTCGGCGGTTATACCGCCTGCAACGGCAACAGGTATGGAGGTCTCCTGCACGATTCTCTTCAAGACATCGAGGGGTGGTTCCTCTCCCTTCATCTGTGAATCTATGCCCATGTGTATGCAGACGTAAGATGCTCCCAAAGCTTCTACTTCCTTGGATCTTTTCACACGGTCGAGGACATTGATCATATCGATCATTATGGATGTGCCATACTTTCTTCCCACAGACACAGCCTCTTCTATGGTGGAATCATCCGATAGTCCCAAGATGGTGACGATGTTGGCACCTGCTTTGGCCATCATTTCTGTTTCTACCCCTCCGACATCCATGGTCTTAGTGTCGGCCACTATGATGATGTCGGGGAATTCCCTGCGTATTCTGCGTATCGCATCCGTGCCTTCGCTCTTGAGTAGGGGTGTTCCAACTTCGATCCAGTCTGCACCGCCTTCTACCGCCTCTCTGGCGATCTCGACGGCTCTGTCAAGTTGCATAAGGTCCAAAGCTACCTGCAGGACGGGCTTCATGTGCTTTGCATTACATGAGGATTATTTACACTTATTGAGAAGATAACGCCGCTCAGCTCGCCCGTCTATCATCACATTCAGCTCGATAAACGATCATCATTGCGGCATCCCCTTCATAGGCTCTCTGTTTATTACTGTTTGTCTGCTGTTTGACTGTACACGTATGTTCGGTGAGCGAAAATGTTTAACTGAAAATAATAATCCCTGTTCCGAGTCCCATGTTCAAGAAGTCCGTAAACAAGTTACGCGTAATGTTCGTAGACCAAAAAAACGATTCTACATCACAGCTTGCAGAGTATTTTGTCAGACAGATGTTCGATAATCTGTATGAGGTATACAGTGCTGGACCAGAACATGATTTTGTGGACTGTGAGTTGATCTCGGTCATGTACCAATCCGGAGAGGATATGAGACGTCAGGTGTCAAAGGATTTCAAGAATACAGATCTTCTTTTGGCAGATGATCAATACGATCTAATCATATACACATCCAAGAACACTTATGACGAGTGGTCCTCCAAAACGCCTTGGAATGGTAAGCAGATTCTTGCGGAGATGGGTTCTGTAAAAGACTTCCCGATGACGGATGATGCGGAATTGGCACAGGCATACCTCCAACTTGCCGATAGGGTCAGGTCATGGGTATCTGAGAATATGGCCGATCCCGAAAAATTGAGATCCAGGGTAACTGCATGATCCCCGTTATGGTATATGATAAGTGTCAGTGCGACCCTAAGAAGTGTACGGCCAAAAGGATGATCAAATTCGGGCTGGGCAAAGATATCAAGAGTGTTTCACAGATTCCATCGGGATCGGTGGTTCTGTCGCCCTTCTCCCAGAGGGCTCTTTCACCATCTGATCGTAGGTATGCCCGTAAAGGACTCGTCGTTGTGGATCTCACATGGACCAATATAGACGAGTTTCCACATTTGAAGCGTGTAGAGGAAAGGGCACTACCGTATCTTCTAGCATCCAATCCCATCAATTGGGGGCGTCCTATGGAACTCAATAGTGCAGAGGCCGTTATGGCCGCCCTGATGATTCTAGGTGAGAAAGAACAGGCTAGGGAATTCCTAGGCAGATTCAATTGGGCACCCGAGTTCATGAGGTTGAATGGGTATATGCTCGAGGATTATTCGAAAGCGAAAGATAGTGAGGAAGTAATTAGGATACAGGATGCTTACATAGAATCGGTGATCGGTCCCAAGGACGAAGCCGAGGATTGATTTGCGATACTTTATCTACGTACTTAATATTGGGAGATTGTCATGCTAGATGATGTCACGTCTTTGATTTGGGAAGTGGTTGGCGATGAACACATCACAACGAAGGAAGCTGCCGATAGGCTGGAAGCAGTCTTCCAGTACAGGTGTCCAGATGATATAGCCAAGACGCTGAACAGGCTGAGGAGAAAAGGCCTGGTAAAGGGGGAAATCTCCATGGAAGAAGGCGGTTGGGTCTGGTGGGTGGACGAGGAATGTCGTGCCAATGGAGGTGATTGAGCATGGTTGTTTTCCAGGAACAGGATATAGTCGCAGGGTGGGACGAGATACTGAGGAAGGACAAATACAGGCTCATGATAGCTGAGATTGCTGCAGGCTATCCAGATAAGAAAAGTGTTTTCGTTTCATACAAGGATATAGAGTCGTACAATATCGATTTTGCAATGCATGTATTAGAGAATCCTGATTTCTGTATACGCAAGGGTAAAGAAGTCTTGAGATCATTGATGCAACCTACCTGGGATGATCGTTCTCAGATAAATCTGAGGATAATCGAATTGCCTCGTGACGTTAAGGTGGACATAAGGCAGTTAAGGTCCAAACACCTAGGTAAACTTGTAACAGTGGAGGGTCTGGTCAGGAAAGCCACAACCGTCAGACCTAGGATGACCTATGCTTTATTCAGATGTGCGCGTTGCAATTCAGAGGCGTGGGTGGAACAGACAGGAATGATTCTCAAGGAGCCCCTTATGTGTTCCAATCCTGAGGGCAGCTGTAACAAGCAGGCAGTGCGTTTCATACTGGATGATAAGGAATCTGTGTACATCGATACTCAGAAGGTCGAGATCCAGGAAAGCCCCGAAGGGCTGAGAGGTGGTGCACAGCCAGAGAGGTTGACGGGGTACGTCGAAGACGACATATCTGGTCAGATAACCGCGGGTAATAGGGTGCTTCTGAATGGCATAATACGTTCGGCTGAAAAACCAGATAGGGATAAAACCACGGTTTTCGAAATATACATGGACGTAATGTCTGTGGAATTCGAGCAGCACGAGTATGATGATATACAGATAACTGAAGAGGATGAGATCAAGATATTGGAGATGTCTCAGGATCCGAGGCTTTTCGACAACATAGTGGCTTCGATATCGCCTACGATATTCGGTATGGATGAGGTAAAGAGTGCCATAGCACTGCAGCTCTTTGGCGGATGTCATAAGGAAATGGATGACAAGACCTCGATAAGAGGAGATATCCACATACTAATGATCGGAGATCCTGGTGTTGCGAAATCACAGATACTACGTTATATGAGCATGTTGGCACCCAGAGGGATATATGCATCGGGTAAATCTGCGTCAGCAGCCGGTCTGACTGCGGCGGCAGTGAAAGATGATTTCGGAGATGGGAGGTGGACATTGGAAGCCGGTGCCCTGGTGTTGGCGGATAAGGGCCTTGCGTGTATCGATGAGTTGGATAAGATGACGGCTCAGGACAGGTCTTCACTGCATGAGGCCATGGAATCTCAGAAGATATCGGTGGCCAAAGCGGGTATAACAGCCACTTTGCAGTGTAGATGTTCGATGCTTGCGGCTGCAAATCCTAAGTACGGAAGATTCGAGACAGAGGGCGGGATGGGCACCCTTAATGAGCAGATAGATCTGCCACCCGCTCTCATGTCTCGTTTCGATCTCATATTCACTCTCACGGACAAACCGGATCGTGATAAGGACAGGAATCTTTCTGATCACATATTAGGTGTTCATAGGCGTGGAGAGGTGAGGCAGATGTCTGAGGGTGTTCATTTAGAGGGTGTGGATGCACAGAAGATAAAGGATCAGACGATGGATGTCATGCCATTCTATGATGTTGAGATGTTAAGGAAGTACGTGGCTTATTCCAAACGTTTCGTGCCTGTGATGACAGATGGTGCCACAAGTATAATCCAAGACAGCTATCTGCGTATCAGAGACATGGGCAAATCCAATGGGACCATAACGATCACTGCAAGGCAGTTGGAGGCTCTCGTGCGTTTGTCCGAAGCTTCAGCCAGATGCAGACTGAGTAACGTGGTGAATGATTCGGATGCCCGTAAGGCAGTCGAGTTAGTAGAGTATTACCTATCATCCATGGCTTCTAACAACGGGGGCCAGTGGGACATGGGTGCGATAGATTCAGGATTTACTAAGAAGGATCGTGATCGTACGAAGGTGGTTCTGAGTGCGATAGATATGTACGGTTCACCAGAGGGCATAACTCTCGATGAGATTGTGATGCATGTGACCGATGAGGGGCTCGCAGAGTCGGAAGTCAGTAAGATTCTCCACGCCCTTTCAAATAACGGGACGATATTCAGTCCGCGTCCCAATATGTACAAGAAGGTGTGAATATGGTTTTCGTCAAGATACACGTACACGAGGATGAGAGGATACTTGCGGCATGTGATGAGGATATTCTGGGCATGACGTTCAGGGGTGATGGTGTGAAAATAACGATCTCTGAGAGGTTCTACAAGGGGGATTCGCTTTCCGAAGATGCGTTCATCGAGCGTACCCGCTCAGTGACGGTCATGAATCTTGTAGGTAATGCTGTGGTTGCTCGGGCGGTAATGGAAGGTATCGTTGATGAGGGCAGTGTGATGGATATCGGGGGCGTAAAGCATGCCCAGGTGGTGATAATGTGAGGTTCTGTGTAAAATGTGGTAAGGATTGCGAGGAGGTCATAGACGGTCTTTGCACGGATTGTTTCCTTGAAGGTAGGAAGTTGGTATCCATGCCTCATCATGTTAATCTCCAAGTATGTACCAATTGTGGCGAGTATCTTGTCCATGACGAGTGGTGTGATTCTGACAGGATGAAGATCGTCGAGGATATCGGCATAAGCCAGATGTCTGTTGTGAGGGAAGCAAGAGTCGTGGAAGTAGGGGCATGTGTGGAGGAGCAGGATAGGAACAATTACGTTGTTCACGTCCAAGCATCCCTCGAGGTATCCGGCGTCGTCGTTGAATCCGAGTGTTCGGTCATAGTACGTATAAAGAACACGGTTTGCAAACGTTGTTCCAGAATTCTTGGGAACTATTACGAATCTATACTGCAGATAAGGACGAACGAACGGGATCTGTCTCCAGGATTGAGAAAAGAGGTGTTGGCGAGGGTTGATCATTATGTGGGCCAGCAATCCAAAACGAACAGGGATATATTCGTATCTAAGATTGAATCGGTTCAGGGCGGGATTGATATATACCTCTCCTCTATACAATTAGGTAAGGCGCTTGCCAAGTTTCTGACTGATTCCTATTCTGCAGAAACCAATGAGGCAGCTAAACTGGTGGGGCAGACCCGGGATGGCCAGGATATGTACCGTGTGACCTATCTGGTTCGTCTTCCTGATTTTCATGTTGATGACGTTGTGGAGTTTGACGGTCGCAATTATGTGCTCACGAAGGTTTCGAATGCAGGTGGCAGAATAATAGATCTTGCGAATTTTAGAGAGAAGTCTATAAAACGTACCGAAATGAATGATCTCAAGGTTATTTCCAAAGCTGAAGATCTAAAAGATGTTACCGTGATCAGCAGGTCGAATAGAGATCTGCAGGTCATGCATCCTACAACCTATACGACATTGGACCTTCAGGTGCCGGAAGGTGCTGCGGTTGGTGATACTGTCAAGGTTGTCGATATAGACGGGACGCTCTACTATGTTCCACAAAGGGGAGGTGCGAAATGTCGATGATAAAACTTCCCGAATCCGTGGAAGATACGGTGGTCAATCTTTTGCGGCTGGCCAATACCAAGCTGCCCATCGATATCGGTTGGGCATTGGAGGCAGCCGCGGCATGGGAGACGAGCCCTATTGCTTACTCTCAATTGGGTGCCATAATGGACAACGTCAAGAAAGCGGAGGTATTGGGAAGGCCGATGTGCCAGGATACAGGGATACCGATTTTCTACGTGCGTGGAAGTTTTGATTCATCCATAGTTTCTGGTATTGCCGCTGGAGTAAGGAAGGCGACGGAATCGATCCCGCTGAGGCCCAATACTGTGGATCCAATAACCCGTAAGAATGATGGGAGCAATCTTGGAAAGGGTATGCCTATTGTACATTTTATACCGACTGAGGATGATTTTACGGAGATAACCGTTCTTTTGAAGGGTGCGGGCTCCGAGAATATGACACGTCTTGCTATGTTAAACCCTTCTGACGGTGTGGAGGGGATAAAGAAATTCGTCATCGATTCCGTTCTCAATGCCGGCGGTCGTCCGTGTCCGCCCGGAGTCGTAGGAGTAGGTATAGGCGGTACAGCCGACGATTGTCTGTCTCTGGCCAAGATGGCACTTCTCAGGCCGATAGATGTAGACAATCCAGATTCTGTATTGAAGAAGATGGAGGAGGATTTATTCACATCGATAAACCGCAGCGGTCTGGGACCTATGGGGTTGGGGGGCTCATCCACTGTGCTGTCTGTTAAGATCAATACAGCATATTGTCATACGGCTAGTTTGCCAGTTGCCGTGAACATCGGGTGTTGGGCAACACGTAGGGCATCCGTGAGGATCACATCCAGTGGAGTGGAGTATAAGCAGGGGGTAGTATTGTGAGGCCGATATCATCGCCTCTGTCGTTAGAGGTGGTAAAGGGGTTGAAGTTGGGAGAGGTTGTATCCATAAGTGGTCCGGTCATAACTGGTCGTGATGAGATGCACATCAGGGCATTGGAATATTCCAAGGAAGGTAAGGACGTTCCAAGTGCAATCAACAACGCTGTTCTGTATCATTGTGGTCCGATCATGCGCAAGGTCGGAAACGAATGGTCAGTTGTAGCAGCTGGCCCTACAACAAGTGCCAGGATGAACGATTTAGAACCTGATATGATAAGAGAATTCTCAATAAGGGCAATAATCGGGAAGGGAGGCATGTCTCAAGAGGTTTCGAAGGCCATGAAGGAGGTCGGGTGTGTGTATCTTGCTGCGACCGGTGGTGCAGCAGTATCTCTAGCAGAAGGTCTCTCTGGCGTTATAGGTGTTGAGTGGGAGGATCTGGGCATGGCCGAGGCGATGTGGATGTTCGATGCGAAGAATCTGGGGCCTCTCGTGGTGGCTATGGACAGTCATGGTAATAGTCTGTATGAGGATGTGAGGAAATCCCTGATCAGGGATTGAGATCATTATCATCATCTTTTTCACTGTGTGTATCGTCGACTATACTGAAATTCTTTATTTTACGATGACTCACGGCGAGCATCGTGAAAGACAAGATCAATCCGAATAGGACTCCCAGTATCAGCATCATGTGAACAGCATCCATGCCGAAGAAGTTGTCATGGTTGTTTTCCGCCAGCGTTATATCGATGGCATCCATGTTCTCCGAGACGGTCACAGTTTCTTTCTCACTACTGATGAATCCGTTGCAGCTCACTGTAAGCTCATAGTCGCCGGTGGGGCATGTTATGGAATAAGTCCCATCAGAATCCGTGTACGTTTCATATTTTCTAGAAGTATCAGCTGATATTAGTGTTATAGTTGCGCCTTCTATGTAACCTCCAGAGTAGGATACGGTACCTGTGAGAGTAGCAGAAGTCTGTGACATTATGGCGGGTTGCATCCCGTCGGCCTCTGACGTTATCATGTATGTGTTGTTCCCGAGATTCGTGGCATTTGTCAGGTCCAACGTGTAGTAGTCACTTTCTTCCTGTGAGGTTATATTCGGACACGACCTCAGCGTGTATCCGCTAAGTGTGAACATAATCTGCAGGTCTGTTATGGCGGGGATACCCTCCATAATGAACATTCCGGTGTCGTCAGTTATATCATAGTAGGTGACGTTATTGTAAATTACAGTCACCTCTACGCCTTCTAACGGAACGTTGCCTTCGGAATTTGCAGTTACAACGTATCCTTCTATGGTGTACGTGGTCGCTCCGTCTGAATTTGTTATCAGCATCGGAGTGGTGATGAAAGCCATTGCTAGCATCATTATGATAATCAGAGCCTTTGTTTTCATCAGAACGTCAATCGATGTGTTGGCCTATATATTTTCTCTCATTGCCTTGGCATATATTTTTAATATGCGTTCTAAAGTTTTGAGGATTAGTCAACGATCAATCAGTAGGAAATAAATACCACCTTGTGCTAGGTTGAACGAATTTAGGTGAGTTTTTGGAGCGTATTGATAGGACACATAGTATGGATGAGGTAATGAGCCTCATGGAACCGCTGATTTCCAAGTGGTTCTATGGTAAGTTCAACAACCTTACGGAGCCACAGGCAAGGGCCATTCCTATCATACATCAGAGAAAGAACGTCTTAGTATCATCCCCTACGGGATCGGGTAAGACATTAACAGCATTCACCAGCATAATAAATGAATTGACAAAGTACGCATCAGAAGGTCGTTTGGAGGAAAGAATCTACTGCATCTATGTGTCTCCTCTCAAGGCACTGGCTAATGATGTGAACCGTAACCTCAATACCCCGCTAGAAGAGATGAGAGAGGTTGCCATCGCAAACGGCATGAATGTGCCAGAGATAAAGGTGGCGGTGCGTTCAGGTGATACGACTCAAAGCGATAGACAGAAGATGGTGCGTCATCCACCACATATCTTGATAACGACGCCTGAATCTCTGGCATTGATATTGGCCGCACCCAAGTTCAGTGAGAGACTGAAGAATGTAGAGTGGGTGATTCTAGATGAGATACACGATATATGTGATTCCAAGAGAGGGGCATTCTTATCTTTGACATTGGAGCGCCTCAGGAATTTCTGCGATACTGATTTTACGCGTATCGGTTTATCTGCTACACTTGCACCGATAGAGGCCATAGCAGGGTATCTCGTAGGTTGCAATGTAGATGGGTCTATGCGTGATGTGACGTTAATAGAATCGGATTCAAAGAAGATACTCGATTTGGAGGTCATCTGCCCTACAGATGACATGACGACTTTGCCATCAGAAATCGTTAACTCGATGATGTACGACCGTTTGAAGGAGCTGGTGGATTCACATGATACGACACTCATATTCACGAATACAAGGTCCGGTGCCGAAAGTGTCGTTTACAAACTAAAGGAGAGAGGTCTGGATAATATAGAGGTTCATCACAGCTCATTGGGTAAAGAGATAAGATTGGATGTGGAAGAGCGTCTGAAAAGAGGCGAGATAAAATGTGTGGTGTCGTCTACGTCCTTGGAGTTGGGCATAGATATAGGGTCGGTGGATCTGGTATGTCAGATCGGATCACCGAAGTCTGTGGCCAAGGGACTTCAGAGGATTGGCAGATCTGGTCATAGTTTCGGAAAGGTTGCAAAAGGCCGTCTTATGGTATTCGATCCCGATGATCTGGTGGAATGCGCCGTTATGTGCCGTGCGGCTCACCGCAGCAATATAGATCGTGTAGGCATACCTGAGAACTGTCTAGATGTGTTATCGCAGGCAGTGGTTGGTATGAGTCTGGACTACAGGTGGGATGTGGAGGCAGCATTCGAACTGGTCAAAGGATCCTACTGTTATCGCACATTGACCATGGAAAGTTTCGTCGGTGTTCTCAGGTATCTTGGGAGCAAGGATGAACACGAGGGTGTTTATTCCAAGATATGGTATGATGAGGAAGAGAACCAGTTCGGTAGGAAGAAAGGATCCAGGATGATATACCTTATGAATCTTGGAACTATCCCGGAGGAGGCCAACTATCGTGTAATAACCAGTCACGGTTCCACTGCAGGTGAGCTATCGGAGAAGTTTGTGGAAAGGCTTTCACCGAGAGATGTTTTCGTCCTTGGTGGCAGATCGTTCGAGTTTGTACGTTCAAAGGGCATGATGGCTTATGTGAAGGAGGCCAACGGCAGAAAACCAACTGTGCCTTCGTGGGCAGGAGAGATGCTTCCTCGCAGCTTCGATCTTTCCATGGATGTGGCGGAGTTCAGGACAGAAATGGCGTCCCGCATCGATGAGGATGTTAAGACCTTGATCCCGGACATATGCCGGGAATTCGATATAGATGAGGGATCTGCAAGGAGCATAGTATCCTATCTCAAAGAACAGAGGGCGGTTGCAGGATTTATACCAGATGCTGAGAGGTTGGCTATAGAGGAATACGTCGATCCTTCTGGTAATCAGAAGTTGATATTCCATTTCCCGTTTGGCAGGAGGGTCAACGATGCTCTCGCCCGGGGATATGCATACAGGATTACTAATGTAACAGGTTCCAATGTATCAATCACTATAACAGATGATAATTTCATGCTGGGAACTTCACACAAGGTGGACATCAACATAATTCCCAATATGCTGTCCGCCAGAGATCTGGATTCTGTACTTCGTAAAGCGATAAAGGATTCAGAGATATTCAAGCTAAGATTCAGACACACTGCGGCTCGCAGTTTTATGATTCTCCGGAATTACATGGGCCGCCCCGTCTCTGTCAACAGACAGCAGATGAGGTCTGCATATCTTCTGGGGGTTCTCAGCGATATGGAGAACGAACCTGTCATAGAGGAGACGTACAGAGAGGTTCTGGAAGATGATATGGATATAAAGAATGCCAAGACGGTAGTTGAGATGATCGACAATGGCAAGATGGGGGTGCAGCTAATCCCGTTCTCAGGAGCACCTTCTCCGTTCGCGCACTCTATAATACTTTCTGGGTTCTCCGACATAGTCCTAATGGAGGACAGGTCAGCACTGCTGAAGGAATTACACAGGAAGGTCCTTACGAGGGCTTTAGGTGATTCTGTAAAAGATTTTGAGTTCGAAGAGGATCAGGTCGTTCCGTACTTCTTGCAGAAAATCGGGCGTATATCCTCCAAGGAAGATATTCCGAAATTCCTTATGCGTACAGGTCCTCTGCAGGCAATTCGGGAACGCGGACGTCATATCTATGCATACTGTGACGATGACAAGAAGGTCGTCGATGGTTGGATAAGGGAACTCTTGAAGGAAGGGGTGATAGGTACGGTTTTCCTTGATGAACCTCACATAATGGTCAGCGAGGAGATACCCAAGTATGCTTCAGCGACAGTGAAGGACCGGGAAATCACAGATCAGGATATACGCGTGTATGGTTGCATCAAAGAGCGTACAGCTATGAGTGAGATATCTTCGGAATTGGAGATAAGTGAGGATATCACGTTTAGGTCCGTACGCAAGCTGGAATCAGCATACGTTATAACCCGGACAGATCTGGCTTCCAACAATAGATGGTATTTCGGCAAAGTAACGTATCCAGTAATGGATAAGAATCTCTGCATGGACGAGGTGATATCGCGTTATCTGGATTGTTTTGCTCCTGCTACAGTTCAGGAAGTTTCATTCGCGTTATCCATACCTGAGGATGAGGTGAGATCATCTTTGGAGTCATTGGTGAATAGTGAGGAGGTGGTTAAGGGTTTCTTCCTGATCTCCGAGAATGTTCAGTACATGAGATCATTGGATCGTCTCAGACTTAAAGCTGGGAAGGAGAACATATATGATTACGATACGGTCGAGAACTATAGAGTCACTAAGGGGGAGAACTTCGAGACCATAGAGGATTTCTTCAAGTTCTATGGGTCTGCGGGAAGCGAGATCGATGTATTCAACAGAGTAGAAGGGTTCGATCTCAAGGAATGGCAGTCGATGAGGGAGTCTGGGAGGATACTCCTCGGCAGATTCATACGTGGGAAGGTCAGGTATGTTCTGTCGGATGACGGGGACCGTCTGGCCACGTTGAGGGAAGATGAGTCTACGGAAGCAGATAAAAAACTTCTGAACATGATTGAGGGTATGGGGCATGCTACCATGAGGCAGCTTGTTGCCGAAACAGGACAGGATAAGGAGGAGATCAAAGAAGCTCTTCAGAGATTGGACCATTCTCTGAAGATAGTTCGTGCTTTCGATGAAAGAGAAGATTGGGGTACTGAGAACACCTATCAGGTTTACAAACCCCATCCGCCCAAAGGGGACTCATCCAGATATCTTATGGAGAATTACATACGCGCGCACGGGCCAATACCCGCACAGGCTCTTCGTTTCCTGACGGGAATACCATCTGATGAGGTGGACGCCCTTGCACAGGCTGTCGGGGCAGTCCAGATATTGGTAGGCAATGCTCAAACGGTCATGTACATCATGCCGGATGAGGTTTCTCTCATGGAAAATTCACCCGCACCTGAAAGGAAGATCAAGATACTCTCATTATTCGATCACGACCTGGGTTCTAAATGGGCAGAATTATCAGCACGTTATGGGGATAAATGGATATACCCGCTGGTCAGGGGCAGCAATGTTATCGGTGCACTGGAAATATGGGAGATGTCCGGTTGCATAGAGGTCAGAGGTATGGACATTGACAATCCCGCCGATCTGGAGGATGTCTTAGAAGCTCTGGATAACCTCATGAGGTTCTTCTTGATGAAGAATACGGATGTGTTGAGGATACGGGAGGTAATGGGTGTAGATACGCTACAACTCAGTTCCGAAGTATCTGAGATCATGAAGGCTAATGGATATACTCTGGTCAACGGCTTCTATGCCAAGGGGCGCATATCATTGAGGACTTTATCGGAGAAGGAGTACCTCAGTTACGTTTTCTATAAGCAGAAGGTGTCCAAATTCTCTAAGTACCAGACACTTGACCGCTGCCTCATGTCGAGGGGATACATAAGGAACGATCAGGAACTTGTCACGAGGGTTATGGAGAAGACGTCCGTGAAGAAACAGATGGAGAGGGGGAATCTGGTGAGGATGACCTTGTCTCCGCCGTATGTCGGATACACCACTTTGGAGTTCGCTCCGCTCTTTCGGGCTACCAAGAACGGTGAGATGGATGAGAACATGAGGTTCATGTACCGTCTCATAAAGGACAGACAGCCGATATCCCGCAAGGAGATAATCGCGAATTCCGTTCTGTCGATGAACATGACCCTAGAAGCTCTTTCGACGCTTTCCAAAAACTCTATGGTATATCAGGATGCGGACTCGTACTATAGTATCGTTCCGTTGAAGGATATAGAGATGAAGCAGGCTCTGAAAGAAGTTGTGATCATGCATTTCAAGGATTTCGGGATTTTCTCCGCTGAAGGCCTATCTCAGTTCATGAATGCTAGGATGGGAATAACGAGAGAAATCTTGTCCGAACTGGAAGATGATGGTTTCTTGGTAAAGGGTTTCTTCCTGGAAGATGATCCTACTCTTATGTGGATGCTCAAGGACGACCTCAATATGAAGATCAGGCCCTTCGTTGAGAAGATGTTGTTGAATTCTCAAGACAACCTTCATCTTTTCTTGAGGAATCATATAAAAAGAGTGTGTGGTGCTACAGAGAGCGTAGTATTCTCCGGAACAGATATTATCGCTTCATTCAAGGGGAAGGTATGCATTTCAGGTGCAAAGGTAGAGGATTTCAAAGGTGATGATCGGGCGGCCAGATACATCAAGGAGGTGGCCAAGCATCTTGGTGTGAAGATTGAGGAGAGTAAGACTGCCGAGGAAGAAGACTGGGATGTGTCTGAATTTTATCTCAAGACCAATCCCGGGGCCTAATCTTATTAATACGTGTAATCTATTGTTAACTTCATGAAGACGCCCTGTGAGATCGTTGTATGGTATGTTCTTCCAACGATAAGGAGGGAATTGGCCAAGGAGCTTGTCGACATATACGGTCTGAAGCAGTCCACTGTGGCCAAGATGTTCGGTGTAACGGATGCAGCCATATCTCAATATTTGAAGAACAAGAGGGGTGGCAGTTCGGTCATCGAGACCAGCGAGCAGTATGATGTTTTCGAGGATGAGGTGAAGGTATCCGCCCGTCTGTTGGCAGAGGGTAAATCGGATATCTCTTCAGAGATGTGCAGGATATGCACAGCCATAAAAGCTATAGGTTTGCTTGCAGCCATATATACGGATAATACTGGAGTACCTGCTCCGAAATGCACATGGGGAGACCACAGCCTTCATATCGAGATGTAATCCCTGTGATAGAGGAATTCCTGTGCATAACCGGCAAATTCTCCGAAGATCTTTCGACCGTGTCCAGCAACTTTATTATAAGTACCTTCCACTCCGTAAATCTCCTTCATGGATTTGGATATACGGGCGTCAACAGGGAATGCCTCTAGATGATCGAATGCGAACAGCGATACGCAGTCTGCAACCTTTGGACCCACGCCCGATATTTTCATTAATTCGGTCCGGCAGCCCTCGTATTCCAGATTCCCTATGTAGTCCAGATCTACCGTGCCGTTTTCCATTTTATCTGCAAGTTCTAAAAATCTTCTTTCCCGGAATCCCAATCTGCATTCACCGATACATTCACAATTATCCAGTATCTGACCGGGAGTCGGGAATGCATGTCTTGTTCCCAGATCATCACCGAATTTCTCACATACCGATTCTACCATTTTTGATATGCGTCCGACATTGGCGTTTGTTGCAAGTAGGTATGTGGCCAGACATTCCCACCGGTCCTGTCTGAGGATTCTGAGTCCGGGACAGGCTATGCACAGTTTAGCCATGTACGTATCGGCCGAGGATACAGAATCGATTATCTTTTTAAGGTCATCATCATGCCTGAAATAATTCAGCATTTTGTCGTGGTCACAAGTACCTATGCATTCGAATCCATCCTCACTTTGTATCAACGTGATGATTTCTTTTCCGAGCACGCCCTGCCATCCCGAGTCCGTCTTTCTCCATCTGTGTGCCTGTCCGCAACCCAGGGTGGGGTCAAGTGAGACGTCCATAGAAATGTGCATAAAGTGCAATTATCCAGTCACTATAAACAAATTCCGAGGAATGAAATATCTGTATGTTGTTCGCACGGCTATGAGGTTCGGACCCGCAGGCTATCCTTCGGCAGGCAAAACACCCGAAGGGTCCATGAGATATATTCGTGAATTGGGGTTGGATGCGTTGGAGATCGAGTTTGTCCGCGGTGCCAGAATATCGGAGGAGCGGGCTAAGGTATTGGGTGCATATGCTCATGACCTCGATATAAGATTGAGTTGTCATGCACCGTATTTCATAAGTTTCAATTCTGATAGCCAGGAAACCCGGGAAAAGAGTGTTGGGTGGGTCATGGATACAGTACGTGCGGCCCATAATCTCGGTGCATACATCATCGTAATCCATGCCGCCTCTTATGGGAAAGATCCAGAGGGGGCACTTGATTCAGTTATACAAGGCCTTACGAAATGCAGGGATGTCATGGACGATGAGGGGATAAAAGACGTTGTCTTGGGTGTGGAGACCATGGGTAAGAAAGGTCAATTCGGAACCTTGAAGGAGATATCCGCGGTAATGGATTCAGTCGATGGAGTGAGGCCGGTTTTGGATGTTGCCCATGTACATGCCAGGGGTCATGGGTGCCTTAAGACTAGTAAGGACATGCGGACTCTCTTGGACGAGTATTTCCCATTATGCGGTGAAATGTGCCATTTCCATATAAGTTGTATAAAATATGGGGAAAGGGGCGAGATATCTCATCTTACATTGGATAACAAGGAACCGGATCTACAGATACTTGCAGACATTCTAGACGGATCTTCCAGAGATTGCACATTCATATGTGAATCCCCGCTTATAGATGATGATGCGGTGAAATTCAGGGACATGTTTAGTACCTATCGTCAGTAAGCAAACTTTTTATGTTTGTTATGGATAGCCGTGGGGTAGTGCCACTGTGGCTCAGCGGTAGAGCGGCAGTTTCGTAAACTGTAGGCCGGGGGTTCGATTCCCTCCAGTGGCTCCATATTATCAACAATTATTTTTGCTGTTGTTTACGTCGCTCTCTTTGATTAGATATTTGTTCACTATCTTAACTGCACACACATCTCCGCACATTGAGCAGCCATCCTGTTTATCTGTACATCCGCGAGATCTGTATCTTCTGGCTTTTTCAGGATCCAGGCATATGTCGAACATTGAATCCCAATCCAGTTTCTTCCTTGCTTTGGCCATCTCCGAATCCATCTCTCTGTTTATGCCTCTACAGAGATCTCCGACGTGGGCAGCTATTTTTGAGGCGATGATACCTTCCCTAACATCGTCCTCGTCCGGTAGAGACAGGTGTTCTGCAGGCGTGAGGTAACACAGGAAATCTGCTCCGTTTTGTGCGGCGATGGAACCTCCGATTGCGCCGACTATGTGATCATATCCGGGAGCTATATCTGTGACTAATGGGCCAAGCACGTAGAAGGGCGCCTCCAGACACAGTCTCTTCTCAAGATGCATGTTCATAGGTATCTGTTCGATGGGTACGTGCCCGGGTCCTTCCACCATGCTTTGAACGCCGGCTTCACGGGATCTTTTAACCAGGTGTCCCAGAGTCATGAGTTCTGACAGTTGTGCCTGGTCTGAAGCATCATCGATACAACCGGGTCTGAATCCATCCCCAAGTGAGAGTGTGAATTCATATTTTCTGGCCATCTCCAGCAGATAATCGAAATTTTTGAATAATGGATTCTCCTCTTCGTTGTGCAGTATCCAAGCGGTCAAGAATGAGCCTCCTCTCGAAACGACATCCATGAGTCTATTGCTTTTTTTCAACCATGCGACGGTTTCTTTGGTTATTCCACAATGAACGGTCATGAAGTCCATTCCGTCTTTGGCATGTTTCTCTATACCGTCGAATATGTCATCTTCGCTCATCTCGACTACGGCGTTCTTCCTTGCAGCTACGAGTCCTGTCTGATATATCGGGACAGACCCCATCATCACAGGACATTCCCCGAGAAGTTTTCTGCGTATCTGATCTATATCTCCGCCTGTACTGAGGTCCATAACGGCATCCGATCCATACTCGAGGGCTATTTTCATCTTACGCATTTCGCTATCAATATCCACGATATCACGGGAAGTTCCTAGATTTACGTTGACTTTGACAGACATTCCGTTGCCGATTGCACCGGGAACAGGGTCATGTATTGGGTTGCAAGGTACGCAGATACGACCTGATGCTATCCCGTTTCTCACAAACTCTTCAGTGACTCTCTCTTTCTCAGCAATCACTTTGATCAGGGGGGTAACACCCCTGCGGGATTCTTCCATGATCGTGCTCATTTGATATCCTCATGTCATCAGACCGTTTTTATTTCAATGTATGTTTTCGTTGTTATTCGCTATACGCGCGTATGCGCGCGTATATATAGGGAAACACCCTAAGCATCTCATTAATCTCACGGAAAAGTGAATATCCAATGGATGAGAACAATAAAGTTAACGAATACAACGCGGACAGTCTGGTTGCATTAAAGGGGTTGGAGGCAGTCAGAGTAAGGCCGGGTATGTACATAGGAAGTACCGATTCTAGAGGCCTACATCATCTTGTTTACGAGGTCGTCGACAACAGTATCGATGAGATAATGGCTGGATTTGCGACTGTCGTAAGCATATCGATCAACGAGGATGGTTCGATAACAGTAAAGGATGATGGCAGAGGTATTCCTGCAGATTTCAACCATAAAGAGGGCAAGAGTGGTATCGAGGTCTGTCTGACTGACCTCCATGCAGGTGGAAAGTTCAATCAGGAAACATACAAAGTTTCTGGAGGATTGCACGGTGTAGGTGTATCCGTAGTTAATGCCCTGTCCAAGACACTGGAGGTCATAGTGGAACAGAAAGGGAAGATGTACAGACAAACGTATCATGTCGGTATACCTGACGGCCCTGTGGAGGAGATCGGGGTTTCCAGCAATCATGGTACGACCATAACATTCTATCCCGATGAATCCATGTTCGAGACGGTAGAGTTCGATTTCTCTGTTCTTCAGAATAGGTTCCGTAATCAGGCGTTCCTCAACAAAGAAGCCACGATAGATTTCTGTGACAAAAGATCGACTCCTCCAAGACAGGAGAAGTACCATTATGAGGGGGGTGTCTCCGAATTTGTGCAGTATCTTAACAGGTCCAAGACCCCCATCAACCCCGTACCCATATCCATGTTCGGTGAGAGGGAAGGCGTCATGGTGGATGTTGCTATGCAATACACTGATGGTTACAATGAATCTGTGGATTCTTTCGTTAATTCAGAGCACACGACTGAAGGGGGTACGCACCTCACAGGGTTTAGGACGGCTCTGACTAAAACGATAAACGATTACGGAAAACAGAATGGTCTTTTAAAGGACATATCTCTGGACGGATCGGACGTGCGTGAGGGATTGACGGCCATAGTGAGCATAAAGATGGCTGAGCCTCAGTTTGAAAGTCAGACCAAGTCCAAGTTGGGCAGCAGTGTGGCGCAGAGGGCTGTTTCGGGTATAATCAACGATAAGTTGGCGGAGTATCTTCTGGAGAATCCTTCTGTGGCAGTTTCCATCGTGAAGAAGGCCATCAGTGCATATGAGGGAAGGGAAGCCGCAAGGAAGGCAAGGGATGCCACTAGGCGTAAGTCTGTTTTGGAGAGCACAAGCCTTCCGGGTAAGCTAGCGGATTGTTCTGAGAAAGATCCTGCAAAATGTGAACTGTACATCGTGGAAGGGGAATCTGCAGGAGGCAGTGCGAAACAGGGGAGGGACAGAGGATTCCAGGCCATACTTCCCATAAGAGGTAAGATTCTGAATGTCGAGAAGGCTCGTCCAGACAAACTTCTGGATCATGAGGAGATCAAGAATCTAGCGATAGCTATCGGTGGTGGGATAGGCAAAGATTTCGATGTTTCCAAGATAAGATACCACAGTGTTGTCATAATGACTGATGCTGATGTGGATGGAGCACACATAGGAACCTTGTTGATGACTTTGTTTTACAGACAGATGAGGTCGCTGATCGAACACGGTCATCTCTACATCGCGATGCCTCCGTTATATCGTATACACAAGGGCAAGAAGCAAATTTATGCCTTCAACGATGATGAGATGACGAAGGCCGTCGAGGAGATTGGACAGGGGGCAGCGGTCAGCAGATATAAGGGGCTAGGTGAGATGAATCCACAGCAACTTTGGGAGACCACAATGGATCCGGAGACTAGAATCATGAAGCAGGTGCACATAGAGGATGCCATGCTCGCGGATCAACTGTTCTCGATACTGATGGGCGATGATGTGGAGCCTCGTAGGGAATTCATAATAGAGCACGCTCATGAAGTTGTGAATCTGGATGTGTGATATTATGGATGCTGAGAAGAGGATAATAAAACAGGGTATCGAACAACAAATGCAGCGTTCCTATATCGATTACTCCATGAGTGTCATCGTGGGGCGTGCTCTACCGGATGTCCGTGACGGTTTGAAACCGGTCCACAGGAAGATACTATTCGCCATGTCCGAGTTGGGACTACAAAGCAACCGCCCATATAAGAAATCTGCAACTGTTGTCGGAGAAGTTCTCGGTAAATACCATCCTCATGGTGATTCCGCGGCATACGAATCGATGGTCAGGATGGCACAGCCGTTCTCTTTGAGGTATGTTCTGGTGGATGGACAGGGTAATTTCGGATCAGTGGATGGAGACAGTGCTGCAGCTATGCGTTATACGGAAGCGCGTCTTTCTAAGATGTCCAACGATCTGTTGGAGGATCTGGACAAGGAAACCGTGGATATGGTTGATAATTTCGACGGTTCTCTCAAGGAGCCATCAGTACTTCCCGCAAAATTGCCCAATCTTTTGGTTAATGGATCCGACGGTATAGCCGTTGGTATGGCGACCAAAATGCCACCCCATAACATAGTGGAGGTATGTACTGCAATCAAACATCTCATAGACAATCCTGATGCCACTACTTTCGAATTGATGGAATTTGTCAAGGGTCCGGATTTTCCAACCGGCGGTACAATATATGGTATAGATGGCATAATTTCCGCTTATGATACTGGAAGGGGCCGTATAAAGGTCAGGGCCAATACGCACTTCGAGGAGATGTCCAACGGTAAGACACGCATAATTGTTGATGAGATTCCATACCAGGTAAACAAGGCGGTCCTCATCGAGAACATAGCGGATCAGGTCAAGAACAAGACCATCGAGAACATAACGGATCTGCGTGATGAATCCGATAGGTCGGGTATGCGCATAGTCATTGAACTTCACAAGGATGCGATTGATAATGTGGTGTTGGAGAATCTCTTCAAGAGAACCCAAATGGAGGTCACCTATGGAATAATAAACCTCGCTCTCGTGGATGGGAAGCCCACATTATTGGGGTTAAAGGCTTTGATGACTCACTACTTGGCTCACAGGGAGGATGTGGTTAGACGCAGGACGCAGTTCGATTTGACTCAGGCCGAGAAGAGACATCATGTCCTTGAAGGTCTGATGAAGGCCATCAACAGGCTCGATGAGTCCATTGCCCTAATAAGGGCATCCCGGTCAGCCGAGGAGGCTAACGAAGGGCTTCAGACCCTTTTGGAGATAGATGAGGTCCAGGCAAAGGCAATACTCGACATGAGACTTCAGAAACTCACGGGGTTGGAGATAGACTCCATAAAAGGGGAATACGATCAGCTCGTAATTCTGATGAAGGATCTAAGAGACATTCTTTCCAGTGAATCCCGTGTTTTGGACATAATAAAGAGTGAGTTGGATGAGATGGTCAAGTCCTATGGTGATGAACGTCGCACCCAGATAAACACGAATCCATTGGATGTCAACGAGGAGGACCTTATAGCGAAGGAGGATGTCGTAATAACGATTTCTGCTGACAACTACATCAAGAGGATATCGCTTAATACATACAGGCAGCAATCCCGTGGGGGCGTCGGCCTTACCGGTATGCAGACGAAGGACGAGGATCATGTGAAGAGTATGTTTGTCACATGTTCACACGATTATCTGATGTTCATAACGAACCATGGGAGGCTTCATTGGCTCAAGGGATACAGGGTTCCTGAGGGCAGTAGACAATCCAAGGGTAAGCCCATTGTCAATTTGCTTTCTGATCTGGAAGACGGCGAGAAAGTGGAAGACACTATATGCGTACATGATTTCCATGATAACAGATATCTCGTGTTCTGCACGAAGAACGGTCTTCTAAAGAAAACGGCACTCAGCGCATACAGCAATGTCCGTAACAAGGGAATAAAGGCCATAAAGCTGGATGAAGGGGATGAGTTGGTGGAAACCGCGATAACCGACGGCAATGACCAGATAATCATGGCTTCACAGAAGGGTCTGGCCTGTAGATTCATGGAAGGCGATGTTCGTTCCACGGGCAGGGATACGATGGGAGTTAAGGGAATGACCCTCAATGAAGGAGATCGCGTGGTATCTATGGCCGTTGTCAAGGAAGGTGACAAATTGCTGACGGTGAGTGAGAATGGATATGGCAAGATATCATCTGTTGATGACTATCGTCTGACACATCGTGGAGGTAAAGGGGTCATAACCATCCGTACGGATGAAAGGAACGGAAACGTCATCTGCGTTAGAAAGGTCAATCTGGACGATCAGTTGATGGTCACCAGTGTTCAGGGTAAGATGATACGCATGTTTGTTAACGAGATCCGCGAAACCGGCCGTAATGCCAAAGGTGTCAGGATAATGGATATGCGCGGGGATGACAGGATAACCGCTGTTCAACCCATAGCTGACGATGGAGACATACAGACTGAAGAGGAGTGAAGATGAGGGCGAATGCATACTGGGGGGTAATGTCAGCCATTATCTTTATGGCCATGGCAATATCGTTTCTAGCGGCATACATCGCGGATGGGTTGACCCAAGTGATGTTCGCTGCATGCAGTGTGTGTTTCGCCCTCGTCGTCATCCTTGCGTCGACGACCCGTAAAATGTATCTGGAAACGCTCGACAAAGCGGAAACAGTCAGGTGTCTTCGTCTCAAAAGGCCGGGCTTGGAGATTAGAGAGGAAGCGATCCAGCCAAAGGGAAAGATACCGAAAGGTTGACCATTAAGAAGGTTTATAAAGGAAATGTAGCTATGGGAGGAATACGCCGTGGTAACTCAGTTGGGAGAGTGCGTGACTGAAGATCACGAAGTCGCTGGTTCGAGCCCGGCTCACGGCACCATGATTTTCCCCCCTCCGCAAGTGATAGTGAGGGATTCGTTTGGAGCCTGATATACTGTTCATCGACATCAGGACCTGTGGATTGACTTTATCAGAGGCCCTTGCAGAGATAAGACGCATCCAAGCCGAAAATCCTGATTATGATGTGTTCCTGGATGGGGATGCCCATGCAGTTATCGGTAGGAGGAAGTTTTGAATATGAGCAGAGGAAGAGTGACAATAGGGCTTTACAACGCATACGATCCTAATAAATTCAGAGAGCCCCATAGAAGGGTCATAGCCCGTGCTGGGGATTTAGCGATGGCTTTCAATATGAACCTGGCCCTTTTCGGTTTTCCCATTCCTGAAGATACTGCGACTCCAGTGGAAGTTGCAGAATGGATAGCGGGTACTACAAGCATCGGTGACAACGGAGGCAATTTCTTGAAGTTAGCCGAGCAAGGACGGTTCATGAAGTTCCCATATCCGGGTAAGGGATTTCCACCTCAGCTCGGCGAACCCATACTTACGACAAGCAAGCCTGATGAATCCAAGCAGGTGCGGCTTTCGCAAGTCATAGGTATGGTGGAAGACGGAAAGAGCATATTGTTGGTGTTCGGTATAGGGCCACATGGTGTTCCCAAAGGTCCCGCATCGATTCCCAAGATAAATCTGGATATAACCGATGGCAGGTACTCTTTGGAGACCTGTACGGCCCTCGGAGCGGTCTGCGGCGCCATAAATGCGAAATTGAATCAATAATGGTCGTAGAGCATGTCGTAAGGTTCCAGATAAACACCGGTCCCCTTTTCGACTCTTCCAACTATGTTTGCATTCCCATATTCGGATGCTATGGCTTCAGCTTCATCAGGTGGTGCGATGATCATGAATCCCATGCTCATGTTGAGGGTCTGATACATTTCGCGGTCTTCCACGCTACCCAATTCCTGTATCTTTTGGAATATGGGGGCTGGCTTGACTGGATTGTCTATCGTGTACCTGAGGCCCTTCTTCATCCTAAGTATGTTTCTGAGTCCTCCGCCGGTGATATCCACGAGTCCATGGACCTTATATCTGCTTGTTGTTTCCAAGACCTGTTTGACATATATCTCGGTGGGAGTCAGGAGTTCGATGCCGACTTTTTCTTTAAGTCCAGATATCTTTTCGTTCATAGATATCTCGCAGGATTCGAAAACTTTCCTTGCCAATGTAAGGCCGTTGGAGTGTATTCCGGATGATGTCAAGGATATTATGAGGTCTCCTTCTTTGCATTCTGAACCGGATATTATCCTGTCCTTCTCTACGAATCCAAGGCATGTTCCTGACAAGTCGACACCGTTGATCATCTCGGGTAATACTGCTATTTCCCCTCCAACAACTTCCATGTTGGACATTTCTGCTCCTTTCTGGAGTCCTATGCCAATCTGCTTGGTAACTTCCTCATCGGGGTGGTCTATAGCCACATAATCTACGAAAGATGTGGGTTCAGAATTTACACATATTGTGTCATTTACATTCATGGCTATGCAATCTATGCCTATTGTATCCCAGATGCCCAGTTCCTCAGCAATGAGTATTTTGGTTCCGACGCCGTCTGTGGCCAAAGTCATGTATCTGTCTCCGAAGTCTATCAGACTCGCGAACAGACCAGGTATCTCGACCATACGACCTATCCCTTTCCTTCTGTACTTCAATTCGCCAACCAAGGATTCAATGGCACTTGATTTCTTATCGATATTCACGCCTGCTTTGGAATAAGTCCATCCGGTAGACATTTCAGGATCCTCTTTCATTATGATGCAATTCTCTGATTATTACTTTTGCACACAAACCACCTTTGTGGTCTCGAAAGAGGTATAAGCAGGTACCCTATAATCTGTGATGTGAGTCTGCACGATCGTTGGGTTGTAGAAAGGCATAACGAGTTTTACTACAAGTTGGCCAAAAAGATGAATTACAGGTCTAGGGCATCCTTCAAGCTCATGCAGATAGATGACCGCTTCGATATTTTCGAAGAGGGGAATTCTGTTGTTGATTTGGGTGCGTGTCCTGGTGGTTGGTTACAGGTTGCCAAGGAACGTGTGGGTGATTCTGGAAAAGTCGTAGGTGTGGATCTGCGGTATATAAGGCCACTTGAAGGTGTTGTCACCATAATCGGAGACATAACCGAGGATAAGACGATGATAGAATTATTGGACACATTTGGAGGTAAGGCTGATGTGGTCCTTTCGGATATGGCTCCGAACATCGCAGGCCATTATTCTACAGATCATGCGAGGTCTATCGATTTGTGCATGTTTGCAGTCGATGTATGTGATCGTGTTTTGAAGAAGAATGGAAAAATGGTGTGCAAGGTTTTTATGGGCGATATGATGGATTCCTTATTGAAAGAACTGGATAAGAGATTCCAATCAGTGAAAGTATACTCTCCTGCGGCATCACGTGATACTTCTTCGGAGGTGTATGTAATCTCCAAAGGATTCCTAGCCGCCCACAGGGTAAAGCTCAAGACACTGACTGACGAAAAAGATGAACCGGAATTCAAGAAGAAAGGTGTGAACATTTGATTAGTCCCAGAAGCGTTTCGTCTTGGCGTAAAGTATCTCTGCATTCATGATGTCCCTGAGGAGGTCATCCTCATCCACATGCATCGTACGGAGTATCTTCGAAGCGCTGTCGGGACCTATACCTCTGCCTGCCAAGACTATTGCGGCCCTTCCTCCGTACTCATTGACTAAGTTGGCGTTACGCATGATCCTCTGTTTCTCTTTTTTCTGTTTCTCATCATCTGCACCAGCTTTGACATTGTGCAGGGATTCGCGCTCATAGCTCTTCAAAAGTGCAATCATCCTGCCTTGGCATTTGGAGCAGATTATACGTTTGGGGGCATCCGATACACGTAGTCTCCATTGAGATCCGCAGTTGATGCATGAAGCATACAGCAGTTCATCGTTCAGTCTTTTTTTCAATGCCATGAGTATCGTATGATCTGCACGGATCGGTTGCATGAGTTCTTTGGATCTGGTTATGCCCTCAAGACCTATCGGGGAAAGGCCGCAGTTTTCAACCTTTATCTTACCTTCATATATCTTCGATACCACCAGTTCGGTGTTATCTATGTCTAAATCCTCATAGAGTACCAGATTGACAGCATCATCATATGCTGGCGTACCGTTGTGCATTTCGAACAGTCTGGAGAAATTCATGAAACGGTGATCTGCATTCTTCTCGATTATTCCGAATTTTTTAGCGACGTGGACAAATCTCCATTTCAAGTATGTGGAATTGACAATCGTGATTCTTGCCAACGCTTCAATGGTTCCTGGTTTTATAGAAAGGAATGTATCTGTGAGTGTTTTTTTATCGATATTACGGGGAAGTTCCAATATTATCCGGTACGGGTCTACTGTTATTCCTATACTTTCTCCAAGACGTGCCATGAGCAATGCGGAATAAATCTTGCCCAATGTTTCGTTGACTTTGGTACCAAAACAGCAGTTCACTATAGCCAGTCTATCTCCCGTTTCTATTGTTATCTGGGTATCATCAGGTACGGGCCATTTCTCTTCCTGATCCTTCAGATAATTACTGATATGTTCGTAGCATCTTTCATCTCCCGGGTATCTATCGAAGTTGCGTAGTCTGCGCATTCTGCCGACTTCCATAGCCACCTCGAATGGTACTGGTATGTCTGAACCGACCCAGGAGGGTACCGATCCCACATCCTTTGTCTCTTCTACAAGTATTTCGTCTTCGCGCATTTCGATTATACGCCATGTACGGCCTTTGGCGATGAACATGGCGAATGGTTCGGCAAAGGTTGCAACAAAACTCTCATCCAGGGATCCCACTATGCCCCTTGTTGTCACATCCCTTATAAGGAAGACACGCTCGTCGGGAATCATCGAGATGTTATTGTAGAAATAGTCCATTCCTTTTCTTGAACGGTAGAGTCCATCTTCTCCTTCGAATAACATTTTGATGCTTTTTAGCTGTTCGATGACAGAATCAAACACCTCTCTTGTCAATTCCTGGAAAGGTTTTGATCTCTTGATCCATCCGAAGGCTACATCTCTGGTTGTTCTTCCACTCATGGTTATGGCGACAATCTGATTGGCAAGAACCGAAAGCGGGCATTTTCTTCCCGGCATATATCCAATCTCTTTGGCATCCGATCTTCTGGCCACGACCATGGCTTCTGCAATTTCATCCGGGGCGGTTGCCAATATTACTGATCTGATCTTCTCACCGATTCTGTGGCCCGCACGGCCCGCACGTTGTATCATGCGGGAAACCTCTCTCGGAGAATTGTACTGTATGACCAAATTTGCAGATCCTATATCTATTCCTAGTTCTAGGGATGAGGTGCATATCAAGGCCTTTATTTCCTGATTTTTGAAACGTGTTTCCATATCCATCCTGTTCTCTTTGGACAGAGATCCATGGTGAACGTCAATGGATATGTTCTCATCCCATAGGTGATACCTTGCAGCAAGCCATTCTGCCGTTTCACGTGTGTTTACGAAGAAAAGTGTTGATCGGCTCTCATCTATCAGATCTTTTGCTCTAACCATGACGCCCAGTATATCGGAATCACCTTGTAGCCTGTCTAACAGAGTTTCATTTTCACATGGTTCGGGACATTCGACTCTTATGTCGAAATCCCTGTGAGTGTCGTTTTCAGATACGACCACCTTTCTTCCTACGCCAGAGAGGTATCCGCGTATGTCCTCTACGTTTCCTACAGTGGCAGATAATCCGATTCTTTGATATTCTCCGGATATTGCCACCAGTCTTTCCAAAGCAACACTTAGTTGAGCGCCTCTCTCGGTGTTTGCAAGTTCATGTATTTCGTCTATTATGACATATTCCACATTTTTCAGTGATTCTCTTAGCCGTTTACCAGTAAATAGTATCTGCATGGTTTCTGGAGTGGTTATCAGAATGTCAGGAGGATGTTGTGATTGTCTGTTTCTTTCTGCTTGTGGTGTATCTCCGTGTCTTACGCCGACGCTTATGTCCAGTGCGTCACCGTATTCCGTTATCCTCTTGAGCATATCGCGGTTAAGGGCCCTCAGAGGCGTGATGTATATGCATCTTATCCCCTTCTTGGATTTATCTTTGAAAATTTTATCGAGTACTGGTATCAGGGCAGCCTCTGTTTTTCCTATTCCGGTGGGAGCCACCAACAACAAGTTATCTCCACGGGATATCTTAGGTATTGCATCCTGTTGAGGTTCTGTTAAACTAGTGATACCTCTGTCATTCAGAACCTGGATAAGTTCGGACGAGATACCTTTAATCGACATGAATGTGTGTGTAAGAGGTTTGTTTAAATGTTCACTTTCTCTTCTGCTTCCTCTGAGCTCTTAGGCATTCTTTTACTGTTGAATTTATCATGGATGCCTGTTCTTCTCCATCGGTCACGTCTTCGGTCTTGAATGTTAGTATAGTCCATCCATCGGCAGTGATGGCATCACGTACTATATTTTCCACAGCACCTTCGTTGAGTAAGAATACAGCGACTTTTGCCTTGACGAACGCAATAGGAATATTGTATTCACCGTAATCTTTACGACATCTCAATCCCTTGTTCCACGCGGCTCTTCTAACGAGTGCACTCGGCGAGTTGTCTGTAAACTCATCTACGAATTTTTCGACAGGATTCTCTACGTTATCACCTACATCAGGGTCCGATTTTTTTTCGTATGATATAGTGTTAGGGACCGTTTTTTCTGGAATCGTTGGCTGAATTCGTGCGGTTTTCGCTTCCTGATTCGCAGGGGGGCAGCTCTCTTTTTTGGGCTCCTCTACTTTCGGAGCGGTAACCTGCAAGAGGATGTCTGAAAGGTCCATGACCTTGATTTTGGATTTTATTTTGGCCGCTCCTTGTGAGAGATTTGTCACACAGAACGGACAGCACGTTACCAGTATCTCCGCACCTGTGGCTTCGGCGTCTCTGATTCTTTCCACAGCGACGTTAACCGCGAAATCATTGTACTGGCTCTTGTATCCTCCACCGGCACCGCAGCATCTTGAGTTCTCTCTAGATTTCTCCATTTCGACGAGTTCTATTCCCTTAATTTTCTTAAGGACGTTTCTGGGTGGATCGAAGATACCCATGTGTCTTCCGAGATGGCAAGGGTCATGATATGTGACTTTTGCCTTGAATTCATTGTTCAAGGGCAGTTTTCTCTCATTTATCAGCATCTCTGCGTATTGTGAGAAGTGGTATACGTTCTGTCCTACCTTTGCGTAGTATTTTCCGAAATCTGTGGATATGGTTTTGTAACATCCTGAACATGTCATAACCATGTCCTTCGCACCCATGCCATCGGCTTTTTCGACAATTTTTTCCGCGCAAGGAAGTGAATACTGATCGTTTCCGGTTCTCAGGAGAGGCGATGTACAACACCATTCGTCCTTTCCGAGTATGTTCATTTTTACACCGGCTCTAGCAAGTATGCGTACTCCGTTCTGAGGTATGCCCTGCTGTCTATAGGATCCAGTGCATCCTGCGAAGAAGATTACATCGGGCACATCGGCCTTGGGGACGTCAGAGGGCCACCAGTCTCCTCTCTTGGAGTCAGGTTCCCCGTAAGGATTGTGGTATTCAGCAACTTTCCTCATCATACCGTCATGTGCTTTCATAGGGCCTACGCCTTCTTTAACAAGCCAAGTTCTCACGGTTTCCCATAACTCTACCAAGGATATTTGTGCATGACATACGACTTCACAATTGCCGCATCCGGTACATTTGTACATTGCATCCACGAAGTAAGGGTTGAGTGAGACCTCTCTTTTCAAAAGCTTATCCAAACCGTCGGCCTGGGTAAGTTGATTCAGATAGTATATTTTTCCCCTGGGCGTTACTGATTCCCAAGGCGTCTGGTTGTGTGCCTCACAGACGCTTATACAGTAACCACACTGGAGACAGGCGGTAAGCTCCTTCTGGATACGCGGCATTTTCATTTCAATTCTACCTCTTTTTCGGGTAAGAAGCCCACGTCTCTATGTACAATAGGCTCTTATAATAGGTAGGCAGAAGGCACGAACATATATTAAGGCTTTTGAAGAGGTGCCTGGTAATAAAATTGACATTCCTGTCACGATTAGAATTATGGCCGGTGGTGGGCCCAGCCGGATTTGAACCGGCGACCACCCGGTTATGAGCCGGGCGCTCTACCTGTCTAAGCTATGAGCCCTTACACAGGGTTAGAGAGGGGTGACATAAAAAACTATCGAGGGAATGGGTCGTATTTCACTTGAAAATCGACTGTTCGAGTTACTCTCGTATCGAATTGCCACTCGTCTCAGATCGTTCCGTCCACGGTTGTGTGGCATCATTGTAGAAAACGTTAATTCAATACTTCAAAAATTGTATCGTATGGCGCCGTCGCACGGATTTGAACCGAGGACCTTGTGATTAACAGTCACACGCTCTACCTACTGAGCTACGACGGCTTCATGGTTGCGAATGACGGAGTCATATTAATTACTATCGTTCATGCTGTTGATTTCCGATCTGATTTCGTCAATTTTTTTATCGAGTTTATCTAAGTGTATAGAAAGTTCATCAAGAAACTGGTTGTACTTCTCTGTTATCATCGCGCCTTCAGCGGTCGCCACAATCAATCCTTCCTGCTCTAGCAATCTCAGTGAGTAGCGGACTTTATGTTTCGGTATGTTGAGAATCTCCGACAGTCTTATGATTCCTACTGGCTGATAGGCTTTTGTTATTTTTAGCATCTCGATATGTCTTTCCATTAAATCCATTTCTTCGATGGCTTTAGTGAACATTTTGGTGCAATCCTCTGGCATATAGCCACCAACGACATACGGCTAGATAATTCTAATTACATCTCGACAATGAAAAATTAACGGTCCATTGAAACCATCATTGCCTGTTTGGTTGAAAGGGGCCTTAACGGCCATACCACTTCTGCTTTCCCCATTTGGAGTAGTTGGCCCACCATCCCTGTGTGAATGATCCACAGCAGTCTAGAGCTTTCTGCTCTGCATCCGGTCCTTTGTAGACTTTGTAGCAGTTCAGACATTGCCACCTCAACTCCAAGGGCTTATCTTTTGCCATTGAAGCCCCAAATGACTATGTATTAATAAAGCTTATCGCAGAAGGTTTGAAAAAGGGATCTTTGATAGGCTTTGGCTCTAAGAAGACATTATATACTTACTAGGCCATGAACCTTACCCTATGAATAGGATTAAGGTCATCAACGAACCGTCCGAGCTCGTCCCGATGCTCAGATCGGTTGACACACCCATTAAAAGGGACGTACTGAAAGAGGTGACCTTAGAATGGAAAACTGCCGACGAGATCGAGAAAAAATTCGGTCCTGAAGGAAGGGACGCGATTATCTTTTTTGAAAAGATGAAGCTCGTTGAAACACGTTGGCTCTCTACAAACGGAAATTATCCTGAAAAATCCTATCATACATATTATACTTCTTTTAACATAAACGCGCAATGGCCAGTCTACGAAATCAGTGATGTACTAGCTGCCGCAATGATGAGCAGCAGCGAGTATGCGGATATTGAAGGCAAGATTTTGGAACAGGTTGGTAAGGAGGGCAGATTCTCAGGAGATGTCGCTGAAGCTCTCGGCCTCTCATCCACGATGCTTAAGAGCCTAGTTCGCAGGTCTGTAAAGATGGATTACCGCGGTCACAGGATCGAACTCATAAGAGAAGAGTAAGATGTCAGAGATCTGGATAATGCGTATCGGGCATCGTCCTGAAAGGGATAAGCGTGTTACCACCCATGTTGCTTTGTCTTCTAGAGCTCTTGGTGCTAAAGGGATATATGTTGATACAGAGGATCCCAAACTGGAAGACAATATTCACAGCGTGGTTGAGAGATTCGGCGGAGATTATACCATAAAGACCGGTGTAACTTGGAAGCAGGCCTTGCAAAACTTTGAGGGTAAGGTGGTTCACCTGACTATGTACGGTCAAACCTTGAACGATGCGTTGCCCAAGATACCGCGTGACGAGGATATAATGGTCATAGTCGGTGCGGAAAAGGTCCCATTCGAGGTTTATGAGCGCGCGGACTTCAACATATCAGTGGGAAACCAGCCGCATTCGGAGATTGCTGCACTCGCGATATTTCTCGATAGGTTCACGGAAGGAAAGGCTCTGTATGAGGATCGTGATGGTCAGATGGCAGTCGTTCCTGCAGAAAGGGGGAAGATAGTTGTCAACAAGCCTTCCGAGTGATTCTGAGTGCATCGACATACTGTTCGATGCAGGATGCAAAAGACGCGTGGTTGTTCATTGTTGTACCGTGAGAGTCGTTGCCGAGAAAATGGTCGATGGTATAGTTTCTGCGGATAGGTCTTTGGTCGTGGCAGGTGCTTTATTGCACGACATAGGGAGGTCTGTTGATCATTCTATAATGCATGCCTACGTAGGTTCTGAGATGATTCGTAATATGGGATTACCTAATGAACTGGTTGAAATTGTCAGGAAGCATACAGGTGCTGGTTTGGATGATGAGGACATCTTGGAATTGGGGCTTCCGCCCGGAGATTATATGCCAGATACTATCGAGGAGAAAATTGTCGCGCACGCAGACAATATGGTGAGTGACAATCGTGTAGTGCCACATACTTACTCGGTCAATAAACTGCGGAGCAAGGGAGCTGACCGCGGAGCTAACCGCATAGAAGCACTTCATATCGAGTTATCTAGCTTATACGGTGGAGATCTAGACACTATTCCCAGCATTATCGGCGAATATCCACATTTGAAAGATATCCAGTGACGTCTGCATGAATACGATTCTCCGGAAATGTATTCAAGATTATCACATCTCCTATGCTCATGATCCATCTGAAAGGTATGGAAATGGAAATATTTTCCTCAGCGAGAATCGGATTGATTCTCTCTACGAGGATTCCGTATGCTCTCATGTTGGGGAGATCCAGTATTATATCGTTGACGATGCCTACGAAGATTCCCGAAGGAGTGTAAATCTCCATACCTTTGAGGTCATCTATTTTGTTGAGCATGTACTCTGGTATTGTGATACCAATAAAATTATATAACCTGTTATGACGATAACGAACAAGGTGAGTTAGTGGTCACAGAATTGAAAGACAGTAATTTTGATAAGTTTATCGAAGAAAACAAGGTCGCAGTCATTGATTGCTGGGCACCTTGGTGTGGGCCGTGTAAGAGGATGGGTCCAATAATAGAGGAGCTTTCGGAAGAGTTGAAGGGCAAGGTCGGTGTTGCAAAGTTAAATACAGATGAAAACAACGCGATAGCTATAAGATTCTCCATAAGTGCGATTCCGACGCTGTTAATTTTCAAGGATAAGGTGCACGTGGATTCGCTTGTCGGTCTTAGACCCAAAGAGGACATAATCGCATATCTCAATTCAATCTGAGGGAAAATGAACGTCGATCTT
Organism: uncultured Candidatus Methanogranum sp.; assembly: GCA_964620455.1. Classification (GTDB taxonomy): domain Archaea; phylum Thermoplasmatota; class Thermoplasmata; order Methanomassiliicoccales; family Methanomethylophilaceae; genus Methanogranum. Next base: position 111,891 of record CAZUIU010000003.1, read on the forward strand.
CTGGTAATCGGGATGGGACCGGCAGGTCTACAGGCGGCTATTCATGCTGCAAGGAAGAAAGTTACGACCCTTGTCGTAGGAAAGGAATCGGGAAGTGCATTATATGGTGCGCATATCGAGAACTACTTCGGTGTTTCTGGTCCGATGGATGGAGAGAAGATGCTGAAGGTAGGTATGGATCAGGCCAGGTCTTCCGGGGCGAGTATAATTCGGGCCAATGCCGTTTCCGCTGAGGTTCATGACGGTAGATTCTCAATTACCCTTGAATCAGGGGAGGTGGTTGATGCAGAGTCTGTTATATTGGCAACGGGCATCTCCAGGAAAAAACTCGGAGTTCCTGGAGAGAAAGAGCTGTTCGGTAAGGGTGTGAGTTACTGTGCGGTATGCGACTGTAATTTCTACAAGGGTGTACCAGTGATGGTAATCGGTGACGAGTCCGAAGCCGCGATTTCAGCAGAGTTCATGACCAAGTATGCGTCAGAGGTTTATTGGTCCCTTAAGAATCCGGATGTGAATGAGTCGCTTATGTCCCGTGTTGCTACAGCAGGGGTCAAGGTACTGAATGTGCGTCCATTGAGTATTGAAGGCACGGACAAGGTGACCTCGGTTATCATGGAAGATGGGTCGACGATTCAGGTTAACGGTGTCTTCATAGAGCTAGGTGCTAGATCTTCGATTGATCTGGCGATGGATATGGGAGTCATGCCTGAGGTGGATGATACGCTAAAGGTCTCATATAACTGTATGACCAGTGTTCCAGGTGTATTCGCATGTGGTGATGTTACTGGCAAGCCTTGGCAGGTTGCGAAAGCCGTCGGGCAGGGAGCTGTGGCGGGTTTGTCCGTAGCGGATTATCTCAAGAGGAGTAAATGACAGTAGAGGATTTGATATCGAATATGCTCCGCGAGGAAGGCGGCTTCCAGAAATCTTTCAAGAACATACTCAGCGAGGAGTTGGAGATGTCCCTGAGCGAGTTCTGTCAGATTTCAAACATATCCCAGAGCACCATGTACAAGATACTCGAGGAGAAACGTGAACCCAATTTGAGGACTGTCAGGCAGATAATAAAGGTCCTCAGGATGCTCTACAATGTAGAGAATGAGAGGTTTGTTGCGGTTATAGCATCTTCCAGATTCATGGAGGGCATGCCCAAGACTGTGGAGTTGCAGAGTAGCAAGGCAGCTATAAGGGAGTACGCTATAAGTACTGTCGAGGATGCAATCATTGCGGCGGTTCGCGCGGAGCGTGACGGTGCCGTTGCCATAGTCTGTGCACCCATAATTGCTCCGACGGTCGAGAAGATAATATCTATACCGGTTTCTCCCGTTATGCCGTACGACAGTGTGATACAAGCGCTGGAGTCGATGAAGAATATCATATGATCATCGAAATCCGTATGTTATTCATTTGGGAGTAAAGGAAATTAATATAACACCTTAATTCATGTCATGGATAGGAGTTGTTATACTGTTCGAATTGCAGGTCGTCAGCAATACGCCTATGAGTGCGGTTTCAGATATTGATGTGGTTGCTGAGACATTTCTGATGCAGATTGGGTATATTCCGAAGGGATATGATCCTAAGACATCTGCTACTAGCGTGAGGGACAGTGTGCCGTATCGTCTGTTCATGGATTACCTGATGGGTAATATGAACAAGGCTTGGGCCGTAGAGGAACTGGCATCTCTTCTGGGTACAACAAAGCCGACAATATACCGGCACATCAATAAACTGAAATCCATGGATCTTCTGGAGAGTGTCGATGTGGAGTTTGATGGTGCGGTCAGAAAAGGTTACCGTATAAGGTATGGCGATCTTTCGAAGGCTTGGAGTTTCACAGAGGCGAATGTTAGTATGGCCATGGACAGCTACCGGAAGACAGTGGATCATTTCCAAGTGATTGCCAAGGCTCAAAGGGAATGAGTTGATCGGCGATGGTCAAGGAATTCAATATACAGGTCATAAATGCGGTCAAAGACGGGAGGATTATCGATCGCGAGGAACTTCAGAAGTTTAAATTGAAGTTGTGTCGCAGCATGGGTTTGGAGAGTATTCCTCCTAATTCGGAGATATTGCATGATGTGGTCCCGGAGGATCGTAAGTTACTCGAGCCGTTCCTGATAAAGAAACCTATGAGGACCAGCAGCGGAGTGGCGGTGGTGGCGGTCATGACTTCTCCCTTCCCATGTCCTCATGGAAAATGCGCGTATTGTCCCGGCGGAGTAGATAACGGTTCGCCTCAATCCTATACAGGCAAGGAACCTGCTGCCAGGAGGGCTGAAAGAAACGAATTTGATCCGTACAGGCAGGTTCTCGATCGGATAAAGCAGTTGACCGAAATAGGGCACAAGACGGACAAGATAGACCTCATAATAATGGGCGGTACGTTCACATCCAGAGATTGGGGTTATCAAGAATGGTTCGTACGTAGATGTTTCGATGCCATGAACGGTGTCGATTCGGAGACGGTCAAAGATGCGCAGGGTTTGAATGAATCCGCACTGCACAGGTGTGTAGGGCTGACGGTGGAGACACGTCCGGATGTTTTCGGAGACAGGGAGATAGAAGCTGCTATGAGTCTGGGGGCTACCAGGGTGGAGCTGGGTGTCCAGATATTGGATGATGAGGTGTTGGCCAAGGTGGATCGCGGACACGGGGTGAAGGAAATCATAGATTCTACCAAGGCATGTAAGGATCACGGTCTTAAGGTCTGTTATCACATCATGCCGGGTTTGCCAGGGTCCAGTCCTGAGAATGATCTCAGTTGTTTCAAGAGGTTGTTCTCCAATTCTGATTTTCGTCCAGACATGTTGAAATTTTATCCCACATTGGTAATAAAAGGCACCAAGTTGTATGATATGTGGAAGGCGTGCGAATATGTTCCGTTGGATGTTGATACGGCAGTGGAGTTGTTATCGAAGATGAAATCGCAGGTGCCGGAGTATGTTCGCATACAGCGCATACAAAGGGATATTCCTGTACCTCAGATATCTGCCGGCATATTGAAATCTAACATAAGGCAGCTTGTGCAGGAACATATGGAAAAAACAGGAAGGAGTTGTCGTTGCATAAGATGTCGCGAGGTGGGCCATACAGGCGTAGTTCTGAAGGATCCAGAGTTGCTGTCCATGGATATTACCGAATATGAAGCCAGTGGGGGATTGGAGAGATTCATACAGATTGAGTATGAGGATTCGCTTGTTGGTTATGTGCGCCTGAGGACTGATTCAACAGACACTGCTACTATACGTGAACTCAAGGTATTTGGTAAGATAACGGCTATAGGTGCCGAGGGCGAGGATTGGCAGCACCGGGGATTTGGGAAGGAGCTGGTCGCGGAGGCCGAGAGACTGGCTTTGCGTGATGGAAAGACCAGAGTCAGGATAACCAGCGGTGTAGGCGTAAGGGGATATTACAGGATGTTGGGATATGTTCTGGAGGCACCATATATGGTAAAGGATCTCAGTTTATGACGATTTTACCCGTTTCCAGTCTCATACGTTTTGTGGAGACCACCAACCTTCCTTCTTCGTCTATACGGTGTGCGTTTTCTATCACCGAGCCAACTGTTTTTACAAGGAGGTATTTTATCGAGCCGTCTTCGCAATCTAGTACTATGTCGGATAATGTGCCTATAGTCTGACCTCCTGCAGTCTCGACTTTTTTACCAATGATTTCTTCTGTCAGTATCCTGTCATCCATTAGTCGTCCCTTCTTTCATGATTTTTCAGTTATCGATTTGCAACCACTTTTCGAGGTTTTTAGTTTATCATATTCGACGGCAAATCTTTGTAGTTGCTATGAATAAATGTACAATGCGGAAATACCGCACATTATAGGGCTTAATCGTCATGTGTTGAAGGCCTTTCCGATTATTTTCATGTATCGGTATGGACATGTTTTAGGAGGTATTATATATGATGAAAGGTTCCTCTCAAAATACAAGCTTTAAGATATCCATGGGCCTGTAGCTCAGCTAGGTAGAGCATCTGACTTTTAATCAGGTGGTCAAGGGTTCGAATCCCTTCAGGCCCGCTGGTTTCTTCATGAGCGATCGAACGGCGGATCAAGTATGAGGAACAAAGTAGCTACTGGCATAATTCTTAAGACGTATTTCCCGTTGACCGGCAGCGGGGCATTTGGCAGGTGAATCATTTGGTATCAGACAATATCTCGTTCAACGTTCTCAAGCATATGTTGGTGCCTGAGCATCATTTGCTGTCTGAGGAAGAGGCCGAGGACATACTCACTAAAATGGGGATGACTCGCGATCAGCTTCCAAAGATAAGGAACAGCGATGCAGGCATCAAGGTCTTGGAGAGCATATACGGCCCTATCGCGGAAGGTCGCATTATCAAGATCGTCAGAAAAAGTGAGACAGCACAGGAGTTCGTTGCCTATAGGCTCGTGACCAAAGGGTGATTTTTTGAGGGATTTAGTAAAACTGTATTTTACCGAGAGGAATATCGTCAACCATCATATCTCATCGTTTGATGATTTCCTAGCATCTGCCTCCAATCCTAACAGCAGGATGCAGAGGATAGTTGACGACATAAGGGTGCCGACGGATGATGCCCAGCGTGGTGTCATAGTCCTCGATCCAGAACGTACGGGTGGCAGAAACATAGAGATACACATCGGCAGGAAGAGGAATGAGGACGGAATGATCGATCCCACCTCTAAGCCTACTATCAGAGTAGACCAACCGACCGTAATGGAAGCGAATGGCTACAGCCATGAGCTCACTCCAATGGAGGCGAGGCTCAGGAATCTCAACTACATGTCTCCTGTGTATGTGCACTTTGAGATATACGAAGACGGTGTCGAGATCGAAAATGTTGAGAATGGTGGCTGGGTCCATGTTGGTGACTTGCCCATGATGGTCAAATCCCGTGGATGCAATCTCAATATGGAGGTCATGGAATCTCACCTCGAGCGTACCATAAGCAAGGAAGAGTATTCTCAGGAACTCGTTAAACAGAAGGAGGATCCCCGTGAACCCGGAGGTTACTTTATCATCGGAGGTACAGAGAGGGTTCTGATAACCCTTGAGGATCTGGCGCCTAACAGGATAATGGTGGAGTACAACGAGAAATACGGTGCGGCAGTTGAAATAGCCAAAGTTTTCTCCCAGAAGGATGGTTACCGTGCACTGACCCTCGTAGAGAAGAAGAAGGATGGTATGGTCATGGTCTCAGTGCCAGTGGCCTCAGGTTCGATTCCGCTCATTGCCCTTATGAAGGCTCTTGGGATGGAATCCGATAAGGACATTTACGATACAATCGTGTCAGATGAGGAGATGGCCAACATCGTCTATGCAAACATAGAAGCTTCATTGGACAAGAAGAACTTCTCTCCTAACGGATACCACACAACCGAGGATGCGATACTCTTCCTCGAGAGGAATTTTGCGGCCGGTCAGGCAAAGGAGTACAGGACGAAGAAAGTCGAATCCATACTCGACAGGTCTCTGTTACCCCACCTTGGGGACACGTCGGAAGACCGCATGAAGAAGGCAATATTCCTTGGACGTATAGCACGTTCCGTTTTGGAACTTTCACTCAAGAAGAGGAAAGAGGACGACAAGGACCATTACGCCAACAAGAGGCTCAAATTGTCTGGAGATCTCATGGAGGATCTATTCAGGACGAGTTTCAGTAGCCTCATGAAGGATTTAAAATACCAGTTGGAAAGAAACTGGGGAAGGAAGAAATCGGACATCAATATAGCATCTTCGATAAGGCCCGATCTACTCACGCACAAGTTGCTTCATGCCTTGGCCACAGGTAACTGGGTTGGGGGACGTGCTGGAGTGTCACAGCTTCTAGACAGGACATCCAATATGTCATCAATGTCCCATCTCAGGAGGATTACATCATCCCTTACCAGAAGCCAGCCTCATTTCGAGGCTCGTGATCTGCACCCCACACAGTGGGGAAGACTCTGTCCGTCCGAGACTCCGGAAGGTCAGAACTGCGGTCTGGTGAAGAATGCTGCGCTGATAATAGATGTGTCCGAAGGTTACCCGGAGGGTGAACTCAGGGCATTGCTGAAGAGTGATTACGATCTGATGTCGGTCAAGGATGGGGGAGTCCGTGTCTATGTCAACGGAGACTTGGTGGGTACCACTCCCGACGCAGAGAGATTCGTATCCCGTGTTAGGGACAACAGAAGGATAGGGCGTCTCCACGACGGTGTCAACATACGTTTCGATGAGGACATGGGTGAGATCATAATCAACTGTGATGAAGGGCGTCTCAGGCGTCCATTGCTCATCCTCAATGACGGAAGGACTGCACTGAGCAGAAAGCATCTCGAGGGAATTCGTGAGGGCAAGATCTCGTGGAATGATCTCTTCAGCGAAGGTGTCGTGGAATGGGTGGATGCTGAGGAAGAAGAGGATGCATTGGTACTGGTAAGTCCGTTCGAGGTACCTACCAGGTGTGAGCACTGTCACCATGCGTTATCCCCCACTGATGTGGACTGGATGAATCCCGGTAAAGAGGGAGATGCCATAATAAGGTGCAGATGGTGCGGTGAAGAGATGGCAATTCCGTCTCTGATTACGCGTAAGCACACTCACATGGAAGTTGATCCGATGGTCATCCTAGGTGTGGCTTCAGGAGTCGTTCCGTATCCAGAGCACAACTCTGCACCCCGTGTTACGATGGGTGCCGGAATGGCTAAACAGGCATTGGGTATTCCTGCGGCAAACTACCGTATAAGGCCTGATACTAGGGGGCACATAATGCATTATCCCCAAGTACCAATGGTTCAGACACAGACCATGGATTTCATGGGATACAACTACAGGCCAGCTGGTCAGAATTTCTGTATAGCTGTGTTATCGTATCATGGTTACAACATTGAAGATGCTCTTGTGATGAACAAGAGCTCTGTTCAGAGAGGTCTGGGCAGATCCACATTCATGAGATCCTACCGTGCAGAGGAGCGTCGTTATCCTGGAGGTCAGGAGGATCACTTCGAAATACCCTCCCCCGACATAATGGGAGCCCGTGCGGATATGGCGTATGCATCACTGGGCGAGGACGGTTTAATATCGCCCGAATCGATGGTTACAGGTAGCGATGTCCTGATCGGTAAGACATCTCCTCCCAGATTCCTCGAGGAGGAGACGGATTTCCTGACTCCTCAGAAGAGGAGGGAGACATCGGTTACTGTAAGGCCCGGTGAGAAGGGATATGTGGATTCCGTGATGGTAACGGAGTCGGAGAACGGTTCAAGGCTCGTGCGTGTAAAAGTGAGGGACGAGAGGATACCCGAGTTGGGTGATAAATTCTGTTCCAGGTTCGGTCAGAAAGGTGTCATAGGCAGGTTGGTAGATCAATGTGATATGCCGTTCACTGCCGAGGGAGTAACCCCGGATTTGGTGGTAAATCCTCATGGTATACCCTCACGTATGACTATAGGGCACGTTCTTGAGATGATAGCTGGTAAGGTCGGTTCCATGGAGGGCCGCATTGTTGATGGTACAGCCTTCTCGGGAGAGAGGGAAGAGTCCATACGCGACGGTCTTGTAAGGAATGGATTCAGCCGTAACGGTAAAGAAGTCATGTATGACGGAAGGACCGGACGTATGATTCAGACGGAGGTCTATACCGGAGTTATCTTCTACGAGAAACTGCACCACATGGTAAGTGGTAAGATGCATGTGAGATCCAGAGGCCCCGTCCAAATACTGACTAGACAGCCTACGGAAGGACGTTCCAGACAGGGTGGTCTAAGATTCGGAGAAATGGAGCGTGACTGTTTGATAGGACACGGTGCTGCAATGGTTATCAAAGACCGTCTGCTCGACGAATCTGACGGTACGCAACAATACATCTGCGGTAACCCGAACTGTGGTCACATAGCCATTATGGACAGGCACGGTTCGCTGTACTGTCCCGTATGTAAGAACAACACCAACATCCACTTAGTCCAGACATCGTATGCTTTCAAGCTGCTGATGGATGAGTTACTTTCACTGGGTGTTGCCATGAGACTTCAGCTGGAGGATTTGACATGATGCGCGGAATCACCAAGAGAATAGGTTCGATCAAGTTCTCCTGTGTCTCCCCGGAGGAGATCAGGAAAATGTCTGCCACCAAGATAATAACCGCAGACACGTACGACGACGAGGGATACCCTATAGAGATGGGTCTTATGGATCCTCATATGGGAGTCATAGAACCCGGTCTCCGTTGTAAGACTTGTGGTTGCAAGGTGGATGAATGTCCAGGTCACTTCGGGCATATCGATCTCGCCATGCCTGTGATACACGTCGGTTTCATCAAGGATATCAAGATGATGCTGGAAAGCACGTGCCGCTCTTGCGGTAGGTTGATGCTTTCGCCCGATCAGATCCAGGAACGTATGAGGGACATGGATGAGATGAGGGACCTCGGAGGAGGAACCATCGACGTCAAGAACTTCTCGAAGGCGACTGCAAAGGATGCGTCTACCAAGGGCATATGCCCATACTGCGGTGCAGAGCAGATAAAGATAAAACTCGATAAACCCACAACCTTCAGAGAGGTCGACGACAACCACAAACTCACCCCCAAAGAGGTACGTGAGAGATTGGAGCGCATCTCTGATGAGGACCTTGTCACTCTGGGTATGGACCCAGCTACATGCAGGCCAGAATGGATGGTGTTGACGGCGCTGGCGGTTCCGCCTGTGACGGTAAGACCCTCCATAACTCTAGATTCCGGTGACAGATCAGAGGATGATCTGACACACAAGCTAGTGGATGTTCTGAGGATAAACCAGAGGTTGAGAGAGAATCGTGATGCAGGAGCTCCTCAGTTGATTGTGGAGGATCTCTGGGAACTTCTACAGTACCACGTAACAACGTATTTCGATAACCAGACCTCGGGAATACCGCCGGCCAGACACAGGTCGGGGCGTCCGCTTAAGACGCTCGCACAGAGGCTCAAGGGTAAGGAAGGTCGTTTCAGATCCAACCTTTCCGGAAAGCGTGTGAATTTCTCGGCTCGTACGGTCATATCCCCTGATCCTCTACTGTCGATCAATGATGTAGGTATACCTATAAGGGCAGCAAGAGAGCTCACGGTGCCTGTACACATAAGTGAGCACAACATCGACAAGATCAAGGAGATGGTTGCTCGCGGACCTGAACCGGGAGATGAGGGAAATTACCTTCCCGGAGTCAACTACGTCATAAGGCCTGACGGAAGGAGGATAAGGGTCACCGAGAGGAATGCCGCAGAGGTTGCTGAAAACATAGACATAGACTATTCGGTGGAGAGACAGTTGATGGATGGGGACGTTGTCCTCTTCAACAGGCAGCCTTCTCTGCACAGGATGTCCATGATGGCGCACCGTGTGAGGGTAATGCCGGGACGTACCTTCAGGTTCAATCTCTGCGATTGTCCGCCGTACAATGCAGATTTCGATGGTGATGAGATGAACCTCCATGTGCTCCAGAGTGATGAGGCACGTGCAGAGGCCCGCATACTGATGCAGGTGCAGGAGAACATATTGTCACCAAGGTACGGAGGTCCTATAATCGGGGCTATACACGATCACATAACTGGTGCCTACTTCCTGACACACGGGAACCCCCATTTCGACATGTTCGAAGCTATGAACATCCTTTCCAAGTTGGATGATGTGGAGATTCCAGAACCGTTCCTGGATGAGAATGGGGAGAAGTATTGGACCGGGAGACAGTTGTTCTCGATCGTACTGCCGGAGGATTTCCGCACAACATTCAAAGCTAACATCTGTCAGAATTGCAAATTGGGAGGATGTAAGAAGGAAGACTGTCCCTATGATGCTTATGTGAAGATCCGCGGAGGACAGTTGCTCTGCGGTACCATAGATACGAAAGCAATAGGTAACAGCAAGGGCAAGATCCTTGACCGTATCGCTCGTGATTACGGTTCCGACCGTGCATGTAAGTTCATCAACCAGGTCACTAGGTTGGCTTTGGGCGCACTGATGAACCATGGTTTCAGTACTGGAATAGGCGATGAGGATATCCCCGAGGAAGCTGCATTACAGATTGCCAACTACAACCAGGAATGTATAAACAAGGTTTCGGACCTAGTTAATTCATATCAGGATGGTACTTTGGAGCAGATGCCTGGTCGCTCCCTAAGAGAGACCTTGGAGGTCGAGGTCATGAAGACGTTGGGAGACGCTCGTGATGAGGCAGGACGTATAGCCGGGAAACATCTCGGTATGTCCAACCCAGCTGTTATAATGGCCAAGGCTGGTGCCCGTGGTTCGATGCTCAACCTGTCTCAGATGGCCGGTTGTGTCGGTCAGCAGGCTGTTCGTGGTGAGAGGCTTTCCAGAGGTTACTGGAACAGGACACTGCCTCATTTCGAGAAGGGAGACCTCGGCGCCTATGCCAGAGGATTCTGTTCCAATTCATACAAGACCGGATTGAGTCCCACGGAGTTCTTCTTCCATGCAATGGGTGGTAGAGAGGGTCTGGTTGATACTGCAGTCAGGACATCGAGATCAGGATACATGCAGAGAAGACTGGTTTCCGCATTGGAGGATCTGAAACTGACTTCCGATGGTACTGTAAGGAACACCATAGGTACCGTCATACAGTTCAAGTACGGTGAGGATGGAGTCGATCCTGCCAGGACTGTGAGAGGTAAAGCAATAGATCTCGACGACATGTTTGCAGAAGTCCTTGGGGACGATGCGGACATCCTCCTTCATCATGCGGATGAGCGTGATGTCGGTGACGATTACGGTTCTAGAGAGAAGGACGAGATGGAATATTCCGAAGAAGAGGAGAGCGAGGAGTTCGACGACATAGATACGGACTTCGACGGCGGAGGTGAGTGATTTGGCAAAGAAGGATACTCTTAAGGCACTGATGAACAGGGATATCAGCGAGGAGGTTTCGAACCTCCTTCTGACCAAGTACAACACCATGAGTGCGATAAGCGCCGCAGGTACGGAGGAATTAGTTGAACTGGGCCTTACAGAGGACGAAGCCGAATCTGTTCTCAGTAAAATCGGTAAACGCGCTGTCCGTAAGACCACATCAATCAAGGCGAAGAAAGCGGCAGAGGATGTGAAGGTCGAACCCATGGAGGAAGTATTCCATACCCGTGTGTTCACAGACACCGAGAAGCGTCTGATGAGCATCGTGGAGAGGTATGAGAGTCCTCTCCCGATGAAGATAGTCTCTGATATCGCAAACGCCGTGAAGGATGCCGATTTCGGTGATGATACCTATGAGAAGATCATAAAGGTCGCTGAAAGGATGTACATGTCCCACATGATGGATCAGAACGAGTCCGCAGGAGTCATGGCCGCCCACTCAATAGGTGAACCTGGTACTCAGATGAACATGCGTACTTTCCACTATGCAGGAGTTGCGAACATAAACGTTACCCAAGGTCTACCCAGGTTGATAGAGATCGTGGATGCAAGACGCATACCCAGCACTCCTTCCATGGATATACCCCTCAAAGGAATAGCCTCTGAGGACGAGAGTGTTGCACGTCATGTGGCTTCCGAGATTGAGATGACCACTCTCCTGGACGTCGCTTCCGTGGAGACGGATATCACGAACATGAGGCTCATAATAGTCCCAGATCTCCGTAAGATGGAGATCCGTGGCTTGAGGACCGAAGACATTGTTGATAGACTGAACAAGGTAAAGGCTGTTCGCGGTCTGGTCGAAAAATCCGATTTCGACATAGTGATAACATCTGATGAACCATCATTCAAAAGACTCCAGATAATGTACGATGCAATCAAGAATGCCAAGATAAAGGGCATAGATGGCATAGTAAGGGCAGTTCTCTCCCATACGGAGGGAACCTGGAAGATAGTCACCGAGGGGAGCAACCTCAAAGAGGTCCTCAAAGTGGAGGGAGTCGATGCGGAGAACGTCATGACCAACAGTATTCTGGAGGTAGCGGATGTTCTGGGCATAGAGGCCGCAAGGAACTCGATAATCCATGAAGCCATGGGTACTTTGGGCGAAGCAGGTCTGGATGTTGATATCAGGCACATCATGTTGGTGGCAGATCTAATGACCAATGACGGTTATGTGAAAGCCATAGGAAGACATGGTGTATCTGGAAAGAAGTCCTCGGTTCTGGCAAGGGCCGCCTTCGAGATTACTGCCGCGCATCTTTTGCACGCAGCCATGGTCGGAGAGGTGGATCACTTGGAAGGAGTCACCGAGAACATCATAGTGGGGCAACCGGTTACATTGGGTACCGGTGCTGTAAACCTTATTTACACACCCAAGAAGAAGGGGGATAACGAATGAGTGAAGAGAAAATCGATATAAGCAGAGCATTGAAGGCCGCCATAACGACCGGTAAGGTTGAGTTCGGCGTTGATCAGACAGAGAAAGCAGTGAAGGCAGGCAAGGCCCAGATGATAATCCTTGCAAGGAACTGTCCTAGCAGTGTGTTGAAAGACAGCACCGTGAGGACGCATGTCTACGAGGGTAACAACATGGAGCTAGGAGCTCTTTGTGGTAAGCCGTTCTCCGTGTCTGCATTGGCAGTCATAGACAAGGGTACCTCTAACATCTTAACGTTGTGAGAATATGGCAGCTGATATCGTACTTACCGAGGACACGTTGAGGTACATTGCGTTGTTCGAATCGATCACCAAGGCCAATGCGATTGATTGTATGGACGTTGATGACAAACTAGTGTTCGTTGTTGAGAAGGGACAGGGTAACATTGCCGTAGGCAAGAAAGGGGAGCACGTTATAAAACTGAAGGACAAGACCGGTAAGAACATACAGGTCGTGGAATACTCTGAGGATCCGGAGCAGTTCGTCATGAATGTCTTCCACATATACAGTCCGCAGAAGGTCGTGATCGAACAGCGCGGGAACATAACTCACGCAACCGTTACTGTGGATCCCAAACTCAAGGGACGTGCGATCGGCAAAGCCGGAAAGAATCTTCGCATAGCCAGGGATATCGTGAACAGGCATCACGAGATCCAGAGTCTCAGTGTGGACTGAAGGCACCCCCCTCAGGACGTTATGCTTGCAAACCTCTTACGAAACATCTTACAATCCTTTCATCGAATCTTTAGTCGTTTCACCTTTTCTGTTGAGAGGTGTGCGTTCGATTTCCAATCTGTCTGCTGTAGAGTATTCTTCGATTATGTAGCAGTCATGTGCCAGATCGTGAGAGATGTTCTCCAGTACCCAAGGGGCTATCTCCAAACGGTTTTTTTCCTTATCTGCATACATTAATCTCTTGTCTATTTTGTATTGTTCTAATATGGTATGCATAAGAGACTCAGGGTCATCTGTGCAGACTATCCCCTTTATTATGGTTCCGTCATCGGTTATGACTTCGTATTCCTTTGCGATATGTTCAGCTCTGCGGATAAGCCTCTTCCTGAGTTGGACGCCATCTTTGAAAACCGAGGAGCAGAAGTGTATCGGAGCCTTCTTATTCTTCTTCATCAGATCAATGGCTAGTTCCTCGGAACCCATCACTGATGATGAGGTCTCGTTTTTGATTTCGAAACCGTATTTGTCCATCATGTCCCAGTTACTTTCGGAGAATTCCAGTTCGTTCAGATTTATGAAATCTATTCCGACCGATGTCGAATATTTAATGAGCGCATCGAGTTCGCAATCCATTCCGGGTATTGCTGGCACTTCTATTCCCACATCCATGTTCACGGTCTCGACAATATCTTTGAGGGTGGTCTCATTCATCATATCCCACATCGATGGAGATGGGTGGAACCTTATCTCATCAAGTCCTGCCGCCTCTAGTTTTTTCGATTTTTCCAAGTCTATCATGGATGTGTAGAGATGTATATGGTGCTCCTTTCCAAAGTGGTCTTTCAGCATCCTTATCATGCTGATGGTGCGGTCCATAACTCCCAGGGGATCGCCGCCAGTTATGCCTGTTCCAGTGGCATCCATGGATATGGCTTCTTCGAGGATCTCTTGCATTTCTGAGATCTTCTTCTCATTGGCGTATATGACATTCTTGCCCTTCTTCTCTGCTGAGACGGGACAGTAAAAACATCCAGTTTTGCATTTGCCTGTGACGAGCAAAACCATTTTCGATCCATTTACACAGTGCTCGCATCCTTTTGCCAGGTGTTTTCCGTTGACTGCAGATCCATAGTCGAACCTTTTGATACTCATCACAAGGTCATCATTGCGATGGTTTAATAATCATTGGAGGGCTAGCTTACGTGCAATGAGGAAGGATACGCGCTTGGTATTGGCCCTGGATGTGGTTGATGGAGATAAGGCAGTTAGCATAGTCGACGAGGTCTCAAGTTATATCGATGCCGTGAAGATAAACTGGCCATTGGTGCTGTCTGCCGGTCCGGAGATGATAACGCGTTTATCGAAAAGTGCCGACGTCATATGTGATTTCAAGGTCGCGGATATTCCCAACACTGTTCATCTCATTGTGGAAAATTCGATATCTAGGGGGGCGTCCGCTGTGATAGTTCATGCGTTCACAGGGGAGGATTCCCTTTCCGAAGCGGTCAAGGTTGCTGGAAACAGTGCCGAGATATATGCTGTGACGGAAATGAGCCATCCTGGGGGATTAACCTTTACGTCCGTACATGCGGAGGAGATGGCCCGTATGGGCGTTAGATGCGGTGTTGCAGGTTTTATAGCTCCCGCCACCCGTCCGGATAGGATCAAAGCCATCCGTTCCATTGTAGGCGATAGGAAGATACTGTCACCGGGTGTGGGTGTTCAAGGGGGCTCTGCATCGTCTGCGATATCTGCTGGTGCGGATTATGTCATTGTGGGCAGGTCGATATACGGTTCTGAGAATCCATCTGCCGTTGCGAAGACCATATGTGACGATATCAGGACTGTTTTGTGAGAGTCCTGTTAAAGTTTTTTTGCACCCATTATATTATAAACGCGGGCGCGGCAAACAATATATAGGCATTCCAACATCAACCCTTACTCTTTATATGGAGATTTAAGAATGCGCAAATTTGCAATCAAGTCAGCCGCCCCCTCGGGAGAAGGGGAAGTCCGCCCGTCTGATGACGGTGGGCAAGGATGGTTTAGAAAGGAATGGCGCTTGGTTACACTGGTAGCAATAATTCTGATGGCATTCGTCATCAGATTTGTTTTCGCTTATGGTATCTCCGCAGGGGATAATTACGCGTTATCCGGTGGGACAAGTGCATCAAGTCATCTCAATACAATAATCAGCATCCTCAGTGGAAATTTCAGTACCACTAACTCCTCCCTCAACTATCCTGTGGGCACTCTGAGTGTTTATCCTCCTTTGATGGATATCATTCTGTCTGGGGTGGCAGGGGTTGTGTCGCTTTTCGGCGTCTCCACGGCGACAGCCGCAGCAGGAACACTGGCATGGTCAGCTCCGATATTCGCGGCTCTCACGTGTTACCCTGTGTATCTCGTTGCAAAGAAGATGTTCGATGATGAAAAAATCGGGATCTTGGCCTCGTTATTGTATGCAACGTTTGCGTTGCTTATCATGACCACAGTCTTCTCGAACGGTACGGAGTATGCATTCGTCGGATTCCTGTTCGCGTGGATGGTCTATTTCCTGTTGGGTTCAATGGACGGTCTTGACAAAGCAGGCAATGTAGGTTTCAATACGCTCCTGAGTGATAGGACTCTGTTGAAGAACACGGTTCTCGCAGGACTCTTGTTTGCGATGATTGCGTTGTCCTGGAACCAGTTCAGAGTCATATTGGTCTGTTTGGTTATTCTGATGTTCGCACAGGCGCTGTTGGACCGTGTAAGATCCAAGGACTTCTCACTTGTTGTGGGCGTTTATTCAGTAGTCATCCTCATGGGTGTGCTGATTTCTGCACCATATTATGTCGCTTCCGGACTCTGGACGGAAGTGTTCTCAGGAGTGTTGCTTATCGGCGTTATATCGGTTCTGTTTGCGCTGGTTTTCACATTGACTTCCAAGAAATCGTGGGTCCTCATGATCCCTGCTCTGCTGATAGTGTTCGCAGTGGTCCTGATTGCCTTATGCTTTGGAGCCAACGACCTCTACACAGCTTTCGTATATGGCAACAGTTACTATGAGGGTTCTTTGATGCAGGCATTGATGTCTGGATCAAATACCATGATGTCCACGATGGCCGCATACTACGGTTGGTTCACATTTTGGTGTCCACTCATGCTTTTCGCGTGGATGGTTTACAGAATTCCCAAACACCTGGATTCCAGAAAATACCTGTTTACGATGATGTTCGTACTGGTCATGTTCATTCTGGGATGGTACACAACATCGCGTGCTGTGATAGCAGGTATTGCATTTGCAGCAGCCTCCTCGGCCGTACTGGTTTTCATCTGGAGGAAGGTGGATCTAAGGTCTTACTTCTCGAGTATCAGAGGCGGGGATTTCAAATCAAAACTTAAGAAGATCGGGAAACCGATTCCGTTGGCATTGACGATCCTATTGGTGATCGTCGTCGTTGCACCCAACATAACATATGCTATCGATGCAGCGATACCCACGAATTCCGAGAGCGACGATGGTTATTTCGGCGGTCTCGGATATACAATATCAACAACTGATTCTAGCTCTATGAACGAACTGTGGTCCAGCTATTCCGATGAGGAAAAGAGCGGGGCTCTCGTCACATGGCTGAGCTATTCCAATGATGCTGTGAACATCGGAGGATTCGAAAGTGTGACCGACACACTGGGTGGAGGAACTTCTGCAATGGCAAATATCATACTTGCAGATGGAAGTTCGGGTGCCACAGCGGCCATGATAGTCCGCATTCTCCTGTCCAATGACCTTTCGGATTTCAAATCCATAATCAATGGTTCGGGTCTTGATTACGGCGTTATCGAAGGTTACGTGAACGATCCTCAGTCGGCTATCAGTACAATCAATTCCAACATGGATGAATATCCCGGGTACAATTCAAGTATCACCGAGGAGAACGCCCTTTATGTTGTGATAGCACACTACATAACCTCAAACCTCTGCGAACCCGATGTCGACAGTCTCTATGATAGCATATGCGATCAGGCTGGCCAGTCAATAACATACGTTGCTGTCAATGGTAGTATGATACCGATATACTATGGAGACAGTTCTTCTTTCTCCAGTATAGCGTATTTCAATGATTACCTGGTCGGAGATTATGGAGCCATAAGTCAGTTCTTCTCGTACAGTACCAGCACTGGGTATGCATCATACACCGATGAGATGTATGAGACGTTCCTCTGGAAGTCTCTGATTGGGGTTTCCGCATCTTACTACGGATATTCATCCACGACCTCGTTCCTCAGTGCCTTGGCATTGAGTGACGGTACTGTGAAGGCAATTCCTGGATATGGTCTGAGCAATTACACGGTTGCTTACTGGACAGTGATGTACAATGCAGACAGTGATGCTACATTATCATCCGACGGATGGGTGGAAATGGACGGCTATGAGGCTATAGCACTTCAGGAGGAGCAGGGCGGACTCATAAACTATCTGTCAGGTGTGGTGCTTCTGGAGTATGATTCAAGCGGTACTGAGACAGTGAACGGCACTGTAGAGTACACGACATCTTCAGGCACTGAAGCCGCCGCAGAGGGTGTGGAAGTTGCAGTCTATACACTTAAGGAAGGGAAATATGTGCCAACATGTGTTGTAACGACCCTTTCGGACGGATCATATTCGATATCTGTTCCTACTGACGGTACCAGCTATTACATCACCATATCTTCAGGTGCGACTACAACAACTGGAGGTACTGTTATTGAGACCTTTGAAAGTGCGTCGTCGTTGCCTTCAACATATGTTATATCTTCAACCAGTCTCAGTGGTACAGTTGTATCGGATGATGAGGCATATGCCGAAAATATGTACGTAGTGATTGAAGGGCAGACGTCAGGACTGACCTATCAGTGTGGTACGACAAACGGTACGTTCTCGTTCAGTGGCATATTGCCTGATAAATACACGGTCACGGTCTATCTGACTGACGGTACTAAGTTAACTAGTCAAGATGTAAGTGTTTGTGTTGGTAACAATGTTGGTGCCATGATTGATGCCGATTCCGGGACCATAACCGTTACTGTAACGGATGAGTATGGGAATTCGGTCGATTCGGGTACCATAGTTGCTACAGACACTACCACAGGATACCAGTTCACTTCTGAAATAGAGGATGGCAAAGCCGTGCTCAATGTTGTGCCGTCTACCTATACTTTGTCAGCTATGGATGGTAAAGTAATGTTGTCTGTATCATCAAGTATAACTGTTTCATCTGGTGGTTCCAAGACATCCTCGGTGACTGTGTACGATTCTAAGAACATCACAGTTTCAGGTGCGCCATCAGGCAGCATGATCACAGTGTCAAGTTCGATATATGTGGCATCTTCCTCAACCTCTACCACTTTTGAGGTACCTGTCAGCGGGGCCAGTACTGGCGAAGTTTATACTGCATATGCAGTTGTTGGTGGTACGGTATACTATGGCTGTTCCACAGGCAGTACCATTTCACTGTCCAGTTCCACAGCTTACACTGTGACCGGTGTTCTAACAAACAGTGATTCTGATAAAGTCAGCGGAGGAACTGTATCATATATCCTTTCATCTGGTGTGACATTTACTTTCACCACAGATGATTATGGAAATTACACGGCGGTTCTGCCTGCCGGATCATACACCGTATATGCATATGACGAAGACGGTAGTGCCTACCTTGGAGCATACACAATATCCTCTGATGCGGAGAAGGACATATCCATGGTTGCTTCGCGCTCTATAACAGCCACGCTCGACTACTATACGCAGTTGAGCTCTAGCGGTACCAAAGGTTTGGCGTTCGTCGATGTGACTTTTACAGCGACAATAAACTCTGTCGAGTATGTTGTCGTCTTGATAACGGATTCCGACGGGAAAGCATGTTTCTATGTCCCTACAGACTGTACGGCTACTGCAAGCATAGAAGGATTCGACACTGATGAGTTCTATTGTACTGCACAGGAGAAATCCTTTGATTCCAGCACATCCTCTCAGTCAGTGACTTGGAAACTCAGTGCTGATCCGAGCGATGATGAGGACATGCACGTTCAGTTAGTCACTGTTTACAGTGAGTACGAGATAACTCTTACTCTGTACATAGACAGTGGGGTGACATACACATTCTCTGGATATAAGGAAGTGATGGTTGGTAGATATACTGCAGTAGTTGAAGGAAGTACAGGGTACTACTTTGATGGGACAGTCTATGTGTACGCGGGCCAGAGCAGCACATTGGATATGGATGGTGTAGAGGTAGCGACTGTTACACTCAAGGCCGATACCAACGATGTGATAACCATAACTGCTGTAAAGGATGATGATGGAAATACGGGTGAATACTATGTAGATGGCGACGACGAATTCGTCTACTACGTAGAGAAGGGATATGATTATTACTTCACGGCCAAGAGTGCATCATCAGGTACCGAGTACATAGCCTATGGATCGGTATTAAGTGCATCTTCCGATGTTACCCTGAATCTTTCCGATAAGGCTGAGGCAGTCACCATTACAGGGTATGTCGGTGTGGCTGAGGATGGGTCCATCACTATGTCATATGATGACGTGTCAATTGCGTTCTCCGTAACATCGGGCGAATTCAAAATTACTGTTCCAAAAGGTCAGGCTATGAAGCTGACTGCGGAAGTAACTCAGGAGAATTCCACGTACGATGAGATAACCTACACATACACTTCCACGGTGAATCTGTTATCTAGTGCGGTCGTCGACGGTACGGTTGTGAACATGGCTTCCACGACATCATCTGTAGAAGATGATACTGTTCTAAGTGGATCCGATTGCAGTTTCTCCGATGGTGTGGGCAGTTTCGTTCTTGCGATAGAGAATGATGGTACCAGTACCAATACTTACATCATCACAGGGGGCGACGCATGGGTCCTATATCAGACGTACACATTGACTGTCGCTGCAGGTAGCACAGGTCATGTGACGATCTACGGATTCTACGATGCCGATAGTGTCGGTGCTGGTAATTCGGGATTGTATGTCACAGTCACAGATGTGTCTGGTAACAGTATAGGCAATTATGTGTTGGATGGTTCAGGATTCTCTGGAACCAGTTCTGATACATATGTCGATGTTTCAGGTACCGATGGTGCCTCTGATGATGCTGTTACAACATACGAGTACCTGTATGCAGTTACGATAACCAACAACGATTGCTTCATGAAGACTGCTACGATCACAGCTACCACTGATTCAGGATGGACAATCGTCATAACAGACGGTGACCAGTATCTGATCTATGAATCGGGGTCCTCATTCGATGTAATGGGTTACACGACCACGACGATATATGTGAAGGTCATATGTTCTGACGGAACATCTACCGATGTTCCTGATGTGAACATAACCGTCAGTATGTCTGGAGTCACATTGAAGACAAACAGCAGTGATGTGTCGATATCGGGTTCTACAGCAACAATGGTTCTCAGTCCGCAGGATATCGATCTGGAGTCCTCTGATATGTCGGCTTCCGGAACGAACATCTATAATTCACAGGCTTCTGTGCCGATGTTCTTCTGGGTGCTCATGGCATTATCCGTGCTCGGTTTGATATTCATCGTTTGGACAGGTTCCAAGAGGGGGGTGTTTGCACGCAGAAAGTAAATATGACGTTTGTCGCAGTAATCGTCCTAGCCCTTGCCATGTTGGCAGGGGCAGGACTCTTTGCAAGTGCTTCGGATGCATCCGTTAACGCCACTGTTGAATTAGATGATAGTACCGTTGCGGTAGAGGATACGGTTGATGCGACCATAGTCTTTGACATAACCGACAGCTACGAGCAGATTGAAATAACATACACTGCGAAATTGGTGGACTCGAGTGAGACCACGCAATCCAGTGCTGTGTCTCCTTCATCGGGTTCATTGGGGCCAGATGTCAAAGAAACTCTGACCATAACGGCGCCTGATACTGCAGGTACATACACGCTCGTTGTCACTTTCACATACACGTTGGATGACGGAGATAGTGAAACAGTGACCAAGGAAGCCGTGTTGAAAGTTGTGGAGCCCATAACTCTCTCTGTGGATATCACCAACGACTCCGATGTAGATATGACTGATCTGTTGTTGGATTTCTATGTCGATGGAGTAAAGGTCAACGATGATCCAGTAGTGGCTACAATAGACGCAGGAGATACCGAGACTGTGACATATGATTATGCCGCGGAACTCAGCAGCGGTTCCCATACGTTCAAGGTTGTCGTCAGTGACGACTCCTTGGTGGCGGATCATATAACCGGTCTGAACGAGAATCACACGTTCTACGTAGGAGAGACAAGCTATCAGTGGTTGAACATAGTCATGTTCATGATTCTGATTGTGATCGTGATAATAGCGATCTATGTCTATCGTAAGCCTGTGAAGAACTACGGTAAGCCTAAGTCAAGACGTTAAAGTAAAACGGGGGGTCGATCCCCTCATTTTTATTTTTTAATCATTGTTGTGTTGATTTTTCAGTATCAAACATCAATTTTGCCATCATCATGTCTGAACGGGTTTTTTCCATGACTCCTCTTGAAATGTCCTGTTTTCTTCTAAGAGGCACTATAGCATCCGGAACATCGAAGATCATTATAGCATCGGAAAGTTCTTCCATTTTTTTGAAGAGTTTTTTGGCAGTGTCCATATCAGAATCCATAAGGGATGTTAGAAGGAGCCTTCTTAATTCGCCTAGTGAATCACAAAGCCCCATAGACCACGCCTGTGGAGATATATTCAGTTCTAGGAAAGAAGGAACTGGTCCATCATCGACTGTTGCTATGAATATCTTAGTTTCTGCATATTCCATCATCGCATCCTGAACGATATTTCCATCAAGTATACAACTTTCATCACCTGCAGTCTTTATCAGGTCTGTCATATGTTGTTCCATTTCATGTAAAGCATTATTGTCCAGGTTTCCCAAGTGTATGGAATGAATGACCTTCTTCGTACTCCTTATCACCGATCTTGAGATCAACATAGTTTTGTTACGGGTGTCTTCAATATCGTGCAATCTTGAACCGACTTCTTCCGCGAGAGTCTCAAAATTATCCATTTTAGTCCTCCAAACCTTTGTAGAAATTTGTGCGTAAATCTGTTTTGAAATCTTCTGCATCCTTGCGATATACAAACGTGTCGCGATTCACTGGTTTGAAATCCAGATTCTCGTAGACTGTGTCCAATAGTGTGAGTGCATCTGCGCGTGCAAGGCCGAAATTAACATCCTTACCATGCAAAGCATCGATAACATCATTCAATGTCGCCTTTCCCCTACCGATGGTTATTATGGCGGCTGATATGCGTCTTATCATATTCCAAAGATAGTATCTCGCGGTGAATGTCAGGACGATGTATCTTTCCAGTTCTTCAACGTCTATGGATTCTATGGTATCGGTCGTGGGCTTTCCATCCGGACGACAGAATCTGATGAAGTCGTGTGTACCTATGAATAATGCAGCGCATTCTCTAGTAAGTTGAACGTCTATGTTTTTTTTTGGAATAACATATCTGTATATGCGCCAATCTGCGAATCTGGGATTGAATTCTTTCTCTACAATTGCATAGCTTCTGTAGAATATCCTCTCCGAGTTTGCGTTCAAAGCTTTCATCAATGACTCGATGTCCTCGAAATCCGTATTGAAGACAGCAACATTGCCGAGCGCATTCACCCCTTTATCCGTCCTACCTGCCATATGCAAGTCCACATCTTCAGGCCTCACATGGAGTATCATGCAAAGATCGCGTATTATCTCTCCTTCCACTGTGTGGAGATTGGGTTGTCTCTGTGAACCGTTGAATCCTTCCCCGATGTATGCGACTTTCACCGCTACGTATCTCATGGTCTTATGTTTCTCATGTGGTCGATCCTGCGTTGGATCAAGGCACTCGTACCTATGTCGTGACGTACGAACATAGCATCGCATTCTATGTGTTCAAGTGCCTTCTCGCAGTTCTTCTCTGCTTCTTCCAGTGTGTCTGCTATTCCGACGACCCCTATGCTTCTGGAAGTGCCTGTGACCAGTTTTCCGGATTCATCGACGTTCACGTTCGCGTAGAATACCTCTGCACCACATCTTCTTATTGCTTCAGAGTTCACGGAGATCTCATGTCCGTATTCGGATTTGACTCCATATCCTCTGGGTACCACATATTTGCATACGGTGGCCTTGTGTGCGAATTGTACTTCACCTTTAAGTTTTCCCGTGGCCATGTCTTTTACCAGGCTGGTGAATCCTGTTTCCAATATCGGCAGTACGTTCATGGCTTCTGGATCTCCGAACCTTGCGTTTATCTCTATTATCTTAGGTCCTTTAGAGGTAAGCATGAACTGTCCGTACATTGGTCCGCGATATGGACATCCTTCCGCGGCCATCGCATCGACTATTGCCTGCAATATTCCGAGAGCGCTTGTTCTGTCCTCTTTTGTCACAAACGGCAGAAGATGATTCGCATCCGAGTAAGAGCCCATGCCACCTGTGTTGGGGCCCACATCTCCTTCATATGCCCTTTTGTGGTCTTGGACCAGAGGTAAAGGTGCTATGTTCTTTCCATCCACGAAAACCATCTGTGTGAATTCTTCACCCACAGCTTTTTCTTCGAATATGACGCCTGCACCTCCCACGTGGTTTTCGAATATCTCATTAACGTATTCCATGGTCTCTTCAAAACCGTTGATGTGCTCTCCCTGGACCTTCACACCCTTACCTCCAGTAAGGCCTATGGGTTTAACAACAATCTCTTCTGTGACTGTCCTAAGGTAGGATTCAGCATCTTCGACGTTATCGAAGCTGGCATATCCGAGGTTGCCTTCTATGCAGTATTTATTCACGAGTTCTCTCATGAATTGTTTCGAGGTCTCTATCCTGGCTGCAGCTTTTGTGGGGGCAGCGCATTTCACGCCTATGTTTTCCAATGCATCTACCAGTCCTGCTTCCAGTGGGGACTCTGGACCTACGAATGCATATTCTATGTTGTAGTTCAATGCGAAATCGCATATGTGATCCACATCTCTCTCGTCGATGAGTTCGTATTCCTTGGATCTTGCGATTATGCCGGGGTTGGCGTTCTTCATCACAGCATATATTTCGGCACCGGACCTGAACAGGGCTTCAACAGCTGCATGTTCTCTTCCTCCACCACCTACAGTTAATACCTTCATATCAATACCTCACAGTTTGAGGGCTTCGAGGATTTCATCAATGCCTTCGTTCTTTTTTACACTACACTTGTATATGTTTTTCAATCCGCCTGTGAGTTTGGAATAATCCTTCTCTACGATGTTCGGATCAACATCTACTGCATCGGCTATGTCCATCTTGTTCAATATGGCAACGTCCGAGTGGGTGAATATGTCGTGGTGTTTCCTCACCATGTCATCTCCCTCGGTAGTCGATATTACTACAACTCTGTAGTCCGTTCCCAACGGGAAGTCTGCGGGGCATACGAGATTACCCACATTCTCCACGAAAATCACGTCGTATTTATCCAGATCTATGGTGTCAAGTGTCTTTCTAACAAGGTTGGCATCAAGATGACACTCATGTCCGGTGTTGCAGTTGTATGCGTCCAATCCTGAATCCTTCATTCTTTTGAAATCATCATCGCCTGTTACATCACCGGCTATGGCACAGACCCTTAGCCCCTTGGATCTTAGTTTCTCTCCCAGTTTTATTATAAGCGCGGTTTTTCCGGCCCCTATCGATCCCATGAAATCAATGCTTTTTATACCATGTTGTTTCAAAAGGCGATAGTTGTCGTGTGCGATTTTGTTATTCTCCCTCAGAACGTCGTATTCCATTCCGACTTGGACTATATGCATAAGCGAGGGGATGCTTTATCCCCTAAAAATGCTTTACATAGTACGATTCGCATTCCTTAAGAAGAAAATGTCATAAATACGTAACCGATATGCACCGATGAACGATATGAGCTATTCCGAATCGCTTTCCAGATTATTGACTTCTATAGGTGCCGAGGAGGGAGCTGTTCTTACGGTCGAGTCCAAAGGCAGGTTCTTCAAGGGCACACTGATGCCTCATCATGAGTTTAGTGCACATGATGTTCTAATTTTGAAATTGAAGAGCGGATACAATGTGGGTATTCGTATTTATGAAGATTCCATCGTGAAGATGGTGGAAGGACCCAAGGTCAGGGAGAAGAGAGACGTCTCCGTCGAGGTTCAATCCAATCTGCCTAAAATAGTGTTGATAGGAACCGGTGGGACCATAGCATCATATGTGGATTACAGGACTGGAGCTGTACATCCAGCATTGTCAACTTCCGATATGGTCAACGCAGTTCCGGAGATCAGACAAGTGGCCAATGTGGAGGCAAGAGTGCTTTTTTCCATATTTTCGGAGAACATGTCTGTCGAACATTGGCAGGAATTGGCGAAAGCAGTGGTCGATGAGATAAACAATGGGGCAGACGCCGTCATAATACCTCACGGTACCGATACGATGGGATACACGGCCGCAGCCCTTTCATTCATGTTGCAGGACGTTCCTAAGCCTGTGGTTCTGGTGGGGGCACAGAGATCATCCGACAGGCCTTCATCGGATGCTTCATCAAATCTTCTCGCGGCTGCGAGGTTCTGTACCAAAGGAAACATGGCAGGTGTGTTTGTTATAATGCACGATACGCCCGGTGATGATTCGTTCTCTGTTCATTCAGGTACCCGGGTCAGAAAGATGCACACTTCACGCCGTGACGCTTTCCACAGCATAAACACAACTCCCGTTGCACATGTTGATGCAGCAGGCAATATTGACGTCATACAGGCAGGTCGTTCTGTGTCCGACGGCAAGGCAGAAGTTAGAAATGCCATGGAAAGGAAGACGATATTGCTCCAATTCTATCCCGGTATGGACCCCGTTTTGTTCGAGAATGCCATATTGAGCAGCAAGGGGGTGGTCATTGCGGGTTCCGGATTGGGGCACGTCAATGAAAACATGGTCCCTCTGATAAAGAGGGCGTGTGAGTCCGGTACCGTTGTGGTGATGACATCTCAGTGTCTCAATGGTTGCACGAATCTCAATGTCTACAACACTGGAAGGGACATAATATCCGCTGGGGCGGTGACTGTATTGGACATGCTTCCTGAGACGGCGTATGTCAAGCTCATGTGGGCTTTGGCTAATTCCAAGGACAGTGAATCGGCGAAAGTTGTCATGGAGACACCGCTGGTCGGTGAGATGAGTGATAGGAGGACCATCGATGTCTGAAGAATACGATATGATGTGCGGTATAGAGATCCATCAGCAGTTGGATACCAAGAAACTTTTCTGTTCGTGTGAAAGCTGTCTCTGCGAGAAGGGTATGGGATCTTATTATCGTAGGCTCAGACCTACGACCAGTGAAATGGGAGAGGTGGACAGGGCCGCATTGGTGCAGTTCCAGAGGAACATGGGCTACAGATACCAGTGCAGTCCGGGCTCGACCTGTCTGGTGGAGTTGGATGAGGAACCTCCGCATGAAGTGAATGCTGATGCCATGGAGACGACTCTCGTCTTCTCGTCGATGATTGATGCCAGTGTCATCGATGAGGTGCAATTCATGAGGAAGATAGTGGTGGACGGTTCAAACACATCCGGTTTCCAAAGAACATCTCTAGTGGCGACAGATGGTTCAGTTGAAGTCAATGGTAAGGCCATAGGAATACTTTCTGTGTGTCTGGAGGAGGATGCGGCACGTAAGATCGAGACCGGGACTTCAGAAGTCACATACAGGCTTGATCGTCTTGGAATACCGTTGATAGAGGTTGCCACGGCACCCGACATGAGGACGCCAGAGGAAGTGATGGAGGTCGCATCGAGGATAGGGTCTCTGTTGAGGGCCACCAAAAGGGTCAAACGCGGTATAGGTACAATCAGAGAGGATCTGAACATATCAATACCGGGCGGGTCGCGTATCGAGATAAAGGGTGTCCAGGAGTTGAGGATGCTCCCTGATTTCGTAAGGAATGAGGTGAACAGACAGAAGATGCTGCTCAGGATAAAGCAGATCCTCTCGGACAGGAATGTCAAAGAGGTTCCCTTCGAAGTTGAGGATGTTACTGAAATATTCGCGAACAGTGCATCAAAGGTCATAAAGGGTGCATTGAGTAGTGGCGGCAAGGTCATAGCTGTAAGGCTTCTGGGTTTCTCCGGAGTTATGAACGGGGACGGGGGAACATTGCGGTTGGGTTCTGAAATGGCGCAGTATGCTCGCACCCGGGGAGTTAAGGGGATATTTCATTCCGATGAACTTCCGAATTATGGCATAGAGCCGGATAGCGTCGAGGCACTCAGGAAGTATTTGGGCATGGATTGTGAGTTCGGTGCATTCGTTATATGCGCCGCAAAAGAGAACAAGGCCACGGAGGCTTTACGTGTGGCGGTGGGCAGGGCCAATCAGGCACTCGTCGGTGTTCCGGAGGAGACGAGGGATCCGTTGCCGGATGGCACAACCAAGTATTCCAGACCTCTTCCGGGTGCGGCGAGGATGTATCCGGAGACGGATGTTCCTCCCATACATGTTACATCGGAGAGGCTGGAGCGTATAAGAGGCAACCTGCCGGAGTTTCCGGAGCAGGTGGAGAAGCGTCTCATGGATCATTATAAAATCAATGGTCAACAAGCTCATCAGATTGTCAGGCACAGTCAGGATGAGGTTTTCTCCAGGATATCGGATGAATACGGCATGGCTGCGGTTGCCGCCACGATGTTCCTGAACACATTCACTGAATTGGAACATGAGGGCGTGGATGCGACAAGCATAAGTGATGAGAGATTGTTCGATATGTTCTCTCACCTCAAGGATGATGCATTCTCCAAAGAGGCGATTCCAGCAATCCTAAAAGAGATGGTACTTTCCAATTCATCTGTGCAAGATGCTGTGAGTAAGTTAGGGATAGAATCTGTGGATGCCTCTGAGGCATCGGCTCTGATTGCAGGCATAGTCAAGGAACGTGAGGAATTTGTACGTGACAAGGGTATGGCTGCAGTGGGTCCGCTTATGGGTCCCGTTATGGGGGCGCTGAGAGGTAGGATCGACGGTAAAAAAGCCAATGAACTTCTGGTCAAGGAGATAAGAAAGTTAATTGGTTGATAGGCGGACTTCGAGGACTTCCAGCTTCTCGAAGAAAAGATGTAATTCCGATATGTGTTTCACCCGATGCTCCCTGAAGATATCGGACATCTTCTCCTGGTTCATTAGGGAGGATACGACGAGGATCAGACGACCGTCGGGATTCAGATGGTCGGGAGCATCCTTTATGAGTCTCTCCAGAGGTTCTGTCCCATCTGTTCCACCTGACCAGGCCTTTGCGAGAAGTCCCTCATCATCAACAGGGAGGTATGGGAGGTTGAATATGATCGTATCGAAGCGGTCGTTTATGTTGGAGAACAGATTCGTTTCTATGGCTGTTAGTACGACACCGTTGCGTTCGGCATTGGACCGTGTGATTTCGACGGCTTTGGGATTTATATCTCCGCAAGTCACGTGTGCTCCGTTGCGGGCGCAGTGTATGGATACAACGCCCGATCCGCATCCGATTTCTAATACGGATTCATGTGGTTCGACATCGAACGATTGTATTAGCATTATGCTGTCGTCTGAGGGAGGGTACACATCAGGATCATCGGCGATTTCGATCGTCGGATCGTATTTCATGATGGTGTGCATATGTCAGCAGACTGATAAAGTTGAGCAATGCAGTTTTATCTGTACATAGTGTTCACTGTGTATGATATGTTTGGACGTCCTGGCAGTGGGATCCCTGATAAGGGATTCAGACGGGTCTATCTCGGAGGCGCATTCCACTTCTACGTTGATACGTGCCGATGATGTTAATATAGTCGTGGACACAAGTTCGAGGCAACGCAGAGCCGACGTCTCAACGGCATTTAGACAGTTGAAGGTATTGCCAAAGGATGTGAATATCGTGGTGTTGACACACACCCATTCCGATCATGTGGGGAACATAGACATGTTTCCCAAGGCGAAGCTCCTAATTCATAAAGGAGAGAAGGGTGATTTCAGAGGCGCAAAGTTCGTAGATGAAGATATGGAGATTGCAAAGGGAGTCAAACTGGTTCATACTCCAGGTCATACGAAAGGTTCTATGAGTGTTTTCGTGGAAGCCGACCGCCGTTATGTAATTGCTGGGGATGCTGTACCTTTAAAGGATAACTTCCTCAAGATGGTTCCTCCTTCATTGAACTATGATATGGATTTGGCATTAGAAAGTTTAAAAAAGATAATCGACTACGCTGATGTGGTCATTCCAGGGCACGACCGCCCCTTCATGACCGAAAGGTGATAGAATGACCACAAGGAACATGCCCGAATTTATTTACTACGAATGTCCGGATTGCAAGGATGTAACAGAGCACACAATACTCAAGGGTAGGATGGGCAAGGATAATATAACCGGCACATTCCAGTGTCGGGAGTGTGGACGTGTATTCTCAGATTCTATCAGGATACCCAGAGAGTTCGAGGTGCCTGTGCTTTTCAGTGATGGAAATATCACAGAGAGGACTCAGACTAAACTTCTGGAGAATGAAATCGTCGCTGTGGATGATGAGTTCTACCTTGATGATGGCAGGAGGGTTCGTGTGACCCTTATGGATGTGGAAGGGGGCGCTCGCAGAAACAAGGTTCCAGCCACAGATATAAAGAGACTATGGGTCAAACAGTTCGATGTGTTGAGTGTAAAGGTTTCTGTGAATGACAATCATCGTACCATACCTCTGCGTATCGATGCGGAACCTGATGATGAGTTCGCAGTTGGTATGGTTCTTTCATTCGAGGATTTCGATGCAGTGGTACATGCCATCAAGACAGTTTCCCGTTTGGTGAGAAAAGGTTCAGCAGAGGCCCGGGAGATCAGAAGGATCTATGCGAAGATAAGGCCTAAGAACTACGCTGTCATGGACTTCGAGGAAGAGGATTTCGAGTTCGACGAGTCTGAATATCAGATCGAGGACGAGGATCTCTGAATCTTTCAGCAGCAACCGTTATTGTCCTCGGTTCCAAGTATGTAGTCCAGGACATCGGTTATGCTCTTCGATCTGACAGTATGTGTTGCAGCCTCTTCGGTGTATATGTCTGTCGGATTGAAGGCTATAGACATTCCCGTGTTTTTGAACATGTTGATGTCAGTGAATGAGTTTCCTATGGATACGGTGCGTTCTTTCACAGTATCGTATTTTTTTATGAAATCCCTGATGTTGATACCTTTGTCAGCGAGATCCACATTCATTACGCCCTCTCCAGTCAAGATCCCATTCTCATCAGCCAATAACTCATCTGCGATATAATCATCAAAACCGTATTCTTCCTTGAGCATTCTGGCTGCCAAGTCTATACCTCCGCTGACAATGACTGAGCGTATGCCATTCATTTTCAGACATGCAACGGTTTCCTGTATCCCTTCTATGAGTGGCATCTCCCGGAACAGTTTTATGAGGTCTCCGTAACTTACGTTGGGTTTTACCTTCAGCCATAATCCGATATCTCTTTTCATGAATTCAGGTTCATTGATTTCCCCATTACAGAAAAGCTGATATGACTCCTCGTTGTCAACATCGAGACACTGGTGAATCCAGCACCAAGAGCTCCTTATGTTGGTGAGCACTCCATCCATATCAAAGCATACGAGATCGTATTTCTGCATATTTCCAGGTAGGTCGATGTGGTTATTATTCCTTATGTTGACTACATAGCGACGTTTGTCTAAGGTTTATATCCCGAAAACAATACCGTGTTCATGGGTGAGGATGCTCTGAATATCATCAAAATGAAGTACGACAACGGGAACTATCTCGGAGAGTACGTAAAGGGTGGTGATGGAACCCCAATCGAACACGGAGTGGGGGTATTCGTATGGTCTAACGGGGACATGTACGAGGGCGAGTACGTAATGGGTACCAGAACGGGCCATGGGGTTTTAATATGGGCTGATGGCAAACGATATGAAGGGGAATTCAAGGACGATGTCCGTTCTGGTTTGGGTCATATGACGTGGTCAGACGGGACAGTGTACGAGGGTGAATTCAAAGAAGGTGTCATGTGCGGGAAGGGTAAACTGACATGGCCGAACGGCGAAATGTATGTAGGATGGTTCCTGAATGATAAGATGGATGGTCATGGAATACATTACTCATCCGAAGGTGATGTGATCTACGATGGGGATTGGATTGAGAGCTGTCCTATTGGTAAAGCGAATCCAGAGGAGGAAGACGGCTCATGATAGTTATGGTAGGTACAGGACATGTATTTCGTATCGCCGAGACTCTGTCGTTCATAATCAAGAACATATGGCCTGACGCTGTGCTTGTGGAATTGGATGAAAATAGGCTGTCTGCACTGACTTCCACCGTTCCCACCAGCGGTGTAAAGGCAACCAACAGTTCAGATCTTCCAAAGTCCTATCTAAGATCTGCCAAGTATCAGGATAAGCTGTCTTCAAAGAACGATACTCAGACAGGAGGGGAATTGTTGGCGGCTATACAGACCGCTAAACTGATCGGATCCCAGATAGTGTGCATAGATCGGGATGCACAGATGGTCATGAGGGAGATGGAGGACGAAATGTCTGCGTGGGAGAAAGTGAGGTATTCATGGTCTGCACACACAGACAATTTTTTTGGACTTAGGAAATTGAATAAAGTTCAGAATGATTTCTTCACAAATGAAGAGGCGTATCTGAATCACATGAGGAAGAAATATCCGACATTTGTAAGGAAATTAATCGATGAACGCAATGATTTTATGGCCGCTCGCATAAAAGAAGAGGCATCCAAGTACGAGTCGGTTGTTATAGTTGTAGGTGATGCACATGTCGAGGGCATCTGTAAGATGATTCCCGAGCTGGATATACGCAAGATAAGATTGATAGACCTTTTGGACCAGGAAAGGCTCGAGAAGGTAAAGGATGCTGTATGGAACTCTACATTGGATGAGGTGAATGAATGATAGTGAAGTTATTGGCATATACTCACGATGCGGATATGATATGTGCCGCGGCAGGAAAGTCCTGCTATTCCAAGGATTCGTCGGCAGATCTACTGGGATCAATTGATTCTGAGAAGACACTGAGCAAAATAGTTGGCATGGGACATTATTCGGTGATTGAGCATGCCGTATTCACCTTCTCTGTGAGTGGTGTTTCTCGTGCATTAACTCATCAGTTGGTCAGGCATAGGGTCGCATCCTTTTCACAGCAGAGTCAAAGATACGTTTCAATGGATGAACCTACCTATGTGATACCCCATACGATTGAGGATAATCCAGAAGCACGTGCAATGTATGAAGAATCCATGAAGGAGATATGGGCGGTATACCATAAGTTGCAGAACATGGTGCCGTCAGAGGATGCCCGTTATATTCTGCCTAACGGGTGCACCACAAACATAACGATCACTATGAATGCTAGAGAGTTGCTGCATTTCTTCACGTTGAGATGTTGCAATAGAGCGCAGTGGGAAATCAGGGAAATGGCTGAGGAGATGATGGAGCTTTGTAAAGAGGTATCTCCTACGATTTTCAGGTATGCAGGTCCTCCCTGCGTAAGAGGACCGTGCCCAGAAGGCAAATTGTCATGCGGCAAGCCTAAGATGTCTAATAAACCTTAAATAGGGATTATCAATTAGTCGGTTTACTCGGTGAACGATATGGGAAGAATAAGACCCACCTACATCAAGAGAGTATCTATCGAACTTGTCAACAAATACCCGCAGGCTTTCAGTAAGGACTTCGAGGGTAACAAGGCGATGGTAGACACGCTCACAGACGTTTCGTCCGTTACGATGAGGAACAGAATCGCTGGTTATATCACGCGTTATCTGTCCCATCCGGAAGTCTGAAAACTATTTACTTAAAAAATAAGACCCCCGAAAATTTGCCCGTGTGGGGTAGCTTGGATATCCTGCGAGATTGCGGATCTCTTGACCTGGGTTCGAATCCCAGCACGGGCGCCATTCCATGGTGTTTGTATCAGTCGTTGCTCTCGGTTTCTTCGTGAGGCCAGATTTTTTTGACGATACTGACATTACCTGGTGGTAGGATCCTTGAGATCTCTTCTTCAGGTACGTGGAATTCCTTGGCTATGTCTCCTGCCATTCTACCGTTCTTTTCGCGACCCGGTGATATGATCATGTATTTCGTACATCTGGCTTCTATTGATCCCAAGGGGCCGCACATTATCTTTCTAGAGCCTTCGTAATCTATCTCCCCCACGCCCAATTCCATTGGAAGGTGGTGTTCATAATTCCTCTTTCCGCGGACTATGAATGCACCGCGCGGTACGAACTCACCTGGGTTAGGTGTTTTACTGACTTGATCGGGATACACCCAGAATGCGGTGCCTTCTGAGAGTGCTGCTATCCATGATTTGGATTGAGTCAGTGCGAACGTGCATACATCTCTAAGTTCTTCTGGGGATGCGTTGTTGCCATCCTTCAATATCACTGAGGGTGCACCATGTACATCGGCATGTGCGAATATGTCCGCATCTTTGAGATGTTTTTTGACGACATTGTCGTTGGTATGTGCATCTCTGCCGGCCAGAACGATCCTGTTTCCTGTGGTTATGAACCATTTGTATCTTTCAAACCAGAACTGTTTCGTAGGTTGTACCTTGGATGCGGCTACGGTTCTCGCCTTGTCGATGCCCTTCATGAGTTTTTCCAATTCGGACTTACTTTCCAACAGGGCATCCTCAGCTCTCTTGGCCTTTTCGCCTATCTCTTTGCTTTTTGCATATATATTAGAGGCGTTTGCGTCGAGTCCGTAAGTGTAATCCAAATCAATATCTAGATTACAGATTCTGATCTTGACGATGTTCTTGGAAGGTGTTAAATCTACAACATAAGGTATTTTTATGGCTCCCTCCTTCAATTTATCCCACGTGAGCGATTTGGATTTCTCACCGAGGACTGTCAGAAGTTCTGTCACCTTCTGATATTCCGTGTACAGGGCGTCAGCGTGTGTTTTCAGATCTTCGCAGGCCTGTTCATAATCATCGACGGTCTCCTGTTGTTTCATTATTCTCTTTTCGAGTTTTTCCACTTTCGGATCAACATACTCGGACTCTTCTTTGGTCTCTATCTCTTTGATATATGTGGCAATCGCGAGGGACATGCTGTCGAAATTGAGGGATTCGTCATCTACATATATGGTAAGGTCAACGGGAGCCAGATCGATCATTTTACCTTCTTTCAGGAAAACCGTCGGTTGATTGTCGTTGACTACGTGTTCAATCACTTTATGCAAGGCTTCATACAGGTTGTCGATAGCTTCGTCTTCAATCTCTGATTGTGGGGTGTTCTTAGGTATTCCCGCACGTTTACACACTTCCTCTGCATATTGTCCTCCGAGGTTGATCACTGTTGCAAGAGTCCTGACGGTATCTGATTCTGAGGAACGGAATTCGTTCTTGAATTCATTTAAGGATGCGGTCAAAGGATCGAATCTACCTTTTGGCATGATGTAATCCTCTCCCGGACGTGTGGAACGGTCCCTGTATGTCTTATGTATCAGACAATTCACGATTTTGCCATCAAGTACCAATAGGACATTGCCGCCTCCGAACATCTCGAATATCAGTTTGTATTCCGCATCGGCCTTGAAAACTTCCATTATGACAACCCTATCGAATCCTGCCTGCGCAGTCTTACCGATTCTGGCGTTATCCAGATATTTTCTGAGGAATGTGGCGAAAGATGTCGGAGTAATAGGAGTATCGGGTTTTTCAGGTGAAAGGTAAAGCCATTTCCTATCTTTGAAGAAAAGGTCCTTTTTACCTGGGCCGGTTGCATTTATACGAAAGAGTACATTTCCGGAACCCCATTGGAATATTTTATCCATGTGAGCGTTTTCCAGGGTCGACAATTCGGACACTATGGAACGAACATCGAAAGAGCTCATTTCCTTCTTCATGCCAACGGTTAGGCAGGATGTTGAGATAAAGTTTATCTGAATGTCACTGAGGACATGTGCATGGTGTCAGAAACATTTATACATAATCGGCAGATTAGCATGGACTAACGCCGCTGTGGCTAAGGGGTATAGCGACGCCTTGGTAAGGCGTAGGTCGTGGGTTCAATTCCCATCAGCGGCTCCATTTTTCTACTCAAATAAAATACAGGTTGTAATTGGTTTGAGGTTCGATGGTTTTTAACCATCAGAACATTCTGTAGATTACGAATCCCGACCAGATCTTCGGGAAGAAGAAGGTGGTTTTCTTGGGCATTCTTTTTCCGATCATTGATAGGTCCCATATGGTCTGGAGTTTCGGTTCGTTGAGTATGATTGCGAGGTCATGCTCCTTAACTTCCATCTTTTTCTTGACCGATTCGTATTCTGCATCGAATGATATTTCGGCTTTATCTTCGTCTGATTTGTAGACTCCCTTGAGTATGATTTCCTGGGCGACGTATGTATCAAGCTTCCACATGGGGTCATCTTTCTTCGTGTAATCCGCGAGGAAGCATTTTCCAGACTTGAATATGAGTCCCATCATGTGTTCTTTCAGTTCCTGTTCCATGGTTTCAAGGGTCACTTCCTTAACATCCATGGTAGAGGATATGTGGCTGATGGCGTTCTTTTCCGATATGTCGCCTGCGTCCACCAGTCTGTGTGTGGGCCATATTACCAATCCCTCATCATCGGATGCAACAAGTGTGGCCAGTACGAACTGCTTCTTCTTGTCATCAGGGTTTTCTTTCGCATAATTGAGTGCAGTCTCATATCTGTGATGGCCATCGGCTATCAGCATCTTCTGGTCCTTCATTTGTTCAGATATCTCTTTGCATATCTCCTCGTCGGAGATTTTTGAGAATTTGTGCTCCACCCCGTAATCATCCACATATCTGTAGAGCAGTCTTGCGGTTGCTCCCATACTTCTGTTGAGTTCAGGTGTAAGGCCTTCGAATATCCCGAATATGGATTCAAGATGTGTCTCCATGTCTCTAAGGAGGTTCAGACGGTCCTCCTTCACCTTGGAGAAAGTCTCCTCATGGGGTATCACATTACCTTCCGAGTAATCTTCTGTTTTGAGGATCCCGACAATGCCGGTTCTTTTTCTCTGGGTCCCGTTATCATTGAAAGTCTGTTCGTATAAATAGAACGAGTCGGTGTCCTGTTTCAGATTGCCTTCCGATACCATCCTGTCCAGTTCCTTCCTTGCAGCGTGGTATCTTTTGTCAGAATCTGGATTCAGAGTGAGGTTCGTTATATTGTTCCTGTTGCTCTGGAGCTCTTTCAGATAATCGGCCCCTATCACATCATATGGAGGTGATATGCGTTCTCCGACGGGTTCGTTCGTGCTCAAGTCCGGTCTGTATCCGGAGAATGGAAGAAAGGTCACCATTTCAAAGCCTCACGACTCACATATGGCTCGACTATATTTCAATATTCATGATAATAATGGGATATGTGAATCAGCATATTCTGGGAACGGGATCTCCGGCGGGGGCTTCCAGTATCCTGCGGCCGCCCACTTCAGTTCTGAGCACGACTCTGGACGCCTCGTCATTGGCATATCCTATTATGGCGGCATTCTGGCCTTCCTTTGTTTTTCTCAAGGCCTTCACGATATCTTCGGCCATATCAGGAACACATGCTATTACTGCCTTACCTTCATTTGCTATGCTGAGAGGATCAATACCCAAGAGGTCGCAGGCGTTTGAAACACCATCTCTAATAGGTATGTCGGTCTGTTCAATCTCCATACCGACTTTTGATTTGGCCGTCCATTCATTCAAAGTGTTGGCCAGACCTCCTCTTGTGGGATCTTTCATTGCAACGATACCGCCTGTTTTCAATCCTTCTGCAATCATCATATTGAGCGGGGTCACGTCACTTTTTATTTCACTGTCGAAGCCGTAACCTTCGCGGAATGATAGTATAGCAATCCCATGATCTCCCATGTATCCGGATACGATTATGGCATCTCCCGGTCTCACGCTGTCGTCAGTGCACCATCTGTTGTTTACGGCCCTGTACTCTTTTGCGACACTCAGATTCTTGTCCATATGAGGGGAGCGCTTGCCTATGGCAGATGTAGTCATGACCATTTGATCAACAGCTCCGGATTCTAGCACTTTCGTATCGCCGGTTGCGATGGGGACGCCACATTCTTTGCATGTTCTGCCGACACTTTCCATGACCTTGTCGACCAGATCTATGTCTAATCCCTCCTCCAGTATGAGTGAGCATCCCAGAGCCAGGGGTGTGGCACCCATGACAGATATATCGTTTACGGTGCCCGATACGGATATACGACCTATGTCTCCACCAGGGAAAAAGAGCGGCTTGACGGTGTGACCGTCTATGGTGAATACAACATCATCCACTATAGCAGAATCATCCATGGAGTCCAAGGGTACTTCAGATGTCATTTTAGGAAAATGGGAGGTAATATGATTGACAAGGAATTCTTGCATTATTTCTCCGCCCGCTCCATGGTTCATGACAATCTTGGACATGAGTTCAGTCATATTTTTTCGAGTATATTGGTTTTTGTCATCCGGTCTGAAAATGAACACGCGGATGTCAATGAAAATCTATCGTTCAACAGATTAAAGTACTGTGCAGTTGTTGATGCCGATATGGGCTTGTAGGGTAGTGGATATCCTTTCGGCCTTCGGAGCCGAAAACCCGGGTTCGAATCCCGGCAGGCCCCTAATGGGGCAGGACCTTGAGTGTTCAAGGCCCTGCTTTATCATTTTCCTTCATAGGTTATCAATGATTGAACATCGTAACCCTCGAGTACCTTTCTTCCTTCTAGTCCCGCCAGCTCTATAACGAATGCTATCTTGACGACTTCTCCTCCGAGGCTTTCGGCCATCTCTATTGTTGCTTTGGTCGTACCGCCGGTAGCTATCAAGTCATCGATGATCACAACTTTCGTGCCTTTTTGGAAGCTATCCACATGCATCTCGAGTGTGGCCTTCCCATATTCTAGGCAGTATTCTTTCGATATGATTCTACGGGGAAGTTTGCCCTTTTTACGAACCAGTACAAATCCTTTGTTCAGGGCGTATGCCACAGGTGCACCGAAGATGAATCCTCTGGATTCAGAACCCAGGATGACATCGAAGTCCACGTCTTTAAGTAAATTACATAGACCGTCCACGGCCATGTGGAATCCTTCAGGATCCTGTATTAGGGTGGTTATGTCCCTGAACATTATCCCTTCCTTTGGGAAATCGGGTATGGTCGTGATGTAGTCTTTCAGATCTTTCATATTGGTTGCATGGCATCGGGAATATTAACTTTAATCCTTCATCGAACAGTGTGCTGTTGTTACGCATCATAAGTGAATGTCTGATTTTTAGGTGTTGTCTGTTGAAGCTCTGATGCTGATTAAAGACGGGATCAGAGTTTCGAGACGAGGAATTCAAATCCATGGATTGGATTATGAAATGTGGTATTATGTTGGAGATGTTGAAGGAGAGCCTGAAGGATTGTCCGGTTGTCATGTTGGGGGATTACAGTTATTTCATACATCCGCTCACTGACGGTATACCGAGTGTGGACCCAGCTCTTTTGAATGAAGTTGCCAGAAGTATCGTGAATGTTGGAGATTTCGACTGTGATATAATCGTTGTACCTGAGGCCATGGGTATCCTGGTGGGCACCGCTGTTTCTGGAATCGTAGGTCTGCCGTTGAATGTGATCCGGAAAAGAAAATATGACTTACCCGGAGAGATCGATGTGGCACAGCACACGGGTTACTCAAAGTCAGACATGTTCATAAACGGTATTCACAGAGGAGACAGGGTGGTGGTCCTGGATGATGTCCTTAGTACTGGGGGGACGTTGTGTGCGATATTGGATGCGTTGAAGAATAGGATCGGCGCAGACATCATAGATGTAGTTGTCATTTTTGACAAGTCAGGAAAAAAATCGGAAATCGCAGCGGAGTTCAATGTGACTGTGAAGGCACTGTTGTATGTCGGTATAGTAGATGGCAAAGTCCTCCACGAACAACGGTTATAAAGCAATCATGGAGGAATTTAAGGGTCCCGACCTTCCGGTCGGGTTGTTGCGGTCATCAGTCGAGTCTTGCAAACGATCGCAGGTCTCATCCGATGCAGGAAGTGTCAATCGACCAATCTTCCGTTTTGGAATATCTGACCTTACTTGGATCGTTCTCGCCGCAGTGTCCTGACATATTTCCTTTGCCGATTGTCACTTGCCTCCTGTCGGAATCAATATCTATGTACCGCTATTTAAATTCTTTGTTATTCATAAAATAATTTTCGTATTTCGTTGAAATTTAAAATAAATCTACGCAATTCGTATTTTTTTTGAGGTAGTTGATAATAATGTTGAATATTGGTGAATACTTGCAAAAGTCAGTATGTTTTGAAAAAGTGGAGTCCCACAAACCAGCATCTAGTTCGTGGGACCTGTAATGTGTTTGCTTATTTGTTCAGCTGAGCTGTTCAGAGCAGAACGGACAGAATTTCGGAGTCTTCGGAAGGGAGCTCAGATCCTTTCCGCAGTAAGGACACACTTTGAAACCGCTGTTAACACTCGTGGTCGTCTTCTCAGGCTGTGTAGTGCTCGTAACATTTTCTTTCGGCATCATGGGTGATGCCTGTCCGCAGTTGGAACAGAATTTGTATGGGTAATTGTTCAGGGCACCGCATACGGGGCACATGACTTTCTGAGTCTGAGGTTGGTTGCTCTGAATTCCCTGTACGGGTTGTTGTTGGAGCTGTTGGTACATCTGTGGGAACAACAGCATTCCTGTACCCATTGCTGCACCTCCCTGTGAGTTTCCGATAGCATCGGCCATACGGTCCATGACTTCGTATCTCTTGAAAGATTCTCCATTGGCGCTACTAAACTGAAGATATTCGAAAACTTTCTGTTTTTCCTCATCTGTGGTCGCAGCCTCGTTAATCTTGAGAGAAAGGAGTTCGATACCCCTCTGTGTGAAATACTGTTCAATCAGTATCTTTGTGCTGGTGGAGGCCTTCTCCAAGTTATTCATGATGTCCATGTAAAACATCGAGGTCAGCTGCTGTATTATCTGCTCGCTGATGAAACTCTTCATGAAAGCGTTCACATTGCCAGTGGTGTATTGGGTCATGCCCCCGAGGACCTGTGTATAGAACACCGATACATCGTTTATACGGAACTGATAGTCTCCGTTGGCCATAAGAGTTATGGGAACCTGATATTCCTCAGCGGCCTTCATCATACTTCTTATTCCCCATTTGCCGTTGAAGATCTTCAACGATACAAACACGATCCATACCTTGAAAGGAGTCTCCTTGTATCCGAGTGCAAGATTGTACATTTTGGTCAGCCAGGGTATGTTCGCCGAAGTGATCATGTGCCTTCCTGGTTCGAGAACACCCTCTAATTTTCCGTCACGTATGAAGAGTGCCACAGCATGCTCCGGAACTGTGACGGAGGTTATGGTCCTCAGGTCGTCGTGTTCTGATCTGTATATTATGTCGTCAGGTCCCTGGTTTTCCCAGAATACCACATTGGTTTTTGTTGCCATCGTATCATTCCTCCAATCCTTTCATAACTGATTCTCTTCCGAGGTAGTCCTCTGAGAGCTGATCCACGGTTTTCTCAAGTTCTCTGAGCAAGTTTCCCAATGTACTGGTTTCTCTGTTTGTCGCATCCAAGACGGCCTTGGTCTGCATCTTTAGGGATTCTGCATCATCGATCAGTTTCGCATCCCATGAAATTAGATTGTCGAGGTCCTTTTCCAAAATTTTCGTGGAATCATGGAACGAACTGTATCCTCCGACCGCTTTCTTCACATCTATGTAATATTTGTCGGTCTTGGATCTTATCCTTTCAGTGTCTCTCATGAGTTCCAGGTTACCGACGGTCGACCTCTGTACGGTTGCCAGATCACCTTTGACGGCTTCCAAAGTACGTGCGACTTCCTGTCTGACGGCTCTGTCCTCATCTCTTCTAAGGTTCTTCTGTCTATACCCTTTGTATGATGGTATGTACAGTGCGATCCTTTCAACCAGTGACCGGTCGTTATTCATTTTCTTTTCTATGGTTTCATCTATTGTCAAAGTCCTGCCTCCTTTTTGTTGTTGGCAAGGGCGATCAATATTCCTATAACAGCCAAACCTATCAGGAACAACGCTATGACGTATATCCAGTCCAGGTTCGCTGATGTGTATGCGAGGCCTACGATGCCTATGAGTGCCACGAACGCACCTACTGCCAATCTGTATATTCTTTCAGAAGGTCCTGCACCAGTGGTGCTGTCATCGAACATCGAGGACATGACACACAATGCCAGACCGAATATCAGTGCGGTCGTCCAAAGGATGACGAGTATTCCGTCATCCAGTGCCTTGTATGCCAGGAAACCTATTGCCAGTGCGATTATGAACGTACCGAGCGTGATGGCCGATAGCGTTCTGTTGTTTAGTTCAGTCATTTCTCCACCTTCGTTTCAATTCATATTATTATCAAGCTGGATGCCGCAGTTCTTTTGATCCTCTCAGGTACCAACGAACCGAAGCCTACCGGAACCTTAACACGATCTCCATCTATCTCACAGGGGATGTATATCAGGTTCTTGACGTACGGTTTGCTAAGTTTGAGTTGAGAGTCACTATTGGTACGTTGTTTGAGGTAATCAGATACCAACCGTTCAGTTTCTCTCTTGGTACTCAGAGGTACGACGATCTTACGACCGTTCGTAGAGTTCATGGAGAATTGCGACATCTTGCTGATGCCTTCACCATCGCTGATGCTTGTTTCTGTTCCTTTTATTCCTGATAGGATTTTTTTTTCAGGCCTCAATGCGAATATGTCTGTGACTGCCAGTGAAGGATTGTCAAGACATGAGCTGTCAACCACGAAATCCGCAGGTACAAGAAGATCCTCGGTAACTTCGACGCTTTTCTTCTTCCACATGGCACCAGTTTGGAAACTGTATTTCAAGTCCACATCCCAGAAGGGTATGAGAACCGATCCCGAGCCGGAGGTTATTGGTAAGGTCCCCCCGTTCTTTGCCTTTATTATGCCGGATATATTGTCGAAAATCTCGTTGTACCTGTCTTTGTTGCCTAATAGGTATCCCCAATTGCCTCCATGGGACAATTTCAATTCGAATATTCTCTTTATTATATTGAGTATCTCCAACGGATCATCAGACACACCGTTGATGACGAACCCTGCGATCTCAGCGAGGGTCTTGGCCTGAGAAATCTCCATGTTCACGGCTTGATACATTATGCCTAGATTCATATCGTTGAGAATTTCGTCTTTCATTCCCTCCAATGCCCTCGAGCCCTTCTCGAATGAAGGGGTTGCACTCATTGCATCGCCGTTAAGTAGTGTTTCGCAGCCATTGGCTATGTCGTGCAAAGCATCAAGGCGTTTTGCCGCCAGGCCGTATCCTTCAACCGATCCAAGACATTTCGAGGCTTCTGCGAAGTTGTTTCCAAGGAGGATATACCTTCCGGGTTTGTCCTCGCGGAGCAGTTTGACGTTGTTGATCATTAATGCGTATGCGGAGGCGATATCTTCCGCCCCCTTAACAAGGGATCTGCTGCCTCCGTCTACTGCCAATGCCTCTATGCTCTTCGCCCTGGCATTGAACTCGAAAGCTTGATTGGAATCGTGGGAGGTCTGTATCGAATCATCTACTGTAAACGGGAGGACTATAAGCGGATTAGAAAGCAGCGTGTTGGTAG
Organism: uncultured Candidatus Methanogranum sp.; assembly: GCA_964620455.1. GTDB lineage: Archaea > Thermoplasmatota > Thermoplasmata > Methanomassiliicoccales > Methanomethylophilaceae > Methanogranum. The sequence goes on from CAZUIU010000003.1 coordinate 154,578, forward strand.
CGAATCTGTATTCGTTGTATTCCGTGTCTATTTTGGGTTTTATGTTACTGATGAATATATTGTATCTGGCAACAGAATCTACATTCTCAGACTGGGCTAGAGAGAATCCGCCGGGCAGCGATTTGCTGATCCAGGACTGTATCTGTCCCATCATCTGATCCATATAGGCTTTCGCATCCATTCTTTGCTGTGTCGTACCGCATGAGGAGCATGTAACATAAGGAGAATCCGACTCTAGGTCTTTTTTGTCCAATGGTGCTCCGCAGTATTTGCATCTAAGTGCAACCATATCTTCCAACAGATCACCTCATCCTCATCGATGCATAGGCTCTCACTTCTGCTATTTCTGCTCTCAATCTTGCTTCGGTGGCACGGAGTTCTCTGATTGCATCCTGATAATATTTGTTGGAGATGGCGTCGGCTCTTCTGGATATGGCGGAATAACAAGGCCTGCATACAAATACGGATTCGAAACCATTATCTGCCGATTTGAGGAGATCGTCCTGGTCATTCCTCATATATGGGGTTATCTCGCTTGACATTTTTAGGAAGTGTATACCCTCACCTGTCGTCGTCCTTCCGCATATCCAGCATTTTGCGGATTTGGAGTAGGATTGTATCAGGCTCATGTCTTCTGAGCCGTCCTCTCCGGCCTGCTTGCGGTAGTTGTATGCGTTTTGCAGGTATTCAGCAGCTTTCTTCGGATCAACGAGTACGGTTGCCGAAGCTAACGTTTCGTATCCCAGTGCCTGTATTCCCAAAGATTCCTTGATTCCGGATGTGGCGCTGTCTCCGTTGACAAGCTCGTTGATTTTGAGGGTGTCCTTTCCTATCTTCACTTGATATTTTTGGCCGAGTTTGATAAGATCCCTGCCCTTCTGTTCTCTGACTTGAGAATCGCCGTTCACGGCCATGAGGACCAGACGTTCGGCTACAAGGTCGCATTCATCTGCCATCTTGGAAGAGTCAATCTGTATCAATCCGAATTCAAAATTGGGTATGTTAGACCCGCGTAACGTCTCTGCCAGCACCCTGTATATGTTGGGGTTGTTGTGATCTGTTATCATGTTTATGGTTGAGATGTATACTTTTGCCAAATCGGAGTCTGCATTACCTTTCTGAATGCATTTATTGAAGTTAGATCTTGCTTTTTCATACTCTTTACGTTTGATGAGGTCAACGCCTTCTTCGAAGAGCTCATCTCCAGATTTGAACAGGAGTGCCATATAATCACTAATGATAGAGAATGTATTCTGGTATTATTTATCTTATCCAGGGGAATATGAGCGATGATAATTGCCTTAAATATCCGGTTTCAAGTTCTAAGATGAGCATCGTGGTTTTTATGTGTTTAATATGTTCATCTTCCGGGATTGTTTCATGTACTCTGCAGGCTGTGTTGTCGTGACGAACTTCCCCTAATTTAATTTGATTAGTACAATGATTCTGCCATTATTGCGGAAATTCGTACCAATATATGGTGAAAGTGACGATTTTTCAATATTATGTTAGACATATGTCTAATTTGATACATTCATTTGAATCATTTAACCGACATTTCTAGAAACATTTATATTTACATACGTCTCACACCCCCATCATGGTAAACAGCAGATTCAAAGCAGTCGAAGACGCATTCAAGAGGGCTCCTGTAGTCGTTGAACCGCCAGCCCCTGCTACGTCGGACTATTACGGATGCAATGTTTTCAACAGAAACACAATGAGGAAATATCTATCAGCCGAAACCAGGAGGATAGTCTACGAATCCATTGAGAAGGGAGTCACTCTCGACAAATCTGTTGCAGAGCATGTTGCCGCAGGTATGAAACGCTGGGCTATGGACATGGGTGCCACACATTACACTCACTGGTTCCAACCTTTGACAGGCGGAACTGCGGAGAAACACGATTCGTTTGCGGAGCCGCACGGTCAGGGGGAATCATTGGAGAATTTCAGTGGTAAACTCCTCTGTCAACAGGAACCCGATGCATCATCATTCCCTAGCGGTGGTCTGAGGAACACATTCGAGGCAAGGGGATACACGGCATGGGATCCTTCATCGCCCGCTTTCATATTGGGCGACTGTCTTTGCATACCTACAGTATTCATATCATACACGGGAGAGGCCTTGGATTACAAGACCCCGTTGCTCAAATCAGTTTCTGCGGTTTCGTCTGCGGCCGCCGATGTTCTGAAATTTTTCGGAATGGAAGATGCGATCGTGCACTCATATCTGGGTTGGGAGCAGGAGTATTTCCTGGTCGATACCGGACTTTACGCACAGCGTCCGGATTTGATTCTTACTGACCGTACCCTCCAGGGTCACGGGAGTTCCAAGAACCAGCAGCTGGATGACCATTACTTTGGAGCGATACCCTCCAGGGTCATGGAGTTTATGAAGGATTTGGAGTTCGAGGCATACAAGCTCGGAATGCCATTGAAGACAAGGCACAATGAGGTTGCACCGAATCAGTTCGAAATCGCACCTGTTTATGAAGAAGTCAATCTGGCTAATGACCATAATCTGGTTCTCATGTCGATGATCAAGCAGGTAGCAGAGCGTCACGGATTCAGGGCATTGTTGCACGAGAAGCCATTCGGTGGTGTCAACGGTTCCGGTAAACACTGCAACTGGTCCCTTGGTACGGAAGATGGCATCGGACTGATGTCACCTGGTAAGACGGATGAGGAGAATCTGAGATTCTTGACGTTCATGGTAAACGTTCTCAAGGCAGTTCACGATAATGACGCCTTGCTCAAGGCTTCGATAATGACAATTTCCAACGCTCACAGGTTGGGAGCTAACGAAGCACCCCCAGCGATAATATCCTCGTTCTTGGGAAGACAGGTGACAGATGCTTTTGAAGAGCTTCTCCAATCCAAAGACATGGTAAAGATTAGTGCCAAGAAGGGATACAGTCTGGGTATACCGCAGATCCCCGAACTGCTTGTCGATAACACCGACAGGAACAGAACTTCCCCGTTCGCATTTACTGGCAATAGGTTTGAGTTCAGAGCCGTGGGATCCTCCGCCAACTGTGCCGCCCCTATGGCTGCCCTCAACACGATAGTGGCCTATCAGTTGAAGCAGTTCAAGGTCGCGATAGATAAGAGGGTGTCTTCCGGCACCCCTGTCATGAAGGCTCTGTTGGACGAGGTCCGTGAGACTTACAAGGCATGCAAGGACATATGTTTCGATGGTAATGGTTATTCCGACGAGTGGAAAGCCGAGGCAAAGCGTCGTGGCCTAGACTGTGAGGCTTCCGTCCCTATAGTCTACGATGCGTTCACATCTGAAAAGACGATTAAAGTGTACCGTGATACAAATGTTCTGACCGAGGTCGAACTCAAAGCGAGGAACGAAGTGTTCTGGGAGATATACAGTAAGAAGATGGAGATAGAGGCCAGAACAATCAGTGATATGGCTTCCAATCACATAATTCCTGTAGCTATCCAGTACCAGTCCAAGCTTTTGGACAACGTATTCAAGCTCAAGGAGCTTTTCTCCAAGGAGGAGTACGACCAGTTATCATCCCATGAATGCAACCAGATCAGAGACATATCCAAACATGTCGCTGCATCAAGGACATTGGCTGTGAAGTTGGATGAGATCAGTGACAAGTGCGGTGCCATCGAATGCGAGCGTGAAAAGGCAGTAGCCTTCCATGATGAGGTTTTGCCCTGTATCGAGGAGATAAGGCAGCATTTGGATGCACTCGAGATGATAATCGACGATCAGATGTGGCCTATGCCTAAGTACAGGGAACTGCTATTCATCAGCTGAGGTATGATACGGTGAGAAGTGCGGTGGGTCTGTACGACCCCGAGAACGAGCACGATTCATGTGGAGTAGGCTTGGCTGTCAACATTGACGGGCACAAGGATCACAGAATTGTAGAGTACGGTCTCCAGATCTTAGAGAATATGGAGCACCGTGGCGCAGAGAACGCTGACGGGAAGACAGGGGACGGTACGGGAATAACATTACAGATACCGCATGAATTCATCATCAAGCATCTGAAAATCTCGGTTCCGGAACCAGGTAGGTACGGGACCGGGATAATATTCCTTCCCAAGGACACTAAGGATCGCAACACATGCCTTTCAGTGTTTAGGGATGAGTGCAAGCGTTATGGCTTGCATGAAATCGAGTTCAGGGATGTTCCGGTGAACCATGAGGTTCCGGGTCCGCAGGCTCAGGATAGTGAGCCGACCATAATGCAGGTTTTCCTGACAAGTTATGACAGTCAGGAAGTGTTGGAGCACAAACTCTACAGCGTTAGGAAGAGGGCATCCAACAGAGTGGCAGCTTCGGATATGAGGTCCAAGGAGGATTTCTACGTATGCAGCCTCTCGACCAAGGTGATAAACTACAAGGGTATGTTGACGCCCCTTCAGTTAAGAGAGTATTACGAAGATCTCACAAACCCGGAGTTCAAATCGTCCATTGCGATGGTGCATTCCAGATTCAGTACCAACACACTACCGATGTGGAAGTTGGCTCAGCCTTTCAGGATGTTGTGTCACAACGGTGAGATAAACACCATAAAGGCCAACAGGTCCTGGATGAAGGCCAGGGAGAGTGTTATGGCGACGGTCTCGCTGCCCGATTTGAAGGATCTTTTTCCTATAATGCAGGACGGGATGAGCGACAGTGCGACTCTTGACAACGTATTCGAATTTCTGACGATGAGCGGTAGCAGCATGGCCGGAGCCCTTTCTGTGATGATGCCCGAATCATGGAATGACAAGAACCCCATACCTGAGGGGCTGAAGGCATATTATGAGTTCAACAGTATGGTTATGGAGCCATGGGATGGTCCGGCAGCCGTCCTATTCACGGACGGCAGATACGCCGGAGGTATGTTGGACAGGAACGGTCTGCGTCCTGCTCGGTATTCAATCACAAAGGACGGGACCTTCATATTGGCATCCGAATCGGGTGTCATACAGATCCAGGACGAGGATCTTGTCGAGTCTGGTCGTTTGATGCCTGGTAAGATGATGCTTATCGACACGCAGGAGAAGAAGGTCATGTACGATTCCGAGATAAAGGGAGAATTGTACATGGCACATCCTTATAAAGAATGGCTCGACCGGAACAGATTGGATCTGGATTCTGTGACATCCGGAAGAAACGTAGTTCGTTCCGTGGATGATCCTATGACCCTTCTGACGGAGTTCGGTTATTCGATGGAGGATCTTACTAAGATAATGATCCCCATGGTTACGCAGGTAAAGGAGCCTGTCGGCTCCACTGGTTGCGACATACCGTTAGCGGTTCTATCGGATAGGCCGCAGAGATTATTCAACTATTTCAGGCAGTCATTCGCGCAGGTCACCAATCCTCCAATAGATCCCATAAGGGAAAAGTTGGTCATGTCCCTGACAGGATATGTCGGTTCTGTAAGAGAGAATGTTTTGGTTCCCACGCCGGCTAACTGCAAGGTTGTCAGGTTGAAGCATCCGATAATAACTAACAGGGAGTTGGATCTTCTAAAGAACCTGACTTACAAGGGTTTCACGGCCGAGGTAATACCGATGGTGTTTGCTGTTTCCGAGGGTGCCTCGGGATTGGAAAAGGCATTGGATGGTATATGCCTCAGGGCCGAGAAGGCTGTTAGAGACGGACGTTCGTATGTGATTCTATCTGACAGGTATGTGGATGCGGAGCATGCAGCCATACCGTCGGTACTCGCGGTGTCTGCTCTGCATCAATGTTTGGTGCATAACAAAAAGCGCCTGCAGACTGACATAATCGTGGAAACCGGTGAGCCTAGAGAGGTCATGCATTTCGCGTTGCTATTTGGTTACGGTGCAAGTGCCGTGAATCCATATATGGCCTACTCAGTGATAGAGAGGGCTGTCAAGGAGCAGGATGATCTCAGGATAGACGTAGAGACCGCCGAGCGCAATTACATAGAGGCGTTAGAGGGCGGGTTGTTGAAGATAATGTCCAAGATGGGCATAGCTACGATAAGATCCTACCGCGGAGCAAGGTTGTTCGAAGCGATAGGTTTGGATCGTGGTCTCTGTGCCAAGTATTTTGCTCATACTTCATCCAATGTTGGAGGTATAGGTCTTGAGGAGATCGCCGCCGAGGCTGCTCTTGTACACAAGGCCGCATTCGATCCCAATGTAGGTGATCCTCTGTTAGAGGATGCTGGCATGTATGGTTACAAGAAGGGAGGGGAGAGACACTCCTGGAATCCTGAGACTGTCAAGTGGTTGCATCAGGCCGTCAGAGAAGCGGATGAACAGGGTTACAAGCAGTTCGCAGAATTGGTTGATTCAGGGTCGTTCTTCGTGCGCGACCTCATGGATGTCAAGAAAGGGAAATCCGTCCCGTTGAAGGATGTGGAGTCTGCTGAGTCGATAATGAAGAGGTTCGTGGTCGAAGGAATATCCTTTGGTGCCATCAGCATAGAGGCCCACGAGGTATTAGCGGATGCGATGAACAGACTGGGTGCTCAGAGCAACACCGGAGAGGGTGGAGAAGATCCCAGGAGATATTCACTCACCCCCGACGGAAGGGACCTCAGTTCCAAGGTCAAGCAGATCGCATCGGGAAGATTCGGTGTGACTGCGCAGTTCCTGGTGAATGCGGAAGAGATACAGATAAAGGTGGCACAGGGCGCCAAGCCGGGTGAAGGAGGACAACTCATGGGATACAAAGTCGATCAGGTCATTGCCTCCACCAGACACTGCATACCAGGGATAACCTTGATTTCGCCTCCTCCTCACCACGACATATATTCGATAGAGGATCTGAAGCAGTTGATCTTCGACCTCAAGTGCATAAATCCTGCGGCAAGGGTCAGTGTAAAGTTGGTATCGGAGAACGGTGTCGGAACTGTGGCGGCGGGAGTTGCTAAGGCAGGTGCCGATATGATATTGATTTCCGGTGGTGACGGAGGTACGGGAGCGAGTCCCCTGTCTTCGTTGAGATACACTGGTATGCCTTGGGAGTTGGGTCTTGCAGAGACACAACAGACCTTGGTTATTAGCGATCTGCGGAGCAGGGTCAGAATCCAGGTGGACGGTCAGATGAAGACCGGCAGGGATGTCATAATATCCGCTCTGCTCGGTGCCGAAGAATACGGATTCGCGACTGCGCCAATGGTGGCTATGGGTTGTGTCATGTGCCGCAAGTGTCAGACAAATACATGTCCTGTGGGCATTGCAACACAGGACCCTCAGAGGCGTGCCAAGTTCAAGGGTACGCCTGAGAACGTTATGAATTATTTCAGATTCATAGCAGAGGATGTGAGACGGCAGCTTGCACGTATGGGACATAGATCCATGGATGATATAATCGGTCATCCTGAGCTCATAGTTCGTAAGTCACCAGTGTCGAAGAAATCCGATCTGGTGGACATAACCAATATTGTGACCACGGTTGAAGGAGACCGTATATGCAGTACAGGCCAGGGAGACATCGTGAAGGATGTCCTCGACAAGAGGATGATCAAAGATGCAAATATTGCATTGGATGCAGGGGACTTCGTGAAGTTAGAGTATGGCATATGCAATGTGGACCGTTCCGTGGGTACGATGTTGTCCGGAGTCATAACGAAGAGGAAACTCGATCTGAAGGATGACGCGATACACATAACGTTCAAGGGTACTGCCGGTCAGAGTTTCGGTGCTTTCCTGGTCAAGGGAATGACGTTCTGTCTTAACGGGCAGGCCAATGATTTCGTTGGAAAAGGTTTGTCAGGTGGTAGGATCTCAGTGTTCCACGAGGACTATGAGCCAAGATGCAATGTCATAGCAGGTAATACGATACTGTACGGTGCGACCTCCGGAGAACTTTACATAGCCGGTAAGGTGGGTGAGAGGTTCTGCGTGCGTAACAGTGGAGCGGTGGCTGTTGCAGAAGGTGCGGGAGACCATTGTTGTGAGTACATGACGGGTGGTCGCGCGGTATTGCTAGGCAAAGTCGGAAGGAATTTCGGAGCGGGTATGTCTGCAGGCATAGCGTATGTCCTCAATGATGACGGGGATTTCGACAGACATTGCAACATGAGTATGGTGGAGCTTCTGCCGGTTGATTCCTTGGCATACATGACGGAACTCAGAGGAATACTGGAGAGTCATGTGAAGTACACAGGGAGCCGTATCGCAAAAGAGCTCCTGTCCGATTGGGACAAGAATGTGCGCAGATTCCTGATGGTCATGCCTGTCGGTTATAGGAAGGTCATCGAGTCGCAAGGTCTCTAAGATTTTGTGAACATCAAATGATTTGAAACCATTTACACAATTATTCTCAGAGTTACCTTTTATAAACTCATATCTCGTGATACATTTGTCTATGCGTTTATTCAGAGGCTGCTGCTATGAGAGAGATAAGTAAACTTTCTGTTATGATTGTGTCGTCCCATGTCGGAAACCCCACTCCGAAAGGGAAAGCATTGGAGGCTATAAAGACCGAGTTGGAATCTTCGGATGTGCATGTCAGGATGTCGCCTTCGCTGGAGGGGCTCGGTAAGGGTATGAGGGCCATGAGTTCGGGAATAGATGCCCTAGTCATAGATTGGTGTCCTGAGGCTGTGACAGTGATAAATGGTCTGCGTAGAATGGATCCTGATTTGGGCATATTCCTCATGACTGATCCAGATTCTCTAAGCAGCATACCTTTCGATGTGCTTTCCAAGGTCAATGAGTATATATGGGCACTCGGTGACACCCCTTCATTCATAGCGGGGCGCATCGAAGCATCCATGAGGAGATACAGGAAGGAACTTCTGCCCCCAATGTTCAAGAGTCTGGTTGAGTTCTCCGAGGATTACGAGTACTCATGGCATACTCCTGGGCATACTGCCGGGACGGCGTTTCTGAAATCCCCGGTGGGTCGTCTTTTCTATGATTTTTTCGGAGAACAACTTTTCAGATCGGATCTTTCGATATCTGTAGGAGAGTTGGGTTCCCTGTTGGATCACAGCGGACCGATAGGTGATGCGGAGAAGTATGCGTCCAAGGTGTTCGGATCGGACATGTCCTTTTTTGTGACAAATGGGACGTCCACTTCCAATAGGGTGGTTCATGTTGCTATAACTTCTCCAGGGGAGGTGGAGGTTGTAGACAGGAATTGTCACAAATCGTTGGAACATGCCATAACGATGAGCCATTCGATACCTGTCTACATGATTCCAACCAGGAACCGTTACGGGATATTGGGCCCTATACTGCCTGCCGAGATGTCTCCTGACAATATTGCCTCCAAGGTTGAATCCAGTGTTTTGACGAAGGATGTCCGTAACAAGAGGCCCTCCATGGCCGTTGTCACCAATTCCACATATGACGGCGTATGTTACAATGCGGCCAGGGTTGAGGAGATCCTGGGAGGTTGTACGGACTGTGTTCATTTCGATGAGGCGTGGTACGGTTATGCGAGATTCAATCCATTATATGTTCAGAGGTTTGCCATGAGGGACGACGATCTTCCAGCTGATGAACGGCCCACGGTTTTTGCAACTCAGTCCACACATAAACTGCTTGCCGCTTTATCACAGGCGTCGATGATACACATCAAGCAGGGGAGGAGAAAGGTCGATCCAGCCCTGTTCAATGAGGCTTTCATGATGCACGCATCGACTTCCCCACAGTATGCAATAATCGCATCGTTGGATGTGTCATCAAAGATGATGGGTTCAGGCGGTTCCATGCTGACTCAGGATTCCATAGATGAGGCCGTGAGATTCAGACAGACCATGGCACGCATAAAGCGTTCATTCGAATCCAACGGGAATGACTGGTGGTTTGGGATGTGGCAGCCTGACAAGGTGACGCTTCCGGAGGGTAAGGAGGTCAGGTTCTGTGATGTGCCTGAGGAGGTACTGGAGACCGAGCCCGAATGTTGGGTCCTCCATCCTGGCGATGCCTGGCATGGTTTCGGGAACATTGAGGAAGGCTGGGCGATGTTAGATCCGATAAAGGTCACCGTACTTACTCCCGGTATGGGCTGTGATGGTGAGCATTCGGAGTTCGGTATCCCCGCAGCAGTGGTGTTGGCATTTTTAGATCAGCGCGGCATAGTCAATGAGAAATCCGGAGATTACAACATACTTTTCCTTTTCTCCATGGGTGTGACGAATGGTAAGTGGGGGACTCTGGTTTCCGAACTGTTTGAGTTCAAGAGGTTATTCGATTCTGATGTTCTCTTAGAGGATGTGCTTCCGGATCTCATAGCGGAGTATCCCGACAGATACGGAGGTATGACGTTACAGGAGTTAGCTAGGGAGATGCATGAACAGATAAGGTCTACAAGACAGACACAGGTTGCGAACGAGGCTTGTGCCGTCCTGCCTGAGCAGGTAATGACGCCTGCTGATGCATATACTGAGTTGGTCAAAGGCAATGTCGAACATGTCAAGATCGATGATCTGGACAACCGTATAGTGGCTACGGGAATAGTCCCATATCCCCCAGGCATCCCATTGCTCATGCCAGGGGAGAGGACCGGGCCTAGAACTGGGCCGATACTCGCTTACCTCTGTGCTTTAGAGGAATTCGACAGGCGTTTTCCGGGATTCGAACACGATTCTCATGGTGTGGAGGTGATTGATGGTGACTACTATGTCTACTGTATCAAAGAATGATGGGTCCTCCGATGGAAGCAAAGCCACTGGTTCCACGGGGAAGAAACTAGGTATCATATCTTTGGCGATGATAAATGTGGCCGCAGTGTTGAGTCTGCGTAATTTTCCCAGCATGGCGTTGGAAGGATGGAGTATGATATTCTGGTACATCTTGTTCGCTTTGTGTTTTCTCATACCTGTATCTTTAGTAGCTGCCGAATTGGCTTCTACATGGCCCAAGGCAGGAGGTATATATGCATGGGTCAAGGAGGCCTATCCCGATAAGGGGAGTTTCATAACCATCTGGTGTTCTTGGACTAATAACATTGTCTATTTTCCAACGGTGGCTTCGTTCGTCATGGTCACTCTGGCGTATACGATACTTCAGCCCTTGTGGGGGAACAATGCCGTGTTCATGGTCGTGATAATGTTGGTTGCCATGTGGGCATTGACATACTTCAATTTTTCAGGTATGAAGAACTCCAATAAGCTCAGCACCATGGGTACTTTACTAGGCGCTTTACTACCTATCGGCATATTGATCGTCATAGCCGCTGTATGGCTCTCTCAGGGCAACACCTCTCAGCTAGGCGATCTGACTGTTAATGCGATATTGCCTGATGTGGATTCAGGTAGGTTGATAGAGACATTCACATTGGCATCCAGTTTGGTTCTGATATATGCAGGAATGGAAATGGCAGGGTATCATGCAAGGGATACTGAGAATCCTCGTAAGGACTATCCTAAAGCGATGTTCCTCGCTGCCGTGGTGATCTGTGGGATATCTATGCTCGGTACATGGGCTGTAGGTTCCATAGTTCCCTTTGATTTTCTGAACAGCGAGAGCGGTATGAACGGAGGAGTTGTGGAGGCGTTCAGCATAGCTCTGAATGATTTCGGGATAGGGTGGCTAATCGTGCCTTTGGGCATAATGTTGACTGTGGGGATACTTGCACAGTTGTCCACATGGATGATAGGTCCTGCCAAGGGTATGGCCCCTGCGGCGTACAGTGGTGATCTGCCGCCGGTGTTCCGTAAAGTCAACAAGAATGGTGCACCTACAGGGGTTCTTCTGATACAATGTATCATATCTTCTGTTTTCGTTCTTCTGTATGTTGTTATGGTGGTGATAAATGTCAATGGATATTGGGTTTTGACAGCGATAACCTCACTCATTAACATAATAATGTATTTCTTCATGTTCTCAGCGTTCATAAAGTTGAGGAGGACGCAGAAAGACAAACCCCGTCCTTTCAAGCTTCCCGGTGGGAAGGTGGGTATGTGGGTTGTCGGAGGTATAGCCATAGGAACACTGGCTTTCGGTTTCATATTCGGTTTATGTCCGGAGAATCCGAGCGGATATTCAATGTTGGAGATACTGGTTTACATTGCCGGTATGTTGATCGGGGTGATTGTCACAGCGATATTGCCTCCTTACATCATAGACAAGTGGTTGAAGAAGGATTCGTGGATGCCCACAAAGGAGGAATTGGACGAATTCATGGCCGGAGAGGTACAGGATCAATAAACGGAGGCCGCAATCTTTTCACGAAGATTGCGACCAGTTCTATTGATAAGTTGTTTCGAGTGGAAATGAAGGGGTTATTTGGTATTATGGCCCTCATTGTGTGATCACAGGTCTACGTTCAGGACAGTCCATCCGTAAGCGATCTGGAAATCTCCAGGAATTCCTTCACAGCTGAATTTCTCAGTCCTTCATAGGGAGTGCTTACATCCATTCTTGTCTTTTCTTTCAACAGATCGGACATCGTGGAATTTTTGTTCAGATCGATACTGCAATCGATACATATGGCAGTCATGGTCCTCTCGGAGGCCATTTGTCTTTTGACCACTATGCCATTGGAGTGGATGTTGTATAATGATCCCCTGCAATCGGTCACTCCGACTTCCACTGTATCATCTATATTCTCGTTGACAGATACGAAGGTCTCATCTCCTTTTATGATTATGAACCTCAGGTTTTTCTTATCAGGTTTATTCAGGCTGCCAATAATCGTCTCTATCTTGTCAAGGTCTTTCTTATCCACCAATATCACAGTGTAACCTTTGAGATTGGTCAGTACGTTGATCGTTTCCTCACAGGTTATCATCTTTATCGATCTTATGTGACTTATACAGCCTTGTGGAAGTGCTCTACTCTTCTGCCTTTTTGATAATCCCCAGCCAGCCTGTATCCCGCTCAGATCGTATTCGTGAGAAAGTGCACCGGTGTCACCATCCTGTTTGAAACCTATCTCGTTTTTTAGGTATTCCAAGTACTCATTATACATCTCGTCTTTATCCGAGACTATCAGCATATCGGGGAATGGTACTTTTCCGAATATCTCGGGATCCAGTAGTCTCATGAATGACCTCATTCCGAACCTGAGTGTTATGTACTTCGTGCTTCCGGTTTTATCGACTTTTGAACCGTAAAGGATGCAATGCAGAACTCTTATGAAACGGGCCATGCTCTCAAGTTCACTGAGATGGTCTTCTCTCTTCATTCTGTCATATACCTCTCCAGGAGTGCTGTTGGTGCTCTCTAAGTCTGAATCCCTCTCGCCTATTTCGGATAGCAGAACGTCGAATGCACGGACGCGATTTTCTCTCATGTCATCAAGGTCTTTCGATATCTGGGAGCCTAGAAAGTTAGGGGATATGTTAATGACGTTTTCGACATGATGTATAAGTTCTATAAGCGGCATGTAATTTTTCTTCGATCTGCTCTGTAGCAGATCTCTCGAATTCCAATACTCTTTGGTTAATGACACAAGAGGTTCTTCGGACACACGTACGTACAACGATGGTCCCTCCGTCATACCATCTATGGTGTTGGTCACGACATCAAAGAATGCCATTATAGAATCCTGCGTTGTGTTTTCGACATTTCTCATTATGAAAGCATAGTCGAAATTGCATTGAGATTCATCGCGTGAGGAGATATTTTTGAACCCCTCTGTGACACTAGATCTGTCCTTGGGCCCTAGTCTGTCTATATGTTCCAAATCTTTAATAGTAAAGAGCGGAGATTCGTAATAGCACAGGCCCTTGATATCCGTCATCTTGTTGTATTTGTCTCTTGTAGTGTAGTATCTGTATCTGCCGGTTTCGGAGAATTCCTTCACTTGATTTGAAGTTATATTCATGTAACTTGTGACAGAGAATCTGAGATTCGTCATCAGTTCTCCAATGGTGTCATCGTTGCATGAGGTCAATCTGTTCATATAGAATTCCAATATCGCCAGTATGTCTTCGTATTCCTTAGTGTATTCTGAGCCGTTTTCATATCTGGGGTAGTTTTTTACGAGGTAATATGCGAAGAGTTCCATCTCATATATTGTAATCGCTTTGCTGGTTTCCTGTACTTGAAGGTTCAGATCATAATGTTCTCTGGGAGTGCCTTCCAGGAGTTCGATCTTTTGATCTTCGCATTTGAAGCACGTTCTTATGGTATGATACACTTTGAAAGAATCATCTTTAATCGTAAAAAATGTTTTTAGTGGTTGGTAGAAGATTCCGAGTCTAATCTAACTCCGAATTACTATTACATGAATATTGGTTCATATGTTGTGGCTACGCTTTTTATCTGTCTGATCTAGAAACCACAGCGTACGATCTCGAATTGTTACATAGAGTTATGTTTATATAGAAGAACAAACTATAACCCACTCAGAGTCCACCTGATGGTGGAGAATTTGGAGGATTAGACATGGGAATGGGAAACGCCCCCGTCATCATATTGAGAGAAGGAACGAAGAGAGACAAAGGCAAGGATGCACAGTACAACAACATCTCGGCGGCAAGGACGATAGCCGATGCAGTCAGGAGCAGTCTTGGACCCAGAGGAATGGACAAGATGCTCGTAGACAGCATGGGAGACGTCGTCATAACCAATGATGGTGTCACCATACTGAAAGAGATGGATGTACAGCACCCCGCAGCCAAGATGCTTGTGGAAGTCGCTAAAACGCAGGATGCGGAAGTAGGAGACGGTACAACGACATCAGTCATTCTGGCTGGAGAGTTGCTCAAGAAGGCCACAGACATGATCGATGCCAATGTGCACCCGACCATAATCACCGCTGGATACAGGCTTGCCAATGACAAGTCTCAGGAACTTCTGAAGAAATGTGCGAAGAAGATCACAATAGATGATGATAAGCTTCTCAGACAGGTTGCAGAGACGGCAATGATAAGCAAGCAGGTCAGTTCATCGAAATCATTCTTTGCAGATATGGTGGTCGATGCAGTGAAGACCATCGTAGATAAGAACGAGGATGGTACATACTTCGCAGATCTGAAGAATATTCAGACAGTCAAGAAACCCGGAGCAAGCATGGAAGAGACTATGATGGTGAAAGGCCTCATAATCGACAAAGAGCCTGTTTCGGATGCAATGCCTAAGAAGGTCAAGGATGCCAAGATAGCATTGATCGATGCCGCATTCGAAGTTAAGAAAACTGAGATCGAGGCGAAGATCCAGATAACGGATCCCAGTCAGCTTTCCGCCTTCATAAAGGAGGAAGAGAACATGTTGAGAGACATGGTTGAGAAGGTCAAGGCATCTGGTGCGAACGTTGTGTTCTGCCAGAAAGGTATCGATGATCTGGCTCAGCATTTCTTTGCAAAAGAAGGAATCTATGCATGCAGGCGTGTCAAGAAATCCGATATGGAGAGACTCGGCAAGTCAACCGGTGCAAGCATCATGAACAAGATCTCGGAGATTTCTGCAGGTGATCTCGGATATGCTGAGTCTGTCGAACTCAAGCGCATCGAAGAGGAGGATATGACATTTATCACCGGATGCAAAGAGCCAAAGACCGTGTCCGTCCTGGTAAGGGGTGGAACACAGCACGTGGCCGATGAAGTCGAGAGATCCCTCGTGGATGCATGGTCTGCCGTAAAGGTGTCCATCGAAGATGGTATGCTGGTAACGGGAGGCGGTTCAACTGCGATGGAGATCGCTATGGGACTCAGAGACTATGCTCAGTCCGTAGGTGGAAGGGAGCAGATAGCCATAGAGGCCTTCGCATCGGCGATGGAGATAATCCCCACGACCCTGGCAGAGAATGCAGGTTTGGACCCCATAGACATTGTCATTGAGATGAGGAAGCAGCACAAGACAGGAAAGCTGTATGCCGGCCTTAATCCCTTCTCCGGAAAGGTAGAGGACATGTTGGCTCTTGATGTCATAGAACCCTACAGGATCGGAAAACAGGCGATAAACTCTGCTACCGATGCAGCGGTCATGATCCTCAGGATCGATGATGTAATAGCATCCAAAGCCAGCCCCGTCCCTCAGATGGGTGACGGTAGCGGAATGCCTGGGATGGATGATTGAAAACACTAAAACGGGGGGTCAACCCCCTTTACTTTAACTAACGAACTATAATGAGGTTACCCTATGACTGATAAGTCTAAAAAGAAATCCGCGGAGAAAGACACAAAGGGAACATATGAGGAGCCCCTGATGCAGAAAGAAGGGTCAGAACCTGTTGATAAGGGGAAAACCGAAGGCTGTGAGGAGGCTGTCGTCAAGGATGATCTCGCGGAGGCTCAAGCTAAGGCAGAAGAGTACCTCAGCATGGCTCGTAGATTGCAGGCTGACTTCGACAACTATCGTAAGAGGGCACAGAAGGAGAATGAGGATTTCAAGAAGTATGCCAACGAAGGCATGATCAAGGAGTTGTTGTCTGTAGTGGATGACATGGATCGTGCGTTGGCAACGACGACAGAGGAGACCGACCTGGTGAAAGGTTTCAGGGGAGTAAGGAAGAATCTGATCAAGATGCTGGAGGATAAGGGCCTCAGGGAGATACCTTCCGAAGGGCAGTTCGATCCCAACATGCATGAGGCGATGTGCACCGTTGACGGAGATGTTGACGGACAGATATCCCAGGTGTTCCAAAAAGGATACACCCTCGACGGACGCATTGTCAGATATGCCAAAGTGATAGTGACCAAGAAATAAGATGAGTAATGATAAAAGGTGATAAAAATGTCGAGAATAATCGGAATAGACCTCGGAACAAGTAACTCGGCTGCCTCTGTTATGGAAGGAGGTAGGCCGACCATGATACCCTCAGCAGAGGGAACAAGCGTCGGAGGGAAGTCATTCCCTTCATATGTAGCATTCACAAAGGACGGTCAGCTCTTAGTAGGAGAACCTGCAAGGAGACAGGCTGTTACTAACCCGGATGGTACGATAAAGAACGTCAAGAGAAAGATGGGATCGAATGAGAAGGTAACTGCACTCGGTAAGGAGTACACCCCACAGCAGATCTCGGCTTTCATACTGCAGAAAATAAAGAAGGATGCAGAGTCATACCTGGGGGAAACGGTTGAGAAGGTCGTCATAACAGTACCTGCGTACTTCAACGACAATCAGAGACAAGCTACAAAGGACGCAGGGGCCATTGCGGGCCTCGATGTCGTCCGTATCATAAACGAACCTACCGCGGCAGCCTTAGCATACGGTATCGATAAGTCGGACAAGGCACAGAAGATCCTGGTTTTCGATCTCGGAGGCGGTACATTGGATGTTACCATAATGGACTTCAGTGACGGTGTGTTCGAAGTGATATCCACATCAGGGGATACGCAGTTGGGCGGTTCCGATATGGATGAGACGGTCACAAAGTATGTCATAAAGCAGTTCCAGAACGAGACAGGCATAGATCTGTCCAAGGACAATATGGCGTTCTGGAGGGTAAGGGAAGCATGTGAGAAGGCCAAGATAGAGCTTTCCACGACCATGCAGACCGAGATAAATCTCCCATTCATCACATCTGATGCCAGCGGACCCAAGCACCTCATACAGACCTTGACCCGTGCCAAGCTCGAGGAGCTGGTAGAACCTATAGTCTCGAGGTGTAAGATATCCATAGAACAGGCGATGAGGGATGCCGGATTCACCAATGACAATGTAGACAGGATAATAATGGTGGGCGGACCGACAAGGATGCCCATTGTTCAGAATTTCGTCGAGAGTATAGTGGGCCCCAAAATACAGCGCGGTATAGACCCAATGGAATGTGTGTCTATGGGAGCGGCTGTGCAGGGGGCTGTTCTATCAGGAGAGGTCAAGGATGTCCTCCTTCTGGATGTGACGCCACTGTCTCTCGGAATCGAGACTCTCGGAGGTGTGGCCACCACACTAATCGAGAGGAACACGACCATTCCGACCAAGAAGAGTCAGGTCTTCTCCACTGCTGTGGACAACCAACCCTCGGTCGAGATCAATGTCGTTCAGGGTGAGAGGAAGATGGCGTCAGATAACACGTCCCTTGGTAAGTTCATACTCGATGGTATACTTCCTGCAAGGCGTGGTATCCCACAGATCGAAGTCGCATTTGACATCGATGCCAATGGTATCATAAACGTTTCCGCGAAGGACAAAGGTACTGGTAAGGAACAGAAGATCACTATCGCATCCTCTAACAAGCTTAGCAAGGACGAGATCGATGATCTTGTGAAGCAGGCTGAACAGTATGCCGATGCCGACAAGAAGAAAGTCGAGAACATCGAGGCACGCAACCAGGCTGATACAATGGTAGCCAGTGCGCACAAGACCATGGACGAACTGGGTGACAAGGTCACACAGGAAGAGAGGGTCAACATCGAATCAGCCATCAGCGATCTGGAAGCAGTCAAGGATGGCGATGACACGGAAGCCATAAAGTCAAAGTTGGATGCATTGATGAAGGCCATGGGTCCGATGAGCGAAAGGCTGTACAAGGAGCAGGCAGGACCTGCTCAGCAGCAGGAAGCACAGGCAGGACCCACCAACGATGGTGCCGCCAGTTCCAAGAAGGATGACGGTTTCGTCGATGCGGACTACAAGATAGTCGATGATGAGTGAGAGCTGGTAAATCATGTCAGGGGAAACGGATTACTACGAGGTATTGGGGGTATCCAAGGATGCCACTCCGGATGAGATAAAGTCCGCCTACCGTAAGTTGGCGAAGAAATACCATCCGGATGTATCCACCGAGGCCAAGGATGTTGCTGAGGCGAAGTTCAAGGAGATCTCCGAAGCCTACGAGGTGTTGTCTGATGCTGAGAAGCGTAAGATGTACGACCAATACGGGCGTGCAGGTGTCGAGGGTCAGTTCAGCAACGGAGGTTTCTCCTGGGATGATTTCACTCATGCAGATGACATAAGTGATATCTTTGGGGACATCTTCGGCGGCATGTTCGGTGGCGGTCGTCACGGAGGTTCTCGGAGTTCCTCACGTTCAGGGGAATCGTTGCGTTACGATATGAGCATAGATCTGATCGACGTACTGAATGGTAAGGAGGTCGAGATCTCCGTCCCTCACACAGTATCATGTAGCGAATGTAACGGTACCGGGGGCAAGGATGGAAAAGTCCAGACGTGTCCTGAATGTGGCGGTCAGGGAAGGGTTCAAAGAGTGCAGCGTACGCCTTTCGGCAACATGATGTCGGTAACGGACTGTCCGAAGTGCCATGGTACCGGTAAATCCTTCACTGAGAAATGTCCGAAGTGCCATGGTACCGGTAGTTACAACACGACATCGAAGATTGAGATAAAGATTCCCAAGGGCATCGATGATGGTGCGCGTATACGCGTGCCAGGCGCAGGGGATGCCGGCTATAACGGTGGAAGTCCTGGAGACCTTTACGTGCTGATACATGTCAATGACACGAAGGGTTTTGAACGTGATGGGATGAATCTCTGGACGGAGGTTGTCACAACATACCCGCGGCTTGTACTGGGAGGTACCGAAAAGGTCAAGACCCTTGAGGGGGACACTCTTGAATTGAACATACCCGCTGGTACTCAGGTCGGTGGTGTTCTCAGGATTCCTAACAAAGGTCTCCCAAGGATGAATTCCACTGTCCGCGGTTACCTCTATGTCAGGATCCGTATGGACATTCCTCAGAAGGTAACGGCATATGAGAGGGAGCTCTTGGAAAAGCTGGATGACAAAGCTGGTAAGAAGTCCTCATCTTCGGGCGGAAAAAAGTCGAAGATAAGGCAGAAGATCGAGAACTTCTGAGGTTCGTCGTCTCAATCAAATCATTTAACTTTTTATCATCATGTTGGACTACACTTTGACCTGGGCCGTTTTCGCCGTTCTTGTGATTGTGCTCCTAGCTTTGGATCTCGGAGTGTTCAATCGTGGTCCCAAGCATATATCCGTCAAAAGGGCTCTCGGCATGACTGCTATGTGGATATTCGTATCCATGTGTTTTGCAGTTTTCATTTATTTCGAGATGGGGATTCAGAGCACGACCGAGTATCTGGCTTCCTACGTGGTTGAGAAATCAATGAGTATGGACAATATCTTTGTGTTCATCGTGCTGTTCGGTCTTTTTTCCATTCCTGACGAATATCAGCACAAGGCCCTATTTTACGGGGTCATAGGGGCTATAGTTTTTCGTGGGATTTTCATATTCGTAGGAGCAGAACTGTTAGAGATGTTCCATTTCATGACTTACATATTCGGAATGATATTGGTATACACAGCTTTGAAGACAACATTCCACAGAAATAAAGAAGGTGAGGAGAGCTTCGTGGTGAAGCTCAGCAGACATCTAAAATCATCACCCCAATTGGATGGTGACAAGTTGTTTACCATCAAGAATGGTGTAAGGGTCGCGACACCGTTGTTGATATGCATAATAGTCATAGAACTTTCTGACATAATGTTCGCTTTCGATTCCATACCGGCATGTCTTTCGATATCCACCGATATGTTCGTGGTTTACACTTCCAATATATTCGCGGTCATGGGTCTCAGATCTCTATATTTCGCACTCAGAGGTACTGTGGAGTCACTTAGGTACATGAAATACGGATTAGGGGCCATCTTGATATTCGTGGGTATCAAGATGCTTATAGTCGACGTGTATGAGGTGTCGGTGGTCAGTTCCTTGGTATTCATATTATCTGTGTTCATACTGACGGTTTTCTTATCCTTCTATAGGGATAAGCGTGAAAGGTCTCACATTTCTTTGTAAAACAGTCTTCCTGAACATTTGCACGGCGATCCGCACATCGGACAATGATGTCCCTGAGGTGAATCCACGAATTGGTTCCAATAGCCTTTAATAGCGTATGATGAGGTCATGCCCATGGTCCTTTCCAAGATTTTCCTTATGTTGCAATGTCCTGTGAAATCTTCCCAAGCCATGGCAGTGACGATCTGCACGTCATCTTTCTTGAATCTCGACATACACGCTTCTGCGAGTATCGTTCCTACGCCTCTTCCTTTTGACAATGAAGAAACGGAGACTGAATCGAAAAGCCCTATCCTTTGTTTGGAAAGTATCATGTCACGTTCCGGGCTGTCGGGAAGATGGAGCATATCGTCTGTTTTTTCTGGACCGAATACCTGACATATTGCAAAGCCTACAACGGTGTTATTGTCACGTACGACTACGCAGAAAGCATTTTCGGAATTAATCGCATCAACAAAGTCTTTCTCAGAGAGATAGTCGGATCCCAACTCTCTCAGGGAGATTTTCAGTGCGTCCTGAATTTCATTCTTTGTGATATTGCTTGTTGTAAGCATAGAGTACTCACTGTCATTATCATGACTGTTCATTTATTAGGTTTTTATTTTCATAATCACATTCGGTGTTAAACTAGCATTATGTTTTTCTAATCCGGGGTTTATGATTGTTCATGGTCTTAAACGATCAATACAGATGTCCGGTAGGGGCCGAAGGCCGCGAGGTAATCAATTCCATGAACATTCACCATTCTCCTTTGGTGGATTGGGCTTTATCCAAATTACCTGCTATCTCTCCCAAGAAGATATTGGATATTGGGTGTGGAGGCGGGATGTTGATCAATAAACTCGGAAGGATGTATCCTGGTTCTTTAATTGAAGGAATAGACATATCCGAGGAAGCCGTCAAAGCTACAATGGAGTCCAATGCAGATTTGTCCGGTGAGAGGAGGCTGAATGTTCAGACGGCATCGGTTTCTGAAATCCCTTTTGATAGGAATTCTTTCGATCTCATAACCGCAGTGGAAACATATTTTTTCTGGCCGAATCCGGAACTGGATATATTCTGTGTAGCGGAAAGGTTGATCACAGGAGGATTATTGATGATCGTGTCGGAAGCATATCCTCATCCAGATTTCGAAGAGGTTAATCATAGGCACGAGAGCGAGTACGGTATGAAGTTGTTATCCAATGAAAGGGTGGTCGACATAATGTCGGATGCAGGGCTGGACGTCCAACAATTTACAGTTGAGGAGAATAATTGGGTGGTTTTCATAGGTTATAAGCAATGATGTTCTGACAAGCTAACACTTATATTGGCGTCAAAGGCCTTCAATTTAATGTATCTGATTATAAAATTGACAATCGTCAACCCTTTACAATTTGACATGTTGAAATAAATCCATGTACATATGGGCGGTGGTGTTCTAATGAAGCAGTGCATGGATTCGTCAAACCTTCACAGAAGGTTGAGCAAGATAGTGGGGCAGGTTGAAGCTATAGATCGTATGATTGATCAGGATATTCCATGCGAGGATGTTCTTGTACAGATAAATGCTGCCAAGGGAGCCTTACAGAAAGTGGGGCAGATAATATTGGAAGGACACCTTAATCATTGTGTCCGTGAGGGAATAGAACACGGGGATGCAGATAAGACAATAGCGGAGTTCTCCAAAGCCATAGAGAATTTCTCGAGAATCAACTGAATATTGATATGCAAACTTTTTCACGGTTGTCCATATTAATTTATACCCATACGGGTATGGGTATACTATGAAAAGTGTGATAAAATTGTTAAAGAATGAACATCAGCGAACTGTGTTGTTTCTTTTAATCTCTGCGCTGGCGATAGTTGTCGATTTGGTAGACCCAGGATTGGAGTTCAATCCTGTATGGATTGCTATATTATTGTGCGGTGCACCCATAGTATGGGAAGCGATTAATGCATTAGTAAGGGATATGAACATAAAAGCAGATCTTCTGGTGTCCATAGCCCTGCTTTCCTCTATAATGATCGATCAACTTTTTGCGGCTGCCACCATAGCATTCATAATGACGTTGGGTTCCATGTTGGAGGAGATGACTGTCTCGAAAGCCCGCAGGGGGATAGAAGGTCTGTCCGAGATGAGGCCCACAGAGGCCAGAGTAATAGTAGGTGGAGTTGAGACCATGGTTCCGATAGACCGCGTGTCTATAGGTGACAGAATACGTATTTTTGCTGGTGAGACTGTGGTTGCTGATGGTACTGTCGTTTTTGGACATGCCTCCATAGATCAATCACTTATGACGGGAGAGTCCCTACCTAGGGATGTGGATGTTGGAGACAAGGTTATCAGCGGTACCATGAATTGCTATGGGGCCTTTGACATGACGGTGGAATCAGTTGGAACTGATAGTTCCATACAGAAGATGATAGATCTGGTGGAATCTTCCGATCCCAATAAAGCCAAGATTGTCAGGGAGGCTGACAGGTGGGCTACTTGGATAGTGGTGATAGCGCTGTTATCCGCCATTGGCACTTATATTATGACTGGAGATATTGTGCGTTCTGTTACGGTTTTGGTGGTTTTCTGTCCTTGTGCATTCGTTTTAGCGACACCTACAGCGATAATGGCCAGTATAGGTAATGCCACAAGAAAAGGGGTCCTAATCTCCAAAGGTGATGCATTGGAGAGATTGTCATATGTAAGGGGGGTGGTTTTTGATAAGACCGGAACCATAACCACTGGTGAACTCACGGTATCAGATGTAATCTCATATGATAGGAGGTTTGATGAGTACGAACTGATGGAGTTAGTAGCGTCATCCGAAATGATGTCGGAACATCCTTTGGGTAAAGCCCTCGTATCGCACTATGAGCTGAATGCGGGGAGGGTTGTTACAGAACCTGAGAGTTTTAATATGATCCCGGGACGCGGAGTTATGGCCATGGTCAGGGGTATCAGGGTTTCGGTAGGTAATGAGAAGATGGTTCTCGAGGACGGTATACACATTCCCGAAGCTGTCGAGTCATATGTCTTCATGGCCAGGAGCAGAGGTTCTGTTGTAGTTTACGTGTCTCTGGACGGGGATGTTGCTGGAGTTGTTATTCTTGAGGATCGGATACGTCCTGAATCCACTGACACGGTCAAGGACCTGTATGATCTTGGATTGAGCGTCACAATGCTGACGGGAGACAATGAGTTATCCGCTGAGAATGTCTCGAAGTCGACAGGTATACTAGACGTCATCGGAGGTTGTATGCCAGATGATAAGTTAAGATATGTATGTGACATCGAAGACAGTGGGTGTCATCTATGCATGGTCGGTGATGGTGTGAACGATGCTGCGGCATTGAAGTCTTCCTGTTCAAGCATCGCCATGGGGATGGGGAGTGACATAGCTATGGATTGTGCAGACATGGTGCTTGTCAAAGATGATGTAAGCGTAATACCTTATCTGATCAGACTCTCTCGCAGGACCATGGGCGTAATACGTGTTAACCTCATTATGGCTCTTGGTGTAAATGCAGTGGCCATGGGATTGGCGGTATTCGGATTGATAGGCCCAGTTCTCGGGGCATTGGTGCATAATGTGGGATCTCTGATAGTTATAGGTTATTCGGCCACACTTTTAAAATGGAATTATGAGGGCTCTAATGGAAATGCCATTATTGAGATCAAATCGAGTGTTTCTGAGCATTGTCCCTATGAACGTTGATGTGTTCTTACCAGTCATCGTTCATAAGGATCTTCAGTAGAACGGGGTGTGTTATGGCGCCGAGGGAGAGATTCGAACTCCCGAGGTCAAGGACCAGTGGTTTTCGAGACCACCGCCATACCGGGCTTGGCTACCTCGGCTCTGCCGCGAACAATTCTCTCTACATATTAAAGGATTGTTCTGGAATCAAACCATTTAAGATAGGAAGACAATCATGGTGATGATTGCAAATGATCGATATAGTCTCACAGATCAAAGCCGCCAAAAGGGCGGGGCTGGTTTTGGCAACCACTGACACCTCCTTAAAGGATGATGCTCTGAGAGCCATGGCAGCGGCTTTGGATTTTAATCGCAGAGAAATTTTGGAAGCTAATGTTCTGGATTTGCAAGCGGCTGAGATCATGAGGTCTGAGGGTAAGATCTCGGATTCAATGTTCAAAAGATTGAAAGTTGACGATGATAAGATTTCCGGTATGATAGACAGTATCGAGGATGTCATCAGACTTCCGGATCCTGTTGGGGAGACGATATCATCTATGGATCTGGATGAGGATCTGGAACTCTATCAGATCAGATGCCCGATTGGGATGCTCGGCGTAATATTCGAATCACGCCCGGACGTTGTACCACAGATACTTTCGCTCTGTCTAAAAAGTGGTAATGCTGTAGCTTTCAAGGGAGGTTCTGAGGCATACAATACCATAAAAGTTCTTTTCGATGTGCTTACCGATGCAGCAGCAATGTCAGGAATACCCAAAGAATCTTTTGTTCTGATGGAGACCAGGGAGGACATATCATCGATACTTTCATTGGATCGGTATATCGACCTGTTAATACCCAGGGGATCTAATGAATTTGTCAGATACATACAGTGCAATACACGTATCCCTGTTCTGGGTCATGCTGCTGGGATATGTCACACGTATGTGGATTCGAATGCTGATGTGGATTTGGCAGTCGATGTGGTTCTCGACTCCAAAATCCAGTATGCTGCGGTTTGCAATGCAGTTGAGACTCTGTTGGTGGATGAGGAGATCGCAAAGGAGTTCCTTCCTAAGATGGCTGTGGCTTTCAAGGATAACTCGGTGGAGATGAGGGTCGATGAGAAGGCGGCCAAGATACTTTCAGATTTCATTACGAAACCGGCGATAGAGTCTGATTGGGATACCGAGTACGGGGATCTGGTAATATCAATAAAGGTGGTAGCATCCGAAGATGAAGCCATAGATTTTATAAATTCTCATGGTTCCCATCATACGGATGCCATAATAACCCGTGATCATGAAAAGCAAATGAGATTCGTGAAAGGAGTGGATTCAGCGGATGTTTTCATCAATGTATCCACCAGATTCGCAGATGGGTACAGATTCGGTAAAGGTGCTGAAGTGGGTATAAGTACCAACAAGATCCACGCCCGTGGGCCTGTTGGAATGGAGGGATTGATGATTTACAAGTACATCTTGGTCGGAAAGGGGCAGGTTGTGAAGGATTATGTCGGTCCTAATGCGAGGAAGTTCAAACACGTTCAATCTGACAGGGAATTCGAGCTGTGATCCAATGACTGATAGAAAGGCTCTTCTGGGAGATGTGGACAGAGTAGTTGTAAAGGTTGGGACTTCGTCTATAACAATGGGTGGTGAGACAGCATCATCGGAGTTCATGGATTCCATTGCGATGCAGATCAAGGTTCTGAGAGATATGGGTAAGGAGGTTTTGATAGTGACTTCAGGTGCTATAGGTATAGGTCTGAAAGCCATGAATGTGAAGCCCAATCCCAAGGATATGCCGATAAGGCAGGCTGCCGCCTCTGTTGGGCAGAGCATACTGATGCAGAAATGGAACGACAGTTTTCAGAGGTTCGGTATAGTGGTTGCCCAGATCCTGATAACTCTTGATGATTACTCGGACAGGGAGACGGTGCTGAATCTGAACAACACGATTGATACGTTGCTGGATAATAAGGTCGTACCCATATTCAACGAGAATGATGCGATATGTGTGAAAGAACTTGGACCGGTATTTGGGGACAATGACACTCTGTCAGCAGTCGTTGCGAGCAGAGTGGATGCGGATCTTCTGATCATTGTTTCGGACGTATCTGGGCTGTATGATAAGAATCCCAAGATTTTTCCCGATGCCAAGTTGATTTCATCTGTTTTTGAAATAGATGATGAAATCAGACAAGCCTCAGGAAATGCTATATCTCGTGTGGGAACAGGCGGTATGAAGACGAAGATAAGTGCTGCGGAGATCTGCATGGATGCCGGATGCCGGATGCTCATAGTGCCGAATGATATGGACGACGTTCTTCTCAAGGCTGTGGATGGCAAGGATATAGGCACTATATTCGTTAATGACAATCGTGTGACCAAAAAGAGACGCTGGATGAAGGCTGCACACGCCGCAGGTGCGATAGTTATCGATGAAGGTGCATTGAAGGCTCTGGAATCGCATCGTTCTCTTTTACCGGTGGGTGTGAAGGAGGTCCGGGGGTATTTCTCCAAGGGTGAGGTCGTGGAGATAATATGCAGGGATGAAGTTGTTGCCAAAGGGATTCCGAGTTACAGTTCTGATGAGGTTTCACGTATAAGAGGCATACAGAGCGAAAGGATTCTCGACATATTAGGTAAGAGAACATGTAATGATGTTGTACTCAGTGAGAATATAGTCATGTTGCGCTGAAAATACATCAGTAGCAAACAGAAGGATAGAATGGTGGGCCCGGCCGGATTTGAACCGGCGACCTCCACCATGTCAAGGTGGCGTCATAACCACTAGACCACGGGCCCGATATCATCGGGTATCCAGTTATCCTTATTAAACTTTCTGAGCATAACATACGCGGGATTCAAGACAGCAGGTTTCTGTGTATGTCAGATCGCCATGGAGCAATGTAAATGAATTACAGGTACACTAAGGATGTAGGTGTCTTGATGGGAGATCCTAAAAAGGCCATCAGGATAATGGTCATACCTATATTCGTAGCTCTGGTAATAGAAGCTCTCAATAATCTCATCGATGCAGTCTGGGTTACAGGCCTGGGTTCTAGTGCTTTGGCCTCAGTGGGTGTCTTTTTTCCATTCTTTTTCATATTGTTGGCAATATCTAATGGAATAAGTATAGGAGCATCTCAAGCGATTTCCAGAAGAATAGGTGCGGATGATGCGGAAAATGCAGATTTTGCGGCTGTTCAAGGATTGATTATGATTGTATTATCTTCATTCGCCATGATGGCGTTGATGATAGTCATAACGCCTACCCTGGTCGTTTTAATAGGCGGCCCTTCTATCAAGGACGAATGTATGTCATATGCGTATCCGATCATAATCGGTGCGCCAGTGATGTTCCTCTCGATGTATTTCTCTAATCTACTGAGATCAGAAGGTTCTGCCATGAGATCTATGGGCATACAGGTAATGGTGGCCCTGATAAACATGGTGTTGGACCCTGTGTTCATCTATATATTCGGATGGGGCCTAATGGGGGCGGCAGTGGCTACAGTATTATCTATGTTCTCATCGGTGTTTGTGTGTCTTTATTGGTATAAAATCAGGAAGAACACGTTTTTGAAAATACCGCTTAAAGGGTTCAAATTTGATTGGCCTATATGTAAGGACATATTCTCTGTAGGTATACCGGCAGCCATGGAAATGGTCCTGGTGTCCTTGGTTTCCATGTTCATGAACACAATAATAAATGGCGTGGGGGGCACGGATGCAATCGCCATATATTCCAGTGGTTGGAGGATATTGAATATGATGATGATGCCGATGATGGCGATGTCGATGGCAGTGGTTCCGGTATGTGCCGCTGCATACGGTTCCGGGCGCTACGACAATTTATCCATAGCATATATTTACGCCATAAGGATGATTGTTGTGGTGACTTTCATCATAACGGTTGTTGCAATTGTTTTCGCCCCCCAGTTCTGTGTTCTGTTCACATATTCTGAAGGCACAGTAGGTCTGAAGGATGATATGGTCGGAATGTTAAGGATAATGTCTATATTTCTACCGTTTGCGGGATTCGGTATTGTAAGTTCCGGATTCTTTCAATCCTTAGGTATGGGTATGAAATCATTGATATCTACATTGGTCATGAATTTTCTACAAGTCCCCATATGTGCATACATGGTAACTTTCGGTACATTGGTGTATGTGTGGTGGGGTATAACTATTGCAGAGGTGATAGGATCGATGTTCATGGGTCTATGGGGGATCTATGTAATGAGATCTTTGATGAAGAAAAAGATCTCTCCAGAGAGTGGTCATATGGTGTGATGGCCTCCGACTTAGAGCCATCTATTTATGATAAGAACAGGATTGGTCGTAAAATGATTACATTAGGTATCGAGGGAACGGCCCACACTTTGGGTGTCGGGATAGTGGATTCCGAGAAAAAGGTCCTTTCCAATGTTCTGGACATGTATAAGCCACCCGAGGGCGGTTTGCATCCGAGGGAGGCAGCAAACCATCACGCAGATGTGGTTTCCGGCATAATATCCAAATCTGTGGCGGAAGCAGGCATATCGTTGCATGATGTCGATTTGGTGTCATTCTCGATGGGTCCAGGACTCGGACCGTGTCTTAGGGTGGCCGCAACGGCTGCTCGTTCCCTATCGAGTATCCTTGGTATTCCTATAATCGGGGTGAATCATTGTATCGCGCACATAGAGATAGGCAATGCCACTACAGGATGTGAGGATCCGGTGCTGTTGTATGCATCCGGAGGAAACACTCAGATCATTGCATATTCAGACGAGCGGTATCGTATATTCGGTGAGACTCAGGATGTGGGTATAGGTAACATGCTAGACAAGCTCGGTAGGGAGTTGGGTCTGGGGTTCTATGCTGGTCCGATAATAGAGAAACTTGCTAAGGACGGTGAAAGGTTGTTGGAACTACCATATTCTGTTAAAGGCATGGACATGTCTTTCTCAGGTATCATGACTGCCGCATTAGCACTCAAGAAGAAGGGGGCACGTATAGAGGATATAGCGTTCTCCATTCAGGAGACTGCTTTTGGTATGTTGACCGAGGTAACGGAGCGTGCGATGGCACATGTTGGTAAGAATGAGGTGCTGCTTGGTGGAGGAGTTGCTCAGAACATGCGTCTTCGTGAGATGGTGGAAACCATGGCTAATGAACGTGGAGGCAAGATGTTCTGTCCAGACAGGAGATTGTGCATGGATAATGGGGCCATGATAGCATGGTTAGGTAACATAATGTACGGTTCAGGGGTCAGAATGGGAATTGATGAGACTGCTGTCAGGCAAAGATTCCGCACGGATGAAGTGAGGGTCACTTGGCGTTGACCTGTTGTTCACCTATCTTCTTATCGAGATTCTGTAAGAATTCGGATAGGTGTGAGGCATCAAAGGATCCTCCGCTGGCTATTTTGTGGCCTCCTCCGTTGCCTCCTACGGATTCGCATGCGAATTTCAGTGCTTTAGAGAGGTCGACACCCCTGTCAAGCTGTTCCCACATTCCTCTAGAGGATACTTTTGCCAAGGAATCGGAACTGTTTACCCCTATTGTTGGTTTCTGATGTTCACCGATGAACTGCATTGCTATTCCGCATATCATTCCGGTAAATCCAGATGTGGAACTGTCAAACCATTGTATGTTCTTCATCTGATTCAGTCCGGTTTTATCTATGCTCAGCACTCCATCAATCACTTGTTTTCTTGAGTCGGACCTGAGGTTTTTTGCTTGGGATATACATCCCTTATCTCCCATTCCTGTACCCACTCCTACGCCGTTGAGACCCATACGTCCACATGCATCCATCAATGATGCCAATGTTTCTGCATCCATTCCCCAGTCTTTTAGTTGAAATCTCGTGCGGGAGACTTCAGCCATGGTCTGAAGAGAAACACCTTGTTTTGTAAGTTCTACCGCTACAAGGGAAGATAATCTTCTGATTTCCTCCTCGGTAAGATCTTCGAAATGTTTTGTACGGTCGATATGTGCATCGTCTAATAGTTTGGCTACTCCATCAACGTTTCCGCTGACTCCCCTGATGTAGGGGTCCGAGGACAAGAATATCTCAGCGGTGAGTTCGCCTGGAGGAATAAGGGAGCCGTCCATGATTTCTATGAAACCTCTTTCAGTTCCCTCTTTCAAAAGATATGTGTTGAGTCCTGTCAGTCCGTTAATGTGCTGTCTGTCACCAGCTATGCCTGCAAATGCTATCTGCACCAGGTCCCAGTTCTTTTCACTCAGAGTTATCGCGAAAAGTAATGCCATTGTGGCACCACAGCCTGAGGTCATCCCATCTATGCCATACAGGTGCGGATTGGCGTAACATATTCTGGTCGCTTTATCATAAACAGTATGATGATCCAGAACAACCACGTCGCAGTTCATGTCGTCAAGATTTTTTATGTAAGATGCTCCAAGGTCGGAAATCACGATGCACTCAGCAGTGGTCTCCTCAATTATCTTCATGTTTGGATCATTCAGAGTAGTAAATAGTGTGATTTCGAATTCTTTTTTTTCGCGCAGAAGGGCCTTGGCGATTATAGACGCTGCTGATATTCCATCGGCATCGTAATGTGAGAACACGTGTATGAATTCATGACTGCGGACTATGTCCGCAGCTTTTGATAATTCCGAAAGGAGTTTGGGAGGTAGGACGATATCGTCCATGGATCCTCACTTGAGCATCAGCTCTGCTTTACTGAGTGAGTACTTCCAAGTCTGGGGAAGGACTCCGTTCTTCTTGTAGTAACGCTCGAGCCTTCTGATTCTGGCTTCGATAAGTTCAAGCCCCCTCTTGTTGGCGACGTCTCCCTTATTGTCCCTTATGTGGACATTCAGGCTGATGGCGCGTCTCATGAGGCTGGAGAGATCCTCTGGAAGGGATGGTGCGACATTTTGCTCTTCCATAATCTCTACGACGTTCTTGCCAGTAGCGAGTTTCACATTAGGAACTCCGTACTGGTCCCTGAGGACGAGTCCGATTTTAGCTGAGACCAATCCTTCTTTTGCGAGTTTTACAATGAGTTCCTCTATCTCGGTGGCGTTGAGAGGTACCCATGCGGGGTTCTCGCTAATCATGGGGCGTTTTGAACACGACTTACCCTTTCTTCTTGTTTGCATTCTTGCCATATTTTGATTCTCCGATCATTATACAGGCGGCGAGGCTTAAGACATCAAACGACACCGAGTATTAAAAGGTTCACCCTATTTACCAAGGAGGCTGTCCCGTTCTGTCAAGTTCACTGTTATATTCTCCTGCTTTTACTATGGAGTATACAAGGGACGTAATCCAGATCATGGCGCATATGATCCACAACGGAGGAAACAGGAATCCTGTCAGGAAGCATAGGATGTTCAAACCCATCATCATAAATCCCTCCACGGTCTTTCCGACATACAGGATACCTAATCCGGGAAACACAATACTTAAGAATGCTGTGAGAGCCAAACTTAGTTTTTCATAGTGTCTGGGTGTGTTGTATCTTGATTGATTATTCTGATTGTTGTCGAAGGAATCGGAGTCCAGTGCATGGCTCAAACGCGGCATTTCTTTACCACATACTGAGCAGAATATGGAAGTTTCTTCGTTTTTAGCTCCGCAATTAGGACAGAATACGGCACACATGTATTCTTATTTCACATCACGGTATTTATCTTTTTCAATACGTTTTTAGCCCATGGGATCGTGTCCAAGTACTCGTCTTTGTCGAATGACAAGTCTGATGGAAGCGAATCGAAGAATTCTGATATCATCTCACACGCTTCGTTCTTTTTACTCAACACGTGGCATGCACAGACAAAACAATGTCCCAGATCTCTGGTTGATAGGATTCTAATGTCGTATCCTGATTCTTCCAGGAACTCTCTGACGGCTGCATCCTCTACGGTTTCACCGTTTTCTATGCTTCCTCCGGGCATCTCCCATCCTTTTCTCTTTGTGTTGTAAACCATAAGGAATCTGCCGTCCGCAAATCCGATCGAATATACCGTGTTGCTAATATCAATCCCTTCTGAATGCAATCATCTCGTGGGAATTCTCATACGGATCCAAATCTCTAGCATCCGTTATCTGGAACCCTCTTTCCTTCAATCTCATTTCAGATTGTCTGAATATTGTTTTGGGTTCGCATGTCACATCTTCAGATCTTGCTTTAATCGCTACCATGCCGTTCTTTGAATCGAATACATCCATGTTGTCGGATATTATGTCTGCCTGGTTCTTCTGTGCCACGTCTGAATATATCACATCAATGGAATCTAGTGCGAATTGATATTCGGAGGGATTAGTGGCATCTGCAAGTATGGGTATCATGTTAGATCTTCCCTCACATGTTCTCACAAGTTCCCTGAACATACGGGGTGCGAATTCGATGCAATATACTTTTCCTTCAGGTACGATGTCTGATATATGTGAAGGTGTCGTACCGCTGGATGCTCCCAGGTACAGTACCTGGCTTTTTGTGTTGAAGGGAAATTCTTTGCCTCCTTTGGTAAGATATGCGGACAGTTTGCTTCTGTTGGGAGACCATTCCCTATATTCGATGCCTTCAACTGATATCAAGCGTTCCCCATAAACCCTTATTCCGGGATTCAGGGATCTGGTGTAAAGTCTTCCACGATCTGAGAATACTGTTCCGTTGGTTCCTTCTAAAGGTTCCATGTGTTATGTGATGCAAATCGCATATAACAATGATTCTTTCTTTCCAAAACGCTAAAAAGGGGATGTTACGGTACGTGTCCCATTATGACCCTTGTAGATATTCTCGGATGCATTGCCGATGCAGTCGAGGAGGCGATTTCTAAGATACCACCTTCAAGGAAGGGCGATTTCCTCGGAATGGGTGCGGACGGTACAGATACTTCGCAAATCGATAAGATAGCAGAGAATACGGTGTTAGATTACATAGAAAGGCATCGTATTGCTCTTAACGTTCTTAGCGAAGAGATCGGTTATGTCGATAATGGTGCCGACGAGACGATGGTTCTCGATCCCATAGACGGTACGGTGAATGCTGTAGCCGGAGTTCCGTTATTCACGATATCCATGGCTGTCGGTAGAAAAAGTCTGAGTGATATCCATACAGCATATCTTAAGAATCTTGTAACAGGCGACATCATGGTAGCGGAGAAGGGCAAGGGAGCATTCAAGAACGGAATACGCATGCATGCCAAGGAGGTATCCAACATGGACTATCTCTTTATGATGATTTATCTTGGTAATGGTGCTCATACCGATAATTTCGAGCTTGTGAAGAGGGTAAAATCTTCTCGTTCATACGGTTGTGCATCACTGGAGATGGAGCTTGTAGCCGAGGGGCAGGCAGATGGTTACGTTATGCATTCTGAGAAGTACTCACGTGCGATAAGGGTTGTGGATATAGCTGCTAGTTACCTGTTACTCAAAGAGGCTGGGGGAGATGTCCTGGACATGGAGGGAAATCCTTTGGATATGCCATTCAGTCTGGAGACACGCTCCAATTTTGTGGCATTCGGTGACAGGAGAGTATATGATTTCGTAATGAAGAAGGAAGCTCCGAAAAAGCATCCCAGGTACGGTCTCAGTGTCAATATGGGGATACCTTCCGCGAAAGAATATGCCAGACGTGCCATTGATGCTTTGGAGGGCGAGACCGTAATTCTGGACGATGATATCGCCAAGGAGTTCGGAGAGGTCGGCTGTCCTTTAGGAGAGATGATTGTGGATATTATCATAACCATCGGAGGAGATGGGACAATCCTAAGAGCATTGAACAAGAACATCGCCCCGCTGGTTGGTATAAACGCAGGAGGTGTCGGATTCCTGGCCGACATAAGTGTCGATGAGATAGAGGAGGGTATCGCAAAGATACGTCGTGGTGAGTACACGATCGAGGATAGGACGAGAGTGGTTGCCAGATACGAGGGCCAGTATCTTTCCGATGCTGTGAATGAGGTGGTGGTGCATACAGATTCGATAGCTAAGATCAGGCATTTCAGAGTCTATGTCGATGGTCATCTTATGACTGAGGTCCGTGCGGACGGTATAATCGTGTCCACGCCTACAGGTTCCACATGTTACGCAATGAGTCTGGGTGCACCTATAATCGATCCCAATGTCAATGGCATGGTGATCGTTCCTATGGCAGCATACAAATTCGCATCCAGACCTTTTGTCGTGCCCATCGGTGCAAAGGTTACCATTGAGGCTGTTTTGGACAAGGGCTGTATAATAGTCACAGATGGTCAAGAGGAGTTCAAGATGAGGGGTGCATCTTCGGTGGACATTCTTGCATCAGGTCGTAAGTCCAGGTTCATCAGGTTAAATACGGATTTCTACAAGCGTGTACGTGATAAGTTGGTGAATGCCATATGAGGAAGATATATGGCGTCAGTGTCGATTTCATAGACGGTTTTAACGAATCTGCCAAGGCGACATATCCTGATGAATTCATATGCTATCACAGGGAGGAGGACGGGGTGATAAATGAGATGATCCTTGTTCCCGGATCCGTTTTCGGAGACAGTCATAGTTTCATAAATGAATGGATGGCTCCGATTGACTATAATAGGTCAGGTAGTGCGCACTCCCATCCGGGTTATTCCAACAGGCCGTCCGAAGCGGATTTGACCTTTTTCAATCATATGGGTGGTGTTCATTTCATAACATGCCAACCATATGATCGCCGGAGTTGGAAGGCGTATGATTCCAGCGGAGATGAGGTCAACTTGGAACTGATCTTTTAATCATACACATTTGATTACAATCCCTTTGGCCATTTCCATCATACTTATCGCATATGCTTTGTCTCTCGATTCTGATGTTATGGCCATGTAATTCGGGTTGTCATCATTGAAGGATATTGTGAACCATCCGTAATCCATTTCAACTCTCCATTCTTTGATCGAGTATATGCTCTTTGAAGCTATATTAGTAAGTTTTTCATTTATCTTCTTGCTGAACATCTCACGGTTTCCGGAGAAGTGAACCAAATCATTGACTACGAAATACTTTGGGAAGGACATTATCAGATTACGGATGCTGTTTCTCCCTGCTATTTCTGAGACAATCACACTGGCACGAATAGCATCCGGACAGAATGACGATTCAGAGAATATGAACGAGCCGTCATCGGTGACGCCCAACCCTTCGCCTTCTTCTTTGAGGGCATGCGTCACAGATTCGAGAGTCCCATCTGTTCTCACGATCTTACGTGTGTTCATGGGTACAGAATCAGTGTCCATGTTCTCACCGATTATCCCGTTGAACGCATCATCGATCATGGAGGACATGTTAACAGGTAATACGAGTATTGAGGGTTTAAGATACAGTAGCAATAAGGCCAATATCTCTTCAACCCAGAGGTATCTTCCTTCCTCATCTATAACTGCTAGATGGGTTCCGTCCCCATTAAGTGCTATACCTATGTTCCCTGTAGAGTTAACCAGCCCCATAATGTCGGAAACATCAGTTTTGGACACTCCAGGACTCCTGGGACTGAACATGTAATCCGATTGTGCATTTATGCATATCAAGTCGCATCCGATTCTGGCGAGGATCTGCGGTGCGCATTTCGATGTGCATCCGCACCCACAGTCGAGTATAACTGGAGATTCTTTTACATGATGATTCCTGGACACGCTTCCGATGTACTCTTCAAGTCTGTTCTCTGTGAGATGGAAGGATCCGACCCTGTCGTATTCTTGAAGTTTGTAATCTTTCTCATATGCTTTTCTGATTATGTCTCTAAGGATATCGCTTTCCAGGGGGGCGCCATCATTGTGGAATATCTTGATCCTGGACATATCTCCCACTTTATCCGGGGAGCTGATCATGATCATGTAATCGAATTTCTCGGAGCAGAACGCTGTCATCGGAAGTGGAGCAATTCCCACATACCATACATCTGTACCCACAGACAATAGGCCTGAAATCAATGCGTTTGCCATCATGTCACTGCTAGCATAGGAGTCCATGCCTATCGATACGGATTTACCTAGTCCTCCTATGACTCTGCCTATGTTTATGGCTTCCTCGGGACTTGTAGCGATGTTCTTTGCGGAATTAAGGCTACGTACCTGCTCCTCTACCATGCAAGATAATAGTTGTATCGTCTTGATATTATTTTGTATCGGACTTTCAGTCTATTCTGTCTGGCATATGAAAAGATTTAAGAATGGTGGATTCAGCCAGATTTTCGGACAAGATTTAAATATCGAACACCTGGATATAAATATAACATGCCTGGCGCATGAGGGAGGGTAATATATGGTCATGGAGAAGATCGACATAGCAAAAGCAAAGACGATCGCAAACAACAAGGGACTTAAGCCCGGAAAGGTCAAGGGCACGAGCGGCGTTCAATTCACGAAGGGCAAGAACAACAGATTGGATGTAATAGACTGGACTGAGTTCGAGGAAATACTCAAGAAGAGGGGTCTTTCTGTCTACGAGTCTGGTGGATGGATGAAGATAATGAAATCTTAATCTGGCCGTCAAGGGTTACGATTCTGCATGTCAGGTAATCTGATGTGCACAATCACTTTTATCTACAATGAAGCAATAGACACTCTCGATGCAAGGGTAGTCAAGCCTGGCCAACGACGTTAGGTTCAGGGCCTAATCCTTAGTGGTTCATGGGTTCGAATCCCACCCCTTGCACTCATTCTATCTTTGTTTCAAAAATGGTTCAACGTATAGCGCCCATGCCTCTGGCCACATGCTCTGCATATGAGCAACTAGGTGTGATGATGCGAAGTCCCCTCTCGTTTGCCATCTTTATGACTTCTTCCACGAGCATCCTTCCATATCCATGTCCCTCATATGCCTTCATAACCTTTGTATGAGTTATGTTTACGCACTTATCAGGCATTATTGTGAATATGATGTGCCCTATCTCCTTTCCTTCGGACATCATGGATATGTGGCCTCCTGTTTCGTCTGCAAGAATTTTCAGTTCGATACTCATTTCAAAACCTCGCACATCTGTTTTTCGGATAATGTATGGTGATTGATTGAGAGGTTCAAGTTATTATCGATACGATTATGCCTATAGTTAAAATGGCGATCAGTAGCAAGGATATTTTCACCCAGAACCAATCTTTTTCTGATACGAAGGATGAGGTGGTGGTGATTATGCCGGCTAAGGGTGCACATACGAGCACCAGGATGCTTATCCAAACTAGTTCTTCGCCATATCTCTGTTTTGAAAATATCAAACCGATGATCATCAGCAGTATTCCTGCGGTTACAAACAGTCTCAGTACGTATGCTGTTGATTTGAAGATACTCATAGGATCCCTCCGGATTTCAATAACTCCAATACTGCGATTATCAGCAATATGAGCGCGAAGTACTTTCTCAGGTTATTTGCTTTGATTCTTTTGGAGAATTGTGTTCCTATCAGCGCACCTAGGAAAGCTCCTATAGCAATTCCAGCAGCGTAGTCTAGTATTACATGTCCATTCATCAGGAATATGATTGCACCTGAGAAGGCTGTGATTCCTATCATGTAACTGCTGGTTGCACTGGCGGTCTTGATGGGTACGTGCATATGGATGTTCATGAGGGGAACCTTTATTGCACCGCCTCCCACGCCAGTCATAGAAGCCAGTATACCTGCTCCGGCGCATCCTGCAAGTCCGATCCTCAGATTATCGATTTTGTATCTTCCTATCTTTCCATAGTCATCGACATATGGGAAAACCATAGGTCCTGAGAATTCCTCCGTATTCTCTATGATGTGTTCTTCATGTCTCATCATGTGTATGGCGCTGTAAATCAAGACCAATGAGAATATGCAGAGTAGGATCCAGTTGGCCATAATGCCTGCCAACAGGGCGCCTATTATCGCACCCACGGAGGTAGTAAGCTCTAACAGTATTCCCAACCTGACGTTGGCTTTGCCCTCTTTGATGTATGTCGAAGATGCACCCACGGATGTTGCCACTATGCCGATAAGACTGACGGCTATTGCCTGATTCGCAGCAAGTCCGAATATCATGGTCAAGAAGGGTACGAATATTATTCCGCCGCCAAGTCCGAATATGGCACCGATGGTTCCAGCGAATATGCCAACTGAAATCAGTGCAAGAATCAGGACGGGATCCATGCTCTTATTATGCCTGCATTACTTTTAATCTTTCAGTACAAACAATTAATATCATCAATGGTCCATGGTGTGATGTGGCAGTGATCCTTGTAAGGTATGCGGAGATAGGCCTCAAGAGTACTCCGGTCAGATTGAAGTTTGAGAATCGTTTGAAAGAGAATATGCTCACCATGCTGGCAGCTGATGGTGTGGAGGCCATAGTGACTAAGGGTGAGGCCAGATTCTTTGTCGAGTGTAATGATATTGATAAAGCGGTCAGATCCTTGAAGAAGGTTTTTGGTATAGCCTCCATGTCTGTGGCAGAGGTTACGGGTTCCGATATGCAGACGATGTGTGATTTCGCAGCAGATTATGCAAAAGGTAGGATTTCACCAGGTCAGAGTTTCGCAGTCAGGGCCAGACGTGAGGGAAATCACCACTATACGAGTATGGATGTAGGTAGGGAGGTCGGTTCAGCCATTTTCGAGTCCAATCAAGGGCTCAAAGTCAATCTTACGAATCCAGATAAGATATTCTATGTCGAGGTCAGGAACAACAAGGCCTACATATTCGACACATACATAAGATGTCACGCCGGCCTTCCATTGGGGACACAGGGGCGGGTCATCGCCGATGTGGAAGATGACCGTGGAATACTCTCGGCTTGGTTGATGATGAAGCGCGGTTGTAAAGTCTTGATCAGAGGGAATGTAGATCTTTCGATTCTGCGTATGTATGATCCTGATCTCAAGGAGATAACAGGAGAGGGCAATCTGAAGAAGATATTGGGTTATGTCCTTGGAACATCCCTCAATGGGTTGGAGTTTGTGGACGTTTCGAAGTATGATGTGCCGGTATTCTTTCCCACGATAGGCATGACTGATGATCAGGTGTCTGATATAATTTCACAGATTAGTGATGTCTGAAAGGCAGCCTGTTTTCATTCAAATCAACAATGATTGATAAAAAAAGTAAATTGTTTAGGAAGGGGAGTTTACTTGGTTCTTCCCTTGTTAGCGTTAACTGAAGGTCTGACCTTCTCTGCGCCCTTACCCTTGTTCCTGAGTCCACGACCTGCTGCTCCAGCACTCGTGAGTCCACGGTAGACACGGTTCGTGTGGGTGTTTTCGCAGATCCAATTGATCTTAGGATCGGCCTTTATGACCGGATGTGCCGGATCTACGAGTATGACCTCATACCATTCCTGCTGTCCGTCAGCGCCAACCCAATACGAATTCAGTACTTCCAGGTTAGGGTATCTTTTCGCGGTCCTTTCCTCTGCCATTCTCTGGAGGCTCTTACCAGTCGTTATCTGGTTTATACCGCGGCGTTTCGCTCTTCTTCCAGCCCTTATGGTTCTTTTCTGGAAGGATCCCTTTCTAACCCTTGCCCTTACAACAACGTATCCCTGTTTGGCTTTGAATCCGAGGGCTCTGGCTCTGTCGAGACGGGTAGGTCTCTCAATGCGGAGGAAGTTCTCTTCTTTTCTCCACACGATCCTTCTTTCGTAGTTCAGTTCCTTGACGTAACCCTTGTAGGGGTTCTTCCATGCGTCTCCGATGTAAGAGTACATGCTCTTACCGTTGACTGGACGTTTTTCCTGAGTCTCTTCGCTCATAATAATCACCTTCCGGATTCACCCTATGGGCACATTTCCGACGGGACCTTGGCCCCGCGAAGATACCGATGATTATCATCTATTTAAACAGTCTCACATTTATTGTCAGAAGAATTTATCAAGACTGCTATTCTTTCTTTTTATTTTTGCAGGCCCCTTAGGCGTTTCTTCTTTTATCTCGGACGCTGGTGATTTTTTCTTTTTTTCGAAACCGTCGAAAAGGGTCGTTTGCTGACTTCCCAGTAGGAGGTCCTTTTCGTTCCATCCGAAGACCTCGGTGATCCTAGAGGCTGTTTGTGCTAGCCGTTCAGCATAATATCTGTAATCCGGTTCTGATTCAAACTTTACTCCGCTCACATATGGCTCCACTTCCTGTGGGGTCTTACTAGCATCGGTCACTATCCAGGAGACTTTCATACCGGGTATGAAGTCATATCCCATTCCGATAAGCTTCTTGGCAGCTTGTACATTTGCCATTCTCTCCGGATTTTCATATGCATCGTCCAATCCTTTACAGGTTCTGGATATTACCAGTTCCGATGGATTGACATTTTTGGATAGGACTTCCTGTATGGTGTTCTTGACCAGTGTCACTGCTCCTTCGTTATCCTCATCCAGAACATCCTTGAATACATCCATGAGTAATCTGCTCTGAAGGTCGAACGAATCCGATCTCCTGATCTCATATCCTCTGACTAGCAGTTCATCATCGACTTTAGGCCACACCACTTTGCCAACATATCTCTTTTTCTTGCCATGTGTGAAGAGCGGATCCATGAGTTTCTCGAATTCAAGGGTTCCCCCCTCCTTTGAAAATCTCTGTGACATTTCCTTGCCGAATCTTACTGCTTCCTCGAGATTGTGGTACGGAGATTGTATGAATACTGAGTCGGTGTCGGAGTATATCACAGGTATGCCTTCGGATTCAACTTCCTTGATGATCCGCTTTATGTTGTCTCTTGCGAATGCTGTTATGGCCGCACCTATGTTCTTGTCAGTGAAACGATAGAAGGATGATGCGAAAACACCGTAGAATGTGTTCATAAGGACCTTCACAGCGGCTTGTAGTCCGTTGAGGTACTGATATTCATCCTCGTCTTCGGTTTTCTTCATGCGTTTCTTGATATCGTCCCTTTGTTCCATAAGATTCGACAGTATCCTCGGCAGGATGCCTACACGTTTTGATGGTGAGAGGAATCTAGCTCCTGAGGGACTGATTATCTCGCCTTCGGGAGAAAGGGTGGTGAAACATATGTTCTTGGCTATTATCAATGACGGGTACATTGATTTGAAGTCCTCTACGCATATCCAGTGATAGAGTCCTGGTGTCATCGTGTGCACGTATCCTCCTTCGATCTGGTCAGTGTCAGAGGATCTCCTGCCCATTAGTGGAACACCCACTTTGTTCCTGTCAGCGGCTCTTATGAGGAGAGAATCTGCAAGCTGAGATGAACCGGTTGTCAAGACATCCTCCAAAGGCAATTTGGAGACTGTTGCGAGATCCATTCCCTTTCTCAATGTTCCGACATGTAGGAGTATCTTCAGTGCTAATTCAGCATCTTTTGTGCAGTATCTCATTACTTTGTCTCTGTCTTTGGTCCATTCCTGGTCCATGTACTTGGGATCCACATCCAGTTTGGTCTCCCCTAGTATTTGTTTAGAGACTGCATTGAGGGTTTCCTGTTTGGGACGGAGTTCTTTTTTGGCGGCCCACCAAGCATCGGTTATCATCCTGCCCTTTACCCTCCAAAATCTATCACTGACGATCTTTGGCTGTCCGTGGTCGCGACCCCAAGGGAGCGCATCTTTCATCTTGTTGTACTCTGCTCTCTCGATGATCTTCCTTATGTCGTAGTTGTCTATGTTGTATCCTGTTATAACGTCAGGATCTTCATTTTCTATCTGTTTTGCGAAATCCTCTATTATCTTGTTTTCAGGACCGTATATCGGTTCGCATGCCCTGATCAAACCGTCATCCTCGATTAGGGAGCATATGGTGTATATAAACTCGTGTTCAACGCTGTTCTCTATGTCGAATGACAATATCCTGAGTCCTGGGTCGAAGGATTCTATGTTCTCGAAGCTGTCCATCCTTATTGTGAGATCAGTGGCGTAATCGAGATTTGCATCTTCTCCGGAAACCCTTATGCAGGAACCCATGTCCATGTCATAGATGAAACGGTAGTGGAATGGGATGTCCGCAGCGAGTACATGATATCCCATCTTCTTCCAGTTATTCCTCTGTTCTGTCATCTTCCAGGGGTGTTTGATCACGACCTTCAGAACGTCGTGATCCTCTCCCTTGTAATACAGTCTGTTAGGTTCTGTAGAGAACACTTCTTCATTCTTTTCTAGAACCTTATCGACGGAGTCGTTGGGATCGACGATGTAGAAGTATGCTCTATATCCGTAACACAGGATCGTTATCGATTTTTTATCACGAGTCTTGCCGAAGAGTTCTAGAAATACATTGTCATCTTCGTCGCTGGAGTATGAAGCACTCAACAATCTGACATCCCAGGTCCCCATCTAATACCTCACTTGTTGGCAACTATCCTTATGACATCGCCATCTTGTAATACGTAGTCAGCACCGACGGTGCGCTTGGTCTTCGCGTTCACGGCTCTTATGAACTTATCGCCCAGGTCCGTGTGTATCTTGTATGCCAGATCTCTGGCCGTAGAGCCTCTTGGTACCAAGAAACAGTCAGGGAGTACTCTTCCGAAGTGATCTGTGAATTTTGTCTCATCTTCTACAGGATACACGGCTATGCGGTCTAGCATATTGAATACCCCTTCTTCTATACATTTTTGAATCCCTGTTCCTTCGTACTTCTTTATATTCTCGGACATGTAGTCCAATGCCTTTTTCTGCATATCTTTCAGGATTACGCCATTCTTGATGTTGAAGTTTGAGTCGCCGGGTAAATAGTATACTATTCCTGCACCAGCCGCCTTCTTCAAAGCCAGTTCTGTCTCTGCGAGTGTGGGTATGGCCATTTCTCCCATCGACCTTACGCGATCCATGTTCTCTTCTGAGGCGATATCTGCCTTGTTCATGGCGATAATCATAGGTTTTGACATGGATCTGATCTCCGTGCAGAGGCGTAAAAGCAGCTCATCATCCCAGGTGGTCGGGTCAGACGGCAATTCCACCTTCTTCAATGCTTCCTTGATCTGATGTTCTGTAACATTCAGGCCTGCAAGCCTCTCCTGTATTATGTTTTCCTGTTTGGTACCCTGCATCTTGGCTTGTCTAGCTATCCTTCCCAGACCGTTCTTCAATATCTCCCTCATCCAGAGCTCTATCTCTTTTCTGAGGAAAACCACATCTTCAGTGGGATCGAAAGTGCCAGGTTCTCCAGGATTTCCTTCGAGATCTGTGGATCCGCTGACATCTATCACGTCGATGAGGGCATCTGCCTGTCTCAGGTCATCCAGGAATTTATTTCCCAGTCCCTTTCCGTCCCATGCGCCTGGAACGAGTCCCGCCACATCCAGCAATTCTATAGGAACCATCCTAGTCCCATCTATGCAAAGGGAGTTGTGAGGGGTGCAATGCACGCCCAGTTCTTTACAGGGACATCTGGTACGTACGTATGCCACACCTTTGTTGGGTTCTATTGTGGTGAAGGGGTAGTTTGCTATCTCGACCGGTGCCATGGTCGCGGCACCGAAGAATGTGGATTTACCGACGTTTGGTTTTCCTACGATTCCAATCTGCATATGATCCATTCCGCGATAGGGTTCTTTTGTTATAGTTTTGTTCACTGTGGCGGTCCTTAGACGAATCTTTTGAGATTATCTATGAAGCTGTCATCAGGTGTTGATTCCCACTGATCCATACCGACGGGACAACAGCGGATGCACAAACCGCAAGGTGATATGCCCTTTGCATTCAAGTCCTCCGAATTATCCACGCATGCATCTTTGAGGGTTATGCCTTCGGGATAGGGTTTCGAAGCCACGGCATTTACAGGACAGATTTTGATGCATTTTCCGCATTTTATGCACAATTCGGTCTTCATGGGTTCTTTAGAAGGTAGTTCGGCAGATGTTATCACAGATGCGAATCTTATCCTGGGGCCATGCTCTTTTGTAAGTATGGCATTGTTATATCCGAACGTGCCCATTCCTGCTAGATATGCGGCATGTCTGTGTGAGAAGAATGCTTCCGGCAATCTTTTCAATCCAGTAATGCCATTATATCCATCGCGTGGTACATAAACGGCTTCGTATCCGAGTATGTTCAATTCCAGAGCGATTCTTTCGGTGGCAT
This sequence comes from uncultured Candidatus Methanogranum sp., assembly GCA_964620455.1. Lineage (GTDB taxonomy): Archaea > Thermoplasmatota > Thermoplasmata > Methanomassiliicoccales > Methanomethylophilaceae > Methanogranum. Next base: position 198,786 of record CAZUIU010000003.1, read on the forward strand.
GGTCTAGTGATCCGTTAACTGTATTGTAGAGTTGGCGATAATATACCGAGGGAGCGCTTTCCATGATTGCTCTTTGAATCGGTATGCCTATGACTATAACTGATTTTGCAGTTGGCATCAGATCCTGTGGTCTGTTGCCAATACCTATCCTTTTACTCACGAGAGGATCGGTGACCCAAAGCTCTGTGGAAGCCACTGATAAATCCACAATGCCCAATTCACGTGCAATTTTACGTATGTGATCGAGCAGTTCTGAGGAGTTCATACTGATGAAGGGTATTATCGTCTATTAATTCTGACTCTATCGGAAAGTACCGGTTTGCACAGGTTCAGTCTTCACTCGGTTCGTAACAAGCATGCTTACGATTTGCCCTAGATAGATATATCGCATTGGCTATGTCGCCGATCTCAGAGGGTCTGAGACTCTCTATACGGTCATCCATATGCGGGATATCATCTTCCTTCGTCACAAGGTTGGCGGATTTAAGGGAGGTTCCTATCTTCTTGCGCCTATGGTTGAATGTTACTTCCGTAACTTTGAAGAAAAGCTTCTCGTCATATACTTCAAAGGGGGCTTTTCTCGGAACTATTTCCACAAGGGCCGAATCTACCTTAGGTACAGGCTTGAATCTTGAGCGCGGTACCTTCTCCAATATCCTGCATTCTGCTCTGTAGAAAATATTGACGGTCAAACGTGAATAATCCGGGCTTCCTACGTCGGCTACCATCCTATCGGCGAATTCCTTCTGTACCATCACGACGGCTTTTTTAAATTTATAACCTAAAAGTTTGAATATCACAGGTGTGGAAACACTGTACGGCAGATTGCTTACGAATTTGTCAAACGGTGGGAAATCCACGTTGACAGCGTCTCCTCTTATCAATGTGAGACGGTCACCGTAGGTTTCCTCGATGAAATCTGCCAGAGCTGTATCGAGTTCTATGCAAGTTACATTTTCGGATGTGGCAATGAGTCCTTTGGTTAGTACTCCTAATCCAGGTCCGACTTCCAACACTCTGTCATTTTTCTCGATATCCGCATAGGCGACGTGTCTGCTTGCGACACGATCGTCTATCAGGAAGTTCTGTCCTTTGCTCTTTTTGGGAGTGATGCCCCTTTCGGCTATCAATCTCCCCATATCGCTTCCATTCATTTCGATACGAACAAGTAGCGTTTCTCTTCTGAATTCCTGATCTCCAACGCAATGCGGGCGGCGATGAGTTTTTCGGGACCCTTAACGCCCGTTCTTTTGCTGAGATCACTGAAATCCTTGAAAGCTCCATTCTTCGTCCTCTCATCCAGTATCGTCTGCATGGTCTTTTTTCCGAGGCCTGGCAATTCTTCCAATAGGTGTTTACGCATGGATATGGCCTCGGCTTCGTTATAGAATCTAATAAACCGCTCTGGGTTGGCTGCAACAATGGCATCTATTGCATAGTCCAGTTCGGCATCTGCGGCACGTGACAGTTCAGAAGGCCCTATACGTTTCTTGACGTGGTCTATAGCGGTCCTCTTGGAATTATCCTTGCCTATGTATACGCGGTCACCGATAGTTATGCCAGCCTTTGGCACTAGCTCGAAGAGCTTGAATTCTTCATCACCGATGGCGTAGCACAGGGGCTCTTTCTTACCGAAATTGCCACTGGGTATGCCCTGCGGCAAATAGTCTAGAATATATGCATATTCTTCCACTGTAATCCCTCACTGAGAATGCAGTTACAGGTATTTAGCGACTATCTCTATGATACTGTCAACCGCGGCGGCATCTAGGTTAACTCTCTCTTTAGAAATAATGGCACGTATGTCCTCTGGATACTGTGGAAGCAGGTCCGCGATCTTTACTGCTATGGCCTCTGTTATCTCCGGAATCTGACTGACTTCGGAGACCAATGCATTGGCCTGATCGACGGTAAGTGTGGAAACAGTCCTTGCGTGTTCCATAGCCGCTTTCTGAGTGGTAAGAAGTTCTCTTTTCTCATTCTCTGCAGTAAGGAGGTCTCTGACCTCTGCTAGGCTTATGTACCGTTCGGACATTTGTTTCCCTCTGTTATCTAATTTAGTTGTTCTTAACGAGGTGCTCTGGACGGGCAACTACAATCTTGGTCTTGTTGCCATCTTTCACACTGACTTCGTATGCGGCTCCTCTCTCTCCGATAACCACTCCGGTAAGGCCGTGGAATCTGGAGAACGGCATTCCCCTGTGGACGCTGGGGTCGATGATGACATTGACCTTTTCTCCCGCCTCGAAGGTCTGGAAAGCCTTGGTTATGGGTGAGAGCCCGCGTGCTCTTGGTTTCTTCTTGAGAACCTGACGGGTCTTCGTTCTTGTTCCTCTGGATGCTTGCATTTTAATCCCTCATTGGTTGTTCTTGATAGTCGATGGATAGTACATCGAGGGTCTCCACTTTGCACTGGATTCCCAATGCCTCGGAGAAATTGGGTTTGGTTCTTCCTTCGTCCCCGGACACGAATTCCTTGACGTATGTGCCGGATTCCGTTTTCAAGGTCAGTTCGAAGGTATCTTCCCCGGTTATCTCCGCTTCCACCCAGTGGATCGTCCTCCTTCTCACCAGGTCGGCACGACGGTGCTCAACTCTGTGGGGAGTCCTCTGGTCGATGTGGACATTCTTGAACGCTAAGGCAACCTCAATCACTCTTTCTTTATTAATCTTACCCTGTGCTTTGACGGAAACATGGTATGTTTTGTCGGGATCCGATCCTTTGTATATCTGTACGGTCTCTTTAGGTACGAAATGCAGACTGTTGTATTTCGCAAGCTCCGAACGATTGGCCATTTTTTCCAAATAATCGAGATCGATATCCCTTATGCGCGGGCTGCTAATCTCCAAAACGAACGGTCTTCCATCGCCTAACATACAGGCATCGATATCTTCTCTGCCCATTCCATGGAAGAAATGTTCGTTGCCATCTGACATTTCTTTGGCTATGTCGCCTATTATCTCCTGTACGGATGTCTGATACATCTTGCCTGTGCCGTTGCATCTGGGGCATCCTTTTCCATGACAGACCCTACAGGGCCATATCGTTTGTGGGATTTCCCTGCTCAACTTGTTGTAACGTCCGGCTATGAATATGGGAGCGATATTCAATTCTACATCTGCGAATCTTGTATCCACGCATGCGACCACTTGCGGTTGTTTGAACTCTACCGCTCTGTTTATTTTGGGCAGTGCGATCTTACCGATTTCACGGTTCAGCTCGGTTTTTATGCTTTCCGGATTCTCAAGACAGTGTTCCTCCCAGATCTCCTTTTCCTTGGCGATTATCTCGGGATCCACCTTGCATCCCACCAGGAAGTTATCTGATTCCACACTGTTGATCTTCTCTGCCACTTCTTCGGCGAACCTGTTAAGCATATCGAACATATTGTCGCATAAAGTGCAGTATTCCGGAGTAGGTACACTTGTGCCATTTTCTTTCAGAGCTTCACGGACCATGCGTCCACGCTCATTGTTCGTCATACCTGTGCCCACTTTGCCGAACAGCCTTCCGAGGCAATGATCGCACAATCCCAGTCCGGAGACTGCACGTGCATTGGCTAGATTATCTTTGATCCATTCTTCCATGTGTTCACCTCAGATATCGAAACCCATCTCGGATATTCTGAGTCTGGGGCGTTGGCCTTCCAGATAATGGTATACGGTCGCATGTTCGCTACCGTTAAGGATCAATTCCACTGCATGTTTCGCAACCGGAAGACTCACAGAGTTACCTATGAGACAGACGGTGTTGCCGTATATCGACATGCTACAACCTGTCAATTCCTCTATGATTTGTCTGGTTTTTCCATCCTTACCTATCAGGCGACCTCTGATTCTGGAGAGTTGATTGGATCTATCGCCCACGACTTCCTTCAGGTCTATGACTTCTAGGTACTCATCCTCCTCGAACAGCCTAGTGGCTTTGTCGGGGTTGAATCCTCTCCCTATGGCCTTAATCACGTCCATAAGCTGCAAGGCTTTCAGGGGATCGGTGTCTTTCACATTTTCATCGAAGCTTACCTCACCTTCTGTGTCAACACTCATTCTGATTCCAGAGAGATTCTCTAGCATTTTTTTGGTCTCTCCGCCTTTTCCTATTATTGTGCCTACACGGTCGGCAGGTATCCTTATGGATCTCATTCCGCTTCATCCTCCTCTTCATCTTTCGATCCGTTGATCGTCTCTTCCAGAATCTTATCCGATTCAATAATGTCTGCGCCTCTGTTCTTGAAGAACCGGTTTATGTTGTTGATATCCCTTACGAGGAGTTCTTTGGCATTGAAGAAATCGTTTGTCATCGCTTGTCCGCAGTCTATCAGTATAGGCTGTCCCTCCTGCATCAGTATGTTGTACTCGCTCATGTCACCATGTACGAGGTGGGCATCTTGCCAACCGTCTATTATGAATGAGACGACTTCATCGTAGGTGTCAGTCGGGTCATCTAGTATGCAGTCCTTCAACTGCGGGGCCGGTCCGGATTCGTCCCCGATAAATTCCATTAGCAGACAGTTTTTATCGAAGGTTATTGGCTCGGGTACAGGTATTCCAGCCTCCGAGTACCTCTGCAGGTTTCTGAATTCTTTGTTAACCCAGGCGTATATCATCTTCCAACGGTTTCCACACGTGCCTTTGAACCTGGGGTCACCTTCGATGTATTTCGTGACCCTTTTGAATGTGGATGTGGAAGTTCTGAATATCTTGAGTGCGAACGGTTCGTCTTCCTCATCCTCCGTATAGAATACATTTCCTTCCTTCCCTGTAGATATGGGGTAGAGGATACGGTCGATGTAACCGCCGGTCATGAGGTCGTATATCGTAAGGAGTGTCTTCTTATCGAACACTTCCCCAGCAGTCTGTCTCTCGTCACCGGTCTTGTTGGTCTTCAACGCATCGACACGTCTCTCGAGGAATGCATATTTTTCGTCATAGGAGGGCATCGGTTCTCACATCTCTCAAAATATGTCAAGATTCTTGGGTACTTTTCCTTTCTTACTGAGATTGACTGCCTGCGTTCTGGTGTATCTGAATCTCACATCGCACTTGTCTGGCTGGAAGTCCCAAAGGGATATTATGAGTAGGTCTCCCTCTCTTATCCACATTCTCTTCTTTATTTTGCCAGGTATTCTGCCGACACGTGATACGCCATCTTCGCACATTATCTTAATCTTGGATGCTCCCAAGAGTTGATCGGCTATGCCGAACATTTCTCCCTCTTTTATGTTCGGTAGGCGTACGCGGGTTACGTCCTCCTCTGAACTCTCGAATTTATCATCTAATGCCATGGTCTTTTCTCCTGTAACGCTCACATGATTGCGCGTATATTATAAAGGTTTGCTACATGGGCATAAAAGTCGTTGAATTCCAGATTGTGTTCAAACTCTTTCAAGTCGTCTGTTGTCGTACCTTGTATGTTCGCAAATATTCTCAAGGCGTCTATTTTCATATGCAGTCCACAAAAAAGTATTTTAACCACATCATGGTATGGCCCGCTAGGCTCCAGTAGTGTAGCGGCCAATCATTCGGCCCTTTCGAGGCCGACACTCGGGTTCGAATCCCGACTGGAGCACCATTTTACCTTCTGGCTCAGAATTCAATTCTTTACTTTCTTGCTTCTCCCAGACCGAAAGAGCGGACAATACGGCTGTATCATTCCTACGTCTTGCGTAGAACGTCTCAGTGGTCTTTGTGGTGGAATGGCCCATCAAAACGGAAACCACTTCCACACCGTCCTTTATCCCATTGTCTAGATAGACCTGTCCGAAGGTACGGCGACACTTACGGGCATTGAAGACAACGCCTGTTTCGTCTGTCACGAGTGACAAGATCTTCCTGACGGAATTACCGACCAGGTAATCGTTGGATCCACGGCTCGGAGGAAACAGAGCTTTGGATCCATTGGGATTGTTGTCTTTCCTCTGTCTGAGGTAGTCGATTATGACAGTTCTGAAGATCGGAGGAACCGGAACGAAACGGGAGTGTCCGTAGGACTTCTCACCCTTCACATGGACTATATCGAGGATCCATGTCGTGGTGTTCAGATGATTGATGTCTGATAAACGCAGTTCCTTGTTACGGCAACCGCATCCTAAGAACAGAGATACCATAGCGTAGGCGCGCACGCGTTCATACGTTGAACCTACCGAATCCGAAGCCATTGAGACGATAGTATCGTATTCGTCTTCGGTCATGGATTCTAGTCTTTCGTTCTTGGATACCGGCTTGAGAAGAGGATACTGAACCAAACATGATCTGAGAGACATGTTCTTACAGAAGTCGAACAACTGGATCAATGAGGAGACTTCATGAGCGTATTCGGATGTACTGTATCCCAGATTTCTACGGTATGTTAGATGGTATTTGATATCATCAACGGTCATCTTCAAAGGTGATGTTGTGGAGATCTTCTTTTTCGTGAAATGGACCTGGAGATCGCGAGCGATCCTCTTGAAACGTCTGTCTCTGCGGACCCAGGTTTCATCGGCATATATGCCGGCCATCTGAGACATGAATTTGTTGGCGTATTCTTCAAAAGGATAACGGCTCATGATTTACCGCCTTTTGTGAAGTTACCGCATTCCGGACAGACCATTCCGACCTGGCCGATGTTGTATAGATTGACACATTCGACGGAGTCGAGTTCTATCTCGGCGTCGCAATAGATGCAATGAACGGCTGTGTTCGGGATTTTGCGGGCTGTCGGTATAGAATGGAACATGGATGTACTCATTCCGGTACACTCCTGTGAATGCAGTTGATGCACGATCTGAAATCGCACCTTGATCTGATTGGGTCCAATTCGAATGATAGACATTTTTCAGCCCGATCTATCCGGACGTTCGCACCCCCTACATTATTGCAGGGGACTTTCATGACTTCGATTTTATTCATGATTACCTCAGACCATGTTTTAACATGGTTAGTAATCCATACTACATACTACATATTTAAAATGTAGTTCATATTTCAGATTACATAACAAGATACTTTTCCATACAACAGATTACTTACATTGTGGGAAACGAGATCCTCTTTGATACACAGTCATATTCGATACTAAATCTGATTTTACATAATCCGAATATTAAAAAATCCGAGATTTATGAAAAAATGAAGAGTATAGGTAGCAGATCTAAGGTAACTGACATCATGTATGAAATGATAGAAAGAGGACTAATTATTGAATTAAAACATGGTCGTTATAATGTTAAAACCTATGAATTGACTGACTATGGAAAGAATGTATTCTATTCTATGGATAATCTTAAGCGTACTCTAAATGGTGAAGCTCCCAGGGATGATGAGATCTCTGCATCTTCGAGAGGTCTTCAGGATATTACGACCAAGTGAAGTCATATTGAAAACATTTTAAAATCAGATTGTCAAAGGCGAAAGAATGATAGGCGCAATAGTGATCGTATTGATGATAATTGGATTACTATATCTTGTACTGTCACCAATTTTCAAAATTGATAATGGATCTAAAGAAACATATTCAGAATATAATAAACCTGAAGAAATCAAACACATCGATGAAACCCCCGAATCGATCAAATCAAGAAAAGAAGAACGTCTCACCAAAATAGGAAAAGGTTTTGAAGGATATGTTCAGAATGAAATATTTAACGGGTCCAATTTCAAACTGGTTTACAGAACCATCGACAAAGATGAGAACGGAGACCTCCAATCCCAATGCAGATATCCGGATTTCAAATTCAGGGACATGGAATCAGATACTACGTTCTGGCTTGAATGCAAATACAGAAATTCGAGAGTAGATCATGGCAAGATCGTCTGGTGTGAAGATTATCAATTGAAGAGATACAAAGGAATAAGAGCTTCGACAAATACGAAAATCTATGTAATCGTAGGATTGGGTGGATCTTCCGAACATCCGCAGCACTTGTTCTTTTTTGATCTAGATGATGTCTATTACACTGAGTTATTCTACAATAACAGTTTAAAACTGGAAATCTCGAACAGGAAATACAATTCTTTAAAAGAAATAATCGGCGAAATCTAAAAATCATAAATATTTATGATGAATATAAACAAGAGAAAGGACACCAAAATACATCACAATCTTCTAAACAATACTGAATATAATATTTTTTGAAGAGTTATGACTGCATCAATATTGTCATGAAGAATAGGTTTAGAATGTTTATCGTCTCCAACCTGAAAATCAATTATTTTAATGGGGTAACAACCTAATTTCTTGAAATAATCATTACAATCCCATTTTTTATCAATCGATTCTATCTGTGTGTCTGACATTCCATATGCGTTCTTCCCAATCTCAATTCCATCTTTTTCAAGTTTTTTTCTAATCTCTTTTCTTTCACTTTTAAACTTTTTTAATTCTGTGCAAGTTCTGTTAAACGCTGTTTCAGAAAAGCAATTAGAAATGTTAATTCTATCAACAATATTAGCCATTGGATCTGAATCAAAAAATATCTTTTTCCCGCCATCAAATTTAGTAAAAATTTCATTACTTAATTCTAAATCATGAGAAAAATGAAATTTATAGATCATATTTGATTCTGAAATACCGTCATCATACATGGCAAAACCACTTTGACTGAATGAGCGCATATATGGCTGAATTGACATGAAACGGATTCCATCTTTATTTTCAATAGTGTTTGGCAATCCAGTTGGCCATTCATACATTGTACCGTAAGCAGATTCTTTCAGATCTTCTTCTTCTAACTTTCTATATACTTTTTTTATATTATCCCAACGAGTGCATGCAAAAAATAAAGCGACCTCAAAGTCATTCGTAAAGTCAATCAAATTAGTTTGTATTCCATAATGCTGAGCTATGGATTCGTAATCAAAATATAAGCCCTTACAATAATTCAATTCATCAACATGTCTAAATGAAATGTTAGATGCAATCCATGATTTTACACGATTTGTTTTTTCAAGATACAATCTAAACTCTTGAATTTTCATTTTTTTAATAAACATACTGTTGTAATCATTATGGCCATCGCGAAATATTGATGCTTGTAATTTGCCATAATCCTTGAATTGTCCTCTAAAATAGTCACAAGGTATTATTTTAGGCAACAGATAATTGCCTTCCTTTGTTGGAAATATTTGACCGCCCGACAATACTGTCAACATCGATTCGATTCTAAAATCTTTATTAGATGCTGTAATAAGCTCATTACATTCTTTACACAATGCTGCTTGATTTACACGTACTTTGTTAATATCAACTAATCCGCGATCTATCAAGAACATGCCTCACAATGAAATAAATTTAATGAAATTAACCATTTTCGTTTATTTTACTGTAAAAAGTTTATCCTTATGTGAATTCAGTATTCAACATCACATATTATGTTATTTAATGTTATAAAATATTATAACGTTAAATAGTTGTAATTCTTACTACACATAAGGATGATGGTGGTGCTAGATTAATGCCTAACGCGTATGATACGTGTTATCTTAACCGTTCTTATGGTTCTTATGATTTTCATGGTATTCATCTCCTGCCCCAGAGCGGGGGTGTTAAGGACCCCCGCTTTATCCTTTATTATTGGGCAATTATTGGAGCTATCACTCCGTAAAAGTCATGGTGTTACTCGTTAATAAAGACCTCTATTAATATAGTTTATTTTATAGAAGTCGTATCACGAGACGACCACAATTTACTCAGTTTAAATAAACGATCAACTTTTTTCAAGCCAAGGTATCATGAAAATATCAGACCGTCTACAGACACAAAGATTCAACTTATATCTTCAATAACGCTTAACCAAAATTCCCGTGAAACCTCCAATATAATAAGATTATTTCATATGATGCGCAAAATCCAATTTTTAAACCACACCATAACAACATTCTACGTAATCTCTTACGTTCATGTTTAAGTTCATTCTTCTTTGATGAATCCAAAGTTACAAAACATTCAGATACTTTATCAGTGAAGAGATATTCTACCTTCTTTGTATGTTTTTTACAACATGAAGAATTAGTAGTAATACAAACATCTGTTTCAGTAATTGTTACCTCTTCAACATGTTCTGATGAGTACGAATATCCAATCGATTCTTCATTGGTATCTTTAAATGTTTGACAATTATCAAAGCATTCAAGAGACTTGTTTATGTCCTCTAACAAATTCCAATAACCTTTGAACTCTTGAATATTATTTTTCAAGGATTCTAAAACTAAGGAATCTGTCAAATTCATATTTACAGCAAATGTAATTTCTGTTTCCATTGAACCTCCTAGAAAAATAGTTATTAACCTTGGTTAAACCATTTTCCTATTGTCATAGTATATAAACTTTCTACTATTTAATAATTACCAATATTTTGGTTGTATAAAAAACATATATAAAGTATTTTATTGATTACTATAATACTATGTATTATAGTAATCTATAATGAGTAGGTTTGAAATAATCAGTCTCAAAAATCAATCTTCAACCTCCAAGATTTGCTGGGATCTCGCATACCTGACATGGTTCCATGCTGCACCGCGCTGTACCCAAGTTGAGGAATCTACCGAATCAGCACCTATTCTTTCAGCCCACACTATCTTTTTGCCAACACCTATGCGCCCAATGTGACATTTGATTTGGAGCTCCCCCGCGAGTCTGCACCAAGTCTCTGCCGTCTTGATCTTCCAGTCTGTTGTTCCTCCCACGAAGATACCGAAGAAACCATTTTCAGTAATTGCGTTACGAACTAGGGGGAGCTCCATTCCATCCTGAACAGCAAGATAGTATGGGAGATCCTTAGGAAGAACTTTGATCCAATTGATGGAATGGATCAGCGAATCCTTACCTCCGGCCACAATATCAGGACAAACCACAAAATCAGGTTTGCGTGAATACTCACGAGCTTTCCTTACTGTGCGTAAGAAGGGAATGGGGTCCCATTCCCTTCCGTTCACCCATGCGGAATAGGTGCCATTGTCTATTGCGTAGTATGGCCATCTATCAGGGTTCTTCCATCCTTCCACCATGAGTATTCCTACGTTGTCCTTCTGTGCCTTGTTGATAACTTCTATCGCACCGGTGTAGGTGTAGAGTTTGATGGCCATCATTCTCCCTCCGTGAGAGCCTTCCGCATCTCCTTCCTGCTGACTATCTTCGGGTCGAGACCCTGGCCGTGGATACTCGGAACGTAGATGAGACAGCGGTCGTTGCGTTCGGCCCTTATCTCGCGCGTGTCGTTCTCCGTGAAGTCCTGGACCCCTTGGGTTTCGGGTGTGGAGCATTGGGGTATGGTCATGGCCAGATTGAGGATCGTCTGACCCTCTTCGCGCATGTCGGAACGGTTGGATCTTATGAATTCGTCCACCGCTTCGTAATCATCCTTCATCACCCGGATCTTGGACTTCTTTGTGACAAGGTCCTCCTGGGGGTTGCAGTCATGGAGGCCCATGAACGTGCAGATCGGGGAACCGCACTCCGGACATACACGGATCTGACGTTCCTTGTACTCCGCGATCACACGTGTAGCATTGGAATCCCCGAAGTAACGGATCGATTGGAAATGTCCCTGATAGCATGTTCTGAGCCAATCCGTCCATTCCGCCGAAGGGTCGAGATCATGGCGTATCTCGAAGACATCATCCTTTGAATCGAACATCGGCATGTTCTTGTAAAATTCGGATAGATCGGGATCGTAATCGAAGTATCCCAATCCCGAATGGGTGAGGAGATACGCGACGGTGAAACGTATGGATCTCAGTTTCTTCTTCGGGTGTATCTTCTTGACGACCCATTGCTGATCGTCATCCTCTCCGGAGGATGTCGGCCAATAACCGTTCTCGTCGTTCAGGGAATCCACGAACCTGTGGAACACCGAGGTATCTATGAAACGGCCGTGGCCGACTATGTGGAAATGAGGGCCCAGCATCCAGACCTGTTCCAGGTTCCGGTACTGTTCCTTCAGTTGTCCGTCATCGTCTTTGATGAAATCGGGCCACTGTGTGGGCCTGGTGTGATCGTATTCCCTTCTTCTCTCCCCGGACTTGAACTTTTCATACATGTCATGGAGTCTCCAGGGATGGAAGACGATGGTACCTCCTTGGATACCGCAGGCCTGTACGAGATCTATGACGGAATCATAGGCACGTGCGAATCTCTTGGAGTTATGCATTATGTCTATGAACCACTCCTGGGGAGGGGATATCACCCAATGGCTGAACTCTATCTTCTTACCGGTCTTGCGTTCATGGATGTCAGTGGGGGCCAATATCTTGTTCTCGGCTTTGACACCCATCTTAAGAGCGGTTGAGTTGCAACAGAAACTGCAAGCCAAACGCCAGCAGTGGTTTGCTTTCCCGCGGGCATAGTGTTTCTTATCATTCGTACATGCCGACAACGGGAGATCCCTTGTCTCTGCGGGTCTTATTATCCCGCAGTGTCCTAAGTCTATACCGCTTGTATCGTGTGCCGGCAATGTCCAGAACATGTTCGTTCTTCCTTTGCTGACGATGTCTGAATGTCTCATTTTCTTGGATCCGGAACTGCGGTATTTCCTCAATTCGAAATCTGTGAAAGTTTCACTTATGGCAGGATACGTTTTTGAAGAAATTTTCTTATGATATTCCAGCTGTTCAAAAGGGAGATCCCTGACGAATTTCATGACACGATGTGTTTGGAGAGCTCTCTCTACTGCCATGCCGTTGATCTCTGCGAGCTCCACGGCTTCGGCTAACATACTCAAGTTGGATTCGTCGAAATCAAACAGATCCTTCGATTTTCTCATTTCTATTCACCTTTGTATTCTTGTTAAAGGGATTTTTTAAAGGACGGAACGCAAGCGTTCCTGTATTGGGAAGGTCGGCGGTCTTGGGGCGGAGGGGGGCGAAGCCCATCCCATCCGCCCAGCCCGCCTGATGGCACTTACAGACGGTTGCCCCGTGGCAACCGCCTGTATCCCTTCGGGACCGTGCCGAATGCAGACACCCCACCACCTTGGAGGGTCATGGGGGAGGTTCGGGTCCGCGGGGAAGGCCTTCGGGATCAGAGGAAGGGTCTGGAGGGTCGGAGCTCGGAGGAATATGATCCGGCAGAGGAGGTTCGGAATTACGGACGAGATCACGGTTGTCGAGAACGGAAGCGATACGATCGAGAGACGGAGCAGAAGCCATGGCGACAGCAACACCCTGAGAGATGTATGAAGACAGCAAACGGACAGAAACGGGATGAGAGGTAAGACCGAGACAATCCAGATGACGGAATAAGGGATAATACTCCTCAGGACAACCGTTGAGGCCCTCCTGGGGCTTCAGTGACAATTGAGATGATGCATAAAGCGAAAGGACAGCGGAGACGTCCTCTGATGGATTGAAGACCGTTTCCATCAGACGGCCCCCTTCTTGGGATCCAGAATCTTCAGATCGCGTAGAGCATGGGACTGTTCCCAACCGTACCATGGCGGAGGGGAGCTCAGATAAAGGCATTCCCTGAACCTGGGAACATAAGAGACCAGATGATAGTCATGACCGGTCCTGGAACAATAATCGTCGATGACCTGATTGGCTATGCTGCACTGACAAGCGACATTGGGACGTTCGTTCGAGATACCGTAAGGATCCATCCTCTTGTGGATGAAAAGACACTCCTGACTGCGGGTGAAAGCGATATCCATATCCGAGGTGTTCTGAACGGTGAGGAAGATGAGGATGTCCTTGTGTGATATCAGAGGCAGATACTTCTGAAGGACCGCATTCTTGGAAGAGGAACGCGAATCGAAGAGACGGTTGGAATCCTCCATAATCAGCAGGGAACCGCATTTAACGTCATCGAGATCCTCTACGGGATATCCGTAATCCTTTGGGAACAGATGGAGACCGGTGAAGTTCAGGAAGGCCTTCTTGCGGGATCTCAGTCCGGGACAGTAATCTATCAAAGAGTAGAGGGTACCTGATTTGAAGGTCTTCCCGGAGCCGAGTATGAACACGACACCGTGATCCATGGAATCAAGGTGTTCCAATGTCTTGGAACGTTCAGGATCCATCCTGCTCGACCTCCTTCTTCTCGTCGGTATCTGACTTTATCTTCTCCTCAGTGCGTTTCTTGTTGGATCCGATTATGTTCAGAAGATCCAAACTCTGATCGGAGAGGAATTCCAGACCCTTGAGGGACGGAGCGTTGTAGAGTTCGACGACCTTCTTTATGGCATCCTCCGTGGCATCGCACATCTTGTCGAACAGATCCGAATGGGCGATGACCTCCGCCGGTGTCAGGGTGCCCTCTTCCTTCGAGAAATGAAGACGAGAGAATTCGACTGTCTTCCCATCGAAATCGATCTTGGAGCAGAAGTACAGCTCCTCACCCGAATACGTGGAGAACGGTGTGACATTCCTATCCTTGGAAAGGGTGAGGAAGAAATCCTTTGTCACACGGAACGCTCCGTAACGACCGCAATCGATCCTGTCGATGCGGAGGATCACGGTCTTACGTAGATATTCGTAATACAGCTCCTCGCCGAAATAGGCCCCGCCTACCACCGGGATGATCAACGGCCAATACTCCTCTATGTACGGTCCTATCTCCGAAAGTAAGGGGTCTATGTCCTCTTTGAACAGAGAATAGGCAACGATCCCTATCAACAGCAGGGCTATGACGAAGATCTTGGTACCGGTACCGGACAGGAGGTCATAGATGGTCTTCCCGTTCGTGGAATACACCAGGGCGGGAGGCCTGTTCTCCTCAGTGGATGAGTTCAAAGCCCCTATCCCTCCATTCGGAATTCAGGATGCCTATGCCGATACCCACGGCGAAGAGGAACATGATGATGACGATGATCATGACGTCCATGTCAGTACCTCCTTCTGCTTCTGTATCTGCGGGTCGACTTCATGCTCTGATACATCATCACGAGTCCTGCGACCGCAACGAAGACGGCGGTCGGTATGTCGCCCATCAGATTGCGGAGTCCGAGATCGTCCATGTAACCGGCGAGAACGATACATGAGATCACTGTGGAGAAACCGACCAGGAAGAGATGAAGGCTCTTCATCTCAATACCTCCTCCTGTTGTACCCGCCGTATCCGCGGTTGTAACGTCTGCGACGGGAGAAGACCCTGAAACGGAAGTACGTCATAGCCTTACGGATGCAGTAGAGGGCGACGATCAGAGCAACGGCCCATACAAGGTATTGAGCCGATTCTTCGGATATGCCGAGAGTGGAAGCCACGGTGGAGGAGAGTCCTCCGGTCAGGAAGATGTAACCGAAACCGGCCACCAGAGCGACCTTTGCAGCGTTACCCCAGGTCAACACTTTGACGGAGGTCTTCGTAACAACCTCAGAACCGTACTTGGACACTGTATTGATCAGTGTACCTGTTTTACCGGTGGTAACGGTTTTAGAGAGAAGCGAAAGCCCGTCATCGATATGCTTACCGAACAATCTGGCCAAAAATGCCATGTCAATACCTCCTTTGAGATCTCATATGATGAACGACGTAGAGGAGAGTCAACAAACCAAGAATAACGATAAGGGAAGTTGTCCCAAGTCTTCTATCCTCAATATTAGTACTATCATCAGTGGTCGGATCTTCCGAATCCCCTGAACCATCATCGACAACTTCAGCGGTCCAGATGGCCGTGAAGGTCAAGTCAGTGGTAACGGTGACAGAATCGCCAGCCGAATGAATCGTAGTGCCATCTGACCAACCGCCGAAGGTATAGCCTTCCAGAGTACCGGTGTATTCTGGCAATGTGACAGAATCGCTATAGTCAACGGATTCGGAATCCGCAGACACAGAACCGCCGGAGACATCAAATGTAATAGTGTAGACTATCGGTTCCCATACGGCGTACAAGAGTACGGTGGTATTGGCATCAACCGATATGATATTTCCAGATGTATAGAATGCACTGGTGACATCTGAATATACGGACCATCCCAGGAAGTTGAATCCGGAGCGTGATGGTTCATCGGCTGTCACATTCATTATCGTACTGGACACTGTATCCGATACAATCTGATCTGACGGAGCATTCTCTCCTCCGTTAGCATCATACGACAGAGTATGAGTGAATAATGCGGATTCTATCGTTATCACGAATGTATCGGAAATCGAAGAAGTATCAGATCCGATAGCGTTCACAGTGAACATGTAATCACCTTCTGTCGTGGGAGTACCAGAGATGATGACATTCCCAGAACCAGAATCCGAAACGGACAGTCCAGGCGGAGGACTGCCACTGATGGAATCATATGTGGCATCACTCATAAGTGTGTACAAATACGGAGAACCGACGGCACCAGGTACGATGGCGGTCATTGCATCGGAATCTTCCGAATCAATCATACATGCTGTGATACAACCGCCCAGACAGAGAGCGATCGCTACGATAGTCAGTAATTTGTTATCGAATCTCATTATCAGAACCTCCTGTTACGGGGATATCTGCCGTATGAACGGGGCTGGTACCCGGAAGCACCGGAACGCTTACCCTTGGAAGGAATGGCTATCCAGACCCCGATGAAGATCATGAGGAAGTACAAGGACAGAGGGAACCAATATCCGTTGATGAATGTGGAGAAATCCAATCCACCGACGAACGAATAGGTATCCGTATCCTGGGCGAACCACCAGGTTATCCCGAAGTCTGCCAGAACCTCGACGACCAACGGCAAGAACCACATGGTCAGGCCCTCCTGGAATGGGTGTAACGGTGCCTTATCCACATGGAGAAGAACACCGTCGTTATGATCGAGACCACCCAGAATGCGGAATCGTCAAGGGCGTTGGCTATGACATCCCAGACCGTCATGCAGACGGCCACGGTCGTCTCGGTCATCTATAATAACCTCCTCTTCTGCGACCGCCGTTATGTGAGGACAGGACCATCTTACCGATGTATAGTAGCAGCAAGATGATGACCCCGTACAGGATCATCTTCGACCAATCGGTTCCCTGAACAGGTTCGGGATCCTCGTCCGTGACCGTCACCTTGATCGTCTTCGAGATGTCGTCGGTGGCGGGATCCACGGAATCGTAGATCACCGTCAGATCGTACTCCCCAGCCGTATCGGGTTCCACGGTTATCGTGGATTCCGACAGTGTGCAGAAATCGGAAGCGGTACCAATAAGCTCCACGGTGTAGGCATCGGTGTCCGTATCCAGGATTATGTTCAGTCTCTCCCCCACATTGATGGAGAAATCGGTCAGTTCGTCCAAAGAGAGGGTTATCTCCTCGACGACGAAGACCTCCACCGTGTTCGTGGAGGAACGTTCCGAGATATTGTTGACGGCCTTACACGATATGGTGTACTGACCAGCTTCGGAATAGGTGTGGGTCGTATCGGTGACGTAATCCCCCGAACCGGTGTAATCCCACAGGACGAAAGAAGCATTGGATCCCGTGAAGGTGACCGTGACCGTGAAGGTCTCGTCATCGACCTCGTAGGTGAAATCGGACACAGGGGCCTCCGACTGCCCTTCGTAGACGGTTATCGTGTAGGTACTTCCGTCGATGTTCACAGTGAACTCCGAACCGACATCCTCTGAATCGGGGGTACCGGATATCACCAGGTAATCGATACCGTCGACCGCGGAGACCGTGTAGGACAGCCAATCACCGGACAGTGTCACCGTGGGCGTGGAATCCACTTCCGCGGTGTAGTTGTACCCGTAACCGGACCAGGCGCAATCCCTGTAATACGTCTCGGTACAGACGACTGTGACACTGACGGAATCGGTGGACCCGTCGGATCCGGACACGGTACAGGTGACCGTGTGGATACCCGATGTATCGAACTGATACAATGATGTGGAGGAAGAGGACGAGAAAACGGACCCGTCGGCATCCCAGACATAGTTCGTGGCATTGGATACGCCGGTGGCTATGAAATCATAGGAACGGGGGGAACCGGCACGGGCAGTGGCCGTTATACCGGTTATCGATGCAGTGTCGGATGAAGCGGGAGCTTCGGATACGTAGATGTAAACGGAATCTGACGTGGTTATGTAACCTGTCGCAGTGGCCGTGTATGTGACCTTGTATGTTCCGGATGAAGAGAGGATACCGGTTATCGTACGACCTGAGACGGACAGTCCGGAATTGCTTATCATATTCCCGTCGAGGGTCACGGATGTGAGTGTTATCGTCGCATTCGTCGGATCTGTGACGGGTTCATAGGAGAACGTCTCTCCGGAGGTCAGAGTGTATGTTATGGGTTCCTCTATGACGACGGGAACGTAGATCGTCACGTATTCGTAACCGGATATGTAGCCGGTGTAGGTCGCCTTCAGGATGACGGTGTATGTCCCGGCGGAGACATCGGTGAGTGTTCCGTAGAGGGTCTTGCCAGACAACGAGATGTAACCGGACAGGCCTCCGTAGGAATAGACGGATAGCGATGCGCCGGAAGGATAAGTGGAGAATATGTTGCTGAAGGACTGACCGCTCGATACGGTCGCGGTATACGATGATATATCGACCGTGTTCTGAGACCAAACGGCATAGAGTGTGATCGAAGAGGTAACGGTATAGGATGATACCGTGGTCGAGGATGTGGACGATGTGGCCCATCCGAGGAACGTGTAGGCACCGGACGAATAGGTCGCGGTGGGAAGGGATGCGTTGCATCCGTCCGTGATGGATTCGGTATAGGTTCCAGAGCCGTTGACGGTTCCGATACCCGCGTTGTACGTCACTTCGTAGATCACGGTGCTGGGAACGACATATATCGTGAAATCCACGATATTGGTGTTGGAATCCAACCCCTCTCTGTAAGTGAACATCAGGGAAAAGGTGATGGTGTAATTGCTTCCCGTTTCCGGGGCATTGATGATCAAGGATGTGTCAAAGGTACCGTCGTTGGAATTGTAATTCAGCAACGAGATTCCCGTGGGCAGGACATTGTAACCTCCCAGGGTGACCTTGTAATCCTTATCGTCATCGAAGAAATCGAATTCAGTAACCCTGTTGGAATAGACCGTGGTCTCCCTATCATACGAGAATGTGGAAGCATCGGACTCCGAAGTATCGTTGGCGGACAGGCATCCGACAAGGACAGCGCTTAGGATGAGGGCCAAAGCGACACTCATCATGATCTTTTTGGAAATCATCGTAGAAACCTCATAATAACGTTTGAGCCGTCCTCCGAAGAGGACGGCATGGATGTTCACTTGGCCTTAGAAAAGAACGCATCCGCTCCGGATGTGTCGATCTTGGACTCCCTCTCCTTGTTGAGTTTCACATTGTTCTTCTCAATGACCTCGGCCACGGCATTGATCGCCTTGGCGAAATCACGGAGGACGATAGGATCGTCGGAGAGCGTGATGGGGATCTTGTATCCCTTGGCATTCGTGAACTTGGTAGCAGTGGCTTCCCATACGGTCTCAGGCTCCTGATATTTCGTAGGATCCTCCTTGTCAACCCACTGGATGGAACCCAGGGCGATCGTGAGATCCCCGCATGATGCGGAGACGAACGTCTCCCTCTTGGGTTTGAGGGCTTCCGTACTCTGAACTTGTCCGAACTGCTGCTGCACTTTTGTCTCTAATGTCTTTGTTTCTGTTGACATCGTTCTTCACTCCTTGTGATTGATTTTCTAAGGTGTTTGGAAAAAAGTTTAGAGGGTGTCCTAAAGCAAGAAATCGAAGCAAACTTACTGTAAGTCACCCCCTGTCAGTGATTGTGAACGGAGAGCCCCGTCCGAAGCATCAGTGACTGTGAAGCAAAGGGAGAGCGAATTTCCAAAAAATGGTAAAAAATTGAATTTCGAGGCGGAAATCTGGCCAGAAAATGGCCGTGTGCCCGACTGGAGCACCATTCACCTCTTATTAGTCTCACTCTTTCGGTATCTGCTTGGCACCGTCACGTTCATATAGATGCGATATAGGTCCGGCTGGGTTTGTTTCAGTAGGCGCTTTTCAGGAGTTTTTTCCTGTATGCATCACTTTTCAATGCGACATCAGTTACATTGCTCTTGTCCACGATATGCACTTCTGGCAATTTGCGCGGATTCGAGGAAAGCATGGCATCCATCAGAGCCCTATCGGGGCACTCCCTCTTTTTGAGGGATTCCCTGTCCCAGTTACTGACAAGATCGTACACGGCTTCTATGCCTCTGTTGTAAAATTCCTCCACCAGCACGGCTGCTACCGTACAGTCTCTGGAGATCACTGCGATGTTGCTCCCATGGACTGCGAATTCGCTTCCGTTGAAAGCCATAGACAGTCCGCTGCCATCGCGTATCAGGTCCATGGCCTGATAATCTATCATGTCTCCGCCTATGTATGCCGTGCCTTCGAAATCTATCATTGTCCTCTTCCTTATATCGAGCAGGGCATAGGCTTTCTCATTGGACCCTACGGATTTCATCTCGGTCATCATCGATTGACATTCAAGTTCCTTTATTTTTTCTTCGAATATCTCGTCCATTACTTTTATCAGACGTGTTTCGTCATTGTCCAATGTGACAGGCGTGTTTAGCTGATACTCATATTTTGGCATTTTCAGAGAGCATATGGTCTTTGTGAATTCCCTTATGGAACGTCCTTCGGAACGGTTCATGTCGTATTCATCGAGGGAAAGTGAGCTGTAGTCACATATGCTTATGGGTATGTCCAGGGCCTCGCATAGGGCCATGATATTATGTTCGTATGAAGATGTGGATATGAATGTGGGAAGGGTGTCCGTCATGTAGTTCATGACCTCTTTGGCCCCAGGCATCAACCTCAACGAATTTTTACAGCAATCCAGTACAGAATAATCTGTGGCGCCGGACGCTTTGAGAAACGGGGCCAAAGCCTTCATGACATTGCCCGATCTGTTGTCTTTACGGTTCAGGACATAAGATGACACGTCTTCATACCGGGATACGAGGTCGTAGAATTTTCCACCATTTTTTATGAATCTCTCGCATATGTCTCTCGTACTGTTGTTGGTCTGTAGAAAACCTAGACAACTGCATATCAACTGCTTGTCATGTATGAATCCCAGTTCTTCCATAGGGTCGTATTCAGGCACATCAATCCCTCATATGGATCTGTCGACCTCTTCGCTAAGGTCGTACGGGTCGTTCAACAATTCATTTCCTTTGTATAATCTCTTCTTCTCGATGTGCACTTCACCCTTCGCCAGGAGATCTATTGTGGAGACTATGAGAGGCATTTCACGTTTGGCCCCATCCTCTCTGATTCTTTTGAACAAGGGTTCCTCTGTTCCTTCTGCCTTGATTATATCATCGAGCGACATGGTTTTCAGTTTTTCATCTAGTTGTTCCCATAGGCAGTCATAATCCCCTCCACGGATGGGAAATTTGCAATATGTTATGGCATCACCTCTGTCCCATTCCTTGGTGCAAAGATGCATCATAGCCCCTTGGCTGTCGGCTTTATCTCTTATGAGTTGCCATATGACTTCCTGCCATGTTCCCTTGGGGCCCCATGGGAGTGCGGGATGTAGGTTGACCATGTTGTATTTCTCGCAGGTCTCGTCATCCATCCATAGCATATATCCAGCGAGGATTCCCAGATCGAAGCCGAGTCTTCCTGTCTTATCCCTCAGGACTTTTCCATATTCGTTTCTCCAGGCCACTTCATCCTTTCCCCAGAGGTCAGGTCTGAATTTCTTCCAGGATTCGGTCAGAAGAGGTATGTTGTATTCGGCGATCATATCGAAGAACATCTGCCTCTGTTCTTTTCTGGGATTGGGTTCTTCAGTGTTGTCCCAATTACAGAACACGAACGATATGTCCACATCCGACATACTCTGTTCTTTGCGATCCATTACGGCCTTCAGCAGATTCCGGGAACCGGACCCTCTTCCCGTGGAGAACCAACCTAGTCTGAGCATTATATCATTGTCACGTAAGTGTTGGGACTATTATAAATTAGACATCGAATATAACTGTCACCGAAGGAGTCTTTGTATCGATGTCCAGCATATGATATGTCACGGCTTTGATCTCGGAGCGTGTACGATGTTTCGAGCGATCCAGATGTTCTCCGCGTGCATTGCATATGATCTTCTGTCCTTCGAATGAGACTTTTATTTCTTTCAGGATCAAATTGTCACAATCTTCGATGAACAACAATTCGGATAGGAACGAATAGAGTCTGTCTTCGATAACTTCTTCGGAAATCTCGAAATGGACTTTCTGTATGAGATCCACGTTCGATAGGTCTACAGTCTGGTCGAACAATGCATATCCGGCGTTTGCAAAGCACTCTTCCAGCGTTTCACCGAATGATCTGATCATCAGATCTGCAGTATGGTCCATGACCTTGTACCTGTCCATGGTTATGAGGCATGTCATTCAATCTCATAATATGTTGTGGTAAGGTTCATTTTCATCATTTTTCATAAATCGAAAGTAAAACATTGATTTTTGATTGTTTTCATATCGATTAATACGATTTTCGTATTGCACTCCCATAAATTCTTAATATTGTGATTCTGTGTCCCCGTTCATGCGTATAACGATCATCGGGTGCGGTTCTATCGGCTCCAAGCTAGCCAAGGCGGCCGATCAGATGCAAGAGGTCAAGAGAATATACTTGATGGATGTCTGCAGGGAGGTTGCCGAGAAGGTTGCGGCCGATATTGACAAGGGTGTCGTGATAGATTCGGTGGAAGAGGAACTGTATCACTGTGATCTGGTGATCGAGTCGGCCACTCAAGATGCTGCCAAGCAGGTGTTGCCTATGGTTGTTGCCAGAGGAGTGGACATGATGATAATGTCCGTTGGATCTCTGGTGGATGATGATTTCAGGAAGATGGTCTTCGACAGGGCCAAAGTAAGCGGTGCCAAGATATACATCCCGACAGGTGCCCTATGCGGTACGGACGGTCTGAGGTCTGCTTGTGTAGATGAGATATATTCTGTTGAATTAGTGACGACGAAAGGACCCAAGTCTTTGGCGGGTGTCAAATATCTCCTGGATAAGGGCATTGATGTGAACGCTATAAAGGAGAGTACGGTGGTATATACAGGTCCGGCCAGAGAGGCAGTCCGTATCTTCCCGAAGAATGTTAATGTTGCAGCTACCGTCAGTCTGCTTGGGATTGGATTCGACAAGACTAAGGTCACGGTTGTTCTGGATCCAGCCATAAAGAGTAATTCCCATGATCTCAAGGTAAAGGGCAAGTTCGGTGAGATGGAATGTCATACCTACAATGTTCCTGAACCCGAGAATCCAAAGACCTCTCATCTGGCCAGTCTCTCGGCTATATCCGCTCTCAAGAGGATAGTCCGCGGAGAATGGTTCGGTATCTGATACAAACATATTTCTCAAACCTCTTTCATTTTCAATCATGACGAGTACGAGGGCCGAGAGGCTAATCTCAAATTGCGAGGGCCTTGATGCTGTAGTTGTTCTCAATGATGGGGAACCTTTTTTGGATTCCACGTTCTGGTATTTGACTGAGCAGAATTCCGGATGTTTTGAGGGTTCCATGGCTATTGTTGACAAGGATGGGGAACTGCATGTTATAACCGGTTCTTTGGAAGAAGAGACTGCGAAATCCGGTAAAGGTCAATTGCATATCTACAAGACACGTGAGGATAGGGACAATATTATCAAAGGAATACTGGCCGGTGCTCATAAGGTCGGTTTCAATTTTCATTGTGCAACTTATGCCACAGTTAATTATGTCTTGAAGATGGCGGATGGTGCCGAGGCTGTGGACGCAGGTAATGCAATATCGACGACAGTTGCCGTTAAGGACGAGAGGGAGGTAGAAGCCACCAGAAGGGCATGTGCCATATCCTCCAAGGTGGCCCAAGAGATACCCGAGATGCTTCACGAAGGCATGACGGAGAAGGAGATGGCTGCCTCCATGGACAATCGTATGAGAGAATTAGGAGGTACGGGCAATGCATTCGATACTATCGCTGCTTTCGGGGAGAATTCATCTAAGCCACATCATATGCCTACCGAACGTAGATTGAAAAAGGGCGATACCGCTTTATTTGATTTCGGTACTAAATACGATCGTTATTGTTCGGATATGACACGTACGGTATTTTTCGGAAATCCACCCGACATCATGAAAAGGGTGTACAGTACCGTTTTAGCCGCACAAGAGGCTGGATTCGAGGAGTACCACGATGGTGCGAAAGCGAGTGCGGCGGATATAGCGGCTAGAAAGATCATAGATGCCGGGGAATTCAAAGGCAGATTCATACACACTTTCGGTCATGGGATAGGAATGGATGTTCATCAGGCCATATCAGTATATTCGAAATCCGATCAGATACTACATTCCGGCAACATTGTTTCCGCAGAACCGGGGGTGTACCTTCCGGGTGTCGGAGGAGTGAGAATAGAGGACACTTGTCTCATAAAGAAAGATGGGGCGGAAAGGCTGACGAGTTTCGATCACGACTTCACTGTTGTGTAAGTTTCAGGATGGTCTTTCGATGGTGATATTTTGCCGGTCCCCGGCATCATACATCCCCGACACATCTCCGGTGATCTTACCCACCTTTACGAGGGGGAACCTGGAGACAGGTCTGCCGTCGTCAATGCTTAGCGGAGTGGGTCCGAAGAAAATGCATAATGCATTTGCGTTGGGCCAGTATGCTATGTCTCCAACATCGAATACGGTGTCTTCGTTCACGGACATCTTTGCATCTAGAGGCATCTCGAAATAAATCTGACCGCCCAACATGTTGATTTGAGCCTTAAAAGGTAAGGATAGCCAGATGGCGTTGGAGATATCTGATTCGTCCAGTTCGGCGATGTATTCGCCGTTCCTAGTGCGGATCCTGATATTGCTCAAATCGTCACCCGGCTGTCTGTTTATCAGTTCTTTCTTTCGAAGAGTTTACGGATCTCTCTTCCTGTGACCTCAAGCTGGAGTTTGCTCTCGTCGGCTTCCATCCTCTTGAGGTTGACCAGGCCGGCATTCCACTCGGCGCGCCAATCATCTTTGAATTTACCGGACTCGATATCATCCAGTATCGATCTCATGCCTTTGTAGGATTCTGGTGTTATGACTCTGTCTCTCCTCGTCATGCCGCCGTATTCTGCGGTGTTCGAAACTCCGTCCCACATTCCCATGAAACCTCCCTTGTTGATGAGGTCGGTTATGAGTTTCGTCTCGTGCAGAACTTCGAAGTATGCCATCTCTGGAGGATATCCTCCGTCGACGAGTGTCTTGAACCCTGCTGCTATCATAGCTGTGATTCCTCCGCAGAGGACGGACTGCTCTCCGAACAGATCTGTCTGTGTCTCGTTGTCGAATGTCGTCTCGAAGACACCTGCGCGAGTAGATCCTAGACCTTTGGCGAGTGCAAGGGCTATTTTCTTAGCGTTACCGGTTGCATCCTGGTGTACACACACCAATGCGGGTACTCCGAATCCCTCGAGGAACTGGACCCTTTCCATCGCACCTGGGGATTTGGGGGCCATCATGATGACATCGACGTCCTTCGGGGGAACGATGAGTTTGTAGGTTATTGCGAAACCATGGGCGAATTCCAATGCTGCTCCTTTTTTGAGGTTTGGTTTCACATAGTCATTGTATATGTCAGGCTGTATTTCATCGGGGAGAAGCATCATGACGACATCTGCGCCTTTGACGGCATCTGCGAATTCTGCAACCTTCAATCCGTCTTCCTGGACGAGATTCCAGGATTTTCCGGTTTTCCTAGCTCCGACTACGACGTCGAGTCCGGAGTCATGGAAACAGAGAGCTTGTGCTCTTCCCTGTGATCCATATCCGAGAACTGCGATCTTCTTGCCTTTGAGGACATTTATGTCCACATCTGCATCGTGGTAAATTTGCATAATTCCACCTTGGTGTTGACAGGTCCAACTCCTTATCACACTAAAACATATCGCATGTACAATGTTACGTTACTAGTGTTGTTCACATCAGCAGAACTTGCAGCGTCCCCTGATTATCGGCATCTGCGGGTTGGGTGGAAGCATAGGGGTTATATTCTCCTCGGGGTCCACCATTATCTCCACTAGACAGGTCCTATCGCTGTCAAATGCTTGTTGAAGGGCATCGTTTATCTCTCCTGCTTTCTCCACACGTATTCCTTTGGCGCCGAAGGCTTCCGCAACCTTTACGAAATTCGGATCGGATTCAAGTCTTGTTTCACTGTATCTGGAGTTCCAGAATAGATTCTGCCATTGTTTGACCATACCTAACCAACCGTTGTTGAGAAGGCATATGACCACCGGAAGGTCTTCTGCGACGGATGTTGCGAGTTCCTGTATCACCATTAGGAGGCCGCCATCTCCGGTTACGGTCACAACATTCGAATCCGGTTTTGCGGCTTTGGCACCTAACGCAGAAGGCAGTCCGAAACCCATGGTACCGAAACTTCCAGAGGAAATGAACTGTCTCGGACGTCTTATGTCCAGATAATGCATAGCCCACATCTGGTTTTGTCCTACGTCAGTTGTGACTATTGTATCTTTATCAAGGAATTTGTTCAGTTCGAACATCACTTTCTGGGGGATTATGGGTGAGGTTTCGTAATCGAAGTTGCAAGAGCACCTTCTTTTCGCATTTTCCACAGCCGTATCCCATTTTTTATGACTGTTGCTGTATTTGCCCAATGCTTCCATCAGCATTAGGGTTCCTCTCTTCGCATCGCACAGCAGGTTCACCGATGGATGGTTTGCGTGTTTATTGAATTCGGTGGCGTCTATGTCTATGTGTATCACTCTGCAGTTGGCGGGGTCTGTGTGTGCACTGAATGTTCTGTCTGAGAATTTCGTTCCTATTGCTATTATCAGGTCCGAGTTTTTGAAGGTCTCCAATGCGCACATTCTGCCATGCATTCCGAGCGGTCCCATATTCAGAGGATGTCTGGAGGGAACGGCACCTATGCCCATCATCGGGGTTACTATAGGTATGTTGGTCATTTCGGCCAGTTTTCTGACTTCTTCACAAGCATTTCCGGTTATGACTCCGCCACCTATCATCAATACTGGCCGATTTGCTATCCGAATCCAATCAGCGGCTTCCTGAAGACCTGAGGTTTCTGTGACTAAAGGTTTGACAGTACAGGTGGCTTTGTCGATGAGGGTTTCGTCCAGTTCTGCGTTTACCTGATCTACCGGTATGTCTATGTGTACCGGTCCAGGTCTGCCTGTTTGGCATATCTCCCAAGCCTCTGCCAGTGCATGCGGCATATCGTTTATATCCAGAACACGGAAATTGTGTTTGGTTATGGGCATCATCAGGCTGTATGCATCGACTTCTTGGAAAGCTCCCATTCCGAGGGAACCTGTGCTGACCTGTCCTGTTATGGCGATCATCGGCGAGGAATCCGCGAACGCAGTGGCGACACCAGTTGTAAGATTTGTGGCGCCAGGTCCGCTTGTGGCTAGGCACACACCTGGTCTTCCGCATGCTCTGGCATATCCGTCGGCCATGTGAGCTGCGCACTGTTCGTGTCTTACGAGCACATGTCTGATGGATGAGTCGAGTATTTCGTCGTATATGGGGATGACCACGCCTCCGGGGTATCCGAACATCGTGTCGACATTCTTATCCTCAAGCATTTTCAGCAGTGCTCTAGATCCTTTCATATGATGAACCTTCCATGGTCTAATACGGTTCTCCATTAAAAGTTATCATGTTGTGGTAGGGTATTCGGACCGGCGGGAACGTCGATCCTAGGTTCAATAAGCGCAATCTCCCTTTATTATCGGCCAAGATTTCTGTCCGGGGACCATCGGAGTCATATCAAATTCACATCCGGTGGGTATGTCAACCAGGCATGTCTTGTTGCATTCCACAGCTTCTTTGAGAGCATCGCCAATCTCACCAGCTTTCTCGACGCGTATGCTTTTCGCGCCGTATCCTTTTGCTATCATGGAGAAATCTGGGGATATGCCAAGGTCGACACCGCTGTAACGTCCCTCCCAGAAGAGTTTCTGATGTTGTCTGACCATGCCTAACCAACCGTTGTTGAGAAGGCATATGACCACCGGAAGGTCTTCTGCGACGGATGTTGCGAGTTCTTGTATGACCATCTGAAAACCTCCGTCTCCGACTATCGTAATGACTTTCTTGTCGGGTTTAGCCGCCTTGGCACCTAACGCAGAAGGCAGTCCGAAACCCATGGTTCCCATACTTCCAGAAGATATGAACTGACGTGGTTTGGATATGTGCAGATGGTGCATTGCCCACATTTGGTTCTGTCCGACATCGGTTGTTATTATTGTGTCATCGTCAATTATCTTGTTTATCTCATACATGACTTTACGGGGATTGATCGGATCGGAATCTATATTATTGTTGCAACAGCACCTGTCTTTGAAGCATTCAACCGTCTTGCCCCAGTCAGGACGATTTTCTGTGTGGCCGCTCAGGGAATCTATTAACATCTGCGTTCCTTTCTTAGCATCGCACAGTATGTTGACTGATTCGCGGTTATGTTTTCCGAATTCGGTGGCATCTATGTCTATGTGTATGACTCTGCATTCTTTCTCAGGGAATGTGTGCGGACTGTATGTCCTGTCTGAGAATCTGGTGCCTATAGCTATTATCAGATCGGCACGACTGAATGTATCCAATGCCGGAAGTCTGCCATGCATTCCGAGCGGTCCCATATTCAGTGGATGGTTCCAAGGGATAGTTCCTACGCCCATCATCGGGGTGACCACAGGGATTCCCGTGAGTTCCGCGAGTTTAACAACTTCTTCGCATGCGTTCCCGGTGATGACGCCTCCTCCAGCCATTATGACCGGTCTTTTAGAATCCTTAATCCATCTTATCGCATGACCGATTCCTGATGTATCTTCAAGTGTGGGTTTGATTCCGTAGGTCTCAGTAAATGCTTCATCGTCTATCTCGGCGTTCAACTGATCGACGGGGAGGTCTATATGAACAGGTCCCGGTCTGCCTGTACGACAGATGTCCCAGGCTTCGGCTAATATGTGTGGCAATTTGTTAGGGCTGAGGACACGGTAGTTATGTTTAGTGACAGGCATCATCAGGCTATAGGCATCTATTTCTTGGAATGCTCCTAGGCCCAGGGATCCAGTTCCGACCTGTCCGGTAAGTGCGATCATAGGGGATGAATCTGCATATGCGGTGGCTATGCCTGTGACGAGGTTGGTGACTCCAGGTCCGCTTGTGGCTAGGCACACACCCGGTCTTCCGCATGCTCTGGCATATCCGTCGGCCATGTGAGCTGCGCACTGTTCGTGTCTTACGAGCACATGTCTGATGGATGAGTCTATGAATTCGTCATAGATCGGGATGACGGTAGCTCCAGGATATCCGAATACATATTCGACGTTCCTGTCCTCAAGCATTTTCAGCAGTGCTCTAGATCCTTTCATTTCGAATCCTCACTGGTGTATAGTGTGTCTTGTTAATAATTTGTCGTGCAATCTGGTCGCGTAAGATTATTTTATACCTACCTCATTTGACCCATGAGGAGAAACATGTCTAAAGTAAAGGTCGGGATCAATGGATACGGAACTATCGGAAAGAGGGTAGCTGCCGCAGTGCATCTTCAAGATGACATGGAGGTTATAGGTGTAACCAAAACTAGGCCGAATTTCGAGGCGGTAATGGCCATTGAAAGAGGATTCGATGTTTACATTCCAGATACCAGTATTGATGCCTTCAAGAAGGCAGGGGTTCCTTTTTCGGGAACAATCAAGGACCTTTACGGTAAAGTAGACATAATGGTCGATTGCACTCCTGGAGATTTCGGCGAGTACTACAAAGCTGAATATGCATCTGCTGGTGTGAAAGGCATATTCCAGGGGGGGGAGGATCACGGTCTTACAGGGATATCATTCAACTCAACTGCCAACTACAGTGAGTCCTGGGGTGCTCAGTTCTCTCGTGTAGTTTCCTGCAACACTACCGGTCTTCTTAGAACACTGTTTCTCATAGACCGTGATTTGAAAGTGAAGAATGCATATGTTACGATTGTGAGGAGAGCAGCAGATCCCGGTGACAGCAAAACAGGTCCTATAAACGGATTGGAACCGTCAGTCAAGCTTCCAACTCATCATGGTCCGGATGTTCAGAGTGTGATGCCTTGGTTGAACATAAATACCATGGCCGTAAAAGCTTCCACCACATTGATGCATATGCACACAGTTGTGGCCGAGCTGTCCAGGGAGACGACCACTGAGGAAGTGCTGGATATATTCAGATCCGCGCCGAGAGTCAGGTTGGTCAGCAGCAAATCGGGAATAAAGACCACTGCCGAGGTAATGGAGATGGCACGTGACATGGGTAGAGACCGTTCAGATATGTACGAGATTGTGGTTTGGGAGGACGGTGTCAAAGTCGTGGGTAACAAACTGTACTACTATCAGGGTGTCCATCAGGAATCGGATGTGGTTCCGGAGAATGTGGACTGTATAAGGTCCATGTGCAAACTGGAGGAGGATGCATCACGGTCCGTCTACAAGACGAATGAATCCATGGGCATCCCTAACAAAGGGTGATGAACACGCAATACGACTTCTATACTCTCGATGATTTCGATTTCAAGGACAAGACGGTCTTGCTCAGAGTGGACATAAATTGTCCGCTTTCAAGAGAGAATCTGGATATAATAAATGATGTGAGGATCAGATCTGTAACCCCCACCGTCAGGGAATTGATCGGCAAGAGGGCGAAACTGGTCATATTGGCGCATCAGTCCCGTAAAGGTAAATGGGATTTTACGAATCTCGAGAAACATGCTAAGAAACTGTCCAGGAACCTAAACATCGATGTAGAGTATGTGGATGACGTCATCGGAGATAAAGCGAAACAGGCAATCCGGTCTCTGAAGCCAGGAAAAGTTCTTCTTCTGGGGAACGTAAGGTCTGTGGATTCTGAGACCGCTGATCTAGATATGCACGGTCATGGTGAGGGAGAAATAGTCAGAGAATTGGCTCCACTTGTGGATTATTACGTATGTGATGCTTTCGGTGCAGCTCACCGTTCACAGTGTTCACTTGTGGGTTTTCCTATGAGGCTTCCCTCCGCCTCTGGAAGGCTTATGGCGAGGGAGTTGTATGCGTTGCAATCCATTTTCGATAATCC
Organism: uncultured Candidatus Methanogranum sp.; assembly: GCA_964620455.1. GTDB lineage: Archaea > Thermoplasmatota > Thermoplasmata > Methanomassiliicoccales > Methanomethylophilaceae > Methanogranum. Next base: position 229,763 of record CAZUIU010000003.1, read on the forward strand.
CCGTAGGCCCTCGGTCTTCATTTTGGGTGGTGCCAAATTCGGTGATGTACCTCACATGATCGATGTTGTCATGGAACACGGTATGGCAGATACGGTCATAATCGTGGGTCTTGCAGGTAATGCATTTCTTTACGCCAGAGGAGTGGATATCGGTGAAGCCAGTAAGACTGTGTTGAAGGATGAGCTTACAGAGGAGAATCTGGAGACGGCCAGAGAGGTCATGTCTAAATATGGTTCCCACATCCTTTTGCCTGTGGATGTGGCGGTGGAGAGGTCTGGAAAGCGCGTCTCGGTCAACATAGGTGATATGCCTACTGTGGAGCCTGCACTCGATATCGGAGATCAGTCGATAGGCAAGTTCCAGAAGGTCATAGAGTCTTCGCAGACATCCTTCATGTCAGGTCCTGCAGGTATGTTTGAGAAACCTGGGTTTGAAGTGGGTACCAAGGGTCTCATGGAGGCCATGGTCAACAGCAAGGGCCTGTCTGTCATAGGTGGAGGACATACGGCAGGTGCTGCTGAAAAGTTCGATTATGCTGACAGGATGTCATATCTCAGCACAGGTGGAGGTGCATTGGAGACCTTCTTACTCAGGGAGTCCATGCCGGTGATAGAGGCCCTAAAGTATTCCAAGAAGACCTTTAAGACGGAATGAATATGGTTGGATACGAGCGTATAGATCTGGATGGTTGGGCACGTGCAGGTCATTGTGCTGCATTCAGGAATTGTGTTCAACCACAGTACTGTGTCACGTTCGATCTCGATGTCACTAAATTTCTGTCCGAAGTGCGGAATAGGAAGTTATCATTCACTTTGGCATTCATATATGCTGTATCAAGATGTGCGAATGGTATCGAGGAGTTCAGATACAGGTTTTTGAACGGAGATGTGGTACTTTACAATCAGATAGGCACATGTTTCACATACGTGGATGAAGGGAAGGATCTTTTCAAGGTTGTCAATGTTCCGATGTGCAAGTCTTTGAAGGAATATGTCGATCTGGCTTCTAAGAAGATAGACTCTCAGAAATCGTATTTTGAAGGTCCTCCTGGGAATGATGTATTCGTTTTCTCATCGATGCCTTGGGTTACCTATACGCACATATCGCATACAGATTCAGGTAGATCTGATAATGCAGTCCCCATGTTTGATTGGGGGCGTTATCATGAGGTTAATGGAAGAATTCTGATGCCTTTCTCGGTGCAGGTTCATCACTCATTTGTGGATGGCATACACATAGGTAAGTTGGCTAAATCCATACAGGAGAGCCTGGATAGGGATTTTTTTAACGAATAATTCCTGTAAATGGGTTAATCCTTCATCCCGAATGGGGATGAAGGGAAGAAATCACTGATAGCTACCTCTTTTCATCCTGTCTAGGGCTTCCCTGATTCTCTCGACAGGTTCGGTTACAGTCATCCTTATGTATCCTTCGGCGGATTCACCGAAACCTGAACCAGGTGTGACCACGATTCCGAGTTCCACCATCTTTTCGGTGAATTTGAATGATGGCATACCGCAGTCGAACCAGACATAGAATGTTCCCTTGGGCATGAGAACTTCATATCCAAGATTCCTGAGACCGTCCACTAGGACTTTTCTCCTTTCTGCATAGATGTTCATATTTTTCCTGACCGCTTCAGGCAACTCTCCGTTCGGTCCATACATCTCAAGTGCCTTTATGGCGGCTTTCTGTATGAATATCGGTGCACCGGAATCTATCTGGCCTTTGCATTTCTTCAATCCGGCTATTAGGTCCGGGTGTCCTACTGCGTATCCTATCCTCCAACCTGTCATGTTGAATGTTTTCGAGAAGGATCCGAACTCTATGGCATCCGGACCGGCTTGCAATATGGATGGAGATACGTAGCCATCATAGCACATCTCTGAGTATGCGTTGTCATAGCACAGTATTGTTTTGTTATCCTGACACCATTTGTATACCTTCTTCAGGTACTCTAAGTCACAGGTGGCCCCTGTCGGGTTGTTGGGATAATTGATGTAGAGCATCTTGGCGCCTTTCGGACATTCATCGACATCCAGGAGCCAATCATTCTCAGCTTTCAGAGGTACAAGTTCGCATTTAGCTTCGTTGAACAATGTGGACGCCCCAGAATATACCGGGTATCCCGGACTCGGTGCGATTATGGTCTCACCGCAGTTCACGAATGCCTGTGATATGTTGAATATGGCCTCTTTGGATCCCAAAGTTATACATACCTGGGTATCTGGGTCCACATCTAAACCGAATCTCTTCTTGTACCATTCCGCTACAGCGATCCTGAGGTCCCGTTCACCCTGCGAAGAGGAGTATTTCTGATTATCATTCAATTCGGCAGCTTTCTTCAAAGCATCGACTATGGGATCCGGAGTCGGTAGGTCGGGATCCCCTATGCCGAAATCTATCAGGTTCCATCCTTCTTTTTTCTTGGATGCCGTAAGTTCTTCCAACCTTACGAAAAGGTAAGGAGGTAGTTTTTGAAGTCTTTCTGAAGGTTCGAATGTTGTCATTGTATCACTGATTAGTTATTCCCTCATAAATGAGTTCCGCTGGGCCTTCCATGAGGACATGGCTTAGATTCTTCTCAACGGTTATCTTGAGCCATCCTCCGGGAAGATGTACATCAATAGGCGTGTCGAAAGGGACCAATCCGTTTAAGGCTGCAGCAGTTGTTGTTGCACATGCCCCTGTACCACATGCCAGGGTCCACGCGGCTCCCCTTTCGTATACTGTTATGTATATCTTTCCGTTTTCGACTTTACAAAACTCCACATTCGTTCTGTTGGGGAAGAACGGATGCTTTTCGATCATAGGACCTAGTTTTCTAATCTGTTCGTCCGATAGTTCGGAGAATGTTATGAAATGAGGGTTTCCCATGGAAACGGCATTTGCTCTGAAGCATATCCCATCGACTTCGAAAGGACGGTCGATGAACATTCCGGTGGAATCGACAGGTACCTTCTCAGCCTCCAGAATGGGTGCTCCCATGTTTATCTGAACAGTCGAGGTTTTCCCATCCTCTATTTTGAGTTTCGCTTTCATTATGCCGGAGAGGGTATGTATAGTGAATTCGGGTTTATCGATCAGACCGAAGTCGTAGGCATGTTTTGCAACACATCTGATGCCGTTGCCACACATCTCCGCTTCGGAGCCGTCAGCGTTTATGATGCGCATGCTTATGTCCGTGCCCTGTCCTGGCAATATGTAAAGTACACCGTCTGCGCCTATGCCGAAGTGGCGATCGCAATAGGTCTTGCAGGCTTCTTTGTCGATCTCCAGGTTTCCTTCGGAACCATCCAACAATATGAAGTCGTTGCCTATGCCATGGTACTTCCAGAATCTCATTGTCTGAGCCTCTCCGGTATGATCTGATGTCTCCATTGTTCCTCTACGGTTTCTCTTTCACGGATCAGTTCCGGCTTGCCGTTGTTGACCAGGACTTCGGCACAGAGAGGTCTGGAGTTGTAATTGCTTGACATGGTGAAACCGTATGCGCCTGCATTGTAAACGGCTAATACATCTCCTTCTTCAGGCGTGGGCAGAGCTCTATCGTGAGCAAGGAAATCTCCTGATTCGCATATAGGTCCGGCTACATCATATTTGGCTGTGGCGGCTTTGCCGAATTTGTTACCGATGGCCACATAATGATACGAGTCATACATGGCGGGGCGGATCAAGGTGTTGAAACCGGCATCCACGCCTATGTACTTCTTGACACCGGCGTCTTTAACATCAACGCACCTGGTCAATAGTATGGTGGTGTCACATACTATGTATCTGCCGGGTTCCAGGATTATGGTCTTGACATCAGTGTTCTCCGTGATGATGTCTGTTACATTAATGGCCAGTTCGTTAAGATCCATCTCATCTTCGTTCATTTTGTACGGGACGCCTATTCCGCCCCCCATGTCGATGAATTCCAGGTCAATGCCGTTGTCTTTGAGATCATTAACGGTATCGGTAAGTACATCCATCATGTCCATGAATGGTTCTACAGCCTGTCCTCCTGAGCCTATGTGGGCATGTATGCCCTTTATATCGAATCCTAGGTCTTTAGCCCTTAGATATGTCTTGATAACATCATCTTTGGGTATTCCGAATTTCGAGCCCTTTTTGCCTGTTATGACCTTATCACTGTGTCCGGAACCTACGCCTGGAGTTATACGGAAAGATACCGGCAGGTCAGTGGATATCTTGGCCAGTCTCTCCAGTTCGGATCTCGAATCTATGTTTATCATTACTCCGAGGTCGACCACAGCCTTAAGTTCGGAATCGCTGACGTTGACGCCCGTGTACATTATGCGCTCTGGAGGTATTCCGGCCTTGATACAGGTCATTATCTCCCCTATTGAAACAGCATCTATGCCACTGCCTTCCTGATTCAGTATGCTCAATATGGCCAGGTTGGTGTTGGCTTTGCACGCATAGTGTATCCTGGTGTCAATATACTTGGAAAACGCAGAATATACATTTCTGTAATTCTCCCTCAACCTCTGTTCATCAGTCACATACACAGGTGTACCGAATTCATCTGCTATCTCGGCGACTGGTATGCCACCGAACATCATCTGGCCGTCTTTGCCCTCGTAATCCTTCATTGATTCTCACCTACGAATTTCTTATGCAGTATCCTTATGACATCTGATACCCTGGACATCGGTACGACGAAGTTGAGGGACACATCCGATGCGCCCTCTGATATCATTTCAACGTTGGCCTTGGCCTCTTTAACCGCGGAGAATATTTCTCCGGATACTCCGCATTTCGAGAGTAGGTTGTCACCGACTGCACAGACCAGAGCCACATCGTTTTTGACCTCTATCCTCTCTATGTCCCCTGGATCCAGGGTGTTGAGTTTCATCATGGTCATCTTGACGTCATTATTGTGTATCAGGAATGCAACGGTCGAAAGGGATGTGGATATCGAGTAGATTATAACGTTGTTCTCGGACATCTTCTCAATTATCCTGGCGACCATTTTGGGCCTGTACGCGATTTCCGCGGAGCTTATCGATATTATGGACAGATCGGTTTTTACTGCGACGCTCTTCAGCAGTTCGTCGGTCTGTTTCCTGAGGTGGTGTATCAACGTACCAGGGTCCTCAGGGTTGAAGGAGTTCTTAACCTTGAGAGGTATATGTTTCATTCTCACAGGTTCTATCGTTCTTGGGTGCAGAACCTTAGCTCCGAAGTATGCGAGTTCCGCCGCCTCTCCATAGTTCATTTCGTCTACACGTACCGCATCGGTTATGACTCTGGGGTCTGCCGACATGAATCCATCGACATCTGTCCAGATCTCCAACATATCCGCGTTAAGGCCGTTTGCTACCACTGCTGCAGAGTAGTCGGAACCTCCTCTTCCGAATGTCAGGGGTTTCCCTTCCTCGTTTATACCGTAGAATCCTGTTATGACCGGTATGGTCCCATTATCGATTATGGGCTTTAGTTTCATGGTCATCAATGTCTCGGTCTTTTTCAGCATCGCACTTCCGTTCAGAGGTCTTCCCTCAGCGCTTATGCCACAGTCCTCCGATGTAATTGCAACGGCATCATGTCCCATCGATCTGAGTACGTGTGCCAGTATGAGTGTGGAGAATCTCTCTCCCTGTGAAGATACGTTATCTTGGTAATACGGATCCTCCTCTGAGGCTCTTCTATTCATTATGAGTTTTCTGAAGACCTCGAATCTTGCCTCGTATTCCGTCATGAATTCTTCCAATGCTTCGCCTTCGAAGAGTTTCCTTGCAGTATCCAGGTGTTTCTCGTTAAAATCCTGAACTATCGTTTCCCTGTTCTCATAAGATGCATCCATGGCGTTGACTAGGAAGTTGGTCACACCTGACATGGCCGATGCTACCACGACTTTCTGCCCTTCGCCGTTGATGATTATATTCGCTGCTCTTTTCAATGCCTCTGGAGTACCGACACTGGTACCTCCGAATTTCATGACTGTTATCATAGGCCTAACACCTCGTTCATATTGTGTACTTTACCATCTTTCTTATCGGCCATCCACCTTATCGATTCCACGCATCCTCTTGCGAAAACCTCACGGTTTATGGCCTTGTGTGTGAGTTCAAGACGTTCCATATTCTTCGCGAAAATCACCGTGTGGTCACCGACTATATCTCCGGCACGTATCGAATGTACGCCTATTTCCCTTCTACGGGGTCCTGTGACTCCTTCTCTGCCGTACGAGGTCTTGTCGATACCTGTGGCTTCTTGCAATATGCGTACGGTCTCTGCGGCGGTTCCTGAGGGGGAATCCTTCTTGGCACTGTGATGTGCCTCTATGACTTCTATGTCGTAGTCTTTGAGGTATTCGGCCATTATGCCACACACCTTCCAGAAAACATTCACACCTATGGCGAAATTAGAAGAGATGAGAGCTGAGGTGCCGTTTTTGGATACATTGTCAGCCATTCTGTCAAGTACATCGATTGGTACGGCAGTGGTTCCCAATATAATGTTGGCGCCTGTTTTTGGAATATCTGCGATTACTTTGGATGCAGCCGTTGGTGTAGTAAGATCCACATAGATGTCTGTATCGCATAGGATGTCATCGAGGGATTCCGGTCCCAGGGCCTTGATGCCCGGCCAGAGTTCTTTACCTATGTTGCCCCCCGTTTCGGATACTATGGCGCCTTTCAGATGCATATCTTCTGATCTCACCACTATATCTCCGACCATACTGCCTAATTTGCCTGTGGCGCCTCCGATGACTACGTTAATCATCTTATCAACTCAGATTCCCATCTGCTCGAGTATCGGATCGAGCTTCTTCCTTCCGTTCTCGGAGAGTGGCAGGAGAGGCAGGCGCGGGCATTCGTTACCGTAACCCAATCTACTCATAACGTACTTTATGGGTATTGGATTGGATTCGATGAAAAGACCTGTGAAGAGGGGGTGGAGATAGTTATTGATTGCCTCTCCCTCGGCCTTCTTGCCAGCGAGTATTAGGTTGACCATGTTGACGACTTTGTCAGGGCAACAGTTGGATGCTACAGATATAACTCCATCAGCTCCCTTGCACATCATGAGATATGTCAGTCCGTCATCGCCGCTCAGTACCTCGAAACCCTCAGGTCTGTTTCTGAGAATCCTTTCAATCTGAGTCATGTTACCGCTCGCTTCCTTTATGGCCACGATGTTGTCGATCTCGGAAAGTCTTAGGGTCGTATCGGCGTCGATATTCGAACCTGTACGACTGGGTACGTTGTAAGGTACCAGAGGTATGTCGATTGCCTCTGCGATGGTCTTGTAATGCTGGTATATGCCTTCCTGTGTCGGTTTCACGTAGTAGGGTGATATTGAAAGGACCCCGTCAGCCCCCAGATCTTCTGCTTTCTTACTGAGCATAACTGCTTCGGATGTGCAGTTACTCCCTGCTCCTGCCAATACCTTTGCTTTCTTTACCTGGTCCACGACTATCTTTATGACGTGTACATGCTCTTCATTGGAGAGTGTGGCTGATTCTCCTGTGGACCCACAGGGGGCTATCGTATTCACTCCGTTTTCTTCTTGAAAGTCGACCAATCTCCTGAGACCATCTTCGTCGATGGACCCATCCTTAGCGAAAGGAGTGATGATTGCGGTCGTTGTACCTCTAAACATATCAATTATCTCCGAAATGCTCCTTTAGAATGAGACGGGTACGTGTACTCAGGATGTTATCATAACGGCGAACCCGTTCGATTATCTCGTTGAGTTTCTGTGATGATTCCACGTCCACAATGGCTATTATGTCCTGGTCCCCTGTGACCTCGAAGACCTCGGTGACTCCCTCGTAACCTGCGAGTTCTTTGGCTATGGCCTCTGTGTCCGTATTGACGTCGATCCTGATTTCGACCAGTGCCTTGACGTTCTTGGAGCTGGTCTTGATAGTGAATCCCCGTATTATACCTTCTTCGGTCATCCTGTGTACTCTGCTTCTCACAGTGCCTTCAGAAACACCGAGTTGACTGGCTATCTCTACGAAGGGACATCTGGAATCCTTTTTCATTATCTCCAGGATGTGTTTGTCAAGGTTGTCTATCATTATCGTCACCGCATTTTGTGATTTTCGTATTTCGTAAATCTGTTGCGGATAACCTCAATGATACTATTTAAATTCTTATAATTACGTGATTCAGTCTTCGAAAATGAAGATTGGAAACTATGTACCGAAGACCGGATATGTTCATTTCTCGTTATGTATATAATCCAAATGGACATCCAATTGCGGGAATGGTATGTTGATGCCCCTTGCCATGAACTCATTGTATATCTGTTCTGCAAGTTCGCAACTAATCTTGCTGTAATCGTTGTAATCATTCACATAGGCCGTCAGTCTGATCTGTATGGCGGAATCCTGAAATTCGGTCACCCTTACATATGGGAGATCAATAGATCCATCAGTTATTACTTCTGGGTGTTTCATGCCTATGTCAAGCATAATCCTCTTGGCTTCTTCCAGATTCTCCCCGTAAGCGACGGTCATATAGACATGTATCTTGTAAATCAGGTCCTTTCCTGTCATGTTGGTTATGGCCGAGGATGCTACCGAGTTGTTGGGCATTATGATGAATTCTTCATTCGCCCAGTTCTCGAAAACAGTGTTCATGACTGTTACGCGCTTGACCTTGTAGGTCTTGGTATTTGTGCCTATCTGTATCAAATCACCGGCCTTGAACGGTCTCGTTATGAGTAGGACCATGCCGCTGAAGAACTGGTTTATGATACTCTGAGCGCCATATGTTATACCCAACGATACGAGTCCGGCACTCATTATTATAGCTTCGAAATCAAGTCCGAAGCTGGCCATCATTGTTGCTACGGACACGGCGCCGATTACAATCTTTCCTATGAGCAAGAACAAAGGTTCCAGATCACTTTTAGAATCCTCATCGTCTTCATTGGCATTTTCCGCAATGCTTTTGTGAAGTTTGTTAAGCGTGTAGGATATGAACGTACCATACAATCTCCAAGCGATTATCGCTCCGAGGAGTATGTAGAATACCATGCTCCAACTCTGGAAGGTTGATATTACATTCACCGGTGCACCATATACACTCAGCGATAAACCTGCAGAGTAGATAATGACCATCAGGAAAAGGAATTTGCTGATTTTCTTTTTGAACCCCTTTCTGTCATTTTTGGTTTCCTGTACAAATACGGCGTGTATCAGTATAGGCGTGACGATCCCTATCACGACTATTCCCAGAAGTATCGCCAGTAGGAATGATAATACGGCTGTAGCCAGGGGGGTGTTAAGCGGTTCTGGGAGAGGATTCTCCCATATGCCGAGGATCTTGTTGAAAGAGGTTCCTGTGTCTATCGGTGACGTTACATTCATCTCGAAGGAGTATTCCGAGGTTGCAACCGTCGTATCATTTGTATCCAAGGATGTTATGCTGAGCGTGATGGTTAATTCGTAGGTTCCTGTTGTCGAGTACTTATCAGCTGTCAAAGTTATGCTTACGACTTCAGATTCCTGTCCTGCCAATGTGAAAAAGGTGTCACTGCATGACGCGGAGACGTCATCGGGTTCTGAGATGCTTATTCCTATGAGGCGTTGGTTCGCCAGGTCGGGAGTGCTGATGTACTCCAGGTTGTTGGTTATGATTACCTCGAACGTGTAGGAGGAACCAGCACTGATGTCTATGCTCTCGGTGTTGGTTTTGAGGCCGACGTCATCGACATCTGCGGCATCCGACACGGTAGTAGGTGTAAGTGCAAAAGCGAGAATTGCTACCACTGTCAGAACAAGAGCGATCTTCCCCAGTCTCATCATTCAAGACAAGGGATAATAAGATAAAATGATATTGGCCGACCGGAGCTTGGGTGCATGCAGGAGTACATCTCATTTGTGATTCTAATTCTGATGTTGATTGTAATGTCGTCAGCCAGTATCAGCGATTGGAGGTACCGTGAAGTTTCCGACACGCATTGGATCGTGTTGGGTGTTTTCGGGGTCGCAGCATGTTTCTTATCCTCCGCCGCAGAGTATGGCATCAAATGGGAATACCTGTGTCTGGCGGCAGGTTCTTTGATGATCTTGGTAGATATTTTTGTGGATTTCGACAGGCATTTACTCTTATTCTACTCGGTGATGGCGATTCTGTTCGTTGCGCCCCTGTACTATATGCATGCAACGGGCGATGAATGTTTTGTCCAATGGCTTTCCATTCCATCGAGTTACCTGATTTTCGCGGGCATGTACTTTTTCGGTCTTCTTCATGGTGGAGCGGATGCTAAATGTTTAATCGTGATCTCGATGTTATTTCCAGCATATCCTTTGATACCGCCTTTTCCTTTGATAGAGGTACCGGACAGTATCGTGAGCGAAGTGTTCACATTCGCGGTATCCACGCTATTCCTCGGATCTGTGATCACAGCTTTGTCGAGTGTGTATTTTGTCATTACGAATTATAAAAAAGGCGATAAGGGGAGATGTATGATGACAGGTTACACCATGGATGTATATGATGCGAGGTCAGCGAACGTCTGGCCTATGCATGATGTGGTTGATGGAAAGCTCGTCAGGTGTCATATGCCTGATGATCCCACTGAGATATACGATAGGTTGGAATATGCAGGTGAATCTAGGATTTGGGTGACTCCTATGATACCATTCATAGTTCCTTTAGCGGTGGCATCAGCATTTATAGCATTGATCGGCAATCCTCTTTTCCTTATTAGCGTATGATCGGCAGTTTGCTTTTACAGCATGCACACCTCATGCCGTCCATAGCTATTACATCTACGATATACCCTACGCGTTTTATCACTGCAGTGCCGCATTCCGGACAATAGGTGTCGGATGCGTCGTCGGTTATTATGTTTCCTACATAGGCGTAGTTCAATCCGCATTCTTCCGCTATATTCTGGCATCTGAGGAGGGTTTCTGTGGGTGTCATGGGGACATCCATCATTTTGAAATCTGGATGGAATCTGGTGAAATGAATAGGGACATCCGGGGAAAGGGTGTCCCTTATCCATTCGCAGAATCTTCTTATTTCGTCTTCAGAGTCGTTGGATCCTGGTATGACTAGGTATGTTATTTCTAGGTGTACGTTCTCTTCGAAAACTATCTTGACGGATCTCAGGACATTATTCAGATGGGCACCGCAGAGTTCTACATAGAATTCATCCGTAAATCCCTTTATATCTATGTTCATGGCATCTATTACCTTGCATAGGTCTCTCAAGGGGCGCTCGTTAATCAGTCCATTGGAGACCAGAACGAATTTGAGATCTGGGTCGCAGGCGATTATGTCCAATATGTATTCGAACCATATGGTGGGTTCGTTGTATGTGAATGCTATGGCATCCATCTTTTCCTTTCTGCACAGGGCTACAATCTCCTCGGGACTTTCGTAGGTCGTGCGCTTCCTACCGGTGCTATATTGCGATATGGCATAATTCTGGCAATATTTGCAGGACATGTTACAACCTACACCGCCTAGTGAGAATATTTTGCTTCCAGGATAGAAATGGTACAATGGTTTCTTCTCTATGGGGTCTACACATATGGAGGAAACCTTGCCGTAGTTGTTTGCCACCAACATGTCCTTTTCCCCTTTCCGTGCGCTGCATCTTCCGATGCCCTCCACAGGTATCCTGCAAGAGTGCGGACACAACTCACAGATATACACATCGCCTTCACGATGGTAGTACTTTGCTTCGATCACGGGGTTAATACTTGCCATTTTTCATCCTAGTCCTTGTTCCGTTTACGGTTATGTACGGGCCGTCACCGTTAGTGACCATGCCAATTATGGAGAAGTCCACATCCATATTGTATAGGTCCGGCATTTTCTCTTTCTTGAATGTGAAAAGGAGTTCGTAATCTCCTCCCCAATACAAGGCAAGATCTGCCAAGTCCATATCCAGTTCATGGGCCACTTCTTCTGTTTTAGGGTTAATAGGTATGAATTCCATCTCTATTTCCATTCCGACATGACTGGAATCGCAGATGGCTTTTGCACCTTCTGCAAGGCCATCGGATAGATCCATGCAGGATGTTACTGCACCCGATTTGGAAAGTTTTATTCCCATATCTGTTCTCGGTACAGGGGTGAACAACTGAGATGTCAATTCTTCATCAGCGGTTCCGTTTTGAAGTGCGTAGAACCCTGCAGCTGCCGAGCCCATTTCACCGGTAACGGCTATAAAATCTCCAGGTACGGCACCGGATCTAGTCAGCGGAGGTCTGCCGTCCAAAGAACCTACTGCGGTTCCTGTTATTAATCCTGGACCGAATTTGGTATCGCCTCCGACAATATAGGTGCCACAGAGTTCCGTGCATTGATCCATACCGCTCATTATGTCGTACAGATTCCTTTCTTCCATGTTCTCGGGCATCGCCAGTGCTGCAAGTACGCCCACTGGTCTGGCACCCATGCTGGCTATGTCGCTCAGGTTCACGGCGGCTGCGGTCCATCCGAATTGCTCCCAACTCATCTCCTTGGGCATGTGTCTCTCCACTGTTACGGTATCGGTGCTTATCACGACCTTGCCCTCAACATCTATCATCGCTGCATCATCGCCCGGGCCTATTCCCGGAGACGGTCTTATAATCCTTTTTATGTTCTCGATTAGCGCACGTTCACCAATATCCTTCAAAACGGACATTGGTATACTTATTGCTCCATTGGTTGAAATACTATTTCCTCGTCGGGCAAATACGCTTTAATATAGTCGCGCAATTCAGATGTTTGGTCTCAATGATTGTCGATGTCAAGTACGGAAAGGACGGTGTCCAAAGGACAGAGATACCTGATGATGCCTACATCGGTACATTCTATCCGAAGGATGTCGAGTGCGGTTGCGCCGATGATGTGATAGGCGAATCCATAGACCATCCGATAGGTTACGACTCGCTGATGAGTTTCTTGGAGGGTGGTAAGGACATAGTGTTCATAGTTAATGACGGGACTCGTCCGACACCTACGTCAAAGGTTTTGAAGGCTCTTTCCAAGAGGATGGACCTTAAAAAAGCCAGATATCTCGTTGCGACGGGTACACATAGGGAGATGACTCAAGAGGAGTACGATTTCGTGTTCGGTCCCCTATATCCGGAACTCAAGGATCATATATTCTCCCATGATGCCAAGATCTCCGAGTGCGTTTATTTGGGGAAGTCTAAGAACGGAACTCCCATGAATGTCAACAAGATGGCGGTGGAGGCCGATCGTCTGGTGATAATAACGAGCGTCGAACCTCACTATTTTGCAGGTTTTACCGGGGGAAGGAAATCATTCCTTCCGGGTGTCGCATCTTTCGAAACGGTGGAGACTAATCATAAGCTGGCCATGAGGGTGGAAGCCCAGTCTCTGGTTCTAGAGGGCAATCCCGTGCATGAGGATATGATGGATGCCCTGGAAGTTGTACAGGACAAGGCGATATTCTCGATACAGATGGTGCTCGACAGACATCAGAACATCTACAAGGTCGCATCAGGGGATCTGAATCCTGCCTTCGATACTGCGGTAGGATGGGCCAAAGAGGTCTTTTGCGTTCCCATACCTAGGAAAGCGGATGTGGTCATATCGGTGGCACCGTATCCAATGGATGTCGACCTGTACCAATCGCAGAAGGCTTTGGATAACGGTAAATGGGCTCTCAAAGAGGGCGGTAAGATAATAATGGTGTCCAAATGCAGGGAGGGGATAGGTCATCCGACATTCCTCAATCAACTGTCTTCATCAAAGGACCCCAAGCAGGTTCTCAAGAACCTCCAGGCAGAGTATAAGCTGGGATATCACAAGGCTGCCAAGATGGCAGAGATCGCAACATGGGCAGATATATGGGCGGTTACCGATTTGGATCCTGCTATTCTGAGTTCAGCAAATATAACGCCGTTCGAATCCGTGGATGCCGCAGTAAAGGCGGCATTGCAATGGAAGCCAGATGCGGAGTTCATAGTCCTTATGGATGGCAGTGTAACAATACCCAAGGTGATTGAATGAGTGATTTTGAAAAGGAGAAGATAAAGAAGGTCGCACAGGCTCTAGATACGTGTACCATGTGCGGTTTCTGTAAAAGTGTGTGCCCTTCGTTCAAGGCGATTGGCTGGGATTCAGCACTTTCGAGAGGACGTATAGCCTTGACGTATGGTTTATTGAACGGGGAGATAGAGGCTGACGACTCAGTGGTGGAGAACATGTACACCTGCACTACATGTGCAGATTGTGTGAGGAGGTGCCCCTCCAAGGTAGATATCGTAGATATAATAGAATCCTGTCGTGCCGATCTGGTGAAAAGTGGTCACATGCTGCCTAAGCACAAGGCCATGGTCGAGAGTATAAGGAAGTACGGGAATCCATTCAATGAGAAAAGATCGGTCTCTGAGACACTGGGACGTAAACCCCACAATGCCAAGTATGCTTATTTTGCAGGATGTACGGCGGCATACAGATCTAAGAAGACCGCTGCGGCCTCCCTGTCTATACTAGACAAACTAGGGGTTGATTACACGACTCTAGACGAGACGTGCTGTGGTTCCGTTCTCCAGAGGGTGGGTGTTGATCAGGCGGAGGTAACCGAGATTATGCGCAAGAATGTGGATGCGATAAAGAAACTCGGTGTAGAGACACTCATACTATCATGTGCAGGATGTTATAGGATGTTCAAGTTGGAATATCCGAAATATGTGGATGTTCCGTTCGAGGTGCTGCATATGACCGAGTTCCTGGCTAAACAGGATCTCAAGTTGAAGCCACTTGCAGCTAAAGTCACATATCATGATCCCTGCCATCTCGGAAGGCATTGTGGCATATATGATGCCCCCAGGGACGTCATAAGGAAATTTCCCGGGGCCGAGTTCAAGGAGATGCAGTACAATCGTTCCACAAGTCACTGTTGTGGTGGAGGGGGCGGTGTGAGAGCTGCATTCCCTGAAGAAGCAGCAGCCATTGCCAACACAAGACTGGATGAGGCTTCGTTCGCGGATATTATCATAACTACATGCCCGTTCTGTGTTACCAATCTATCGTCTGCAAAGGGAGATAGAAAGATAGAAGTGGTTGACCTTGTGGAGTTGGTGGACAGTCACCTGTGATCCCAATGACTGATTGGAGGGTGTTATCGCATTCCAGAGGTAGACCATCGGTGATGGGTATATTGAATATCACGCCAGATTCATTCTCGGATGGCGGGACTTATTCCAATCCTGTCGATGCTCTAGCACATGCTCTGAAAATGGTTGATCAGGGCGCTGACATAATAGATGTCGGAGGAGAGTCAACCCGTCCAGGATCCGATCCAGTGAGTGTCGATGAGGAGTTGAACCGGGTTTTGCCAGTGATCTCAGAACTTTCCGAGGTCATCGATGTACCCATATCTGTGGATACTATGAAAGCGGAGGTGGCGGAGGCCTGTATAGATGCCGGTGCGAGCATCATAAATGATGTTCTGGGACTCAGAGGCGATGGCATGCTGGATATGGCTGCTTCCTTGGATGTGCCTGTGGTGATAATGTATATGCACGGCAGTCCGAAGACACTCGCGGAGAATACGTTCAAAGGTGACATACTGGAAGAAGTACGCGGTTTCATGGATTCAAGAGTACAGGCGGCATCGGATGCAGGGATCAGGAGGAGAAACATCATCCTCGATCCTGGTATAGGATTCGGTGTAACACACGAACAGAGTATGGAGCTTCTCAAAGGGTGTTGTGACGTGGTAAGCGGTTATCCGGTGCTGGTGGGAGCATCTAGGAAGAGATTCCTGGCTTATGCGTTCCCGGATATGGACCGTGATGCTGCCAGTGTGGAAGCGGTGAAGGTTGCATCAAAGGCCGGTGCCGATATAGTCCGGGTTCATGATGTCGGGTTAACCATGGATGCATTACTGGATCAGTAATGCACAGACGATTATGACAACAACACTGAGACAGGTCAATCCCCAAAATAAGATTTCATTTTTCTTCTCTTTTTTCAGTTTATCCTGATATTCGTTGTAGCAGTTCATGCAACAGAACTGCATGTCGAACGGGATGGCATCACCGCAGTTCTTGCAGTGGTCATGCTCCGGAAGCGAAGTCATAAGTTGTCATATGTTTCAGCCTATTAAAGTTATTATCGGGCAGTGTATATCTGTGCGCATGCGGACAAGAGAATACGATGTGGATCGTTACGATCGCATGCGTCGTATAGAATGGCTGGATGTAGAGGCTTTTCATAAGGCTAGATGTCTGGTGGTGGGCGCTGGGGCTTTAGGTAACGAGGTTGTCAAGTGCATGGTTCTTGCGGGTTTTCACAATATATCTATTGTGGATATGGACTACATTACGGTCTCTAATCTCAGTCGTTGTGTGTTCTTCCGCGACTCGGACGGGATTAAAGATATGAAGGCAGATGTTCTGTCCGACAGATCTTCTGATTTGGATGATAATGTCTGTGTGACGCCCATCGTTTCTAGAATTCAGGAAATCTCTTCATGGGATTATGATTTGGTACTGGGGTGTTTGGACAATATATCTGCCAGGCTGCATGTGAATTCCCATGCAAGGTATCATGGCATTCCTTACGTGGATGGCGCAACGGATGGATTCAGGGGCAAGGTACAGGTGGTTTTGGATAGCGGACCATGTTTGGAATGTTCTATGAATCACAGTCACATGAATGTTCTGGATGTCCGTTTCTCCTGTACGGGTGGAGGTGTATCCTACATTCCCAAAGTGGCATCTGAGATAACAACCACGTCTGTGATTGCAGCCACCCAGGTACGTGAGTCTATGAAGATATTATCAGGTAGAAGAGATATGTGCATCAAGGACGTCATGTATTATGACGGCTGGAGAGGAACAATGGATGTTTATGAATTGTCCGTTGATCCCGGCTGTCCGAATCATGAGTTCGAGGGATCAACATGACTGTAAGGATCACAGTGGTCAACACACTGAACAACTCTTCCATAAGGATGGAGTTGGAGTCGTACGAATCAGTCGACGACATAATAGATACTGCTGCGGAATATTGGGGCAAGGATGCTGGAGCTTATGTTCTTAGGAAAGGGCCCAAGCTTCTGGTAAAGGGCCAGACCGTCGATGAGATGAATCTCAACGAGGATGATGTGGTTGAGCTCATCCCAGATCCAGAGGGTGGATTCTGATATGGGGCTTGCAAGGCCTGTACTTGTAAGGAGACTCAACAACGAGATATCTGATTTGAACGGGTATCTGGGTCTAAAGGTTTCATCCATATCTGTGGATGTGAGTTTTCCGATAGAGATTCGCATATGGCTGACGAATCTACCGACAAGGGTATCAGAAGATGCCATAGGAAGCGAACATTCTCTTTTGATATCCATATCGGAGGAATACCCATATGAAAGGCCGAGGGCCAGATGGATGACAGGAATATTCCATCCGAACATAATGATGCCTGAGGATGGGGGACACGTGTGTGTCAAAACTCTGGATAATTGGACTTTTGGTTCTACTCTGTTATCATTCGTTAAAGGTGTCGAACAATTACTGTCGGACCCCAATCCCATGAATCCGTACGGTACTGAGTCATGCATGTCTGCAGCCAGATGGTATATTAAGAACCGTACAAGGTTTGAGGCCAGTCTCAGTTTTGGTGATAGAAGTGCCTAAGATCATATCCAGTGCTCTACACGATATGCAGGTCCGTGTACGTCCAGTCAAAGGAGTGGGACTGTTCGTGTCCGATTCTGCGGTGGTAAAGATGTTAGATCATGCCGATTGTGGATATTCTGAAGGCAAAGAGGTCATGGGCCTTATGATAGGTTGCATATTCAAGGATGATGAGGGGCAGTATTCTGAGATAAATGATGTTGTGACGGCTGGATTAGATGCCGATGATGTGAGTGTGAGGTTCGAAAGGACGGCCTTTGAGGAGCTTTTCGATGCGATAGACAAGTCTTCTGGAGATATGATTCTCGGATGGTATCATTCCCATCCTGGGTACGGATGTTATCTATCAGATACGGACATAAGGACTCATCAGGGGATATTCGGTGATGGGAATGGGTTCGCGGTCGTAATAGATCCTTCGGACGGTACAATGAAGGTTTTGACATGTAAGGATGGTCTTGAAGTCGATGTATCGATGATAATTCGGGAATCGTGATTAAACCCATATCGCGTGATTCTTGCGCATATCGTCTTCGGTCACGCCCATTTTTTTCATGAGTTCAGGTACGAGTGAATCTAGGAAAAGAAGTACGCTGTCTTCGAAAATAGTTCCCAGAGGGGCTATCTCACCGGATTTGCATTCTTTTTTTACTGTGACCACGATTTTAGAATTGGATATGTGCGCCAGTTTGCTCGATGGCGAAGATGTTATAGATACAACATGAGACCCTATACGACGGGCTATGTCCGCGGTTTGTACGACGGACACCGTGTGACCTGTGTTGGATATGAGGATTGTGAGGTCGTTCTTACCGATTATGGGGGTAGTCATATCTCCCACGAAATAGACATCGAAACCTATCTGTACCAGACGTATTGCGAACAGCTGTCCTATTAATCCTGATCTTCCTGACCCATATATGAAGATCTTGTCCTTCTTCATTAATAGGTCTATGAATTCGTCCACGCTTTTACGTGGAATCGATTTTACGGAATCGATGCAACATCCAGTCAGGTATTCCACATTATCTTCCAAAGTCATTCTCCTGAGGATGCTACGGCAGCAGTCTCAGCCTTCTTTCTTTCCTTTATCTGTTTTGCAACTCTTTTACTGAGCACTCTCTCATTTATGATCCTCATGTACATGGCATCGTGTTCAAGAAGCGGTGAATCGGATATCACTGTTGCATTTGGCTGTATCTCACAGAGTGCTTCTGCAAGAGGTTCGAATTTCAAATCGCCCTTTTTTATGGGGGTCAGTCTTCTTTCATAACCATCCTCATGTTCAACCCCGGCAAACGCGGTGTGTATGGAGCCGTTACCGTAGTATGGTTCCACCTGTTTCAGAAGGTCTTCGAAATCATCGACATCGATGAGCGATCCGTCTGTACGTGAGTGGTAGTGTGGGAAATTTACGACAGGTACAGTGCCTTCTATTGTTGAACATATGTCTAGTACCTGATCCAATGATCCGAAGACAGATTGCTGACCGGTTATTTCTATTCCGAGTTTAGGTTTCAATCCCATGCCTTTCCACCAATCCATGAGATCCGTCACATTGTTGTAGATGTTCGAATCTATTTCCTCATCTGGAATCTTTCCAGTGTACAGGCCAAGATTTGTCACGACCATATCCCCATCCAATGCGTTTACGATTATTCCTGCATGTCTTATGGAATCAATGCACATATTGGTCAATTCTGTGTTGGATCCCAAGTCCATGTAGTAGGGGGTGTGTAATGAAAGGCTCACATCCAATCTTTTGGCCATATAGCCGACATCATAAAGTTCTCCGAAAAATTCGGTTATGCCCGATGGGATGTATACAAGTTCATCCTCTTCCTCTATGGGTTCGTCAGGTGGCAGATATTCCCCGTCTCTGTAGACCTCTATGATGAAATTCTCCGTTAATTCGTTCATCGTAAGGCCCACTTCCTCTTCCTCAGGATATTTCGTATAGGCCTTGGCTCTGACCATCTGTATCTCCAACGCGGTCAGGCTCAGGTTGTTAACATCCTCTACGCCATCCTTCAATGTGCGTCCTTTACAGGACAGGGGGATTCCTGCGGGTCCGAATCTTATCATGGTATCACGATAATCACTGTAATGAGGGGATGGTATTAATTTTCTCTTGAAGGGACGGTTTGATTCTGCATCGTTTGTGATTCGAAATTGAATCAGTAATATGTGGCGTGGCAGGATAGTTTTATAAACAACCTATACTTACGACGGTTACCCAATGTCGGGAGAGTCAGTAAAATGAGCACACAGAAGACAAATCCTCAGCTCGTTGCCTTGATCTTCGATTTAAAGGCAAAGACTAGGGAGACGGAAGCTCCGATCTGGCGAGACATCGCGCTTAGGCTTGAGAAACCAAGGGGTAACTGGGCCGAAGCGAATCTTAGCAGACTCGAGAGGTATGCGTTGGACGGCGAGACTATAATAGTCCCCGGCAAAGTCCTCGCAGCTGGAAGCATTACAAAAAAATTGAACGTCGCAGCCTATGATTTCTCGGATGCAGCCGAGACAGGTATCCAGGCGGCAGGCGGTAAAACGATGACCATAAGGGAGCTCATGGAATCCAATCCACAGGGCACCAAGGTCAGGATCATGAGGTGATTCGGATGGTTACGGTTATCGATGGAAAGAATCTCATCTACGGAAGGCTTGCCAGTAATGTGGCAGAGATGATCATGAGCGGTGAGGAGGTAGTTGTCCTCAATGCCGAGTCGATCATCATCACCGGAGAGAGGGATATGATTTTCGCGGACTTCAAACAGAAGGTCGACATGGGAGACACCACGAAGAGGAAAGGACCGTTCTATCCACGCAGGTCAGACCTCCTGTTCAAGAGGTGTGTCAGAGGCATGATTCCCTGGACGAGTTCTAGCGGAAGGGATGCATACAGGAGACTGTACGTATTCGTTGGAGTACCAAAGCAGTTCTCCGACTGCGAACTGGTCAAGCCTGAAGAGGCAGTCAGGGAGATCACCGGCAAATACACAACTCTAGGAGCCGTTTCCAAATTCCTAGGGTCCAATGTGAGATGATCTTATGGATTGTGTAAATACAAGCGGAAAGAGAAAGACTGCCATTGCTAGGGCATCCGTCAAGGAAGGTACTGGTAAGGTAACGGTCAACAAGGTTCCTTTGGAGATATTCACGCCTGAGCTCGCAAGGCTCAAGATCGAGGAGCCTCTGGGATTGGTTCCCGAGAAGGCTGCAAAGGTCGACATAGCCATCATAGTGAATGGTGGAGGAGTCATGGGCCAGGCAGCTGCGGCAAGAACAGCTGTTGCAAAGGGACTTGTGGACTTCTATAAGGATGAAGAGCTCGAGGCGGTCTTCAGGACATACGACAGGACCCTAATGGTCAACGATGACAGAAGGAAACTGCCTAAGAACCCGCTCGGTCACGGTGCACGTGCCAAGAAGCAGAAATCATACCGTTGAGATGATACAATGATAATACCGGTGAGATGTTTCACATGCGGAAAGGTGGTGGGTTCTGCCTACCCCGAGTACATAAAGCGTGTAGGGATGGGTGAGGATTCAGCAAAGGTCCTCGACGATATGGGATTCGATAGGTATTGCTGCCGTAGAATGATAGTGTCCCACGCTGATCTTATCGGTGAGATTGCGCCTCTCGGATGAATGTCCTGGACAAACCTTTTAATCATAAACCTATTACCGGGAATTAAGGGCCCGTGGGGTAGCTTGGTATCCTTCTTGCTTGGGGTGCAAGTAACTCCAGTTCAAATCTGGGCGGGCCCACCTGACATTCTATCTAGATATGTGATTTTAAAAATCAATAACATTTTCAGACAGGGTTCAAAATTCTTCTATTTGCATGATAGATATTGCGACAGAGGTTTTATTGAATACAAAATTTTATTCTATGAATCATAAAATTTTCTATTATTCCGATATTCTTGACGGCCAGATTAATATTATAAAAATTAATTTTTCGGTAATGATTCTTTCATTATATCGGACATCATCCACAGGAATATTATCATTGACAGGCTTTCTATTGCTGATACCATTATTGAAATGTCGGTTGTACTGGAATGATCATATAACAATCCAACAGAAATACTGCCGATTAAAAACGAGAGTCCGTAAAATAGATAGAACATTCCGTATGCAGTGCCTCTTTTATGAAATGGTGTTATGTCTGCGATTGAAGAACGCACAACTGTTTCGTGGGCTCCCATTACAATGCCGAATAATATCATTGCAATTACTGCCCCTATTACGCTGCTGCTAAATCCGAATAATGATATGAATGGTGTAATTATCGGGACAAAGATGAGGACCATGACACCTCCGGCATTAGTATTGGATTTTTTCTTTAGACGGTCATACAGATCTCCAATTAGTAAAGCCACTCCCGCGTCTACTATCATGGCCAAGGCATAAAGCAGTACGATACTTTGATCAGGTAAGATATTTTCAGCTTTTAGATAGTACCCTATCATACTGAAATTCACAAGTCCCATTACTGCCAAGGATGCGAAAAGTGTAAAGATCCAGAACCGGCGCGTCAACTTTTCTTTTTCCTTAGGTCTCGCTGAGACATTTACCATCGGATTATATTTTTTGCATCTTATGAATACCAAATACAATACGAAGATCAGCAGGATGAATGCTATAGAGAGCGATAGATATCCGGCCTGATATTCTGAAATTCCTTGTTTTCCATTTATGAAAAAGGCAATCGAGAATATCAGAGGGCCGGATAATGCCCCCACTTGATCCAAGGTTTCTTGGATACCGAATGCCCTTCCCAGGCCTGTTTCTCCTGTTTCAGCTACTTGTGAAAGAACAGTGTCTTTTGGTGGACTACGCAGACCTTTTCCTATACGTTCAAGGATTATCAGGATAACTATGATTTGCCAGTTACTTGTAAGTCCCATCATCGGAACGACTATCAATGTCAAATATCCAAAGATTATGAATGTCCATTGTCTACCGGTTTTATCGGAAAAATAACCTGATATGAGTCTTAAAAGGTACCCTAGGAATTCTCCCACTCCATATACTAAACCTAGTGTAGTGGCACTTACCCCTAAAAGTTCCAAATATTGACCGTTGGCACTTCGAGCACCTTCGTATAGCATATCACCAAAAATACTGACGATTCCGAAAAGGACTATTATCCTTATAGCAGCTTTTTTAACATTGCTTTCTTCGGACAAACATTTCGCCACAATACAGATGATGGGAGAATATATGAAGGTTATTGAAATCAAAAATTAAGTTAAAGATCTGAGAATTTCAAGATTATCTCAATCATTTTATTTCTCTGGGAATCCGAAGATTATGTAGTTGGGAGTTAAATTTTGAAATATTGATTTTGATTTCGTTGAGCATCTAAGGTCTAATCAATCAATTCAAATTAATTCTGTTCATTTTCATCCATTTCTGGTTTGCTCTGCGGATCTGTCTTTATGTCTTAGTCTCACTAATGGAATGTTATTAATAAATATGTGAATTATTATTGTAATATTAATAAATTTATGCAAATCATTATGTATTTAAAAAATTTCAAGATTTCTTACATGAAAACAAAATGACACGTGTAACTGGCGGTTGCACCTTCGTCATATCGAATTGTTATCATAATCGAAACGCGGAGAAAATAGGAAATGAGTAAGACACCTGTGACAATAATTACTGGATATCTAGGTTCAGGAAAAACCACCTTAATGAACGAACTTTTAAAACAAAATCGGGATAAGCAGATAGCCCTTATTGTTAACGACCTCGGGAGTGTCAATGTGGACAGTAATCTGATCAAAAAGGGGAATGTGATCGAGAACGAAACCCTTCGCGAAATGACTGGCGGATGCATTTGTTGTACTCTTAGAGATAAATTCATGTCTGAATTGCAACAGGTTGCGGTAACAGGCAAATTTGATTCTATTTTAGTGGAGGCTTCTGGAGTAAGCAATCCGACCGGAATCTGTCAAGGTTTCGTAATATGTGAAGAACAGCAGAGGGACATGGCCTTCTATCTGAACAATGTCGTTTCGGTCGTTGATGCTTCGAGGATTTTCACTGAATTCTTGGATGATATATCAAAGAAAGGGAGCGATACAGAGGACTCAGATATCGTGAATCTGGTCATGGATCAGATCGAATTCTGCAATATACTCATATTGAACAAGTGCGATCTACTAGCTGAAGACAACTTGGAAGAGGTAAGGTCGGTGGTCAAAGGATTGCAACCGGATGCAAAACTGATCGAAGCTGTTCAGGGGAAAGTTGATACCTCGGACATTTTCAATTCGAACAGATTCGATTTCTACAGAGTGTTGTCTTCTTCAACTTATCAAAAGTCTCTGGAGAGAGATCAGACAAATGAGAAGAACGGTATGGATGATTTCGGGATAACCTCGTTCGTATTCGCGGAAAGGAGGCCTTTCAATTACAAAAAATTCTT
This sequence comes from uncultured Candidatus Methanogranum sp., assembly GCA_964620455.1. GTDB lineage: Archaea > Thermoplasmatota > Thermoplasmata > Methanomassiliicoccales > Methanomethylophilaceae > Methanogranum. The sequence goes on from CAZUIU010000003.1 coordinate 253,796, forward strand.
GAAATTCCTAGATAATTATCCGAAAACGTTGATTCGTTCGAAGGGTTACATCTGGTTCTCCAAGAAGCCGAAGACCATGGTACTTTTTGAACAAGCTGGGAAGAACCTGACGCTCACGGGTGTCTCTGAATGGGTGGCATCTTATTCCAAAAAGGAACAAGATGAGATCTTCAGATACTATCCTGATATGAAGGAAGACTGGGATGAGAAATATGGTGATAGGAAGAATGAGCTCGTCCTTATTGGTAGGGATTATAACAGGGCCGAGATTGTAGCCACTCTGAACGATTGTATAGATAATCGTTACTAAACAAAAGCCCCGTAATCCGGGGCTGTTCCAAACCTTTGGAATCTATAAACGAACTGGCAGGCGCATCAGAATGCACTGGGCCTGTTTGTTCGTTTCACAGAATCATTTGATATGTTAAAGCCCGGATGGTAAATTACGAATATTACTAGAATCCAATAACAGGTGAAGGTAAGCGATTACAGATAATATGATTAACAAGTATAATGCATTATTCTTCTGTTTTCTGTTCATAAATATTATGCTGAAAATTTTTCCGTAAATTTTTTTCCAATATTCCTAATAATTTCTATTAATACGATCAACTGTCAAAAATCTTAATTAATCAAACCTGAACGGGTTCAGCATTCTGTTAATCTTCGAATATGTCAATTTTCGATGGTTTATTTTAAGAGATTAAGCAGTATTCGTATTTTTAACGTCTGAGTTATACAAATGCCAATATATCTCAGTATATTCGGAGTTTTATTCAGCATATTGTGTTATTTGTGTGGTACAGTGGTTTAAAACAAGTCTGATTTTTATATTTGGCATATATCAAACAGTTTTAGTTAGAGTAATATATATCATATATAGATGAATATATAATATTTCGACATTCAATATATATTGTTTTGAGAATCTTTATTTCAAGGTGTAAGACCTTGAAGAAAAACACGAAGATATTGACGGTGCTTGTCGCCGCTATCGTTGTCATCGCAGGAGTCTATGTAGTCCTGGGTAACAATAGTGGAGACAGCAAAACCACGATCACTATTCAGGGATCGACAACTGTTGCACCCATAATGCTTGCGGTGCAGGAGATATATGAGGAAGAATATGGTGTTACTCTAAACATCACTGCGAACGGATCCGGATCGGGTGCCGCAGCTGCTGCTAATGGTACGGCGGATATAGGTATGCTTTCCCGCGATCTCAAGACTTCTGAGGTTGAACTAGGTCTTGAAGAGTACGTTATAGGTGTTGATGGTATCGCAGTTATTGTTAGTGCGGATGCAGGAGTTACTAATCTTACTCTTGAGCAGGTTGCACAGATATACAGTGGAGAGATAACGAACTGGAGTGAGGTCGGTGGAAATGACCTTGCAATAAACGTGTTCGTTAGAGAGGACGGTTCAGGAACTCGTGATGGATTTGAGACTGCTTTAGAGAACGTTGATTCAGATTTTGAGCTTCTTACGGATTATGCAGGTGAGTTCGCGAGTACAAACGCCATATTGAGCGGAGTAGAGGCGGCATCCGGAGCTATCGGATACATAAGTGTCGGATACACGAGCAGTGTCGATTCCAGTGAGGCAACCATACTCTCCATAGATGGAGTATCCGCCACCGTTGAGAATGTAAAGAGTGGAGATTATCCTATACAAAGGAATCTAGTTCTTGCAACTCTGGGAGAGGCAACGGGTGCAGCAGCCAATCTTATAGATTGGATTCTCAGCAGTGAAGGTCAGGCAATCATCGCCGAAGAGGGTTACATACCCATAAACGACTACTAATCGAGTCGATAAAAATGACAAACTTTCAGGACGGATTTGCAAAAAAGAGGAAAGTGGATGCAGATAGGATATCCAAATATGTCCTAATGGGAATCGCTTCCCTCACCGTTCTGATTCTCTTCTTTATCATCCTTTTCATAGTCTACAATTCAACCGATGCTATATCTGATGTAGGTATCTGGGATTTCATAACTGGTACGGTTTGGAAACCTTCAAGTGATGAGTATGGGGCTGTTCCCGTAATCGTGGGTACGATCCTGGTCACAGCCGGTTCTGCGGCTTTTGCCGTACCTATCGGAGTAGGTGCTGCGATATATCTGTCAGAGGTTTCTAGAGACAAACCTAGGAAGTTCCTGAAGCCAGTAATCGAGATGTTCGCAGGCATACCTTCGGTCGTCTACGGTTTCTTCGGTTTGATGGTAATGGTGCCATTCATGGGCGATCTGTTCAGTGGTGAGATGGCAACCGGGTTTTCATGGTTAACCGGCTCAATATTATTGGGCATAATGGCATTACCCACAATAATCTCGGTCTCAGAAGATTCATTGAAGGCCGTTCCAGCATCTTACAGGGAAGCTTCCCTATCACTGGGGGCAACAAGATGGGAAACCACAAAAAGAGTGATTGTTCCGGCTGCCATATCAGGTATATCTGCAGCAGTCATACTCGGAATCGGCAGGGCTATCGGAGAGACCATGGCTGTTATGATGGTTACAGGTAATGCCGCCATCATACCGGATCCGATATACAATCTGTTCTCTGGATTGAGGACTATAACAGCATCGCTTGCTTTGGAGATGCCTGAGGTGGTTGTCGGAAGTACACACTATTCTGCGTTGTTCTTCCTGGCATTGATACTTATGGTGATGGTACTTGCAATAAATCTGGTATCATCATATATCGTTAAAAGGACGAAAAGGAAGTTTGAATCAGGAGAATCAGACGGTTTAACAAAGAAATTGATGAATAAATTCAGTTCTATTATCGATAATGAGAAGGTTTCTAGCAATCCAATTGGCAGATTACTGGGAAATATCACTCTTAGAGATGTCAAGGAATCTGTAAAGATCGCTTCTGTCTTCATAGTGCTTTTCCTAGCAGCAACATTATTCACGGATACATTGACTTCCTTCGTTTCGGCTTTGATGCTAACGGCTGTTTCAAAGATAATCATGGTGTTATACGCGAAGGTGTCCAGAAAATCTAAACAGAAGATTGCGCACATAGGTTTGTTCTGTGTGGTCGTTTTTGTAATTGCAATACTGGTTATAATCATAGGCGACATTGTTGTGAACGCGCTTCCAGCATTGTCATTGGGTTTCCTGACGAATTATCCCAAGAACGGTGGTGTTTTTCCTGCTATCATCGGTACTTTGGAACTGATAGCAGGCACAGCGTTAATTGCACTACCTATCGGGATATTTTCTGGTACTTATCTTGCCGAGTATTCCAAAGATACCAAGACGACAAAGATAATCAGAAGTGCAATAGATATGCTTAACGGAACGCCTTCGATAGTCTTCGGACTGTTCGCAATGACTGCTTTGGTCATAACTCTCGGATGGGGGTTGTCACTGATAGCTGGCTGTTTCGCATTGGCCTTAATGATAATTCCTGTTATCATAAGGACGACGGAAGAGGCGATCAAGAATGTACCGCATGATCTGAGAGAGGCATCCTTTGCCATGGGTGCCAACAAATGGCAGACCACTGTTAAGGTTGTGCTTCCAGCGGCATTCGGAGGCGTGATTACGGGAGCCATACTCGGATTGGGTCGTGCTGCAGGAGAAACTGCGCCGATCATGTTCACTGCCGTGGTTTTGGTGCAGTCCCAACTGTCGACCTCGATATTCGAGCCAGTGATGGCTTTACCTTATTATCTGTACTATCTGGCCACAGAAGGTACGGAGGATCCGTCAGTACAGTATGCCACGGCACTTGTGTTGTTGGTCATCGTATTGGCTATGTTTGTGGGAGCGTCATTGATAAGAGAACGCAGCAACAAGAAGAATAAGTGGTGATGCTCAATGAGTGAAACGATATTGGATATCAAGAATGTAAATCTCTGGTATGGTGAAAAACAGGCATTGTTCGATGTGAGCATGCCTGTTGAGAGCAACCAGATAACCGCTCTTATAGGGCCGTCAGGTTGTGGTAAATCCACTTTGTTGAGAAGTATCAACAGAATGAATGATCTGATCAGCGGATGCAGGATAGAGGGCATCATGGATTTCCGTGGTATCAACATATATGATCAGACGATAGATGTGAATTCCATAAGAAAGAAGATCGGTATGATCTTCCAGAGGCCCAATCCATTCCCGATGTCCATAAGGGACAATATCTGTTATGGTCCCAGAATACACGGAATAGAAGATAAGAAAGAACTGGATGAGATTGTTGAGAGGACGTTGAAACAGGCTGCACTCTGGGATGAGGTCGGTGACAGGTTGGACAAATCTGCGTTGGCGTTGTCTGGAGGTCAGCAACAGAGGCTTTGTATTGCCAGAGCCTTGTCTACGAATCCCGATGTCCTTCTGATGGACGAACCTACTTCTGCTCTGGATCCTATCGCGACTTCGAAGATAGAGGATCTGGCTTGTGAACTAAGTAAGGATTATACTGTTGTGATTGTCACACATAATATGCAGCAGGCATCCCGTATAAGTGACAAGACCGGTTTCATGTATATGGGAAAGATGATCGAATTTGGAGATACAGATATTATCTTCAATAAACCAAAGGAAGAGATGACTGAAAGGTACATCACAGGAAGGTTTGGATGATACTATGAAGAAATTCGAAGATGAATTAGATGGACTTGTGGATTCAGCCGGTAGCATGTGCGATATGTGTCAGTCCCTTTTTGAAAGGGCTACTGTTTCACTCAGAACGGAGGATATTGTACTTGCCGGAGAAGTGGTAATGGATTATGACAGGATACTGTCGTGTAACAGTTCGATCGAGGAGGAATCAATAAGGATTCTGAGCCTCTATCAACCCATGGCCGTGGATCTCAGGGTGATAACCAGTATACTTAAAGCCGTGAGTAACTTGGAAAGGATTGGTAAAAACAGCAAGAATGTCGCGAAGATGACGATAGCTCTTCATGATATGCAGCATATTGATATCATTCCCGAGATATGGTCCATGTGTACCATCGCGGAAGATATGTTGAGGATATCTATAAATGGATTCAAGGGCAAGAGTATAGAGGGTTTTGAAAGGCTCAGGAAATTAGATGATGAGATGGATTCTCTTAGGGACTCTGCGCTTGTCAAATGCATGTCATCCATCAGTGACGACTCGATAAATGCCAAGACGTATCTGGAGTTCATATCCCTTTCAAGGTTTTTAGAGAAAATAGGGGATCATGCTTGCAAGATTGCTGAGAAAGTGACGTACATGGTCACTGGTGAGCATACGGATATCGATCTGTGAAACCTTTTTCTATATATTTTCAATAGGTAACAATATATTAATTAGGAGACTGAGATATGTTCAACGTGGATATAAGAAAAATCCAGATTACTGGCGGTTCTTCCTACATGGTTACTTTACCCAAGGAATGGGCAGAATCTGTCAAGTTGAAAAAGAACGATCCGGTAAGACTGGAGGTACAGCCAGACAGCAGTCTTCTAATCAGTACTGGGGAACAGCCAGAGGATGTTGTAAGTGCGAAGAAAATAGTTGCGCATGAGGATTCAGTCCTTCTATACAGGCAGTTGATAGGTGCTTATATATCTGGTCATAAGGAGATATGTGTGGAGTCTGAATCCAGACTTTCAGGCAATGTAACGGAGACTGTATCGAGATTCACTCAGACGGCCATGGGACTCGAGATAGTGGAAGAGGATGACAATCACATAATGATCAGAGATCTTATGAATCACAGTGAGATGAGGCCTTTGAAGAGCATAGAACGTATGAAAGTTCTTGTCAACAATATGCTTAGCGATGTGTGTTCTTCATCTTCCAAAGCTTTGATCTCTGTAAGTATGGAACAGCGGGATACGGAAGTTGATAGGATACATTGGTTGATCTCCAGACAGGTCAGTATATACCTCAAGGACCCTTGGTTGTGCAAGAAGATGGGAATAGGCCCGTACGATGTTTCAAGAAGCTTGACGGCAAGCAGGATGATGGAACGTATAGGCGATCATATAGTCGTTATATCGAAGAATCTTTTAAAATTGGACAGTGAAGGTAAGGGTGAAGATGTCGATAAGATCATCAACGAGGTCGGGAGTGATCTCGCGAAATTGTTCTCCGATTCAATGAATAGTTGGTTGAAGAAGGATATGTATCAAGCTGAGAAATGTATCGAAATGGGCAATAAAATCGTGGATAAGATCAAAAAGAATTTCAAAAAAGTCTCTATGGATGTTGATACAGCTTCTCCCACGAGTACCATAGCTGGCAGTGCAAGAAGGATAGCAGAGTATTGCTCGGATATTGCCGAGCAGGCCATAAATGCGGCCATGGAATGATCAATCAGATTCCTGGGCCTGCTTTTCCTTCTTTTTTCTCCTGGTATATGAGAGAATCAGAAAAATCATCAAGGTACCCACGGGGATTATGGCGTCCTATGGCTTTCCCAGTAGATAATATCCGCATATCAGTCCCAGTACCCCTACTGCTCCGAAGGATCTCATTATGCCTCCTCCGCCGAGGATGAGCATGAACACACCAATTATTCCCCACATTATCGCGGTGGAAATCATCGAAGAGGAAAACCAAATGATGCTAGTGTTACCAACCTTTTCTGCCACCATAGGTGCTATTGTGTCTGTGCACAGCACAGGCACTACGACCACCAGTAGTATTGTAAATATTATCCCTCCTACGAATGAGAGGGGCAGGTTGCGTTTTTTTCTTGTTGGTTTCTCTGACATGTTGTCAATAAGCATATCGCGATGAGGTTTTTTTATCTGTTGATTCCACACAATCGGTTTTGCATTCGCATGTGGTGTTTTTTGAATTCATTTCCAGCTTAAGTTGTTCTAGGACCTTGGCGCTGTCTTTATCTACATTTCTACAGACTTTTTCGAGTGTAGATATGTATCTTCTGATATTGTCATCTGATATGCCGTCGAATGCTTGGTCGATAGTCGTATTTATGTCATCGTTTATGTATCTAGCAACTTCCAATCCTTTTTCAGTAAGAAATATGTTGTATTTTTTGCTGTTTTTCTTAATCCTATCGTCATCTACATATCCCATTTTCTTGAGAGATGAAATTGCACGTGTAGTGTTGGCTTTGTCGAAAAAAAGGGAGTTGGAAAGCTCCTTTAAGGTGTGTTTTCCGTTGTTCAATGCCAGTATATACATTACATGTATGGTCGTGATGCCGAACAGTTCCCTGGTTTTATCGTTTCTGAGGTAGAAATTTGTTTTGAGAATTTTCATAGCCACAGGTATGAACAATTTCCAATACTCTTTCAGATCATTGTCCATTGCTCACTCATCTTCCGACATTTCTATCTTGTTCCTGGAGACCAGTTTGTTCTTGTGTTTGGCTTTTATGAACAAACCAATCACAATCAAGACCAACATGATGCATCCTCCCCAGAAGAAGGAGAAATCCACGCTGTTTGCGAATGCGGACATCACTCCATCATATGCTTCCTGTCCATATGTGTAGAATATGTATTGAAGCTCACTGGCGTTTAGAACATCGAGGTTGTGTGGTATGTTCGCATACACCTCAGGATCAAGATTGGACTGAAGTTCTGATGCGATCTTCTGAGTTATCAGCATGGAGAACAGTGCAGTTCCTGAGGTGGTCCCTATGGAACGCATGAGATTCACGGACGATGTGGTCATTCCCATTTCGTTAGGTTTTGCGCAATTCTGTGCTGCGACCATAACGACAGACATCATACATCCCAATCCGAGTCCTAATCCGAACAAACATCCGGCCATATCTATCACATCGCCACCGTATTTGAGTGTGGACATGAACCATAATGATGCAGCAGTGACTATGGGGCCGAATATCAACCATGGTTTGTATCCGGTACGTTCCAGTAATGAACCGCTTGCCATAGATGTTATCATCATTCCTGCAACCATGGCTATTGATACTTCACCTGCTTCCAGCGTTGTCAATCCATATATGTATATGTTGAACATAGATGAGTATGTCATGGCGCCCATCATTCCTATTCCAAACAATAACATGAATGCAGCACATGCAACGAGTGTGCGATCTTTGAAGATGTGTGGTGCTAGGACCGGGTCTTTGGCCTTTTTTTCAATCATCACGAATATGGCGAGAAGGGCAATAGCAATAGCAATCATTACAAATGATTCAATACTTATCCAAGCTATCTCATCTCCTCCCCATTCCATAAACAGTAGGAAATCTATAAGGAACAACGAGAGGAACACCATACCTACGTAATCCACCTTACCGTTGACGGATTCGATGCTTGGGAATTTTTTGATGGTCAGAACCAATGCAACTATTGCCAAAGGTACATTTATGTAAAAGACCCAACGCCAGTCTGAATATTCTGCTATGTATCCGCCCAGGAGTGGCCCTACGGCCATACCCAGTCCGAACACGGCACCAAGCATACCTTGAATTTTTCCTCTTTTCTCTGGAGGATAGAAATCTCCCACTGCGGCCATAGCAACTGGAATGAGTGTACCTCCACCGAATCCCTGTATCGCGCGGAATAGGATGAGCTGTTCCATTGATGTGGACATGCCTGCAAGGATCGATCCACTCACGAAGAGTCCGAGTCCTAGAAGGAAAAGCGGTTTCCTTCCATAATGATCCGACATTTTCCCGCTTATTGGAATCATTATTGTTTCACACAACATGTATGCTGTGATCATCCATGCATACAGGTTGGTACCGTTGAGGTCTGCTGCGATGACTGGTCCGCATGTACCAACTATAGTACCGTCCAGACAAGCTATGAGCATCGCAAAAGCCAGACCTATCATTGAAATGTTACGTATCTTTGGGTCTATTGATGCCCAAGTTGCATTTCCATCCATTTATTGGCCTCTTACTGTGAATCAAGTTTTACATCAAAACCTATCACAATGCCACGGGCACGAGTATCCCGTATAAATATATGTTGACGACTCAACATTATATCCCATCTCTTTATATAGAGTTCTTGTTGGTATAATTAAAAAATATATCATTTAGTATTAAAATCAAGTGTAAATAAGGTAAAATGGGGAATGTCCCCCGTTTGATCATCTGTATTTCTTAATGTATATCGATGCTGCTGCCAAACATATTACTGCCATCACGAATATTGTCACATACACGAGTGTATCGGAATTGGTGTTGTTATTCGAATCGGTTTCATCATCAGAATTGCTGGATGATACCGTTGTTATGTTTCTGAATGTTGTTACCGTACCAGAAAGAGTGAATGTGAAAGTTGCATTTCCAACAGTATTGCATCCGATCTCTGTCCCGTTTATGTATATGTAATAGCCGTCTCCATCGGAAAGATCATCGGAACTGAACGTCAGACTGATAAACTCCCTTGAAATCGTGCCTGAATATATCGTGTTTCCATCTGAATCTTTTATTTCAATCGTGGAATCCGCAGATTGAGTAGATGAGAACATCAATATCATAGATATTTGGGATGAACTGCTCGATATTGTATCAACCATGCTGCTGCCCGATGACAATATGGTCCCTCCATTGATTATTATTCCCAGATCAGAATCCAAGCCTCCATCCGATCCGTCATTTGCCGCTGTGATTATGGTCCCTCCATTGATAATTATGTATCCGTTGGAGTCTATGCCGTCGCCCTCATCTCCGAGGCCAGCGCTTATTGTCAGCGTTCCACCGTTGATCTCCGTTACGGAGATTCCGTCCTCGTTCGTATTGATCCCGTCATCCTGGGACTCTATGTTTATGCATCCTCCGTTTATTGTAAGATGCAATTCCGAATCGATTCCTTCATTCTCCGCGGTAACATACAATATGCCGTTGCCTGTCGATTCGCCGGATATAGTTATCGACATCAACGAGTATATCGCTCCATCAAACTTGTACAGCTTGCTTGTAGTGCCCGTCTTGTAGATTTTCGCAACATAGGATCCACTGACATAGTTCGTCGAGTCGTCTGCGATGATTATGTTCGCTCCGGTGGTGTCGGAGATGTCCGTTGTAACAGTTGAACTGTCTCCCGTTTCACACACATTGTAGAATATTATGGCCGGGGCTATCGTACATGTGATGGACACGTTGTCCAATATCAGTGTGACGGTATCATCGTCACCGGCGGATACGGCAATCTGTCCATATGACAATGTTCCGGTTATTCTGTATGTCCCTCCTTCTGTTATAGTGATCAGCGTATGCTTAACGGCCTCACTGGTCTCATGTATCTCCGATCCCGATCCTTCACCTTCTGTGTCGGTACCATAGTAGATTATGTTTGTTCCCGAACTCACGTAGACTGCAGAACTGCTGTCTGTCGAAGCTTCTTCTCCGTCGACATATATGTCGCTGTCACTCAATACGATTTCCACCTCATCATCAGATGATGCCGATGATTCTGGTACGATGACCATGGTCAAGGTGGAGCTCAGTATAACTACGATTGCAATGACAGCTATACTCAATTTTCTATTCATTATATCACTTCCAATTAAGTTCGTAAGGAACCCGGCCCCATGTCCGATAAATACAGACATAGATCCATTTTTCGAATACAGGACCGAGCTCTCTTAGAACTCGATACCTGCCTTCAAAATGTTGAATTGCGTATAATCTTCATCCAACTGAGCAATTTTATGGGATATCATATAAATATCTTGCATGTTAGACGGCATTTCAAAAACATCTTCTTGCATTTCGTCGTCATATTCTTCGAGAAGTTCCAAGTCATCGGAGTATTCTGGCCCATTGATCTCGTATTCTTCGGGTTCATTATCCTTGGGATTGAGAGGGTCGTTCCAGCACTCCATTACAGTCGAGAAACTACTATACCCTTCTATTAAATTTGAAAGTTCAGCGGAGTATGCGATTCCATAGTACTCTGTGACTTTATTCATTATGAATATCTTCAAGTCATCGATGTTTTCCGAAGCTGTGATATCGGATTCATAGTTCTCATCGATAGTAATCTCGGATATGCTGGCATACGCAACCGTGGTATTTTCAGATTCTGAGGAATCGACGTAGACGTTCATGAGTACGGTACCATGGTTCTCATAACTGCCTTCATCTGTGTTCTCATCATATGCTGTTCCAGACGTTTCCGTATTTCCGGATATTATGTCCTTTTCAGTATATCCTATGAAATCGAGAATGTCATCGATCAGTCGTTTGTCTTTCTCATCCATGTCACTTGAATGGAAATTATCATAACCTACGAGCAAGACTTCGGATCCACTGGATTCGTAGTATTGTTTCTCGGCGTAGACTTTTTCCTGTTCAGATACTATGTCGTTGAGCGAATCATCGCTGTCTATCGTAGAATATATAACGACGACATCGGGAGTATCGGCCGATGTATCGGTGCCCGCATCATCATTGATGAATATCAAACACGATACAATCATGAGCAAAGCTAACGCTGTTGCCTTGATCCTTCCGTGTCTGATGGGCATGAGGCGCTATTATCATGCGGTGGATTTAAAGATATTTGAACACATTTGCTTTAAAATGTAGTTATTTTTGCATGATGTATATTTATCGACAAACGATAATTTTTAAGGTTCTCAATTAACGGGCCTCGTAGTAGTATGGAAAGAACAAAATTCTATTTATCACTAGGAATTGAATTATTGGATTCATGAAAGGAGTTTTTAAGATATTAATAACCGAATCATGGATCGGCTGCTGTGTACAGCTGGAGAAACAGATAAGGGAGGTTTCGAAGCATTTTTCTGTGTCTAGGGATAACTCCGGTCAGATATCGAAATCAACAGTGACCCTTTCCCCGGAATCGTTCTCAGTTTCGAATGTATAGTCATGTTCATGAAATTTCTTAAGCTCTAATTCTACTGCTTTGACAGGGCTGCAACAAAGAGGGTTGCACGCACTACATTTGAGCTTTATTAAGCATTTATTGTCTGTTTTGATCCATTCGTTACAGTCTGGATCGTACGCCAGTTCAACATCGGGCTCTAAGACAAATATCCTCTTTTTAGAATTTATGCATTCTTTAAGGCTCGTCATCAATTACAAAACCATGGTGTCAATATAAAAATCCAACTCACAAGTATGTTGTCTGATAGTGCTGGTTATTTTATCACTTTCACAAATGGTTGGGTATTATCCATAAAACATGGTACTGTTTGAAAATATAGATTTAAGTAATAAGATGAGTGGGTCTATCCGGATTTGAACCGGAGTCAATGGCTCCCAAAGCCACAAGT
>CAZUIU010000004.1:0-212727 GCA_964620455.1 uncultured Candidatus Methanogranum sp.
GGATATATCATGTCCTTATAGAAATGACTGGCTATCGCCTCCTCACATGGGACCGAGACATCCAGAAGCCTCTGTACGGCCGCCTCAGCAAGTATCCTGTAATCTTCATCGGGCTGACCCACGAATTTGGCACAACCCATCAGGAACTCATCAGCACCCTGACCGGAGAGGATATGAGCCTCTTCAGATTCCATGCAAACACAGAACAGGGGCATCTCATAGGATATCGTGAACGGATCGGAAACACCTGTGGCCACGATCATGTCCTTTATCAGATCCTCCACATTCCCAACGGATATCGGTATGTGGACCCATGGCAATTCAAGTTTCTCGGAAAGATCCCGGGCCATGATGACATCGTATGCGTTCTCACTGCCGCATGTGTATAGTGTGACCGAATCAGCATACCTCTTTGCAATGGCCGCGGATAATCCGGAATCGAGTCCGCCTGAGAACGCGACTCCTATTCTCTTTCCCTCGGTGTTCTCTCTGATCATGCTGACGATTGAATCTTCTAATTCCTTGTATTTGAAGGACATGTTGCAGAGAGCTAATATTCAGAATTATATAACGACAACGGGTCTGTTTCAGTATTCAGGACACGTGTATCTCATTTAATTATCTTCTTCAACGTTGTGATTCCTGTTTATATGGATGATGAATCACAATATCATCAGTACTTTTGCATTCTTCATGCATATCTCATCAGGATCGTACCCGTCCCTGCTTTCCAGACATCCCAAGAGGGCCAGTCTGTTTCCGTACATCAAGGCCCTGTCCACAGTCTCCAAGATATCATCAACACTGGGACACGGCGGAATCAGAATCGTATACGTACCTGTGTCGAAATTCCTGTCGTCCTCTCTCAAGCCTCCCTTGTGGGACACCTTTGCGATATCTCCTTCCGAATAATTTTCATCAGTTAGAAGAACACGTATGCCGTAATGCTTGTACTCGTTCTTTTCTACTATCTCCGAGATAGCCTTCGCCCGTTCGATCCTGCAGTCGCATGTCATATGGCCACCAACTTCGTGATACATTCTGAGACGCCCCATCGATCATGCAGTCATTCATGGAACCAGATCTGCCAATACTCTTATCGACATGCAGACGAATGAGACGTTTCCATACTTAACATGGGTATAAACAGTATATTAACTGAACGCAACAGTCTATTGTGTACATAAAGTGGAATCCTGTATTAGCAGTTAAAACGATATACGATGTCAAAAACTAGAACACATTCGATTTTCAGAAAAAGACTATTACCTCGCAAAGGAATGCGATTAATATGGAATGCGATCCGAAGAAACGTGAGGAAGTCGACAAGATGTTGAATGCCATAAAAAGCAGGTACGGTTCCGTACCACTTGTGACCGAGGTCCTTTCAGAACGCCCGGACAAGTTCATACCAATGGTCCATACAGCCACCCAGATAATGGAGAAGGATTCATCTTTCGATTCGAAGACCAGGTACCTACTGGCACTCTCCGCTGCAGCCGCGTTGGGAGGGGAACACTGTATAAGGCTCCAGATGAACAACGCTCTGAAAGCCGGAGCCAGCAGGGACGAGGTGCTGGAGGCGCTTCTGATAAGCTCCTACATGTCAATGACTAGGTCGCAATCATATTCCTTCAGGATATTCCAAGAAGTATATCCCAAGGAAGAGCGTCAGCAATGATCGAGTCCATTGATAGATAATAGCTACTTGAAACCTATTAACATTCAACTATTTTCACGTATTAGTGTATTGAAATCGGAGATATCTGAATAAAAGTCAACTTTAATTACTTCAGAATGTTACAACCTTACAGGGGAATGAGCAAGTGAGGATAGCCGAAGTCAGTAGGAAATACGACATTCCACAGGATACGTTACGTTATTACGAACGTATCAACGCCATACCTCAGGTATCACGCGACAAGGGCGGTATACGCAACTATACGGAAGAGGACTGCAGATGGATAGAACAGGCGAAATGCCTTAGGAATGCAGGACTCACAATAGAAGCCGTTGTCGAATATCGCAGATTGTTCCTCCTCGGCGATGATACCATCCCTGCGAGATTGGAACTCTTGAAGGAACAACGCAATATGCTTTTGGAACAGAGGAAATCCATCGATCTTGCATTGGAGCGCCTGAATTTTAAAGTAAGCCGCTATGAGAAGGCTATGGAAACAGGCATCCTCTCATGGGAACCTGAAGAATAATCTCCTGCCATACTAACCATTATATATTCTCGAACACTAACTTGGAGTTAGCTCAAACTCTAACATATACAGGTGTTGTAAAAACTGTGACATTTCTGATATTTCCAGAAACAACAGTAGAGTGACTTGTGGAATCAGAACCCAAAAATAGAGAGATTTGACAGCGACTGTTTCACAGGTACGGCGTATCTTGGCATATCGGTTGCCAGGGAAAACAGATTGAGCTCCGTAGAAAACGAGCGTTACGCAAAACATAATTATGTGATTTACAAGGAAGGTGAATAATTTGACAAAGAAACTAGGATTCGGATTGATGCGTCTCCCTTTGAGGGACCCTGCGGATCAGACATCTGTGGATATGGAACAGGTGAAGAGGATGGTGGACACATTCATGGAACGCGGTTTCACCTATTTCGATACGGCGTACATGTATCATGACTTTGTAAGTGAAACGGCGATAAAAGAGGCATTGGTGGACCGTTATTCCCGTGAGAGCTACACACTTGCAACAAAGATGCCTTTGATGTTGCTCCAGAAGGAAGAAGACGTGGAACGTATATTCGATGAACAGCTGAAGAAATGCGGTGTGGACTTCTTCGATTACTATCTCCTGCACAATGTCTGCGAACTATTCTACCCGGTTGCAGAAAAATTCAACATATTTGATTTCGTCAGAAGGAAGAAAGCTGAAGGGAAAATCAGAAACATAGGCTTCTCATTCCACGATACCGCAGACCTCTTGGAAAGGATTCTGACAGAGCATCCAGACATGGATTTCGTCCAGCTTCAGATGAACTACCTCGATTGGGACAACGAGAGCATACAGTCGAGGAAATGCCACGATGTCGCGGTCAGACACGGTCTTCCGATAGTGGTCATGGAGCCAGTGAAGGGTGGGACACTTGCCAAGGTACCGAAGGCAGTGGAGGAATCATTCAAGGAGAAGAACGAGGATCTCTCCGTACCTTCATGGGCCATACGTTTCGCTGCGGGTTAGGAGAATGTCCTGACGGTATTATCTGGGATGTCAGACTACGAACAGCTTTTGGACAACACCAGCTACATGATGGATTTCAAACCGTTGAATGATGACGAGATGGATACCGTGAAGAAGGCAGTCAAGATGATCAACGATTCGGTGGCCATACAATGCACCGCCTGCAGATACTGCATGAAGGGATGTCCCCAGAAAATACCGATAGCAGATTATTTCGCATTGTACAACAACGAGAAACAGTCTGTCTCCTCCCTTTTCTCCATCCAGGGAGCATACTATATGAACCTGGCCCGTAACCATGGGAAGGCATCGGACTGCATAGAATGCGGTACATGCGAGGATGCATGTCCGCAACATTTGAAAATCATAGATTACCTTAAAGATGTGAAGAAGGAATTCGAGACTAATCCTATGTTCTGAGGAATGCCATGAAAAAAAGATCACTCTACCTGGAATGTTACTCCGGGATAAGCGGCGACATGACTGTCGGCGCCCTCCTGGACCTCGGTGCCGACAGAGAGAAACTCGACAAGACACTTCACCGTCTGCATATCGGAGGATTCGATGTCAGAATAACCCGTGTTATGAAGTCGGGTCTGGATGTCTGTGATTTCGATGTGGTGCTGGATCATGACAACCACGATCATGATAATGAGTATCTTTACGGAGAGAAAAGTCGCCATCACGATCATGACTGCCAAACCCATCATCATGAACATCGTGGACTCCGGGAGATACTGTCCATCATAGATGAAGCGAATATGAGTGACCGTGCTAAGGATATCGCGAGAAAGACGTTCACCACATTGGCAGAGGCGGAAGCCGAAGCGCATGGTGTCCGCATGGAGGATGTCCACTTCCATGAGGTAGGAGCTGTAGATTCTATCGTCGACATAATATCGGCGGCTGTGTGCTTCGATGATCTGGGTATCGACGAGGTCATAGTCCCGGAAGTATACGACGGCAAGGGAACGGTACGCTGTCAGCATGGCGTGATACCGGTACCCGTGCCTGCGGTATCCAACATAGCATCGCAACACGGTCTGAAGCTCCACATAATGGATGCGGAAGGGGAATATGTTACTCCCACGGGTGCCGCCTTGGCCGTCGCCCTGAGGACATCATCGGAACTGCCTAAGAGATTCTCTATAGACAGGATCGGAATGGGCGCAGGTAAGAGGAAGACCGAGAGGACAGGGATACTGAGGGCCATGATCATAACAACCGACGATCATCCCGGCAAGGACACAATATGCAAACTCGAATGCAATGTGGACGACTGCAGCGGGGAGACGTTGGGATTCGCCATGGAGAGGCTCATGGGTGCCGGTGCAAGGGATGTGCACTACTCCCCGGTGTTCATGAAGAAGAACCGTCCGGCGTACCAGTTGAACGTCATTTGCGGACAAGAGGATGTCCAAAAGATGGAGCAGATAATATTCGAGGAGACGACGACCATTGGCATAAGGCACATTCTGATGGAGCGCACCGTGCTGCAACGCGAGATTGTCAAGGTTCAGACGCCCTTCGGGGATGTGGACGTCAAGATCTGCGGCTGCGGTACGGATAAACACTACTATCCGGAATATGAGAGCGTCACTGAGATATGCAGGAAAAAGGGGATACCGTACCAGACGGCGTACAGGATGATACAGTCCATATGCCTGGAAATGTCAAACAGAGAAGAATCAGTAGATCGGGAAGAATGAACAGATATCCGATAGCATGACCCAAGAAATTCAAAATATGTTCTAGAGTCATTATAAAGAAAGATCTTGCAACACAGATTGCAGAAATAGATAATTACAAGAAACCTATAGAATCATATCTGAAAGATTTCTGAATTTGATTTTTCTGACCGTAATAAAAATTGATAGTTTTAGGAAGATTAAGTGACTGCTCAATCATCATCACCGGGTTCCAGCTGTTTGATCTCTCCCAATGCATTTCCGATGATTCCCTGGAAATCCCCATACATGCCCGAAGTATTCTTGATCACGGCCTCTATGGCCTTCTCCTGTTTCGCCCAACGGCGTTCGGTACTCCTCTTCTCCTTGTCCAACTCACCTTTCAGCATGGCATAGTTGTCGAGTATGGCCCCGATACGGTTCTTGAAATCGGGTCCCGTGAGATACTGGTAGAGGAACTCCATCTTGGCATCCTTGCCCTGAGCACCCTTGTTGGCCGTGTACACTCCGAGGATCTGAGAACGTATCAGTCTGGCCACAGCTAGTGCGAATCTCGGTCTAGTCACCCATACACCCTCCACCTCCGAGATCTCCCCGTAGGATTCCGGCATGTTGACTGATATGAGCACACCGATGACCGCATTGGACTCACGGATATCCTCTTTGAGCTTCGGGATCCATGCAGGTTGCCATGCGGCGTTCTTGGTCTCCCATAGGACAAGACCGCAATCGTCAGAGTAGTTCTTGACCATCTGCTTGACATCGGCTCCCCTCTGGCCCTTCTTGACCTCCTCTATCTCGTCGTAGGGGAACTCCCTCTTCAGACAGTCCTCGAGTTCCAATTCAAGGACCTCTCCCTGATTCTGCTGGGAACCCTGTTCCGCCTTCTTCTTGGCCTCCGAAAGGGCGTTCTTGGTGTCCTGTAGCTGTTTCTCCATCTGCCTGTACTTGAGGTCCCATTCCTCGTCAGCCTTCTTCTTCTCCTCTTCCTTTATCCTGTCGGACTCCTCCATGAGTTTCTTCTTCGCTTCGAGTTGAGCGTTCTCGCGTGCGGCCTTCTCATTGCGTAACTGTTCTAGGATCTCGTTCAGCTGTTTGCGGAGTTCATCGTTGGTCTTGCTCTCGGCCTCCTTGTCCTTCTTGAGTTCGTCGATGGTCTGTTGCTGGGACTTCCTCATCCTTTCCCTTTCGTTCTCAAGGGTCTCGTTTATGACTTTCTGCGCTTCGACTTCGGCTTGCTTCCTGAGATTGGAAAGTCTCTCATCATTGGACTTGGAGATCTCATCGAGTTCCTTGCGGTGCCTCTCCTCGAGTTCGGACCTTATCTTCAACCCCATCTGGTCCTCAAGGGCCCTGTCGATCTCGATCATCGTTCCGCATTTAGGACATCTTATCTCGCTCATTTTTATCTGGAGGTTAATGGACGTGTTCGACTTTAACAGTGATGCCACTGTTCGATGATTCGATCTTCATTAATGATGATAAAACGAGCAGTCCACATATTGAATCTTATAATCATATGTGGTCGGTTATGAACGACCACCTTTATAAACCACAATAGCTTATGGCCTATTATGTCCGTCCATGAAGTAGAGAGAGAAAAATATCTTTCAGAACTTGAGACGTTCCGCGACAACACGGCGTATGTAAAAGTTATAACGGGGGTCCGTCGTTGTGGCAAATCAACTCTGATGAGACAATTCATGAGACGTCTTGAAGAATCAGGTGTTCCGGATGATCGCATAATCCATTTGAATATGGAATCCTCGGATATGATGGAGGTTACCGATGCCATAGCCCTATCCAAGGCGATCACAGGCCTCATTCCCGATGATGTGGAACGGCCATATATCTTCCTGGACGAGGTCCAGAGGGTATCAAAATGGGAACGTTCCGTCAATGCCCTGATGGTCGATACCGACGCAGACATCTACATCGCAGGATCCAATTCCAAACTGCTGTCATCCGAGCTGACAACATACCTTACGGGGAGGTATATCAGGATAGATATGCTTCCTTTATCCTTTTCTGAATTCTGCGAATTCCATTCCGATTCCGGAAAGGATGCTGAGCATCTATTCGACCTTTACATAGAATACGGTGGTTTCCCAGGAGTGAATCCGACAAACGGGGACGATTTCGTGAGAGCAGCATTGAGGGACCTGTACTCATCGATCGTCCTGTGGGACGTTGTCGCACGCGGGAATATTAAAAACATGTCAGAACTGGACCGTCTCGTGAGGTACATGATGATAAACATCGGCAATCCCGTATCGATAAGAGGCATAGCATCCGACATGGGCGAGATCCACCGTGAAACCGTGGACAGGTACATCGGATTGATCGAGGATGCGTATATCCTGTATCGTGCCGACAGCTTTGATCTAAAGAGCAATACGTTGCACCCATCCCCCAAATACTACTCCGTTGACCCAGGACTGAGGAACATGGCCCTAGATTACGATATCTCGGATGTGGGGCGCATATTGGAGAACATAGTTTTCCTGGAGCTTCTGAGAAGGGGCGCACGCATAACCATAGGGAGATACGGTGCGAGGGAGATAGACTTCGTCGCTTCGTTCGAAGGCAGAAAGGAGTACTATCAGGTATGTTACGACATCAACCTCGAAGATATCAGAGAGAGGGAGATGGCTCCGCTGAGAGCCGTAACGGATGCTTTTCCGAAGAACATCATCGTCATGAATCTGCGTAAAGGATACGTCACTAAGGATGGCATCAACGTCATAGGTATCGTAGATTGGTTGTTGAATTGAGGAATACCTCAGGAGATCCATGAATCAGATCCATCATTGAAAAACATGCATAATGCATATTACATCTAGATACGGAAATAAATTCTCCCAACATGAAAAATCAGAAAGTTAAATAAATCAAACGTGTGGAGTGTCAAAAATATGATCTCAAAATCCACAGATATGGAATTGATCAATTTAGATTTAGAAGAAGTACATAATATGGCGTTCAATAACCATATCCACATGGCTGATTGCAAAAATATTTAAAACAAGATAAGCAGACTATATGAAAGAAATTAACTATCTTGTGATTGATATGGACCCATTGAAACGTCATGGACATAGTATCTTTTGACTTCGATGTCAATGGTCGGGAAGAACTCGACAAGAACGCCATGGGAAGAGATTGGCCCGTGGTATACCTGATCAACAATGCTTCAGAGATGTATATAGGCGAAACATGCAGCATATACAACCGCTTCTCACAGCATCTGCAGAATCCGGATAGGAATGAATTGAAGAAAATCAATGTCATAATCGACGATCAGTTCAATAAATCCGCCGTACTGGATATAGAACAATCACTGATTCAGCTATGTCATGCAGATGGCATGTATAGATTACAGAACCTCAATGCAGGTCAGTCCGCCAAATACAACTATTATCAGCGTGAGATGTATGTCAACAAGTTGGATGATATCTGGGAACTCCTTAGGAAGAAGAATCTTGTGGAACACAGGCTTCATGTACTGAGGAACTCCAACCTGTTCAAATATTCCCCTTATGTGACATTAACGGTTGAACAGAGCACGATCTGCGACGGAGTGATTCATGACATCCTGGAGAAACTCACAATAGGCGAGAAGGGAACCTCGATAATCAACGGCTCCGCCGGAACCGGTAAGACCGTTATGGCCATCAACATGATATTCTCCTTGATAAACGCCGATAGGATGAAGATGGATCCATCAGACACCACATACGGATTCACTGATGAACAGATGGTTATGCACGAGCTCCATGAGTTTGTGAAGCAGCACAGATTGAAGATCGGTTTCGTCCTACCCATGGCATCCATCCGTAAAACCATGAGCAAGGTCTTCAAAGACACCGGGAACGGATTGAAGAGTAACATGGTGATCGGCCCTGCAGATGTCGCCAGAGAGCATTACGACATCCTGTTCGTGGATGAGAGTCACAGACTTTCGAAGAGGAAGAACATAGTTAACATGGCTTCCTTCGATAATACATGCAGAGATCTTGATTTGGATCCGAATAGTGCGACACAATTGGATTGGATCATGAAATGTAGCGATTATCAAGTATTATTCTACGATAAGGACCAAACAGTGAAAGGATCGGACATCTCACCTGAAGAGTTCGAACATGCTGTCGGAGAACACGCGGTAAAGCATTTCCTCAAAACACAGATGAGATGTGCTGCCGGTGATGATTATCCGAGATACCTAAAAAAGATATTCGAATGTAGGCAAGATACATTCGACGAAGTGAAGAATTATGATTTCAAAATCTTCGACGATGTTGATGTCATGGTCAATGCGATAAAATCCCTGAACTCCGAACACGGACTGAGTCGTATCGTGGCCGGTTACTCATGGAAATGGATCTCCAAGAAACACACTATGGAGGATATCAAAGCAAAACATCTGGAAGATATCAAGATAGGACCTTACAGATATGTTTGGAACATGAGCAACATGGAATGGATCCTGCGTGAGAACTCGATTGACGAGATAGGCTGTATCCATACATCCCAAGGTTATGATCTGAACTATGTCGGGGTTATTTTCGGATACGAGATAGACTACGATGAAACGAATAACAAGATCGTCATAGACTTGAGTAGATTCTGCGACAAGAACGTCAAAAGATCCACAGATGAAGAGACAGTAAAAAAATACATCACGAATGCCTACAGAGTCATGATGACAAGGGGCATAAAAGGATGTTACATTTATGCCTGTAATCCTGGTTTGAGTAAATATCTGAAGAGATTCATAAAGAATTGATTCTCAGATTACTTCATTTTTAAAACTTAATCTGGACAAGATATAGTCAGAAGATTGGATACAGATAGACAACCATCCATGGGAATCGAGTGTCGTTATTCAACTCGAACTTAGAATAAAACAATGTGCAACGGATGCTTAAGTGTCAAATCCTTCCGAAATCAGAATCGTCCACCGAATCCAGGTTTCAAAATTTTTATTTTTTGATTTATATTTAATCGAAAGAATCTCTATATCTAAACAGACAGTATTCAAGTTCGGATTTTTTCATGACATGATTTTGTCGAAGATATTTTTCTGGATTCTTTATAAAAATCGGCATTAGTACAACGTTCTTTCAAAATCAACAATGCTTTTTCTTTATCGACAGGTGCTATACCATACTCTTTTCCCTTGTATTCCAGAATAATAAGATTAGTTTCAAAACTATGATTGAAAAACGTTCTATCGGTTATTTCGATTATTCCTGTTATTTCTGAATAGTCGATCGTTTTGTTGAGAATATGTTTAACAATGTGGCTCAAGCCTGTATCTCCGAATTCATATTTTGTTTTGAAGAAAAAAGTAGCTATACACATCATGCCTGCAACTGTTCCTATCTGAACGGCAAACCAATTTCCATAACCCAAAAAAAGTATTGAAAAACTAAAAATCGAAGTAATAAGCAGAATAAGTATCCAACAGTAATACGTGACCATATCCAATCTTGCACCTGTCACGAATATCTCCATGATACCACATAGATAAATGATTATTAAAACTCAAGTTTGACACTGCACAAGTGATTGATTTTGTCTTGCCGAGATAATTGAATTTTGCAAGGATTTCCACGTTCTCGGTTAATTATTTTCCTGATTGAAATAATCAAAGCAGCCTGTCCATGCGCTTTATTACTAGGACCTATATATTTTCACATCCCAGATACCGCATGATGCACACGGAATTGCTAAGAATGTACCTACTTTCTCCCCGTTTCTATGAATCGCCTATGCAGACTACTATAATCTGGTCATAAAGACAAGCCTATTCTCACTCCTTACTTATTCTTCAGAACATTCCTGAAAACCTGCTATAACGTCACTTCCTTCTGACATGTTCGATCGTGCAGTATATGGGTCCTGGCGCATTAGCATCTAGCCTGTACTTCGCACGAACAATATCGTCCATAGATCTTATCCAAGCGGTTAACAGACAATCCTGTTATATCAATTGAATCGGCCACCGATGTTATCATCTTGTAGATTATGTAGTTGATCTGAGATATTTTGATTCGTCCAAAAATCTACACAGTGTGGTCTCCCGAAGCATAGTCTCTGTCGGGACCTTGTTCCCTGTGTAATTTTGACACCCTCATTGGCACTGTTACCATCGTATGCAGTCTGCTTATTCTGTAAGATTCCTTCCCTTTCCCGTTGAACATCAACTGGATCCGACCATAGAATTGAATGAAATGATTCAATTAAGAACGCAGCCTTAGGTGTTTGTGCTGCCAAAACAAACAAGATCGGATGCCACTTTTATTCTTTGTCTGGTTTCTAACATAAAGACAGTATTCAATTTGATATAGCCCAGAGGTTGCTCATGCCTCGATTCGAATTAAAACATCAGTTTATCATTTGATTTGGTGTAGTTCAATATTTATTAAGCTAATAGCTTTTCTCACTTAATATTTATTACATAATACGGATAATATTGGATTTGAAAGTATAGCAGGTTTACATAGCACTTTATTATCAAAATTGTACAATGGTTTTCGAGATTGAATTTCCAAAAAATATAATCTAATGTGTCAAAAACAAATACTCGTAATTAATTTATCTAATACCTTAACTAACTAAAAAATATAAGCCACTATAAATTTGTAACTAAAAAACATCATTTTGGTACGTTTTTATCATCTTTTTCTTAGATTTGAAATTTGATGTAGAAATCGATTTCGTACAAATCTTGAAGATCTCCTGCAATGGTTACAAAATCTTCAATATTGCTTCGAATCCGTGTTTTTTGAAAAATCCATGCTGCAAACATGGCAAACGGTGGCATTTTCATGTCAAATAATCAAAATCAAGTTGATATTCGGGAGTCCGTCGTGGACGGATTTTTATTCAATTTAGAACAAAAATAGCAATTTTTATCAATTTTTTCCACTAGAAATTATTATTAAAAATTTATTGATTTGTAATAACATTAAAAATTAAGTAAATTGCTTAACTAACTAATAAAATAAAGAATTATTAAAAATATTGAGATGCTTTGCAAAAAATAACTATTGTTAAGCTATCAACTAAATTAATAATAGTGTGCAAATTATGAAGAAACAGAAAAATGGTGAACCAATAAAAATAATTTAAATTAAGTTATAAGCTTAATTAATATCAAGTCCACTTAAAAATACTCTAAATTGTTGAAAAATTCGAAAAATACACTGAAATCCGAAATTCATAAAAATTACATATATCTCGAAAAAAGAGATACGGAGCAGATGCCCCGTATCTGAAAAAGAACATCATCAATGAAGATTCAATCGACTATGTGATAACCTGAATCATCGCCCTGCATGTTGAATCTGACATGCCTGTCCCTCAGAACTGCCATGATCGTCTTAGCGTGCACCCCGAGACCGACATTCATGAACTGATTCTCCACCACCTTCTTTCCGTTGGCTTCCACAGTAGGTTGGAACCCCAATGGGAAATGTGCCGTCTGAACCTGCAACGCATAAAGATTGCAATCCTTGTCGAATATGGGACCTCCGGACTGACCCTTGAGACCCGGTGAGGATGTCTCCACATACAGGAGCTCGTAATCCCCATCCTTGCTCTTTCCATTCATGACATTCCTGGTGTGTATCCCGTCATTGGGAAACAACGGAAGAGGAAGTACGCCCTTCTTGATACGGAACGCCTTCTGACTGTCGACGAACTCCGATTCCACATGTGCGAACGGGAATCCGAGTCTGCACAGACTCGTACCGGGACGCATAGTAGTGGGATCCCTGAATACTGGGTAATGCTTTATCCAGCTGGAATTGAAAGGCTCGAGCTTACCTACCGCCAGATCCAACTGACGGTTCACATAGACATTTACCAGCCTCACGCCGTCCCATGCCCACCAGAATGAATGATTCGTGAGCCATTTAGGATCGGCATTCAACATGGATTCTGGAGAACCCGGTAAACGCTGACGGTTGTTGTTGAGAGCCTCTATCTCCTTTATCTTGTTCTGATCGGCCTGGAACTTGACAAATGAATCGAACATATGTCCTGCGGTCATTATCCAACCTTCGTCATTAAGAACAACGAAGCTACCGCAATTTGCACTCACAGTTCCGTCTACCGTTCTTGTCGAGATTATGACAGGGCGTGTGAACATCGCTGCTTTCTCACAAGCATCTGCGAACATAGCCAGCGCATTGCACTGTACGTATAAAATCAATCTGGAAAGGAAGAATGGTATGAATCCACAATGAACCTTGAAAGGTTAAGAGGTTTGGTGAACGATCACTGACCGTTGTTGAATGCACTGACGATCTCGGGGCTGTCGAGTATCGCATTACCGATCTTTATGATGAGTTCCTCATCTGCCATGATCATATCGACGATCTTGGGGTCCACGAGGGCCATCCTACCGACATGCATGACGTATGCTCTGGCCAGATCGACTGCGTACTTGGCTTTCAGTTCCATGGCGAGGTCTTCCTCGGCACGGTCGGCCTCTGTAAGGGAGGGCAGATAGAAATCTGTGTACAGTTCTGCGAGCTCGGAAGGGAGGGATGCTATGTCGTAGAGGTTCCCGGTCATGTCCTTGGAACCGTCCTTAAGATCCTCCACGATCGTCTTGTATCCGGCTATGTCGTTGTTGAGGAAGTCTATCATATCAAGACATTTCTCAGAATCGTCGCCAGTGGACTCTGTGGCCCTTCTCTCGTAATCGTCAATCTCCATAACTTTGCGTCCTATGACGGAACGCATCAGTTTCACCTGTTCGAATATATCAATCTCCCCATCCATGTTATCATCCTGGAAGTATCACTTACTCTACGGGTTGATTACTGTGTTAAGATATAGTCTTTTTCCACCGTATTTAACCATTTCCACGATTCATGGACTTACCCAGACATCGTAAGCAGATGATCAGTACTCTTTGTCCCTCGGCACCCTCTTCACAGGTTTACCGCAGAACGGACATCTGTTGAGGGGCAGATCGTTGCCATCCTCGTCCTCGCCTATCAGCTGCGGACCTCCGAAGGTGTCCATAACGACGATAGTTTCGTCCATCATGGCATCCAGCATGGGCTTGCAACAAGCCGCCATGACATCGACATCAGACATCTCCAGGTTCAGGAGGGGTCTTGATCTGAGATCGCTGATCCTCTTCTTGGAGATCATCTCGTCCACCCTCTCGGCATCCTGTTCGGCACCCGGATATCCGGCCGTTGCCGCATATGCCAGCAGCTTGATGGCCTCATAAAGGTCGATGTTAATCCCTATACCCTTCTCATACATCAGTGCCAGATGGTACATAGCGTTGGGATCGAGAGCCTGTGCTGCATCCGACAGGAGCTTGTACGCTTTTGCCGGATCTATCTCCACACCGTCCCCAGTCAGGTACATTATACCGAGCTCCCTCTTGGCAGGAAGGAACCCCTGATCGGCAGCGAGTTGGAACCACTCGGCCGCCTTAACGTAATTGACACCCACACCTTCCTGGTCCAGACAGTATGCTATGCCGATTTTGTACTGCGATTCGGGATCGCCGTCACGTGCAATCTCTAGCAAAGATTCGAAACCCATATACCTCACTCCGTCAGGACGTTATCGTTTTCAGACTCTTTAAGCTTGTCAAGGAGCTGTTCGGCAGAATAGCATCCGCCCTCCTTGGATAGGTTGAGCCACTTCATACCCTCGTCCTCATCCTTCTCAGTCCCGAAACCGTCCAGATAATAACAGGCGAGACAGTACATGGAATCGGGATTCCCGGCCATCGCCCCCTTCATGAACCAGTCGAATGATTTCTTCGGGTCCTGAGGAAGGTCATCAGAGCTGTTGTAATACAATATCCCCAGCCTGTCCATGGCGTACATGTCCCCGCTCTCGGCAGCCTTCTCGTAATACTCGGCCGCCTTGGATCTGTCCTCATCTGTACCCATGCCCACCTCGTAACAGCATGCCACTTGGTACATTGCGTTGATGCTGTCCTTATCCGCAGCCTGGCGGTACAGTTTGAACGCCTTGTGCTCGTCCCTGTCCACCCCCAGACCCTCCTGGTAGAGGTAAGCCAGGGAGTTGCGGGCCTCCATGAAACCTTTGTTGGCCGCGTTCCTTAACCATTTAGCAGCCTCGACATAATCCTGTTCTACAGATATCCCATCCATGTAGATCACACCTAGATAGAACTGGGCTTCGGCAACACCAGCTTTGGCTGCCTTCTTGGAGTATTCCACAGCCTTGTCCTCATCCATACCCTTGTAATCCTCGGTGAAGAGCATCTTGACCAGAAGCGTCATCGCATCCACGTGTCCGGCTTCGGCGGCCTTCTCGATGTATGAGTAACCCTTGTCGATGTCCTGTTCCACTTCCCAACCATAGAGGTACGACATACCCAAAGCGTATTGGCCGTCCATGTTCCCACTCTCGGCCAGGTATTTTATCTCCTCTATATCCGCCTCGATCTCACCATTATCCGTCTCGAGGACGAAGCCCTTGTCTGCCATGCGTGTAGTTAACCATTATTCGTATTTATCCTTGGGGAACACCGTGGCACTGCCGGGAGGATTGATCTTCATACTGCGAAGAAACCTCTCGCAGGTGTTCCTGTCAGGATATTCGGATTCCATTCTCTTGAAATCCCGGTCATGGGGTTTCTGAAAAGGACGGTATCCCTGCCTTAGATGCAGCGTCTCATGGAACACGACGTAATCCAGGACATTCTCCGGAACATCTGGACTGTCCAACGCCGATGATATGGCGACCACACGGAAAAGGGGAGAGCAGTAACCGACCTTCCTGAGGTTCGGCTTGTCTGTCCAGACATACCACGAGTTGCGGATGTCGGATGAACGTACGAGACCTGAGTCTATGAGCCTGTCAAGGGAATCCATTATGTCCCGACAGTCGCCCTTGTGTTCGTCTTTCATGTTCTTACTGCGGTTGATGAAGATCTTGCGTTTGTTTATGATGAACCTGTCATCGGACACCCAATCCATGTATGTGGGCATGGGTATGGCATTGCCGCCGTTGGCCATACGTATCACGGAATCCACGAACTCTGTGATCGCATCGTCCGGGGCATCCGCCAGGTAGTCTGATAAAGACAGATCGACCCTGTTGGCAGCTATCCTCCATGACGCGGACATGTCGCGTGTGACCTTGAAAGATGCGTTGATGTGATCGTACCTGTGCTTATTGGCCAGGGGGCGCAGAAGCTGTGTCAGATCCTTATCATCCCTTACGTGCATCGTCTCTTCCCGAAGGTCCCGTCAGGACCTCCTTCTGCCTCTGCCTCATCTGTATGGAATGCTCCGCCTTGACATCCTTCAGATCCTGCATGTCCCTGTGTGCATAGTACATCATAGTCGAGGGAGTGGACGGTGTGGGTGTGAACACCTGCACCTGTTCCGGACTTGCTCCCATCTCCCTATGCATGAAATCCCTGAGCTCCTCCATGTCGTTCATGTAACAGCCAGGATGCGCAGCCATGAGATAGTAGGTGAGGTACTGTTTCCTGGGGGACTTCTCGTTGGATTCGTCGAACATGTCCTTGAAATCCAGCAGTACATTGGAATCAGGCTTCCTCATAAGGTCCAGGACGCGTCTGGATGTATGCTCTGGAGCTATCTTCATCTGACCCGATGTGTGTTCGGCCACAATGTTGTCAAGGTACTCCTGCCCGGAGACGCGGTCCCTGACGATCATGTCATACCTTATGCCGGAACACACGAAGACCTTCCTTACATTCGGTATCGAGGATATCCTCTTCAGCAATGCGATCTGCCTCCTGTGATCGATACCCAGGCTGGGACATGGTGAAGGATACAGGCACTCCCTGTCCTTACATCCGCCATGTGTGGCCTTCTTGCAGCATTCGATGCCGTACATGTTGGCCGTGGGTCCGCCCACATCATGTATTATACCGTCGAACCCGGGTGATGAGGCCATCCTCTCAGCCTCCGCCACTATGGAGTCCTCAGATCTTGATATCACAGTCCTGCCCTGGTGGACAGCTATGGCACAGAAGGAACATCCTCCGTAACATCCCCTGTGGGTGGTTATGGAGTTCCCTATGGTCTCCATAGCCCTAACGTGTCCCTGCTTTGAATAATACGGATGGACCGCGTTCTCATAATCCGATGAATAGATACGGTCTAGCTCCTCCGGACGGACGTTCCTCTGAGGAGGATTCTGGATCAGGAACCTGTTGGCATGTTTCTGGACGAGTCCTTTAGCAGTCACCGGGTCGCAGTTGTCGTGGAATGTCCTGAACATGGTCACGAACTCCCTTCTCCCGGCATCGTTGTCGGCGCTCACCGACTCATAAGACGGGAGTTCCAGATAGCCTTTCGGTTTATCGGAGGATAGGAAACACAATCCTTTGATGTTTTTCCAATCCTTCCCGTCCCTCAGGCACTGAGCCAGTTCCAGATTAGAGAGTTCTGCCATGCCGTAGGTTATGATGTCGGCCTTGGAATCGAGCAACAGGGACCTCCTCACGGAATCGGACCAAAAGTCGTAATGTGCGATCCTCCTGAGACTAGCCTCTATGCCTCCCAGGGCTATAGGTGTACCCTTGGAGTACTTCTTTATTAGGTTGGTGTACACGATACAAGCCCTGTCAGGACGCCTGTCATTGGCACCCCCGGGTGTGAAATCATCCTCTTTCCTGAACTTCCTCGTAGGGGTACGGTTCGCCACCATGGAGTCGACACATCCGGCGGTGACGGACCAGAACAGCTCAGGCTTACCCAGACGCATTATGTCCGCATCCGATGATGTGTCGGGCTGACATATGATCCCGACCCTGAAACCATTGTCTATCAGCCAATGGCCTATGATAGCCGCCCCGTTGTATGATGAATCTATGTACGTGTCTCCGGAAACCAGCACGATCTCTAGGGAATCCCATCCCCTCTCCGCCATCTCCTCGGCTGTCGTAGGTATGAACATCTTCCGACCTCAGTACACATATCCATAGATGTGATCGTCCATGAAGAAACCGTTGCCTATGTCCTTCTTTAGGTCCGATTCCACGTGGAAACCGTTGCGTTCGTATGCCCTGCATGCTAATTCATTGTGGACATTGACCGTGAGGTAAGCCCTCTTCTTGCCCATGGACCTGCCTATATCGAGGATCTCCTTCAGAGTCTCTGATCCCAGTCCCTTTCCACGGTATTCCCCATAAAGATAGACTTTGCTTATGAAAAGCGAATCCTCTTCAGGATGTATCGCGAAATAACCAGCTTTGGTCGAACCGTCGAAGATGAAACCGTACTGGTAACCGTCATCCATCTGCTCGAGGATCTTCCTCTCGGTCTGGAACTCCATCAGCATGTACTCTGTCTGTTCGACCCCGATCATCTCGGGGAAGTACTCATGCCATATCTCATTGGCCATCTTCGCTACGTCCCTGGCCTCGGACCTGTTTATGAAAGTTAACGACATATCAAAGCCCCATCTTCCTGAGGAACTCGGGTATACCCTTCTCGAAATTCACACCGTACCTTATGTCGGTACCGGCTTCCTTCGTCCTCATTATACTCTCGGCCGTGAAATCCACAGCCAGCTCGTTCGCCCTGGCAAGACCCAATCCGTTGACAAGGGACGCTACTATGACGGAACCGAACACATCCCCGGTCCCGTGGTAATATCCGGGTATCGTCTCATGAAATGCGTAATCTATTCTGCCGGAGTCGACATCATAAGCGGCCGCACCGAGGTTCTCCTCATCGAAATGCACGCCTGTCAGGATTACCTTGCCGGCACCCAGATCTCCCAATTTACCAAGGAGGTCCTCAACCCATTCTTTGGTGTAGGGTCCGGGCTCGTACTTCTCGCCCAGCATCAGACACGCCTCGGTCACATTGGGCAGTATGACATCAGCCTTCTTGCACAGCCTCTTCATTCCCTCTGGGAAATTCTCCGGGAATATCTTGTATAGTTCCCCGTTGTCCGCCATGACCGGATCGACCACAACCATTGTACCTTTGTTCTTTAGATCGTCGAACACGTCCGATACCAGATCTATCTGTTCGAAGGAACCCAGGAACCCAGTGTATATGGAATCGAAATTCAAATCCAGGGATTTCCAGTGATTCACTATCGGCCTTATATCCTCCGTGAGGTCCCTGTATGTAAACCCTGTGAACCCCCCGGTATGCGTGGACAGGACTGCCGTCGGTATGACTGTGCACTCGAGACCCGTTGCTGATATGATCGGCAAGGCGACGGTTAGTGAGCACCTCCCGAAACACGATATGTCGTGTATCGCAAGGACGCGTTTCTGCTGCATGATACAAGGGTTATGCGAACTGGGTAATAAATGCACCGTCTTCGACGTATCCGTGTGATATTTATCAGAGAATCGCATAGGCTCACGTATGGCGCCGTCTGCCGATGAGCACTTGGAAACAGCATTGGAAGAATATAATGACAAAGTCAACAGACTCGAGTCCGAAGGGGGATCCGATGAGGAACTCCTGGATGCATACATAAACAGAGGATGTGTACTTTCGATGATGGAGTACTATGTGGCAGCCATATCAGATTTCGATGATGCCATAGAGATAATGAGACACATCGAGGCCTCCGGTAAGAAGGTGGATGCTGGGTCTTTCGTGAAAGCCTACGTTTCCCGCGGAGAGATCCGCGGCGGGGACGATCTCAGACCCATGGCGGACGATTATGCGAACGCCGCCACCCGTCTCAACGAGCTCAACAACGACAGCAAGTACTACGATAGAAAGAAGACCATAGTGATGTGCATAGGATGCGCAGAGGACCTTGTGGACGAGAACTTCCCGGCCGAGATCGACCCCTTCCTGGAGAAGGCATGGGCCCTGTTGCTGACGAAGGAGGACCCCTGGTCGAAGAACCGTTATCTGGAGATGCTTGACCTCAAGGGACAGGCGGAATTGGATCTGGAAGCCACGAACGAGGCCATGGAATCCTTCAGCGATGCCATAACAGTGGGTAAGGAGCTTTTGGAGATGGAGAAGCTCGAAGACGTCATGTCCCTGGTCTTCGCATTCATATCCCGCGGTGACATCGAGAAAGACAAGGGATTGATCGATCAGAACATGCTCGATAGGAAATCGGCCATAATCCTTCTGGAACAGATGCTGGAAGTGGGAAAACTCGATGATGTGCACCTTCTTGCACAGATGCATCAGGACCTCGCCAACACCTACCTGACACTCAACAAGGTCAAGGAAGCAGAGGAACACCTTATGCGCGAGGTGGCCCTGGACATGAACGGTGCGAAGGAGTACATAGAGAACTTCGCCAACCGCCCCATCGTCCCCAAATGATGAATAACCTGTGAGTTGTTCTCTGAACGAGCGGGATAATGTTATATCCGCGACCATACTGAGGTATATCATGCAAGCCTTATTCTGCAAGTACTGTCAAAGCCTGATGACACCCGGTAGCGACCGCTGCAGACAATGCGGCCGACTGCTTGCAGAAGATTCTGAAAGTACACAATCCAGTCTGGTAGGGTTCATGCAATCCAAACCCGTTCAGAAAGCGGCTTTCCAGGCCAACAAATCCGCACCGTACATGCCCTATGTACCCAGAGAAGGACAGCTCGACATAATATCGGACATACGCTCCGCCCTGGACGACCACAGGCATATAGTCATGGAATCTGGTACCGGAACCGGGAAGACCATCGTGTCCCTGGCCGCGGGATTAGAACACGCCAAGAGGACCGGCAAGAAGATCGTGTACCTCACGAGAACTATATCCCAGAGCGACCAGGTCATGAAGGAACTGAGGGCCATATCCACCCTCAAGGACGTCTCCGGCATAACACTCACAGGCAGGAACAAGGCCTGCCCGCTTTTCAAAGGAGAAGAGTACGAGAACCTGTCCCCCAACGTCCTGGCACTGATGTGCGAGGACAAGAAGTCCAAGAGCATGAGGAACTCCGGCGGAGGATGCATGTACTACGACAGGACGAAACAGATGCTCTCCGATGTGGAAGCATACTGCCGTCAGAACTTCCCCACATCCGACGAACTCGACAGGTACTGCATCCAACAGAATGTTTGTCCCTACGAGACCAGGAAGGCCCTCATGAAGGACTTCGATGTGATTGTCGCACCCTATATACACATACTGTCCGAGGAAATAAGGACCAACTTCCTAAACAACATAGGCGGGGAGGACGTGAAAATCCTGTTGATCGTGGACGAGGCCCACAACCTGATAGATGCCGCAAGACAGCAAGAGAGCTACTCGATATCGATAAAGATGGTCGAGGCGGCCATAGATGAATGCTCGTCCTTCAGGAGACCCGAGCTCTATGAAGGGATAGTCTTGGACGACTTCGTCAGGTTCATAAAGGTCATAATAAGGCAGCTGGCCATAGAACACGTCCCGTTGGGTAAGAACGAATGCATACTGCCCGAGGATGCTGTGGAGAACATGCTCTTCGAGAAGTTCAAGATGAGCCGCAACGCCATGGATGTAGCCATAGACAGGATGATCTCCCTGGGGGAGGACCGCATGGACGTCCTGCTGGACAAGGGAGAGAACGACATGTCTCCCGTCTACATGCTGGGTACAGCACTTAAGAACTGGACATCATCCGGCGGAGAGAGTTATGTCAGGTCCATAAAGACCAACGAAGACGGGGAGTTCCTCTCCGCCGCCTGCATAGACCCGACGGACATCGTCAGATTCATGCAGGGTCTTGACGGGGCCATCCACATGTCCGGTACTTTACAACCTTTGGAACAGTACTACAAGGTGATGGGGCTTCCGAGGAACACACTGGCCAGGACGTACCCCTCACCGTTCCCTCCGGAGAACAGGTCCGTGGTGTACGTGGAGAATCTCACGACCAAATACGATGTGATGTCCAAAGACCCATCGATGAGCACCAGGATTGAAAGGACGATAGCCTCCCTCTGCAATGCGGTCGAGAAGAACACACTCGTCTTCTTCCCTTCATACAAAATGATGAACAGCATGCGCCCGTTCCTGGAGAGGGACATCGACAGACCATTCTACTGGGAGGAACCGGGACGTCAGAACAGGACCATGAGGGCCCTGGATGTCTTCCGTAAAAGCGACGGCGGTGTGTTCTTCTGCGTCATAGGGGGTTCCGTGGCTGAAGGGATAGACTTCCCCGGGGATGAGCTGTGCTTCGCGATCCTTGTGGGCATACAATTCCCCCCGCCCTCGTTGGAACTTAAGGCGATGAGCGAGATGTACGACAGGCGCTACGGTCCGGGGATGGGCTGGAAATACCTGCAGGAGACACCTGCGATAAGGAAGATGAGACAGGCCATCGGACGTCTCATAAGGACGGAGACCGACAGGGGAATGGCCGTGATACTGGATTCCAGGGCATCGAGATACAAGAGACAGCTCGAGGCCAGACCTTCCAACGATCCCGTGAGCGATGTCGTGTCCTTCTTCGAGGTTAGGTGAAAATAGATATATACAATGTCTAAAATGGGAAAGATATGGCATTGATTGGGGTTCTCACCAACGTCAGGTACTGGATCGTGGCCGGCGTCATATGCGCATTCTTGGTCGGGTCCATAGGGGACATCACGTCCACGCTCTTGATCGCAGTGCTGATAATACAGATGTCACTGTCGATGGACGGTCTCACCCTCCACAAGACGGACATCGTCGAGAACTCCAGGGGGATCATGGGTTCCATGATCGCCTGTTTCGTGATAGGCACAGGATCCGCCATACTCATGGGGCTGTTCTTCAAATCCGCCCATCCGGACATATGGAACGGCTGGGTCATGCTGGCATCCACACCCTGTGCGGTGTCCGTGATAACCTTCGCATTGTACCTCAAAGGAGATGTAAAACTATCGGTGCTGGCGACCACCGTGATATACGTGTCCGCATTGCTCCTGACACCTGCGATGACCTACATCCTCGCAGGAAGTGCAGTCAATCCGCTGCAGATACTGAAATACGTGGTGCTGTTCATAGTCGTACCGTTGGCAGCAACGTATCCTCTGAAGAAACTGCACCTCAACAGGAATGCGAAGGTCGTCGGCATCAACGTGATGATGTTCCTCATGGTGCTGCTATCGGTGGGATTCAACAAGGATCACTTCCTCAGCGAGCCGTCGATAGTGCTGTTGATTGCCCTGGCTTGTGTCGTCAGGATATTCCTCGTGAGCATAGTCATGTTCTACCTGATGAAAAGGATCGGAATGCAGAGGAGCAACGCCTTCGTTTACCTGGTCATGGCCGTATGGAAGAACTCGGGACTGGCATCAACATTGTGCATACTGTTGCTGTCCTCCACTCCGGAGGCCGTGCTACCGTGTGTCATATCGTTGCTGATCGAGACCCTGTGGTTCGGAGGCATGAGCGGTTACTTCAACAAGAAGTGGCCATACGTACCCAAGGAAGGGGAACCTGTACCTCTGTGATCCCTGGACCACTCTGGTCGGGAGAATAACGTTGACTGTGCAGACCGCTGTTAATTTAAATATTATGATTCATTAGGGAGGAACAGGCGGAGATAGCTAAGCCTGGCCTACGGCGCCGGTCTTGAAAACCGGTGGTGTCTCACCTCGGGAGTTCGAATCTCCCTCTCCGCGCTCACTTTTCTATCCAGACAGTCCGTTTTTTTAAGTTCAAATCATGGGAAAAACACTTGTTGGACTTTTGATTTTGAAATCAAAATTGAGTTCAGGTAATAGGCCATGCATGTATGTTTATCCAAATATGAATCTTGTAAATCGAGTTTTTAGTAAGGCTGCCAAATTCAGGATAAAATGTTACAAAATTAGTCCGTTTGAGTTGACTGATATTTTTGAAAAAGGATTTGCATTATGTCAGTACGTTATTTTAAATTTGAATCCAAAATAAAATGTTTATGATGTCTCTAAAGGTTTTAGAATACGGATTTTTGAATCTGAATATATTTTTCCGATGAACTCACCTAGTTCTTTACCAACTATATTATCGCCTGACTGGGAATAGTGCTTATCATCATCTAGCATTGTTCTATTGTTCATCGAGAAGGAATCTGAGGCTGTAGAGGCTAAATATATCATTTTAAACTCTTTCGCCAATTGGATCTGTGCAATCGAACTGTTGACCCCGTCGATTGAACGCACCTTGGAAATGAAACCGTAATCGAAATCATAAGACGAAAA
This sequence comes from uncultured Candidatus Methanogranum sp., assembly GCA_964620455.1. GTDB lineage: Archaea > Thermoplasmatota > Thermoplasmata > Methanomassiliicoccales > Methanomethylophilaceae > Methanogranum. The sequence continues at coordinate 24,041 of CAZUIU010000004.1, forward strand.
TTTTGTATCTCCTATCCCTAAAAGAGACTCATGGATCTCCATGAATAATCTTTTGTATTCTTCCACATCCGTATCTGAATCTGATTCGCCCTGTATCCATATGTATGACCTCACAATGAAATCGTAATGTTCAGTATCTATCTTCAGAAGAGCATCGGAGAACACAGCCTGTACATAACTGTAAGATTCCTGTCCGGGGACATACATGCTTATTGGTATTCCCCCTATTGCTCCGTTAACTGTGAGAACCTTGCGACCCGTTTCTCTGTTATATGCTGCTGCAAACGGGGCCTCTATGTTTCCGATATGAGCTTTATCAGCACTCTCGGTCATGCTGTGAATCCTGCAATCGGTCGAAGTATCCCAATATATTCCTGACACAGGTTTATCGAATGTACCATAATAGTAAGCGGTTCCTAACTTCGGGACAGGATATGTATTGGAGGGATCCGAGGCATTATGGTATGCTGCATTGCTTTGACCCAGAATGAGAAACACGTCAAGTTGAGCCTTTTTGACATTCACAACTTCCTTTTTACCATCAGAATACGTAATCAGACCTTCGCCTACATCACAAGCATGCACGTAACTTACGCCAGAAATTGTGACTATTTCCAGTGATCCCACCGCAGAAGACACAGTTAGTTCTGTGAATTCGGTAAGAATTGAAACTTCGATATAATCATCATAATGTACAGTATATTCGTTCATGATACTCCAAATTTAAACGAACTTGATACGTTCATAATACACATGACCTTTGTAAACCCTAACATCTTCCATGAATATTATATGTCCTCTAATGACCGTTACATTAGCACAAACACGTGTATTGCAACTTTTCATACATTTATTAACAGTCACAAGTATCATTTGTGGACTGTCGATTTAAATACTTATCACAAGTCTCCGAAGGCACACACATATAGATTCGAACCTCAATTATTTTTGCATAGCTGTTATCCAACAACAATTTTGATGATCAATTCATATAGAAACCAGCTGTCTGTACAGCATACGCTGCAGATAGTCTATAATACCCAACCTCTAGTCATTATCTACCATCTTAAACCAATCTATCCACAATCAGATAGTTCTAATCGGATGACGTATGACCGTTTTCCACTTCAACGGATCCGATTTCCGTGGATCTGACAAGTAGATCTCGTGATGCATACGCTCTGATGTTATGTCATTAACGTATCCGTTATCCTGCAGATATGCATCCATGACAGCAATGGTATTTGGCTCATCATCGAAAGGACCGATATGCATTATCTGAACACATAATCCCTCCTCAATCATGATGAACTCTGCAACAGAACAATCCAATCTTTTCTTTTTCGAAGCCTCTTCTACAGCCCATTCGAAATCCTGCTTCGTAATGAAATCGGGCAAACGGATGACCGATATCCAGTTGAAGGAACTCTTATCACCGTGATCACAACCATCGACATTGTCCTGCCACCAGAATCCCTCTAACGGAGGTACCACATATTCAAAGAAACCTTCGATATTATGCGAACCCTTGTAACTCATCTTCAGAGTGTATGAGATTGCATAGAGTACACCAACTGCCCGTTGATATTCGCCGTCTTCATCATTCGGATCCCCGCGGCCCCGTACTGCGATATAATTCATCACAGGCACCGTGACGATTTCCGGTTTGTTCTTGGGCATATAGAATTCTTTGTATTCTTTTTTGAAATCAAATGCTTTCATGCTTTATCGACTCTTTTTCAATATTTATCTTCATTACATATTACATATCCGATTGATATCGAGATCAGAATAAAGATGACAATCCCAAGACATATTGAGATTTGATTGCTTTTATGCTCTCCTTAGTCCGATATACATAAGGAATTGCGTTTGATATCATCAACACGATAATGAAGCAACCTCAGTTCCTTCATAGAATTAAATTCCTATCTCGTAAATGCATAATCCATCGTAATGTAACAATCAAAAAAAATTTATCTCTTTCAGGATTGTCTAAGCCCGATTTTCTTTTATTATACTTCATCATACGTTTGATTCCAACAATATATTCGTCAATCAACGAACAACATGAAAATAGCCAACATACTTTTTCCTTATGTGTGACATACGATAACATCATTTTAGAGTTGGTGATAATTTATACATATGATAATCATCATATTATTTGCCCAAACCGTTTATAAAGGACATGATTAAATCGACATAATACTAGATATACATCATGAGAATAAATAAGTCGATTGTCGACTTAATGAGGAACAACATAAAGAGGACAACGTTGTTCGTCATCCTATCAATCATCTCCCTGGTGATATCATACATATCAGGAGACGATCTCCCGGTAGATCCCGCGTGGGTGGCCATAATACTGTGCGGTACACCCATAGTATGGGAGGCAATTACAGGACTCGTACTGAGGCATGACATCAAGGCAGATGTTCTCGTGGCTATCGCCATAGTAGCCTCCCTGATCATGAAGGAATACTTCGCCGCGGGGGAGGTGGCACTGATCATGGAGATCGGAGGCCTCCTGGAGGAGATGTCCGCATCGCGTTCCAGGGCCGGGATAGAGCAGCTGATTAACCTCATGCCCTCCACCGCACGCATCATAACCAGTAACGGTGATGAGATCGTCCCTGCAGACGACATCGAGGTGGGTTCGATCATACGTATACTCCCTGGAGAGACCGTGCCGCTTGACGGAAGGATCGTCTCCGGACACAGCTACCTGGACCAGTCATCGCTCACCGGAGAATCCGTCCCTGTGTCCAAACAGGAGGGGGATGAGGTGTTCAGCGGTACAGTGAACCAGTTGGGGTCGTTCGACATCGAGGTGACATGCTCGGCCGAGGACTCCTCGTTCCAGAGACTGGTGGACATGGTCAGATCCACAGATGCGGACAGGACGAGGATCGTGCGTCTTGCGGACAGGTGGGCCACATACCTTGTCGCCATCGTGTTCCTGATAGCAGCTGCCGCATACATCGCATCCGGCGATGTTTCGAGGGCACTCACGGTCATGATCGTCTTCTGCCCGTGCGCATTCATACTCGCTACGCCCACAGCCGTTGTTGCAGCCATAGGAAACCTGTCCAAACACGGCGTACTGGTCCGTGACGGCGACTCCATAGAGAAGATGTCGAAAGTGGACCGTGTGGTGTTCGACAAGACCGGCACCATCACACGGGGCAGACCCGAAGTATCTGGAATCATCCCCCTCTCTGACATGTCAGATACGGATTTGATGTATTATGCCTCCTCGGTTGAGAGCAGGTCGGAACACCCGTTGGGAAAGGCCATAGTCAACTGCGCCAGATCCATGGGAGTGGATTCCGGGGTTCCCGATAACGTGTCTGTCTCCGTGGGAAGAGGCATATCCGCAAATGTGGACGGGAAGAAGGTATCGATTGGGAATCTGCATTATATGGAAGATGAGGGCATTGCCATCCCAGAAACTGTGTCTCGGATGGTCAAGGATGCTGGATCTTCCGGATCCACCGCAGTCATGGTTGCTGTGGACAGGATCCCATCAGGAATCATCGTCATCGGGGACACCATACGCGAAGGTGTCTCTGATACGATTATAGACATAAGGTCCAGAGGTTCGGAATGCGTGCTGCTAACAGGCGACAGCAGGAATACCGCCGTATCCGTGTCTGCCGCCGTCGGCATAAAGGACACCAGATCCGAATGCAGACCCGAGGACAAACTCCGGAACATCAGAGAACTTCAGGATGAAGGCTACAAGGTGTGCATGATCGGAGACGGCATCAACGACGCCCCGTCCCTCAAGACCGCGGATGTCGGAATCGCGATGGGGGGCACCGGCAGCGGAATAACCGTGGACGTCGCTGACATGGTCATCGTAGGGGATGAGATCGGCAGAATCCCCCACCTGATGTTCATATCCCGTAAGATGATGTCCAGGATAAAGTTCAACATAGTGTTCGGGATGTCCTGGAACGCTGTGGCAGTCATGTTGGCATTCCTAGGTACGGTTGGTCCTGTGGGAGGTGCCATAGTACACAACATAGGATCTGTTTTCGTGGTCGTGAGCTCTTTCCTGCTCCTATTCTCGGCAGAAAGGAGAACCTCCTGCAAGATACCTGGATGTGGTGTCATAGACATGAATCCTGGTACGAACGAACAGCTGTGAACTTATGTTGATGAGAACTCCGAATCTGAGGAATTGGGTCTACGTGTTCATACATGAATCTAAACAATAAAACTGGCCCTACAACAAAGGAAACTCATATTCTATGATGAAAATCTTTCAAGAGGATGTCTGAAAATATCGACTCATTCAAAAGTATTATCATCTGTAAACATGTAATTCATCTTCAGAAAATTGATTCCGGACGGTGTCTTGTCAAACCGTCTGGAGTGATGTTGAAATTTATTCTGAAACGATTTACCTATGGGATGATCAATATGAAATACAATCCGTTTGAGAATAAGAGGACGAACCTACTCATGGTGTCAATCGCCATCGCCCTCTTAGCCATATCCATGACCTTAGTTGCATATCAGGACAGTGATGATTCGGATGCTACCAGCACAGATGACCTGACATATATCGTGAACGACGGGGAACTTATCATTAGCGGGACAGGACCCATGAAGGATTTCAGTTCCGACCATACCCTGAGCGAATTAGGTGAGTTCACATCGTGCGAGATCGAAGAAGGTGTCACATCCATAGGAGATTATGCATTCTATGGATGCGCATCATTGGGATACATAGCAGTACCTGAAAGCATCACATCCATAGGAGATTATTCGTTCTCGGACTGCACGGGCTTCGCCAGCTGCCTGATCATACCTGACAATGTGGTCACCATCGGAGATTCCGCATTCTCGGATTGTACCGGGTTCACAGGCTCCCTTACCATAGGCAATGGCGTGGAGATGATATGTGAGAGGGCGTTCTCAGGATGCTCGGGATTCACAGGTTCCCTGACCATCGGTGACAACGTGAGATCGATAGGCGCTGGTGCATTTTCTCTGACAAACTTTACAGGCCCCTTGGTGATTCCAGACGGTGTTGTTACGATAGGCGGCTATGCATTCATGAACTGTTCAAATTTTAAGGGTTCCCTGATCATACCTGATAGTGTGGTGACCATAGGAGATAAGGCCTTCTCCGGTACAGCTTTTACAGGATCATTGGTCATCGGTGATGGCGTGGTATCGATTGGCAAGGTCGCATTCTCCGGCTGTCATGATTTCAACGGCACCCTGACCATCGGAAGCAGTGTGGAATCGATTGGCGAAGATGCGTTCCTGGACTGCTACGGATTCACCGGCAGTTTGGTTTTACCCGAAAATGTGACCATCGGCAATACCGCATTATTCGCCTACGGATTGACGAATCTCGTGATTCCCTCAAACGTGGAATTCGAGACAGACTCACCTTTCGTCGGGACCTTCTACGCAGAGGATGGGACTACCCAGTTGGAACAGACCGCAGAGAACCTCTGCGGATACACATTCAAATCCTACCACGTAGGCCAGTATGGGAAGCATGACGATGATACCGGTATGATCAGAGTCGGAACTATACAGGAATGCACTGTGACATACAATCTGAACAGTGGATCCGGGTCGGCCCCAGTCCAATCCCAGGTCATGGAGATGAGCAGGTTCACCGTTGCATCCTATTCCGGCGAGAGGTACGGATACACATTCGGAGGCTGGACATCCCAGAACGGCACTGTGTACGAAACCGGCGATACCTGCACCGTATCCGATACCGATGTTGTCCTGACAGCTATATGGATCGGAACAGCTGATCCTGACCCCTATGAAACAGTGGATGTGAATGATGATTCCGTCTGTTTTCCGGATACCGGTCTCGGAGAGAGCAATAACTACTCCTTCAGACTGAACAACAGGGTCATCGCAACCTTCCAAGGAAGCGATGTCTCTGGAACCGTCAAGTTCACCGCGTCTCAATGCAGCGGAGATCTGTTCGCAGAAGGGGCTACGGTTTACTCTTTGAATCTGAATGGTGCGGATTCCGTCAATGTATGCATCCCGTCCGGATCCTATTCCAACCCGGCAATACACCATGTGGATGATTACGGGGATGATACCGTCATCGACAGCTCGACTGTGACCATAGATGGCATCGAATACCTTTCCTTCGATGCGGACCAGTTCTCCTACTATTACATAGCAGAGACAGGTTCGGAAAGCTCAGGAGGATCATCTGATATAGTGATGATCGTAGCCGCTATAGCAGTGGTTATCGTGGCTATAGCTACAGTCATCGTGATAGCACATAAGAGAAGACTGACATGAACCCATCAAACCAGACCTGCCTGTTCAGGTCTGGTTCCCATTTTTGTAATTTTCATTGATTTCTGGATCTCTACATAATCGTCATAACACATCGTTGATTTCTCTACGATGCTTTTGATTTGAGAGAATGCAGCATTCTTATTTACTCCTCCATCAAAACTCTCTATTTCCTGTCATGGAGACACACTATGACGTACCGAGTAACGCAGTCTTCAATCTGTTGATGACTACATTGGTTCGATTCAACGACATATCTTAAAATGAAAAATAAAAAGGAGTGGAATCGGCCGGACCTGATCTTCCAGGCTCTAAGGCCGATTAATAGGTTTGTGTCTCTGTCCATTCAGGATTCAGTATGTGTTCACAACCTGATACTTGTCCATTATACCGCGTACATCCGGCCTGTGTATCAGTTTGACACCGTCTATCACCTCGGTGTTACCCACACGCAGTTCCAGGTCCTCCGACACGCAGAAGACCTCTCCGCCCATGTCCATGAGCCCGATGAGAGCCTCCGGATTGGACGGCATGCCGATCACAGTCGACTGCGAATTCACTGCGTTAAGTGTACCATCGCCTATCAGCAGTACGTCCGCTTTCGACAGGACCCCGCTGACCATGCCTCCGAGTGCAAGCCTCGATCCCGCAAAGGCCTCTTCAGTCCCGTACGGCGGCTTCCTTATCAGTACCATCATGTTCTCTGCCAATGTAATCACCTCGATATTGTCACGAGACGGTCGCTTTCCGATACGAAAAGCGAGAAGTCGTTGGTTATACTCCCTATCCTCGTACCTTCTACCTCCTCACCTCTCTGCAGCCCACGGGCAGAACAACAGGTCTCACAGGCGACTATGTCGACACCCGACTCGGATGCGAGTTCCTTGAGGATGTCCCCTACATTCGGGAACCTCTTGGGGCTCTGTCCCGCCTTCACCAGTGTGACACCTTCACCATAACAGAATATCTTGACCGTATGACCCTTGTCCAGAGCAGCCTTGGCTAGTTTCAATGCAACATTAGGGTCCATCGTCATCATGGTCCCCGACCTGATCTGTATCGTCAATACTCCCATACATCATCCCTCACAGAGTTATCGTCTGGTCGTAGTCCTCCATTATGAGATCCACGGCCTTGGGGTAGTCAACCACCTGCGTTCCCTTGCCCGCCTTGCCCTTGAAGCCTCTGGCCTCCAGATCGTCATCTATGACGAACACATCATCCACCACACCGAGGAGATCCGTCCTCCTCCTCTCGCAGACTGAGAACAGCGTGGCATCCTCGAACAGAAGAGCCGCCGCTTTCTCCCCTCTCATCGTCTTGATCATATCGAGATCGTGGTACTCGTAGGGCGGCTTCAACATGATGAACAGTGTGGAAACCATACTATCACCCTATGAAATACTGCATATCGGAATCCGCAGCCAGATCCAGGAACCCTGCCGCACCTATCACCTTGATGTTATCCGCTATGTCTTCCTTCTTTATTCCCATGAGCTCCATGGACGTGCTGCACGCGTATATGTTGACACTCTGGTCTATCGCCATGCTTAACTGCTCACCGAACTTGGGTATTCCAACTTTGGCCATCCTCTTCTCGAACGTCCCTGTGAAAAGACGGTATATACCCTTCAGCTTGGGCTTGCAACCCTTCTTCAAAAGATTAAGCCCGAAGAATGTGAAGAATATGTGCACATCCATTCCCATGCTAGCCGCCGTGTTCGCTATCATCATGGCCATCATACTCTTATCGAACGAGCTCTCAGACACTATGATTGCGATCTTCTTCGTATCTCCCATGAATATCACCTCTCTATGTTTTCATTGCAGGATGTCCGATGCGTACAACGTACACCCCCAGTTAGATCTTACTTCAACCTCTTTATATGGTAAGTGAAAGTCCCATTTTCTTCCTTCACATCCAACAATTGGTTGCCCGTCCTCTTGCACCATGCAGGAACATCCTCCTTGGAACCGACATCATCGGATACCATCTCGAACTCCTGACCTATCTCTAAGGTCTTGACCTTCTTCGCAAGTTCGACCACAGGCATGGGACACATCTCTCCTTTACAGTCCAAAATATCAACCATTTGTTAACACCCAAATTGATATCGACCTGTTTCGATATAAGCGTTTCTTTGAATCGGTACAGATCATGATTGCTGGATATGTTCTATCGATTGTGAAATTATGAAACACGTGTCTGAAATCAGAATATGAAAAAATAAGGAAAGGAGTTTTTGAATATCAGAGGGAGTTCGCCCCCCTCAGATATTCGATCATTCGTTTTCGTCCTTACGGTCGTGCCTCCATGCTGCATACAGCATGATCGCCACAGCGAGGATGAGCACCAGCAATACAATAACAATAGGTACGATGTTGCAAGTATCTTCCTGTATCCCAGACACTGTCACGGTTATATGAGAATCACCGGTTATGCCTGAGAGTACGTATCCTTCGGCGGTACTTGTGACAGTACCATTGGAGACACTTATGCCTGTCAGTTCATAACCGTCCAGAATCAGGACACCAAATGTCACGGAACCATCCTCTGCGACTGTGGGACATGTCTCACATACAGAAGAGTAACCATCACCGGAGGAGATGGTCACATTGTATGTCGCAGATCCGTCCAGATAAGCATTGGAGATTATAGTGACGTTTCCTAGGATACGCGCTCCGGATATTGTATACAGGCCGTCGACAGCCGTCAACTCTGTGAAGCTTCCGGAACCGATTCTATAACCGACTATCAGATTAGTGTAGCCAGGCTCAGGTGTGACCGTGAACACTATGGAGGTTCCGTATACAGCAGCACCACTCGAAACACCCGCCACCACGGCTGTCATTGTGTTGTTATCGGATATTGTCACCGTACGGTACACGAGCTGACCTATCGCGGTTGCAGTTACATCCTCTTCCAAATCGACTATAACATATGGATTATCTGTTACACCATTGTCCCATGTCTGAAACGTGTAACCGACCCTGCTAATAGCCTTGACATACAGATACTCTCCATATCCGACCGATACAGTTCCTGTGTATGTGACATAGTTAATTCCATCACCACTTATTAGGAATCCTGATATTCCGTTACCTGTAACTAGTGTCACAGTACGTGAATCCAACTCCATGGTTATGTCTACACCCGTCACATCAGCCTCTAGGAATTCGACCATAGGTTCGTACACTTCGGTATATCCAGTCATCATCACTACAACAGTTCCATATGAACCATATGGGACTCCAGTTATAGTATATGATCCGTCCGACAACGTTACTGTATCATAGGATCCCGTCGGTGTCATTAGAGTTATCACGACACCCTCGGCAGAAGCCCCACCTATTACAGTCAGGGTTCCCGATACATTGTACACGTTGAGTTCCACAAAAATGACCTGATCTTCGTATATGTTGGTTATTGTGTAAACGCCACCTACAGCAGTCAAAGCAGTCTCATTGGCCCAGACTATCATGTAAGATGGCTCGAATCCTTCTGACAAAGTCACTGTGAAAGAGTAAGATGCTCCCGCATATACAGGACTGACTGATCCTGATTCAGGCTTTATGATGTAACCAAGACCTGTCGGTATACTGATTGAATAAGTATCTATCGAGATACCGGATACCGTCACATATCCATCTGTGTTCACATTTGGTATTGTAACAGTCAGTGTATCACCCGATGCAGTCTTGATAATCGAATCATGTTCTCCCGAATATGTCACAACTATCGAACAGAGGCAATGGCTATAACCTTCATCCAAAATGACGTTGAAGACATAATCCGTTCCGCAGACTATCACCGGGGATGGCGTTACCGCCTCTATCGTGTATCCGGTTCCGCTCTCAGCAGGCGTCACGGTACAGGTGTTGAGTTCCACACCCTCTACAGTGACTGTCTGGTCGGATGTTATGTCAGTTATTGTGTAAACACCTCCGACAGCAGTCAAAGTCGTACCGTTCGTCTTCACTGTTATCACAGACTCGTCGTACGCCTCCTCCAGCAACACTGAGAAACTCAAGTCCCCGCCCTGGGGTACGATCAGTGATTCCGTACAATAGTAGTAATAACCATCACCTGAAGTTAGCGTTACAGTGTACGTGGGCACAGCATACGCAGATGCGACTATTATGACATCACCTAGAATCTCATCGCCAGGTATGGTGTAGACACCACTCACAGGTGAAACTATGGTGTATCCTCCGGTTCCTATGTAATAACCGACGACGAGATCCATGTAACCGGAATCAGCGGCTGCTGTTAGGGTTATGTCCGTACCATATTCAGCATATCCTCCGGTGACTCCAGAGGTTATGTTTATGGTTGCATGCTCCTCAGTCTCAGAAACCGAGTATTGGGCCACTTCGACCCCTTCCACAGTAACCACCTGATTAGCGGTTATGTCGGTTATAGTATAGACTCCTGCATCCGCTTCTATCACAGAACCGTTGATCTTGACGATCATCGAGGATGCGCCATAACCGAGATCTATGTTCACAATGAAACAGAAGTTACCGCCGTAGTCTACAGGACTCGTTGATTCGCAGTATGCCTCGGCAGAATATCCTGTTCCGGACGGCAATGTCACAGAGTATGTGTTTATGGTCACACCATCGACGATTATCGTCTGATCCTCTGTTATGTCGGTTATAGTGTAAACTCCACCAACACTGCTTAACTCCACGAAGTTCACATACACTGTGAACGAGGACATATCGTAAGCATCTTCGAGATTTACCGTGAACGAATAGGAACCCATGTAATCCACAGGACTGGATGAGCCTCCGTAAGCCTCGACTGTATATCCTGTACCGGAAGATGATATGATAGAATACGTGGTTATTTCTAAAGTTATGTCCTGATCATATAGATCGGACTCCACTGATTCTATTGAAACTGAAACGGTCTGTATGAATCCAGGTATGAATGCAATTATGGTTCCATCTGATCCATAATGCACGCCTTCAATCGTGAACGACCCTCCAGAAATTGTAGTTGCTGTATGGGGCCCAATGGGTGAATTGAATATCACCTCGACCCCACTGGCGGAACCTCCCACGACCGTGAGTGTTCCTGAAACTGAATATGTGTTTATCGTGACACCCTCAACAGTCATAACCTGATCTTCGGTTATGTCAGATATCGTGTAGACTCCTCCGGAGCTGCTTAACTCCACACCGTTCGCGTAAACTGTAATCGATGACATATCGTAAGCATCTTCGAGAGTCACTGTAAATGAGTAGGAACCCATATAATTGACAGGACTGAATGATCCACCATATGCCGCTGCTGTGTATCCAGTTCCAGAAGGCAGCGTCACAGAGTACGTGTTTATTACAACACCTCCGATCGTTATTGCACCGTCACTCGTTATACTGGATACTGTGACGGCTACTTCATTGCCGGACACTGAATACAGTATATTACTGCATGTTCCAGAGTACATTGCGTAAACATCGTCCGCACATAGGTCATATCCTTCTGAAAGTATGACCTTGAACTGGTAATCTCCTCTATAGTTAACAGTTGTGGATATAGATATGGCCTCTATAGTGTAACCGGTTCCATCGGAAGCTGGAGTAACAGTACAATTCGTTGCAACAACAGGTGTGAACGTCACATCTCCGAGCAACTTACCTATATAGTAAGGATTGTCAGTCAATCCATCCGCCCATTGCACAAATGTATAATCTGGATCCATTACAGCCCACAGGACTATATTATCCATGGTCGACGGGAATTCCATGGGGCCCGTATAGGTCTCCCATGAAGCTCCTCCATTCTTACTCACCAAGTAGTGATCTATTCCCTCTACTGCGTTGAGAGTAAGAACAGACTTTTCAGAATCGGCTTCGGTGTATGTATCTGTATCATTCACGTACGTAAACGCTACAAAAACAGCGGCTAGAACCACCACTACCGATAATCCGATGACGAATGCTTTCTTATTCATGTAAAACGCCTCCGATAATTATCCATAGTCTGTTAAATATCGATACGCTAGTACAAATAAGTAACGGATATTTTTTAATATAAGGACATATCATGGATGATTATTATGTCAAAAAACACAATTTATTAACATGTTTTTTAACAAATAACAGTTTGTAGCATCTGATCTGGTTTGTGATTGAGATTCATGATTTAGGAATATTAGAATCCTAAATCCAAATAAATCGGTTCCTTTTAACGATTAGAAAATTAAACGTTCTAAGAACAGTTATGAGTAACGAACCATCACATAAGATAAATACAGATATCTCAATCGATGAACGTGGCAAATAAGAACATAGTCATCGTAAGCATCATTGCAATCGTACTGGTAATCGCAGCGTGCGCGATATTGATACCAAATGATAAGGTCGAAGGTGTTACATACTATGGGAACGGAGGCATCACGAGTGACGGTGAAACCGCAGTAACATATGCCAACGAAAGCGTTATCCAGAACATATTCTCGAACAACGATCTGGTATTCGTTGATTGGAACACACAAGCCGATGGCGAAGGAACCTCTTATTCTGTGGGAGAAGCCGTAAGCTACAATGTTTCCCTATACGCTCAATGGAGTTATTCTGTCAATCCATTCGGTGTTGATTCAAATGGCTGCAACTACTTCTCATTCTACATCGATGGAAGCATTTTGATGGATTGTTCCCCCGTTGCATCAGGTTCGGAAATAACCATATCCGGAGGTTCGGGATGGACGTATGATTCCACAGACGGCTTCATATGCACAATTGACGGAGAAGAGTACTCTGTGATTATCAAAGTAGTTGGAACCGAAGAATCCCCCTCACTATCGATAATCGATGATGTACCGACTGTGATCCTTACCGGTGTCGATAGCAACATCTCAGCGTATATCGTATGTAGCGAACTAATCAGCATATGATGCAAAACCGATTGCATCAGCACAAGTATGTGTATTCTGTCGCAATTCTGTGTTCATGACGGATAAACATTATTGGAATGTGATATTCTCTCATATCTTTCACCGTATCAACCATATTCTTAGGCTAGAAATGATTTTTGAAGACCCGTTAATTTTATTAATAATTAACAATAGTTGATGTGTTAGTATATATAGCAAATCGTATTTTTATTAACCAAACAGCTAATCTTTAATAGTATTTGCCACCTCACACGTACTAATGAAATCATCACACATAGCAATGATTGTCGCAGCGGTTGTTGTCATCGGTGCGATCTCGGCTTTCGTAATATATGATAATTCGGAAGACGACGACCGTCAGACTATAACTGTTACCATGGAATGGGAAAAAAGCATTATCGAATCCATATCTGGAGACGAGTACAATGTAGTATCATTTATGTCCGCAGACGAAAGTCCTCATACGGCCACCCCATCATCAAGCAACATAGCGGACCTATATGATTCCGTAATATACTTTGAGATTGGCTCCGGAGTGGAATTTGAGACTAGTATGCTCACAGATGATGTTGTATCTGAAATACCCAGTACGGTGGAGGTCGTTCTGTTAGCGGATTATGTGGACGAACTCATAGATACTGACGGCAACAGTGTCAGCGAAGTCACAAGCAGCACAGATCCACATATTTGGACATCTCCCGATAACCTTGCTGACATTGCAGAAATCATAATGGAGAAACTATCAGAACTCAATCCGGATAACGCATCCTTGTACGAAGAGAATTACGAAGCCTACTTGGATGAGATCGATGCAGTAAACGAGAAAATGGAAACACTTGCGGACCTCATAGACAGTTTGGACGAAAACGACCTGACTGTGATCGTCTGGCACCCTGCATGGAGATACTTCCTCCTTCAGTACGCTGACAGTTACCTGAGTGACGGGAGCATCTCTATGTATGCTATAGAGGGCAACGGTGAAGCCACTATGAGCGATGCCATAACCATGATCAGCGAACAGGACAACAACGTTCTGTATGTGAGTCCGACGGACGAGGGATACGAATACATGGACGCTCTGGAAGATGAAGGAATAGTTGTGGAGGTGGTCGATCCTACAGGATCAGATGCATTGGAGCAGATCTCCCTATTCATAGATCTCCTGTACGAACAGTATTCATCGACGAGCTGATGAAAACTGACGAGGAAGTTCGAATCACAGGCCTATGACTGTGATTCGACTCCTCTAAAACATTTGAAATTCCTCGAACCCATTTATGATATTCACTCTGTTCAAACCATTTACTTAAACTTTTTTGGAAACGGTTTACAAGCTTATGAATCTCTGACCAATCGCCGATATATAGGCGTAGCCAGATTTGATTACATGATCAGTAAAAAAATGGCAATGATCTCCGTCACAGCTGCAATCGTATTGATTGCCGCAGCAGGAACAGTAATTCTTTTGAACAACGACGATGGGCATTGCGTATACTCATTCGAAACATACAGGTACAATTGTGATCTCTTTTCGTTCGATATAGATGGAAAAAACCTAGATATGAACTCCTCAGTCTCATCCGGATCACAGATAACGGTACTGGAAGGTTCTGAATGGACCCAGGAATCCCTGAATGTGTTCACATGCACCATGGATGGGTCGTACTATTCAGTGACAATCAAGATCACCGGTACAGAATACACCGGCTCCATAATCGATGACGTACCGACGATTACCCTCGGTGATGTTGAGAATGACATCGCAGTCGAAATCGACTGCAATGGTCTCTGACTCGCATAAATAAAAAATATCATGCAGGCTTGTGTTTGATCAACGCGAGCCTGCACGATTGACTGCTTCTTTCATCTCCTTGACGAAAAGACCCACGTACTCAGGCGATTCTCTTCCGTGTTCTGCGATTATCCTGATAATGGCGCTGCCGACTATGGCACCATCACTCAGACTCGCCATTTCTGTGGCCTGCTCAGGCCTGGATATACCGAATCCGATAGCACAAGGTGTCTTGGTCTCCTTCCTGACGACGTCTATCATGGACCCTATGTCTGTGTCTATCTTGTCTCTGGTACCTGTCACACCCAAAGATGACACCACATAGAGGAATCCATGAGCTTCCTTGGAGATCATCGATATCCTGTCATGCGAAGTGGGAGCGATCATGGATATGAGGTCCAGACCGTATTTCCTGCATATGGGCTCGAACTCATCCTTCTCTTCGTACGGAACATCCGGGAGTATCAGTCCGTCGATCCCTATCTCACTGCATATCGATATGAATCTGTCTGAACCGTATGAGAACACCACATTGGCATACGTCATGAAGACCATTGGAACATTCGTGACCTTGCGTATCTCACGTACGAGGTCGAATATCTTGTCGGTGGTCACACCTCCTGACAGCGCGCGTACATTGGCGTTCTGTATGGTCGGACCCTCCGCCGTAGGATCGGAGAACGGTATTCCCAGCTCTATGAGATCGGCCCCGTTCCTACACATCTCTATGACGGTTTTGTAAGTCGTCTCGAGATCAGGGTCCCCGCACGTTATGAAGGCTATGAAGGCCTTGCCTAATGAGAAGGCGTTGGATATCCTGTTCAATCCCGTATGTCCTCCCCCCTGTATCTCGCTATTGCGGCGCAGTCCTTGTCTCCCCTACCGGATAGGGTAACCACCAGGATATCATCATGTGACATCGTAGGTGCCATCTTCATCGCATAGGCCAACGCGTGTGCCGACTCTATAGCTGGGATTATGCCCTCCATCCTGGAGAGGTACTCGAACGCGCAGACGGCCTCTTCATCAGTTATGGGAACATACTCAGCCCTCTTCATGTCATGCAACCACGCGTGCTCCGGACCTATACCTGGATAGTCCAGACCCGCGGATATAGAATACACCGGTGCTATCTGACCGTACTTATCCTGACAGAAATATGACTTCATACCATGGAATATCCCGAGACGACCGGTACTTATCGTCGCGGCTGTCTTGAACGAATCCACACCCTTACCTGCGGCCTCACATCCGATCAGACGCACATCCTTGTCGCCTATGAAATCGTAGAACGACCCAATAGCATTGGAACCTCCTCCGACGCATGCTATTATGGCTGTGGGTAACCTGCCTTCCTTCTCCATGATCTGCTGCCTTATCTCCTTGGATATGACGCTCTGGAAATCCCTCACCATCATGGGGAACGGATGAGGTCCCATGACGGAACCCAGACAGTAATGAGTGTCCCCCATACAGCTGGCCCAGGCCCTCATAGCCTCGGACACAGCATCCTTCAGAGTACCTGTACCGGAACTGACCTTCACAACATCGGCACCCAGAAGCCTCATACGGTAGACGTTGAGAGCCTGCCTCTCCATGTCCTCTGCACCCATGAATATGCGGCACCCCATCCCCATGAGCGCAGCGGCTGTGGCCGTCGCCACACCGTGTTGCCCTGCACCCGTCTCTGCAATCAGGTTCTTCTTCCCCATCTTCTTGGCCAGGAGTGCCTGTCCCAACACGTTGTTTATCTTGTGTGACCCTGTATGATTGAGATCCTCCCTCTTGAGGTATATCTTCGCACCACCCAGATCGGCAGTCATCCTCTCGGCCAGATAAAGTCTGCTCGGCCTTCCCGCGTACTCTCTCAGAAGTCCGTCCAGCTCCGATATGAACTCGGGGTCGCGTTTGTACTTCTCGTATGCTTCTTCCAACTCTATGACTGCATTCATCAGCGTCTCAGGGATGTACTGTCCCCCGTGCTCGCCGTATCTACCCTTGCCACTCATATCATAACCTTCCTGTCTTCTTCTCTTACAGCTTCTATGAACTTCTTGATCTTCATTTCATCCTTCCTCTTGTCGGTCTCCACACCGGAACTCACATCAACTGCGTATGGTGCGACCGAATCGATGGCCCCCGCCACATTCATGGGGTCTAGGCCCCCCGCCAGGAAGAAGGGACGTCTTATCTCCATTGCCAACGAGATATCGAACATCCTGCCCGTTCCCCCGCCCTGATTGTCCAGCATAACGAAGTCCGCTTCGGATGACTCCGCATCCTCCACATCCTTCGGAGTCCTCACACTGAACGCCTTTATTATCGGAACATCCGTCTCCTTGCGGATACCCCTTATGAACACATCATCCTCCTTGCCGTGCAATTGGATCATGCCTATTGTGTGATCATCCACCATGGGCGATATCATGCATAGGGACTGATCCACAAACACGCCCACTGTTACTATCCTGAGATCCATCATGGAACGGAGTTCCCTGGCTAGATCATGTTCCACATGTCTACGGCTACCCTCTGCGAAGACGAATCCGGCATAATCGGGCTTATGACGGTTTATCATCCCGACATCCTCCTTCCTGGAGATTCCGCATATCTTCACCTTCGTCATGGCGATCCCCTCAGCTCCCTGAGCCTGGCGGTCTTGTCCTCGGCACGCATGAGAACCTCTCCCACCAGCACCGCATCCACGCCAGCATCGCGTAGTACACGTACATCCTCGGGACCGCTTATCCCGCTCTCGGCCACGAATAGCACATCTTCCGGCACGAGGTCCCTGAGTCTCATGCTGTTACCCATGTCCACCTTGAAATCCTTCAGATCACGGTTGTTGACGCCTATAACCCTCGCCTCGGCATCCACGGCGGAACACACCTCAGCCTCGTCATGTGCCTCGACCAGAGCGGAAATACCGAGGGAATTGCATATCCTAATGTACCTGCGGAGAGTATCCGTATCCAATACCGAACATATCAGCAGGACGGCGGATGCCCCCAGGATCTTCGCCTCATAGATCATGTATTCGTCCACGGTGAAATCCTTTCTCAGACAGGGTATCGATACCTTTTCCGCAATACGTCTCAGATGTTCAATGTCACCTTTGAACCATTTTGGTTCTGTGAGAACCGATATGCAGTCCGCCCCAGCCGATTCGTATTCCAAAGCTATCTGCTCGAAGGGGTAATCCTCGGATATTATGCCCTTGGAAGGGGAGGCCTTCTTGCACTCGCATATGAATGACACTCCCTCCTTGGAAAGAGCACGCTCGAACGGGAATCCTGTATCGGCAGACAATGCACATGCACGTGCCTTTACCTCGTCCGTGGAGACGAGAGATTTAGATACCTCCAAACGGGATCTCGCGTTCTCCACTATCGCTCTGAGTATGTCCTCCATACTATCCCTCATGCATTGGAAACAGATATTAACTCATCCAATTTGGAAGTGGCGAGTCCTTCATCTATCATTTCAGCGGCCATCCTGACTCCATCTGATAGAGTGGTTGCCTTATCGGCTATGTACAGGGCTGCGCCCGCATTGACCAGGACCGCATCACGACGCGGACCCCTTTCTCCATTCAACACAGAACGGAGTATGATGGCGTTCTCCTCGGGCGTACCGCCGACAAGGTCCTCCCTGCAGCAACGTTTGACACCCATCTCCTCCGGGGATACTGTGAATGACCTGAAAGTACCATCCCTTATCTCGCAGACAGCCGTCGAATCACACACCGAAATCTCGTCCATGCCGTCCATCCCGTGTACAACCATGCCTCTTTTAACACCCAATCTCATCAGCACCTCAGCGAGGGGTTCCACCAACGCCTCACTGTAGACGCCCAACAACTGCATGGAAGGGGATGCAGGATTCGTCAGAGGACCGAGTATGTTGAAAACTGTCCTGAATCCAAGTTCCTTCCTCACGGGTGCCACGAATTTCATAGATGCATGGTACCTCTGAGCGAACAGGAAGCACATACCCACATCGCGCAGGAGCTCTACGCATTTCTCGGGACCCACATCTATCTTGACTCCGAGAGCTTCCAGGCAATCCGCCGTACCGCACTTGGACGATGCGGCCCTGTTGCCATGCTTTGCCACCTTGACCCCTGCCGAGGCCACGACCAGGGCGGAAGCCGTCGATATGTTGAAACTGTTCGAACCGTCGCCTCCCGTGCCGACTATGTCCATGACATCCATTCCGTGATCCACCTTAGTGGCCTTGGCTCTCATGGCCGCAGCACAACCCGATATCTCATCTATCGTGTCCGCCCCCGAGTTCTTGGTGGTCAATGCGGCTAGGAAGGCCGCGTTCTGTATCTGAGAGGTATTACCGGACATTATCTCGTCCATGACCTTGTATGCCTCCTCATAGGAGAGATCCATCTTGTTGACAACTTTTACTATAGCTTCGTGTATCATCGGATCACTTCCTGACCATATTGAGGAAATTGCGCATTATCGTCTTGCCGTCGGGAGTCATTATGGATTCTGGATGGAATTGCAACCCGTATACGTCGTAACTTCTGTGACAAACCGCCATTACCTCGCCGTCCTCGCTCTTCGCTATCGTCCTTATGCATGCCGGCAGGGTCTCCTGCACAGCAGCCAGGGAATGGTAGCGAGCGACCGGTATCTGATCGGGGCATCCCCTGAATATCGGGCTTTCGGTGTAGAGCCTGGTCATAGACTGCTTCCCATGCATCTGTTTCCTGGCGTATGAAACCGTCCCGCCGTAAGCCTCGCATATGGCCTGGTGTCCCAGACAGACCCCGAGTATGGGTACGCTGCCACCCAGCTCACGCACGACATCCACACATATCCCCGCATCCTCCGGCCTACCAGGTCCAGGGGATAACACTATCGCATCAGGCTTCAGAGCCTTCACGCCCTCGACGTCCATCTCGTCGTTCCTTATCACCTTTATATCGGGATCCATAGACCCTATCAGCTGATAGAGGTTGTAGGAGAAACTGTCGTAGTTGTCTATCAATAGTATCATTCGGATCCCTCCGCCATCTTCAGGGCCTTGACTACCGCCGCTGCCTTGTTTATACACTCACGGTGCTCGTTCTCCGGTACGGAATCCGCGACTATCCCTGCACCCGTCCTGATGAACACCTTTCCGTTCTTCTTGTAAGCTATCCTTATCGCGATGCACATGTCCATGTTCCCGGCAAAATCGACATATCCTATCGCTCCGCCGTATATCCCGCGCTTATTGTCCTCTATGTCGTTTATGAGCTGACATGCCCTTATCTTCGGTGCTCCTGAAAGGGTACCCGCCGGCAGTATGGCATCTATCGCATCCAATGCATCCAGTCCGTCGCGTATCTCCCCGCGGACCGTCGACCCGATATGCATCACATGGGAGAAACGCTCTATGCAACAGTACTTCTCGACCTCCACGGTCCCGAATTTGCTGATCTTCCCTATATCGTTCCTTCCAAGGTCCACAAGCATGTTATGCTCCGCCAGCTCCTTGGGGTCTGACAGGAGCTCCCTCTCAAGCCTCAAATCCTCCTCTTCCGTCTTCCCTCTGGGCCTCGTCCCCGCCAAGGGGAATGTGTGCAGGATCCCGTCCTCCAGTTTGACTAGAGTCTCCGGAGATGCACCTGCGACCTCCATGTCCGATCCGGAAAAATAGAACATGTACGGTGAAGGATTGAGATGTCTGAGTGCCTGGTATGTCCCTAGAAGACTGCCCTCGTATTCAGCCTCCAGACGATTCGACAGGACTATCTGGAACACGTCGCCTTCCTTTATATGGTATTTCGCCTTCTCAACCATGGAGCAGTACTCGGATTCATTGAACATCGGGATTAGTTCTGTGATCATCTTCCCAGGGATGTCTTCCTTGGGCTTGCCCTCGGTTATGAGGCCCTTCATCTGATGCAGATCCATTATCGCACGGTTGTAGTCCGTCTCAGGGTCGGAGAGGTCCATGTTGACCATCAGTATGATCTTGTGTTCCTTGTTATCGAAGGCTATGACCTTGTCGAAAAGCATCAGATCCACGTCCTTGAAACCCTCCGTGTCCTTTGCATCCAGTCTGAGTGTCTTCTCGGAGTACTTCAGATAATCGTACGAGAAATAACCCACCAACCCTCCGGTGAACGGCGGCATACCTGGCATCTTGGGGCTTTTATGCTCATCCATGACCTGCCTTATGTACTTCCCGGGATCATCGGTCTTCAAAGAGAAGGAACCGATCTTCATATCGCCGTTCATGCATGTTATCGACACCTTCGGGTCATAACCCAGGAAGGTGTATCTTCCCCATGTTGCATCCTCCTCTACAGATTCCAGTATGTAGCAGTGACCTGAGACGTTCTTCAGGATGCGCAGGACATCCACAGGTGTCCTGTTTTCCGAAGGCATCTCCATACTCAGCGGAACAGCTCTGTACTTACCTTCTGAGGCAATGCCCCTCACCTCTTCTAAAGTTGGATGGATCATGTTCTCGACTCCCGGACAACACATAGACGATCTGCGTCTGAAACTGTGTCCTTGAACCAAGTAAACTGCTATTCAATATATAATTATCTACATTGATGTATATTATTATGCATTGTAGTCCTTAATTTCGTATTCGAATGGAACCAAAAATATCGCTATTTCAGACATTTGATGATATCGTTCGTTATGGTTTTATGAAGATATAAACACCCATCCAATCGGTATGTTTATCATATGTAACTACATTAACGGCCCTTAAGGTGATTATATGAAGGTCGCTGTAACCTACGAGGAAGGAGAGGTTTTCCAACATTTTGGAAGAACCGAACAGTTCAAGATATACGACGTGGAGAACGGAGGAATCAGCAGTTCCAGTGTTATCGGGAACAACGGGAACTCCCATGGAGGGCTGATAAACGTCCTTCTGGAGAACCACGTGAATGCCCTCATATGCGGAGGTATAGGCAACGGTGCCAAGGAGATGATCACCGCGAACGGTATCAGCCTCTACCCGGGAGTATCTGGGAACGCTGACAAGTGCGTGGAGATGCTGGCCTCCGGGAACCTTTCATTCAATCCCGATGTGGAATGTCACGAGCATGGACACGAGGAAGGCCACGAGCACACCTGTGAATGCGGTAAACACTGAAACCAACAATGCCGTATCCATTTTTTACAGGATACGGCATGGAAAACACTATTTCCGCTTAAACTCATCATATCCTCATGGATAACATTGTAAGGACAGCATGCGGCCCGACCGCCGTGTATGACAACGGCATAAAGGATGGACTGCCCATCCTGTATCTGCACGGAGGTCCTGGTACATCCGATCCGTCCAAAATATTCGGCATATGCGTTCCCTATCCTGTGATCACATACGATCAATACGGTTGCGGTGAGTCATGGCATGCCTCAGACCCGGACGAGTACTCCCTTGACATGTTCATCGAACAGCTCAGGGAGATGATCCTCAGACTGGGACTGGATAAAACAGGATTCGTACTTTGCGGATCGTCGTGGGGATCTTTCCTGGCATGTGCCTACATCGGAAAATACGGCACGGAATGTATGAAAGGGCTCGCATTGATGTCCCCGTTCCTGGATGATACCCATTGGAGCAGAAGGATGGACATCCTGATTTCCGAACTGCCCGACCAGTTCCGTAAGGAGATATTGAGATGCAGATCGGAGAACCTCTTGGGAGAGGAACTGGCTGCCGCCTGCAGACCGCTGTACAGCGAACATCTGGCGAGGAACGGACCCGATTTCATAGCAGATACGGATTTCCTGTCGAAAGAGGAACTGTACAGAGTCATGTTCGGACCTGTCGAGACGATATCTAATGGTAAAATCAACGGCCTGTCGGTAAGTGAGAATCTGAGAGGACTCGACATACCGGCCATGATGGTCTGCGGAGAGGAGGATATCACCGGATCGGATATGATGATGGAGTATGCTGAATCGATGCCCAGATGTAAATGCATAATCCTGGAAGATACCGGTCACCTGATAGATCGCAGGACATTCGGAAAAACCCTAACCAGTTTCATGGACGGCCTATCGGAGAAGGATGAGACCCCTCACAGATACCTCGCAGAGAACGGATACGACATAGTACTCGATCCATCAGATGTGATGGACACCCCGGACCACGAACATGATAAGGCTAAGAGCATGGGCCTCTATGAATGCGTGGCCATGGGAAGAAGACACGAGAAGGGAGATGGCACATACAAATCCCCATACTCCGCCCTCATATACTATCTGGAAGCGGCGGAACACCTCCGCAGACCGTACCGCGAGGCTGCCGAAGGGCCTGGTATGGAAGCATATGGCACACAGTACGACCGCAGAGATCCAGATAGACATCTTGTCATATCTGACAGGGGATTCGAAACGAAATGCTGCAGGGACCTCGACAGCATACTGGGAGAATGCACTGTGGAGAATGATGATGGCTCCATGTTCATAAGATGGAACAGGAAGGTGTATGGTGACGGAAAAATAAAGGATGTCGTCCAGGATATGTGTGAATGTCCTTTCTGCAGATGCAGATTGGAGACCACCAAGACAAATGATGACATTTTGGAATCCCTGTCCTATGGAAAGGATCCAGAATCCCTACTGGAGATCGGAAAAGAGTATGTATCCAGAGGAGACATCGAATCATGTCTCATCGCGAAAGCCCTTTTCGAGAAAGCCCTGGATGAATGCGTACCGGTTTGGTTGATCGAAGCCATATACGACTGCCGTTCGAAGGCAGATGATATCGAAAGGGGATTCCTCAAGAATATCACCGGTGAGCTGATACGTTCCAGCGTGTGTTTTGAATCCATATGCTGCAATGAATTCGCTAAGAATTACGAAAGAATCGAGGGAGACTCTCCTGACAGGTTCTACGATGATGTCGTGTTGGGAGACAGGACATACTCTGACCTCCGTGCATGCCCTTACTGCGGTGCAAGGATCAAGAGGACCCCCAGACATTGTTGAGTTTGAGCGGGCCCGAGGGCCCGCATGGTTTCAAAACAGACCGAACACCAAGTCGGAATAACCCACGGTATCGTCCAGGGGAAGACCCGCGACTATCACCGCCTGATCGTACATTATCCGGACCATTCTTGCGGCCTTGTCCTTATCTGAAACGTATGCCGCCTCCAGGGCTTTGAAGGCACTGTGATCGGCATTCAACTCCAGCACACGGTCGGCTTTGACCTTCTGCTCATCAGCACCCGGGAGACCCGCGAAATACTTCTCCATCTCTATGCTGACCTGTCCTTCAGAAGTTAACAGTACCGCGTGATTCTTCAGTTTCTTCGACAGCCTCACCGTCTTGACCTTGTCACCCAGGGTCTCCTTGACGAAATCCAACAGATCCTTGGACTCCTCGGTCTTGATATCAGCCTCCTTCTTATCCTCTTCGGATTCCAATCCAAGATCGTCGGTGGTTATGTTGCAGAGCTTCTTCTCGTCATATGTCTGTATGGCGTTCATCACAAACTCGTCCACATCCTCCGTGAGACAGAGTATGTCGTAACCCTTGTCCTTGACAGGTTCCGTCTGAGGAAGGTTCTTGGCATGCTCGAAGGTATCGGACGATATGTAGTATATGCGGTCCTGACCTTCGGGCATTGCCTTCACATACTCCTCGAATGTCGTCATATCGCCGGTGTTGGCGGAATGGAACATCAGGAGGCCCTTCAGCAGGTCCTTGTGCATCCCGTAGGAATCCACCACACCGTACTCTATCTGACGACCGAAGTTACGGTAGAAAGAGTTGTACTTATCACGATCGTCCTTCATCAGACGTTCCAACTCGGCCTTCACCTTTTTGGTAAGGTTGGCCTCTATGGATTTGAGCTGACGGTCGTGCTGGAGGACCTCCCTGGAGATGTTCAATGAGAAATCGGGGGAATCCACCACACCACGCACGAACCTGAAACAGAAGGGGAGCATATCCGCACACTTCTCCATGATCATGACGCCGTTGGAATACAATTGGAGTCCCGGCTGGAAATCACGGGTGTAGAAATCGTAAGGCGCCTTCGAAG
This sequence comes from uncultured Candidatus Methanogranum sp., assembly GCA_964620455.1. Classification (GTDB taxonomy): domain Archaea; phylum Thermoplasmatota; class Thermoplasmata; order Methanomassiliicoccales; family Methanomethylophilaceae; genus Methanogranum. The sequence continues at coordinate 49,068 of CAZUIU010000004.1, forward strand.
GTATGAACAGCATTGCTTTGTAGCTTACAGTTCCCTCTGCATTGACACGCACAACGGATATCGGGTCCTCGAAATCATGGAACTTGTTCTTGTAGAACTCCATGCATTCCTCGTCAGAGACCTCTGATTTGCTCTTCTGCCACACAGGGACCATACTGTTGATGACCTTGTCCTTCACGGTGGTAACGTACTTCTTTATGGGCTTGCCTTTCTCATCCTTCTCGTCCGTCTCGACATACTCGCCGGACTCCACATTCATGTGTATCGGCCAGCGTATGTAGTCCGAGTACTTCTTGATCAGATCCTCCAGAGTGTAGGACTCCAGATAATCCTCTGATTCCGGATCCTCCTCATCAGACCTTATATGCATTATAACGTCCGTGCCCACGCCATCCTTCTCGCATTCCTTTATCGTATAACCGTCTATCCCCTCGCTCTCCCAACGATAAGCCTGTTCGGAACCGAATGCCTTCGAGACGACTGTGACCTTATCGGAGACCATGAATGTGGAATAGAAACCAACACCGAACTGTCCGATTATGTTGGCATCCAATTCCTTGCCGGCATCAGCTTTGAAATCGAAGGAACCGCTGTGCGCGATGACTCCTAGATTGTTGTCCATATCCTCCTTCGTCATCCCTATACCGTTATCGGACACCGTTATCGTACGAGCATCCTTGTCGACGCTCACCTTGATCATGAGGGAATCCTTGTCCACACCTGAAGAGGGATCCGTCATGGCCCTGTAATTCAATTTGTCGATAGCATCGGAGGCATTAGAAATAACCTCACGCAGGAAGATCTCCTTGTGAGTGTATATCGAATTAGCCATCATATCCAAAAGACGTTTGGATTCTGCCTTAAACTGTTTCTTAGCCATTGATTCACTTCCTATGGTTCTTGACCATTCCTATCTTTGATTGTTTGTTCTTCTATATATAGATAACTTAAAATCATCGATCTTGATGTGATGAGGATCCAATAAAGTTCATTGAACTGGCACACTCCTGGAAGATAAACAGAAAAGCATTGATCAATTTTAAAAGAACTATGATGAAGGAGTTTGAACGCCGTTGAACGGCATCATTTTTGTGAATGTTCACAACACGCCGAATGACATCAGATATGCCAAGACGGTTCCGATTATGAACACGATTAGGACTGCCAATGCGAAAATGAGCATCCTCGTCCCTTTGGAGTCACTGCGATCCTGCATCCAATCCCTAACATATCCGTATGTAAAGAACGCCATCACGATCGTCGCGAACGAACAGATGAGCGGCGTTATGAATGATACCGTCATTCGAACACTACTCCGTGATCACTTCATTATCGGGGCATCCAAAGAATTACCCCTTATGAAATTGACGAACAGCTTCAATATGCTCTGCAGGTATCCATCCAGGTTCTGTTGCTCATAAGGAGGATTCATCCACTTCTTTACAAGCTCTATGAGTTCCTGGCTGGTGCACCCATCCGGATGACTGGCTGCGAAATCTTTCCAATGAGACATTCCAACACGGAACCCCATCGTTTCTTTGAGTTCCACGATCTCGGGGTTTGTTATATGATAGGCGTCCATGAGGACGGTTAGCGAAGAGGACCCTATATTAAACTATGTACGAATTGGCAACATAGCAGATTTCAAACCTTTCATCAACAGTTATATCGTGATTACGCAATGACGATGACATGAACCAAACCATGGAATGCATACTCTCGAGGACCTCTGTCAGATCGTATACCTGTGATAATGTATCCGATGATGATATCATGGATATCCTCAAAGCAGGATTCCAGGCCGCAAACGGACTGAATACCCAATCACTGAGATTCGTGATAGTTCAGAACAACGACATGATCGAAAGGTACAGCAGGTTGGCGAAGGAACTCTACATTCATGATTGCGAAAGCACAGGTAACTCGCACCCTGTCCTAGACAAGATAGCCAATGACAAGAGTTCAAACATATTCTATGGGGCCCCAGCGGTCATCTTCGTGTTCGCATCGGAAGACGCAGCCACACCGGTAGAGGATGGTTCACTCGCCATCGGCAACATGATGATAGCCGCTAAATCGATGGGCTACGGTACATGTTGGATAGGTATGGCCGCAGGACTTGGCTACTACAGCACATTCAGAGAGGAAAACGATGTCCCGTCGGACTGCAACTACATCGGGTGCATAACATTGGGGAGACCTGCATCCATAGAGGAACATCCTCGCGGCGATGTCCCGATACTCAAGTGGACGAGATGAGATACCACAACATAGTCGAGGGGACATTCCTGGAAAGGCCCAACAGATTCATAGCACTGGTGAATCTGGACGGATCCACCGTGAGATGCCACGTCAAGAACACGGGAAGATGCAAGGAGATACTTATCAGAGGGACCAGGGTCCTGTTGGAAAAGGCTGATGAACCCAGCAACAGGAAGACCGGATACGACCTCGTAGCAGCTTACAAAGGAGATCTCCTCATAAACATAGATTCACAGGCACCCAACGCGGTGGCATTGGAGTCTTTGGAAAACATATTGGGACCGCTGAACGTCGTGAAACCTGAATACAGAATAGGTGACTCCAGGATAGACATATATGCAGAATCCGGAGACACACACTACCTCGTAGAGGTTAAAGGCGTAACCTTGGAGAATCACGGTATCGCACTGTTCCCGGATGCCAAGACCTCCCGTGGATTGAAACATGTCAGGGAATTGAAGGAATCCATTGATGCGGGATACACTCCGATAGTGCTTTTTATCATACAGCTGAAGGGCATGGAACACTTCGAACCAAACTACGATATGGATCCGGAATTCGGGAAAGCACTGAAAGACGCACAGGCCAAAGGAGTCAAAATATTGGCATATGATTGTTTGGTACGAAAAGACTCGTTGATCCTTGATGAGACCGTCCCTGTGAAAATAAGTTCAGAATAACGCACCCATTCGTAGAACACGTACTCTTAAAAAATCGAACAATGAGAAATACCTCATGTACGTGACGAAGAAACCGATGTGTCAGTATCCACACTTTTGTCGAAGACGACCATGTTAATGAATATGTTGTCAAGGGCCCAATCTGCCAACGCCTTGAGGACAGGCCCCAGACTCCTGCCGCGGTCCGTTATGCTGTAAACCACGCGCGGGGGCACTTCCGCATATATTGTCCTGGTGATCAAACCATCCCTCTCGAGTTCACGCAATTGGTTGGTCAGCACCTTCGGTGATACCTGAGGAATCTCCGAGAGGAGTTCCGAGAACCTCATATCTCCCTTGACCAACAGCTTGCAGAGGACCGTGGGTTTCCACTTACCCTCTATGACCGACATAGTGGCATCTACAGCGCAATCCATCCTCGGTGCATTGCTTTTGCTCGCCATAGATGCCCTTACTACCTGTTACTATTTCAAAATTCTCTAACAAACATTTTATATGGTTAGTTACCATTAGTAACCTGGTGATTCAAACGTCAATAGTGGCGATAATATCCAGCCCCAGAAAGGGCGGTAACTGTGACACAGTAGTCAATGCGATTGCAGACTCTGCGATGAAGAACGGAAAGAAAGTACAGATCTTCTATCTTAACCCGATGACCAACAGGAAAGGATGCCAGGGATGCAATGCGTGTAAGAAGAGCGGCAGATGCATCACAAAGGACGATCTGTCAGAGGTCATAGATGCCATAAGGGAATCAGAAGGTGTAATATTATCATCACCTGTCTACTTCGGAGAGGCATGCGGACAGTACAGACTTCTGGAAGACCGTTTCTACAGCTTCCTCAACGGTGATTTCAGCCCCAACATCGCAGCAGGCAAGAAAGTTGCCATTGTGACATCCTGCGGTATGGGAGGAGCCAATGAACTTGCTGACAAGATGGAGAAGGTTGTGAGAGATTTCCTCAAATTCGAACCAATCGGTAAAATAGCCGTTTACAACGGAAACCCCTTGGATACCGCCAAGAATTCCAAGGAGATCATGGACCAGGCCGCGGAACTGGGAAGTAAATTCTGAGTTCACAGATCATGGGGGTTGGCATCCCCATAAACATTTTTTATCGGTATCAACATTACGTTTTATGGTAAACAGCACAGAGATCACCGTCCATACCGTGGAGTTCGGAATGATGGACATAACGGACGACATACGTTATGTGATCTCCAAGAACAACTTCAAAAGCGGCATAGCCGTCGTATTCTCAACACACACCTCTGCAGGGATCACAATAAACGAAAACGCCGATCCTGACGTCAGAGATGACATAATGTTCGGCCTAAGGGAATCATTCCCGGACAGATTCGAATTCAAACACAAGGAAGGGAACTCCTATGCCCATATAATGACATCCGTGGTGGGATCGTCAGCGACCGTCATAGTGGATGATGGGGAAATCGTACTCGGATTATGGCAGGGCGTATTCATATGCGAGTTCGACGGACCCAGAGCCAGGACCGTGCATGTGAAGTTGATTCCTGATTGATTTGCACAATTCTTAATAATGCCTATGGCAATGCAGTTTTCGGGATTGGAATGCAACCTACAACTGCGATAATATTTTCATCCGGGGTCACCGGAAAAACGAAGAAGACCGGGAAATACATAGCTAAGGCTTTGGACGCGGACTTGTTCGATTTGAAGAAACAGACTACGATCGACCTTACAGCATACAACAAACTGATCTTTGGAACCGGTATACATGCCGGAAAACCCTACAAGGCACTAGTAAGCTTCCTTGAGAACAACAAAGATGAGATTGCAAAGAAGAAGACGTCACTCTTCATTTGCTGTCTGTTCGATGAGGAAAAGGGACAGAAACAGTGCGACGGTGTATCTGAGACACTCGGAATATCCGATGCAGTCTTCTTCAGTGGTAAGACTGAGAAGAATGAGGAAGGTTTCGAAACCATAGTCGACGATTTCATTTCCAAACAGCGTGTTTGAACATGGATGGCATGGAAATCGTACTCCTGATATACATTGTCATCAACCTGATAGCCTTCGCCATGTACGGCATGGACAAGCACAGAGCTGTGAAACAGGAATGGAGGATACCTGAGTCGTCACTCCTGACGGTTTCGTTCTTCGGAGCGATCGGCGCCACTGCCGGCATGAGGTTCTTCAGGCACAAGACCAGGAAGATGAAGTTCAAACTGGTCTACCTGTTCTTGGCAATGAATATCATCATTATCCTGTATGTTTCGTTCAGGATGTAAACCCTTTAGAACACAATTTTACGATGTCCGTGTCTATATCGCTCGGACCCAGGAGTACGACCCTGCTGTCAGGCCTCTCTTTTATAAGATCCATCCCCACGAGATCACCCAATCTAGAAGAGAACTCCTTTATCTCCTCGAAAGATGGCATGTTAGTCAGAGATAATCTCTCCCTTGACCCTCCCACGAATACATAGCCCTTGGGTTCTATGAGATCAGGGTCCGCAATCTTGTCCAATGCGGCATAATCCTCCAACCATCCGAAATTCAGATCCTTAACGAGTGTGTGCCTTATCACAGTCCGAGTCTCTAGAGATGGGAAAAGTTCCAATGTTTTCATGATCCTCTGCCAACCATCGCTGACCTTCGGACGGCAAACCTTACGATATACCTCTTCATTTGGTGCCGCAACCGTGACGTACATCTGCCTGGGCAACGTGTCCAAAGCCTCTATCCTCTCGGGGTATGTACCATTGGTCACAAGGAAGGTGGTCATGCCGCGACTATGACATTCCTTGAAGAAATCAGACAGGTACGGATACGTTATCGGTTCACCTGCGAGAGAAACGGCAACCTGATTGGGATTGCATGCCTCCTCGAACATCTTCCTATCGCATCTTGGATCCCCTTTGAAACCCGATATTAGAAGCCTCTGCTGTTCTATCAACGCATCCAGCATCTCTTTGGGCTCCGCCCAGTCCCGGACCTCGAAATCCCTGCCTTCTACCCTCCAACAGAACGTGCATTGATGGCTGCACTCGTTGATGGCAGGGGTCATCTGCAAGCACCTGTGGCTGCTTATGCCGTAGAAATCCTGTTTGTAGCAATGCCGTTCATGAAGCATGCTCTCCTTCATCCAATGACAGAGCTTTACTGCCGCATGATCCTTGTACAATCTGTATTGCTGACGTATCAGAAGTTCGCGGTATGAATCATCCATGTTGAACACCTTAGAAATCGAAGAGGTTACGCTGATTTGCTTTCTTTTTGTCGGTTTTCGGTTTTTCGGAAGGAACCGTATCCGTGTCCTCACTTATAATTAGAGGCTCACTATCCACGACATCGTCGACAGATTTGATATCCGGTTTCTCCTGGATGGTTTTCACCGTATCGGCCTTGGATTGCGCTTTTAGGATGGTTGACTTCACCTGCTCTGAATCCATCTTCTTATCCAACAGGTAAGCCAGTTCTTCCGGTGTAAGCATCACGTCCCTAGTCAACATGACCCTGTAATCCTCGGAGTTCTTGCAGAGCTGCTTCACAATCGGAAGCACATCATACTCCGCCCTCCTGGTGGAGGTGTGGTTCAACATCGCAAGTTTATAACAGACCGAGCCCTTCAACTCCCTTATACCCTTGGAACGAGACATCTTCGAGAGATACATGGGAAAACGTATCCTATCATGTGATACAAGACCGCTCATCCTGGCCGTTGACACTCCCATGGTCATGAGGTCGCTTGCATATGCCCAGAATCTGTAATACTGACGCCTGTGTACCCTTCCCAGGAATATATCCGCACGGGAGAGTTTCTCATAACCCCTCACCAGATCCCCGGGATCACGGTACTCGTAGGGGAGATTCTCATCCACCCACAGCATCGCAGTCTCTGGATCCGTATCGGTCTTGGACAGAAGAGACCTCGCATTTGCCGGATCGTTCCTCCTGAATATCGCATCTATGACCGCGTACATGTCCTTCTTGACATTCCTCTCCGATATCGAATCCGCAGATTCTGCAGATACGTTGAGAACGCCCAACGATAGGGATTCCAGATCCCTCACCGCTGCACGCATATCACCGTTCGCATTGGAGGCTATCTTGTCGAGCACCCCTGCATCCAGACGGACGTTCTCCTTTTTCGCGATTGATGCCAACGCAGCGGATATCGCTCTTGTGGTGGGCTTCCTGAATGTGATCTGTATCGTATCTGATTTTATCACAGAGCTCTTCCTGGACAATGCATAGAAGTCGTTCACTATCAGGATGACCGGCTGCATCGTGGTCTTTATGAGCTCATTTATAGCAGGCATGGCACCGCGGTCCACAGAACCGAACAGACTGTCGGCCTCATCCAATACGATCAGCTTCCTTCCACCCTCTTTGATATCGAGATAGTTCCCGCTGTCATCGAACGTATTGGTCTGCGCCCCTCTTGTGGCTATCTCGCGTATCATGTCACCTGTACGCTGATCCGAGGCGTTCATCTCCGTTATTCCCCAGCCCATATCGGAAGCAAGGGCTTCAGCGGATGTCGTCTTACCAACTCCCGGAGTACCGATTAGAACTACTGCTCTCTTGGGAGGGATGCCCGAATCCCATGAATGGGCCCACGCCATGAGCTCATTCGTGGCCGATGGATTACCGATGACATCCTTGAGGGTCTTCGGCCTGTATTTCTCAGTCCAATCCTCAGACATGTCACTCCTTCTTACTGCCGTTACGTCCGCCAGGCATGTATGCCAACATCAGCACTTCCATTGCCTGCAGCAGATAGATGAATATGCTTGCTAGGAACACCAAGGTACTGAGATACGATGTAATGTCCGCGAAATATGAGAAATACACCATGGGTATCGATATCGCAATGTACATCACAGCACGTTTGTATCTCCTGAACCAGAGATGACCCAATCCGAATATACTGATGAAACCGGGTATCAAGGCAAGAAGTATACCTATCCAGCCATTCTTGACCATCTTGGGCTTGAAAAGCACCGTCACCTGGTCCTGTGTCACCGGAAATCCACAATTTTGACAGAACATATCCGTAGGTTTGACCTCAGAACCACACCTTTTGCAGATGTTGTTTCCCTGTATGACATTCCCTTCGTCGCCGATCTTTATGGCATCCTTGCTCGAGCGACCGCAATGATAACAGAAATCCGAATCCTCCGGTATCTCATTTCCACATTCCGGACATATTACTTTCATATCAATTCCCCCTCACAGCAGATGCATATGATATATGCCATCAGTGCACTCGACCTTTATCGGTGCCCCATAAACGTTACTGACAGTTTTGGAATTCAGAACCTCTGATTTACTTCCGTCAGCGAACTTCCTACCGTCCTTCAACATGATCACTCTGTCGATACACAGAGGTATGTCGGTCAAGTCATGGGTTATCATCACTATATTGACCCCCTGACCTATAAGTATATCGAACATTTTCCTGAATTTGGAGGCCATCACCACATCCAGACCCGTCATCGGCTCATCCAATATCAGCATCTTGGGATCGGTCAGAAGAGCCCTGGCTATGAGTGTACGCCTCATCTCACCGAGAGACAGGCCTTCCACCTCCCTGTCCAGGAGATCCTTTATGCCCATCATGGCAGCCATGTCATAGACCTTTTTCACCATCTGGTTCGTTATGTCCATGTTCCTGAACACATCCAGACTCCCGAAGTATCCGGATGCTATGACCTCGGAGACCTTGGTGTCATGTCTGAACTGGTTCTGGAGATCCATCGACACGACACCCATCTTGCTCCTAAGTTCGAATATGCTCCATGAGGACTCTCCGAATATACGCATCATGGGCGGGTTCTCTGAGTCATAGAATGGGAGGATATCCCCCCTAAGAAGCTTCAGCAATGTTGTCTTGCCTGAACCATTGAGTCCGATGATTGCGACATTCTCTCCCGACCCTATGTCAAGGTCCACTGAATCCAATATCCTTTTACCGCCGCGTACGACGGATACGTTCCTCAGTTCGAGAGCTTTCTCGGCCATACATCAACATGCATATCAGAATCTTAAATCTTCTTCATTCTGTGGACATATCTCCATCCGATACTGTACCGTCATTGTTCCTGGTATCGCCTGCGGGTCCCTTCCTGAGATACAGTACCGCGACCATGGTCACGATCGATATCGGCAAGGCGATCATCAGCGGATCCACATAACGCAGGAAGGAATCTATGAAGAGAACCTGATTCCCGGTCAGTACCTTGCATATGGGGAGGAACACGGATGTTGCTTTGCATATGAACAATGCCCAGAACATGTATGAGACCGTACCGGCGACTATACTTGCTATAGCTGCATCCTTCCTAGGGGATTTGGAATACAATCCATGTGCGTATGTAGGCAGCAGAGCCGCAGCCGTCATACCCATAAACAGAGCTGTAGCCTTGGCGATTATATCAGAAGGCATGAGGTAGCAGTAAACAACAACGAGCACCAAGACAACCGTGGTGAATATACGGTTGATCTTCACGGACTGCGAATCGACCAGACTGAGCTTACCCCTGTTCTTGAGGAGCGTATAGATATCGTATCCTCCAGCGGCCCCGATGGTGTGCATTAAAGCACTTATCGTGGAGATGGACGCAGACAGTAGAGCCATAAGGAACAGGGACACGAACACATCACCGAACGTTATACCGCTGAACAGATCCATGACGAAGGACGGGATTATGTAATCCACACCTAGCGATACATACTGATAAGCGATCTGACCGTATTCGTTGAAGAAGTACACGTTGCTCAAAGCACCGCAGGTATACGCTGTTCCGACAATGAGGAATATGAAAACTGCACCGATTATCATCGATTTCTCGAGCGTCTTGTCATCTTTCGCAGACATGTACCTGACAGCCAACTGAGGCTGGGTCACGGCACCTATACCCACACCGAGTATGAAGGTTGTCACGACCAATAACCACTCGTTGGAGCCGAAATCCGCGAAAGAAGCCCATCCGTTGAAACCGCTGAGCGTACCTGTGGATGTCCAGACATTCTGATCCCAGAGACTCACAAGCGCTGAATTCGCGGATGTTATGCCACCCAATGTGACGTAGGTGGTCACCAATATTATGGCCATGCCTATGAACATGACAATAGCTTGGAATGCGTCATTGTACATGACGGCGATTATACCGCCGTACACCACATACACGCCGACGACGAAGGCCAGACCGAGAAGAATGAGATCGTAGTAATCTGTAAGCCCGGTTATTACTGCCAGGGAATTGACACCACCTTTGAGGACCGCGGCACAGTATATGGGCATCATGACGATGATTATCAACGCAGTGAAAGCACGGATTCCCCTAGACTTGTATATCTTTCCCAGAAGATCCGCAAAAGTCGATGCCTTCAGGCTCTTACCGAGCCTCCTAGTACGCTTACCGAAAAGCACGAATGCCACCATGAGTCCGATGAACATGTTCAGGAAACACAACCACATAAGAGACAAACCATGAACCGCAGCCTGACCCCCGAAACCTATGACGGCCGATGCACTCAGGAAAGTAGCACCGTACGAAAGGGCTATGACCACAGGATTGCTTTTGTTCCTTCCAAGCAGGTAATCCTGATTGCTTTTTGTGTTCCTGTAACCGAAGACGCCGAGTGCCACGGTCACAGCTATGAATATGACCATCATGACAAGGAATATCGGCATAGATATGGAAGTGTCAGTCATCCTCATCACCTTTTACATTCCTGCAATGGAGATAATATACGGCACAAACTACCAAACAAGCAAAACATCCAACATAGGATGCCCATATCCATGGGTCGGTTAATCCAAAGAAACTCATCAACATTCCACCCTGTCACGTGCTAACAATTGTCACGGTACCATCCGTAATCCGATATATAATTATTTGTCCAGATTAAACCTGTACACAGAAAACCACCCAGAAGATGTTAAATATTGACAAGTGATGGTGCATCCGTTAGGCTTGACCGGGGAGCTTGGCGTGCCCTACACCCGCAATCGTCAATAGCGGGGGTGACAGCAGGGGGCGGCAACGCTGATCGTTCAAGCTCACAAAGTGACTATGAGATCTTGTCCTGCAGAGTCAGTGTACGCATGAGTGACAACCGGAGGGTTGTCATCCGTACGCTAATCGGGGGAACCGGGTCAGGCCCTGACGGGAGCAGCCTTACCCTGAACTACTGACGTTTGCGGGTTAGCAGGGTTGAGAAATGATGTGATCAACTTGGATTGGGATGCGGTGTCCACCCCTGTGGCCTAACACTTTCAAGACTTTTTGCAACCAGTTATTATATCTGTACTAAAATCAAACAGGACCTTGGTCTCGTCACCCAGACATAGTTTCAATTTACCGGAACCATCCACTTTACCGACCACAGCGCCTGTACAGGATACCTTCTCGAACAACTCTATAACCTTCCCGGAGTTCTCATGCGGACAAGAGAAGACGAATCCGCAACCCTGATAAGAAAGGATCCATTTGATGAAATCCACATCCTCAGGTGCAGGTATCATATCCAGATCCACGGTGCCCCCCATACCGGAGCACTCCAACATCATCCCTAGTGTACCCACACACCCTGGATTGCTCATATCCTTACCGGAATGCACCAAATGCATAGAAGCTATCTTCGTCATGATGTCCATCTGATCCTGAACAAGCAGGTCATCCTTTTTCGAAGTTGTATCCCAAGCGTATTCAAGACCCTCTGGATAGTACCCATCCAGATCCATCACGAAAACTATATCGTCTCCATCCCGGGCATCGGAACTGAGGATTATGTCACCTTTAGGCACCTTGCCGATTATCGCTATGTCTATGGCATTGTACTTGCAATCGGGATGGGTATGTCCACCGACCACAGGTACGTTGAACTTAGTGACGGCCCTACGCATACCCTCCAATATCTGATTGCAGACTCTGCTCTTCGAAAGAGACATCACATCCACCATCGCCATGGCTTTGCCCCCCATAGCAGCTATGTCATTCACATTGACCAGGACAGCATAATACCCGGCATAGAATGGATCCGTGTTGACTAGGGACTCCATGATACCATCTGTGGCGAACAATATGTAATCGTCCCCATAGTCTATGGCGGCAGCATCCTCCCCAGTAGATGCCGCTACTTGTGGGAAATCATAAACCGGGAGACTCTCGACTATTGTGTGTATCGGTCTCTTACGGGTGACTCCAGGAAAACTCCTGATGGCCTCTACGACTGCATCCAGGGTCATGTTTATCCCTTATGAATGGATTAGATAAAAGAATGTTGCCCCGTCACATCAATTTGGTCTGCTTTGTCGCCATTACAAGATGTTTGGATCCCTTGCATTCCAGGATCATATCCGCTAAGACATCCCCATATATCTCCGGATAATCTGTTGCAGGCTCATATGCGGTCTCTGAGACAACCACGTTACCATTACGTCTCAGTATCTTCTTGCAATCCGTCAAAGACTGCGGGTCGACCGGCCTCCCGTTCACCCTCCCTACACCTGCCATTCTGAGTTCCGATTCGAATATCGGACGTTTGAACATACGATGAAGAACATAAAGTATGACCTCCTCAGGATCTTCAGACAGCTTTCTGACGGATTTCTCCACAGACTCGTATATGGTATCGTTAGAATCCCTGACCGGGATGTATATCTTGGAAGGAGGAACATCCCTCTCCCTGAGAACATTCATGTCCGTGAGAGCACGCAGATAACCAGTCAGTATGAGTCTGTGATGCCTCATCCCATTGGCCTCCAACTCCTTTGCCAGGGAACTTATGGACATACCATCCCTCCCGAGCATTTCTATCACCCTTCTGTTGAAGTCCTTCTCTGGATTGAACATGGCACTAACGCATCCTCGTGATCACTAATAAAACTTGACTCGCCACGAGCATCTGTGATCTGAGATAACAACCGATAAAACAGACTACACATAATTGGTAACAAAATAGGTAACATACTACGACGTAATGTTTACCATATCGGATTCAAAAATCAATATATACTGTTAACAACAAGACAGCAAAACAACCGACCGACTTAATTTAGAAGGGATGTGAAGATAAAACATGGAACCGCGTCTGCAGATACGAGACGCGGTTCCTTTTTAAATTATATTACAACTGAGACTATCACCATTATGAAAGCCATCCAAACCACGATTGACACATAACTCGTGATCCTGTCGGCCATCTGTTCCCTCTTCTCCCTATCCTTCACACCCAGCTTCTCTATAAGCCAGTCCATTCCTCCAAGGAAGACGAAACCTCCATCGAACGGCACCGCAGGAATCGCATTGGATACACCTAGGATGACATCCAACCAGAATATCCAGTAGAAAAGACTGCATACCCACCAGAATACACCATCGCCAGGAACATCATACCACCATTGACAAGAGGACGGCACAGGCGAGAAACCATCGAACGGACCTGAGATGTAACTGATTATGGACGTTGCATAATCAACCAGCCCATCATCACCGTAGAACGGATTGCGAGCTATGTCCAGGATCTCATTGGGAGTCTCGAAACTCATACCTGAGGTGGTCGTACCGACTCCCAGATAACCGACGGAACCGTTGGAGCTCAATGTCACCGACACTTCTACATATTCCCCATCAGAAGTCAGACATGATATTGTAATATCTTCTCCTGAATAGGTGGACTGCATATAATCAACGAACTGGTTGGCTGAGTACAGTAAAGTACAATCATCCCCTACTTCGAATGATAGTATGTACCAACCCGCCTCTAGACCTGCTTCATCCGCTGGCGACCCGTCCACAACCCTTTCTAGATAGACTCCCCATGTTATACTAACGGTCTCAGTGGAATCTTCAGTGATGTATGTGACGCTGACCTCGTCCCCAGGATTCCAACTGTAAGTCGTAGAATAATCAGTAATATCGAAAGATTCACCGTTAACTGTCTCTATTATCGCCCCAGCAGGTATGCCGTTCTCATAAGCCTCGGAATCTGATGTCACACCATAAACGGCTGCCTGATCCCCATATGGTGAGGATATACCTCCTAGCATGACAACCGCGAAGAGCATGAAAGCTATGGAACCAACGATGAAATTGGTTGCTATACCTGCAGCGTAAAGATGCAGTTTGACCTTTCTGGATGCTTTTGCAACATCCTCCTCATTGGGTTCCACAAAGGCACCCAGAGGTATGACCATATGCAGAACGCCGGTGGAATCCACACGCATCCCGTTGGATGCCGTCTGCATACCGTGAGCCAACTCGTGCAGACAGACCGCCACAATCAGTCCAACTATGCCGAAGCCCACAGGAAGAAGCGGATTCAAACCGGGGATCGCCAAAGCATATTCTATGCCCAACCCTCCGGATGATAAAGTAGATGAGAGGTTCATCACACCCACTATGAGGATGTACACTATCATCACCATCAATATAAATGAAAGAACCAATGATAATGCACCGAAGAACCTCCAGAACCTGGTATATTTGGAGTACTTGTCTATCAGCCTCATACCCAACTTGGTCCTTAACATAACCGCAGGACCGTACTTCTTCAGATTGTACTTTTCAGCTTTAGGGGAATAACGCACCCAGAAATAAAAGGGCACGTATATTATCGTGAGAATAAGTAAAATGATATAGACTAACTCCATCCATCCCGCTCCAGGAGGGGTAGCTCGTAACAATATAAAAACAAATTCAGGGAATAGAAATAGTCACATCTTTTAGATTCAGTTCATATATTATCCTCTTGGCCCAACCGAGTTTCCTGAGTTTTTCCTGTGGATCGCAGTTCTCCTTCGGCATGGGATTATCGAAATCGAAACCTTCCAGCAGTATCCTCTTGGCATCGAAATGTCTAGCCAGACATACTGCACGATCACCATCGGTGAATCCTCCGAAATTGAAGACCGAAGAACATGGATTCCCCTGTGTGGTCAGCATGACTGGCCCTTTGAACATGGATGCATACATCAGTATGGATGTAGGATTGTCCCCATGAGCATGTATCAACGTCACCGCCCCTTCCTGACTGGCCTCTATCTGAGCCTTCACATCGCCATCCAGATCAGTGACAACAATGTCCGGTACTATCCCCATACGTAAAAGTCTGTGAACGGCAGACCCTGACGATATGAATGTCCCGACAGGTTTTTTCTTGCATATGTCCTCCTCGAGACCTGCAGAATCACCGAAAACCGTGACCTCTTCACCGATCATCTCTGACAACTCATCATCATCGATGAGCCTGGAACCCATTGTGACCATTCTCAGTATCCTGACAGATATGTCATCCAAAGAACGATCGTATCCCATATCGTCCGTTATCTCAAGATACCATGGTTCCCACTCAGAGTATATCATGATTCTCAGACTCACCGTTGAGGTATGATTGTTTTATGAGCCGTATGACTAAGGTTCCCGCAAAAGCAACGAATATGCCTGCCGCCAGCTCTAGCGCATATATCGTCGTGCCGACTACACCTATATTGAAGTAATTCAGCATTATATCCAACGCACCGGTACCTATCAATCCGAGAGCTACCAGATTTATGCATAATGTCACGCTGCTGAGCTTTACCAGCTTACTTTGGAGATACGTATCTATCACATCACCCACGACATATATCATGAGCCCGAATATCACGAACCACATCGCAGAATACACGAACCAGACAACCTCCTGGGATAAGCGATACGTGTATATCTCATCCAAGGCAAAGAATCCGTAGATAGTACCAGCTATGATCACTATTATGGCCATCAGCGTGAAAGCCACAGAAACACTACCGCTCTTGAACTTCTCCACCCATTTCCTCTGCCACTTGGATACCCCGTCCTGCGCATTGTAAGCATAGAGCAGGAAGAAGAATCCGATGAGAAAGACCACCAGTGGGGTTGTTATCACAGAATACTGCGAGTTACCATTGATAGCAGATATCAGGCCGGGAATAAGATAAACCAGCGATATGAGTACGACTATCCAGCCGATAGGTGATAAGAACCTTTTCTTCTTGGCAGGGTCCTCGAGTATCTTAGACAATATGTACACCGTCCCCTCCAAACCAGGAGCCTGCTTGACATAGACCTTCCTAACCGAATCTATCTGTACGCGAGAAGAGACTATAGGATACACGTATTCGTCCTCCGCACCGTCACCCACTAAGATTATGCGATCCGGTTTTATCTTCTCCAGGACTTCCTCCAATTCCTCTACTATCGCCGCATCGGACCTGTAACCCACCTTCTGATTGCCACATATCAGTGCAACCTCCACGTCACTATCCTTGTCGTTGTGAAGATCCTTGTAGATATTGATGGCCGCATACAGAGCATTGACATCGGAATCCTCGGGATCGGCGATACCTAGGGCCGTGGCTGCGATGGAACAATCCCCTACACCTATGACCGGCGACTCGATACCGCCCTTCACACCGAAATCATCGTCCCTGTCAACAACCAGGATGAGAGTCCTCTTCATCGCCTTTAAATCATCTCAGTCATATTTAAGGTTCATTCTATCGATTCCCAGACATCTTCATAACTTCACGTCTAGATAGGCATGGCATTATTACATCAACAAACAAGTTTTATCTACGTACTGCCTAATGTGGGAATTATGGACGTAATCTGGCACGGACACTCCTGTTTCGAGATACAGGGAGAAAACCTGACTGTTGTATTGGATCCCCACGACGGGAAGACGATCGGCATAAAACCCCCGGTGTGTTCCGCAGATATCGTCCTGGTTTCCCATTTACATTCTGATCACAGTGCCGTGAAAATTGTAAGAGGTAACCACAAGGACATAATATGTGAAGTCGGTAAGATAGATATCGACGGACTGGACATCACAGGTTATCCGTCATTCCATGATGAGGAACAGGGTGCGGAAAGAGGGACCAACGTCATATACAAATTCAAGATGGAGGGCATGGTGTTCTGTCACTGCGGAGATCTCGGTGACATACCCTCGCAGGAGGTCATGAACGAACTCCATGATGTCGATATCCTGTTTGTGCCAGTAGGCGAGGTCTTCACCATAAGACTGGACAAACTGGACACTTTCATAAAAGCGGTGAAACCCAAGATAATAGTGCCCATGCATTACAGAGTGGGCGGACTGACTCTGCCCATAAACACGATAGACGATTTCTTAGAATACATAGACAGTGATTCCGTCATATATGTAGGAAACGAAGTCGAACTCACGTCCGACGACGTCACCGAATTCATGGGATGCTGGGTTTTTGATCGTTGAGATCAGAAGAGGTTTAGTCCGTCTTCTATCCTTCCCATCTCTATAGGCGTGGTCTGATCGCCTACGAGCGCACCCTTGCTGTTAGCTAAGATGCCTGCACCCACGTACTGTATACCATGATTGACAGAGGCTCTGCGCGCCTCCACCTTGAGCACGTCCTTTATCAAGGAGATGTCGTCATCGGTCGCATCCGCAGTGCAGACACAGCCGGTATTTGTGACGCGGCACACGGAACCCACGGTATCATAACCTGCTATGGATGATTTGACGACCTCCACCTGCAAGATATCACTTATGGTCTTCTCTGCATTCTTGCCCATCTCGGGACTGATTATCGCTCCGTGGTCGTTTACAAGGATGTTGTTGCCTGCGGCGTTCATCTTGTCTTCGATCGTACCGACCGGTATGTGTTCACCGATAAGGGAGACTTCTTTGCTCTCAGCCATGTTAGACGCGACCGCACCGAAGGTGTTCATGGCGACCAATGACCCGACAACAAATGATCCGGCCACAGTCGTCATGAATGTTTCTACCCCCAGAACCGTCTGCATATCCTTGACGAATTCTGGGGAGGCATCACATGCCACGAAACCGAGACTCTCGTTTACCACGGCATACACTCCAATGTTAGGATTTCCGGAATATCTCGAAAGTCTCATCATTTCAATCACTCTTCCAGTGAAACTTCCACAAGGCCGTCATCGAATTTGACTGCCTTGACGGTCACCTTGGACGGGGGATTGCGGATACCGTTTTCCCAAATCTTGTTGTTGAGGGAGGCATCTATCCATACATTCGCCTCATCGACTTTCATGTGTCTCATGACGAATTCTCTGACCTCCTTCACAGCGCGTGCGGCCCTCTTGGTACGGGGAGCCTGTTTAGTCTTCCTAAGAGGAACGACCATGATTCTCTCAATCTCATCAGCCATATGTTTCCCTCCTTACTCCTTCAATTTACCCATGCGCCACGATCTTCTCTTGGGGTGACGCAGGAACTGCCTGTTCGTCCTGAGCATAACCCATGCCGGAACACGGCGGTTCTGTTTGATCTTCTTGTTCAGCCTGCCTTTCATGGCTGCCGGTTTAGTGCTTGACATTTTATCTCCTCTCTATTGTGATCTCCCTCTTGTGAGGTACAATCTTCTGAAGAATCTCTCTAAGCATGGCATCAGTAATGACGCCCTGAAGTCTGCCGCTCTGTGCCAGCTGTATAAGCTGCATTTCAACGACGTTAGCCTGCTCTGGGTTCGCAAGTTTGATGTTCGCGAGCCTGTCTCTAGCCTCAGATGTGAGGATCTGTCTGAGCACGGCCTGTTTCTGCATCTCGAACTGCTTGGACTTCTCTTCCTGCGCAACCTGATTCTGCTGCTGTTGCTGGATCTCTGCCATCCTTCTCTGTCTGAGTGCTTCCAATTCAGGGTCTTCCATGCGAGTCACCTTCAGTTGTTCTTGATCTCGTCAAAAACCTCTTTCGCGGTGTTGTCAAGGAGCGACTGTCCTGCGGGGCTTATTGCACGGCCCTGTTTGTCCTTAGACACCAAGTAACCTGCAGCCTCGAGCTGAATCATACACTTCCTGGCTATGTTACGGCTTCCTTTCACTGCCCTGTTAGGCATGGATCCTTTGTCAGCATATCCACCATACTCGGCGGCGAGCTTGCTGGATCCCATCGGACCTTTGACATAGAGCTTTCTCAATATGGAGGCGGCCCTTGTGTACCACCAATCATTCTGAGAGGGTGCTCTTTCCGTGTGCCTACCGGTCTTCGCATACTCCGCCCATTCCGGAGGGACGATGTTGCCACTCTCCTTGAGCTTCTGAGCTGTCTTGAGTATGAGTTGCTCAGCAGGAACGTCATAGACTGTTACCATTGTAATTCCTCTTTTGAACCGTCAGGACGCCAGACATGACATCACCGGACAGTAACATACGGTGGAATACTGGACCCTTATATAAGCATTGCTAAGTGAAATGAATAATAACCCAACTCCACATGTCCAGCCGAGCTCCCATGTGGCCTGCGGGAGAAAAACCCGCCACGGCAGTGATTGACATCACGACAACCACTGTAATCCGTACCGGCTCCTATCTCGTATCAGTATTTGAATATATCGACATATCCCGTCATGGAATGATAAAATACCAGTAAAATCATTATCAGGCATGGATGGCGACAAATTCTGCACACAATGTGGTGCGAGAATAACTAAAGATGAGGAATTCTGCCCGGAATGTGGTGCCCACATGGGCGAGGAACATGATACTACGGCAGAGTATGAATCCGACAGGCATGCTATAGCGGCCAGCAGTATGAAGAACTATCTGATAGCCATCGTGGTCCTGTGTCTTGCATGGGCGGTCTTCGCGATCTACAACGGAATCGACCTGGTATACAACATAGACTCGATGATAGACCAACTGAAAAGCCAAGAGATCTGGGAAACTATAATGCAATACATGACCGAAGAAGATGTCAGGAATCTACTAGCATCTATGGGCTATGTGATCATAGCTAGTGGCATATTGGCCATGATCTCTGGAATCCTGACGGCCTTCAAGAAGTCTTACACCGGCGCATTGATCGCCTGTGTGCTTTCATCGATATTGGGCTTGATCATGATCTTGGGGGTCTTCGGATTCGCCGTGGTCTACCTTATAACAAAGGCAAAGGACGCATACTCCTGATTAAAAACAATGGGGGGTCATCCCCCCAGAAAATGATTTTGTTTTTCACTGGTGATGAATCACCAGTTCTGTGCCTGTATCTCGAAATAAGCCTGAGGATGACCGCAAACCGGACAGACACAAGGCGCATCCGTACCTACATGCAGATAACCACAGTTCCTGCACTTCCAAACACAGACCTTATCCTTCTTGAAAACCGCACCCTCTTGTATGTTCTTCAAGAGATCAAGATATCTCTTCTCATGCGTCATCTCGACCTTGCCAACAGCCTCGAAAAGCCTAGCGATCTCCTTAAATCCCTCTTCCCTGGCAGTCTCAGAGAAATGCTTGTACATATCTGTGTACTCATAATTCTCACCGGCAGCTGCATCTTTGAGATTTTCAATCGTCTCGGGAACCCCACCGTTGTGAAGTGCTTTGAACCAGAGTTTGGCATGCTCCTTCTCGTTCTCCGCCGTCTCCAGGAATATATCCGCTATCTGCTCGTAACCTTCCTTCTTAGCCTGAGAAGCATAGTATGTGTACTTCGTCCTGGCCTGACACTCGCCTGCGAATGCTGTCAGAAGATTGGCTTCCGTCTTAGATCCTTTGAGTTCCGTGTTAAACACCACGCCTTAAATGGCCTACCTGTTTAATTAACATGACGATGTGACCTTGAATCATTTCCGACGCGAGAACAATCCTTTCTTGGGATTCCCGTTAGCGTCGAACTTGGTCCTCAACAGCATATCGTAATTCTTCCTTGCCGAAATATTCCCGGGATCCAAACGGAGTACATCCTCCAACTCTGTCCTCGCCTTACTGTAATCCTTAAGGTCCATGAGCAGAAGGACCGCATAGTTCTGATGATACTCGTACCTGTCAGGAGATATTGCTATGGCCATCTCATAATACTCAGCTGAACGCTTGAAATCCAACATCTGATTACGGAGAAACCTTGCATATTCATTGTATATATCCGAACCTGGATCGAGCTCTATCACATGCCTGTACCTCTGATCCACCAACTTGCGGTTCTTCTTGTCCCTGGAGAGTATGGTAAGTGATGCTTTCAAGGCCTCGACATTATCCGGTTCCAGATCAAGTATCACATTCATCTGCATATCACCGTATTCTATATCCTCCACATCGAAATATGCGATATGGGCAAGCAGAAGTCTAGGTTCCACGTTGTGAGGATCGGTCTTCAGATATTCCTCCAACGTCTCCACAGCACCTTTTGGATTGGCACCCTCCACCTGTCTCTTGGCCTTGGACATCGCCTCATAAGCCGGATCACTCATGAGACGGAGATTAACGACCGAAGATTAATATGATTCCCAGGAAAGCAATCGATAAATTAAAAATCAGAGATGAGGGGGATGAACCCCTCGTTGTTTTGAAGATCGCATGACCTGTTTGTTGATTCAATTCTTCTTGTTAAAACAGAGGAACCAATCCAGACAATACCTGTTGACGTCCTTGCTTTCCATCCTCTCTTTAGCCGTACCGCATGATCCAGCGGTGGGTACTATAGTATCGTCGCCCGGCATCCACCCGCACGGCGTGGCACAGTTCTCCTTATCCGCTATCTGCAGTGCCGCTAGGGCCCTCTTCATCTCATCGAAGTTCCTTCCGCAGGAAAGGGGATAGTACATGATCAGTCTTATGACTCCTTTCGGATCCACGAAGAACACCGCCCTGACAGCCTGGGTATTGGATTGCCCCGGCTGTATCATACCGTACTTCTTCGCAACATCCATCCTTATGTCCTCTATCAACGGGAATTTAACTTCCACGTTCTTCATTCCCTTCCACTCCAAGTCCTGTATCTTCCTCAACCAGGCTATGTGCGCATACAGGGAATCTACAGAGAGACCGACCAATTCACAATTCATATCCTTGAGTTCACATGCCCTGTGTGCGAAAGTCATGAACTCCGTTGTACAGACAGGTGTGAAATCCGCCGGATGCGAGAACAATATAACCCATTTACCCTTGAAATCACTGGGGAAATTTATCTCCCCCTGAGTGGTCACAGCTTTGAATTCGGGTGCTTTCTCACCTATCAATGGCATCATGTTAACATCATCACTCAATAAACATACCTCCTAGTCTGTTCAAAGACATTCTGCAATCGTGTTATGAGTATATAATCGTAAGTCATATCACAGGCTATCTAACGATTTAACATAGAATTCAGGAAAGATCGTCTTTGTCCCTGTCCCTGTACTTACGCTCATAGTAGCTTGTTACTATCCCGTTTTTGAACCCCTTGTAGAAATGGTTCACATATATGAAAGCCGTAAATGCGGAGATCAGGCCCATGAACAGGACGTACCCTATGTATGTGACAGCTATACGGGAGAAATCCATACCGAGATAGGCAGAAAGCATCAGTATCATCATTATGAAGGCCAAAGCGAAGAACCCCTGATAGAGCCTGCTCTTCATGCCTTTCCATAGATAATACGGTCTGGCCCTGGACTTGACATGCACCCCCACTGATTTCATTATACTCCATGGTATGACCAACGTGGATAGGAACATCGACAGCATTACCGCGATTATCAGCATCTCATCCAAAGGTATCTCACTCAGGAAGAGAGGATTCAGGAATATGTACGAACATATCACAATTCCAAGGACAAACAGACTCATGAACACACTAAAGAACAACTCCCTGTTGAACTTGTAATCATCCATCTGCGGATCCAATTCCACTTCCTCCACATCTATTATGTCGGGTATACGGAAGAACTCATAAGTGAACCTCTTCTTGAAAGTGTTCTTGGAACGGGAGTTCTCGATGTATCTGAATATACGATGCAGATAACTTCTGAAATAACCGACCATGACCGAGATCACACCTACACAAACCAGGAATATCGCTATGAACAAGGTGTAAACCGCAGCCGATATACTCAACAGCGATACATCACCATGGAATATGTCGAAGAACTTGATCATGAATATACTAGGAGAGAATCTGTCTCCCGCCATATACAGAACAAGACTTATGATGAAGGGCATGGTCACGAACACCACGATGTCTACTCTGAAATCCACCACACCCTTATCCATCATAAGGCTGCAGAACAAACCCAGTATACAGAACCCGAAAACGAAACCGAGACAGATCGTATAGAATATCTGAGCCATGGTTGATGGCCCTGTCAATGCTATGATAATCATGATGAACAGGACACTCAGACATATGAAGTACGGGAAATTCCGGATTATAAAATAATCCAGTCTGTCTTGTCTAGACATGTCCTTGCGGAGGATCCCACGAGATCTGACCACAGATGGGATGTTTGCCGCATAACGTAATCTGCCCCTTCTCCTGTCCATTAGCGGATGGAATCGCATTGCCCACTTATTATCTTGCCCATGCTGGGACCACTCGATAAATATAATACTCGTGAATCAATGCGGGTATATGGCCGAGCAGAAAGGTCTTAAGAACAGGGGATACCTGCACGCGGATGTAGATGAGAGACGCAGTGCCGCCGAGAAATTCACAGGAACCAATCTCGAGAATATCTCCAAATACTGTTTCAGTTCGGAAAAAGCCTCGAAAAACATCGAGAACATGATCGGCGCCGTCCAGATACCGTTAGGATATGCGGGTCCGATTAAGATCAACGGAGAGTATGCCAAAGGGGAGTTCCTGGTACCTCTTGCCACCACAGAAGGGGCTCTTGTGGCATCGATATCCAGAGGTATGTCAGTCATCAACGATGGTGATGGAGTCAACACAATGGTCCTACAGGACCTCATGACCAGGGCACCGGTCTTCCGTGTGAGGAATATAAGACACGCAAAAGAGACCGTGGATTGGATAGAAAACAACATCACGTCCCTCGATGACGCTGTCAAAAGTACCACCAGCCATGGAAAGCTCTACAGCATAGTCCCCTTCATCAACGGAAGGAGCCTGTATCTCAGAATGTCATTCAGTACGGGAGATGCCATGGGAATGAACATGGTAACCATAGCCGCAGAGGCCATCTGCGAAGTCGTGGAGAAGAACACAGGCGCAGAACTGGTATCTGTATCTGGTAACCTGTGCAGTGACAAGAAGCCCGCCGCAATTAACATGATAAACGGACGCGGTAAGATCGTGGTCGCGGAAACCGTCATACCTCAGAATATCGTTGAGAATAGACTGCACACAACCACTGAATTGATTGTGGAGACCAACTATAGGAAGAATCTGGTGGGCAGCAGTCTTTCCGGAACCATAGGCGCCAACGCACATGCTGCCAACATGGTAGCCGCATTCTACCTTGCTACCGGACAGGATCCGGCACAGGTGGTCGGCGGCAGTATGACTATGACCACATGCGAAAACCTGGATGGCGACCTCTACATATGTGTGAGGATGCCGACGGTAGAAGTAGGAACAGTCGGAGGCGGAACATCACTGCCCTGTCAATCCGAAGCACTTAAGATGATGGATTGTCTGGGAGAGGGCAAAGCGAAGAAGCTATCTGAACTTCTCGCTGCGACTGTCCTTGCCGGAGAATTGTCCACATTGGCCGCACAGGCCGCAAAACAGCTGGGCAAAGCACACAAGGAACTTGGACGTTGATAAAATGCCTGTTATAAATTTCGAATATGACGACCTCTGCGAGCTGATGGGCAAGAAGGTCCAACAGAATGTACTCGTGGAAAGGATCCCGATGATCGGTGCAGATATGCACGATACCGAGGGAAATGAAAATGAGATGTCTGTGGAATTCTTCCCGGACCGCCCGGACCTCTTCAGCGTAGAGGGATTGGCCAGAGGCATGAGGGCGTTTCTGGATATAGAACCGGGACTCAAGAAATACGATGTAATCCCTACGGACATAACTGTACACACGGAGGATAAAGTCCTCGGTATAAGGCCCTATTTCCTATGTGCTGTGGTCAAAGATGTAACGATAGACGACGGATTCCTCAGATCTCTCATGGAACTGCAGGAAAAACTGCATATAACCATAGGAAGGAAACGCAGTAAATTCGCGATAGGCATACATGACCTCGATAAAGTCGAACCTCCGTTCACATACACTGCCGTGAAACCTAAGGATAAGATGTTCATACCACTGGCTAAAACTGAAGAGATGAACCTGGATGAGATACTGACCAGTCATGAGAAAGGGATTGCATACGCACATCTCCTTGAGGGATTGAGCGAATATCCCATAATCACAGATGTAAAAGGGAGAGTTTTGTCCTTCCCTCCGATAATAAACGGTGCTCTGACCACTGTCACTACACAGACGCATAATCTTTTCGTGGATGTCACTGGAATGGACAGGAAGGCCGTGAAGGGGGCACTGGATATAGTTGTCACCGCTCTCGCGGAACGCGGCGGAAAAATATGCTCGGTTCATATGACCGGCAACGAGGACTGTGTTTCTCCGGACCTTAGTCCTGTGGAAAGGTCCGTATCATCCACCGAATGTCAGAGGTTCCTGGGCTTGTCCATAGGCAGAGAGGGCGTGATATCGACTCTCAGGAGAATGGGCATGGATGCCGTTCCGGACCCATCTGATGAGGATCGTGTGAACGTGTTCTACGGAACCACAAGATTGGATATAATGCATGATGTCGACATATTCGAGGATGTCGCCACAGGATACGGATTCGAGAAATTCGGAGGAGGGTATAGAGTCGACCAGACACTTGGACACCTCACTCCGGACACCATAGTATCAGACGGCGTAAAGGACGTGATGATCGGACTCGGATACACAGAGGTAATGACCCTCACACTGAGCAACGAAAGAGAGGAGTTCAGAATATCGTGCCTGCCTGAGATGGAATCCGTCAGAGTGACCAACCCCATAACCGAGGAACATACGTGTCTGAGATCTTACCTGATGCCAAGTCTCATGAGGATATTGAGACACAACAAACACCGTGATCTGCCTCAGAAGATCTTCGAAGTGGGATACGTTATCAGAGATACGAAAACGATACCGCACCTTTGTGCCCTCGCCACTGCATCCAAGGAATCCTTCACAGAGATGAAGTCCACAACGGAATCCGTGTTGAGGGAACTGTCTATAGAATACACCCTGTCAGCATGTGACTACCCTGTGTTCGTAGCAGGAAGAGGAGCGTTCGTGGATGTCGATGGAGAACATATAGGAATGTTCGGCGAAGTGTCCCCACAAGTGGTCACAGACTTCGAGATCACACATCCAATCATAATGTTCGAAATGAACCTCACGCCTTTAATATCCCGTAACGCGTGCAAGCTGTTCTGATAACATGGACGTAGGTGACATATTTCCGCATTTCAGTATGAAGGATGAGGATGGAGAATATCTTGATAGCGAGATGCTGCAGGGCATACGCTACGTACTCTACATATACTCAAAGGACGGCACCCCCGGATGCACCGAAGAGGCTCTTGATTTCAATGCCGAGTACGCAAAACTCATGTTCCGTAACATACCAGTATTCGGAGTGAGCAAAGATGCGCCCGAAACCCACCGTAAATTCAAGGACAAGAACAGTTTGAAGATCAAACTCCTCAGCGACCCTGATCACACCTTCATGGAATCCGTCGATGCATGGGGGACCAAGGTCATGTACGGCAAAACAGTGGAAGGTGCCATCAGATCCACGTTCATAGTGGGAAAGGATGGAAAAGTAGAAGCTGCATGGAAGAAGGTAAAAGTGCATGGACATGCAGAAAAAGTCGCCGACATGGCCATATCCCTCTACAAGGGATCATGACAACAGCATTCTGTCCATCTCTTCCAGAACCTTGTCGGCATCGGCTACGATGAATTCATCGCAAACATCCCTTATCGGGGCATCAGGGTCCTTGTTAACAGCCACGATCCTCTTTGCCGACGATATACCTGCCTTGTGCTGTATGGAACCCGATATGCCGAATGCAAGGTAAAGGTCCGGCGAGACATTGCGGCCAGACTGTCCTACCTGTCTGTTCTGGGGCATCCACTCCTTCTCCACCAATGCACGTGAACATGACACGGAAGCCCCTATCTTATAAGCTATCCTCTCAGCCACTTCCACAGACCCTTTACTAACTCCCCTTCCCAAGGATATGAGTATCTTCGCCTTTGAGATATTGGATTCTTTGACCATTTTGACCTCAGAGGAGATTATATCCTTAAGGCAGGATTCTGTCATGTCACGGTATATAACCGTGCCTTTCCTGCCCTCCTGCGGTTCCGGCATTGGAAACACCCCTGGACGGACAGTAGCCATCTGTGGAAACGATACACACGATATCGTAGCTATCACATTGCCTCCGAACGCCGGTCTGATCATCAGAAGTTTCCTATCATCCATACTCAATCCAGTGCAATCGGCGGTCAAACCCGTGGACAGCATAGCGGCCACACGAGGTGCCACCTCCCTGCCCCTGGGAGTACCGCCTATCAGCATAACGGCAGGATTGACACGAAGGGAAATATCTGCTAAGGAAAGAGCATACACTTCCGGATGATACGTATTCAACGACTCATCTTTGACATGATACAGCGTATCTACTCCATATGAGAACACAGCCGGATACAATGATTTCATCTGCACACCGCCGATGACTACTCCGAAGATGCGTGAATCGGACATCATCTTGAGCTTGCCAATGAGTTCCTTAGATACATCTGACATGTGTATTCCGCTGTCATCGTATACGGTCTCTATCCACACGAGACCTCCATCTGCCGTCGACTGATTGAGATCATACCTCTGCAGCATACCTGGGGGAAGATCCCCTTTGCCTTCGAGGGAACAGGATCCCAAGGAACATGAACTGCAATCACTCACCTCAATCCCTCCAAAAGGTGTTCGGCTACATCGATCGGTGAAAGACCTTCCATGAATTGGCACTCACGATCGGATTTGGGAGAATATGAGGACATCATACGAGTCATTGATCCTTTCAGACCGACAGAGAATGCACCCAGTCCCAATGCTATACGGTCCAAAACATGTATCGGCCTTTCGGAAGCCTGCATGTACCTGGCTATAGATGGCATGAAGCGAGAATCGTCACCTTCGGAAACAGATAAAACCGACCCGTGTGGCAGTCTGCATATCCTGACCTCGTCACCATAATCCTGTGTGACCGTCATGGAATCACCATCGCGGGACACGCCGCTCACATAATAGAACTGCTGTGCACACAACATCCTGGCTAGTTCCGCCGGAACTTGCGCTGTATCCCCGTCAGCAGCCTGTTTTCCGCATAATATGTAATCATAATCCGGAACGAATTTGGACACGAAAGCCGCCAGCGTCCTTGCAGTAGCGTATGTATCTGCCCCCGCAAAAGCCTTGTCGGAAAGGAGATATGCCTCATCGGCAACAGATTCCATGCATCTGAGAAGTGCATCCTTTGCCTGCATAGGACCCATTGTTACCGCTATCACCTCATCGCCTTCGCGTCTGATTCTCCTGACTACGTCCAGTGCATACTCACAATACGGATCCAATATCGACGGAACACCTTCCCTCATGAGGTTCCCTTCATGGTCCACCATAACCATAGTGGTGTCCGGGACCTGTTTGACCATCAATAAGAACCTCATCTGACCACCATGTTACCTCTGTTGAGGATCCAATCCTGGTCCAAAACATCCTTGATCTTCTTTATCTCATCTAGACCTTTCTCTCCATACATCATGGATATGTAATCAGTCTTGATCTTACCTATCCCGTGTTCCGCACTGGGCGAACCCCCGAGTTCGATGGCTTTGACGGCAAGCTCCCGATACGCCACCTTAGCACGTTCCAGATCCCCCATGTCTTTCAGCATTATCTCCACATGCAGATGCCCGTTCCCGATATGCCCGAACATCACATACTCAAGCTCATACGTGTTGAGGACCTCCTTATAACTGGACATCATGAGGTCCAGATTCCTCAGGGGAACCGCCATATCAGTACCCATCTTGTGCATACCTGGATTGCATCCCTTCAAAGATGCGATGTAATCGAATATCGCCTGTGGTACGGAATGCCTCAGAGCAAAAAGACGTTTCCTGTCATTAACCTCATGCCCGCACCAACTTCTATCCAGACTACCGCCGTATGCTTCTGCGATCCTACCTATCTCACGGTACCTGTCTATCAGACCACCATCATGCGGTAGATCAAACATAACCGCAGAACCGGCTCCGTTAGGCAACTCCGGCAGTCCTATCGCACCAGGATCCCTTGCCCTGGAGGCCCTTATCAGATCCAATGAACCCCCATCCAGGAATTCCAAGAACTCCGGCATGACCTCTGACGATACCAGATCCCTTACGAAGCCATACGCACTATCATCATCCGGAAAGAACATGATATTCGACATCAATGGATGCCATGGGGCCAGATACACATCAATCTCGGTTATGACACCGAATATCCCCTCGCTCCCCACAAAGAGATCTACGGCATCCAGATCAGGTGATGACATTATTCCTGTAGCATTCTTCACCCCGATCCTAAAATCGTATGTAGGAACATGAACGACCATCCCGTTATCAAATGTGATCGTATCTCCTTCCGCCCTTATATCCCCCCGTTTGAGATCCAGAACATCCCCGTTGACCAGGACCACGCGCACCCTTCTCACCCAATCCCTTGTGGAACCGTATTTGAACGTCCTAGGTCCTGATGCGTTCGTAGATACATTACCGCATATGGAACTGTTCAACTCCGTGGGATCCACAGGATAAAATAGATCTGTGGAGCGGGCAGACTCGCGGGCACCCTTGGAAAGTTCCTCCAAAGTAGAATAATTCCGTCTTCTGAGAAGATCATTAAGCTGATTGACGGTCACGGCCGGTTGGACCCTTATGTAGAAACCTTGTTCGTCCTGTCCCACACCCAGGATCCTATCCATCCTCTCGACAGTCAGCACATCCCCGCCAAATGGCACTGCGCCGCCGCATACCCCGGTACGCATAGATGAAACTGTGACTGTACGGCCTGATTCGGACACCTCACGGAGCACATCCTTAACATCGGACTCATCGTCGGGAAGCCATAGTACATCCGCATAACCAGTCATCTTGGACTCATCGGTTAGATACGGCGATCCTTCCGTCAGAGCTCTTCTCATCATGATATCACTCATCCCATATCCGAGGCACCATGGCAGCCGTGACGGACTGCTCTGTCAGTGACTTCCTGTCTATCAGACCCTTGCTCAGGAGACCTATCGCGCCCTGCCTCCTGCCCACATCGCTATCTCCGTAGATCCTGCGTACAGCTTCACCGGCAGTATCGCCTTTGCGAACAGCTTCCGCCACTAGATCTGGATATCTGAAGCCCATACCCATACCGATCGTTATGAAACCCTTGCGATCTACTATCGCACAGTATTGTATATCATAGAGCCCGTCCGGCATCTCGAACACCCCAGCCTCTATGCCGACAGATAGTTCGTGATTTCCAAGAGCCCCCTTTGCCCGATTGATGGCACCCGTACGAGTCTCATCCTCGAACGGTTGTTCCGGAACACCGCTCGGAGCGTCGACGGCCGTTATCCTGACACTTCCGAAAACACGCTCCATTACTGTCCGTACAGCTTCCACCTTGACATGATTGAGAGATCCCACGACCACATCCGGAACATCTGCCCTGCCGTCCCGGCCATATATGCCGTTCAATATACTTCCGGCTGAGATCTTCTCACCGTCAGATGCATTGACCAGAGGTACGACAACTATATCCAGAGGACCCGCACCTCTCGATCTCCTGCGTTCATCAACTATCTTGGCATTCCCCAAGGTCTCCGTGGATACGACCAAGACATCCACCTCATCCATGACATCCGGACCGTAGATATCATCGATGACCTTGACCTCGTAAGGCTTACCAAAGGTGTAGAGATACTCTTCCAGAGCCTTCCTTCTGAGATATAGCGGAACTATGTCCTTCCTTCCACCCGATGCCATCTCGTCAGAGGTTATGCCGACCAGAACACGGTCCCCCAACTCGAAGGCCTTGGATATCAACGCCCTGTGTCCGTCATGTACGACGTTGAATGTACCGGCCACCGCCGTCATCATCGTATCACAGCCCGATCAGAACAGCAGCTGCGATTGTCACCGCGACGATGACTATCCATATCACGAGCAGCTTCCTTATCTTCTTCTTGGCTTCAGACCCCGCGGATTTCTCACATTCTTCAGAACAGAAATGTCCGTCTCCAACAAAGGCCTTACCGCAGACCTCACAATGCCTGTGCTGCGGTATCTTATCTGCAAAAACGCCTGTCATGATGATTCATCAACCTCCGATCCATCGAATTGTTCGACAAAGTTCCTGTCCATCTCATTGTGGACCACTATCATGCAGTGATCCGCATGCAGACTGTAAGGACCTATGCATATCTTATCCGGGTTCCTCCTCAACAACAGTGTCTCCTCCTCCTCGGTGAGATCCTTGTTATCCCCCAGAACGAATATCGGATCCTTGGGGAAGGCGTACCCTCTGCAATCCACACCGTCCTCTTTGAGGTATATGAACGTACCTTTCGAGGAAAGATTCTCCAGAACATCCTCGAAGGACATCTTGGAAACGTGTACACCGGGTGACGAACGCACCTCCTCCCCCTCGGGGATCTTCTTGAGTAAAGCGTTCCTTATTAGTGATGACGTGCTTCTTTCGTCAGGATTCAGATACCTCATCTCCTCCCCGACGAACCTGACCGTCTTAGGTGCGTCGAGACCACCCTCCAGTACAAGGTATATCTCCACATCCTTCCTGAGATCATGACTCAGGAAGAACGCAGAATTCACACATCTGCAGAGGATATCCAGTCTACCGGCGCCTCCGGCTATGTCATCCAGTTTGAAATCGCCGGTCGTCACCGCTTTATGACCGGTTATTACGAAATACCTCATGAATCTCACTCCACATCCTGAAGATCTTCCAGATCCATGTTACCGAACTGCTTCATCATCTTCTTACGCATCTTACGGTCCTTTCCGAATGATCCCATCATCTTCTTGCTCTGATTATACTGTTTGAGAAGTTCGCGGACATCGTGTCCAGGCACTCCGGCACCTGCAGCTATCCTGTCGATACGCTTGCCCTTTATGATACTCGGTTCATCCTTCTCCTTCGGAGTCATAGAATCCATTATGACCTTGTACCTGACGAGCTTCGCCTGAGAGGCCTCATAATCTATCTTATCTTCCATGTTGCTCATACCAGGTATCATGGACATGACCTTCTGCAGAGGACCCATCTTACCTACCGCCTGCATCTGTTGGTACATATCCGTCAATGTGAATCTGCCCGAGAGCATATTACGGGCAACCTGCTCCAGTGCCTCATCCTCACCGATCTCCTCCTTGGCCATACGTACCAGGGATGCCAGATCACCCATGCCCAGAAGTCTGGATATGAACCTGTCCGCATCGAACGGCTCCAGATCACGTATGTGCTCACCAACTCCTATGAAGACTATACGAGCATTCGTCTTGGCCACAGCGGATAGTGCTCCACCACCTTTCGCGGTACCATCCATCTTGGTGAGTATTACTCCTGTGACACCTACAGCCTTGTGGAAGGCATCCGCCTGGGGACCGGCCTGTTGACCGACCTGGGAATCAAGAACCAGTATCCTCTCATCTGGTTCAGCAACACGCGCTATGTCCTTCAGCTCCTTTATCAGATCTTCTTCAAGAGCATGTCTTCCTGAGGTATCTATTATGACGATTTTCTTGTCGGAGAACTTCTTCATCCCGCGTTCGACTATGCCTGCCGCATCCGTCTCTTCCGGCTCTCCATAGACTTCTGCGTTGACCTTCTCCCCCAGCTGCCTCAATTGATCAAGTGCCGCAGGCCTGTAAACATCGGCCCCTATGAGACCGACCGTGAAACCTTTCTTTACGAAGTAATTTGCAAGCTTGCCTGTGGTTGTCGTCTTACCCTGTCCGTACAGACCCACCATCATTATGGTCTGGGGCTTGAGTTGCAATCCGTCGCCATTATCGAGAAGAGAAACCATCTCCTCGTAGATTATACGTATCACATGGTCCTTGGGACTCTTCCCTGCAGGCGGTTCCTCGTTGATAGCACGATCCTGGATCCTATTGGTTATCTCCAATACCAGCTGCACATTGACATCAGCCTGCAGTAAAGCACGCTGAAGCTCCCTGGTTACATCCCTTACCAGGTTCTCATCGATCACGGTCGAACCGCTTATATGTCCGATGACATCCCGTAGGGATTTGCCTAATCCTTCCAAAACCATACTATCGACCTGTGATGTGTTTGGTATTATTTATTGAAATTGCCGGGAATCAATCCAGCAAAGAAGAAGTACGGGAATCGGCCAGCCAGTCAGAAGGGATGGGATGCACTCTACAAACCGACCTTTTCCCATATTACCCATTAATCAGAACTATATATAAATGTTTGTTGACAACGGATTATTTACGGAGTTACATCCAACGCGATACCCCTTAACCTCAACGAATTCAACACCACAGATATGGATGAGCATGACATCGCAAGAGCTGCAATCATGGGCATTTCCATGAATTCCGACATCCCCAGGACAACAGGTAGACCTGCGGCGATTGGTATACATACTGCATTGTAACAGAACGCGAAGAAAAGGTTCTCCTTTATGTTCTTCAAAGTCTTCCTACCTATGAACAATGCTACAGGTACATTGCGCAGATCGTCGCTCATTAGGATCACGTCCGCACAATCTATCGCTATATCCGTACCAGATCCAACCACCATCCCAAGATCCGCCTGAACCAGAGCTGGAGAATCGTTTATACCATCACCGACCATGGCAACATCGAGACCCTTGACCTGCTTGTTTTTTATAACCTTCAACTTGTCTTCTGGCAAGGCTTTGGACACCAAAAGATCTATCCCGACTTCGGAGGCAACTCTCCGAGCCACAGCATCCGAATCACCCGTCACCATAGTCACCGCGACGTCCATCTTCTTCAACGATGCCACTGCCGGACGGGAACCTTTTCTCACCGGATCTTCGATAGATACCGAACCGATATAATCACCATCCGCAGAAACATAAACGTGTGTTGTTCCATCTTCAACGAGATCGGGAATCCCTGACACGCCGTTCTCCCTGAGGAATTCAACATTACCCACATGGATCCTCTTACCCTCAACAATACATGAAAGACCTTTTCCAGTGACGGAAATGAAATCCTCAGGATGAACCAAGTCTATTTGGCGACTTAGAGTGAACTCCACTATGGCCTTCCCCAATGGATGCTCAGAAACAGATTCCGCAGATGCAACATACCTCAGAAAGATACTCTCATTCATAGATGAATGCACCGCACTGACAATGGGATTCCCTTCGGTCAGAGTACCAGTCTTATCCAATATGATCTCCGTTACCCTTCCAGAACGTTCCAAAGCCGCCGCATCCCTGAACAGTATCCCTGATTCCGCAGCCCTTCCGGTCCCAACTATTATGGCAAGAGGTGTGGCTAGACCCAACGCACATGGACAGGATATGACCAGAACAGAAATCAACACCACAAGGGAGAACTCCAGACCCCTTCCGGAGATCATCCATAACAAGGCTGCTACCACAGCTATCACTATCACGACGGGCACGAAAACTGCAGCCACTCTGTCGGCTATCCTCGCAACAGGAGCCTTGGTGCTCTGAGCATCTTTGACCATATGCACTATACGGCGCAAGGCCGTCTCATCACCGATATGCTCCACACGGACTCTCAGCATGCCTGTCGTGTTCATGGTCCCGCCATATACCTCATCACCTGTGGACTTGGAAACGGGCATGCTTTCCCCCGTCAGCATGGATTCGTCGATATGGGACTGACCTTCCATGACTCTGCCATCTACCGAAACCCTTCCACCAGGTCTTATGACAGCGACATCCCCGACACGAACCTCATCAATGGGGATAGTTACGATTTTACCATCCTTCTCCACATCCGCTGTGGGTGGAACCAGCTCCATCAGTCCGTTCACCGCATCACGGGTTCTGACTTTCGACCGAGCTTCCAGATACTTACCCACAGATATCAGCGTGATTATCATCGCAGCCGAGTCGAAGAACAGTGAACCTAAAGCACTCGGGTCGCCTCCATATATCCTGTACATACTGTAGATGCTGTATATGACCGCCGCCGAAGTCCCCAAAGCTATCAGGGTATCCATTGTAGGACTACCACGCAGTATGGCCGGTATCCCTCTAAGATAGAACCTTCTTCCGGAGATTATCACAGGCACACATAGAATCAATTCGAGGAAGGAGTAAACCATGGCATTATCATGCAATGGAATATCCATACCAAACATAGGTCCCATAGCTAGGATCATTAGCGGTATCGTAAATACCACCGATACGATCAGATCCCTTCTGAGAGAAACAGACTCCGCCCGTTCCTTCTCGATTATGCTGTCATCATCCCCTTCTAGGACATCGTAGCCCGATTTCCTTATGACTTCGGAGATGTCACTCTGAGAAACTTTTTCAGGATCAAAATCCACACGGACCGTGTTGTCAGAAAAATTGGCATTGACTGATCCGACACCCTCGATCTTGCCCACTGCCTTCTCGATCTTTGCTGAACATGCGGCACATGACATGCCGCTTGTTCTGAAAAGCACACTGTCCATCATTTGAACAGACCATGCTTGACTTTCGCTTTGTATCCCGCATCGATGACCGCCATAAGGAGGTCCTCGTCTGATACTCCTGCCTCATGTTCGACTGTGGCTGTACCCTTGCGAACGTCGACATCCACAGACTGGACACCTTCCACAGATGAAAGTCCGTCGGTGACCTTGCCCTTGCATACATCACACATCATACCATCTACTTTCAAGACAGTCTTGTTCATGATCAATAAATCGCGAACCTGATATTTAACCCTGACAAATGAAAACATAAGAAATGGTTTGAAAAATCCCGATTAGGGGATGTGTTTGATCAGAGGTAACCGGACTTCTGAAGCATCATAAGGTCTTCGGTGGACAACTTGTCTCCCGACTTGAAGCGGTCGAAGATCTCTTTGGCCTCTTTCTTGGACTCAACATCGACCCTCTTCTTCCTGACTGCATTCTTCTTGTTCCTTATGCCTGCAACATCCTTGTCCATCTCGTGAACGGATTTGATCTGCTCGATGTGCTTTCTGTGCTCTTCATCCGCAGCCTGTTTGCATTCCACGAACTTGGCCTGCGCAGCATCTGCCTCTTTCCTGAGTGCATCTGCCTCTTCATAGAGCTTGAGCATCTTATCATGAGCCGACTGTGCGGACTCGGCAAACTCTGATACCTGATGATGACAAGCCTCAGCCTGTACCTTGGCATCCCTGAGCTGCTGTATGACTTCTCTGACCTCTCCGTTCTGCTCGAGCGTCTTCTCCTTATCTTCGATCTGACGTGCGAGTACAGAAATCTGCTTGACTATCTCGTTTTCCTTGTCTTTACCAAGTGATTTGGTCTGTTGAGTATACTCTAGATCCTGAAGTTGCTTCTTCAGCTGTTTGACTGAGAATTCGCCCTTGTCTTCGGCCGATCTATCTGGCCTAAGTATGGACATCTGCTCCTTGAGCGCGGAAACCTTCTGGTTCCACTCGTCCCTGACGACCTTGGTTTCTCTTACCTTCTGGTTGAAGGAATCACGTTCCTCCCTGCACTTACCGGCCTCGTCCACCAATTCACGGACCTTCCCGTTCAGAGTGTCCCTCTTGGATTTCCACTCCTTGGTCTGGGCGTTGAGTTCATCTCTGAGACGCCTGTGCTTCTCCGCATCGTTGTTAACGATACTGCGCTTCTGCTCGATTTCCTCCAAGCTCTCCGCGGATGCCTCGGCTCCCTCGGTTGCCTCTGCATCTGACACATCCTCTGTCTCTGCGGACGCTTCCGTCTCAACCGGCTCATCGACCTGTGCTTCCTGTTCTGTAAGAACCTCAACCGTCTCTTCAACAGCCTGTTGTTGCTCTTCCGAATCTTTCTGCTGTATTTCCTCCACGAACTCTTCCATAAAACATCACTCAATTGTTCGACTTGGTCATAATCGCAAGCATGACCCACTTTCAAACCCTCTATAAAGAGACGATTTATAAGTGTTTCTACTATGGTTCAAAACTTAACCGTACGAAAATATTGTGTATGCGAAAGTATTTCAAATGTCGCATCACACAGATGTTGCCAACAACTAATCGCCCTAAAATGACTTGTCTCGGAATGCATCACGATCGGGTATGGGAAATATACCCGCCTTCTCATTAACTTATAAATACAGTAACTCAATCCAACATCCGATCCGAATGAATGACAATATCTGTCCTCTCGATTACCGTTACGGCCGTAAAGAGATGAAGTCCATATTCACCGAAAAGGCACGTATCCAGTACCAAATGAATGTAGAGGCCGCATTGGCCATGGCACACGCTTCCCTGGGTACGATACCCATGAAGGATGCAGAGGAGATACGTCGCGTATCTAGTATCGGCATTGTAAGTGTAGAACGGATCAAGGAGATAGAGAAGGATACCAATCATGACCTCATGGCCATGGTCAAGGCGATGACTGAAAAATGTAATGGTGATGCAGGCAAATATGTCCATCTAGGTGCCACATCGAACGATATCGTAGACACCGCTACCGCACAGCAGATCAAAGCCGCATTGGAATTGATTATAGATGATGTCGATGAACTCCTTTACACATTCGCCAAGATAGCGAAGAGGGAAAGGGACACGATAGAGATAGGAAGAACCCATGCACAGTATGCGATACCCATAACATTCGGATTCAAAGTATCAGGATACATCGCAGAAATGCTGAGACACAAAGAGAGGCTCTCGGAAATAATGCCCCGTGCATGTGCCGGTAAAATGGCAGGCGCCGTAGGTACGGGCGCTGCATTAGGAAAGAACTTCCAGACCATCCAGATCAACGTCATGCAAGAATTGGGACTGACCTATGAACCTGCTGCCACACAGGTCGTCGGACGTGATAGATATACAGAACTGATATGCCTCCTAGCCAACATAGCCACATCTCTGGAGAGATACGCCACAGAGATCAGGAACCTTCAAAGATCGGAGATAAAGGAAGTGGAAGAAGCGTTCGATACTGCGAAACAGGTTGGAAGTTCGACTATGGCACAAAAAAGAAATCCTATAAACTCAGAGAACGTCTGTGGTCTAGCAAGAGTACTCAGAGGTTTCCTGATGCCCACTTTTGAAAATCAGGTCCTTTGGCATGAGCGCGACCTGTCTAACTCGTCTGCGGAAAGATTCACCCTACCTCACACTTTCATACTGCTAGACCAGATACTATACAAGACCAACGTCATATGGAACGGACTTGAGATACACCGTGAAAGAATGTTGAAGAATATAGAGGCATCCCAAGGTCTGGTCATGGCCGAACCTGTCATGATGAAACTGACCGAAAAAGGCGTCGGAAGACAGGACGCCCACGAGATGGTCAGGGAGGCCTCGATGACAGCCATCGAAAGGGATATGCATCTCAGAGATGCGCTACTCCAAAGAGAGGATGTCAGGAAATACCTGACAGAAGATGAGATAATCTCCGTTATGGATGCAGCCAATTACGTAGGTGCATCCAGGGAGATCACTGATAAGATGATATCCGCCGTGGAAAGCGCTCTGGAAAAGGAGGTGTGACCATGGAGATGTCCCCTGAGAAGAGAACACGCGTCAGACAGGGTGCCATAATGGGCCTGATCGTAGGCGTGTTCATATTCATATTCTTCTTCGCAGTAGCCCAACAGTGGTACTACCTGATGTTCATACCAATAGCCTGTGCGATGGGCGCCAGTGTACAATTCGTAAAAGACGACTCTGCCGAAGAAGAAGATTGATGGAACGGCTCAAGCCGTTCCTTTTTCAAACCCTTTTACCCGCATTTGGCCCAGGTGTGACGTAAAAAACATCCCTTACTTTGAGTTTAAGGAGGTTCTTGGCAGGATAAGTCTCTTTTTTGGAATGCGCAAAAGCAACCGCCTCTTCATAATCCCTACCGGAGTTCTCAACACAAACATCGCATTTTATCTGATAGCTGTTGGGGCACTCGGGATTCCAGACATAGAACGATGCTGTAGGATTCTCTTTCACATTGGCAAGCGTCTTATCCATATAGTTGTCGATTACCCATATCGTCTCGTCATCCTTCACAAGGAGCATTCCCACAGGAACGACATTGGGCACTCCATCCTTGGATGACGTGGCAAATGCAAATGGCCTTGTTTTTGATAGCACATCTTTGATTTCTGCATTCATCTTCATGATTATCGGGAGTGAACCGATTCGACGGTATATACAACATTCGCAAACATTCTATAGACTTATCGATTCGACCAATACAACAATATCGTTACACCTGCGCCCTAATCCTGAAAGATAGTCTGGCAAAACAGCCAGGATGCCACATCAAGAAAATATATGTGGTAGTTTATTCAACAAGTTTATATGCTATCTCACATTCAGCATCCTTAACCGGAAAATGGGCAAGTAGATCAGCCCGGTTAGATCGCATCGTTCGCAACGATGAGGCCGCGAGTTCGAATCTCGCCTTGTCCACCACTTTTATCTGGCAAAGACCTTCAATTTACCTTTTCGGCAGAACCGTTTGAAGTCAACATTGTTGAATATTGTGAGAAATAAAGAACAAGGCAATAGACTTCACTGCTTGGATTGCGAAATATCGACAATCGATACTAATCAGATATTCTATTTCATATCGGAAACAGTATCGTAAGTATCATTTAGTTTTTTCAATATTTGCACGTATTGATCATCTTTATCGATATTTGTGCAAATACGTTCTATGACGCTCAAACAGCTCCTTATTTCGTCATCGGATATCCCCATAAAAGAATGTTCAATATCTGAATCCATCCTTTTTTTCAAATATTTTAATACCTCAATTCCTTTAAGAGTCAAGAAAACATTGTACTTTCTACTGTTTGCAGAAGCACGGTCATCAGTCACATAACCCATATCTCTCAGTGAAGCTATGATCCTGGTAGTATTGGCTTTATTTAAAAAAAGACACTCAGAAAGTTCCCCGAGGGTGCACTTTCTAGTGTTTAATATTAAGATATACTTTACGTGTACGGATGAGATCCCAAATAGCTCTTTCAGTTCATCATTACGCATCTGATGTTTTCTTTCAATGATTCTTATAGCTACTGGAACAAACAATTCCCAGTATCTTTTGAGATCTTCATCCATTTTTATCATTCCTTTACACTACAGTTGTTATCTACTATGGTATCTTCCTCGTATTCATTTTTCGGTTTTATAAACAATCCAACAAAGACCAATACCAGCATTATGATGGCTCCGCAAAGGAATGCGAAATCAACGCTGTTAGCAAATGCTGTGAGAACCCCATCATAGGCACTTTGTCCGAATTTGACAAGTATACTGTAAAGTTCGTTTAATACGCCCGTATCATGAGGTATCTGTGAATACACATCTGCCGGTAAGTTGGATTGCAATTCGGATGATATTCTCTGTGTGATAAGCATGGAGAATATCGCTGTACCAGAAGTGGAACCTATGGAACGCATAAGATTTACCGAGGAAGTCGTCATCCCCATTTCATTGGGTTTGGCACAATTCTGTGCTGCGACCATCACGATGGACATCATACAGCCCAATCCGGCTCCCAGGAGGAAAAGGCAAAGGACCATACTATTCATCTCACTTCCGTATTTTAATCCAGACATCATCCATAGTGATAATGCGGTTATTACAGGACCTGCGATGAGCCAAGGTTTGTATCCCGTGCGATTGAGAA
Source organism: uncultured Candidatus Methanogranum sp. (assembly GCA_964620455.1). Taxonomy (GTDB): domain Archaea; phylum Thermoplasmatota; class Thermoplasmata; order Methanomassiliicoccales; family Methanomethylophilaceae; genus Methanogranum. The sequence goes on from CAZUIU010000004.1 coordinate 89,719, forward strand.
GATTTCCACTTGATAAGGATGTGATCATCATACCTGCTACCATGGCGATCATCACCTCTCCGGCTTTCAGAGTGGTCAGTCCGTAGATGTAGATATTGAACATGGAGGCATATGTCATCGCACCCATCAGACCTATTCCGAATATCAACATGAATACCGCACATGCTGTGAGAGTGCGGTTCCTGAATATGCGCAAGGCAAGTACTGGATCATTAGCTTTTTGTTCTACCCTGACAAATATCACCAATAGTACGATTGCCAAAGCGATCATGATAAACGATTCTATACTGGCCCAGGCGATCTCATCTCCCCCCCATTCCAGGAACAATAGAACATCCAGTAAAAGTGCCGAGAGTATAGTCATACCAGCATAGTCGATCTTGTGAATGGTATCAACTTCCATTCTTGGAAATTTCTTAACAGTCAGTATTATCGAGACTATTGCGAAAGGAATATTTATGTAGAAAACCCAGCGCCAATCGATATATTCTGCGATATATCCGCCAAGAAGAGGGCCTATGGCACTTCCAAGACCGAAGATTGCACCAAGGATTCCCTGCATCTTACCTCTCTTCTCAGGAGGATAGAAATCAGCTACGGCGGCTGTTGCAACAGGTATCAGTATTCCTCCGCCCAAACCTTGTATCGCACGGAATATTATGAGCTGTTCCATGGAAGTTGACATGCCTGCGAGTATCGAGCCACCAACAAACAATCCAAGACCGATAAGGAACAGAGGTTTTCTTCCGTAGTGATCTGACATTTTTCCGCTTATTGGAATCATTATGGTCTCGCATAACATGTATGCAGTTATCATCCAGGCATATAATTCGGTACCATTAAGGTCCGCTGCTATAACTGGACCACAGGTACTGACTATCGTACCATCCAGGCACGCGATGAGCATTGCGAGTATCAATCCAATCATAGACATATTACGTATCTTCGGATCAATGGATGCCCAAGTTGAGTTGTTTTCCATTCTATCTTCCTATTGTGCAGAATTGAGAGACATTCGATATCAATTAAGTTGACAACGCAACCAAATATCCAGAGGATGTATAAATATTTGTTGAGTACTCAACTTAATATTGATTTTTTATATATGCATGAATAATAGCAGATTCAATCAAATCCATTTTTAAGAAACAAAGCATATTTGTGGATATTTGATATCTAGAATCCGTCTTTATTTACTTCCCTGTGCTCGATAATAATGTACTAATGTCTCGCCGTTTCAAAATACAACTTTTTATATTGCATAATTCAAATTTAATTTCAATTTATATGCATGCATTGTTTGCCTTACGAGTGCAATTTCGAATTCACTTCCACAATAGTTTGATAATGGCCTAGACATTATTGAAAAGAACCATTATTGACAATACATGACGAATGAGAACATCAACATGACAAAATAACCCCAACATATATGTCTCTGATATCATTAAATGTCAATTCGTCATGAGCTATCACAGGAAAGAGGATATTGACCCCATATATAATTTCAGAATCTCCGAGTCTGAAACGTTCGGGTCCTTTCATCCAAAAACATGAGTTACCATCATCAAATGAATATGAGTTGCAAATCTTTCAAAATGGTGGTATCTCTACCTCTTTCCTATTTTTAATCGGGTTGACATCTATAAGATTCATGACACAGATCAGTGCCCCGTATGAACAACGATATCGGAACGACCAACTTTATCCGATTGTCTGTTTTGCTATACACAACCCCGATTATAATGAACATGATCTATAAAACATACATTAGAAGTTTTTAGTACAATGTAAAAACCCTAACCATCAGCGTATTTTCCAAATCACTAAACGACGATATCTAGGTCAAACTGCAAAATGAGGATATAACCGTCTAAATTTTTGTAAGGAAAACAATTGCTTGATTCTCCAGACATTAAATAAGAGCTATTCGTGATTTGTATCAATATATTTATCCAAATACGTAGATGACATTTTATGACCTCCGAAATAAACGAGCATCGCCTGACTGATAATGAATCGGTATCGCTTCTTGAGAGAGAAAGCGTAGGTATGTTAGCCACGGTCAACGAAGACGAATCCCCGTATGTCATACCGATGCATTTTGTTATGTTAGATGATAAGATATACATGCGTACAGGTACAAAGGGACATAAGATCTCTAACATCAACCGTGACTCCAGATGCAGTTTCGCTGTATTGAGCATACTTGAATCCGATCCCGACAAGAAGGCATGTTTCGAGAGTTCGGTTATTAAAGGAAACGCAAGGATCATGGAGGATGGGGAAGAAAAGGTAGAGGTATTGAATCGTATCTCCAGGAAATATGGAAAGAATGAATACATCTCCAAGGACAAGGCCACATTCACAGGTGTAATAGAGATCACCCCTGAGAAGATAACCGGAAAACAGCGTTGTATGCTTTGAGACGGAAATAATCGTCTTTCTGATCAAAGACGTTCCAGAACATTGACTCTGGAGCGAATGCTTTCCTGGTGCTGCTCATCAGTCCACGAAGGATCCTTCATCGATACCCATATCTCACAAGGCAGTGACTTACAGAGTCCACAATGATCCTGTTGTTTCTTATTTCTGCAGCATTCATATATGGGGCATATGCCGTTAGGAACATTGTCGGTCCAGAAAACACGACCCTTTTGAGCACTACAGCCCTTGCATAGGCCAGGATTGTGCTCACAACTGGAACAATCTATACCGCAACAACTCAACATAGGGTCCATAAAGTGCGTATCACTCTTTCCGATATGAATAACTTGCGTATGTAAAATTTATTAAGAGTGGGGCGTGAGCCCCTTTTAAATTGACTGCTGTGATCACATCATACCAGGCATGCCGCCGGGCATTCCACCGGGCATGCCGCCGGGCGCCTGTTGTGGCGGTGCGGACCTGCGTGCAGCGATGACATCATCGATCCTCAGGATCATGTTGGCCACCTCGTTAGCGGAGTTGATGGCCTGTGTCTTCACCCTGAGAGGCTCGACAACATTCTGAGCGTACATATCAACAGCCTCTCCGGAATTCAGATCCAATCCGAAATACTTACCATCCTTGCTCTTGTCATGTGCGTTCTTCAGCTTTATTATGCTGTCGATCGGATCAATACCGGCGTTCTCTGCAAGAGTCCAGGGTATGATCTCCATGGCCTTCGCGAACTTCTCGATAGCGAGCTGTTCTCTGCCACCTACTGAGGATGCGTACTCTGCAAGCCTCTGCTCGAGTTCGATCTCAGGAGCACCGGCTCCTGCGACGACCTTACCGTCCTCTATAGTCACACCGACCGTGCGTATTGCATCGTTGAGAGCTCTCTCGACCTCTTCCAACACATGCTCTGTACCGCCGCGTGCGAATATCGTTATTGCCTTAGGATTCTTGCAACCTGTTATGAATGCCATACCGTCCTCACCGACGAGTTTCTCCTCCACACATCCTGCGGTACCGAGATCCTCACTGGTCAATTCCATAGCACCGCCGACGATCTTAGCGCCTGTGGCCTTGGATATTGCTTCCAGATCGCTCTGTTTGCATCTGCGGTATCCGAGTATGCCCGCTTTGGCCATGTAGTGCTGAACGAGTTCATCTACACCTTTCGAGGAGAATACAACGTTTGCACCAGCAGCTTTTATGTTGTCAACGATGGCTTTCATCGAGTTTTCTTCCTCTGCAAGGAATGAGGACATCTTGGACGGGTCGGAGATCTGGATCTGTGCATCGAATTCAGTCTTCTTGACTTCCAATGAGCACTCGAATAACGCGATCTTCGCATTCTCGACCTTCTTGGGCATACGGGAATGTACACATTCCTTGTCGATGACAACTCCCTGGATCATGTACGTGTCACCTATAACACCGCCGACCTTCTTCTGGATGCGTATGTTCTTGGTGTCCACCTTGCCGTCCTCTTCAACGGATTTGCAAGCTTCGACGACGATATCTGCGAGTTTACCCTCTTCCTCTCCGACCGATTTTCCGGTCAAAGAAGTCATTGCAACCCTCTTGAGAACGTCCTTCTTGTTGGCATCTATGGCTATCGAGTTGAGTATCTCGTCAGCCTTGGTAGCAGCCATGTTGAATCCGTTTGTTATGACGGTCGGGTGAACATTGGCGTTGATGAGTTCCTCGGACTGTTTCAAAAGTTCTCCGGCCAGTATAACAGATGTGGTTGTACCGTCACCGCACTCGGTGTCCTGAGTCTTCGCAACTTCCACGACCATTTTGGCTGCGGGGTGCTGAACATCGATCTCTTTGAGTATGGTAACACCATCATTTGTGATGACCACATCACCGATCGTGTTAACCAACATCTTGTCCATTCCTTTGGGCCCGAGTGTCGACCTTACTGCATCGGCAACAGCTTTGGCGGCAGAGATATTGTTGAACTGAGCCTCCTTGTCTTTAGTTCTCTCGGTGCCCTCTTTGAGCACAATAATGGGTTGATTTGAGTTTCCATACATAGGATTCTATCCTCCAATTGATTAAGTATGGTAATTTTGTTCTTCTATATTAACATATTCGTAAAACCACATATGTTGACATCGTGAGAGTACGGATGCTGGGACAAACACACCCGAATCATGATGGCTATTCATCATAAACATCCAATAAACTATCGAAAAAATACGACTGAATCTAGTCTGTAATCCGCCAACTCTTTAATAGGCAGTAAACCATATCTCCGCCGAGGTATCGTTTGGCACTCGTAGTATGTAAATGTCCTAAATGTGGAGGACAAGTAAAATTAGACGAGAAATGGAGCGGAGGATTCTGTGTTTACTGCGGGACAAAGGTTAAGAACTGTCTCGATTGGATGAAAATAACAGAACGTACTGATGCACATGCTGACGTCTATGTTGAGAAAACCATGAATGAGATAGTGGAGATTCTCGTAACCGAGAACATAAAGGAAGCTTCAGACATAGAACATGTCAAGATATCCATGCAAATGCATTTCACCAAATACGCCGATAAGTTCCGGACGTCCAAAGCCAAATACGCTAACGAGATCAGGGAGTTCTGTCATCACGTCGGATACATCCCATACGAAGCCACCAAGAACACTTGGGAGGATCTGAAAGAGACCTTATCCATGCTGGAGGACGGCTGTGCCATATGCATGGTGTACGATGAGTTCGTGGACACGTACCTATCTAGTGTGGAGAAACTATCATCGATATTGAAGATGAACTGGAAAAACGCCTCACGGATAGGCAAGAACAGCCTGAACGTCAGTAAAAAGGAACTCATAGATATGCGTAACAGACTGTCTGCCACCGGAGCATGGCTCAGATTATACCATAAGAACTGATCAAAAGGCGTTCTCCACCTTTAGACCCGAATCTAAAAGCAGCATCCTTATACGTTCTTTCGCAACATCCGAACCGGTTATACCCATCCTTTTAAGACGCTCTCCCAGCAACGGTCTGATGTTCAGTGCATCTATGACCGCCCTGTGTACACCCGTCGATACCACGGCATCGACGAACTCCCCCTCGTGACCCTCCAGATGATCCAGGACAGGACCTATGAGCGCATAGGTGTCCACACCTGCATCCGTCAGGTCCCTGAGAGCATGCAACCTCTTTTCCGGCATCGGGGCTCCAGGCTCTGTCATCTTGGAACGCTTCTCGTCCAGACCTGTCAAGGTGATCCCAACTTCCCCTCTCATTGATGATAGAAGCTCTAAATCCCTGAGGATCAGGTCCGATTTGGTGTGGACGTGTACACGCATGTCCTTCCTATTCAATTCTTCCAAACAGTTACGCGTCAGCATGAACCTCGCCTCGGCCCCCTGATAAGGATCAGTCACCGTCCCTATACCCACCGTACCGGAAAGACCTGTGAGCTCAGATGACAATCTTTCTACGATGTTCGAACGGACCTTCACAACCCTCCAATCCTTCCAGTCCGTGTGAAGGACCTCCGGTGCATAACAGTAAACACAGCCGTGTTCGCATCCTCCGTATGGATTCAGAGCATAATCTATGTTCGGAAGACCCGAGGGGGATAACGCTCTCTTGCATTCCACGACCCTGTACAATCCGTCCCACAGATCGGTGTTACCGTACTCGATGAGTTCAGTAATAGTCCTCAATCCTCCTCTGAATCAGATAATCTCTCAGGACCCCTGAGTTCTCTATCCACTTACCATGCTTTATCTCCATCATACTATCGACATACTCCAACGCGGAGGATAGGTTTTCAAAATGGATGGGTGTTGCCTCTGACAATGCCGCCCTGACGTTCTCCCTCACGTTCCATACGCCCACCGGCATGACATACCCGGGATGCGCTTCCCTCATTATTACCACACCTGCCGTACGCCTCTCTTTCGTAAGTTGCTCATTGACAGCCATCCTAGCTGCATAATAGCATCCCCCGATGTGCGCGTATTCGGAACGCCCGTCGAAGAACTCGCAGTCGGATATCACATCCACATCCTTGCCCAGGGGGTTCCAAGTGGTGTTAGGATACCATGCCTCGATCAATTCGTACCTCCATGTGGTCGGCATCATGAGTATGCACCACCTGTTGTCGAGCTGTTCCCAATAGTACACACGAAAATCATCTATGGTATCGAAGAACCTTGTAGTCTTCAGCAAGTCCTTGCCGATCATATCGTCCACTGCGGTTATACTCCATCTAGTGGGAACGAAACGTCTCCTCTTACCGACACCCATAGTACCCACGGAGAAAGCCTTCTGTATCTCCGAGATCAACGTACCGTTGCGATAAGCATCCAGAACAGCACCGGTTGCGTTCAGATCCACATCGTAATACGACTTCTCCAGATTCCTCTCGAACTTCCCGTTGCCCATCCGCATGCCTTCCATACGTGCGGACGGTCCGAACGGTTGGACTTCGTCATCCAAGATTATGCGTCCGGTGGGCTTCTGTCTGAAGTTAGCTTCCACTTCGATGGGCTTCTCAGTCAGAGCCAGTTCCTGGATGTTGTCCACTATCCTTCCAGCCGACTTAAAATCCGTGGCATCTATCCTGTACTTGCCGCGCACCAGTCTGAACCTCATATCCACGATATCGTCTATCGATTTACCGACCCAGTACTCAGGTTTGTCCATTATTGATGTGTCTCCGAATTCCGGAGGCAGAAGAGGACCTATGTCCACCTTCGGATATCCGTATCTGCCGACGAACACAGCAGGAGGACTGCATCCCGAGAGATCCTTGACGTTCATCAAGGGCATGGTCTTCTGCCTTGAATAGAATTTGATCATTAACGGACATCTGTCCTTTCCACAAAGTCTACGGGATCCTTTGCATACGGAACATAATCCTGTGTTCGAAGGAATATCGTTTGATGACAAACCATCAAAAACACCCATCTAGAAGACCCCGATCATACCACCACATCCTCATAAAAACCACCATGGGAGTGTTCAGCAGGAATCAACAGGTCGGAACCAGTGCAAGGGGTCGATTCCTGCTATACGTCCCACATGTCAATCGGAATATAAAAAACTACATGGCTTGTATGGATTTTCATGACTAAATACCAGTTTTTGTTGTACCTTGACGATGAATCAACAGACATATGTCGTCATCATACCCTGACGACCTTCATTTTCAAACCGAACACGTCTTCGACGTCATCTTCTATGGATGCGAGTTTCCACAATTCCATACTTATATCCAATTCCGACCTAAGTTCCAAGGTCATTACCCCTTCCTCCACGAGGACGTCCACCTCTTCTATGGATGATGTGTGACGTCTGTCCAATATGTCCGCGATCTTAAGCATCAGAGCACATTCACGTATGTCTGATACCTTTTCCAGAGGCAGACTGCCGAACACCTTGGACTTCTTGGATGGGAAACGCTTGTGATGGAACCTGGCTATCAACCCTATCATCCTCAGCTCCTCTATTGTGAATCCACCGAGATTGGAGTTGGTGATTATTATGAATGAGTGAATATGGTGCTTCGGATAATTTATGAACTGCCCTATGTCGTGCAAGGTCGCGGAATACCCCAACAACTCCCTCATCTCCGCATCCATCCCATGGACACCCTGCTCCCCGAGACGGTCGAACAGCATGAGTGCGTTCCTGCGTACAAAATCCGCATGCTGCCTGTCGTATTGACAGCGGCCTGCCAACTCCCTGACCGATGACTCCCTGACATCGAACTCCGAATACCCATGTTTCATCAGATAATCTATCTGCATCCCTTGTTTCAGACCGTTCTGACTTATCTCTATCCTGTCGATATTCAGGAGATACATCAACTCCTCGGCTATTGCACCCCCTGCGACGATTATATCCGCTCTGGACGGATTCATGGCCGGTACACTGCAACGGCCTGTTATGTCACGTGTGTAAAGGTTCTTCATCAGTGCAACGAGCTCATAGTACATCATATATGATGAATCGTTGTCACCTCTGACTGCGGCACACATCTCAGCCAACGCTATCAACGTACCGGAGGAACCGTAAGCCCTTGAGAAACCGTATCCGTTCACCTTCCTGCAGGTATGATTGGATTTCAGATCCACCTCCCTTCTGAGTTGATCGTACTGCGCGAAAGTCATGGCAGAATCCTGAGGTATCCCCAGACCATACGCGAACCTGACCGCACCGATGTTGAGACTGTCGAGGAAGACGTCCTCCTTACCATTGCAGAGTATTATCTCCGTACTGCCTCCACCTATGTCCACAGCCAGCGTGTTCTCTGGAGGAGCCACGGGCCCGAATACACCAAGACGTATCAACCTGGCCTCCTCGTAACCCGGAATGATGCTGACCTCCACTCCCTCCGCCCTTATGGCATCCAGGAGTTCGCTCTTGTTGCTGGCTTCACGTGCAGCACATGTTGCCATAGCCACGATCCTATCGGCCCCCATCCTCCTCGCTATGTTGGAAAAATTCGATATTACCAGACAGGCCTTGTCTATGGTGGCCCGATCTATACAGCCATCAGAGTACAAGCTCTGACCCAATCTTATGACCTCTTTGTCCTGGAAGATCGTGGACCCCATGGAACCTTCGTAATACTTGACCACTAAGAGATGCACGGAATTTGTGCCCACATCGATGAATCCCACAGTTTCCCCATCAATGCTGTCCGTGCCAAACACCTCTGTTCTCGATGAACCACTTCTGAGAGCGCAGTTTCTTGGTCCTGCTCTTGCGTACCACAGGAACATACTCTCCAGAGGGCAAGAGCATCTTGGCCTTGACGTTATCATTCAGATGCACATTCATGATGTTGTCCCTGATGTTGATCATCATGTCCTTGTCAAGGACAGGGAACAACGTCTCCACCCTTGCTATGAGGTTACGGGGCATAAGATCGGAGGATCCCATGTACATCTCGGGAGTCCCCCCGTTCTCGAAATAGTATATCCTAGCATGCTCCAGGAACCTGTCTACTATACTTGTGACACGTATGTTCTCGGATACTCCAGGTATACCAGGACGTAGACAGCAGAGACCTCTTATGTTGAGCTCAATCTTCACACCAGCCTGGGATGCACGGTAGAGCTCCGCTATTATGTCTGAATCCACAAGACCGTTGGATTTCATGACTATATAACCTTCCTGGCCCGCAAGCTTGTTGTCGGCCTCACGTCTTATCTTACGAAGCAACTCGCTCTTGAGTGTTAGAGGCGCCACTAGGAGATAGGAGTAGTTACGAGGGCCGAAGAAACCTGTGAGGGCATTGAAAAGCTCTCCTACATCCTCACCCAGTATCTGGTTGGCCGTGAAGAACGATATGTCGCAGTACTGCTTGGCGGTACTGGTGTTGTAATTACCGGAACTCATATGCGTATACCTGACAAGACGCTCCCCCTCCAACCTGACTATCTGCAGAAGCTTGGAATGCACCTTCAGGTCCACAGGTCCGTAGACTACGTGCACACCCATCTTCTCCAACTCCCTGGCAAGATGGATGTTATTGGTCTCATCGAACTTCGCACGAAGCTCCATGAGAACGGATACCGCCTTGCCCTTCTCCTTGGCCCTCATCAGAGCACGAATTATCGATGGATCCTTCCCGATCCTGTAGAGACATATCTTGATGCTCTGGACCTTGGAATCATCCGCTGCTTGATTCAGCAGATGCACGACGGCCTCGAACGATTCGTACGGATGAAAGAGTATCCAATCCCTTTCTTTTATCGTATCGAATATGCACACGTCCTCACTGAACTCGACCGGACAAAACGGCGTGAACGGTACCTCTTTCAACTTTGGATAGTTCAGATTCGCTATCTCCCAGAGGTCGGACACTATCATACCTCCCACGGAAACCTTGTGTATCTGGTAATCCGTTATCTTAAGGTTACGTCCGAACAGGGATATCATCTCATTTGGCATGTCCTCCTCGACCATCATCCTCACGGGGAACCCCATATCTCTGGAATCCAATGATGTCTCCACCGCTGACATTAGGTCGCAGGCCTCATCTATGGTCACTTTGACATCCGCATTCCTGGTCACTCTGAAATTGTATATGCCCATAACCTCATTGTTCGGGAATAGCTCCTTTATGTTGGCTTTGATGACATTCTCCAGAAGTACGAAATCCGTTCCCTGGGTGTTGGAAGGTATCCTCACAAATCTGGGAAGTATACCTACAGGCACCTTAAGCCTGGCATAGAGGAACTCACCCACATTGTTCCTGATCCTCACTGCCAGGTTAAGTGAATTATTGGAGATGAAAGGAAAAGGATGGGAAACGTCCAGAGCCAGGGGTGTAAGTAGAGGATGAACCCTCTCATTATAATAACCGTTCACCCACTGTTTCTGGAAATCGTTCAGTGAATCCATGGTCCTTATACGGATACCTTTGCCTGTTAGTTCACGGTTCAGTGTACTCCAACATGAATCATATCCTTTCACCAGCAGATCGACCTTGACATTAACATCCCTTATGCATTCCTCATAATCATCATATGAATCCGGACCAGGGTACAATGGAGTACCGATGGATTCCTGCATTATCATACCTGGTACACGTATCATGAAGAACTCGTCCATATTGCCGCAGGCTATAGCGAGGAACTTTACCCTCTCCAAAAGAGGATTGGAACTGTCCTCTGCCTCCATGAGGCAGCGTCTGTTGAACTCCAGCCAGGACAGTTCCCTGTTTATATAGAGCGAATGGTCGTAAAGGTCTATCTGCTCGACCATCTGCAAACTCACTCCTGTTCCTCTTCTCTTATCTTCACAGAGTTACAGTGAGCATGCAGGCCTTCCGCAGTGGCAATAGCCTCTATTGTAGGAGCCAGGGTGGCCAACCCCTCCTTCGATAGTATCTGCACCGTAGAGGTTTTGCGGAAATGAGCAACATTTAAGCCCGATGCAGTTGCCGCATGTCCCGCAGTGGGGAGGACGTGATTGGTACCCGATGCATAATCGCCCGCAGCAACAGGGGTGTATGGCCCCACGAATATAGAACCTGCATTGGTGACCTTGGATAACGTGTCCAAGGTATCCCGGGTCTGTATGGACAGATGTTCGGGAGCTATCGTGTTCATCATCTCTATCCCGAGATCCATATCATCCACGAGTATGTATCCGGAATTATTGAGAGCCTTCTCGATTATATCCTTCCTGGGCGCTTTGGCAATCATCTTCTCCATAGCCAACCAGACGATATCCGGCATATCGGGGTCATCTGTTATCATCAGACATGCGGAAGACGGATCGTGCTCAGCCTGAGCTATGAGATCCGATGCGACGAATTCAGGTATCGCTGATGAATCGGCCAGTACGCCTATCTCACTGGGACCTGCCGGGAAATCTATCTCCACGAACTTCCTAAGTATCGTCTTGGCAGCGGTAACGTACACGTTACCTGGACCCACTATCTTCTGAACCTTCTCTATAGATTCCGTACCCAGTGCCATGGCCGCTATAGCCTGTGCACCGCCCACCTTGTATATCTCGTCGACACCGGCTATGTCCAAAGCCACGAGTGTTATAGGATTTATGGGCGCCGGAGTACAACATATGACCTCATCGACACCGGCGACACGAGCGGGTATTACACACATAAGCGCCGTAGATGGGTATGATGCCCTCCCGCCTGGAATGTAACAACCCACTCTAGAGAAGGGTGTGCTCTTGACACCAAGCGTTATACCTGGTTCCACTTCGCGGGTCCATAGGTCCGGAGGCACCTGCATCTCATGGAAGCGCTGGATGCGGTACGCTGCCTCTTCCAACTCATCGACCAGGTCCTGATCCACCTTGTCATAAGCCTCATCTATCTCATCCCTTGTGACCGCAACAGATCTCAAGTCCACCTTGTCAAACTTTTTGGTGAGCTCCACCAGAGCAGAATCACCACGGTCCTTGACCTCATCGATTATTCCCTGAACTGTATCGATGACGGAATCGACCTTTGACATGCGATTATCTCTCCAAAAGTCCTCGTCGACTTGCTTCCACGACATGATAATTCGAATCCCGTACTCGGTTATATACTTAGCTGGATTCACGCGAAATGCTGTGATTTATTCTATATATTCACCAGTATTTTATATGGGACTTACTTTGCAGAAACGAGACCTGACCGGATGAAGAGCAAACCAGGCTGATACGTGATGAGCCCTATGAGTACTGACGGCGTCTCACTCGTCTTTGAAATCACTCATGCTGACATATGAGATGAAACTGCTGAGCGGCATACCGTCGTTCCACCTCATTATGTAATTACCGTTCGAGGTCACATCGAATTCGGGTATCCTCCGTCTGAGCAGTGCACTGTTACCCTTTAAAACGGTATCAGACGGTATTGTGAATAATCTCCACGGATCCCCCCTGATACTCTTCAACCTGTACGCATATATCGGAATCACATGACTGCTGGCACATTCTGCACGCATCTTGTCTGCCTGATCACCCAAACGAGGATTCTTACTGAAATGCATCACATCATCCGCAGAACTCTTGACTTCGATGGGAAAAGAAAAATCCCATCTCAGAGCCACCAGATCCACACCCAATGATCCTGCGGCCCTCACAACCATGAAAGGATCCGATATCATCATGGAATACGCATTCTTCTCGACCTGATTGCATGTCTTGACCATTTTGTCAATGGACTTCCTGTCACCGGTTAGGAGATACTTCAACTCCCTCTCGTAGATGTCCCCGGCCGCTGCCATATGAATGCTTATAGCATCAATGTATTAAAACCAGAAAGCAGGGGTGGTCGAAAATGACCGAACACCCCCACCGGAAATGTTTTTGGGCACCGATCAAGGCGACAGCCGAGTCATGTCCCTGGGGAACAGGACCGCTTCCCTCACGTTCGGAAGATCCAACATCTTCACTATCAACCTGTCAAGACCTATGCCCCAACCGCCATGAGGAGGCATACCGTACTTGAACGCATCCAGATAGAAACTGAAATCATCTGGATTCAAACCTTTCTTGGCCATGCGTGCGATCAGTTTGTCGTATCTGTGCTCCCTCTGACCTCCGGAGGATATCTCCTGTCCCTTGTAGTCAAGATCGAATGAGAATGAGTATGGGGTATCGTCTTTCTCCATTATATAGAACGGTTTGGCTTCCTCAGGATACTCCGATATGAAATAAAGATCATATCCCTTTTCAGCCATAACATCTCCGATGACCTTCTCCCCCTCAGTACCAAGATCTTCCCCGTCCTTTAGTGACATTCCAGATGCACGCACCATTTCCAAACATTCGGAATAAGTCAATATGGGATATGGCAGGGCCTGGATGTTGATCTCCTTACCCAAAATCTCCAACTGCCTTTTACCGCGCTCGCTCAATCCCCTCAGGACGCGATCGATTATCCTTCCGATCATCATCATGACGTCCTCTTCGGAATCTATCCACGCCATCTCACCATCGAACGATGTGAACTCAGTCACATGGCGGTTCGTATTGGAATGCTCTGCACGGAAGGCCGGACCCAATTCATAAACCCTGTCCAATCCCGTAGACATAAGGATCTGCTTGTAGAGCTGAGGACTCTGGGCCAAATATGCGGGCTTACCGAAGTAATCCACACTGAACAATGTCGCTCCTCCCTCTGCTCCTGAAGCGACGATCTTGGGCGTGCTTATGCACGTGAACCCGAATTCCTGCATCACTTCGTTTAAAATGGACACGGCCATGGATCTCAGTTCGAATATCGCCTTGACATCGGGTTTCCTGATATCTATAAACCTGTTATTGAGGCGGGTATCCATTTCGACATTGACTTTGTCAATGACTCCCATTGGAAGCGGTACAGCCGCTTCCGAGTAAATCTCGAACGATTCAGGTATGAGCTCCAAACCCAAAGCCGTCTGGTTGCTCTCCTTGACCTCCCCGGTCACTGCAACAACGGATTCACGGGGAATCTTGGTGATACCATCGAACAGCACAGGGTCCAACTTCTTCTTGGGCATGGTTATCTGTATGGTACCGAACCTGTCCCTGAGGGTCATAAAGGATATACCCCCGAGGTTCCTTGTATCCTGTACCCAGCCTTTGACCGTAACTTTGCCATCGCCCACTGCGATGCTGCTAGAATCCTTTATGGTCATCATGATAAACAGACGACGGTAGTCCCGCCCTGAATATAAAACCTACATCCGATGAATGGAAAATGTAATGGATCAGGAAGATCCGTTTAACTTATGGGAAACCAGAAGTTGAGCGCAGTTATGGCGAATGCCACAACAACTATCAATCCCACGATGTGAAGTGTGTAGTTCTTCTCCTTGTTGTCTTTCTTAGTCAGCCTTTCAACCATCTTGGCTTTAATACTCTCCATCATATCGGTCGCTTCCTGGCACTGATGCCCTGAGGGCGAGAATGATGTTCCGATATTTTGTTCTACCGCTAATAGGGACTCCTTTCGCTACTTGTAATGAAAAACATTATTATAAGTCAGCACACTAGGGGCCCTCCATATCATATTGGTGAAATTCCATGGCTACAGAAAAAGTGACAGTATCGATAATAAAAGCGGACGTTGGATCCGTAGTCGGACATTCCAGACCGCATCCCTCAATGATTCAGGCTGCAAAGAATGTTTTAGCAGAACAACAGAAAGCTGGAGTGATCGAGGATTTCTACGTTACACGTGTCGGAGATGATATAAATCTCTATATGACACACTACAAAGGAGAGAACAACAAGGATGTGCACGGTGCTGCTTGGGAATGCTTCCAGCAGGCTACCAAGATTGCAAAATCCATGAAACTCTACGCTGCCGGACAGGATATACTCACAGATGCTTTCTCGGGTAATGTAAAAGGAGCCGGTCCCGGATCCGCAGAGATGTCGTTCGAAGAGAGAGGATCCGAACCTCTCCTATTCTTCATGGCTGATAAGACAGAACCTTCAGCATATTCCCTACCACTCACAAGGATCTTCCTGGATCCTTTTACAACCACAGGATTGGTCATAGATGCAAGGGCCAAACAAGGATTCGATTTCGAGATACAGGACGTCATGGATCACAAGAAGGTCATTATGTCTGCACCCGAAGAATCCTGGAGCATACTCTCACTCTTAGGTGACACATCAAGATACGCCATAAAGAGAATCAACTCTAGAGCCGGAATAGGTCCCGCATGTGTCGTGTCCACCGACAAACTGAACATGACTGCTGGAAGATACGTCGGCAAAGACGATCCAGTATGCATATGCAGATGCCAGAGCGGACTCCCATCAGTTGGAGAGTACACACAGCCTTTCATTAACAACACCATGCTTGTCGCAGGATGGATGAGAGGGTCACACATAGGTGCATTCTACCCGTGTTCACCCGAAGAATCTGATCCTACATATTTCGACGGACCTCCAAGAATATGCTGCTTGGGATTCCAGCTCAACGAAGGACATCTTCAGGGACTCGAACCCATGAACTCCAAGAACGGAGAACACGTACCCGTGGACTTCTTTGGATCGGCTACATTCGACGAAGCCCGCAGGAATTCTATAAGGGCAAGCAGGTTCATGAGATCACAGGGTCCGTTTGTTCCATCAATACTCGGAGCAGAGGAGATGGAGTACACATCGAGACCTGAGGTGCTGAGAGAGTTGAAGGATAGATTCGAGGATCTCGGCTCAACCCCTAAGGGAACCTGTTCTAAGGACAAGGACGTAGAGTGAATCGAGGCGAGACCTTGACCAGCAGACCCATATCCAAACCGGCAATAATAGTGAATTTCAAGGCCTATCATGAGGCCGATGGATGTAAATCATTGGAAATCGCCAAAGCGTGTGAATCTGTATCCGAAGAATCGGGAATCAGAATCTCCGTCTGCCCGCCCATGGTGGAACTCGGCGCCATTGCCCGGAGTGTAAACATACCCGTGCTATCGCAGAACGTCGACCCTCATGCCCCTGGGTCCTCCACTGGCTGGGTTACCCCATCAATGGTCAAAGCCACAGGTGCAATAGGGACTTTGATCAATCATTCAGAACATCATGTTTCGATAGGGACCATCGAAGAGTGTTTGGAATTGTCCAAGGGTTGCGAGCTGGTCACCGTCGTCTGTGCCAACAATGTTCAATCGGCTGTGCAGATAGCCCACCATTGCCCGGATTTTATAGCTGTGGAACCTCCTGAACTCATCGGAGGGGACGTTTCCGTCACCACAGCTAGCCCGCAAGTGATAGAAAACACCGTCGATTCCGTCAAAGGTGTCAACGGTGCGGTGTCAGTTCTGTGCGGTGCGGGAATAAAAACGGGAGAGGATGTCAAAACGGCCTTGGAACTCGGAGCTGACGGTGTCCTGTTGGCATCAGGAGTCATCAAGTCCAAGAATCCCCGTGAGACCCTTCTCGATCTCGTAAAACTACTTTGAGTGAAATGACTTTCAAAACGATGAGGAACATAGGGATTTTAAACCCCCTCCTCCTCATCGTCATATTATCCTTTCTCATCGCATCCCCATTCATGATCACATGCTCAGATGCAGATTCTGAAGATCTCGTAAGGTTCTACGAGGTCTATCCTTTTGGTGATGGAGAAGGCTTCTCGATATTCAATTACGGCACACATGACACAGACATGTATGGTGTGACAGTTACAGATGGCGAAGGCACCTTGACATTCGATGAACACCTCATCATAGAACCGTCCCAACGCATCACCATCGTATCTGCATCCACCTGCGACTGGTTCTCCTCCAGAGATCTTACATATGTCATAGGTGACAATGGAATATCGAAAAACGGTAGTTTCATACTCAACAACACCGGAGATGATCTGACAATGAGAAACAGTCAGATGATCATCGATGCCATATGTTACGGAGATAAAACGATAGACGAAGATTGGTCCGGAGATTCTGTCCCGATATCCAAAAACGGATATCTGTTGAGAATAGGTATCATAGATACTGACACATCCGATGATTGGCTCCTTACAAGACCTGGTTGCACAACCCTCCCGTTCGATGAAGATAAACCCTTTGATTGCAGCGTACTACCGTTCACGTTCCCTGAGGATGATGGCAAAACTGTGATGTCTGTATTGGATGAAGCTCAGAATGAGGTCCTAATATCCATATACCAACTCAGCAGCAGGGAACTGGTCGCAGAACTGATATCCCTTGAACAAAGGACAGGAGAGGAACACGTGGATGTGCGCATAATGCTGGAAGGTGCCCCACTAGGATATGATATGGGGACTGAACTCTCTTTGATGCGCTCGATCGTGGATTCGGGAGGCGAAGTATGGCTCATGAACACACCAGAAAGCGGTAATTATGAGAGATACACATACTTCCACAACAAATATGCAGTTGTAGACGGGGAGACTGTATTGATAACCTCTGAGAACTGGACCGTCAACAACATGAGTGATTCTGACCATGCCAACAGAGGATGGGGAGCCGCAGTAAAGGGACAGGATTACGCCGGATATATGAGATCTCTCTGGTACAGCGATTGTGACACCTCCTTCGGAGACCTAGTACCCCTATTGGAGGAATATCCTGATCTGAAACCGTACACGGGAACCCTGACTTGTCCGACCGTATCGACATTGGATGGGTGGGTGGATGCAAAGATCGTACCTGCTCTTTCTCCTGACAACTCCCACTCTGCCTTGAAGGAACTGATCGATGGGGCAGAATCATCCGTTTTCTCAGAACAGCTGAGTCTGGGTTCCACATACACCTACATGGGCGAAGATTCACCAGTCGGTTGGATGAACGATGCCACCAAAAGAGGAGTGGATTGCAGACTGATACTGGATGGATATGTATCTGATGTATCTGGTACGGTCGAACTCATCAACAAGACCACCGACGTGCACACATGTTCCATTAACGGTGGAAAAGACTTCGACACCACACACAACAAAGGTGTGATCATAGATGGCAGGATAACATGGCTCGGATCAGTGAATTGGACCCCGACATCATTCAATGAGAACCGTGAGACCGCTGTGGTGATATATTCAGGAGATGTCACTGCCACCTATCTGGGATGCTTCATGGAGGATTGGGAAGACAACACATTGGATATCGAGGACCTCGGTATGACGATGACTGAGAGCACTTACGGATCATCACATGTGAACATATTCACCTTGAACGGTCCCTACGGAATCGAATACATGTGGTACATCGACGGAGAACTGGTATGCACGACCGAAACTCCAGATACTGTCTTAACAGACATACCCATAGGCGAACACACCCTGACCGTATCCCTACCGGACAAAGGATATACGGATGAATGGACGTTCATTGTCACCGATATGGAGGATGACAGCGACCAGGGACCCGATAGATGGACCGTCACTGTGATAGCAGCTGCTTCATTCACAACATTAGGCCTGATACTTTCCGTACGCAAACACAGAGGAAGATGAGGATGGATATAAGGAACATGAGAAGGGAAGACATGGGACAGACGTACAGAATAGCCTGCTCCTCTTTGGACCAGTATTACACACCTGATGTTTTCGAGTTCTTCCTTATGCAATGGCCCAAGGGACAGATTGTAGCCTGTCTACCATCAGGTAAAGTTGTAGGTTTCCTATGCGGCGCCCTCCTGACGAATGACAGATCGGCAATATCCCTTCTGGCTGTGGACGAAGAATACAGGAACCTCGGGATTGGAAATGACCTGCTAGAGAATTTCAAGATGGCATCCATGCTGCACGGATGCCGTATGATACAACTGGAAGTGAGGAACGAGAACACCGGAGCCAGGATGTTTTACAAAAAACACGGATTCCTGGAAACGGAGATACTCGATGACTTCTACAACGATCACGGAACCGCTGTGAGAATGATGTCATCGGCATATCCTGAGTGATCACTCATCCACAGATTCCAGGAATATATGAGAATCGAACTTACCGCGTTCCCTTCTCTTCTCATCGCAAAGGTATTCCAACTCCCTTTGACCCCCTCCGAGGATCTCTGACAGACAGACAACCACCTGGAACACATCCGCGAGTTCATCCAGATTCTTCTCCTGCATGTATTCCCCCACCTCTTCCTGGAGTTTTTCCTCCAGAGCCCTGAGGAATTCATCATCATCCATGAATCTGAAATTCGGCATCCCACCGTTCTCGACTATGATTGCTGGAATATTGTCACGAACGAGTTTCTCCACCCTTCTAGACACCATGCAGGGGCAGATGTTCTGCACCTTGAAAAACATAATGCCGATGCCATTATCGTTTTATGGCATAGAAACCTGCCTGCATATAGGAACGCATGAACAACTCCACAGTATCGAAACCTATCGAGCTCATAAGTTCCATGTGTTCCTCTATACCTATAGGGAAATACTCCGTATCGTAACGCTTCATATGCTCATCCGCATCTTTGGACGATTTACCCGCGGATATCTGTTTGGACCTCCATACCTCCATCCCTATACGGAGACCTTCTGCCGTATATGGCGCTGTATGCTCCACAGTAACGTATATGCCACCGGGACGTAACATCCTGAAACAGTTGGTTTCGGCTGCCCGTCTTTCATCTTCTGTGCAATAATGATGGGAAAGGACTGCAGTTATCACATCGACACTACAATCAGGAAGATCGAGAGAACCGGTACAGCAACGTATGTACCGCGGATCCGATCCTGCCCTCTTCTTCGCGATCTCCAGCATACCTTCAGACGGATCGGCCATTATGAAGCACGTGTCAGGCATACGTCCCATACAAGAACCTACTAGCCTACCTGTACCGCAGCCTGTGTCCAACCATATTTTCGGAGACACCCCTGAATGTTCCACGATCTCAATGACATTCTCATGTATGCCCGCATAATTAGGTATCGTCAACGATGCCTTCGCATCAAACTCTAAAGGATCCAATCCACCATCCTTCATAAAACATCATCCTCCAAAATAACGAACTCCGGAAGATCTCCGCATGAAGCCACCAAACCATTGATGGACGCGAAACATCCTCTGACCCCTGCCACCTCGCATGTCCTTTCCAGAGCCTCAGACAGATCGCCTCCGTCCGATATCCTGTTACCCAAGGCCGTGGCACATGCATCTGCGAGTACAGGATTACCGGATACCACCGTACAAACATCGGCATCACCGAATGATACCGAATGACCTATCCTTCCCGACGATGAGCATATGCCTAAAACACCATCGAAGGGACCGACCACCATCCCGATACCATCCACTGAATCATTACCCGAAAACACACGGACCACTACCTCGCGATCGGAGACCATCGCTATATCACCTCCGTTGTCCAGAACAGCATAACGACACCCGTTCTCCATAAGACGACCTATTGTGTAATCGGCCACAGCCCCCGCCACTGATGCCATCGGACCCACCCCTGCCGATACCGAGGCTTCGCACATCCTCCTGATAAGTGGATGATCCCGACTTTCCGGCTTATATGGATCATAAGTTACGGCAAAGAAAGGATCCATGGAGATCTTGTCCTCTATTATCGCACGTGCTTCCACCACGTATTCAGATATGGCTCCTCTCAGATTTTCATCTGCAACAACGTCCATATCGGTCTGACACGCACATATGTTCATGCGACGTATCATATGTGTTCCATGAAACGGTTCCTGATGAAGTCCGCGGTGTACTGTATATTCGGAGAACTGGAATTGTATGGGACGATCATAATCTGCAGGAACTTGGGAAGACACGGCGATCCCAATCCTCTCTTTATGTCCTCTTCATTCTCTGCATAAGACGTATCAGATATGCCGTTGGCCCTCGCCAAGGATTCCATATCCACCACCGAATATGATTGGTTCACCTGATTGCCCGTCGAACCGAATGTTCCGTTATCCAAACAGATTATGGTCAGATTCTCAAGAGGAACGGATGCAACAACCGACAATACTGAGGAACCCAGGAGACTGCCGTCACCGTCTATGACGTAAACGTGTCTATCGGTCGATATGGCTAGACCTAGACCTATCGGGGTAGCCTGTGTATAACTACCCAACATGTAGAAGTTCAGATCCCGATCCTTCACAGCATATACCTCCTTCGATGGCACACCTATGTTGGATACAACGATATCCTCTTCACGCACACACGACATTACCGCCCTTATGGCATCCAGCCTGGTCATTCTTGGCTGATGTACGACCTTTCCCGGTATCGCCTGCACCTCACGGTTCCTAGGCGGATACGAGGAAAGGCCCGGCACGGATGCCCCCCACAGACTAGGGTAAACCAGTATCACTGTTATGACTCTCTCCTCGAACGCCTTACGTACCATGAAATCCACAACGGGAATGTCCTGCGTACCTCTAACGATACCGTAAGCTATGCCGAAAGCGTCCAACATGGCAGGTATCTTCGTATTGAATGACTTCTGAGCCTCTATATTCTCGTTATCCACCCCTCTCCAACTTGCGAGTATCGGCAGAGGCAGACCGTAGAACGATGTCAATGACATCAGAGCATTCATCATGTTGCCCAATCCTGAACTCTGTATGGAGATCAGAGGTTTCCTACCACCCATATATGCGCCCGCGCAGATCCCCACTCCATCCTCCTCACGTGTCAGATCCACGACATCGAAAGAATCATGAATCATGGATGTGAACAGCTTGTTACGGTCACATGGCAGACTGGCTATGAGATCCACACCTGCCGATCTCAGAACCTCCATTACCTTATCCTCATTCATTCAACAACCTCCTCAATTCATCCTCCGAAATATCTTTGTCAATGTTCGACTCAGGCTTTACGGTAACCATATCCAGATCCTCTTTGGCACGATCCAGACCGCCTCCGGTCATATTCAGGAAAATCCGATCTTCACAAGAAACGGAACCTTCCTCCACCGCTTTGATCAATGCCGCCAATGCCACGGAAGCCGCAGGATCGGGAACCACGGACTCGAATTTGCACCATAACTTCTCAGCTGAACGGGCCTCGGAGTTCGAAACACCAAAGAATTTACCTCCACACCTCGTCATGGCATCAAAAACCCCTCCATTCACACTATAAGGCGGTTTGCGGTTAGTCAGCACATCCGAATAAACCTCCGCCTCATCCTTGGATGCATTACCTAGGTCCTCTTCGGTTATCTCCCTGCGACCCGCGTTCCATGCTTTCACCATTGGAGCGAAAGGCATGTTCTGTGCAAGATCAAGCTTCGGAAGTTTGTCTCCGAAGCGACCATCCCCGATCAGACGTGTCGCAGCCTCCCATGCAGCTATACCGCCGGTACCGCTACCGACAGCCTGGAAATAATGATCAGGTAACCTACCCATGAAGACTGCCCCTTCAAGAAGCACCGTCCCCATACCATCTCTGCGTGCGATATTCTTGGCACCCCCCTCAGATACGAAACCGCCCAGTGCGGCTATGCGCTCCGACATCTGGATAGCATCGGTATAATCCCCGTCCACGGTGAACAACCTAACCTTACCTGTATCTTTCGTGATCTTGATACGGTCGCCCGATTTCTTAGGGACCACGATCACACACCGCTCCCCCGTATCCTCCGCCACCTGGGCAAAGGCACGTGCCGTGTTACCGGCTGAGGCCAACAACATGGTGCCCCCTCCGCAATCCCTCAGACGGGCATATGTAGGAAGGGCTTCCATCTCTTTGAAGGAACAGGATTTCACGAATGCGTTCCTCTCGGGATAGTATCCCGTGAATCCTATACACAGGTCCTTGAGACCGAGTTCCCTGGATAGTTCGACATTCCTGAACGCCACTGGTGCGGATACCGTGTCTATAACTGAGTGCACTGGGAGCCAGTCGTAGAATTTGAAAACACCTCCCATGTCCTTGACCTCAAGACGCTTGCTCTCATATTGCGCCCTCAACAACCCTTTATGACCATTCGGACAGGACAAGGTGTACCTTTCCTCTACCATCTCTCCCCCTTCCAAACACAACAATGAATAATTACCCATCAGAACACCTTCAGATTCCAATCGCCTTTCAACACCCTTTCTTTCAGATCTCTGCAGATCGCCTCTGCCTTGTAACGTGAGGACTGCCTCAGAGATATGGGCACTCTGACACCCTCACAATCGATATCACCCATATCGGCACTGAAAACATGACCTACGCATGAATCCACACAGCAACCGCACGAGATGCAACGCCCCTCATCCCTCAGGCCGTACTCATCCAATGCGTTCGTGGGGCATACCCTCCTCGCCTTGCAGTCACAGCATCTGATGCACCTGGAGAAGTCCGCTTCCACACACAGATCTGTGTTCCCCCAAACCGATTCGTACCTCCCCACCTGTATCGGGACCCTGTCATGCACATCCGCTATGGGCATCGGTACATCCTTGTCCAAACAGGAGAGCCCCTTTATCGAATCCTCATCCAACACCGGTATGGCAACCGCTACGGAGGTCATGCACTCAGGCCCCCTGGATGTCCTGAAACCACCCATATACTCCGGCACCATGCACCATATATCTGCAACTATGGAGAGGTTGGGTTTCTCGGATGTGCTCCTGGTACCCTCACCTATTATCATACCCGGGGCCCCATTCAACAGAACCGATGAACCCGAATGGAGATAACGCATATCCGGATCGTTCTGCAAGGGATTTATCTCCCCGCACCCACTGACCGTGGCCTCCGACAGATTACCATGCAACCCTTTTATGGTGGAAAATATCGTCTCCTCCACCCCTGAAGAATGATTGACGAAACACGTGTAGTTCTTGAATGAACTGCGGGTGGTCATCATCCTGGCGAACGGAAGGTCCTTCTTCGTTATACGGTTCTTGTACTGCCTGCCGTCGGACCAGACCGTCACATCTATCGGATTGCCCTCCACTATGTCTTTGAAAAGATGACCTCCGCCATAATCCATATCCCTATGCGTTGTACCGTACACGATACAGTCCACCAGGCCCAGGGATTCATTCGGACATGGCCCCACATTACCCGGAACACCGTTGAGTTCTATGCGGTCGGCCTTCTTGAAAATACCTGGCCCCGCTACTGGGACCGTAAGTATCATCATAGTCCCCGACATTATGCCGAATGTCCCGCAGGTGACCGCATCCACATCATCCGGATTGATCTTCCTGCCACCACGCACCATCGCTTTGAACTCCGATGCGGTGTAGACCTTGGCATCTCTCTTGGAGACCTTGTCCTGAATCTGATCGATGTCCTTCATGGTCATCACATTATAACGATATCCTCTACCCTCACGTGAAGTCCCCATGGTTTTCCTATAACCATATTGACGAAACCTGTATGAGCCCTATCCATCATGCATGAGCCAGGGAGGAAACTGTATCTCCTCCCGAACTGAGGTTCCTCTGTTACGGGAACCGCCATACCTTCGAATCCCAACATGTGATACTCCCTTATATCCTTAATTTCCTTGCCCCTTGAGAACTGAGGCCCCACTACATGTCCAGTTATTACACCTGTGATAACATCTGCACTGATGACCCTTATGACATGTTGTACAGGACATCCCGCTCCCGAAGGACGACCTACCACGATATCCCCCTCATGGATATCCCATTTTTCCACCAGATCAGGTCTGAAAGGCAGGATTATCTTCCTGGCAGACGGTTCCCCTAGTATCGGTTGCATCACGAAAGAATATCTTTGTCCTGTTATGTCCACACCGCTGTAGTTATGCTTGAGGATATCGTCCGATGGCTTCTTCACAGCTATGAAGAACGGACATGCCCTTTGAGATACCTTGCCCTCTGCGACCCTCGACATGAATTCATCACACGATGAGGACCCACAGGCCCCGCAGTTCTTCCCAGGAGGGACCCAGTCATTCTCCACGGTATATGTTGTCTTCATCATCCAACCTCCTGATTACACCGAAATGATTCTGCCAACCAACTTCCTTCTTACCTATGCATATGGTACAGACGCCTAGGGGTGGAATACCTCTCAATTTTACACTTGATATATCGCCGATACTGTCCACGGAATCCATGAGACGGTATAGATACTTCATCCCGGTACCCTGTATGGCATTAGTCTCGATTATGTCCATATCCGGAGAGACCCTGCGTATGGATTCTCTGAACACCTCCTTCTCCGCCTGTGATATAAGATCGGTCTTGGTAACGACACATACATCCGAAAGGGCTATCATAGGCGCCATCTTCAAAGGCGCATGCATTCCTGATATGGCAGACATGACACATATACCGAGTGAGTTCGTTAGATATGGTGTGCATCTAAGACACAGCCCCGCACTCTCATATATGAGAACGTCCGCACCCTCACCCTCAGCCCAATCAAGAGCATCACGGACGACCATTATGCCCATGTGATCCGGACAGACATCACCCGAGTACACCTTCTTGGTCGGTATACCATAATCCTTCTGCAGTTCCTCATCCTCGAATGCCGCGACCACGTCCACCTTCAGATACGCGACCTTTTTTGACGGAAGGAGATGTTCTATCATCTGCCTGACCACAGCCGTCTTGCCTGCACTCGGAGGGCCCGCGATTACCATCAGTGTGACGTTCAAATCGACACACCTCTGATTATCTCGCCCATCCTTATCCTCTCGCGTATATCCATGAATACCTCGTCCATCCTGCTTATCATCTTGAGAGCCTCCTTCTCACTGTCCTCAGGATACAAGATGGACACGACTTCTCCGCCCCTCATCACGATACGGCGGTCTGAAAGCAGAGAAACATATGGATCATGTGTCACGAAGATCACAGCTTTTCCCAATTCCTTTATCCTGGAGATCACGACATCCTTGAATATACCGGCATTCTCGATCTCATCCAGAAGCAGTATCGGTGCATCGGAGATCATGACCGCATCAGCGATCATCATGGAACGCGTCTGCCCACCTGACAACGAAGATATCCTTGTATCTGCGTTCATCTTCTCACCTGTGAACTCATTGGCCAGCGACACAGTTACGGGAACGATGTCACTGACGGCATTACCGCGTGTGGATGCATGCATGGACAGAAACTCGCCAACGGTGAGATCCGCCAGACACTTGGAGTTCTGGGTTATCATCGCTATAGGCTTGCATGCTGGATCTCTGACGAAACTCTCCGGCGGTACCTCACCGTTGACCATGACCCTACGTTTGGTCACGGTGTCCCCTTGTGCGAAAACCTCTATATCGTTTATCAGTGCGGTTTTACCGGATCCCGTCGGACCCACTATGGATATTGTATCCCCTGGACGGATATCTATCGGTTCGAAAACCTCTTTCCTTCCATCTTTTGTCGTTCCGGGATGGATTGTAACGATTATACCTTCAGAGAATGCGCTCATGATTGTCGAAGGAACAACACAGATATTATATATTTCGGATAATTTCTCCTAATTAGGATAAATTATTTAATAAAATCAATTTTGTATAATGAATATACAAAAGTAATAGGTCCTTTCGGACCTGTAATAGGTTTGTAGTGCTTAGACCGAATATCCAAATCAATTGTACATGGTGTCGCCGATGTGCTCATTCTCTAGATAATAGTCCGACTTCTCATTCTGAGCCTTGGACATATCCTTGGACATACCCTTCTGATAAGAGCCGTACTTCTCCTTTATCTGATCCTCTGCAGGCCTCGATCTCTTCTCGGCCAGCCTTATATGGTCAGCAGTTATGAGTTTGGAACCGCTCATGACAGCTATGTCACCCGCAGCTCTTATGAGACCGCCCATCTCACGCAGCCTCAAGGTCAACGAGTTGAGTTGATTGTCTGCTTTCGCACGCCTCCTGCCCTCATCGATTATGACTCCCACGGCCTCGATGGTCGCAGGCGGTATATGACCGTCCATCTGTATCTCCTGAGCCACGAACTGCGCATACTTGGCACGGTTGTGAGGTGTGTCAGGCATGGCCACATCCACAAGGACCTCATAACCGTTACCTATTATTCTGGACCTGAGAGGAGATAATATGTTCTCCAGATCCTGTATGTTACATGCCGCCACCAATATGAAATCGCAAGGTACATTGTCAACTTTGACACTAGCACCGGCTGACTGGGGGTTCCTTCCGGCTATAGGGAACTTCTTGTCCTGCATAGCCGTGAGTATGAACCTCTGAAGGGCACCGAGATGCGAGATCTCGTCTATGAACAACACGCCTTCATGAGCCTCGTGTATGGACCCAGCAACGACCCTCTCGTAAGCAGGGGTACCGAGTTTCTCGTGACCTCCATAAGGATCGTGTCTGACGTCTCCTAGCAGTTCCGTCTCGGATGCCCCAGTGGCCATAACGAAAGGATCCCTGTTGAGTCTGACAAGGACCTTCTGATTGGACTTCTTGTTGAGCTGACTCCTCTTCTGGAGAGATTTGTTGTCCAACATCCTTATCTTCTCACCGGCACGCTCGAAGACGACTGTCTCCTCCGTACCGTCAGCCAGCACACGCGTGGTGTGAACCTTCTCCTTGCCTGCCGCTACCTGCGGCATCGCGGATTCCAACAGACCACCTATCAGATCTCCGAAAGGATTGTTGTTCACGCCGACATCCATCTTGCTCTTCTGACATGACGGACATGTGACCTCGCTCGGAGAGGAGTAGGTCTTGCAGTACTTGCACAAGTAACCCAGACGCTCGGCGACATTCGCCGGTGCGGTCTCCGGATCAAGAAGCTTGCCCACTGACTCCGCACGTATGTCCTCTTCCTCCATGACCTGATCCTTGTTCAGGATCTCCAGGAACGGTCTTTCGGAATTCTCGGGATTCTTCACGACCCTTATCTCCTGACCGGGTTTGGGAAGATTCATGGATATCGCACGAGCTATCATGGACTTCCCTGTACCGGGCGGACCCACGAGAAGCAGGTGCCTACGTTGGATCGCAGCCACCTTGGCCAACTCTATGGCCTCCTCCTGCCCCAACACCCGGTCCAGTGGATCGGCCGGTATCTGGATCTCGGCAGTACTCTTGAGAGCCATCACGTCATCCCAGGTATCGACCAATTTCTTCTTGACCATCGGACCGCCTCAGTATAGGTCTTCCTTAGTCCATATGACTATGTCCGAAGGCATCTTCGTTATGTTACCCTTGCGCGTACCCACTACGATGCCTATGCCCTTGTCTGCGGAAACATCGACGATCCTCTGAGATATCACGCCATCGAACACTATCCTGGCCACGCCTTCGGAATCCTCTTTAAGGGAATTTACGAGGCTCTTCACAGCGACCTCTCTGAGAACAGTGTTGTCCTCAGAGAGTATCTTCGCATTGTGAGTAGATGACATGTCGAGGAGCATGTCCCTAAGAATCTCCTGCTCCGGAGACAGGGTCTTGGTATTCCTGTCCTTCTTGGAGCGTAATGTCCTCTTGGGCTTATCCTCTTCAACGTTCTCACGCGGCTTCCTGGTCTTCTTCTCAGTAACCTCTGCATCCTCAGCCATGACGACCTCTACCTGCTCCGGAACCGCAACCTGGGGTTCCTGCACGGGTACGTTCTCCACAGGCGCATCCTCCTTGGGAGCATCTGTCACATCAGAGTTCTGAACGGGTTTCTTCCTGTATTTATCAGCATTCTCGGAACTGAATCTCTCCTTGCGGTCACGGCGCTCTTCCGAGTCGCCATCCCTGGAACGGGTGTCCCTCCTTCTGTCGGGTCTGTCGGACCTATCAGATCTGTCCCTGCGGTCGCGACGATCATCACGTCTGTTATCATCACGTCTGTTATCATCGCGCTCCCTCCTGGGCTTTTCCTCCTCGCGGTCATGGGTGTTCTCCCTGCGGTCGCGACGCTCCTCACGCCTGCTGTCCTCGCGCTCACCCTCACGGAGATCACGCTCAGCAGCCTCATCCAACACTTTCTCCTCGTAACTGAGACCGTTCATCTCCATGTACTGGTCACCAGGTACTTTGTTACGAAGACATTTTAGAATCTGCTTGGATGTCAGTTCCTCCACCTCGTGTGCACGCGGTGCACGAGCGACGAAATCTATCTCCGAGGTCTGGAAGAGCTCCCTCAGTATGAGTTCCCCTCCTCTGTCACCATCGGTGAATGCCGTGGCAACTTTCTCTCTGGAGAGATCCTGCACAGTCTTGGGTATGTTGGTACCTTCGACAGCTATCGCGTTCTTGATACCGGCCCTCAGAAGATTGAGAACGTCCGACCTTCCCTCGACGATTATTATAGATTCAGAATCCTTGACTGCCGGTCCTGCCGGACACCTGTCTTTACCATAGGTCGTTATCTCCTCCACCTGTATGGACTGCCTGATACTCTGGGTAAGGTTGGACGACGTTCCCTTGGACTGCGCTATGAGATCCACTAGCAGCTCCTTGGCACGTTCTACGACCTTCTCCCTCTTGGTTATACGGACGTCCTCTATACCGAGGACACGTATGCTCGCCTTACAGGGGCCGACGCGGTCTATCGTCTCCAGAGCGGATGCCAAAATAACAGTCTCTACCTGGTCTAAAGAAGAGGCCATGTAGATTATACCCTCGGATTTACCGCCCTTGGATACTATCTCGACCTCTATCCTTCCTATCCTTCCGGATTTCTGAAGGTCCCTTAGGTCCAGATCATCCCCGAGAAGCCCTTCCGTCTGTCCGAAGATCGCACCGACGACGTCTGGTTTCTCGACTATGCCGTCAGCGTTTATCTTCGCTTTGATCATGTATTTTGTCGCATTAGGATCTATATTCATGTGTATCTTCCCTTTGAAAGTGAAGGAAATACACTCTCCCTGCTCTTCTGCCGTCTGTTTATGGCATGCACTCTGGAGCAATGGCCCCTATGCAATATGCCTCTACGCTTCCCACCTTAATGCCGTTTATTTTTGAGCCAGCGGAATCCGCTTGGCACGGTTGTTGTGTCTCACCCGCTTTCTTGCGGGGTATGTGATAGTGAATCAGTGAACAGGGAATCTGTGTGTTCCCTTGACACTCCATAGTCACCTTATATTTAAATCACTTTTGGTATACAGAAGGTCAAGACAATTCTACCACTCCGCATCTGGCATCCGATGAAGCCATCGACAGCACATCTGCATCGCATGTGAACAATATTATCTGCATCTCATCGGATATGTCGACCAGCGCATTGAATGCATTGCGCTTCCTATCGGAATCGAAAGTCAGGAGAACATCATCCAACAGGATGGGGAGTCTTTCCACCGATGAAATCTCCTTCGCGATCGCCAATTTTATGGAAAGGTACACTTGATCGCCCAGTCCCGTGCTCCATTCGGAATCCCTCTTCCTTCCAGCATCGGAAACCAGTGTGACCTCGTTCTTCCTCACATCCATGTCCAGCCCATACCTGCCGCCAGTCATGCGTCTGATGAGTCCATCGGCCGTACCTATCACCTTGGGTTGGACATCGGAATACATGGTGTTGCATGCATCCTCCACCATGGAAGATGCCAATGATAGTACCGCCCACCTCTTCACTGCATTAAACAATTCTGTACGCAGTGATGAATCTAGATCCATGAGTCTCTCCATGCCCTCATCGTCGTGTATCGCCTTCAACTGTGCGTCAATCTCCCCCATCCTCCTCTGCACGGATGCCATATCCTCACGTACACCAGCGGTGTCTGGAGGCTCCGATTCTGTTCCCGTATCTGGTGATCCTGAGGAAATTATACTCTCCTTCAAAGTATCTATCTCCCGGCATACGTTCTCATAATCCAGCAACATACGTGAGAGTATCAGGAATCTCTCTTCTGAACCGAACTTTGATAAGAAGGAGTGCAATTCGTCTTTCGCACACTTCTCAGTTACCTTGGATTGATCCAGGATCTTCTTTGCCCTGTGAACAGTAGGAGCGTTCATTGCTGCATCGAACAGAAGACCCACATCAGCACCGAAGGATGTCCTCGACATCCCACATCTCGATGCAATCAGATCCAATTCCCTGTCCATACCTGCGAGCTCCGCCGACAGTGCTTGTGACCTGACATCCAAAACATGTGAATTATTATCCGTCTGGTCATTACGATCGGGCAACAATTTTCTGCGTCCGGTCAGGAATGCTGCGAAGATCACCACCAGAGATATCGCAGCACCTACTGCAGCAATCGATAGATCTGTCAGCAATCCTGCGACAAACGATGAGGCCATCAACACCGCACCGATCAACAACATCATATTGCGGCCCCTCCTCGAATGCTCCCTGGATTCGTCCCTTGCATACACACAACGATCGGATTCTGTCGGCATAGATATTTGCAATCTGTTCAATTCATTTGAAAGCCTATTGTAACCCTGTTCCCTCTGTTTGAGCTCCAATATCTCATTGCGATATCTGATGAGCGCCTCGGGATCCAATCCGGATATGGATGACTCCACTTCAGATAACGCAGCTGTTGCATCCCTGGTAGAATCAAAGGCAGAATTACACTTCCCTTTGAGGACTCCGTACCTGTCGATGTCATCCCTTGTCAAGGATGCTGATGCCGACATAGAGTCCCTCCTGCCTTCCAGCTCCTTCAATTTGGATAGATTCACCGATTGCGACTTGCGTATACCATAAGCCTCCAAAGCAACATTCAGACCGTCCATTTCGGAATCAAGTTCCTTCAAACGGACTTCCAGATGCCTGCGTTCGTCACACAGATCGGAGTATTCACCATCCCTGCGGACAAGAGGATCCATCTTCGACTTGACAACATCAATCTCATTCCTTATGGACTCCATTTTCGTTGAGGATGAACGTCTGTCAGGACTCATTATCATCCTCATCTCGGAATCTATAGCTCCTATAATCTCCGGTAATGATTCACCGCCGGGAACCGTGAGGAAACGGTTCTTTATATCACCCGAAGATATCACCTTGGAATTTCTCAGATCATCAGATGACATGGCAAATACGGCCCTGTATGTCGATGGATCCACACGGGACATATCCGGAAAAGTCCCTTCTGATGATACTTTCTTTCCTTCGCGTAGAAGTATCAACTCCTGACCCGTGTCGGTGAGCAATTTCATCTCCCCCACATCAGAGGACGTGTGTTCGGGATAGTGCTTCCTCTGGGAGTCTGGGAAAAGAGTGCTCCTAATGAACTCCATCAATGAGGTCTTCCCGGCCTCGTTACCCCCATAGATCACGGTCATCGGGGATTCTGTATACAGATCAATATCCCTCAGATTGCCGAAAGACCTTATCTTGACAGAGGAAATCCTCAATCCAATCCCCCCGTAAAACTATCGACCAGCATCGTCTCCGCATCATGAACCATTGCATGCAGTTCCTCATCACTAAGCCAATCCAACATGTACCTGATGGACGAGGACTGCCTGGTTGAACATATCTTATCAATTAATGCACCCCTATCCAATATACTCATCGAATCCGACACACGGATTATCCTAGCTCTCATATCATCGCCCTGCGACAGTACACTCCTGTCCAATTCTGGATAGGTGTCGAGACGAATGTCCGCCACCTTGCATCCGGTCTCTGATTCTACGCATCTCAGGAATCCATCGATATCATTACGTAATGCCGGATCCAGTGGTCCCTTTCCAAAAAGTCTGAGACTGATCACAGACCCGAATTCGGAAACAGATGCGATGTCGCCCATCAGAGAACGCATGTCCTTGCCACGGATATCGCAGCAAATATCCTCCCACAGGACCTCCTGAGTGGGAAAGAACACTGTATCGACCACATGACTATCGGACACAGTCACAATGTATGCTCCCTTGGGACCGGTCTCCTTCCTGTTCCTCCCTTGTATATTGCCTGGATATATAACATAAGGGCTATCGGATATCTCCGTCCTTTTGTGTATGTGACCCAGTGCCCAGTAGTCTACATTCCTGTTATGCATGTCAGAGAGTCTGCATGGTCCATAGACCTCGTCCATGGATACGGCATCAACGCTGCAATGTAGTACCGCTATCGAAAACATGTCCGGCCTACCGTGAATGGACTGCACAGGGTCCGCAGATGAATGCGCCGAAGGGAAGCTGATCCCCAGAACTTCTATATCCCCGGTCTTTAACCCCAGAATGATGCTTTCAGCATCCTTTCCAAAAACATGTACATTATTCGGGTAGGGAATGCTGCTGGTCCATGACATTACATGATCGTGATTCCCAAGACATATAAAGACAGGAATATCCAACCTGGACAGCTGCCTGGCGAACCTGTAACGTGTCGCTGGGGTTTCGCATG
Source organism: uncultured Candidatus Methanogranum sp. (assembly GCA_964620455.1). Classification (GTDB taxonomy): domain Archaea; phylum Thermoplasmatota; class Thermoplasmata; order Methanomassiliicoccales; family Methanomethylophilaceae; genus Methanogranum. The sequence continues at coordinate 123,258 of CAZUIU010000004.1, forward strand.
TCTCATCGAACACATCCCCCGATATCACCATCAGATCGACATTCTCAGATAATGCCTTGTCAACAATCCTTGAGAACGAGACGAAAAGAGCCTCGGTCATCCTCTTACCCAACTCAGAATCCATGCCCGCTATGCCATACGGCCTGCTCCCGAGATGGAGATCGGCACAATGAATGAATTTGAAACTGACCACGCCACCTAATCTTGGAATTTGGATATAAACTGTTCAAGGGGGTCATCGAAAATGACCGTATTGGAAAATTGGCGTTATCGTCCATATACTGCGTTTACATCGTACAAGAAAACGGCACTGACCGAAAACGCTTATCACTGTTCAATCCATACACCGTTTAGCGTGGGTTTAACACATGGAGAATATAACCAACAAGGTGAGATCCGAGATAGAGTTGGGATGGATCGGCCCCAACAAAGAATGTCCGTACCATCCGAGTCACTTCACTGGTCAGGACTGCACGTTTTGCTATTGCCCATTCTACCCATGTCATGATGACGACCTGGGGGAGAACATAATCTCCAAGCACGGAAAAGATGTATGGAGTTGCACCAACTGCTTATTCATACACAAGCCGGAAGTTGGTAAATTCGTGATGTCAGAGATAAATAGAATGAACATAACCGATCCTAAAGATCCTCGCATAAAGGATATCTTGCCAGATGCAAAGGCCAGATTCTTCCGTCAAGGCAAGGCGCTCATGGTGGTCGGTACCACATCCGATGCAGGTAAATCGATAACAGTAGCCGCCATATGCAGGATACTGCACAGAAAAGGTTTCCTCGTATGCCCCTTCAAATCCCAGAACATGAGCCTGAACTCCAAGGTAACGATGAAGGGATCCGAAATCGCGATGATACAGGTCCTGCAGTCGAAAGCCGCCGGACTAAAGAATCCCGATCATCACATGAACCCAATACTACTGAAACCCAAGGGTGAAACAAGATCACAGGTCATGGTGGAAGGGGAACCCTTCGCTGACTATGATGTGGAGGGATACTACAATGATTTCGTACCGGGGCCAGGAGTTGAGATCGTACGCAGCAACATCGAGTTCCTGAAGAAACGTTACGACTACATAGTGATGGAAGGAGCCGGATCCCCGGCTGAGATAAACATCTATGATAAGGATATAGCTAACATGCGTGCGGCCGAGATAGCAGATGCCGACTGCCTGCTCGTGGTAAATGTCGAATGGGGCGGTGCTTTCGCATACGTGGTAGGCACAATAGATCTCATACCTGAGAAGGATAGGAGAAGGATCAAGGGCGTGATCCTGAACAATGTACGCGGAGAAATGGACAGTATAAGAGAAGGTGCCAGAAAACTGGAGGGGATCATAGGCATACCTGTTATCGGGATTATCCCCCACGCCGATCTTTTCCTGCCCTCAGAGGATTCAGAAGCCTTCAGGGACAGGGATTCGGTCGGGAACGGTAAGATGATAATATCCGTTATCAAATTCCCAAGAATCGCGAACTTCACAGATCTGGATCCGTTGTTCCTCGAAGACACCACCATCAGATATATCAAGAACCCCAATGAACTCAAGGGATCGGACGCGATAGTACTACCTGGTACTAAGAACACAGTTGATGATATGATCTGGATGAATGAAACAGGCATATCCGATGCACTGAAAGGCTACAGAGGGAAGATACCTATGCTCGGAATATGCGGAGGATACCAGATGATGGGAAAGGTCCTCAGAGACCCAAACGGACTCGAAGGCAAAGTACCTGGTGATACAGCCGGATTAGGATTCTTCAACAACATATCAGAATGGGCCGAATACAAGAAAAAGGTCATACAGAGTGAGGGAACACTGATCAAGAATGGAGAACCGGTTGTCGGATACGAAATACACATGGGACTCTCCGAGGTCAATGAAGAACCGATGTTCAGAATACACAGACTGACCGGAGACGAGAACGAAGGTTCTGTCAGAGAAAATGAGATGCTGTTCGGAACCTATCTGCACGGATGCTTCGATAAACCTGCCTTCAGGAAGTATTTCCTCTCTTTCGTGAGACATGAAGGTGAACCGGTCGAGATAACCGATGTGAAGGACTACGACGATGTTCTGGAGGACAGCATAAACAAGATGGCAGACACCTTCGAATCAGGATTCGATATGGAAAAGCTAATGAACATACTGGGGGCAGACTTATGAGGATACTGTTCTTGGGTACATCATCGGGAGCGGGGAAGACTACCCTGGCAGCAATGTACTGCAGATATCTTAAGAAGAAAGGTCTGGATGTCGTACCATTCAAAGCTTCCAACCTGTCCTTGAACTCCTATGTCACGAAGAACAGCAAAGAGATAGGTATGGGGCAGGCATTTCAAGCCTGGGCCTCCGATGTGGAACCCAATGAGGACATGAACCCAGTCCTGCTCAAACCATCAGGTAATGGAACCATACAACTCATCGTCAGAGGAGAACCGCTGACCGATATAACCAAGGATAAACCGATGAACAGGGAACAGGTTATGGAGATGGTCGTGGAATCCTACGACAAACTTATCAACACACATGATGCAGTCGTCTGCGAGGGATCAGGATCCCCTGTGGAACTGAATCTCATGGAAAGGGATCTGGCCAACATCGGCATGATGAAGGCGAGGTCCATTCCTGCGGTGATCGTCGGTGACATAGAACGGGGAGGCGTGTTCGCAGCCATCTACGGAACATGGAAACTCATACCGGCAGAACAGAAACCCCTGCTGAAAGGCTTCATAATAAACAGGTTCAGAGGAGAGGTATCCATACTCAAGAGCGGTATAGACCGTTTGGAGGAACTCACCGGCATGAAATGCCTCGGAATATTGCCGTACATGGATCTGAAATTTCCCGAAGAGGATTCAATGTCCGAAAAGGAAGGGAAGATCAGAGGAGACGATATCAGAAAAGCCTTCATGGACAACCTCGATGAGCTGTTGGATGTGGCAGCGGAAAACGGATTGGACCTTCAATCAATCGAAGGATTTTCCGAGATATGATCACCCACCTGATGCCACCTTTATCGCCTTGACGACCATACCGTCCTCCAAAGGTGTATCCATAGGAACCGGTACCCCGCTCTTGAGATATATGAAGGAATCAGGATGTGCACCCTGAGACAGCATCGCAGACTCTATAGTACCGCCTGCAGCAAACTCCAGGACCTTTCCGCCAACATGTATGACCGCGACCATATGATGATGATAGGATACGTCGTATTTCATCTATACCCCCATTAAATAGGTTAATCCCATGTCGAAAACGATGAAAACCGTAGCCGTGTTGATTGCGATTGTAGCGATCACGATGATCCCAATGTCTTTGATGGGATCGTCAACCGGCGATAGTACATATTGCACAGTACATTATTCCGAAACAGATGGGATAGAAGTGACATTCATGAACGGAACGACATCAGGAAGCGATAAGACGGTTATTGAGATGGGCGGAGAACTTGTTTTCACAGCCTATTCGGAAATTTACGACCTATCATTATCAGGTATAACGTTCTTCGAATACTACCCGACCACCGGAGAAACAGATACTGAAATCACATACACGTTCAGCAATTATGAGACTCCCTACCGTTCCGAATACACATCGTACTTCACAATATATGGCGTAGATGCGAATGTAGAGATGGTCTTCACCAACACCATCGATTACACAGAGGATCCGATATCCGAGGAAGATGATTCAGGAAACGAAACAACACCCGAGACCATATCCTACGACACAGAATCCAGCTATGATTTATCATTGAACATGGACATCATCATCGCATCCTTTGCATTATTGGTATCTCTCACCCTATTGTGTTTGTGTGTAAGGGAATATTTGCTGGCATCCAAAACATTGGAGGATTTAGAGAAATGACTGATCTTTTCTCTTTCGATGAGGATTGCAACGAAGTGTTCGTTCTTGATACAGAGACCACCGGCCTTTACGGTGCGCCAAAAGATGTGGTTGTGGACATAGGCATATGTGTCGTGGACCTCTCCAAAGGTACGGTCAGAGAAGCCTATTCCGCCGTTGTAGGACATGATGTGGGAAAATGGGATGATTACAAACGCGATGCATGGATATTCCAGAACACCGACATGACATTGGAGATGGTCGAAAAGGGCCGTCCGTTTGATAAGGTCAGAAGCGATGTCACGTCGCTCCTCAGGGGTAAACGGGTCACTGCGTACAACACAGGCTACGACTTCGGTAAATTCCTCTTCAAATCGCCATGGAACCTAAGAAGCACTTTCGATGAATATCAGGATGTCATGCTCGCAGCAACATACGCCTGCAAACTCAAATCCATGAACTACTTCGAAGAATACAGATGGCCCAAACTGGACGTGGCGTACAAGATGATATTGAAAGGTGACGATCCTGCAGGGATCAACGGCAAACAGGATCACCGTGCACTCTCGGATGCACGTATGGCATCATACATAATGTTAGAGATGTACGACAACGGAGCCTATCCAATCGTGAAGAAGAATTAACGTCTATCCTCGTCGTCGAGGTCACTCTCCTTCTCCAGCTCCTTCTGGAACCTTCTGTCGAAGAAATCCTCCGTCACGCGTATTATGAAAGAATCACTCTTCTGCCTGTTTATAATAATCGCACATACGAACCATGCTATCGAAACAGCAATCAGAGCAACATAATAATGGATCGGAAGGTACATCATAGATGCCAGACCGACGGATATCGCAGGAACCAGGTAAACGATTGCCACAACACCGAAGAGCAGTACTGCAAGGAACATGGGGAACAGATGTCTGTTGCATACCCCGTCCTTGTCCATGAACTTGAAAGCAGGATAGATCAGGAAGAGTTCCATTATACCGGCCAGCACTATGAAGAACAACAGAGCGTTCCTTGCCGCTACCTCAGCCAATGTGGCCACCGTGTCCTCTGTAGATGTGGACCCCGACATGTGATCCAGGAACTGAGCATATGATTCACTGGGGAATAACGCATGGTACTGCTCCCATGTTGATGCGAAGGATATGTCTGAGAACCAGCCATTGCTCACACCCAGCGATATCACTGCATATATGGCAAGTGCGAAAACCACGATAGACAATGCAGTGGGAACGCAGAATCTCAGGACACCAGGTAGTATCATCTCCTTGTTATCAGAGGGTTTGGCCCATATGGCCATGAGGAACGCTGCGAATGACACCGTGACAAGAGCATAGTATGCATTCTGTATAGGCAAAAGGGGAAGTCTTTGCATTATCAGAAGCAATACCCCTACCAACATCGCGAGAACGAAATTACGTGTAAGATATAGCCTAAGTATGTCACGCATACCGGTCACGGTCCTCTTGCCCTCCATTATGGCCTTTGGAAGGGAATCGAAACGGTCATCCACTAGGACCATGTCCGCAACCCCCCTCGTCGCACCTGAGCCGCTCTGCAAAGCCACGCCTACCTGGGCAGCCTTTAGGGATTTGACATCGTTGACACCATCACCGACCATAGCCACATACCTGCCGGCCCCTCTGAGGGTCTTTATGACATCCTCCTTCTGATCGGGCTTCATGCGACCGAATATATTGGTCTTCAGTATTATGTCCCTGCGGTCATCTCCCTGAAGCACCTCCAGTTGATCCCCTGATATTATGTTCCTATCCCCTGGAATCCCGGCCTGTGTGAACAACGCGTCCACAGTCTCCGGATCATCACCGGATATAACCTTTAGGTCCATCCCACCGTCTACGAACTCGGATATTATCTCCCTGCAATCCGGCCTGACCTCATCTCTTATTGACACTATGGCCACAGGGAACAGCGTGGACTCCGACGGATCCTCGCCGACATATAGACCGGGTTCCTCAGCTAGACAGATGAGGACCGTTCTAAGTCCCTTCCTAGAGAAACCTGATATTATCTCGCCCACATCCGCCTCGGAGACTATCCTGGGCCTGAGCACCTGATACGCCCCGACGAATATCGAACGTTCAACACCCCCGTCGTTAACATGTACGGCACTGAACTTCCTATCGGAGGAGAACTGTATCTCCTCTACGAGTTCCACATCTATCCTGCCGTATTCGGATTCCATAGCCTTGACCGTATGGTTCCTGCTGCCGGTGGATGATATGAAACATGACACTATCCTTTTGGCTTCTTCCTCATCCATCAGGTATTCTGCACCATCGAAAACGAGATTGTTGGTAGTGATAGTTCCGGTCTTGTCCATGCACACCGTGTCCACATGACTCATCGATTCGACGGAACTGGAATTCTGCAACAGTATGCCGCTATTCGCCATGCGGACTGCGGCAATCATATATGTTATGGTTATCAGAAGGAAGAGCGCGATGGGCACTATGTCCAATATTATTACTGACTGTATCAGCGAATCTATCGCATGCTTACCTGAGAATATGTTTATAACCACGGTCAGAGCGAGATAGAAGAACGATATGATCATCAACATCTCCGTCACAGTGGCGGTCTCCATCTGAAGAGGGGTCCTCTTCTTCTTGAACTTCTTGGCACTGGACAGCATCTTCGATGCGAAGGTATCCTCACCCAATGCCGTGACCCTGTAATAGCACTCCCCGATCACGCAGTAGGCCCCAGAGTATATCGTATCACCTTCATGCTTCCTTCTGGTACTGGACTCACCTGTCAGAAGTGACTCGTCCATCTCGAAAGATGTGCATTCCAGAACGACCCCATCCACCTGTGCCTGATCCCCGGATTCCATCCTTATAATGTCATCCATGACAATCGCAGATGGATCGGATTCCATCTCCACACCGTCTCTGATGAGCCTGACCCTCGGCCTCAGGAGGACGGCTATCTTATCCAGCCTCCTCTTCGCCTTCATCTCCTGTATCGTCGATATGAGGACGTTTATCAAGATCACGCCCGTAGCTGCTAGAGCATTGGTGTATTCATCGAAGAAGACCAACGCCACACCTAGTATTATCAGTATAAGGTTGAACGAAGTGCAGAAATTCTTTATGACTATGTCAGCATAACTGCGGCTGACGGGGGACTCGAAGGTGTTCACCCTGCCCTCTTTCTGCCTGCTCTTGACTTCGTCCTGCGTGAGTCCCTTAGGTGGCATCTGTTGAAGAGAACACGTCCGATTATTTATGTATAATCTGCCAGACGTTCCATTATCGATTTCTTGATAAACGGCTCGAAGACCACACTGCGACCCTGGGAAACATAATCTATGATGCACACCGCCCGCTTACCAGTCACTTCCATTGCAGCATTGGCATAGACACTGAGCTGCATCCTGTACTCGTCCTCGAAACGGTCGGAAACGTCGGTCTTATAGTCATGTATCTCCACATGGTCAGGGAACTCCACATACAGATCTATTACGCCTCTGAGCGTTATTCCCAGATCATTGAACGATAATGAACATTCTATCTCCGGTTCCATGTAGACTGAATCGGACAGGGAATCCAGGATCTCCTTTATACGGACGGTCTCAGGCATCTCATCCTGTTCCACTCCCGGAGGCAGACCTCTCGCCATGAGTTCGGCCACATGGTGGACCTTCGTTCCGTACTCCATACCCTTACCGCACACCTGGTCCGAACCTTCAGGAGGAACCTCCTCACCTTCGAAATGCAGTATGTCGTGCACACCTATGTTCCTCCTACGTCTGCTAAATTCCGCTATCTCCGGACGATCAGACAGTTCGGAAACCCCCGTACCGCACATGGATGAGACCGCCCCCTTCCCGCATACGGAGTGTTCAGAGAACGGTTCCAAACCCTTGAAGAACTCGGAAGGCTTATCCGCGGAAGTAAATGTCAGATACTGTTTGGCCCGGGATATGACGACAAAGAGTAGCCTCCTCTCCTCACTATAGTCCCGCGGAACCGCTGCGGACACCAACCGGGACTTCCACGATTTCATTATGCATTCGTCATCACCTACGGTGACGATCTCACTCTTGGACCTTATTCCCGTCATATCGCTGAACACGTATTCAGACCTGTCACCGTTAGTGTCCGGAAAAGATTTGGTGTTGAAACCCGCGGCTATTACAACCGGATACTCCAGACCTTTGGATTTATGCATGGTCTGTATGACGACGGCCTTGGTATCAAGTGAGGAATCCATGTTATAGGTGGTCTCCTCCTCTATATCCTTCTCAATCATGCGCACCATGTCTGAGATCGTCAACAGTGAGCCTCTGTGAGCGGATGACATGATAGAGATTATGGCCTGAGTTATATCGTTGTTAAGACCATAGTATTCGAAAACCGAGGTGATGAGACTGGTCACCCTCCTCTTCTTGCGTATGAGTTCCTTTCTAAACCCAACTATGTCCTCGGGAAGACCGGTATCCGAACCGCGGTCCATCATCTCCCTCATCTCACACAAGGGATACCCCTGATCGGCCAGTATGGTGCATATGCCCCATGGATCATCCTCGTTATTGGTGTATTTCAGCCATGCCAAAAGGAGCTTCCCTTCCCTGGACCCCATAACCTCCACATCTCCCTGGAGGAAAACCGGCATACCGGCATCCCTCACTGCCTCGTAGACCTCACGGGCCATAGATCTCTTCCTGCACAGTACCGCTATATCGGAATATGTTACCTTACGGAAACTCCCCTCCCCCTCACATATGACATACCTGTCATCTATGATGTAGTGCTGTATACGTCTGACGATCTCCCTGACCTCTTCATCCTGAGATGACGCCGAAACAGATTCTATAGCCGTATATCCATCCAGATACTCTTTGGCCGCCTTGATGACCTGTATATTGTCCAGGTGCACCTCCTCCTTGTCTGTTGCCTTTATATCAAGGGCCTTGTAGGCGAGGTCGATTATCCTCTGGGAACTCCTGTAATTGACATCCAGAGACAGGGATATACACTCTGGTAAACTGAAAGGGATACGCACCTTGTCATCATTCAGGAACCTACAGAGCTCCCTTCCGCGGTCCTGGAACCTAGTTATGTTCTCCACCGATACATACCTGAATCCGTATATGCCTTGTTTCCAATCACCAACGACACACATGTTGGGTTCCTCGAGCAGCATGAGCGATATCATGAACTGGTTGCTGTTCGTATCCTGGAACTCATCGACCATCAGATATCTGCAACGCATCCTCTCTCTGGTACGGTCATCCGCATAGAGAACGACGAAAGCGAACAACGCAACGAGTCCGAATGTCAGACGATCGTCGATTATTGAGCGCCTTATGAATTCGTAATAGATATCGTGCATGAAATCCAACAGCCCGCCCCTATCGTCACAGGCCGCCATGCGCAGTATATCCTCCGGAAACGCGTTGATCTCTTTGAGGGACACCCCAGGTATCTCCGAGACGCCGTTGCCACCGCTACGGAAACTCCTCAGCAAATCGCACATGCGGTTACTGCCCTCTTCTAGGGCGTTCATACGTACAAGTTCCCCGAACACCGACCCTGAGTCCCCGGTCAGAACCCTGCCATCATCCCCTCCGAACCAACCCTTCCTCAGCGGCATTATACCCCTGGCCATCAGACTGTTGATAAGACTGTACAGATCCTGTATATTTTGACTCGCAATGGTCGCCACCGCCCCGTAGTCGTCTCCATGATCGGCAAGGAAACGGTCCGCCATGTCCGAGAAATAGACCCTGTTCAGTGTCTCGTTCTCCACAGTCCTTGAACCGCGGGTCATCCTCTCATCTATGCCGAAGAAACGGCTGACCGTCTCCGGAGACTCCATGAGAACAGAGAAACAGAACGAATCGAAAGTACTGACGCGCACATCCTTGCACATCCTTGAACATCCCTCTAGGATCATCCTGGACTTTATCCTCTCCTCCATCTCCTGAGCGGCATTACGAGTAAATGTCATCAGAACTATGTCCTTGGGCTGTACATCCTCAGATATCATGTTTATGTAGCGTTCCACGATAGTCTTCGTCTTCCCTGTGCCCGGACCAGCATCCACCACCACCATACCATTCAATGTCTTGGCTATACTGTCCTGGGATTCGTTCAGATCACTCTTCGCCACTGGAATCACCCGACCCTTCTGTCTTGGACATGTACATGGTGCATGCTTTGACATAATTGCATTTGGAACATCCCTTCAGAGGATTAGCATCGAACATGGAGACTGTCATGTCTGAAACAGTGTCATGATCATTACGCAGACGGCACAAGAAATCATCCATGGTGTCCCTGGGAATTACCAATATACCATTGCAGAACATATGACCCGATATCATCTTGGCTATCTTGTCTATCGCCTTCTTGGCATTACCCATGTTAGTCTTGTTGACGTTCATACCGATCGCGGCTAGCACGGATTCCCTCAGCCCTTCGTCGTTCGAACACTCCCCTATTCTATCCCATCCGAATGCAGACAGTACATCGATGAAAGCACCCCATGAATCGCAGAACTTAGAATAGGTCTTCCCGAAATCCGACTTCAAACAGCAATCCTCATTGCGGATGTATCCTTCGAAATCGGAATCCACGAACTCTATGGCTCTCACATTGCGCATCACATCGTAGCTGTCATCGGTGAGGGATTCCATCGGATTGTCCGCCACGTACAGCTGGTTGAACCTGCACGGAAGCCTTCCGAGAGATTGGTGAAGCAGGGCGAGATATATTATCGGCTGGAACTCCGGATGGTCCACCGCTGCGATCATCCCGTCCCTTATCTCGGAGATCTTCTTGGAACCGCCTGTTTTGTAGTCGGTGATCAGTGCACCTGTGACCAGATCGAACTCCCCGAACATAGGATCCTTGGATGACCTGAAATCCGTCTCTGTTATACTACTATATAGGTCGTATCCTTCCGAGGACATCAACATGTTAGGATACTTGCGCTTGGAATTCGAACGATCCAGTCTGACATTATTGGGTGCCATACGATCCAGATAACGCATCACATTGAGCATACTGGCACGCATCCTGGTCCTGTCGACCCCTTCCATCTGACTGCATGATATCCCAGAAAACCTGCTCTGCATGCTATCTATGTAGTGATCCAACCCTTTCGACCTCACGGTATCGGGATAACACAGGTAGAATTCCGCGAACTCGTGAACCATGCTGCCAAACACCGTGTACTCCGAATCAGGTGTCCTCATGAGATCTCCGAACATATAGGCACGAGGACACTGACGGAAAAGATCGTATGTGCTTTTTGAGAACTTCCAATCCGTAACGGGTACACGGTCTACGAATTCGTCCCCCTTCTTCGAGAAAATTCTGCACTCTTCTGAATACCAAGGACCGCATACCAACTCGTCACATATGTCCCCAAACCCCTCTATGACCCTGTCATCATATATCGATTCAAACAACTCACAAGGCCTAGCCTGCTTACCACCTCTCATAAGGTTCACGGCATACACCCGCGATTCACCCTGTTGCAACAACACGGAGAACCTCTTGACATCCTTCTCCGCCTCCTCCTCGCGATCTATGTACTCCTTACCTATCACACTGGTGGACCATTCTGGCCCGATTCCCACGAACACGATGAACGGCCTGTCAACATACACTGAGTTTTTGCAATCTACCAACAACACCCCTCTCTTCTCATCATCAGGTATCTGCTCGTTATGGTGAAGGTCTGCCACGTTGTTGACCGCATACATCATCTGACTCACAAGTTTTGATGTGATCTTCTGATCGGTCACCATCAGATCGTCAAGAAGTATCCTAACCTGCGGCCTCTGCATAGGATGCACAACCTCTGTCATGACCTCCCCGAACGTCATGGAACGAAGATCGCGCATAACCTCGGCCAACCTAACAGCCCTCTCGTTACGGAGATTGTCGATATTCTTGGATAGGAGATACTCATCCTGTTTTGACCTCACATACCCCCCGTAATTAGAGAATAGCTCTCTGACATGCCTCATCCTAAGCGTATCATATCCCAATCCCAGTGAAAGGAACTGCAAGAAATCCCTTATCTGTGAAAGATCCCTGACCGACATCTTGTTCTTGAACGGTAGGCCCCTTCTGTAAAGTGCAGATCTGACCGCATCCGCTACCGCTCCCTCGGTATCCAGGACTATTGCGGAATCCTCTGACATTTCCGGAGTTATCAGACTGACGATGTTCTCGGCAATCTGCCTATCATTGCCTACCTGACGTATGACCTCGATATCATAATCGTCATCCGCGAAAAGATCTACATCCTTGAACTCAGAAGGTACGAAGTGTTTATCGAGGTCGTCGAAGAGATCCAACCCAATCACTGCGACATTTCCCCTGCCGCGATAAAGCTCGCTCTTAGACGGATCGTATGATGCCATGACCTTCTCGATAGTCGGTAATGCGGCAAAAGATCTGTATACCTCCTTGGAAGACGGAGAATAAAGATAATTCTCCGGATTGGCCCTGTATCTGCGTATGGTACGTATGTTCTCCAACTCACCATGCACGTACTTGAAATCGAAACCCGTCTCCTCTACTATTGAGGATATGGTCCTAAGATCGCCCATTACACCCCTGCCGAGAACCCTGACAGCTTCCTTGCCGGCAATCTGTCTGGGAGTGTATGCGAAACTCCCTATCGTGGCCTTGCGAACCCTGGAATTCAAAGCAGTGGCCAAGGGTGCATCGTTGGTGATAACAAGGTCACAATCCATGACCTCTGTGTAAAGTTCATCGATGCTCTTGGATCTGCGCATGCCACGAATGATGCGTTGTCGATATAAAAACTGGAGTGATTCCGATGCAAGATAGATCAGGATTACACGAACCGCACCTGTACTGTCATCAGAACATAGAATGTAAGGTGAATAACGATTTGAACAAATGATACAAAACGTTGTATTATATATTGGATATATGTTCCATCCATAATATGAGTATGTGGAGAGATGATGATCATACGGTCGGTTATCTAGCCGAAAAAGAACCGTCCCAAAACACTTGGAACGACGTACAGGCAATATCATCTGAACCCCACGTCAACACACTTGAAGATCGTGAGGAGAAAATCAACCAGATCAAGAACGAAATCATGAGAGATGTGGTGGAGCACCTGTCATCTGTGAAAGGAATCTCCTCCGTATTCCCCCTGAATCCCGATCTCTTATCGATGATACAGGCTGAGGAGAGCAACATCAGATGCTCCGGCGGTATAACCTATGAGAACATGGCCCTCATGGAATGCCTCAGGAAAAATTCCGCTTTGTGCATGTTCTGCGACGGTTTCCTGGAGGAACAGAGAGAAATATCCATGATATTGGTAGATGATTACGGAAACATAACCGGTAACGATGTCCCCAAATGCAAAGAAGAGGAGTACCGGAGCAGAAAGGACGTGATCTGGCTTTCCGATAATTTCATAATATACTCCAAAGCCGAACAGAAATCCGAATCCAAAATGACGATACTACCCAGAAGATTCAGAACACTCGATCAGATACCGGGAGCAAAGAATGCAATGTACTTCTACCCGACAATAGGGACGGATATCATGCTCAAAAAGACATTGATGAAAGATTACGACCCTACAATGTGCTCCATAATAGTGGGTTTCGATACGGAACCTCTGTATGGGAAATATTAATCTACCAATTACATTGACCGTGACATGGTGAACGAGCTTTACGTCGTCCAAACGATAACCACCGGACCCAACGGATACCCTTATGACGAGATAATCGACATAGGGATCTGCAAAGTCGACCTTGAGGCGATGGAGTTCGAATGCATTTACAGCAATCTGGTTTTCTATGACCCCAAGGAATTGGGTAAGAGCAAACTGGACTACCTATCGGAGAATTTCGGCTTGATGCCGGAGATGATATATTCCGGTGAATCTGAGGAAAAAATCTCCAAAGAGGTTTTAGAAATCATAAAGGGCAACGACGTGGCATGTTATGACATAAGGCAAGAGTTCGGAAGATATATGGTATGCGCCCCTTGGGACATAACCCACGAGACCACGATAATGCCATCCATATCATCCAGAATGCCCATAAGCCTCAAATGCAAGGACCCTTCCGACGAAGCGCAGGTGATAATGAAGGCATACCACAAGCTGATGAGACATGATCCTGCCGACGTCGGTAAAAGCAGACGCGCTGAGGATCTTGCCAAAATGGCCACGTGCCTGATGTTCCATATGAGGAACAGAGGCAAGTACTGATTATCAACTACTTTCAGATCAGTACTTGAAGGCCCTCACCGATCCGAAAAGCGCATCGATGACAGAACCCAGTGCCGTTGACAGATATATCAGGGTAAGGATTATGTACGCGACTATTCTGAAAACCCCTACGAATACCCCTGTGTTCCAGACATTGGTTATCAGCAACACCGACGGTATAAAGAATACCAGACCCACAAGCAGGAAGAAATATCCCTTCCCATCCTTGCAATCACGGTATATCTGAGCGAGACCCAACACACCGAAGAAAGCCGGAACTATTGCCAATATAAGCATTATTATACGATCGTTGCCGGCAAATTGACATTCGCTTCTTCCTTTGTTGCAAACCGTATCAGAACCCGTTCCACAATTTTGACCATCTTCTCTGACACCGTCATCCTCACGTGGAAGGCTTTTGTAGCATTTAGGACAAGTTATACAGTTGCTGGGAACGGCTACCCCACAGTACGGACAGTATCTGGTCATCTCTTCCTATCCTCCAGTTTGAAGCCTGTACAGGTAGCGGATACTCTGAGTTTACCGCCGCTGTACAATCTGACTTCGAAGATCAACAACGATTTGGATGCATTTATAAGTCTGGCTTCCGACGTAATCTCCGTATCCATACACGGCCTGTGATAAATTATATTGCAACACTGACCAGTGCAATCATCCGATACATTAGATGCAACAGCGAATGTATGATCCAGAAGACCGAACAAAACAGCACCGTGTACCCTGCCCATGCTGTTCATATCCTGCTGACACACAACCTTCTTCATACAAGTACAGTCCGCGGTCAGACTCACCAACTCTATGCCGTTGGCGACTGCAAAAGGCGCATCGCACATCTCCTTTATACGCGGAAGGTAGTTGTGGAGATCAGGACTCACAACCTCCCTCAATGCATCCATATCCATGCCTAGGCCATGGATTATTTCCTATTTTAGCCAAACGCTATATCGTTGCGAACCGATACAGGGGCGATGGATGAGACGATAACTGTCACACAATTGAACACCCGTGTGAAATCCCTGATGACCGATGCCCCGGGAATAACCAACGTCTGGGTAACTGGGGAGATCTCCAACTTCAAGGTTTATTCGTCCGGACATTGCTACTTCACACTCAAAGACAGAGGCAGTGAGATACGTTGCGTCATGTTCAGATCCGCCAAGGCCCGTATAGATTTCGAACCCAAGGACAGCATGGAGATCGCGATGTACGGAAATGTCGACCTTTACGTGGAGAGAGGCGCATACCAGTTCATAGTGCAAACCATGAGGCGCGGAGGCATGGGTAACCTTTACGCAGAATTCGAAAGACTTAAGAATAAACTCGCTGCAGAGGGACTTTTCGAACAGAGCAGGAAGAGAAGGATACCTGCTTATCCAAAGGTGGTCGGAGTGGTTACATCCTCGACAGGCGCTGTTATCCACGACATAGTGACGACCGCCAAGAGAAGATTTCCGGCAGACATCCTTCTTGCACCAGCACAAGTACAAGGAGAAGGTGCATCCGCCTCCATATCCAATGGCATAGCCGTCCTGAACGATATGGGAGTAGATGTCATAATCGTGGGCAGAGGTGGAGGGTCGATAGAGGACCTGTGGGCCTTCAACGAGGAGATCACAGTCAGGGCTATAGCCTCATCCAGGGTTCCTATAATATCCGCTGTGGGACACGAATCAGACTTCACATTGGCCGATTTCACCGCCGACGCCCGTGCCGCGACACCGACCGCCGCCGCAGAGATGGCATTCGGGGACATGGGGGACATCATAAACCAACTGAACAACTATTCCATAAGATCCAACAGGGCATTGGGGTTCACGATAGAGAGAATGAGGAGCAGGTTCAACTCTGTTGATGCGAAACTTTCACCTGTCCGCGCAGAAGAAATGGTGGCAATGAGAGAGATGCGCTTGGATAACCTATCAACCAGATTGGTATCCGCTTTGAAGGGGACCATCGAGATCATGAGGAAAAGATACATTACTGCCGAGATGAAACTTGAAAGGGCCCCGGAAGGCATGTTATCCCCACTGAAAACCAAGATAGATGGATTCTCAGGTCGGTTGGATGCGCTGAATCCGTACAGGGTCCTTGGAAGAGGATACAGCATGATTACCGATGGCAAAGGAAATACCATCATATCGACAAAGGAATTAAGAGAAGGTATGGATATCGCCATTCGTATGCGCGATGGTCGTGCAGATGCCAGAATAGAGAAGGTGGATATGGATGACTGATGACAAGGAACCAGGCTTCGAAGAGAGCATGAAAGCCCTTGAGGAGATGGTCAAGAAACTCGAGAACGGCGGACTGGACCTCGACGAGAGTCTCAAGGTATACGAAGAGGCCATCGTACTCAGGGATCGTTGCAAGAAGATACTCGAAGAGAGCGATCGCAAAGTACAGGTTATAATGAACAGTGCCAACGGAACTTCTGTCAAAAATCTGGAACTGGATGACTGACCCAGAGCGGATTGCCTGAGCTGGCACTCCATTCATATGTGCACGAATAGAGATTGGTCTCCGAGAAATAACCGAAGGAAAATGCCAACCTTAGAGACCCACTAACCTGACCCTCCTTCAGACCGCGTCCGTTGTATGATCCGAATATCTCAGATATGCCCATCGTGAGAACCGCCACGGCATCGTGTCCCCTCACCACCAACCAAGGATCCTTAAGGGATTTCAACTCGGCCCCCAGTTTTTGAAGGGCGTCCTTCTTACCGATCATGGGTGCTCTCGATATCGAGAATACATCCTCTATCATCCTTCTGGGATTCAGTTTCAGGGTCCTCCTATCGATGAACGATCTGTAATCCAGATTCTTGAATGAGAGCCCTAGGTCATCACGTTCCGATATGTACATCAACATACCGATGGGGGCCACAGCCTTAGCGATCACGTCCCTGACATTCCCATTAACCTCTTCGAAACTTTTCAAAGCATCCATGTCCGCATACTCATACAGCACATCCTCCAATGCATGGGAGCACATGACCATCGTTTCCTGGTCGCGCCTATCTGTATCGAATACCGGAAACCTGCATTCGCGTCTCCCTATGCGATCCAGATCGGGATCCACGATACCGATGACTTTGGTATCGTTCCTTCTCCCCCTGAGCTCGTTTACCGAACGCTTCACATTATCCTTAGAGAATGCGACCACGACTTTGGCATCATCTACTGTGAATTTACTGTAAAGTCTACTGTCGGTCACACCTTCAACAACGACGAAAGTACCCTTGAACGAGGACCTCATCATAGATATCTCGTTCGCGACGTCCGAAGCACTCAGGTTCTCGATCATCTCTCAACTTTCAACTCCACTGCAAGATCCCAGTCATCGTGTATGATCTGTGGCGAATGCGTTGCCACTATCAGATGAAGCTTCCTCAACCTGGCCACATCAGCGAAGAACCTCCCCATCTGCTGCTGCCAGGTTATATGAAGAGACATCTCTGGCTCGTCGATTATAACCAACGAACCTATATCTGTCTGGAACAGGAGACGATAGAATATGACCAGAATGTGCTTTTCACCTGATGACAGCTTATCTATGGATAGCGATGACCCGTTATCCAGCTTCACTATCATGGTTCCGCTCTCGTTTATGAAAACAGTCTTGTTTATGAACACATTATTCACAACATCCATGAACACTATTATGGATTCCGCCAAACAATAATGCCTCTTGACATAATCGTCCACCTCGTATGCCAGATCCTTGTATTCTTGACGATACTCCATTATCTCGAACCTAGACGGAGGGAACCTATATCCTGAAGGCATATCAGGCTCAAACCCGGCCTGCTTTATGAATTCCAACTTGGCCTTGATGTCCTTGCACCAGAACTCCAATTCATCATCGGTATAATCTGTCATAATTTCCTTGGGCTGCTCACAGAGCGTGCAATCCGATTTGGCGTTCTTTATACTCTGAGTAAGCTCTTCAACATATTCTTTCAAAGCCGGAACCATACAATCGTCCTTCATGACCACCATCCTCTCCGGCGGTATGTAGGTCACTTTCAAGATGCTCTTCAGATCGTCTACAGACAGCTCCTCTTCAACCTGGTTCCTCTGTATCTGCACCAGCAGATCGCCTCCCCTGTTCTCAACGAATAGGAACGTCTCCCCATCGAAACCAAGATCCAACCTTTCAAAAGGAGTGACGGCCACATCTTCCAAATTACCCGTCAGGACGTTGAATACCAGTTTCATGAGCGTCGATTTGCCGAAACCGTTCTGAGAATGTATGAACGTCATACCTTTGTCACTCAGTTCGACATCATAGTCGTATTCGTGGAACAATCCGTAAACCTTTATCGACTTCAGCATCATGGGCGATCTATTCGTAATCAACCTGAAGATATACATATCTTTCAACTCAAGATTTATCTCAATAGACAGTATCGCACCTCACATGGATGTGAACCAAGCCCTGAGGGAGGTTCAGACGAACATAGGCTCCGGAAACAGAGAAGCCGCATGCACACAGATAGTTCAGATAGTATTGGACAATTCGGAAGACCCAGTCATCCTCCTCACATGCACCTCACTGTTGAAGACGATCGGTGAACGTGAAAAAACGGACTGGACCGTAGATGTTCTGATGAAGTGCCTGTCTACAGATCAAACTTCCAGATTGGAGATCGCCAAGGGATTGAACGGATTGGGACGGTTTGCAGATGCAAAAAAGATACTATCAGAACTGGATGGTAATGATAATGTATATCGGGAAATCATGCGCACTTCCTACGGCCTAGGGGATTATTCAGAGGCCGCAACTGCATACAAAAGGATGAACACCCCGAATACAGATGACAGGACGATGATGGTGGATACACTTTGCTCACTGAGGGACTTCAAGGCAGCAGATGATAAGAGTTCCGAAATGCTCTTGAGGACACCGGATGATTACAGCATCCAGAGATGCCGTTGCTCCATGCTGCTTAGAGCCGGCCGCAACAAGGAAGCGGAAGGTTTTGTCAGAGAAATATTGAAAAAGGACAAGAAATCCGCTGATGCAAATGCATTGGCTGCTTATTTCATGTGGATGAACGGAAAGATATCCGCGGCAGGCGGTTATGCAACCAAAGCCGTGAAAACCGATCCTAAACACATAGGCGCTATGGAGACCCTTGCCCTATGTCTAATCGAAAAAGGGAAAATGAACGAGGCAAGGATAGTGGCCGGGGCCATCAACGAGCAATCACCCGGACATCAGTCGGTGACACGCATACTCGAAATGTGCTCACAGTGAATCATCTCTTCCTGGAGTACAAGGTATCCTTCATCCTCTTGTTCCTGTTATGTTTGGAAACGTAATTCGTGTTCAGTATAACGTCCTCCCAGAACGTCCTTGTGAACAATATGAGGACCATGAACACCTCCAAACGTCCTATCCACATAAGCGCACACAGTATCATTTTAGAGAAAACCGAGAGGTCGTTTATCGATCCATTCGGTCCGAAATCTCCTAACCCTGCACCTATGTTACTCATGCATGAGACACAAAGCCCCATACTATCCAGAAGGTCTATATCAGGTTCGACAGCGAGCAACAGCACGATACCTACCACTGCCATAACCAGGAACGATATTGCTATGACCAGGGCCGACATGAGCGCATCGCTGTTCACTATACGGCCGTCGAACTTGACCTCCTTTATGGCATTGGGATGCAGCATCTTGTAGAATCCGTTTGAGACATAGGATCTTATTATCAGCATCCTATAGATCTTGATACCGCCTGCGGTCGAACCGGACATAGCACCGAACAACCCCAGGAAAAGGAAAATGAACGATGCGGCAACCGGCCATATAGAATAATCGTAAATTGTAAAACCTGTGGCCGTACCTATGGAGACGACCGTGAATATGGAATCCCAAAGCGTACTGAGAGCGCCCGCCGATTCGTCCACTCCCGCCACCAAAACAAGCCCGGCGATCACCAATGATGCTATGAGGAACCACATGAAGGTCCAAACAAATTCCTGACTCCTTATGTAAGCCTTGTACTCATGTTTGTAGAGAGTACGGTAATGCAGGTAGAAATTCGTACCTCCAAGAAACATGAACACCACCACTATGAACTGCACAAGGACGGAATAAGAAGCCATACTGTCATTCCTGACAGACATTCCACCCGTCGATAGACAGGACATGGTTATACATGATGAATCCAAAAGACCTACACCGGACAGTACCAGGAGCACAGTCTCCAATATGGTGAAAAGCAGGTAGATGTAGATGAAGCTCATAGCCACACCCTTCATCTTGACAGAGTAGTTCTGCACTTCTGTACCCGACAGTTCGTTGTTCAGGAACGCCCTGCCTCCGATACCCATCATCGGAAGGAGGAACATGAACACCAAAACCACCGCTATACCTCCGCACCACTGGGAGAAAGACCTCCAGAAAAGCATGCTCTTCGGTAAGGACTCAACATCCGTTATTGTCGTGAATCCGGTAGTCGTGAATCCGCTCACAGACTCGAATATCGAATTATACCACTCAAGACCATAAAGATAGTATGGTATAGCTATCACGAAGAATGTTATGAACCAAGCCAATGCCATCACAAGGATTCCTATGGAGGGAGACATCCTCTCACCCATGGAGAACAGAAGATATTGCACAAGACCCATCACAGCCAATATCGGGACCGGTGCCAGGAAATACCATGTAGTCTCCCCATATATCAATGCTATAATAGTAGGCGCCAGTAGTATGAGAGCAAGGACCATCTCCACTGCCCCCATTATCCTGATGGTACTGTTGTTCCACCTCGCCATATGGCGTACGCCCAGCCTTATAGAATCGAACATCCTCACAACTCCACTGGCGTGTCATGCCCTATGAACTTGGCCAGTTTCACAGGGTTAGCATTATGCGAGAAAACCATCACCCTGTCATCCTTGCGGAACACTGTATTAAACCTAGGATAGATTATGTCGTCCCCGCGCATTATGGCCACCAGACGTATACCATTAGGTACCCTTACATCACCATAGCATTGATCGACTATGACAGAATTCTCTCCTATGGTCATATCGAAGAGGTACTCATCTTCATGGTCGAGTACCAAGATCGCCTCCTCATCATACACGAGATTCTTCGTGACTTCGTTCGATATGACCCGATGATATCCGATTATGGACTCTATACCAGTGTACTTGAATATCTCCTCATACTCCTCCGTGGAATACTTGGTTATAATCTTCTTGATTCCGAACCTCAGCGCAGCCATACATGTCAACAGATTGCGCTCATCGCTTGGAGAAACACTTACAATCACATCCGCCCTATCGATGTTCTCAGCCTTCATTATGACCGGATCCGCGATGTCCGCATTTACCACGATGACCTCGCTCAACGCCCTTGCAGCATTCCTGCAGTTGAACTCGTCACGATCAATTATCTTTATGAATCTCCTCTTACCGGATTGGGATAGGGCCCGGGCTATCGATATACCCGAGGTGGTAGCACCGATTATGACGTACTCCTTTGCCTCCTTACGTATGCCCATAAGCTTGTTGAATGACTCAGCTGCCTCAGCGGTACCCAGTACACATATCCTATCGTCCACGTGAATCTGGGCACTTTCTGTATCCACAATTATGTTGTCACCACGATATATGGATACGACAGAACAGTTGTCTGGCATGTCTATATCCATGACGACCTCGCCCACCAGATCGCTTTCGTTGGTGACTCTGAAGGTCACCAATGCGACCCCCCTGCGGTCGATGTAATCGTACTGGACCACATTCTCCAGAGATGCGATCTTGCTTATCTTATCAGCCATGATCTGTTCAGGGGAGATGAACATGTCTATACCTTCAACTCCCTCAGAAGCAGTCTTTATCTCGTAATCGGGATCCCTGAGACAAGCTACCGTCTTGATGCTCGGTTTATAACGCTTGACTATCATCCCGATGAACAGGTTGAGTCCATCATCCGGAAGTGCAGAGAACACAATATCCGCATCCATCCGCTCTATCGCGGACTTCAGCACCTTGGGATTGCTCCCATCCTCATGAAGCACCGATACATTGAGCAGACTCTTGATGTTATCGGCTTTGACGGAATCTTTCTCCACAACCAGAACATCATGAACCTTGCAGAGGGCCTCAGCGGAAGTGTAACCTACATTTCCGCCTCCTATGATGATCACCTTCATTGTCCCTGCCTTCGGTTCATAAGAGCCTATAGACGTTATAAGGTTTTACACTGGTAACGCCTACGGGACATGCAATATCATCCCGATATGTCGGTCATCCTCTTGACAGGTGAGTAGGCTTTGTCGATGACCTCCTCGGGAAGGATAACCTCGTTGCATTCTTCCTCCAAAACATGGAGAATTGACTCAGGTTCGATCATCTTCATGGTCATGCACACGGCCTGAGGAGGGAAATAGAAATGCTTATCCGGGCAGGCCTTCTCCAACCTGTGCTTCATACCGACCTCGGTCAACACGATGAAATCATCAGCATCGCTGCCTTCCGCCTCGCTTAATATCTTCTCTGTAGAACCTATGAAATCCGCCAGAGATAGGACCTCCATCCTGCATTCGGGATGTGCAAGAACTTTGGCCTTGGGATACTTGGCCTTGAGATCCGTAACCTGCTTCACGGTTATACACTGATGAACCGGGCAGAAACCATCCCATAGTAAAATATCCTTATCAACTAAGGATGCGACATAACTGCCGAGATTTACATCTGGCACGAACACGATTTTGTCATTGTCAAGTGTCCTAACAACATTCAGGGCGTTAGAAGATGTACAGCATACATCCATCTCCGTCTTGGCCTCCGCCGTGGTGTTCACATAACCAACAACTGAATAACCCGGATAATCTTTCTTAACCTGCCTTATCTGGGCCGCTGTGCACATCGATGCCATCGCACATAGAGCGGATGGTTCCGGCAGTAGGACCTTTTTCCCCGGACTCAGTATTTTAGCGGTCTCACCCATGAATGACACACCACAAAATACTATTATATCTGCATCCGTCTGCGAAGCTCTTATTGAAAGACCCAAAGAATCTCCTACGTAATCTGCCAGATCCTGTACTTCGGAGGAGGTGTAGTTGTGTGCCAATATTACTGCCCTCTTCTCACGTTTGAGCTGCTGTATGCGCTCTTTTACGGATGCCATAACTTCGGTATAGCACACATTCTTTAAATCTTACGCCCGTCTACCCGCATACATGGACAGAGAAATCCTTGCAGCAGAGAGGTTCAACTGCACCATACGGGAACGCGCCTTGTTCGAATCGGGCATAAAGATGGGGACAATATACCACCAGTTCGTGGGAGTTCCAGTTAGCATCGACAACGTGGATGTGCTGGAAAGATCCATCGAAGGCGGCGTTAAGATACAACCGTACGTAGAGGACGTGAAAGTGAAGATATGCAGGGACATGCTCACACTGAAAAAGGATAGATACTCCTACTGTTCCCTAACCGGCGACATGTTAGATGTGGTCCTAAAAATAAAGATAGAGGATGTAGTCGTAACATCGAAAATGCATTTTGACGAGGAATTGAAATACCCTCTGATGTACATCTCAGACATCCAGACAAATTGATTTATAGTCATAACGACATGCTGGAACGCGAATTGCGTTCAAGAGATACCATGATTAACGACATCAAAATAGGCATCACAGGGCTCCCAGGTTCAGGAAAGACTTACGCGTTGCTACGCGTGATAGAGATGCTAAAAGAAGAGGGGCTCACCATAGGCGGTATGATCGATGAACCAATTTCAGATGGAAGGCACAAAACTGGTTTCACTGTTAAGAACCTATTGACTGGGGAATCCCAGATTTTCGCCAGTCAGGAGATCGAAAGCAAGGTCATGATAGGTAAAATCGGTGTCGACCTCGCAAAATTCGAAGAGGTTAGCGTGGCAGCCATTAAGGATGCATGTGAAAAATGTGACATCATTGTGATAGATGAGGTCGGTAAAGTAGAGGTTGAGAGCCAGGCATTTATAGATGCTGTCAAGGACGCACTCGACGTCGACAAACCCATGATACTCACACTTCATAAAAAATCAAGGAACCCTCTCCTCCAGGACATAAGGAGAAGGGATGACGTCAGGATCTTGGAAGTGACACCCACAAACAGAAACCTCCTGCCGTACAAGATAATTCGCCTCATGAAAGGTGAAAACGTCTGATGAAACAAACCACTATATGCGAGGGTCCAACAAGGATAATCGTTCCTGAGGATCATTCCACACATGGACCGGGTACGAAAACCGGTGGTGTTTTTTTCAACGAACAGATGTCTTTCAACAGAGATATCAGTGTGATGTTTTTACGTTCCCTGGAAAAAAAGGAATTGACAGTGTGTGATGCCATGACAGCGACAGGATCAAGGGCCGTCAGGATTGCAAACGAAGTTCCCGGAACCATTGTCACAGCCAACGATATAAATCCTGATACAAAACCTATCATAGAAGCCAACATAAAGATCAACGGATTGTCTAACTGTAAAGCTTCCAATAGGAACATGCGCTCCCTCCTAGCAGAGGAATCCTTCGATTATGTGGATCTGGATCCGTTCGGATCCCCGGCACCCTACATACAATCCGCTATAGTCGGATGCAAGAAAAGAGGGATACTTGCTATAACTGCCACCGACACCGCGCCCTTGGCCGGAGCTCATGCCGTCAAATGCCGGAGAAGATACCAATCCGAGCCAATACGGGGATATATGTGCCATGAAGGAGGACTTCGCATACTTATGTGCACATTGGCAAAGGAACTGGCCAAATTCGACAGAGGTATGGAACCATTGCTATCATTCTACGCCGACCATTATCTGAGAACCTACGTTCAGGTCACCGAGGGAGCGGACGCAGCGGATAGCACATTATCAAGATTGGGATACATGGGATATGATCCTACCACACTGGAAAGATCTACTTCTGAGAAATACGATGAATCCCACAAGTTCGGACCATTCTGGTTGGGTCCGCTTCACAATGCGAACCTTCTGAATTCAATGAGCACTGAGAAAACCGCCAACGAAAAAAGGTGTACGAAGATATTGGACATATGGAAGAACGAACTCGACGAGGTTTTCCTCTACGATCTCAGCGAACTTTCCTCTTTCACCAAGATGTCTCCTCCCAGATTAGAAGACATGATAGAATCATTGAATGCATACGGACATGCATCTAAAACCCATATGAGTCCCACATCATTCAAGACAGACCTGACATCGGACGAAGTGATATCGATATACAGATCCGCCAGCCCTGAGAACAGACACAACTGAGATAACTTTTATAGGCAATAATGATCTGACGAGGTATAGGTAAGTTCATGCCAAGTCTTGCGATCATTGGTGCCCAGTGGGGCGACGAAGGTAAAGGAAAGATAACCGACTATCTTGATGAGAAAGCTGATCTCATCGTACGTTTTCAAGGAGGCAACAACGCCGGACACACCATAGTCGTCGGAGACAAAGTGTTCAAACTCCACGGATTACCGTCGGGAGTCGTGAGACCAGGAAAGATCGCGGTCATCGGAAACGGTGTGGTCGTGAACATGGAAGAGCTCATTGAAGAGATGGACCAGGTCGAATCCGAGGGAGGATCTCTGGAGGGACTCCGCATATCAGACAGGGCACATGTCATAATGAACTACCATAAGAAACTGGACGGTGCAGAGGAGAAATACCGCGGCAAGAATGTAGTCGGTACCACGAAGAAAGGTATCGGCCCCGCCTATCAAGATAAGATTGCCAGGATAGGTTTCAGAGCTGGAGATCTTTTGGAAGAGGATGTCCTCAGAGAGAAGATATCCTTCATACTGCCCTACAAGAAAGACCTTATGGACATGCTGGATGCAGAGAATTGCAACTGCACCGTGGAATCACTTTTCGACAAGATGATGGGATGGAAGAAAAGAGTGGGAGACTGCATATGCGATACCTCCGTACTCATAAATGATTCCCTGGATAATGGCGGGAACGTCATGTTCGAAGGCGCACAAGGCGCGATGCTGGATATCGATCACGGTACATACCCTTATGTCACATCCTCGGCTACATGCGGCGGAGGAGTCTGTACAGGTGCAGGAGTTGCACCGAACAGGATAGACAAGATAATCGGATGCCTGAAGGCGTACACTACGCGTGTGGGCGAAGGGCCCCTTGTTACCGAGCTCAGAGGGGAAGACGAGGAACGCCTTCAGAAGAAGGGCGGAGAATTCGGTGTGACAACTGGAAGAGGCAGAAGATGCGGTTGGCTCGATCTGGTCGTCGCAGAGCATGCATCCAGAATGTGCGGTTTCACCTCCCTTGCAATAACCAAACTGGATGTTCTGAACGATTACGATATCATCCCGGTCTGCACAGCATATGAAATCGATGGCAAAGTGGAGAAACACTTCCCCGCATCTATATCCAAGATCAAAAGAGCGAAACCCGTATATGAGGAACTGAAAGGGTGGAAATCATGGAACGACACCGATGCCGTCCTTAAAGGGGGATATGATGCCCTGCCAGATGAGATGAAACATTATATCAGATTCATAGAAGAGGAACTTAAAGTCCCTGCTGACCTGATAAGTATAGGTCCCAAGAGGGATGAGACCATAGACCGCAGAAATGACCAGTGGTGGAACTGATTAGATCTCACAAAGGAATCTGGCCGGTGTCACCCACCAGATATCCTTTGGCGATCCTTTCGAACTCTCCAACATTAGCCGGATACCAGGATCTGAAATCAGACCCTTGAGATTCGACAGCCTTACCTACATCCTCCAGGAACGATGGTACATCCTTCTGCAATATTTTACCGATCGGAGTCCCAAAACATTCCTCCCCAGCCATATGTGACCCGTTCACCGACACCAGAAACGCAGGCTGTGATTCTCCGTTCGAATCCCTCACCGAGGTCCCCTGAAGGCCTATTATGCCTATCTGATGCGCAGCACAGGACGATGTGCATCCTGATATCCGGATACGTGGCAACACACCGTCACGGAATGTGTTCCTTCTGGACATCTCAACGAGTTCATCAAGAAGGCCGCGCGAATCCCTCAGACCCTGTTGACATATCGTCGAACCGACACATGATACGGAGGTCTCGAAAAGATTGATGGCTCCGTCATCCGTTATAATTTGAACCCTCTCGGCCTCTTTTGCATTACAGTTTATTATGTACAATGTCTGATCGGGCGATGTGCGCAGCTCCACACCAGGCATATCCTTTATGGTTTCGTAGATCTCCCTAAACTTTCCAGGTCTGGGATCTCCGCCAACTGCATGGTATTCCACATAATACAGCCCATCCTGCTTCTGAGAATGAACCCTCGGCATATCAATTGATCCTTTGCCCTTTTTCAGAATCGGAATGATCTCCGGATCCATATCCAATCCGCCATATTTGAGGGACTCTTCTAGTTCAGAACAGAACGCCTTCCTGTAACCTTCCTCCCCCAATGTCTCCTGCATGTAACGAGTCCTGGCCCTCGACCTGTTCTCGTAATCACCATGTTTGACAAATGTCCTGACCATAGCCCTCACATAGTAAAGCACAAGCGTGGGATCCACATCTTCGGCCACCAGAAGACCCATACGAGGATCCTTACCGAGACCGCCCGCACTGTACACATCGAATCTGCCATCCGACCTGGCCAGGAATCCGAGATCCCTGAAAGTTGCATGGACCTCATTCCTCTTTGAGTTGGAAAAACCGACCTTCAACTTCCTGGGTAGTTTAACATTACCTATGATTGATAACAGGTAACCCTCAACAACCCTCGCATAAGGCAGTATATCGAAACACTCATCGATCTCGACACCGGAAAGCGGAGATGCCGTGACATTACGTGGAAAATCTCCACCTCCTCCGAGAGTCATTATTCCATGTTCTATGGCTTCTTTCACCAGATTACATGCATCTTCACCATCCAAACCATGGAGCTGCACGGCTTGACATGTGGTCTGATGCACGAAATCTACCCCGTATCTCTCTATACTTTCAACAATGAAACGGAGTCTGTCTACATCTATGGCACCTCCGACCAGGCGGAGACGTACCATGCTCTTGGACATACCCTTCTGAGCATAACTGCCGAACCCACCGGATATGCTCTTGTACTCCTTCACACTGGACTTTCCGGCATAGAACCTCCGTGTGGCCTCACGGAAGTCCTCCAGATCCATCGCAGTCATAACGTGGCCTTTTTGAACATCTTCTTATCTGAATCCAATGGAATAGTCGCATCGAATCCGACTTTGTATGTTGTACCATGCGTACTAGGATCCAAAGAAGAACCTGCCGCTCCGGGTATCTTGATTATTCTGTCCCCCTGCATCCTAGTAGCCACCGCCCATTCCACTTCACGGTCGTCGAATATGTTTATGTCATCGTCGACAACTATGACGTTCTTCATGGAAGGATGACCTGTGAATGCGGCAAGTATCGCGTTCACACCATCCCCCTCCTTGTTCTTGGTTATGGATACCACTCCGTTGAGCCAACAACACCCTCCCTCGGTCAGACGAACGTTCCTAACCCTGGGCACAGCCTGCCTCACCGTTTTGAATATCATGGGTTCCCTTGGAAGTCCCATGAGCAAGAAATGATCGTATCCTCCGGGAAGCAGAAGGTGGAAATAAGGATCTGTGTTGGACCAGACTTTGTCGATTTTTATAACTGGCTGACTGCGGACGTAATCATACGTTCCCGTTATGTCCACAAAAGGCCCTTCCTGAGTGGTCTCTAGGGTTATCCTTCCCTCCATGACATAATCACACTCTGACGGGACCAGTATGCCATTATCACATCTTCCGACCTTCAACGGAGAACCGTGGTCCCTGTTCATAAGAGAAGAAGCTACCCTTAACTCATCCCCTCCGTAATCCATGGCAACGGCCGCGGACAGGAGGACCTCCACAGGTGCACCTACGCAGATGGCTATGTTCAACTCCTTACCGGAGTTCTTGGATTCCGTGAACATGGTGTAAAGATGCCTGGGCACCAAACGGACAGCGATACTGTTCTTATCCATTATCATCATCCGATGGAACGAGACATTCCTTTTCCCGTCGAATTCCGCTATGATTACACCCGCTGTGATGTAGCGTCCCCCGTCCTCCGGGAAATACTTGGGTATAGGTAATGAGGTCAGATCTACATCCAATTCCCTGGATCTGAACACCGGGTCATCGACCTCCACAGTATCCATCGGCATATCGATTGCTGTCATCAGACTTTCCACGATGCCATCGGGGGATATCCCCATGGATTCGGCTATCTTCTTCCTTGTCGAGAAGACGTTACCGGCAGCTTTGCCGCCATTGAGATCCTTGAAGATGAAAGTGGTCTCCTGATCACTCGTGAGAATCCTGGTGACTTCGCAGGAATCAGAATCTATCGTATCATCCACAACACGAACGTTTCCATGGAACGAGTCCTTCAAAGACATGCATAAGCCATCGCACATACAATATTTAGTCGTATCCTGAACTGATATTGATTCTATTGATAAGAGCCCCAGACATCTTAGTATATGTACGTAAACATGGAAAAACAGAACCCATGAAAAAGCAAAAAAGCAAACGTTAATAACTATCCAAACAGTACTTGTAACGATTGCACATGATGTACGGCATAGATTGGAAGAAGATGATACTCTGCCTTGCGATATGCTTGATTGCCGGCATGGTATCCGGTCTGTTGACGGTTAACAGCCCCGAAGTATACGGTAACCTCAAACTCCCTGATATCTCACCGCCTGGTTTCCTTTTCCCGATAGTATGGACGATACTTTACATCCTGATGGGCATATCACTCTACCTGATTGTGGAATCCGACGCACCCATGCGTAAGATGGGACTGATGATATTCTGTGCACAGTTGATTGTCAACTTCATTTGGGCACCAATATTCTTCACTTATGGGGAATATCTGTTGGCATTCGTTCTCGCAGTGTTGCTGTGGATACTTGTTGCCGCGATGATATTGACGTTCATGAAGATCGACAGAAGGGCTGCATACATACAAGTGCCCTATCTGATATGGCTGGTAGTAGCCTGTTATCTGAGCTACAGTGTCTATGTGTTGAACTGATCGTAGACTCGCTTAATCGGCTTCCTATCCGACAAACCGGCAGATTGGGTCGAAGTAACTGTTCCCCTTGAACCTGCTCAACCACAACCTCATATCTTCGGGGGTCACCCAACCTTTTTTCAAAGCAACCATCTCAGGACTGCCGACCAGTTCCCCGTCCCTCTCGATGAGACGCACTGCGTTACAGGCCTCTGCCATGGATTCGAAAGTCCCTGTGTCCATCCACATGACATCCTCATCCAACAACTTGACACTCAGCAAACCATCCCTGAGATACGATATATTGAGGTCAGTGATCTCCAGCTCACCACGTTTCGAAGGCGTCAATTTTTCAGCACGGTCGGAAGCGGTACCATCATAGAAATAAAGCCCCACAACCGCGTAATCTGATTTAGGATTCTCGGGTTTCTCCTCCAGTGAAAGGACCGTGCCATTATCATCGAAACCGACAACGCCGAATCTTTTAGGATCGGCCACCCTGTAACCGAACACCACAGCAGGTTCGTATGATTCTGCTGCCTCTTTCACGAGATCGTCAATCCCTCTGCCATGAAATACGTTGTCCCCCAATATGAGAACAACCCTGTCACCAGCAATGTAATCTCTAGCAATTAAGAAAGCATCCGCTATACCACGTTGAACCGGCTGTACGGCATAGCTTATCCTGACACCGAATTGTGATCCGTCACCTAGCGTTCTCCTGAATGTCTCCTTGTCACTTTCGCTGACTATTATCAGTATATCCCGGATACCAGCGGTCATGAGGGTACACAGAGGATAGTATAGCATTGGCTTGTCGTATATGGTCAGCAGTATTTTGGATACTGGCAACGACGCCGGATACAACCTGGTGCCATTACCGGCAGCAAGGATTATTCCCTTCATGCATCAGCATCAGTCACATCATATTTGAATGATTTTTCAGATCGGCTAGAGCATAACTCAGATATCGTAAACATCTCATATTTTGACATTACTATGCTCCTACGCATGCGTCCAGGGTTAGAATAAACAGTTAAGCCTGACACGATACTATATAAGGGTTCGAAGGATAATACGGAAACCAGGTTGGAACATCTTTCAGTTAATCGACAGAGTCGGATTTCTCATCGATGATATGACTGTATGGATTGATGACATCATCCCCAACTGCAACGGGAGCATAAACAATGAAGATGAACTCCGAATCACTACAACAGATGGAATCCGAAATAAGCGGATTCCCCAAAAATCTGTCAGAAGCCCTTGGCATGAACTCAGGTGTCAGCAAACACTACGGGAACGTGTTGATATGCGGAATGGGTGCTTCAGCGATCGGCGGCGAGATCTTTGCCAACTCCATGTACTACACATCCAAGGTATGCGTCACAACAGCTAAGACTATGGCCTTGCCGTACTGGGTCGGAAACGACACATTGTTCATCGCGTGCAGTTACTCGGGCAACACATTCGAAACCGTGTCCATGTACGAGATGGCTGTGAAAAAAGAATTGGACACCATGGTTATAACCGCAGGGGGCAGATTAGAGGAGTTGGCCCTTGAAAACGGATCCATGATAATGAAGATCGGCGGTGAACCCATACAGCCGCGCAGTGCGATAGGTTGGTTCATAGGACTGTTAGCAGGAATAATAGAGGATGTGGGAGGGCCGAATCTTCGGGACAAACTTAAGGCTATACTTCCCAATGTATTCCAATACAGCGACGAGATGGACAGAGCGGGTTCCATACCGTGGAAGATAGCCAGCCAGATAACCAACAGAACCCCTATAATCTACTCCGTACCGAACATGGCAGCAGTGGCCATGAGATGGAAGACACAGATTAACGAAAACTCCAAGATGATAGCTTTCTCAGGAGTCATGCCAGAATTCAACCACAACGAAATAGTCGGTTGGTGCAACGATCCCCTGAAATCCAAATTCATACCCATTCTGATCAAAGAGGACAGCGACGTCGAGATAACCAAGACCCTTAACGCCACACTCAACACCCTGAAGGATAACGGAGTAAATCCCCTGGTAGTCGATTCCAAAGGTGATGACCTACTGGAACGCACCATATACTCATTGATGGTCGGTGACTACACCTCCTTGTTCATAGCGAACAATCTCAATATCGATCCATTGAATGTCGACTCCATAGTGAATGTTAAGAGACACCTTAAGTCAGAATGTGAGAAGGATTCGAAAATCTGAATCCTTTATTCTGAGACTTAGAATCCATAAACCATGCCCATACATCGTTCAAAAAGCGAATGATAAATACGGGAATCAGAATGTCCGTAGTATGTCAGGGGAGTCAATAGAGGACACGATAACAAAATTCGCACTGCAGAATGCCATATTCTTCAAAGGAAAGGCAAATCCCAAAGCAGTGGTGGGCAAGATACTCGGAGGTTTTCCTGAATACAGAGATAAGGTCGGAGAGATCTCCCATTTGGTGGAAGGTATCGTCAATGACGTGAACTCCATGGATCTCGCCTCTCAGATATCCAGACTGGAAAAAATGGATTCATCCCTTCTCGTGAAAGAAAAGAAAGAGAGAACGTATCATCTACCTGACTTGGAAAACGCAGAAGATGGAAATGTCGTTATGCGTATAGCTCCTGGACCTTCGGGGCCTCTGCACATAGGACACACGAGAGTATCAATCCTTAATGACGAATATGTCAAGAGATACAACGGTAAACTCATATTGAGATTCGAGGACACCAACCCGGAAAAAATCGACCCCGAAGCGTACAGTATGATCCCTGAGGACCTTGATTGGTTGGGTGTCAAAGTTGACGAATCGTTCATACAATCATCTAGATTCGAGATTTATTATGATTACACCCGTAAAATGATCGAGATGGGCAAGGCTTACGTCTGTACATGCAACGGAGATCACTGGAGAGGATTAAAGGAGAAGGGCCTGGCATGTCCATGTCATGACCTCCCAGTAGAAACGCAGATGGAAAGGTATGACAGATTCCTAGCCGGGGAGTACAAGGAAGGAGAGGCAGTCACGGTCATCAAGACCGACCTCAAACATCCGAACCCCGCGGTCCGTGATTTCGTGGCTCTCAGGATAGTCGACCATCCGCACCCACTAACAGGATCGAAATACTGCGCCTACCCTATGATGAATCTGTCAGTGGCTGTAGATGACCACCTGATGGGCATGACCCATGTGATAAGGGGTAAGGATCATCTCAACAACACGATAAGGCAGCAGTACATATTCGATTACTTCGGATGGAAAGAACCCATCTACCACCACTATGGTCTGGTGAACATACCTGACACGGTTCTCAAGACCTCATTGATAAAACAAAGCATAAACGCAGGGGAGTACAGCGGCTGGGATGATGTTCGGACCGGTACCGTCAGAGCCCTCGAAAGAAGAGGGATAAGACCAGAAGCGCTCAGAAGGTACTGGGTTGAGAGTGGCATAAAATCAGTGGACATACAATTCTCATGGGATAATCTATACAGCATGAACCGGGAGATCATAGATAATGAATCCAACAGGTATTTCTTCGTTAACAACCCCGTCAGATATGATATAGAAGGCATAGACAGCATAACAGGAAAGGCTCCGCTGCATCCCGATCATCCAGAACGTGGGAACAGGGAATACAAGATAGATGGGAGCAAGACGATATTCGTCTCCAAAGAGGATTCCAAAACGTTCTCGGAAACCGGAAAAACAAGATTGAAGGACCTTTGCAACCTCGATTACGCCACACCTGCAAAATACGCCGGAAACGACGTTTCAATCCTCAAACAAGGCATCAAGGCAGTCCAATGGGTTGGCAGAGACAGCGTTAAAACGGAGCTTCTCATGCCAGATGGGAGCACGATGTCCGGTCTTACGGAAAGAAGCATACTCGATGAAACCTCAGATTCGGTACAATTCGAGAGGATCGGATTCGTTAGGATAGAGGACAAGAACGAGAATCTCATCAAAACGGTGTTCACACACCGTTAATCTCCGTATTCCCTGTGAATATCCATCACAGGATACTCAAAGCCAGATTCACGGCAGTGCCCATGAGTATGGCCACACCGCATGATACCAACGATATTGCAACTGTATCCCTGAGTCCCATCTCCCGCCACATGACAGTGAGAGTGGCTATACATGGAACATAAGTGGCCATTACCACCCCGAACACAACGAACTGATTAGGGGTCATAACCGTAAGCAACCCAAGTAGGGCCAACATACCGACTGCCATCTCTTTTCTGAGTATACCAACTATGAACGCGATTACACATGTAGCTGGTAGACCCAACATGCCCACGGTGATGAACGACATCGGATTAACCACACAATCCAGCAAATCGTAAGTCAGGAGAAGTTCCACTATAACACTGCCGACAACCAATAATGGGAAGGCTATGTAGAAAAAGTCCTTTATCCTCTCCCATGTCTTGAACAACACGTTGCTCATCTGCGGCATAACCAGATCTGGAAGTTCCATAGCTAGGCTGCTCGGTTCTTTGGGTAGAAACCTGTTCATCGTGAATCCCACGACACATCCAAGCACGACCAGGAGGCCCAGTATCGCGAAGGCGTATGGAATGCCTGCATACTTCCCCGTTATTCCCATCAGTATGGCCATCTGAGCCGAACATGGCACGGCCATCACTATTATAGCCGTCACTATGGTCCTCTCCCTTCTCGACTGTATGGTACGGGTTGCCATTACCGCTGGAACATTGCAACCTATCCCCACCAACACAGGCACTATAGCGCCCCCGTGCAGACCGAAACGATGCATAATAGTATCGAGCAAAACTACTACACGGGTAAGATATCCAGAATCCTCCAGGAGGCCCAGTATGATGTAGAATACCATTATGTACGGGATAACCAGGGTCAGTATCGCCCCTATGCTGCTGTTCACACCCACTACAACAGCCTTCCAGAAGGGGCCCATGTTCTCAGAAACATTATCCAGCCAATCACCTATGGCCATCGAATACACATTCGAAACCACATCATCCAGGAACGAACCCACATAGACGATGGTCAGGAATATTACGCCCAAAACAGCCATCAGAATCGGTATACCCACCAGAGGAGTTATCGTCAGATCTGAGAAGACCTCCCTGCCTGTCTGCGACCTCTGTGACCTCCTGACCACACCTTTGACCATTATGTCAGCCAGAGCATACCTTTCACGCCCTATCGTCTGATCTGGGGATTCACCGTTAAAACGTGTGAGCATCATGCGGAACTTCTCCGCATTCTCAGTCACATCATCAGAAACCATATCGATGAAGTCCTGAGTACCTTCCATCACCTTGATTGCCACACCGAAAGGCCTGTACTTGGATTCCGGTATGAGTTCAGCCAAAGAATTGGCTGCCGCGGTTATATTCCTCCTGTAACTGACTTTGAAATCAGGAGCCTTGGCCATACCTGCACATACAACATCCACCAGGGCATCCACTCCCTCTGATGTCTTAGCAGACACGGGTATAACAGGAATGCCCATGCTCTTTGACAGAGCCTCCGTATCTATATCGAACTTCTTACGAGCCGCATCTATTTTGTTCAAAGCCAGGATAGAAGGCAAACCCAGTTCCAAAACCTCAAAACACAGAACTATGCTACTCTCCAGATTCGTGGCATCAGCAACTATGATGACCGCATCGTTCTTCGGATCCGCCAGCATCTTGATCGCAGCATCCTCATCGGGAGAGTTTCTGGAAAGACTGTATATCCCAGGAAGATCGTGAACATTAACGGCAACGTCGTTCCTGACAATCGTCGCCTCCTCGAACTCCACAGTCGTACCTGCGTAATTGGATGATATGACACCTACGCCAGTCATCCTGGTGAACAGGGCTGATTTACCTACGTTGGGCTGCCCTATTAGCGCGACTTGAACGATATTGTTAACCATCAGTCTTCAACATCCACATAAATCGCTGACGCGAGACATATGTCCAAGGCTATAGTCGAATCCCCTATACCGATTATACGGGGACCCCTGTCAGATACCCTGCCTTCCACGGATACCTCCCGACCTGGTACAAATCCCATGGATATCAACCTCTTGACGATATCTGGATCCTCACTCTTTATGTGAGAGATCATTCCGTGCTCACCCATATCCATAGCATCCAGGGTCTCCACATCCAATCTCTCACCTGTCGCCGCCTTGCACGGACTCTTACAGCTTTTGCAATCGTTGTCCACAGGGCTACCAACCATCTGACACAACCTGAGCATGGAATCATCGGATATTGCATGCTCCATCTTACATGCCTCCTCGTGTGCCATCTGATGATCGACATTGAGAACATTCATAAGGAAACTCTCCATGACGTGATGTTTCTTCCTTATATTTCTGGCATAATCCAAGCCAGATTCAGTCAGAGTCACACCCTTGTACTTTTCGTACTCGACATACCCCTCTCCTGCCAGAACCTTCAACATCTCTGTGACACTAGCAGGAGATACGTTCATGAAAGTTGCCAATTCAGTGGTCTTAGCTGTCTTCTCTCCTTCAGTAAGTCTCAAAATGCTGATAAGATAGTCCTCACGGTTCCCTGAGCTCATCATCGGAGTAGAGAACGAACGAATATTTAAGGTATTCCTAAAAAACACATCATAACAAATATACCCAGAACATAAACGAGAACAAAATCAACAAAACCAGACATACAGAATCGAAAACACACAATCTTGTATCGGATTGCCCCGGGCCTTATAACCGTAACCCGGGGCTAGAAAATGTTTAATCAACAAGTTTGTGATATTCGTACGCCGGCTCACCGGAGTTGAAACAGAACTGTATCGTAGAGAACTCCTTCTTGAAGGCTTTAACATCCTCAGCTACCTTCTTCGGATCCTCTTTCTTCACCACGACACGCGATATGAACTCAGCGACCTGCTTCATCTCGCTCTCCTTCATTCCGAGACGAGTCATCTCTTGAGAACCGAGCCTGAGACCAGAAGGCCTAACAGAACTGGTATCCTGGGGGAGCATGTTCTTGTTACAGATTATGTTAGCATCCTCCAACAATTTGGCGCAATCCTTCCCTCCTCCGAACTGAGATACATCCACAGCGATAGCGTGTGATCTGGTGAATCCGAGATCTGGACAGAGTACGGGTACACCGAGTTCATAAAGTGCTTGTCCCAATGCCCTGGAATTCTTGCATGCCTGAGCTGCATAGTCCTTCGCATAAACGTCCATTTCAGCCAAGGTTATCGCCAAAGCGGCCATGGCATGAAGGTGATGACTTGATGTTACTCCAGGGAAGACTGCCTTCTGTATCTTCTTCTCCTGGTCATCAGTGAGATTCGAACCTAGTATTATACCGTGATTGGGTCCTGGGAACGTCTTATGAGTGGATGATGAGATTATATTGACACCCTCTCTCAATGGATCATGGAACTGTCCTCCTGCAATCAACCCGAGCACATGTGCACAATCCTCCCACACTAGACATCCTACCTCGTTGAATGTATCCTGAAGCTCCTTCAGGGGCGGTGGGAACAGGAACACGGACAAACCGAACTGTGCAACCTTGGGCTTCACTTCCTTCAGCATCTTTATTGTACCATCAACATCGAGATTCATGTCCTCGACGTTGAAGGGATAGTTGACGGAGTTCACAGCCCTCTGCCCAAATGCACCGAACTCACATGTGGATATGTGAGCACCCTGAGCAAGAGCACATGTTGTTATGGTATCCCCGGGTTGTGCGAATGCGAACAGAACCGCCATGTTGGCAACCGTACCGGATATTGGTCTGACATCTGCGAAATCTGCCTTGAAAAGCTTTTTAGCAAGTTCTATGGCTTTGATCTCGACCTGATCCACGTAGATGTTACCTTGGTAATATCTCTTGCCGGGCATTCCCTCTGCGTATCTGTCAGCGAAGTCGGATATTAGCATCTCCTTGGCCAGAGGACTCATAAGATTCTCGGATGCGATCATTGGGATGCATTCCTCGAACCATTTGTTGTGTGCCTGGACCTTCTCCCTGATATAACGGGCGTCTTCGATAGTCATGTTATCATGCGCATATATCCCATGCTGTTAAAAATAGATTCGGTCCATGGTTCACCGGGAACCGATAGCATCCCCTCGTATAGTTTCATAAAGTCACGGTCAGAGGAAAAAGAGACATTTGATAGAGGTCTGGAATATGAAATGCAAAGAATCGTAATCCTGTAGCGTATACAAAATGAACCAATACGATTCACTCCGTGGGGTTATCAGGAATCATACCACAACCAACAGATTGGTTTTTACAACAAATTAAGTAATAAACCATCTTTATTCTAATAAGTCACTCATTAGAAGGTCGGTAATCGCATGAACTTAGAAAAAACATTGAATGAGATAAAGGCCGGAAGACCCGTTCTTGTCTTTGATTTCGATGACAGGGAAAAGGAAAGCGACCTGACTGTCGCATCCGAATTCATAACCTGGGAACACATAAAAATGATGAGAAAGGAAGCGGGCGGTCTTATATGCACGACCACACCCCACAAACTGGCTAAGGATATCGGATTGCCGTTCATGGCCGATGTCTATTGGGACGATAGGGAGAAGTACCCGGTGCTGAAGGATATGGCACCTAACGACATACCTTACGACAACACCAGATCTTCATTCGGTGTCACGATAAACCACAGGAAGACGTACACAGGCATTACCGATAGGGACCGGGCCCTCACAATAAGGGAATACAGCAAAACAATATTCGAAGATAAGCCTGCGAAAGAGATCGAGAGAGATATCGGTGCCAATTTCCGTGCACCTGGACATGTTCACTTACTGAACACCTCATCAAAAATACTCAAGACCAGATTCGGACACACGGAACTCTGTACTGCATTGATGTACATGGCGGGAGTCAAACCCTCAGCCACCATATGCGAAATGATGGGTGACGATGGCGGGTCCATGCACAAAGAAGAGGTCATGTCCTTCGCCAAAACCAAGGGAATACCATTCATAACAGGCGAAGAAGTAATAAATGCCTGGAACGCTTTCTTGGAAAAGAACGATCTGGACTTATGATGGGTATGACTAGAGTGATGGCATCAGGAGTGTTCGACCTCATACATCCGGGACATATATCTTATCTCGAACAAGCGAAAGCCCTAGGCGACGAACTTGTCGTCGTAGTGGCCTGCGATAAGACTGTACGTGCAAAGAAACACGAGCCCATAACTCCGGAAGGCATGCGAGCCAGGATCGTGGATTCCCTCAAACCCGTGAACAAAGTCGTGATCGGCAGAGAGGGGGATATTTTCGATACCGTCAAAGAGGTAAGACCCGACATAATAGTACTTGGGTTCGACCAAAAATTCGACGAGAATACTCTTGAGAAGGAGTTGGAATCCCGTGGCTTCGGGCATATAAAGGTCGTAAGGGCCAACGAATACGCTGATGATCTTAACGCCACGAGGAGAATAGTGGAGAAGGTAAGGAGGATGCAATGAAGACCATAGGCGTAGCGGACACCACGTTCGCAAGATACGACATGGCACATTCCGCCATAGATGAACTCAACAAAACAGGAACCGGATTCAAAATCATCAGATACACCGTTCCTGGTGTCAAGGATCTGCCTGTTGCATGCAAGAAACTGATAGAGGAACAGGGATGTGACATAGTAATGGCCCTCGGAATGCCCGGCCCTCAGCAGAAGGACAAGATGTGCGCACATGAGGCATCCACTGGCCTTATAGCAGTCCAACTATCCACTAACAAACATATAATAGAAGTCTTCGTCCATGCTGACGAAGCCAAGGACGACAGCGAACTGGCGTTCCTGGCTGACAGCAGGACGAGGGAACACGCGATAAACGTCTACGACCTGCTCTTCCGTCCCGACAGACTGACGAAGAGAGCTGGCACGGGACTCAGACAGGGATTCCCCGATGAGGGGCCTGTAAGACACAGGTGATTAGATATGACAGGATACAAACTTGGAATGGTCGCAGCTGAATTCAACTACGACGTAACGATGATGATGATCGAGAGAGCAAGGGCCGAAGCGGAATTCCTCGACGTGGCCATAAGTGAGACCATCATGGTCCCCGGCGTATTCGAGATACCTCTGGCCGTCCAGACCATGTTGGAAAGGACTGATGTTGATGCAGTCATCACCATAGGCGCCGTCATCACAGGCGAGACCGACCACGATCAGGTCGTCATCTCACAGGCATCTAGACAGATAGCAGACCTCTCCCTGAAATACGGCAAACCGGTGGCATTCGGTATAACCGGCCCCAACATGACCCAGCTTCAGGCTGTGGATCGCATAGAGAAGGGACGCGATGTCGTCGATGCTGCTGTGAAGATGCTCAAAAGACTTGAAAAAGTCGGTAAAAAATGATTTAATAGCCGGGGGAACCCGGCATAATGTTTTCTCATTGATGTCTGATCATGAACTTCTCAAGGAGATCGTAAGCTGTTTCCAGTGTCTCCATCGGCGGAAGAAGTATAGTCCTGAAATGTGACTGCCCGAACTCTTTACAGAAACCAGAACCGTGAACCAGCACAACCCCTTCCTCTTTGATAAGGTCAAACACGAAGTCCTTGTCCGAAGCCCATTCGTTACCCAGATCGATATGAGGGAACATATATAGCGCCCCCTTCGCCCTCTTGGTCGATATTCCAGGTATCTCGTTGAGTCTCTTGTATGAGAAGTCAGCTCTTTCCTTGAGTTTCCTGTTCATGTCGACTATATAGTCCTGAGGTCCCTGCAACGATGCCCTGGCAGCCTCCTGACAAGGTACATTGGCACATATCCTGACACGGAATTGTTTCATCATGCCTTCACGTATCTCGTCCATGATACCATACCTGTCCATGAAATAACAGTAACCTTCCCTCCAGCCAGGCATGAGATTCACTTTGGAGAAACCGTTCATTATTATCCTCGGAACATCGTCAGATAGCCTGGATAACGAGAAGAACTTGCCACTGAACACAATCTTGTCATATATCTCGTCCGAGATTAGGGGGATCCCGTATTCGGCAGATATATCACCTATCTGCCTGAGATCCTTCTCATCATAGACCGTGCCTGTGGGATTATTGGGATTTATGACCACGATCGCCTTTGTCTTGTCAGTGACCCTTTTCCTCATCATATCGATATCAGGTCTCCAATCCTCCTCCTCGACTTGCCTGTATGGAACCGTTTTACCTTCGTAGAAATTGGTGTATTGTGCATATGAGGGATATCCTGGACCCGGGACAAGCACCTCATCCCCTGGCTCTATGAAAGTACCCATCAGGATGTTTATGCATTCACTGAGACCGGCCGTAACGTAGACGTCATCCGACGTTATCCTCGCCCCGTGCTTCTCGTATTCCCTCTGTACTATTGCCTCCCTGAGCCCGAGGCTACCTTGGGAGTCCCCGTATCCGTTATCGGTTTTGTCCACAGCCTCCCTAAGTGTGTTCTTGAAATACTCGGGAGTTTGGAAATCCCATTTGTTAGGATCTCCAATGTTGAGATTGTAAAGCTTCTTTCCTGCCTTTGCGGCGGCATCAGCTGGGACTACTACCTCGCGTATCGCATAATCCATTCCCATTGCGCGCCTAGAAGCTTTAATCTTCTTCATTAGATCACTTTCCGCCCTCAGGTTGTTCTCTGTATTTAGATTTTCCAGAAAATCCATCTGAGTATCCAACTTCCGCGGACGGTGGAATCCCCCGCCAATTATTTATCCCGCATCCTCATGGGGAAGTGAGGAGTTGGATTTTGTGGGAGCTATAAGGCTGGGAAAGAATCATCTGAGATGGTGTAATGAATGCAATCTGCCCATAATGGAAAGGGAAAAATGTCCCGTATGTGGATCGTATACGGTTGTTACCGAACTGACCCCCCCAGCAGATGCCAGACCGGCCTTTGAGAGCGATATAGTACGTATAAGGGATCTGATTGATCGCAACTTCGGGGAGGGTGCAGGCATGCACATTATACCCGAGGGTCACATAGTCATACTCAACAAATGTCCTGCCATAGACCGCATGGATGAGGTACTGGTCGACGGACGCGTCATGGGAACCATGAGATATGACATAGGGAGAGGTTGGCAGTTCCTGATGCGCATACAGGGCGCCATGCGTCTCCGCGGAAAACTCAGCAGAGGTTACGTTGTATGCGACCCCGGTGCCGTGAAATTCCTGCACGAAAGCAAAAATCTGATGGCCCCTGGCGTCCTAGATGCCCATCCTGACATCAAGGAAGGAGACGAAGTCATAATTGTGGACCCTGAATCCAACATAGTAGCCACAGGTCTGGCGAAGATGACTGCATCAGAGATGCTCAAGCATGAGAAAGGCGTGGGAGTAAAGACAAGATGGTACAAACCAGAGGAGTTCATAGAACCAGGCCAGACTCACACATGGGACGATGTGGTGAACGCGAACAGAGATGTCATGGAAAGTAGAATCACAGAAGCTATGGGTTTCATGAGGAACACGATGGCGAAATACGATATCCCAGCAGTCGTCTCGTTCTCCGGTGGAAAGGATTCACTTGCCACTTTGCTACTGTCTGTAGATGCGGGATTGAATCTGCCTGCAATGTTCGTGGATACTGGTCTCGAGTTCAATGAGACGACCGAACACGTTCATGATGTCTGCAAGAGACACGACGTTAAACTAATAGAAGAGAAGGCTCCGGTGGATGCCTTCTTCGGAAACCTTGTCCAGTTCGGTCCACCTGCAAAAGACTTCAGATGGTGCTGCAAAACCAACAAACTGGGCCCCATGGTCGCTGCTATCACCAAGAACTTCCCAAACGGAGTACTATCATTCATCGGACAACGTAAATATGAATCAGAGGCGAGAAACGCAAAACCACGCATATGGGAGAATCCTTGGACCCCTGGACAAATAGGTGCCTCGGCAATACAGAACTGGAGCGCCATGCATGTCTGGCTCTACATATTCATGAAAAAAGAACCGTACAATGTCTGGTACACGAGAGGTCTAGACAGAATAGGCTGTTTCCTCTGCCCCGCATCGGACCTTGCAGAATTCGATATAGTCAGATCCGCCGATAGATACGGACAGTGGGACACTTTCCTCGACGAGTACATGGTAAAGAACGGCCTCCCGTCTGAATGGAAGGAGTACGGCCTTTGGAGATGGAAATCTGCACCGCAATCTATACGTGATGAGATCGAAAGAATCACCGGTAACAGCGTTCCGGAACTCACCAGGAAAAGATTAGTCCATGAAGAAGGACCAGTTAGCATCAAAGTACAGGAAGGGTACTCCCCATGTACAATGGGATACAGCATAGAGGCTGCATTGTCAAGGCCAATCGACCTTCACAAACTAAAGCCGTTCACCCATGCACTGGGCTGGGTGATCAACCACAACGAGGAGGAGAACTACCTCGAAGCAGATTACGTCACATTCTACGGCGATGGTGCGATAATATCAAAGGCCTTCGTCGAGAACGATGCACGTCAACACATGGATGAGGCATTCCAACTTGTTGTGCGTTCAGAACAATGTGTGGGATGCGGACTCTGCGTCGCCAGATGCAAAGCTGGTGCCCTCTACATAGAAAACGGTAAAGTAGCTATACATGAGGATATGTGTATATTCTGCAAGGATTGTTTCGGACCCTGCCCTGCAGTGAAATTCGGAGCCGACAATTCGGAATCCTTCGATCAATGAACCTGGTATCCCGAGTACATTACCTATAAACTGCGAAGAACAGATAAATAAACAAGCCTCCATTGAGGTTACCATATGATGAGGATTGATCCCGACGACCTTAAAGCAGTCATGGAACGCGACCCTGCCATAATAGACAAGGCTGACGCCATCAAATTCCACACAGGCCTCCGCGCCGTGACGATGTACAGGCGTAGCCATGATCTGTGGCTCCAAGGGAAGTACATGAAAGCCAGGAAGATCAATTTCAAAGCACACCGGGAAACTGGATGCGACATACACCCCGGAGCGACGATTGGGAAAGGATTTTTCATAGACCACGCAACTGGAGTGGTGATAGGGGAGACGGCCATAATAGGAGACAATGTCACACTGTACCAAGGGGTGACATTGGGAGGAGTGTCCGCCAGTAAGGGCAAGAGACACCCCACCCTCGGCAACAACATCGTATGCGGAGCCAACTCAACCGTCCTGGGAGACATAGATATAG
The DNA here is from genome assembly GCA_964620455.1 of uncultured Candidatus Methanogranum sp. Taxonomy (GTDB): domain Archaea; phylum Thermoplasmatota; class Thermoplasmata; order Methanomassiliicoccales; family Methanomethylophilaceae; genus Methanogranum. Next base: position 167,683 of record CAZUIU010000004.1, read on the forward strand.
GAGACAACGTCAGGATAGGGGCGGGATCCGTCGTGGTCAAGAACGTACCCCCCAACTGCACCGTGGTCGGTGTCCCAGGAAAGATAGTGACCAAAGACGGCGTGAAACACGATCCATTAAGACACAACGACCTGCCGGACTGCTTCTCCGAGTGCATCCAGCAACTCGAAGAAAAGATCCGTATCCTGCAGGAAGATGTGACAAAACTACAGAAGAGATCTGAAACCGACAACTCCGGACAGACAGATGATAAAGAAAACAGGAAAGGATGATGATGTCCCTCAGAATACACAACAACCTCACTAACAAAAAAGAGGATTTCGTTCCGTTGGAACCCGGTAAAGTAAGTATGTATGTATGCGGTGTCACGGTTTACGATGACATACACATGGGACATGCCAGAAGCATGGTCGTCTTCGATATGGTGGCCAAATATCTAAGATACTCCGGGTACAAGGTGACCCACGTCACCAACTTCACCGATGTCGATGACAAAATCATTATTAAGGCTAACAGGGAGGGCATCGAACCCCTCGAACTATCTGCTAGATACATAGAGGAATACTTCAAAGATGCTGCCAAACTAGGTGTAGGAAAAGCCGATGTGTATCCAAAGGCCAGCGAAAGCATGGATGATATAATGTCCATGGTCGGCAAGATAATCGAAAACGGTTACGGTTACACCACACCCGACGGCAGCGTCTATTTCGCCGTTAGGAAAAAACAGGATTACGGTAAACTCTCCAACAGAAAACTTGAGGATATGGAATCCTCAGGCCGCATCTCACAGGACGAACAGAAAAAGGACCCGCTGGATTTCGCCATATGGAAAGCCGCCAAACCCGAGGAGAACTGCAGCTGGAACTCCCCGTGGGGAGAAGGCAGACCTGGATGGCACATAGAGTGCTCAGCCATGATAAAACATCATCTCGGAGATACCATAGACATCCATGGCGGAGGAAACGATTTGATATTCCCTCACCATGAAAACGAGATCCTTCAGTCGGAAGCCGCCAATGGAAAACCTCTGGCGAACTACTGGATACACAACGGCATGTTGCAGGTGAAAGGCGTCGGTAACTCCAAAGAGGAAAAGATGTCCAAATCACTCGGTAACTTCTTTAGAGTCAAAGACGTGGCTGAGAAATTCGACAAATACGCCATGCGTTTCTACTTCCTTAACACACACTACAGCAGTCCCCTTGTATACGGAGAGGATATGCTGGAGGAAGCCAAGAACTCCCTGGACAGACTTTGGAACAACTTCCGTGACTTGCAGTCTTATTCCAGGAATGGCCCGGAAGGGGAGCCTCAGATGCCTAGTCTGATAGACGAGCACAGGGCCGCATTCAAAGATGCTATGGATGATGATTTCAACACCCGTTCCGCCATAGAGGACATATTCCAACTCGCACGTACCACAAACAAGGCCATGGGAGAACGTTCCATGACCAGGTCCGATGCAGAATCCGCTCTGACAGTGCTAAAGGAATTCGATACGATACTCGGCATAATGCCAGAGGACGAGGATACCGTGGATGACGATTTCAATGCAGTCATGAATATAATAATAGATCTTCGCAAAGAGCTCAGAACCAGGAAACAGTACGATCTGGCAGATCAGATAAGGGACAGACTGAAAGATACCGGTTTTGTTCTCGAGGATTCCACGGACGGTGTCAAATGGAAGAGAATTTGATAAGAAAAAAAGCAGAGCTCATACTGGGTGGTGCTGTCAAGATCCCTGAAGGATTCCAGTTCCCATTCAGGACCTCCCATTCGACCGCAGGTCCTGGCGCAGGGTACGAATCGGCAGTATTCGCATTTGGAGATCTCAGGGTTAAAAAGGCCATATCCTATGATTCCGGAGACTTCGAACTGATTCCACATGAGAATAGATACTCGTTATCTAAAAATGGAGAACTGTTTTTAGACAACGTCAGATTGATTCCTGTCGTGTTCCATTGTCCAGAACAGGCGTTCTTCAATCTTGATCAGAGATGCATATACAATTGTGCATACTGTGCATCACCCATGCTGGACAAGAGCACATTCAAAGGTATTACCGACCAATACATAGTAGAAGGAGTGGGAAAGGCTGTTTCTGAGAAAAAAATCGTCTCAGTATCTCTGACCAGTGGAGTCGTAGGTTCAGTCGATGAAACCGTGTCCAGATTTGTATCCTGTATAAAATCTATCCGTGAAAAGTTCCCGGACATACCCATAGGCGTGGAACCCTATATTTCTGAAAAGAAACATATCATGATGCTCAAAGAAGCGGGAGCGAATGAGATAAAACTTAATCTGGAATCGTCTGACAAGAACGTATTCCAGAAGGTATGCCCTGAATTGGATTACGACTCCATATGGGATATGTTGTCATTCGCAGTTGATGTATTCGGAAAGGGAATGGTTAGCTCGAATATAATCTTCGGTATGGGAGAGACTGATGAGAACATAAGAACGTGCTTCGATAAACTGTCTTCCATGGGGGTGGTGCCCACAGCTAGGGCCATCAGATGGAATACCATGAACCGCAATAATCTTGAAAAGGCCATAGGCAAACAACCGTACGTGACTCCCGAACGTATGATCCGTATCGCAGAGATGCAGATGGACTCTCTGAAGAAGCACGGACTGGATACCAGACATCTACACACCATGTGTGTAGAATGCACATGTTGTGACATAGTACCTTTCAGAGACATAGTGTGAATAATCAGACGATCAGTGAATAGTACAGATTTTCGATGTTTTTAATAACAATGTATACATTCGGCATCCAACTTGCTAGAGTGATATTATGAGTTCAGCAGATACAGCCAGCGATGCCATAGGCATATTCAACACATATGCCTGGTATATCGCATTCATTTTCTTGATAGGTCTCGGCCTATATTTTGCATACAGACTGAAGGGTGAGCAGATCACCCAAATAAAGGAATCCAGTAAACTAGCTTTCACAATCAAAAGTGACAGTGAAAAAACAGACCACATCTCATCTTTCGAAGCATTCTGCGTAGGTCTGGGTGCCCGTATAGGCGTAGGTAACATAGCCGGTGTGGCCACAGCCATCGTCCTAGGAGGGCCAGGTGCGGTTTTCTGGATGTGGATATTCGCAATAATCGGTGCTGGAACGAGTTTTATGGAATGCACCCTGGGACAGATATTCAAGGAAAGGAAATCCGACGGACTATTCCATGGAGGGCCTGCTTATTACATAAAGAACGGCCTTCACAGGAAATATTACTCCCTCCTGTTGGCATTTATGGTCATAGCACTCTATGGTATCGGGTTCATCGGAGTCCAGGCTTCCAACGCAACCGATGCCTTCACGAACGCTTTCGACTTCGAAAACAACCAGCTGATAATAGCCATATTGATCACAATCGCCGCGGCTGCGATAATATTTGGTGGCATAAGGCGTGTGGCCAAGGCATCAACCAAGATCGTTCCAGTAATGGCCCTCATGTGGATGATCATAGCCATAGTAGCGATAATCAGCAACATAAGCGGTATAGGCAACGCATTCAACATGATCTTCGAGGGAGCATTCGGAGTAAAAGAATTCGTAGCCGGAGGAATGGGTATGGCAATCATGATGGGATTGAAGAGAGGAGTGTTCTCCAATGAGGCAGGAATAGGGTCCATACCTAATGTGGCATCCTCTGCACATGTGAAACATCCTGTCAAACAGGGACTCATACAATCTTTAGGAGTTCTCATAGACACCCTTGTTGTGTGTTCCGCTACCGCTTTCGTCATACTGACATACGGCAGCTTCGATCAAATCGTATCCGTGGCATCCGATGGAGGAGCACCTCTCGTACAGGGTATCCTCAACGAAGGATTCCTGGGAAGTCTCGCACCAGCGATATTGGCAGTGTTCATGATAGTATTCGCCTTCAGCAGCCTGATAGGATACTATTCCATGTGTGAAGCCAACACCAAATTCATATCCGACAGCCCTATCGCAACAAAACTGATACGTGTGATAATCATTGCTGTCGTGTTCATCTCCTCCATGATACCTTTGACACTCATGTGGGATCTCTGTGATGCACTCATGGCAGTCATGGGTGTTCTGAACATGCTTGCGGTTGGAATGTTGTCAAAATATGCATTCAGACTGTACAAGGACTACAGAGCACAGAGGAAAGCCGGTATAGAGACACCTGAATTCAACTTGGAGTCCGATGTCCTGGAAGGCATGGATGTAAGCGGCATAACCTGTTGGAACAAAGAGTGAGGATCTTAAGATCATCTGTCCAACCTGGATTTAACCAGGTCGGACAGTTCACATGCCTTGCACCTCGAACCTAACGTCGGCTCACCACAGGAACACATGTGGAGTTCGGCAGCGGGAAAACGATCCACCAGCATCGGACGTATCTGATCATATGATGACAGTATGCTGAATCTGGAACCAGGGGACCTGGTCTCCAGATCATCCACCACATCCCTGTACTGATTTCTAAGAGCCTCCTGCCAATAGGGACACTCTCCGTCCCAGAAGGATATTCCTGAGACCAATGCATAGAGCAGGGATTCCTTCTCCGGGATCATCCTGAGAGGATGGAATCTGGGCACCAGACCAGGTTGCACCTTGGTATGCGGTCCAAGCCTTGCCAACCTCTCCATATCCCCACGTACGAAGTTCATCATGATCGATTGAGCCATATCATCCAGATTATGACCCGTAGCAAGAAAACGCGCCCCCATATTCCGAGCCTCATCATTCATGAGTTTACGCCTGAAGACACCACAGTACGTACATGGGCTGTTCTCCCCCGACACAGGGGCAACATCATCCATCTCCACCCCAAGCTCGGAGAACGAACGCACATGCCATTCTATGTCTCTCTCCTCACAGAATTTTTTAACGATATCCAGACTGGGGGGCCTGTATCCTTTGATACCTTCATCTATGGATATCGCACAGACATCTACATCTCTTCTCTCACCGAAAACGGATTGTAGCATATGCAGGGTGACCATACTGTCCTTTCCACCAGAGACCGCCACAGCTATCCTGTCACCCGATTGGACGTCTATCTGCTTCCTTATCTCCTTCTTCACCCTCCTCTCGACATATCTCATGAAATGGTCCGAACAAAGATGGGAACCGTTGTAACGTATGAATGTGACCGCCTCATGGTCGCAGATATCGCATTTCATCTCATCTCACCACCCATACTCATCGGTCGATTGAGGAGTATCAAGAAGATACTCCAGTTTCTTGGCCAGCTCCTTGGGAGGTATGTTAGGTATCGAGATATATGTGACCCTTCCGCCTTCCATCTCGCTTCTGACCTCCGTCGAGAGTATCCCGCTGTGCTCCATATCCTGTACATAGGTCCAGAACTGCGTGTGCTTCCTTGCGGGGTGTTCGTATTCCTCACAGACTATCGCATATGTCTTTTCGGCAGCCGTTATGCTTACATACGTCTCGGATTTGATGGCACGGGATATAGCCAACAATGCCAGTTTCCTGTTTATGTCCAGATCCCTCAATTTGTTCTCCGACACATCACTGTATATCATGGCATTGGCCGTACGTATATCATCAGCAGTTATACGGCCATAATCCTCGGTCTCAGCTATAGATGCAGATTTATCTATGAGTTCTATGGCGAACCTCGCATCACCATACTGCGATGCTATGTCCGCAAGAAGGGATATACCATCCTCGTCGATGGAACCGCTTACAAGCGCCTCCCCGACCCTCGTGGATATTATTTCCTTCAGATCGTTTTTGGAATAACGTTCGAACCTGACCGTGTTGGCACGTTTGAATGTAGACATAGATGCCTCATCCAAAAGCTCGGCCACAGACACTTGGGAGATCATTATGAGAGATATCGACGAGTTCTTCAGCTCATCATTCATCCTGGTCAACTGATAAACCAGGTTCCTGCTGTTGTTCTTCAGGAGCATATCCACTTCATCAAGGACGACCACCATCGGCCTAGCCCTGCTCTCCACATGAGTACGGAACGATCTCAACATCTCATCTGCAGAGAAACCCCTCTCTGGGAACCCTGGATCGAAATGCCTCACCGACTGCAGAAGGATCCCGTATTCAGTGTTCCTTATCCTGCAGTTGACGAATATGTAATCCATCAATATGCTATTCTTGGCGCAGTAGGCCGACATGTCCTCGCAGAAACGCCTAGCGGTGACAGTCTTTCCGGTACCGACCCCTCCAGATAGGAATGCTGAACAGGGACGACCCTCCGTGACCATAGGGCGGAATAGCATCTCCAACGATCCCATCTGCTCCTCCCTGTGAGGAAGTTCCCCCGGCACATATTCAAAAGACAGCTTTGAACCGTCCTTTATTATCGTGGAAACACGGTCGAACATCTCAATTCCTACTGAACCTTGTGAACCCAGAACAACCGAATACCTCTATTCCCTTCTTTTCCCATACATCACACATGAGGTTTATACCGAGGGAATCGGAAGCCATATGACCGGATATAACCACGTTTATGTTATGTTTCCTGCATTCCTCCAGATGATCCTCTGGAAAATGCATACCCACCACTGTACCCACACCAGCTATGGCTAGTTTCTCATACAGTTCCTTGGGTCCTGAAGTTCCTCCTGTCATCTTGGATATCACTTTGCCACAGCGTCCCTTGGCATCACCAACCACTATCTTAGGAGGATCGTTCAGTTTGGATGCCGTCTGGAATTCTGGCTCCTTCATCAGCCTATCGATTATGTCTCCGAGATATCTGGGTTCCGACTCCTCGAACATCTTACTCATGAAACCCTGCACCATATTGTCCGCGGGACTGTGGACGTTAAACATCAACATTCCAAGGAGTTTCGCGGCATCGACCGGCTTATTGTAGTTAGACCCCATGACATTACGTTTTACCTCCTCCATCCTAGGTCTCATTAGACCTTCCAGGATGTTTATCGGTACATTCGCATCATCATACATCCCGGTCTGCATCCACATGACCTCTGGGAAACATGTCCTGGACCTGCCAATAGGATGGTGCGCTACTACCGCGGAGATCTTCTCACCCTTCTCCTTCAGCCTATCCGCCAGAAGTATTTCGGACGTATCTATGTCTATACCCCACATGAACCTCTCCGCCTCGGTCTCCTTGGCAATATCCTCTCCCCACATGAAACGTGAATCAGCATATGGATTCCAAAGTCTCTCCTGATCAAAATAAGGCTTCTTGTCCTCAGCAAGCTTATCATAATTGTCTTTGGAATCATTGAGTACCGACTCCACATCACCTTTGGGACGCGGATCGTTCTTCATTCCTGTCTCTATGGCCAGCTTATACGCCTCGTGAACATTCATATGCTACGGTATCCGCTTATCGCGTTTAATCTATTCTCGTCAACGGAAACCGACGGACATGATACGAAAAAGGATGGGAAGACCACCATAGGTCATCCCCCTTGAATAACGGATCGTCAACTAGGATGGGACGTATTGCGACAGTTTATAAACGATTGTTGACTATAGAGTAGCACGGTGTTAACAGTGCTAGAGATTAAGAACCTACATGTGAAGGCCGGAGACAGGGAGATTCTCAAAGGGATAAACCTCTCCATCCCTGACGGGCACACTTGTGTCCTGTTCGGGCCGAATGGTTCCGGCAAATCTACTTTGCTCGCATCCATAATGGGATACGGTACCTCAGAAATCACAGAGGGTACCATAACATTCAAAGGAAAGGACATAACCCACCTATCCGTGGATGAGCGCGCCAAACTGGGCATAGGCATGATGATGCAGAGGCCACCGAACGTCACAGGTGTGAAACTTGGAGACCTCATAAAAGCAGCCGCCAAGAACGGTAAGTGCGAGGGCATACTGGAAAACGCTGATAAGTTCAAAATGGAAAAATTCCTGGAGCGTGATGTCAATGTGGGATTCTCCGGCGGAGAGATAAAGAGATCGGAGATCCTCCAACTCACAGCACAGCAACCGGAATTCGTTTTACTGGATGAACCTGAATCAGGTGTAGATCTGGAAAGTATAGATCTGATAGGCAACAAAGTCCATGACCTTCTGTATCATTCGACATTATGCGGAGCCGAGAAAGCTAAACGCAATGTGTCATCATTGGTCATAACGCATACAGGTCAGATATTGGATTACATAGGCGCAGACACGGCATATGTCATGAAAGACGGCGTGATCTGCTGCACCGGACGTCCCATGGACATCTTGAAGGACATAAGGGAGAGAGGATACGGAGAGTGCATCAAATGCAGGGTAAAGATAGAGTGAAGGAAGCATTGGGCAAAGCCGCATCCTACGGCAAAGATATCGACCTTGATCATTTCGAAGAGGGTACGTACGAACCTGATAAAATAGAGAACATCGACGATTCCAAAGAATTCAAAGAAACCATGAATAAGATTGGTGTTACCAACGAAGAAAACCGTTCTGGTACTATAATATTCGTGGACAACGGAATGAGCCACTGTTCGAACAGGGAACAGGAGGGAGTCGAACTCCTGTCCACACAGGATGCCCTGAAGAAATACGATGGACTCAAAGACTACATGTGGAAATCTATAGACCCCTCCAAAGACAAATACACCGCAAAAACATATCTCGAGGAATCCGACGGTTACTTCATCCGCGTTAAACCTGGATACCATGCAAAATATCCAGTACAGACCTGTATGCTCCTCAACAAGAACAAGAGCATACAGAACCTGCACAACATAATCATCATGGAAGAGGGCTCCTCACTGGAGATAATCACTGGATGTTCCACGACTCAACATTCCAACGATGCCTTGCATGTCGGGGTTTCCGAGATATACCTCAAAGACAACTCCAAACTGCAGTTCTCGATGATACACAGTTGGGGAAAAGAAACAGGAGTGCGTCCCAGGACCGCCACCGTCATTGGAAAGAACGCATCATACACTAACAACTACATATTGCTGAATCCAGTGGGTTCACTTCAGAGCTATCCGGTAGCCAGTCTCAACGGTGATAATGCCACATGTGCATTCAACACGATGTGCCTGGCAGAGAAGGGTTCGAATGTGGATACAGGCGGAATGGCGATTCTGAACGCCAGCGGAACAAACGCACAGATCATGTCCAGAAGCATAACTAAGGGTGGCAGCATGATAGCCCGCGGGAAACTCGTAGGAAACTCCGCAGGAGCCAAAGCTCATCTGGAATGCAGGAGTCTCGTATTGGAAGATGGAGGTACAACTCTCGCTATACCTGAATTGGAGGCTCATGTGGCTGATGTGGAGATGACTCATGAGGCCGCAGTAGGAAAGATCGCGAGAGATCAGATAGAATACCTGATGTCGCGCGGTCTGAGTGAAGATCAGGCCATAGGCATGATAGTTAGGGGCTTCCTTTCTGGAAGCATAGAAGGTCTCCCCTCATCACTGAAAAGGGAGATCGATGATGCTATAAGCAAAGCCAATCTGGGATCCTGACCCCAGTGTTGGTTCCCAAATAAGATAATTACCATAAATGAATAAGGCATTGGACCCATGATGTCACAGGACATCATGCCGGTGATGCCTGAAGGTGTTCCCATGAATGAAATCTGGACGGAGAAATACAGACCCAAAACACTTGATGAGGTCGTAGGACAGAAACATGTCACAGAAAGACTGAAGGCTTATGTTTCAGCCAAGAACATGTCACATCTTTTGTTTACAGGTCCTGCAGGAACCGGAAAGACCACATGTGCCCTGGCAATGACCAAGGAGATGTTCGGGGACGAATGGAAAGGCAACTTCATAGAACTCAATGCTTCCGATGAAAGAGGAATAGATGTCGTAAGGGGCAAGATCAAGGAATTCGCAAGGACGGCACCTCTAGGCAATGCAGAATTCAAGATAATATTCATGGATGAAGCTGATGCTCTGACCTCCGATGCACAGGCTGCACTCAGAAGGACTATGGAGAAGTACTCCAGGATCTGCCGTTTCATCCTATCCTGCAATTATGCATCCAAGATAATAGACCCTATACAATCCAGGTGTGCCGTTTTCAGGTTTACCCCGTTATCCAGGGAAGACGTTTCGATATACCTCCACATGATAATAGAAAAGGAGTCCATCAAAATAGATGATGATGCCTTGGAAGGATTGATACACGTGGCCAGAGGAGACCTCAGACGTGCTGTGAACTCATTGCAGGTCGCCGCATCCATGGGTGGCGTGATAACCTTGGATACGGTTTATCAAACCACCGGAATGGCCAATCCAGAACATGTCAAGGAAATGCTTGAAACTGCACTTTCCGGAGGATTCATACAAGCCAGGAACATGCTGGATGAGATAATGATAACATACGGTCTCTCCGGACAGGATATAATCCGTCAGATACATTCGACGTTCTTCGACCTCAACATCTCGGATTCCGAGAAAGTCAGACTCATGGACAGAACCGGCGAAGTAGAATTCCGTATCGTAGAAGGCAGCAACGAGAGGATACAATTGGAAGCTCTCTTGGCATACCTGGTCATGATCGGTGGAAACAAGAGATGACTGCATCCGAATAACAGTCAGTACCTGTTGTCGAATATGCGCGGTGTTTTCTTCTCACTGCGCGGAAGATCGCCTATTGATACTCCCTTGGGGTTTATCGTGATGTTGACCATCTCTTTGAACTCCCTCGCGATATCCTTCTCCAGTCCGGCCCTTCTTGCCTCATCCACACTGGTTTCGAAGAACAAGGTAAGTATATCCTTACCTTCGAGATGATCTATCATCACCTGATACTCACTACTCGCCTCCGGAAACTTTGACAAGAGTTCCTCGAACTGTGCAGGGAACATGTTGACTCCCTTCACCTTTATCATATCATCTGTGCGACCTGTGATTATGTCTATTCTTGGGAACCTTGACCCGCATGGACAGTCACCAGGTATTATCCTGGTGAGATCATGAGTCCTGTATCTTATGAGTGGGGCGCCTTCCTTCCTGAGAGTGGTTATGACCAATTCGCCAACCTCTCCGTCCGGCAGTACCTTACCAGTTTTAGGATCGATGATCTCGAAATAAAGATAATCATCCCACATATGGATACCGTTCTTATAACTGCAGCTTATCCCTATACCCGGCCCATATATCTCCGTGAGACCGTATATGTCATAGAGCTCAACTCCGAGTTCTTCCGCTATACGGTTCCTCATCTTGTCGCCCCAACGTTCAGAACCGATTATGCCCTTCCTAAGTTTTATCTGATCTCCTATACCCCGTTTCCCGATCTCCTCGGACAACAGGAGAGCATAGGATGATGTCGCACAGAGTACTGTACTGCCGAGATCAACCATCATCTTCAGCTGTTTATCTGTGTTACCCGGACCCATCGGTATGGTCATGGCACCCAGCCTCTCAGCACCGGCTTGGAATCCTATTCCTGCCGTCCATAGACCGTAACCCGGAGTTATGTGCACTCTATCCAGCTCAGTCACACCCGCCATTCTGTAACAGCGTTCGAACTGTATGGCCCAATCCTCAACATCCTTCTTGGTGTAAGGGATTATAACAGGCATCCCCGTGGTACCTGAAGAAGAGTGGATCCTGACAACATCCTTGTCCGGTACCGCCTGAAGACCAAGTGGGTATGCTTCACGCAGATCATCCTTGTCCGAGAATGGAAGGGTCTCGAAATCATCTTGAGACCTTATATCCTCCAGATTCACATCTTTGAACTTCTCGCCATAGAATGGACTCTTGTCCTTTATAGTTGACAGGATGTTCAGAATCGTCTCCAACTGATAATCATTCATCTTCATTAGATCGCGGACTCCGGTGTGTATGTTTATCTTATGACCTTATAACTATCTTTTGGCATCAATGCACATGAACGGACATGCAATACATGAAACCGATTTAATAATGACCACGATACCTGTTCATGAACAGAGCAGAGGACATAGCGATGCTCCTGCAGAAGGCAAACACTGGAGATCCGTATGCACAGACCAGACTGGGGGATGCCTACCTTAACGGAGATGGGATACCGAAGGATATCTCCAGGGCCTTAAGATGGTTTACAGAAGCTGCAGAGGAACATGATCTGACGGAGGCGAAAGAGAAACTGGGCGAGATCTACGAAGACCTCGACAAATATGAACTGGCTGAAAAATGGTACTCCGAAGCTGTGGAAGAAAGGAACGCGAATGCCATGTACCGCTTGGGCCTAATGATATACAGGGGCAAACTCGGATTCAGACCTGGTAAGGAGGGCATAGATCTTATGGAGACCGCAGCCAAAAGAGGACATTCAGATGCCAGGAAGTATCTGGATACCTATGTGAAAGACCCCCGTAACAAACGTTTCTCCAAGACCGCTGAATACAAATCGAGAGCTGAGATGGGGGATGTAGGAGCACAATTCTCATTAGGCAACATGTACGAGAACGGTATCGATGTACACAAGGACAACATAGAGGCCGCCACATGGTACAAGATGGCTGCATCTAACGGCCATTCACGTGCACAGTACAGGTTGGGAATGATGTACATGGAAGGCCGTGGGGTACCCAAGGATCTGGACGAAGCTAAGACGTATTTCGGAATCTCTGCCGAACAAGGGAACTCGGAATCCAAGAAGATGCTCGAAAAGCTGTGAATTTATATTCACTGCAATCTCGTGAAAATACGCGTAACCATTTGTCTGGGGAACATCTTCGACATCAGAATAAGCATATTGTTGATGAATCCCGGTATGACCACGATCGCCCCAGACATCATCTTGCGGTAGCCGAAACGGGCCACCTTCTCGGGCGTCATCTGACTCATATACCTGAAAAGACCCGAATCCGAACTTTCCGACGCATCCCTGAATCCTGTATCCGTCAATCCTGGACATAAAGCTGTGAACGTCACACCGGAATCTCTGTATTCTTCGGCCAGAGCTTCAGTCAAAGAAAGTACGAAGGCCTTAGTAGCTGAATACATAGCCCAGTACGGACCTGATTGAAAAGCCAACATGGATGCCACATTCATTATCCTTCCCGAACCGCGTTCTGCCATATCTTTAAGGAAAATATGTGTCAGTTCAGATAAGGCTTTAATGTTGAGATCGATCATTGATTCGTATTTATCCCAGGATCTGTTCGAATATTTCCCGAAATCTCCGAAACCTGCATTGTTCACCAGATACTCGATATCCAGCCCTAAGCCATTCACTGCATCGTATAATTTGGAACCACTGCCACTCATCGACAGATCCATAGGGATCGCTTCGACATCCACGCCGTACTTCGACTGAATGTCTGCTTTCAGATCCTCCAATATCTCCGAATTCCTTGCAACAACCACAAGGTTACAACCGTTCTCGGCAAACTCATAGCACAGTGAGCGACCTATGCCGCCGGATGCTCCGGTGATCAATGCATTGAATGCCATGAGTTAATGTAATGTATGACGGTATATTACCTGTGCGGACTTGACATCAAATCAACGGGCTTTCGCTGCAGTGGTCAGCGCTATCGCAGCCGATGTCACACAGAGTACGACCCAAACTATGGCTTCTAGGCTTATGTACCTCGAATTGTTGACGGTTATGATATCGCACATGAACAAGGCGATGACCGACATGAAGAATATGACCGTGGAAAACGAAATCGTGATCATAGCCATCTGTTTGAAACTCTTCTTGGAAACAGTATCATTCCGTTCATCGGTTTCGTCCCTGAGTTTAGAACCGCACTTGTCACAGTATGTGAGACCTTCAGAATAATATATTCCACATTTAGGACAATACATCATAAGACTCCCAAGACACGAATGACTGCAGGTCTGATAAATGTTTACCGATTAACACCCGTACTCCACTGAAGTAGAAATCAGCATCTTTTTCGGGTTCATACTTCAATTATAAGAAACCGATCATCATGAAAATCCACCAGCAATTTGAACGCAAGGTTGCCCTGATATGATTATACGATGGGTTTCAGGCACTGTTCGAAGATTGGCCTTACTTCCAGAACTTCAATGTACGGATCAACAGCTCCCCTGTGGACAGATCAGCATCATCCGTCTTGATCTGGGGATCTACAGTGGATTCGTCAGACTCATGATCTATAGGTATCCTCATTCCACACTTGGAACAGTAGCCGAAATCCCTCTCATCGTTCAATATGGTTTCAGAATTACATTCAGGACACGTGAATGATGTATAGGCCATGTTGGAGTATTGATTTGCAATAATTTGAACTTTACTTAAAATACATCAAATATAGTTTAATCCATGAATTTAGAGAATCGAATTCTGTGATAGTTTGAATGATCCCTGAAAAACCTTTTGATGGCTCCGAGAACCGCTCAATCCCGTTTATTGTCATATTCGTCCCTAAACATCTCATCCCTTATGACAGAAATCAAAGAGGATATAGTATCAGGCGATCGGCCATGTATCCTCACCAATTGATCCCTTACATCGGTCAACAAATCGTAGACAGTCATCAAAATACAATGCTCATCCTCTTCAAGAGTATTATCAGATTGAACGACCAAATCGATTCTATCCATAAACCTGCCATATTTAGATGAAGTATATACGATTCTACTACAGCTAGTATACGTACGTTATCGGACTAACCGGCCAACTGCGAATGGCTTTCTTAGTATCACATACCCACGTAGAAAGTATCCATTATCCTCTGTCCCTCCGGAAGTACCCTCAACCTGTTCTTGAAAACATCATCCTTCTCCACCCATCCATTAGCCAACCAAGGAGCCACATAATCCCTGTGGTAATACACAGCTTCGGTCTGATCTCTGACGGGCTTCTCCGGCACAGGTTCCCCATTATCTCTCAACCATAACCCAGCCTTCTTGAGGGAATAAACCATATACATGGCTGATGTTGGTCCTTTTGTAGCGATTTTCTCGGAAAGCATCCTGAGACCTCTGACAAGATGCTCCTTTGGCATATCCATCCTGTATTTCGGTATGCTTTTCACATCACGTACGGATTTCGTCAATCCAACGGGTTTACCTGTATCCGGATCATAATACACACGTCTAACCTCGTCAGGAGAATCCACCGTGAAACGATCGGTTATTACCGAGAAGGCTTCAACCACAGGATTCATCATCGATGCCACAACGGCCGCGGCTGTGTATTCTGAACTGCCCGCCGAGATATTGATGTAGACCTGGGAATCCTGCTCCATGCGGAGTATATCCAATACTGTACGTAACATCTCAGAGAAATCGAAAACCCTTGCGATATGCTCTACGATTTCCACGCCTTCGACATCACTCCTGAGTTTCTCCACTACGTGATCGTAGAACTCCTGGTAAATCCTCATCTTTCCCTTACGTTCCACGGATCTGGGATCGCCAACGGATTCATTCAGTTCCGAAATCCAGTGTATCAGATGAACCCGAGTTGTATGATGTGCTTTCACAGGTTCGGTTATCATGACTGTCTCGAATGTCACACATGCAACCATCACCCTGTCTTTACATCCTGACAACATCACATCATTCTCCATCAATTTCCACCATTTCAAAGGCTTTAATGTTATTTCATGTATTACAATCATTACATAAATCTGTTATTATAGGCAGGAAAGGTTCATAACATTGTATAATCCGATGGGACCAAAAACAACCAACGGATCATACAGGAGTAGATCACATGGATAATGAGATTAACTCGATGATCAAGAAGTACAACGAAGCCAAAGAGAACGGAAGATTCCTAGAGGCATTGCAGTACGCTAAACAGGCATACAGCATATGTCCTGTGGAAGAGACACAATCCAGGGGATCATGAATACCAACCATAAACAGGTCACATGATTGGGAAAGTCCTTAACCGGTCGCGAGAATATGGAAACATGAAAGATGAGGAGACAACCATCAAAAACCTCCAAGACATGATCGGTGAATTCTGCGACGAGAGGGAATGGGGACAATTTCACAACCCAAAGGATCTCGCCATAGGAATATCCACCGAGGCGGCTGAACTACTAGAAATATTCAGGTTCAAGGATGAATCCCAAAGCACTGATGCCCTCACAGACCCTGCGATCAGGGAGAGGATATCTGATGAACTTGCCGATGTGCTATATTTCACACTCAGATTCTCACAGATGAATGGAATGGACCTTTCTGAGGCACTATCTAAGAAGATGGAAAAAAACAAGATCAAATACCCCGTTGAGACGAGCAGAGGATGCAACAAGAAATACAACGAATACTGAACTCAGAGACCACCCAGGATGGATTTGGCCTCCTCGTTCCCTCTGATGGCAGCTTTCTTGAGCCATTTCAGAGCATTATCCATGCTCTTGATACCGCTTCTGCCATCCATGAACATCTTACCTAATTCACACATGGCCTCTGCATTGCCTGAATCCGATGCCCTGTTGAATAACCTGAACGCCCTCTCATCATTCTTACGAACACCTCTGCCCTCAGAATACATCCGGGCAAGATGCAACATAGAACCATCATGACCTTCAGACTGACATTTCTCGAATATCGTTGCCGCAGTGGAAGGATCCGGTTCTGTGCCTATACCCTCCTCCAGCATCACTGCCTGACGATAGGCCGCCACGATGAGTCCCTCTTCTGCAGCCTTGCCATACCAGAAATACGCCTTGTTCAAGTCGCAGATCGTACCCATACCTTCAGAATAGGAATTAGCTAGATTGAACATTGCTCTGGCGTATCCCTGTTCGGCAGACATCCTGTAGAGTTCGAAGGCCCTTTCAGAACTGGGATTGCAACCTTCGCCACGGGCGATCATGTATCCTAGATTGCACTGACCCTCCGGGTCGCCCTGTTCGGCGGACATATCAAACCACACCACCGCCCTACCCGGATCCCTCTCCACCCCGTCTCCCCTGAAATACATGTACCCCAGAGCATTCTGAGCATGAGGGTCACCTGATGATGCAGCCTCAAGAACCTCCTTGAATCCCATCGGAACTCACCTTATTATGACAGGTACGGTGTTCCTGACATATATCTCAGGATGGTCCATGTACTTGGAGAGTCTGTAATACGCAGCCAGATAACCATGGGCTGCAGCCATTGAGTAGTAGTATATCGCCTCGTTCACATCCTTAGGGACACCCCTACCCTTCTCGTATAGGTTTCCCATTATGAACTGGGCATCCTCAGAACCAGCCATCGATGCCTTCCTCATGTACTCCAGGGCCATGCTGTCATTCCTCTTTAGTATGTAACCGTCATGATATATCAGGGCGAGCGTGTACATCGCAACCGGATCCCCGTAACCAGCAGCTTCCTGATAGCTCTCAAAGGCTTCCATGTACTGATCGTTGTTCAGACAGCTGTCGGCGTATGCCAAGGCCGTCTCCCTCATCGTCTTGTCCTTCTCGGCCTCCGTATGGGATAGTCTGAACTCCCTGTCCTGAAGGGATTCCTCCACACCTCCGTTCAGGAAATCCAGAACCGATTGCCATGAGATGTAGCATGCCTCGTGTCCCATGTCTGCACCGTATTTGTACCACCTGCCGGCCTCGAAGAAATCCACTTTCACACCATGTAGACCGTATTCGTAGTTCCTTCCTATCCAGTAGAACAGTTCCGCATCCCCGTGAAGGCCCACCCTCGAATAAAGTAACTCCTCTTCGGTCTTGTCGATGGATGTCCCTATCCCCTGCCCGTACATGTAACCGAGAAGGAACTCAGCCATCGGAAGGTGCTGATCTGCAGCAAGATGCATCCAGTTGAAAGCCACCCTGGGATTCCGGGTAACAATCTTACCCTCCATGTTTATCAAAGCCAATTCAAGTCTCGCCTCAGGTATCCCGGCTCCAGCAGCCTTCTTGAGGTAATACAGATAATAATCGGTGTCCTGATCCACGATCGTACCGTCACGGAATGCCTTCGCTAACTCCCATTTGGCCCTGGAACAACCGTTCTCCGCGGACTTCAGATACCAATCCATAGCTTTCTCGCTGTTCTGTTCCACGTTCTTACCATTGTGATACATGTAGGCAACACCCAGGCCTGCATACGGATCGCCTGATTCGGCGTCGTGGAATATCGCATCGTCATCAGACATAATCAGTCCCTCTTCAGTGTATCCTCTCGGTCTTGATCTTGGCCAGTAGGGCTGTGGCATCGGGATCCCCCTGTTTGGATGCCATGCCCAGGTACTTCTTGGCTATAGGTATGTTACGAGGTAAGTACTTCCCGTCGAAATATACCTTCCCGATGTAATACTGAGCCTCGAAGTAACCGTCCTCATCAGCAGCCTCATGGAGGAGTTTCAATCCCCCGTCGACGTCCTGCGGTATATCCTTACCGCTGATCATCATCATTCCCAGGAAGGATTTTGCAGCCGATTGTCCTTGATCTGCAGCCTCGCCGAACCATATGGCCGCCTCCTCTGGATTCTTCTGACACCCTCTACCCTCATAGTAGAAACATCCCAGACAGTACTGTGAATTGGGCTCACTCATCTCTGCGGCATCCTTGAACCATTTGAACGCCATCTCATCGCTCTTCTCGTAGTATATACCATTACCGTGCATGCATGCCAACGCGTACTCGGCATAACCGTTGCATAACGAAGCAGCCTTCTCAAACCATTTCGCTGCTATCGCGTCATCCTTAGGCAATACCTGACCTTCTATACGCATATTGGAATAGTCCACCATGGCCTGCTGGAAACCGCCCTCACAGGACATCTCCAGATATCTGACGGCCGTATCCGGATCCCTCTTGACCCCCTCTCCGAAGGCATACATCATGCCTACCTGATATGCCGCCTCAGAATGTCCCTGATCTGCGGAATCTTGGAATAGCTTGGCTGCGCGCTTAGTGTCGAAATACTTGCTCTTCGGTATACTGCAAAGTCCACCCATGGAAAACTGTGCGTCCATGTTACCCGCATTGGCTCCGAAGGTGTACCATTTCGCAGCTTCCCTGATATCAGGTTCTGTGTAACACTGTCCGGTCTCGTACATGTAACCGATCCTGTACATGGCCTCGCCATCTCCTAGTTCAGCCGCCGATTTAAGCCAACGGAGAGCAGCATCTTTGTCCTTATCGACACCTTTCCCCATCATGTACATGAATCCGATGGTGACCATCGCTCTGACATTCCCTGCCTCGGCGCACACGGTATAATAATCAACTGCGATCTTGTGATCCTTCTTCACGGAAGACTTGCCCCTGTCGTACATATCGAACAATTGACTGCAGGCATCAGTATCCTTGCATTCGGCCATCAGCTTGAGCAGAACAAGATCGTCCAAGGCCTTGCATTCTCCAATCTTCTCGCATTCCTTCATCATCAACACCGCACGTTTGTCCCCGTTAGATGCTGATACTTTGAATGACTCCATGGCCACCCGTCTGTCCTGGGGGACGGAAGTCCCTGTATACAGGAAAAGCCCCTGTAGATACTGGGCCCCGGGATCGCCCTCCGAGGCAAGAGACTCAACGATCGCGAACGCACCATCCATATCCCGGTCTAACGAATCTACATTCATCAGGGCCTGTACCGCGGAACACTGAGCGTTAACACCGTCCTTGCTAGAACTCATAAATCAAAAAACAACATGGCATCCTATATATGATTTTCACTGCCAATAATAACATGGTGTCCTTGTGGCAAATATTATTACTAACCCAGTCCATCCGGACGTTATGGTCATTCCTGCACCTGCAACCATGAACCCTCTAGAATGGGCCAAATTCGTAGTGAGAAGCAGGTCGGAGAATGATTACTCGGTCGCATTCTCCATACTGTCCAGTTGTGCAAACACAGGAAGCGCGGATGCGGAATTCTGCTTGGGGCTACTGTATGCAAGGGGACAAGGGGTACCCAGGGACCTCAAAGCTTCCGTGACATGGTTCCGTAGAGCATCCGATAAAGGCCACATGACCGCCATGTACTTCCTGGGCAAGATGTTCCTGAAAGGTTACGGTGTGGATAAAGATGTGTACACCGCGATGAACCTGTTTATCGCCCCAGCAGAACATGGGGATGCAAGAGCCCAGTACTGTATGGGATTGGCGTACCTGGATGGAGAAGGCATCGAAAGGGATATGAAAAAGGCTTTCACATGGTTCCAGAAAGCATCGGACGGCGGTCATCTGGAAGCCAGATTCGTATTGGGACAGTTGTACAAAATCGGCGTAGGTACTGAGATGGATCGGAACAAAGCCCTCGATCTTCTGACATCGGCCGCAGTGGAAGGTCACAAAGGTGCACGCATACTGCTCGGCGACATGTTCAGCAACGGAGATGGCGTACCAAAGGATGAGCATTGCGCATCCGAATGGTACACCATGGCATCAGGATCACTTGAGACCGATGATTCTTCCATCAGAGGTCAGGTCGATCCTCATTGCAGCCGGTGATTTTCCGAGACCTGGCATGAGCATTATGGATCCGCATATCGGCACTATGAAACCTGCTCCCGCGGACAACGATACCTCTCTCACACTGAGCATCCAGCCACTGGGCGCACCCTTGAGTTCTGCCCTATCTGATATGGAATACTGAGTCTTCGCGACACATATAGGAAGTTTGCCGTATCCGTTCTTTTCTAGATTGTCTATCATCTTGTTCGCATTAGGTGAATAATCGACACCATCCGCACCGTAGATCTCCCTCGCTATCTTATCGATCTTGTCCCTGATCGGCATGTTATCCTCATAGAGGAACCTGAAGGACTTCTCTCCCTTGTCCAGAATCCCGACAACCTTCTCAGCAAGTTCCACCGCGCCCTTCCCGCCTTCCATGAAGGCGTCCGATTGAACACAGTCTACTCCTTTCTCTACGCAGTGCCTGCGGAGAATATCCATATGATCTGGATCATCAGTCATGAAATGATTTATGGATACCACCACGGGGACCCCGTACGACTTCATGTTATCGATATGCTTGTCAAGATTGGACATACCCCTCAAAAGAGCGTCTGTGGTAAACGTCTCAGGATCCTTGACATCAGCACCCCCGTGCGTCATCAGAGCACGCAACGATGCGACCAACACCACGCAATCCGGTGAGAAGCCTGCCTGCCTGCATACGACATCCATGAACTTCTCGCCTCCGAGATCTGCCGCGAAACCCGCCTCCGTCACCACGTAGTCACCGAGTTTCAAAGCCGCTTTGGTAGCTATCATACTATTGGTACCATGAGCTATATTTGCAAAGGGGAACCCGTGTACAAATACAGGCTGGCCCTCCAGCGTCTGCACAAGATTTGGTTTCAAAGCATCCTTGAGCAGGACCATCATGGCCCCCGTACATCCCAAATCCTTGACAGTCACCGCATCCCCGGAATACGTGTAGGCAACGACCATCCTCTCGAGCCTCTCCCTGAGATCAGAATAATCCGTTGCAAGAGCGAGTATGGCGGATATCTCGGACGCAGATGTTATCAGGAAACCGCTCTGGTGCGTCACACCGCCTGAGGTCTTGCTATCACCCACACCGACGATAATGTCCCTTAGCTCCCTGCAGTTCATATCGAGAGTCTTCTTCAACACCACCTTGTAAGGATCTATCCCGAGGGGGTTGTCCCTCACAAGATTGTTCTCCAGAATCGCAGATAGAAGGTTATGAGCCGATGATACGGCATGGATGTCACCTGTGAAATGAAGATCAATGTTCCACATCGGATAGACCTGGGAATACCCTCCCCCAGTCGCACCGCCTTTGACACCGAATGTGGGGCCCATGGAAGGTTCCCTCAACGCTCCCACGACTTTCTTACCTATGAAGGAAAGTCCCTGTATGAGTCCTATGGTCGTCACCGTCTTCCCCTCTCCGGCAGGGGTCGGGGTTACTGCAGTAACCATTATGAGCTTACCATCCTTATTGTCCCTGAACCTGTCCAGAACGTCCAGGGGCACCTTGGCCATGTACTTCCCGTATTGCTCGATGTCATCCGCATTGAGACCCACTGATTCAGCGACCTCTGTGATGAGCCTCACTTTCGCATTTTCTGCGATACTGATGTCATCCATCATGGTAATCCAGATAACATATCGAATCCATGTTAATAAATTGTACATCTTATCTGCACATAACAGCTACTCCACGTGTCCAAAGAAACAATAAACACCCAATGCATCCCCCCTGTCATGAAGGAATACGGTACATACATATTCGACCTGGACAACACGATAGTGGATTCCAGTCACGGGTTAGAAATAGCCCTTCGTGCCGGATTCAAAGAGTACGGGATACCGTACGATCCCTCGAAATACAGTGACTACATAACCACACCATTGAGAGAAATTTGGGAAATGTACAGGCCCGATGATTCCCGGAATTTCGATAGATTCTTTGAAATCGTCATTGAAAATTACGACGAACACTACAGGGAGGCCGTAAAACTCTTTCCCGATGCAGAGGAATGTCTTACAGAACTTCATGAACGCGGGAAGAAAATGGGAATAGTCTCCAATTCCCTTACCCCTCACATAACCGGGATAATGGAAAGATTAGGACTAGAACCGTTCTTCGGATCGTTTGTAGGTGCAGACAGATGTCCGGAAGGTAAACCAGATCCGCGGCCGGTCATACTGTGTCTTCAGGAACTCGATTCCTCACCTCATGATTCGCTGATGATCGGTGATGCCGTCAATGATGTCACGGCAGGCAGGAAATCCGGAACAGATACTGCATTCCTTGATAGGAAGGGCAATAGGACCGCATGCAACGCCACATTCACCATTTCGGACCTGAGGGAGATACTCAGTCCGTTCCATCGATATTTATGATCTGCATGTTCTGTCTTCTCCTCATATCCTCTATGATCTCTTGCGCAGCGGCATTACCAGCAGCAGCCGCCTTACCTATGACGTTGAAGCCCTCTTCCACGTTCCTGGCTGTTCCCAGACCTTCGAGATACATCCTACCCAACATGAAATACGCATCTCCATCATCGGTTTCGCAGGCCACCTCCCTGTAGAGTTCAAATGCCCTCTCGAAATCCTGGGTGACCCCATCCCCATCATAATATATGGTCGCCAGATTGAATTTGGCTGCAGGATATCCTGATTCGGAACATTTCTCATACCACCTCACAGCTTCGGATTTGCCACCTGGAATCATACCTTCATATGCGAGTGAGGCCATTTTGAACTGCGCCTCCGGAACCCCCCTGAGAGCAGCTCCCCTGAACATCTCTATGGACCTGCTACCATCCTTCGAAGCCCCTACACCGTTCTCGAGCATATATCCGCATTTGAACATCGCCAACGGATCCTCCGCCAATGCGGCCTGTTCATACCATGTGAACGCCGCCTCCATATCGGGATCCCCACACATACCATAGAAATAGATGTCCCCAGCCACGATGAAAGCCATAGTCATACCCAGCTCAGCACACCTTATGAAATACCGTCTGGCCCTCTCAAGGTCCTGCATGGGCCCTTCCTCCATCATCATCGATGCCAGTCTGAACATCGCTGCCGGATGCTCCTGTGAGGCAGCCGACTCATATAGTTCCATGGCGCGAGGGACATCTTTTTGAACACCATTGCCCGATATCATCAACTCCGCCAATCCGAATTGTCCGCACGGATACCCTGATGCGGCGACTTCGTTGAAAAGCATCGCTGCGAATGTCGGATCCAACGGAGCACCTCTGCCCGAAGCATACTTCAGAGCAAGTATGCACTTTTCTTTGGCGGAACTTACGTCCATGAAATAAGTCAAGGTATTGCGGATATTGATAACTTGCCTTCAGATAGGGAACTGCGATACATTTGAAATCTGACGATTGTTGGATAACTGATATCACATCGCAAACATGCAACAGGCCTATTATCAGCATCGAGTCCGATACGAATTTCGTAAAACATTTTTGTACCTGATTACAGTCATAGAGCCCCCATCCACAACTACGAATTTCGTAATTATTAGGATGGGTTTTATATCACGAACACGATAACGGATGAGAGGGGATGGAATGAGAGTTGGGATTGATTTAGGGACGACGTACTCTGCAGTGGCTACATATGATGAAAAGACAACCAGGGCAGAGATTATACCTAATGTCTTCGGAAAAGAATTGACACCTTCCGTTATATGTTTCCTTGAGAACGGAGAGATATTGATAGGGGAGGATGCCAAAGACATGCAGGCAGGCGGTGCAGGTATCTCTGCAGCATCATTCAAACGCGGAATGGGTGACGAAAGTTTCACCGTCGATGTCTTCGGAAAAAAATACACCGCAGAACAGCTTTCAACCATGCTTTTGAAGGAAATGATCAAGGAAGCCGAACAACAATCGGGTGAAAAAATAGACTCCGCAGTCATCACGGTTCCGGCGTACTTCAACGATTTCCAGAGGACCGCCACCATACGCGCAGGCGAGGCATGTGGCATCAAAGTCCTAAAAATAATCAATGAACCCACAGCTGCCGCCATATCCTACGGATACAACCATTCCGTCGACAAGACGGTCATGGTCTACGATCTGGGAGGAGGAACCTTCGATGTCACGATAGTCAAGATATCGGGCGGCAACATAAACGTCATAGGTACGGACGGAAACCACCTCCTGGGAGGGAAGGACTGGGATGCCGCGATAACGAAGTACGTATGCGACATGTTCGAAGAGGAGTTCGGAATGGACCCGAGAGAAGACGAATCCATGAAGAACGAACTCATAGTCGCTTCAGAGAACTACAAGAAGGTACTATCCAAAGCAGAGAATGTCTCAATCCAGGTGAAATACGAAGGCAACTCCGGAAAATACACCATGACCAGAGAGGACTTCGATCTTAAAACACAACATCTCCTGAACGCCACCAAGGATGTCGTCTTGAAGCTTATGGACGAACTCGGGATGACCTGGGATGAGATTGATGAGGTATTGCTCGTAGGAGGATCCACGAGGATGCCCCAGGTACCTGATTTCTTGAAGAAGCTCACCGGTAGAGACAACATTGTTGATCACTCCGATACGGACCTTGCAGTGGCAAAAGGTGCGGCGATAGTGTCCGCACTTTACTGTAGCGACAAGAAGGGACTTTCCGAACGTAAGATAATCGATGTTACCGCCCATAGCCTGGGTGCCCTGTCCACAAGTGTTGATGGGAAGAGGTACATAAACGAAGTCATGATCAGCAAGAATTCCAATGTCCCGACCAGCACCAAGAAATCCTTCAAGATATCCGAAGGCAATATGACGGACAAGATAGAGGTCTACACCTTGCAGGGGGAGGGCAAGAACCCCCTCGACTGCTACGTCCTGGCAAGGGTCATAATAACCGGTTTCTGCAACATAGGCAACGGTGCCATGATAGATATCGAGTACATATACGACGAAAACGGAGTTGTGCATGTCAACGCCTACCAGGACGGAGAGGCCCTCACTGTGGAATCTGGACCTGTTCCAGATGACATATCCTGGATGGGAGACAAACCCGGATCAAGAACCTCCGATGCACCAATAGCCAGAAACATCGCCATATGCGTAGATCTGTCTAGAAGCATGAGGATGTCACTTGACGAGGTCAAGGACAACATAAGGGATTTCGTATCGGCTGTCACCAACGAGAACACGAGTATAGCCCTCGTGGGATTCGGTGACAAGGTCAAGGTCATAAGAGAACTCACACAGGACCCCAACGTCATCATATCCTCACTGGACGATCTGAAGGTCAACATGCTCGGCAGGGGAACGGATGGAAGCCCCCTGGGGACATCCCAGGCGGTTCTGGAAAACAAACCCGGTGCCAAGATGATACTCGTCCTCACAGACGGTATATGGGGCAAGAGGGACAACGCGGTAGCCGAGGCAAGACTGTGCAAAACCGCCGGTATAACGATTGTGGCCGTTGGATTCGCAGAAGCGGACACATCTTTCCTCAGACAGATAGCCACTGTGGAAGAAGGTGCGATGTTCACAACCCTCGACCGTCTCGGAGATACGTTCAGTACCATCGCTACTGCGATGAACACCGGTGCCATGGGACTCCGTATGGGCTCGGAAGAGAAGGGAAGGCTTCAGCGCTGACGAGGTCTTTAGATGGTTAAAGACAGAGAGAACTACTGTCGTCTCATCGGACTCAATCCAAACAAGGAATCGACATACACTGCCGAATCCATAGAGTCCAAGATCTCCGCTAAAGAGAAGAAATGGACCAGCGAGTCGAAGGACAAACAGAACGACTTGGACCGCAGATTCACCATAAACAGGAACCTGGAGCAGATAGCCGACATCCGCAGGGTTATGGCTAACCCCTCGCTAAGGGCCAAAGAATTCGACGATGCCCGTAGACTACTTAGGAACAAGGCATCCAGGCTCAACAGGTCCTGTGTGACTCTGCATGACGGTACACTCGTACTCATACCGGGATCCGCAGAATCGCTCCTGAAGAAGATCGGATGGGAGGGACTCACAAAGCAGGATCTAATCAAAGCCACCGGTATAAAGGAGAACTCCCAACTCAATGTGGTAGATCCGAAGGTGAACAACGCCTATTCCGGATTACGGGATGTGAACTCACATATCCCGACGGACATGCTTAACGAGCTCATAGGCAACCGTGATCTGGAGATCAACGCCAATATGCTGAAAGAAGGATGCTCGCTGACTGAAATCAGGAGAGCCTTCGATATGTGTGAGAAAAGGGTATCCAATGTCAAACAGGACATACTGCCCATGCAGGATTCGTACATACAGGCACTCAGATCTGTGAAGACGGTCATAGATAACGACGAATCCTTGGAACTTCTCATAAAGTACGGTAAGTGCATGAAGGCGCTGACCCCAGCAATGGAGGCCATGGATGACGATTACGGACAGCCCTTCACGAGGAACTACATAGATGAAGTCCTCAACACGTACATGAAGGGCACGAATGCGGACATGGGTATGACCATCTCCATACTGGAGAACTACTGTATAAAGAAGAAATACGTTGCAAACTTCTCAAACAGAGAAAGTAGGCTGGTTATCTGTCCGAACTGCGGAAGCATGACCGAAGGTGGCGGCAACGCCCTTTGCTGCTCCGTCTGCGGCTTCAACATAAGGACGAAATGTCCGAACTGCGGCACGGAACAGTCATCTGTCAACAAGAGCTGCATAAAGTGCGGTTTCAACTTCCAATCCAGTCTCATAAAGGCGAAACAGATCGAGGACCGTTTCAACAAGAACATGGAATCAGGGCTCCTGAATGATGCCAAGAACGATCTGAACGAACTTACACGCACCTATGCCACCTACCCCAACATGGATGACCTGTATCAACAGTTGAGATCCTCGACAACACGTTACGAATCAGCGGTCAAGAACATAGAGACCGCTTACAAAATCAGGAAATTCAAGAACTGTCATGCATACTGCGAAGTGGCGCTTTCGGAATTCCCGGATATCCTGGACAAGAACATACAGATGAAGACCATGTATGAGGATTGCGTGCATAGGATGTCCGATGCAGACAGACTGTGCAGGAAATCAGAAGAGGCCGTCGATGAGGATAGCTGTCTTTCCTTACTAGTATCGGCTGCGGATAGATGCCCCGACCATCCTCTAACGAAATCCAAAATGAGCGAACACCCTCCGGAATCCCCGGCAGATGCCACCACTCAGGTCAGGGATGACAAGGTCGTTGTGAAATTCGCCATCCCGGAGAACAGGAAGAACATGACTTTCTGCATCTACAGGGCGAAAGGCAGATTGCCCACGGTCACTGAGGATACGATACCGCTCACCGAGATACGCAACAGCGTCTACATGGACAAGACAGTGGACCCGGGAGTGGACTATTATTATGCGATATACACGAAACGTTACGGTATCCTATCCAGGGAAGCTGCCGTCTGTGGCCCTGTAACGGTATTCGTCGAGGTCGACAACGTCATCATAGAACCCATAGGCGGAGGACTTAGGATCACCTACGAGAAACCCAAGGGCTGCTCAAGCGTGCGCATATGGAGGAAGGAGGGAGCCAGCGCAGCAGGCGTAGGTGAGGAGGTCGAGATAAACCACAACGGAGAGACGACCTTCGACGATTACGGACTCAAGGGTGACGTGAAGTACTACTATCTTTTCGTTGCCGAATACAACAGCATGGGCAAGACCGAGAGGTCCATGGGTTCCGCATTCTCCGGGACCACCGTCAAATTCCCGAACCCCGTCAGGGACATGAAGATACATTGGAACAAATCGGATGGATCCTTCACGGCTAAATGGAAGAGCAAGGAGAATGTCGTACTTTACGCATCACCCAAGAAGGTAACAATGTACGGCCGTACCGTGCAGCTGAAAGACCTCAACTCATGGATGATCGAGATAGAACCACTCGAAACTTTGGATGACGGCATGAGATTCATACTTCCCGACGGTGCGGTCCAGTACCTCTATCCCATGATTCCGTCCGGCAACATAGCCATCAGAGGTAAGGAGGTTATGGTCGCCAACCTGAAACCTTTCAGGGACGTGGAGAAGAAGATGAGCGGGAATGACTGCGACATAACCATGAACTGGCCCAAAGGAGCCGATACTGCGGTCATAGCAATAAAGAACGACTCACCTGCCACGGATCCTGACGACATAACCGCTGAAAGGATAACCGTCAGCAGGGAGGCCTATGATGCCCACAAGATGGTCCGCATACCTATGGGGAGTTCCAAGAAGAGGATAATGACCATATTCGCCCAGTACGAGGTGGATGGCAGCCTCCTCTATTCCCGTGGGATGAGCATAGACGCATTCTCTGGGGATTACAACAAGGTCTCATACACGATAGATCTGGAAAAATCCAAGAAGACAGAGACCAGGGTCACTGTGAATTTCATAACCGACCCATCAGTCAGTGAGCTCCCTGCGATGTGCGCCGTATACGTGGCGGAGGGCATACCGCTGAAGATCTGGGACGGAGTCAGTATATGGAAATGCGACAGACCGGTAAGACTGACCAACGGAAGAGGCACGATCGTATTCGCAGCCGAACCCAACCTGGATCCGAGGAGAGTCAGGGTTTTCTTCATAAACGAGGAGAACTACCATCACCTGAGGTTCATACACCCAATATACAGGGAGGACTGAAGATATGTCCAAGAAACCGAACAAACAGAACTTCGAGGGGTACATGTGTCCCTTCTGCTTCAACCTGATAGATCTGGACAACATACACTATCAGTGCACCAACCCCTCCTGTACTAAAAGGTTCCTCAGGAACCTGTCATTGGAGGATTCCAAGAAATACAGCTGCGGGAAGGAGGATGAGGAAATAGATGTGGAAAAGACCGTTTTTCTCGGAAGGGACCCTATCGGAAACGATGCGGTAACCACCAAACACCACATCGTGAGGAACTCATCAGGCATATGCAACGTATGCAACAGACCGGCGTACAAGAGACTCTGCCCGATATGCCACAACCCGATACCCCAGGGTGCGGAAGAGGAAGGCAGCACGGTGTTCGTGGTGTTGGGCCCCAAAGGTGTCGGCAAGAGCCATTACATCGCCGTCCTTATAGACCAACTCAAGAACTCCTTCACCAAAGAGTTCGGGGCAACGATGAGCGCAGCCACAGACAAGACATCCATAGTCTACAGGGACACCTATTACAAACGGCTGTTCGAGGATGGACGCAAACTCGATCCCACACCTTCCTTCGAAAACAGTATCGAAGCCCGGGAACCGATGATATACTACCTTAGGTTCATCGGTAAGGAAAGGACCAAGGTGTACACACTGGCCTTCTTCGATACAGCCGGAGAGGACCTTTCATCGTCCATGAACATAATGGGTCTGAACATAAACTCGTTCATATCGCGTGCATCCGGCATCGTATTCCTCGTGGACCCATTGCAGATACCGTACATAAACAGCAGGATACATGTGGATAACAAACCCAAGTTGGGATATGACGCATCCGAGATGCTCACACACATATCCAACACCATACGCACGAACAAGAAGATCAAGATGAAAGACGGGATAGACATACCTCTGGCAGTCGTCCTCACGAAGAGCGATGTCCTCGTAAAATCCCCAGAGAATGAGGAAGAGGCCAAGATTCTCTTCGGCATAAACTCCTCCCTGAATATAGAACGTGACAAAGGCATATTCGACCGTTCCAACATAGAGCAGATAAGCACGGAGATGGAGGAATACATGCGCAGAGCGTTATCGAACGGATTCACCCAAACTGTCAAAGGATTTGACAAGCACTGTTATTTCGCCGTGTCCTCACTTGGCAGCAACCCCACCGGTAGCATGCTCACAAGGGGGATATCACCAATGAGGGTGGAAGACCCGTTCATATGGCTACTGAACGTTAATTCGGAGATGTAACATGAATCAAAAGAACAAGACGACAGCCATGCTCAAAAACCTCCTGACAACTGGCAGCATGGATATCGGTACGGGGGAGCACATCCAGTCGGATGATAATGCGATCGCAGATGAACCCCAGGATACCGTCGATCAGCCAGTACAGTTGGATGAAAGTCCTGTAATCCAAGAGGAGACGGTTCCCGTGGTGGATAGAACTTCCATCGACTCCCTGAGGGAGGATGTGGATTCCGTAAAGAACGGGATCGAACAGCTGAGATGCGAAATCCAATCATGCACGACCACCAAAGAACAGCACAAGGTGTACATGGAGGCTGTGTCCAAGAGGGATTCGGAGATCGCAAACAGGAAACTCATGACCATGCTTGAACAAATGTGCACAATGAGGGAGGACTTCTTCAAGCTCTGTTCGGACATGGAACGCAAAATCGACAAATTCAGTCCCAAAGACATACTGGACTCTTTCACGGCATACGGCACCGATATGGAGAACATTCTCACCGATGCAGGTGTGCACATAGGGAGATTCGATTACGACAGGCTGAATACGATACACCAACGGATAGTGGACGTCGTTCCAACGGATGACATGTCCCAGGACAGGATGATCGCAGAGAGACTGTCCGAGGGATACAAGTTCGAGAACCGTGTCCTTCTGAAGGAGAAGGTGAAGATATACAAATTCACTGAGAAACCCGATGAAGGAGATGGAACGGATACCATAGAAGGAAACGATTTAAATGATAGCAGAACCGAGGAGATGAACGAAAATGAGTGATGAATACAAGATAGGTATAGACCTGGGTACCACGTACTCGTGCTTGGCATACATAAACGAGGACGGAGTCCCCGTGGTGGAGAAGAACTTCGAACAAGAGGAGACAACTCCTTCAGTGATACTGTTCAACGACAACGGTGAGATAATCATAGGGTCCCCTGCCAAGGATATGGCCATGATGTACTCCCCCGAGAGAACCATAACCGCCATAAAAAGACACATGGGTACCGATTACGAGGTGATCCTCGATGGTGAGAAATACACACCTGTTACACTCTCCGCATCCATACTCAAGAAAATGATCAATGATTTCAACGACAACCATGGTTGCGATGTGAAGCGTGCGGTCATAACATGTCCAGCTTATTTCGGACAGCAGGAAAGGGATGCAACGAAGACCGCCGGAGAGATAGCAGGATTGGAGGACGTGACCATAATCAACGAACCCACGGCCGCTGCCATATCATTCGGACTCGGATCCGATGGCTCCAAGAAAAGGGTACTTGTGTACGACCTAGGTGGAGGAACCTTCGATGTCACCATACTGGAGATAGATGGACAGTCATTCACCGCAACCGTCACAGACGGAGAGAGGTTGTTAGGAGGAAAGGACTGGGATGCGATCGTGACCAAACTGATCAAACAGAAGGTCATGGATGAAGCAGGTGTGGAAGAGTACGAACTGGACGAAGACGATGATGTGAAACAGTCATTGGTCCTAGATTCAGAGACCATAAAGAAGAGATTGTCCACAGCGGAATCAACCAAAGGTACACTCAGCATCGGCGGTAAGAAGGTCGTCTACACCATAACCCGTGAGGAGTTCGAGAACGCCAGCGCACCTCTGATGCAGACCACATTGGAGATAATCGACAGAGCACTTTCGTCAGGTAACTTCTCGATCGACGACATAGATTCCGTGGTGCTCGTAGGCGGTTCCTCAAGGATGCCGCAGGTAAGGGACGGCATAGCTGCCAAATACCCATCGGCCGACGTGAAACTGTTCGACCCTGATCAGTCCGTGGCAAAGGGTGCAGCGATGTTCTCCGGTTCCATAGTGTGGAACGGCGAGAGCACGACCACCGGTTCATCCGGTGAGATCCAGACTGGGGATATCTCGGTGCACAACGTCCTCAGCAAATCCTTCGGGATAAAGGTATGCTATGATGACGGGGACGAGAAGATCTCCAACATTATATTCAGGAACGAGGTTCTTCCAATAGTCAAGGAGAAGACCTACTACCCGCAGGAGGCCAACCAGGTTTCCATAAAGGTGGAGATCTACGAGAACAATGCCTTCAACAATGACGAAGGCGCGAAGGTGGACCTGATAGAGGGATACCCAGTGGGGGATTTCGAAATGGAACTTCCCGAGAACGTCACAAGAGACACACCCATATCTGTCAAGTTCGTAGCTACGGACGAAGGCATACTCATGGCGAACGTGTCCTGTATGGCCACAGAGACCGAGTACCAGCTCCAGAACAAACTGCAGATGTCCGAAGCGGATATCGACAGGGCGCAGGGACTCATGGACAAAGTCGCCAACGTGAACTGAATATCAAAGGTCCGTCATCCCTGAGGGTGACGGACCTATAAAACAATAAAAAATCATTTGGAACGTATACCCAGCTCTTCGTAGAGCTGTTCACGTTCCCTTCTGGATATATCGCGGTAGCGTCCTACCTTGAGACCTTTCACAGTTATGTTCATGACCCTCACACGCACCAGTTTCACAACCCCGTAATCGAAGTGTTCACACATCCTGCGTATCTGCCTATTGAGGCCCTGCTTGAGAATTATCCTGAACTCCCTAGGGCCTGTCTGTTCCACAAAACACCTCTTGGTAACCTTACCCTCGAGTATGGGTACCCCTTCCGACATACCCTTTATGAATCCCGACGTAACATCCTTGTCCACGGTTACCACGTACTCCTTCTCGTGTTCCGCACGTGAACGCATAACGCCATTGGCCAGCTCACCGTTGTTAGTCAACAGCAGAAGTCCTTCAGAATCCTTATCCAATCTACCGATAGAGTATATGCGCTTAGGATAGCCTATGTAGTCTATCACATTGTCCTTGTCATCCGAACTGGAAGTGCATGTTATGCCCACCGGCTTGTAGAAGGCGATTATTATGTCCTCCTGCTCTTTCTCGATCTTATTGCCGTCCACACATACCAAGGTATCCGGAAACACCTTGTCACCCAATACGGCGACCCTTCCATCAACTGTCACACGTCCCTCGGAGATCATCTGGTCGGATGCCCTCCTGGATGCCACACCGGCCTCACTCATGAACTTGTTTAGACGCACACCATCCGTATCCTGCATGCCTTCCATGATGAACCCATGTCCGAACCCCGTATAAAATTATGGTGAAACTTAAAGTCGTGGACATCATGGGGACGTGCGAGGGTACATGTCCATTTTGAAGAAGAAGAAAGACAGAGGTCAGGTTCTCCTATGCAAACCAAACGGAATCCACTGGGATGTCGAGGATCCCTTCACATTCGTCTCCCATCACGAGGATGATTATCCGTCAGGCACGAAACAACAGGCACCACCTCTGGAGGAGATCGCGGGAAGGGATCTTGGAAGAGACTATGAAAAGAGATTCGGATTCAGGATGTATCATGGGAAGGTAGTACCGGGATTCCCGGCCCATGCACATTGGGGATATGATATCCTGACAATCACCGACATAGGATACATCGATCATTTCGATAACATGGGCAATCAAGGAAGATATGGATTCGGAGATATTCAATGGGTGACCGCCGGTGGCATGTATCAACACTCCGAGATGTACCCCCTGGTATCACCGGATTCACGGAATCCAAACGACATAACCCAGATAATGATCAACCTTCCGTTGGAGATGAAAAACTGCGGCGTATCCGTCAATACGATATGGTCTGAGAATGTACCATGTTTGGAAGGGGACGGTTACCGTGTCAAAATCATAACAGGGGAGCTTGAGGGAAAACGTTCCCTCGCTCCGAATAACAACTCATGGGCACACGATGAATGCAATCACGTCAGAATACTGCGTATAGAATTGAAACCCGACATAGAGTTCACGATACCTTCAGTATCGAACACGATCAACAGGAACCTCTACGGAGTGTCGGGTTCGAAAATATCCTTCGGGGACTCCGTCTTCGATTGCAACATGAGGTTCAAACTACCTGGAAACGAGGATGTTACATTACGGAACGGTGATTCCGATGCAGTCATGTGGCTTTTGGAGGGAGAACCGATACGTGAGAGGCAGGTGTCCTTCGGACCCGTGATCCTAGGAAATGACAAAGAGGTCAGAGATGCCATGGACGAGATAAGGAGAACTCAATACGATGAATGGCCGTGGGATGTCATAGACAAAGTGCAGCCCAGAGACTCCGATAGATTCATAAGATACCCCGACGGCAGAGAAGAGCGCCCTACCGGTTCACATTAAATCTCCCGTTTCCTTGTCTCTGCTCTCAACGATCCATTTAACAGGCTCCACAGGATTAGCGTTGTTGCCTAACGAAGAAACCGAGAAATACCTCACATTCGAGAATACAGACTCTATGGTCCCAACAAAATCCTCCTGACCATTACATGCCAGGAAATCCCTCGGAGATGGATTACCGCTTCCCATGGCAGAACGGACGTACTGATTATCCATCTTTGTAAGCACCACCGCCATGGGGACATCGGATACGACCGACGGACCGTAACCGTTTATCGTCGTGTACACTTGATAGAATGAATCGAACACATCCATGACCGTCATCTTACCATACTTGGCAGATGCACCCGATGTGTTATGCACCACCATCATGGGATCTATGGTGAAAATGAATCCGTCCGTGTACTTGTAATACTCCTG
The DNA here is from genome assembly GCA_964620455.1 of uncultured Candidatus Methanogranum sp. GTDB lineage: Archaea > Thermoplasmatota > Thermoplasmata > Methanomassiliicoccales > Methanomethylophilaceae > Methanogranum. The sequence goes on from CAZUIU010000004.1 coordinate 202,587, forward strand.
AAACAGCATGCGGTCCTCATCCGGCTCGAATTCCCTTCCCGATATATCATTTAAAACCAACTCCTTGGCATTGATGTCCCTTGACCACATGAAAAGTGTCTCTGAGTCCAACTCCCCCGCCACTGTAGGCGGGACCACATCCAATATCCTGTATGCATCAGATGATATCCCATTGGAAACCTCTGTAAATACCGCTTTAGCCTTCGCCGATTTGCATACGCTCTCCACCGCTGCCACCATCAGTGTGGTCTTACCGGACCCTTCAGCACCGATCAAGGAGATAACTGTAGGCTTGGCCTCGTGGGTGATCATGTCGGAACCGCAATGCGGACAGACCATGTTAAGCTTACCACGTGCGCCTGTAATGTTGTTACAAGGTACGGAATGTCCGTTTACACAATAGTGCTCCTTTACACCATACACACCAGGAACAGGATAGTCGAACAGTAACCCGCACTTACATCTGACATTCGGTTGATAGAACTTCATCTTGCACTTAGGACATATTGCATATCCTGTAACGGAATCATAAGCAGCCTTGTCCTTCTTATAAGCCGATTTGACGTATAAGCCCATGATCAGCTTCTCCAAGAGGAAGAACACCAGCATCAATATTGTGGATATCAATGCGATCGGGATTATGAACGGAAGAAAGAATACAGGCAGCAAGATGGGGACGTATTTGTGGGACCACATTGCGGGAAATATGTCCCAAGGCATTGCCAACGCTTTGAGTATGGAATGAGGACGTGTCGTAAACATGAATTCTCTGGTATCCTCACCCGATGTACAATTCTGGGCCGTTCTAGAGAACATCCCGGCCAAGACCATGACGAATGCAGCAGACATGAATATGACAGACATATCAGACCTGCCAACCTGATCCAGATACCCCCCGACCAGATCCAGCAATGCATTGGGAATCTGGACATATATTTCCCAGACCCCATCCGGCAGAAGATCTGAGAGGAGGACGTACGAAGAAGATATGTTAGTACTGTTGTAAGCCTCCAATGGATCAAATATGCAGAAATCCAGAGCAGAACCGCTCCATAACAGCCTAAGAGTGCAATCCATACACATCGCTACATAAACCAGAGTTATGATTGCCGGTACAAAGAAAAGCTTACGATTTAGTTCATTCATGGGTCCCATCCCTATGCCGTATTGAGATATCCCAATATAACCATTATTCAAGAAACCGCATTACAAAGTAGCAGACGTGCAGACACCTTTTCAGAATGTCCTCATCGAGGACTCGATACCTGATGTCTGACCTGTCAAAAAACATGGTCTATATTTATTAGAATGGCCAGATATAACACACAATTTAAAAGATTCATTGCGATACACGTTTATGGTGAAACAGGTAAATTGCGCACACATACTCGTGGCTACGGAGAAGGAAGCGAACACTCTCAAATCCCAGATAGAAGGCGGGGAGAGTTTCTCGGACATAGCTAAGAAGAAATCCAAATGCCCATCTGGTAAAAAAGGCGGGGACCTCGGATGGTTCGGTCGCGGACAGATGGTACAGCCCTTCGAGACAGCTGCATTCAACGCTAAGAAAGGGGATCTAGTAGGGCCTGTGAAAACGGATTTCGGATGGCACCTTATACTGGTAAAGGATCAGAAATGATCCACTCAGGTAAATGATATGACTGACAAACAACCCGCAAGTAATCCCGCTAAAATCTGGCATATAACAAAGAGAGCGGATGACGGAATGTGGCAAATAAAGGCAGAAGGCGCCATGAAAGCCACGAAACTTTTCAGAACAAAGGCCGAAGCCGAAGAATATGTGAAACAACTGAAGAGCAGTAATGAAGGTTCACGTGTTGTCCCTCATAAAAAGGACGGAAGATATCAAAAGACAAAATGAACATCATTTGTAAAATTAGATAAATATAAGTAGGACATACTATTCTTCCGAAGATTGTGAATGTACATAATGGTGCATTTACATGTGAATAGGGATGTTCATGTCGGACTATCTGCTTGCAATCATAAAACCTAAGAAGAACTTCATAGGTATGAAGAAGGACATAATGGCGTACAGGTCCAAAGACGAGATGATCGAGGCCGCCAATAGCTTCATACAGAAGGGGTACTCCATATTCGATATATCCATGAACGGACATGACATAATGCTCACGCTCAGGAACAGATCGGATGACGGCGCATGACAGCAGATTACTCTGAACAGGATGTCAACGCCAAGTGCCCTACTCGATTATAAGCGCTCTTTTTGTATCGGTTCCAGATACTCGCATATGCTGAAAACCGGACCGTGACCCCCCACAGCGATACAAGGTTTTCCAATATCTACAGAGATTTCATGGATCAACTCCATCACAAACCTCCTCATACGTCTGGCCTTGGGTGGATCTATGTCCACAGTCGTCATGAGATAAGGCGCTATGGAATTGAATCTCCTCAGATCCTCCGAGAAGTGCTTTATATCCAACAGAAGGTCCCCGGTGAAAACCAGACCCAGATCCCTGCATGCGAAGACGCATTCACCATACATGTGTCCTCCCTCACCCTCCAGTACATCGAATCCATACGGCCCTATGTCGAAGGAACCTATGTTGACGAATCCTAAATCATCACAACTCCTGGGCATGTCTGCATCCATAAGCCTGATCTTGGACATGTCAGGAGGACGGTAACGTGTTATTATACGACTCAATTTACTGTAACCGCGACAGAAATCCTTCTCCTCCCTGTAATCATCCTCACCGGAGATCTGACGTTCCAGGCTTTCTGCACTCTTGCGGTTCATCCAGATCTCCGCATCACCTTCCAGATAACGAAGAAGACCACAGTGATCTATGTCCGCATGGGTTATGTATATCCTCTTGTGAAGAGAATCCCAGTCAGGGACGGCTTTGCGGATCTCTTTCATCATCTCATCATGATAAACCGCATAACCGCAATCCACCATGATCAGTGAATCTCCATGGATCATTATGCACGTGTTGCTTCCGCATACTGGTTCTATGACGACGATCCTCAGATCATCCACTAGATCCAATTCTACCGCTCTGCATTTGAAACCATCCCCACGGTGATCCTTTATGAATTTACTGAACTCGCGTATCGATGAGAAGACCTTGTACGGATTCTCCCCGCGCTTCTGAAGGAACTGCAAAATACGGTTTGCCTCTGATATGAACTCCATGGATTCCTCCTTGGTCAAACCAAGATCATCCCTTATTTCCTCAGACATCTGCATGTAGAAGACGGAGTTGTCAAATCCGCTATCGGACCCAATGTGGTCTAGCACAACCGCTCCGTAACGTTCCCTCATTATACAGACAGCCTCGTCCATATCACGCCTGTCATCAAAAACTAACCCCATGGAGAATTCCTGCTCGTCACCGTTGGATCTCACGGAGTTTATGTAAGAGACATTCAAGTCGAACCTATCGATTATATCCAAAAGACCAACTAGCTCACCCGGCACATCTCTTAGTGTCAGACCCAGAGTAACCACGGCACTCTCCGGTCTGTCCCCGGCCATGTAGCCCATCGACCTCAGATCATTGGACATGAGCTCCAGCGCCTTGTCCTCGGCCTCCACATCCAGAAATACCGTCCTCATATCCACTGCCCGGTTGTAACTCAACCTAACGATGTTGCCACCGTACGACGATATCACCGTAGCCGCTCTCCGAAGCGTACCTGGTCTATCCGGAGCTGCCAATATGAATGTCTCCTTAGCCATGATTGTACAACTGTTACGACGTATATATGATAAGATATTCGACAATAGACGTACACATGCTCCCAAATATTCAGAAATTACAGAAAAAGATCGACTTGATACCTTCAATTCTCAGAAAAATAAATGAAACAGATGTCTGGGTAACGCCCTATGACAAATACATGATACTGGAATCCGTTCATACATCAGTCGAGTTTCCTAAGTATCTCCTCTATGTGTATCACGGCGAATGCACACATGAGACCTGCATTCTCTCGTATAAAAAATCCCGTATCAATGCCGTCTCTGGAATGCACAGGTACATCAGCGGTATTATATCCAGACACCACTGCACATATGGATAATCCTCTACCTCTCGACGGCTTGTATACCACAGGACCTCCGGAGAACCCCTGATTGTTATGACCATCCAACATGACAACTCTAGCATTGTGGTCAGTCACCACAGCAGATAGAGTCGCTTTTTTGAAGAACGGCATGGGCCTGTCCGTTCCTGGTATGGGATCGGAACATTCCAGGGGGAATCCTGCAACCAACAGATCATCGGCTATGACCATTCCCTCCATAGACATGCCCACTCCATCCCTGCGGCCAACATCCTTGCCATCAATAGGTTCCAGGACGGCTATGTCTATGAAATCATTATCATGGATATGGACCTTGACCTTCCTTTCATCGTACCCGCCGACATGCAGAATCCTCACATTACATATCTGTCCCTGAAGAACCATATCTCCCAAAAGATGTTTCGCAGTCACAACATACTGTCTACTGAGATACTCGATGGTGAAAGCAGTACCTGAAGAGTTGTTATACTGTATTCTGAAAACCCTGTTCACTATTCCCTTCGGCACGATCATGGCAACACTACTCAGATTTATTGACCAGCATACCATATTTAAATGAGTTTTGATAAACCTCCCATTAGTACAAAAAATTTATAATATGTATTTGTACAATAATAAAGTAGTATATTAGATGAATGTATAACTATTACAATAAATATTGATTAATTGTATATATTTTTTGGTTATACTAGACATATTTATATAATTGTCATAACTAATAAATGTGAACCCCCAACTGGTTAGGAGGAATAATATGAACAACACAGAAACAGTGGCTTCCACAAGCTGTGGATGTCATGGTAACACAACTCCGTCCGTTAAAGGCATGAGTGATAGATTAGCTGCACTGAAAGGCAACTATCTGACGAAGAGACCAAGCATTTCGATTGAAAGAGCGAAAGCCTTTACACAGGTGTACAAGGAAAACCCCGGTATGCCAGCCATACTCCTCAGAGCAAAGGCTTTCCGCAAAGCCTGTGAAGAGGCACCGGCAATCATACAGGACAACGAACTCATAGTCGGATGTCCCTGCGGTGCACCCAGAGCAGGAGCGTTCTCGCCCGATCTTGCATGGAGATGGCTGAAAAACGAAATAGATACAGTCTCCACCCGTTCCCAGGACCCTTACGATATATCGGAGAAAGACAAGAAGATCCTGATAGAAGAGATATTCCCATACTGGGAAGGGAGATCGCAGGATGAGATATGCGAACAGCAGTACAAACTCGCAGGGGTATGGAAGTTGTCCGCAGAATCGGGTGCAAGCGACTTATCCTACCACGCCACTAGCGGCGGAGGGGACACATGTCCAGGATACGACATCATATTGATGACGAAAGGTATGCTGGGAATCAAGAAGGAAGCTGAGGAGAACCTCTCCAAACTCTCGATGCAGAACCCAGATGACATACCTAAGATATACTTCTATATGGCCGCCATCGAAGCGGCCGAGGGTGTTATGAACTACAGCAGGCGCCTATCCGAGAAGGCATCGGAGATGGCCGCCTCTGAGAATGATCCTGAAAAGAAGATGGATCTGGAGAACATAGCCGCAGTATGCCTCAACGTACCTGCTAACCCGCCCAAGAACTTCCATGAAGCCATACAGAGCATATGGACAGTCGAATCACTGCTCCTGCTTGAAGAGAATCAGACTGGAATGTCATTGGGACGTTTAGATCAGTATACATACTCATACTACAAAGCAGACACAGAATCCGGACATTTGACAGATTCCGAAGCTATGGATATCATCGGATGCCTTTTGATTAAATGCTCGGAGATCATGTGGCTGCAGTCTGCTGCCGGAGCCATGTACTTCGCAGGATATCAGCCGTTCGTCAACATGACCGTCGGAGGTCAGAAACGCAGCGGAGGAGATGCTGTCAATGACCTCACGTACCTGATAATGGATACTGTGAGGACAGTCGGAGTCTATCAACCGTCACTGGCATGCAGGATACACAACAAATCCCCTCAGAAATACATGGATAAGATAGTGGATGTCATAAAAGCAGGCCTGGGATTCCCGGCGTGCCACTTCGACGATGCTCACATAAAGATGATGCTTCAGAAGGGTATGCCTATCGAGGATGCCCGCGATTATTGCATGATGGGATGCGTAGAACCTCAAAAATCAGGGCGCATATACCAGTGGACATCTACTGGATACACTGAGTGGCCGATAGCGATAGAATTTGCATTGAATCGTGGAATTCAGAGAATGAACGGTGTCGATGCAGGACTGGATACTGGAAACCTTTCAGGATTCGAAACATATGAACAGTTTGACACTGCCGTCAAAAAACAGATTGACTATATAACTAGACTCTCCGCAATAGGCACAACTGTGAGCCAAATCGTAGCTAGAGATTACTTCCCGAAACCATTGATGTCTCTTTTTGTGGAAGGATGTATGGAGAGTGGAAAGGATGTCACGGCAGGCGGAGCCGTACACAACTTCGGCCCCGGACTGGTATGGTCTGGACTAGGTACATACGCTGATTCCATGGAAGCAATCAAGAAACTTGTATTCGATGAGAAGAAGTACACCCTAGAACAGATCAGGGAGGCCCTCTGGAACAACTTCGAAGGTTATGAGGGACTCCGCATGGAGTGCATCAATGCACCGAAGTACGGTAACGATATAGATGATGTTGATAACATCGCATCAGATATAGTCACCTGGACCGAGAACGACCATCTCCAGTATAGGACCTTGTACTCCGTCTTCGCGGTGGGCACTTTATCGATATCGAACAACACACCGTTTGGTATGATAACTGGAGCGACTGCCAACGGACGTCTGGCTGGTATGCCGCTATCTGACGGAATAAGCCCTTCGCAGGGTGCCGATAAGAACGGACCCACGTCCATAATAAAGTCGGTCAGCAAGATATCAGTGGAAGACATGGACATAGGAATGGTCCACAATTTCAAGATAATGAAGGGAATTCTCGACACCCCGGAGGGTAGATCGAGTCTCATAACACTCCTCAGAACCGCATCCATATTCGGCAACGGACAGATGCAGTTCAGCTATGTGAACGACGACGTCCTGAGAAAGGCGCAGGCCGATCCGGAATCATACAGAGACCTGATCATACGTGTTGCAGGATACAGCGCATTCTTCGTCGAGTTGTCCAAGGAGGTACAGGACGAGATAATAAGCCGTACTATGATCTCGGAGATCTGAGTACACTTTTAACCGGTCGGACCGGATCCTCCGGTACCGACCTCCCAAAGGAGGGATGAAACTGAGTAATATAACAGCTGTAGCTGTAGCTAAAGAAAGACAAGATTCGGAATTCGAAAAGAAAGGCACCGTCAACGGTGTCATATCCGGTCTGACCTACGGTATCAACGGTGCCATCATCGGAGGCCTTTGGTACTGGGAATGGACCAGCGTTTATAAGTACAACTATATAGACCCGGGTAACACGGCAGCAATGGTAGCACTCTTAATAGCACCATTGGTATTCATGGCGTTCAACGATACCTTCGCCGCCATAATGCTGACGATATACAACGTGATACAGGGGAGAGGCAGGGATCTGATACAGTCGTTCAAGACCAAACCCGGATTGATAATGATCGCCTGTGGACTGATAGGCGGCCCGCTAGCACAAGGATGTTACTATGTGGGATTCGGTACCAGTGCATCGGGTTTCGCAGGACCTATCTCGGCACTCTATTGTGTGTTCGGTGTGTTCCTGGGATACCTGATACTGCACCAGGTGATCGTGAAGAGGGTGTGGGCAGGAGTGGCCATCTGTGTTATTGGTGCCATCACCGTCGGTATGACAGGAAGCATGCTCAATGCTGGAAGCACGTTCTACCTAGGTATCGGATGCTTCCTCGTGGCGGCCTTCGGATGGGGATTCGAGGGTACCGTAGCAGCCTACGGAACCCCTTTGATAGACCCCAAGATAGCCATCAATATAAGGTTCATAACATCGTCGATAGTGTCCCTCGTGGTATTCGTTGGAGTATTCACATTGTTCCCGGACAGCGAATACAACATATCTGGTGCGGATGTCTTCGCCGAAACGATAAGCTCGGGTACATTCATGTTAGCGATCCTTTCAGGACTCGCGGCCGCGATATCATACCTCTGCTGGTACAGGGCCAACAACATGGCCGGTGTCGGAAAAGGTATGGCGTTGAACATGACGTACGCTGCATGGACGCCTCTCATCAGTATGTTGGTCATCCTGCCTGGAAGTGCACTCGGCTATTACGCATATCAGGATTCCATCGGAGCGATTCCCTACATCACGGTAGGCGTATTGATCATCCTGGTCGGAGCAATACTGGTATCTGTAGATCCTAGGGATTTCTTCCACAGGCACAAAGAGGCGATCAACGATGAGTGAGATGCTGCCGTTCAGATTCAAACTGCTGGAGTACCTTGGAAGCGTGGAAACGGCATCGCCAGCCACCGCTCTGGTCGCTCTGAAGAGTGAATACGGACAGATGAAGTACTTCAAGAAGAAGGAAGTGGAAGAACACTTCCTCTCCATGAAGGCCAATGGCATCGCGGACGAAGTCAATGTGACCTTCGACGAGAACGGAGATCTGGAATGCTTCTATACCATAACGGAGTACGGTAGAAGCCTTCTGGATAAGTATCTGCCCAAGTGGTACAAAACATCTTGATAAACACAAGGTCCTGCCTTATGGCAGGACCATTCAACTTTATGGCAGGATCATACAATGACTGAAAGAGGTTACAGGGAACCGGTCGGCAGGATATTCAACATACAGAAGTACTCCCTTTATGACGGAAAAGGCGTGAGGACATTGGCGTTCTTCAAAGGATGCCCCATGAAATGCATATGGTGCGCAAATCCTGAAAGCCAGTCGCGCGATACGGAAATCCTGCTCATGAGAAGTCTCTGCACAGGATGCGGAACATGCGAGACCGTATGTCCCGAGGACATCCACAGCATATCTATGGAAAACGGAGAGCTTTCACATGGTGTAGACCGTGACAAGGAATGCACCGGATGTCTGATATGCGAATCCAGATGTCCGTCGAAAGCTATAAGCATATGCGGCCGCGAGATGACCTTGGACGATGTGATGAGAGTTGTAATGCAGGACGAGATGTTCTACATGACATCCGGAGGCGGAGTGACTCTGGGAGGGGGAGAGGTGACACAACAGCACACCTTCGCCGTGGAACTTCTCAAAAGATGCAAAGGACATGGGATCAACACCGCCATAGAAACGTGCGGGTACACTAACTGGGAAGTGATCAAGGAGTTTGTACCCGTCACTGATGTCTTCCTATATGACCTCAAAGCCCTGGACACGGACATACACAGGAAACTGACAGGGTGTGGCAACGAACCCATACTGTCCAATCTCAGAAAACTTCTGGAATCCGGAGCGAGAGTCACGGTGCGTATGCCTTTGGTTAAAGGGATGAACGATTCCCCGGACATGCTCAGAAGGACCGCGGAATTCTTAAAAGAAATAAGTCCGGACAGAAGACTGGAAGGAGTGGACATACTGCCGTATCACAGGCTGGGACTCAGCAAATACGACGAACTGGACCGCAAATACGGTATGGATGCAGATCCTTCCTTGTCGGATGAGGATATTTCTACGATAAAAAACATAATGGCATCGTCAGGCCTGCCTGTGAGGATTGTTAGACATTGAGCATATGTACATCATCTGCACCGCACTGTAAATTCACTTCCACAATATTCTAATTATTTGAATCGAGGCACTCTATAGGATACAGGTAACAACGTTAGTAAAAATTCCAGCACCATGATTCCAAAATCAGTACACCTTTACTTTAAAATCTATCTTGGACCTTATCCCCAACTGGCTGTCATTACTTTCAGACGATTGTACACCTTTTGAAAATCTTTTGAACATACATGAGTACAATTCAATGACCTATAATGCGTTTAACTTCAATAATACTGTGGATGTATGTTCTAGACCAACACCCTCTCGTAAGCGATATCTCTTATCTTAAGTGGATCAACGTTCTATGTAATTCTGGTTAAGATTATTATAACGGAATCATGTATCCAGACAATGA
>CAZUIU010000005.1:0-149289 GCA_964620455.1 uncultured Candidatus Methanogranum sp.
TGGATGTATGCCTTAAAAAAATGAATAATATTGATTTTTTGAATTGTTTTATATATAAATATGCCTATAATATATGTGATCAATATGACTTCTACGGTAACAGCCCATATGAATACGTGCGGTAAAACTAACAAAGTCACAGCAGAACTCCTAGAGGATGGAAACATAAAGATCTCCATAGAATCCGACTGCCCCAACGTGGTGGCTTATGCCAAGAAACTAGACATGATATCAACCAATGATGTCACAGATTATAGGAACAGTAAGGTTGTAGATCCGGATGTGAGGGCAACGCTATCCGTACCGTGTTTGACTCCAATAGCAGTATTCGATGCGGCCTGGATGGAATTGGGATTACTTTCTAAATCACGTGCTAAAGATGTTGAGAAAAATGAGGTGGAATTCAACTGACAACCATAAAAAGGCGACTACACGGCCTATAATTAAAAAGTATAAAACAAATAAAATACCCCATTTCAGTCAGGTCAATAGCAACACCTTGTCGATTGGAACATACAGATTGATTGTATCACCAACATTCGGTAGATCTTCAGTGATACTTATCTGCCAATACAGTAACTTCTCCTCCCCTGATTCTGAATTCGGTGCTGAATTGAGGGATAGGATGACTGAACATTCAAAAGGACCTTCTATAACCCGGCACACAGTGCAGTTCAGGACGTTCTGATCCCCGTCACGTTCAATGAGATGTGCGCGTATCCCTATCGAATGCAGATCATTCATGACCTCAGATTCCGTTGTCATATCAACCCCCCATTGTGGGACCCTCACATGATGCTCATCCAATCTTGTCGCGGAAACTATGTTCCTGCATCCCGATACCACTGCCGCATCCACGGTTCCCGGATCTCCAAACAGATGGACTTTATCCATAGGCAGAGTGCATTTTCCGTTCTTTATCACTATTATCTCATTGGACATACGATATGCCTCATCCCTGTTATGGGACACCAGTATCACGGTTCCATTGAACCTTGAAAGATCCTCCGTTAGTTGCAACTCCAATTTCCATCTTAGATGGCTGTCCAACGCCGAAAAAGGTTCATCCAGCAGTATTATGTCTGGACTTGAAGCCAACAACCTGGCTGTGGCAACTCTCTGCTGCTGACCTCCTGACAATTGCGAAGGATGCTTCTTCTCAAGACCTTGAAGACAGAACAATTCAACCATCTCCTCGACCTTATGCCTCTTCTCAGCATCCGATGCTCCCTTCATAGCCACGGTTATATTCCCCTCAACGGTCATGTTGGGAAATAGTGCGTAGTTCTGGAACAATATGCCGACATTACGTTTCCTAGAAGGCAGGTTTATCTTTTTCTGTGAATCGAACAGTACGCGTCCGTTGAGGATTATCAGGCCTTCGTCGGGTTTCTCTATCCCTGCTATGCATTTGAGAGTCATACTCTTACCGCTGCCTGATTCGCCCAGGAGTGCCACGGTCTCATCATTCGATTCGAATTCGACATCCAGATTGAAATTGCCCAGTTTCTTTTTTATCTTTACGTAGAGCGACATTCATCTACCCCTAATCGTCTTCCTTTGTCTGTAACCAATCCAGTTCATGATAACGATCACCACGAACGATATCGCTATGAGCACAATCACCCAATTGTATGCCAGTTCCATATTACCGCCCGAATATGCGGACCATACTGCTATCGACATCGTCTGCGTTTTATTGATTATGTTTCCGGCAACCATCATGGTCGCCCCGAACTCTCCCAATGCTCTTGCGAATGCCAGTATTGAACCGGCCATTATGCCCGGAACTATGTTGGGCAAGATCACGGATATGAATATAGACCTCTCTGACATGCCAAGGGTCCTACCAGCATTCAGTATGTTATCGTCGAATGACTCCAAGGACCCCCTAACCGAACGATAGACCAACGGGAATGCCACAATGGTCGATGCCAGTACCGCACCTTTCCAGTCCATTGTCAGTTTTATACCGATGTCCAGAAGGAACTCTCCGATGGGGCTGTGTATGGATACAGTTTCGAGTATCAGGAATCCCAACACCGTAGGCGGTAATATCAACGGAAGTATGAATATCGCATCTAACAGAGATTTACCTTTATCGACACGATTGACCAGCCAAGCAGCAAGGATACCCAGTATGACAGCCGATACAGTAGCCAGTCCAGCTACCTTAAGAGATATCCAGAAAGGCGACCAGTTGGTGATTATCCAATCCATATAATTCCTCTGTTGATATTCGAGGCGTACCATCAGGTACGCCTCTTTGTTTCAACTTCCGTATATGGTCCAACCATACTCTTCCAGTATGGACGCTGCGGCACTGCTGGTGTACAACCAATCGTAGAACTCATCAGCAGCTTGGAGCTCTTCACTACTATTGGTGTTATCCACAAGACCGAGACAGTAAATGACCTCTCCGATCTCCTCCTCAGTTGCAGTGTACAATGTTGTCAGGGGTTCATCAGAGATCGCCTTATCAGTAGCGTAGACGACCCCAACTATCGCAGAACCTGTCTCAACAGCCGAAAGTACTGTTCTGACACTGCTACAATTGTTTATATCGGGCACTATAAGGTCGGAATATCCCTCTTCAGTCTTTACATCACCTTCAAACAAAGGAGTGCCATCCACTTCCGTGTTGGAAAGAGCCGTACGTGCATAGTTACCTGCAGGTACTCCGGCGCCTCCAAATGCCACTGTGTCATCTGAAGAGAATATATCGCTGTCTGCGAAAGCTGCAAACCCTTCCTCTGCAAATGCTTCTTCGAAAAGTTCAGCATTCTCAGCAAGACAGATTATCACGAGATCGTTGGTCAAATAATAAACATATTCGGTTATATCTCCATTGGAATCGGCGGTTTGCATACTTGAGAGACTTGCCGTTACAAGGATATCTGCATCATTAGGCATATTGTTGAGACTTACAACCAATGAACCCGAAGAAGCATATGATGCTGTAAATGTAACATTTGTATCAACATCTGACTCGTAAGTAGCTATAAGTTCATTCATCGTGTCAGTCATACTTGCGGCAGCGAATATCTTCACTTCTGTCTTATTATTGTCATTGTTGCTGAGTGCATATGCCCCAACACCAACAGCGGCCACGACCACCACAAGAGCGACCACTACTGCGATCATATTCTTTTTCTCCATTTGACACACTCCGTATCATCATGTTACGTAACATTTCGATATCGAAGCATGTCAATATCCGTAATGTTACGTTCAATTTAATTATATTTTAGACATATATATAATATAATTTGATACTATTAAATAAGTGTACAATAAAAATAGAATATATTAGATATTTGTCTAAAAAACAAAATGAAAAGATGTTAAAGGTTATGAAAGGTGACGACCACCATTCAATCTTAATTTCCTATGATCTTACCCATGTCCTTGGTATCATAACCATCGACATTGGAGAATTCCTGGCAAAACTCCTTGGATCTTATTATCTGCAACATGGTATCGATCTGCTTGGTGTCGAGATCCTCGGTCCTGACCACGAGATCGTAGCTCTCCTTCTGAAGAGGTATGAAATCAAGATCGGAAACCTGTTTGATCACTTTCATGTCGCCAACGGCCAGATCCGCTCCGCCCCTTGAGACTGTGGTCGCCACGGTTATATGAGAATTGGATTCGCGTTCATAACCTTTGATGGATCTCCCGGATACACCTATCAGACGAAGATTCTCATCCAGGAGAACCCTTGAACCTGCTCCCTTCTCCCTGTTGATCATCCTGATATCATCCCTCATCAGATCCTCCCATCCCCTTATATCTAGAGGATTTCCTTTCTTTACATAGAATCCCTGTGTCCTGCATGTCAAGTGTATCAACGTTGTAGGTATTCCAGGCAGGAGTCTTTTGACATATGGGACATTGTATTCCCCGGTATCCCCATCCCAGAGGTGTGAGGATGCCACATCGACCCTCCCCTTATAGAGATTCACCAGACTGTCATAGCTACCTGAATACGATCTGAGACACATCCCCCCTCCCCGTTCGCTTATGCATGAAGACAAGACATCCAACATTATATCCTGACCTGAGATTATCAGACCAGGTGCATGCACTGTCGTTTCCGCATCAACATATTGGGGTTCTTCTTGAGGTTCAACGTCTTCTTGTATCCTTTTGGATCTCCTTATGTATTGATCAACATCATCTGCAGTAAAACGCATCTTACGACCGACAGTATATGAGTTGAGCTCACCACGTTTCACCAATTCGTACACGGTGTTCCTCGCTATGTTCAGCATATCGGCCACATCCTGAGCGTTCAGTGAATTCTTGTTGTTCATGGAGACCACTTATATCATCAGATCTTCAACAGGATTACCATTCTCGAAATGCTCTTCGACTATCCTGCTGACATCGTCCTCGGTGATATTGCCGTACCACACACCTTCCGGATAGACGACTGCCACCGGCCCTTTCTCACACACACTGAGACATCCGGTGTTCGTCACCATTACATCGGAACTCAATCCGCGATCCTCTATCTCCTCCATGAACCTCTGTATGATCTGCGGAGATCCCTTGGTGAAACAGAGTCCTTTCTGGACTCCGTTGGGTCTGCAGCTCGTACACACAAACAAATGGTATTTAGGTTGTATCATCTAGTCATTCCTCCTTGATCATCTCATTCATCGTCATTTCCGCTACGTCCTCGATCCTTCCCGTCATCACGAAACATGATATCCCCAGTTCTTTGAGTCTTTTCTGAGGGGCTTCCCCTATACGCATCGAAACGACCGCATCACAGTCCTTTATCACGTTGAGAATCCTCTCTATCTTGTTACCATCGTTTCTGTTAGCACGGGATCCGGGCCCTCCACAGCAGAAGGATCCATCCTCAGAACCGAACACACTGCGGTGTTCCCAGAATCTTATCCCTTCAGATTTACTGCACTTATAAATGTAAAAATCATCACTCATCCCGAAATGCTGGTCTACAAGGACCCCGCTCTTCGAGGATACTGCAATCAATATGGTTTCATCCATTCTATCGGCCTGTACCTTACTCGTACAATCCTTGCTCCTGGATACCGTACCTGATATCACTTGGGACGGATGGATCGGACTCATGTCACCTGTGTAATACCGCTCCTTGAGATCTTCTCTGAACGTTGTTTCCACACCGTCGATGAGAACGTTTGTGATGCTGTCCATAAAAGACATCCCTCCGTCGTACCCAGACATGCGGATACGTTGCCCTCCGATGTGATCATGTATAGGAAAAGCACAGCGTACCAGTGGGATTTTATCCCTCTCCTCTATACGTCTTCCGTCGGAACTTCCGACCATGACGTTGACTCCCCCTTCGAGTATGGCTTTCTCAACCGAATCGAAATCGGTGTCGTCCATTATCACACATTCGGAATCAGTATCGGACAGTTCCTTTCTGATGGCATCCTTGAATGCCTGTGAAACAGAACCTGTGGCCACAACCTTCGGGGATATACCGTTCTCTACCATCATACGAACCACTGAATAGATGAAATCCGGCTCACCGAACACAGCTGCACGTCCACGGGAATTGTGCTTATGGGAATCCACCATGGCATCCAAGTACCTGGAGCGTTCCTCCACAACAGCCTGATCCATCCTCCCTCCTAACGACCTTATAGCTTCCATCAGAGAATCATTGTCACGCAAACCTGTAGGCAGGTTCAGACGAACGAGCGGTATTCCGTATTCCTCTCTCAGGAATTCACCTGGCGAGAGGCTCTCAGGCACGAATGAGGATATCTCTATCGTGGCCCTCGCACCGCTCATCTTGCAGATATCATGTATGGACGTTCCCTTGGTCGGAAGTCTGGAGTAATGTTCATGATGGCCGCTATCCAGATTGTCCGAAATATCCGGAAGGAGTATGTACTCCAATCCCGACCTGTCCAACAATCTTCTCAACCAACGGACATCCGCAGGGGACATTGGTCCGACCACGACATTGATCATGTTGTTCGGTGAAGTATCCCCTTCCACATTCTCGACTACCGAACGCAGAGCTTTAAAATAACCTTCGAATTGGGTTCCAGAATAACCGGCTGAGGATATGGGTATGAGAATCACATCGTCATCATGCTCCTTTTTGAAATCCTCCAGTATACGTGGCACATCCTCCCCTATGGTCTCAGCCAGACATGTGGTGGCCACCCCTACAACCTCCGGATCGTAAAGACGTATGAGGTTTTCGAGTCCCTTCTTGAGATTCCTCTCCCCTCCCATTACAGTACCGTTCTCTGTTAGTGATGATGAGGCTATATCCACCGGTTCGTTGTAATGCGTTGCCATGTGGCGTCTTATGTACGTGCTACAACCCTGAGAACCGTGAAGGATCGTCATACATCCGCGTATACCGTACATTGCGGTAGCGCTGCCCATCGGCATACACATCTTGCAGGGGTTGACATTCAGACACACTAGGTCTTTTGTCATGTTCATTCACCCCCCTTGACGTAATGCCAAACAGGACTGTTTATGGAGGAATCGATCTCCCTGACGAAATTCAACACACCTTCGTAGCCTGCAAGGGCATGCTTCCTCTCATGATTATGATCACAGAACGCAACACCCAGTTTGTATGCCAAGGGACGCTCCTTGACCCCACCCACCAGGATATCCACATCCTTCTCTCTCATGAATGCCTCCAGCTCCGCAGGATTGGCATCATCCAATACTATGGTGTCCTCATCCGCGATCTGCCTTATGATCTCATAATCCTCAGGCGTACCTGTCTGTGTCCCTACCATTGCCGTTTTCATTCCGAGGGCATTGAACTGTCTTATCAGGGATATGGCCTTGAATCCTCCTCCAACGTATATTGCAGCAGTCTTGCCCTTCAGACGGGACTTGTACCCCTCTATTATGGGTTTGACTCTGGCCTCTTCCCTTGCAATCAGATCTTTGGCAGCACGTACATTCTCTTCTGTACCTACGGCCTCTGTTATGCGGAGCAATGATGCAGAGGTATCCTCCACACCGAAGAAACTGATCTTCATGTACGGTATACCGAACTCACTTTCCATGCACTTCGCAAGATATGTCATGGATCCGGCACATTGGACTATGTTCAACTGAGCGCTCGGTGCATTTATCAATTTCGAATAACTGGAATCCCCTGTGAATGCCGTGACTATAGGTATCCCGATCGATTCCAGATAACCCTTGACGATCCAGGTTTCCCCGGCAAGATTGTAATCGCCAAGGAAATTGATACCTTTGACCTTAGGAATATCCTTGTAAGGCCGTATAAGATTCATTATGGATTCACATGCCAACCTGTATCCGTAGGATTTGTTACCGGAGAATCCAGGAGACTGCACGGGAATCACACGGACGTCAGGGTGGGCGGCCTCAGCAGCCTTGCACACAGCTCCTATATCGTCCCCTATAACTCCCACTATGCATGTAGCGTATACGAATATCAAAGGCGGATGATACTTTTGTATGACCTCCTCGATGGCAGAGGATAACTTCTTCTCTCCACCGAATATGACATCCTTCTCGGTCATATCGGTAGAATAACTGTTACGAAACTCATCACTGCCACTTGTCAGACTCCCTCTTATGTCCCAGGTGTAACTGGCACAACCTATTGGACCGTGCACTATATGGAATGCATCGGTTATCGGATTCAGCACCACACGTGCACCGCAATACACACATGCACGTTGACTCACAGCTCCGGAAACACTGTCTGATTCACATTTTATACCGCTTTCCTGACCGTGACGTATGAATGCCTTACGTTCCTCTAGGATAACATCCAATTCCATGCTCATGGTAGACCTCCGATTATTAGTCAAGGGGTTTGTTTAAATGGTTTGAATCCGACCTCATCACATTACGATTTCCAGGTCCTTATCCTCGCATTCACGATCACGTTCATCCAAAAGGGCGTTCGTGATCATCTCCAACATACGCATGGAACCTTTGTAACCGACTATCGGCATGTATGGATGGACATAACGGTCTAGCACCGGGAATCCAACACGGACCAGCGGTATTTTCTCCGCTTTGGCGATCTGCTTACCGTATGTGGTACCTATCATCAGGTCTACAGGCTCTGCCTTAATCCATTGATGGAGCTCGAAGAGATCGGCGTTGCTCTTCACCTTGCAGCCTTCCATACTGTATTTATCGAGTATCGATGCTGCCTCTTTATTGAATTTATCTCCCTGGGTTCCGGTTATCACATATTTGGGAATCATACCAAGCTCTAGGACGAACTTCATGACACCCAGAACTGTATCAGGATCTCCATAGATGGCTACCTTCTTTCCCGAGTAGTACTGATGCGAATCGATCATCATATCGATGAGTTGCCCGCGTTCGTTCTCAAGACTTGATGCCACCTCGCCCGATCCGGCAAGTCTGACCATGTGCATCACCATATCATCGGTGTTCTCAACACCTATTGGATAGGGGATTATCCTGTGCTGAACCTTGCACTTACGCTCCAATGCGAAACATGGTTCTGAGGATATGGTGTTCCCGAGACCCAACACACAGCTGCAATCTCCCAGAGATTCTATCTCGAAGATCTTGGTGCCTCCTGCAGGATACATCTCATACTTGCCCAACAGAGGAGCGTCCATGACACCGCTCTGATCGGGGAACATTATGTACTTGAGCCCGCACACATCCGCCAGTCTCTTTATTTCTACGAGGTCCCCTGGATTCATCCAACCGGGGAAGATGGCCACTTTACCGTTCTGGACTCCAGTGGACCTCGAGAGGTAATTGATGAAACCGCACATCATATTGTAATACCCATAGACATGGGACCCAACATAACTGGGGGTGTTCGCATGAACCACATACTTACCCTCAGGCACCTCGATCTCCTGTATGATCGAACGTACATCATCACCTATCGTCTCACTGAGACAGGTCGTGTGCACAGCGATTATATCGGGATTGTATATCTCGAACACATTCTTGACACCGGTCTTCAGATTGCTTCCGCCTCCGAACACCGAGGCACCCTCTGTGAACGAACTCGATACAGCACTGGCAGGTTCCTTGAAGTGCCTGGACAGCACGGATCTGTGATACGAGATACATCCCTGCGAACCGTGGCTGTAGGGCATGCACTTGTGCACACCCAATGCCGCGTACAACGCACCTACTGGCTGACAGGTCTTACATGGGTTGATCCTGAGGACCTCACGTTCGACGCTCTCTACAGGCGTTAAATCTAACATCACTGCACCCCCTTTGATTCAAATGTAGCCTCCAGTAGGGGCTCTTTCTTCCACTTAGGGGTTATCAACTTCCATGCGGGTATCGTGAGTCCCATCACAAGATCGTGTCCGAACTTGCATGCACCCGAGAAACCAGCATATGGGCCGCTGTAATCATAGGAGTGAAGCTGCCTGGAATATACTCCTGATTTTTCGAACATATACTTGTCCTTTATTCCAGAGAAGAATATGTCAGGTTTCAGTTTCTTGATTATCTCCTCTGATTCGAATTCGTTCATATCATCTATCACTATACTACCATCCACCATATCGGGTATCATACCCGCGTAATCATCCAGCTCCATCTTGTCCTTCAACTCGTTGTAACGCTCCTCCGAGAGATACTTCTTGTAACGCTCCGGATCAGCCTCGACGACTATGGATTCGATGTTCTTACTGTCAGCATCACTTTTGATAGTGGGTATCACCTCACGCCCCTCGTAGTCATCACGATGGGCAAATTCGTATCCGGCTGCTACACAGGTTATACCGAAATCCTGCATGAGCAACTGGTAATGGTGACTCCTGGACCCTCCGACGTATATGGCTGCGGTCTTTCCCTCCAATTTGGAATGCAGGTATTCCACATCATCTGCTATGGCGGACATCTCCTCTTCTATGACCTCATCAACACGCTTGCTCAACTTTTCATCACCGAAATAATCAGCTATGTCATGAAGCGATTTTATCGTGGACTTGATACCGATGAAATTGACTTTGAGCCAATCTATACCATACTTGGTCTTCATCATGTCCGCGATATAGTTGATGGATCTGTGACACTGGACTAGGTTAAGTGTGGCCGTATGAGCCCTGCTGATCTTCTCGTAGCTGCCGTCTCCTGTGAATATCGAGACTACTTCGATACCACAGCGCTGCAGGATACGTTCCACCTCCCATCCGTCACCGCCTATGTTGTACTCTCCGAGGATGTTGACGGAATACTTGGATGCCGAAGGAGCATCTACATTCGATCCTATCACACGTCTCATCAGAGTATTGTTGGCTATGTGGTGTCCACCTGATTGCGATACGCCCTTGTAACCCTCACAACTGAAAGCCATGCAAGGTATCCCGTAATCTGCCTCTGCCTTTGCTGCAACTGCGTGTATGTCATCACCTATCAGACCTACCGGACAGGTCGAGCATATCATTATGGCCCTGGGCTTTACTTTGAAGGTCTTCATACCTTCGTCTATGGCCTTCCTCAGCTTCTTGTCACCACCGAAGACTATATCGGGTTCTTGCATGTCAGTAGAGAAACAGTACTGTAACCATACTCCATCCGGATCGTTCGCCTTGTTACGTCTGGTTCCCCAAGAGTAGAATCCGCATCCGATAGGGCCATGGGTTATGACCATCACATCCCTGATCGGACCCAATACCACCCCCTTGCATCCTGCGTAACAGCAACCTCTGTGGGTCATGATACCTGGTACGGTTCTGGAGTTGGCAACTATCTGTTTGTCAGGTTCCTCGGAATCCACCGTTATGATGTGCTCCTTCCTGTTCTTGAACACACGTGGATCGTATTTGGCGAGTATCTCGTCCCTTGTAAGCGTCATATCATTCCTCCGTTACAAGCTCTCCAGTACGGACCCTGTACGATTCCTGCACTGGCAATACGTATATCTTACCATCACCGGGTTTACCGGTGTGATTCACAGTGATGATGGTCTCCACCGCTTTCGGTACGTCATCATCGTTGACCATCACGGACATGTACCTCTTTGCTATCAGACGGGAATGTTGTAACAGTATCTCATCCGCAGGTGCACACAGGACCTCAGAAGGTACCCCCTCTATGTGAGAGGGTAACATCTGCACACCCCTTCCCATACATGCCCTGCATGTCAATCCAGGAAAACCTGCATCGGACAACGCATCCACGGTTTCACTCATCTTGTCGGGCCTTATGATGGCCATGATTTCCTTCATAATCCCACCGCTTAATCCTTAGATGACTTACTTATGGTGTATGACTCCACAATGGGCTGTACAAATATACGGCCGTCACCGAAATGTCCGTTCTCACCTGTACGTGCACTGTGCAGGATGTTCCTTATGACCTCATCCTTCTCCTCATCCTTGACAGCTATCAGGAGCATCTCCTTAGGTATCTCATCGTACCTTATGTCGCCTATCATCATACCCCTCTGTTTACCACGACCGAACACATCCATCTTCGTCACAGCAGGGAATCCAGCATCCATGAGATCGGACATGACCTTACCTGATTTCTCGGGCCTGACTATCGCTTTTATCATGTACATCTATGATCACCTCATCCTGAGAATCCGAATTCCATCAGGATTTCCTCTAATCTCTCTTGACTCATGGGCTTGGGTACGACGAAATTCTTGTTGGAGTCTATCTTCCTTGCCAACTCCCTGTATTCTTCAGCCTGCTGGACTTCCGGACTGTAGTCTATGACTGTCTTCTTGTTGATCTCGGCCTTTGTGACATCTGGACTTCTGGGAACGAAGTGGATCATCTGAGTACCGATCTCCTTGGCCACAGCGGAAACCAATTCCGCCTCACCATCGACCTTACGGGAGTTGCATATTAAACCGCCCAAACGCACACCGCCGGTGTTCGCGTATTTGGATATACCCTTGGCTATGTTGTTCGCAGCATACAGGGCCATCATCTCACCGGAGCACACTATGTAGATCTCCTGAGCTTTCCCTTCACGTATGGGCATGGCAAAACCTCCGCAAACAACATCTCCCAACACATCATAGAAAACATAGTCAAGATCGTCAGTGTACGCACCGAGTCTTTCCAAGAGGTTTATGGACGTTATTATTCCTCTGCCTGCACACCCTACACCGGGTTCAGGTCCTCCTGATTCCACACACTTTATGTTCTTGTATCCCGGCTTGAGTACAGCATCCAATTCTATGTCCTCACCCTCATCACGAAGGGTATCGAGGACGGTCTTTTGAGCCAAACCTCCCAGTATAAGTCTCGTCGAATCGGCTTTAGGATCACATCCTATGATCATATTCTGTGTACCGAGCGCCTCAGCGAGACCTGCGTTAAGATTCTGTGTCGTTGTGGACTTGCCTATTCCACCTTTTCCATAGATTGCTACTTGCCTCATTTTCCGTTCCTCCATATCCTCCGAGCATGATCCTGCTCATACGAACGATGGCAATCGTTGTTAGTAGCTAATCTTATATAAAATCTGTCCAAATACGCAGTATTCATCTAAATAATACATTATTTAATATACAAATGTCTAATATAATTTAAAAAACTTAGGCAAATGACGATACGTTAGGAATCGAATTGAAAACACCTTCGTGGTCGGTTTTTCATAATCTTTCGTATCTGTTTGTCACGTACAGATAAGGTGGTCTAAAAATGACAGAAAAAAAGAGGATGGCGTTGATAATCAACGGAAAAGGTTTGGCGTGCTCAGCCGTTGACGGACAGGCCATGATCATATACGAAGGCGCAGGAGATGATTGGGAGGAAATCTCCGAGTTGGAATATCATCTAGATCCGAAGGACAATATCGAGGGCATGAGGTCGTCTATGAAGAGGATATGTTCTGAAATTAACGATTGCACAGCCGTCATAGGGACATCCATCATTGGTCTTCCTTACCATATGTTCGATAAAGCTGGTTTGAAGATATTGGAAGTGCAGGATTTCGATATTGAAGACCTGGAATTCCTGGAGGGAATGATAGACCTCAAGGAAGAACCCCAGGGGGAAATTCCACAACCTGTGTCAGAAATGTCTGACGGGAACTACACCTTTGACCTCATACATGCACAATCGGAGCATCCAGAACTCTCATCCAAGATGCTTTTAAAGGAATTCGTGGAAACCTCTCCATTCATATCATTGAGCTTATTATGCGAACATCTTCCCCCATGGATTGAGGAACTTGCCAAAGACAACAGAATAGAGATCTCCCAAATAAAAGAGAAATCCGGCGTCAGAATAATGATAAGGAGAGGTTGCATTGCCAAAAGTTACACATGATGAACTCAAAGGCGTATCTTTCATGTCCAGGTATGGAGACAGCATGGTGTACACGCTCAATGAGAGGAATGAGATCATCACAGGATATGGCTCGATGATACCGCAGTTCACAGAAGGAGACTTGCGTAAGAAATACAATGGCTCGTTATCCTGTTCCAAGCAAGGGGATCTGCGTTCAATATCCTTGGAAGATTCCATTAAGATAACGACACCTATAGGAACCGTGCCCGCCGAAAAGGTAATGTTCTATGATACTGGGGAATTGAAGAGAGTATTTCCGACAAACGGCAAGATAAGCGGATATTGGTCGGAAGAGGATGAGAGCGCTTTATGTCCCATCCTGGATTTCGAAATTCCCCAGGGAAGGGTAAAATCAAAGGTAATCAACATATCATTCTACAGATCAGGAAATGTAAGATCGATAACCCTTTGGCCTAGAGAGATCGTGAAGATAGGAACACCCTTTGGATGTGTTCCCATCAGAAACGGACTGTCGTTATATGAGAACGGAAGGCTGAGATCCTTCGAACCTGCGGTACCGACAGATATAGGGACTCCTGTAGGCCGCATCTCCGCCTTCGATCCCACCGCCATAGGGATAAATGCAGATACTGGGTCGATCACATTAGATGATGATGGCTCCATCTCATCGATAATGACCGTACACAACACCGTGATAATATCGGATGATCGTGTCCATGATATTATATCCCCCTCACTGGAACACAGCATGACTTCAGATGATGAATGGGTTGTCAATCCCTTACGCATGAGTTTCACACCTGTAAGTGTGACATTCAATGAATCGAGAACATACGATTTAAAGTCATATTCGTTTTCCATTGAAAAATACAGAAATCCGTTACAGGTGCACGGACGTCCTATCATCCCTGATCTATGAATATGGGGTTTAACTGAGATTCACATGAAATGGCACCACATTCCCCCTGGAATGCCCATGATTATTATTATTTTAAAACAATTTAATTAGATATTAATAATATTATGATAAGTATTTAATAATAATTTCAAGATTATCATCTGAGGATCGGGTAATAAGTCTGTGGTGATCGATACGATGTTTGGCATGGACATCAGAATCAGTCAACCTCCAAACACAGACACATACCTGATCCTGTAATGAATGGAATGGGTTGATCTCAGATGGACATATTCAGACATGAAAAATATTGCAGCCATACAGAATATACAGGAGCATATAATGAAAATCGCCGATATTCTGATTGCGAAGGGAAAAGTAAGAAAAATGGATGCTATGAGAATCATGAATACCGAGATTCAACGAACAACAACCCGTTGTATGCAGATATTCCGAATGCAGACCCGATAACAAACTCAGGGGTGAGAATGATATAGGTCTTGAAAACTCCTGATGCACGGACACAGATAGAACTGCACCATAGAATATTGCACAAAGGCCCGTGGAGAAACTCGATTGATGAAACTGCTATCCCTACGAACCTACTGTATTCAAACCTACAAAATACTGAAATCATTACGGAAAGGCGCCGATTGTCAGATATCCAAATCTCTGTGTATGTTCTATTACTTCATGAATACCTACGATTGTGAATTTTTCTAGAAGTAGTAATAAAACACCATACAGGAATCCTCATTCTTTGTATCAGCCAAGAGCCATAGATGCTGCAATATCACATATGTGCTGATAAAACCGTAACAACATAATGAATATGACAGATGTGTCTCAAACATGAAATCCTGATAATTTAATATATACAATGAAACCTTTGATGATATGATTGATTTGGACGGTTTTTTTAGATCATTCGTATGGAGTCGTTTAAGGTATCCTGTAATCCTGATCGTACTCATAGGTCTGATTCTGAGATTCGTCCTTCTGCCTTTGGCGTATGATTTCGACATATATCATTGGGCCTTGGTGATAGAGAACATAAACAGCGGAAACAATCTTTACAGCCTGGACGGGTACTATTATACTCCAATATGGGGTTACATACTGGGATTCATATCATTTTTGAACAACACATTCCTGAACATCAGTGTTATGGGCAACACATTCACAGATATGTTGCCGATAGAAACGCTTAACTGCCGTTTCCATGTCTCGGACATAGTCACGCCTTCCTTCAATGTACTCATAAAAATACCTCTGATAATCTGCGACATCGTGGTTGGATACCTGATATACAGAACAATTACGGAATTCACCGAAGATCGCAAAAAAGCCGCTTACGGATTCGGGTTATGGTTCCTCTGTCCCATCGTGATATATATGTCATCTGTTCAGGCCATGTTCGATACAGTATCAGCATTAGCGTTACTCCTCACAGTGTTGCTTCTCTTGAAGGACAGATGTTTCCTAGCAGGATCGCTTTTTGTAGTAGCCATACTTCTGAAGATGTTTCCGTTCTTCTGTATCATGGTGTTCGTCGGTTACATATTATCGAAACATCGCGACGATGGCCTAGCGAAAAATAAATTGATAGCTGCCATATTGGGATCGGTTTCGGCTCTTCTGGTGTTCATGTTGCCTCAGCTCATCAACGGTCAATTGGATGAGACTGTGTCTTTCATATTGAATAGGACATCGTCCACGATGGACTTCTCCACGATATTCACAATGATAGGTGCAATCATCGCCATATCTGGAATGCTCTTCTTCGGTTACAGGATGTACAAATCAGATGGAGGTAATGCAGACAGCCTATTGTTTGAGAACGTTCTGTTTGCACTTGCATGCTCATTGATGTTATCGGTCACGCCCCAATATGTCATAGTGATGGTACCATTCCTGATCTTCCAGATTATATTCAAGGACCCAACATATCGTAAATGCTGGGTGCTGATAGGCGTGAGTTCCATGCTCAGTGCATTGGCCGCCAACAACTATTCCATATTCTGCATATTGGCGGAATATACCGGCCTGATATCTCCCGAATGGGTGCTGTCGAATATGATCAGCTCAGAAAGGATATTCGAAATATTGATTGATGTGTTCAGTATAATGCAATACACAGGACTATGGCTTATACTCTTGTTCCACTTCTCCGATGACATATCCAAAAGATGGCCCAAGATTGGTCATGTGATATTCAGATTGAAATACACGGGAGCGAACAGACATGAGTCCTGAGATATCTATGGAAGAAAACAGTCCGGGACCTTATGTGAAAGCATTATCGAATCTGTTCTCGTTGAACTGGTTAGGAAAACACCCTCTCATATGGGTGACAGTCATCGGAATGACTATAAGGTTGATCATGGGATTTTTCCTGACTCAGAACTACGATGTATCTCATTGGGCCCTGGTGGTCGAGAACATCAGATCCGGCAACGGCCTGTATGAATTGGATGGGTATTATTACTCACCTCCGTGGGGATACATCATGGCATTCATATCCTCGATGGGGAATCTCATAGGTGTAGGGGATCTGGGATCGAAAGTGACGGATGCGTTGTTCCTCGAACAGTACACCGATTGGAACCTGTCCTCGACCATCACCACAATTTCATTCAACATGATGTTCAAAGTCCCATTATTCATCTGCGACCTTGCTGTCGCATATGTTCTGTACAGGATAATGATCACAGTAACGGATAACAGAAGACTCGCAAACTCGGCCTTCGCACTATGGTTCCTCTGCCCATTGGTAATCGTAAGCAGTGCGGTGAACTGCATGTTCGATAACTTCGCCGTCCTGTCTATACTCCTTTGTGTGTTCTTCCTGATCAAGGGCCGTTACTTCTTTGCAGGTTCGATGTTCGGTCTCGCGGTACTGACCAAATTCTTTCCAGTGTTCTTCATATTCTTGCTATTCGCCTACATCTTGATCAAAAACAAAGATCGGATGAAGGCTCTGAAGAATTCGGTGCTTTCTATTCTTGGAACTTTATCGATGTCATTTATCATCTTGCTACCGAACATAATGGACAACAGCCTTTCAGATACATTCTCATTCCTCACGAGCAGAACGAATTCGGGTATGGGTCTAGGATTGGGCTGGATAGAGACCTATGGTACAGTGATAGCCTACAGCGCATTTCTTATAGTATCCCTGGTCCTCGGAATATACTACTACAGAGTCCATAGTGTGAGTGAGTCGAAAACACAGAACAAGATGCTCTTGTTCTACCTGCTGATGAATTCGGCAGTATTGTTCCTTTACCCCTCAACACCACAGTATCTGCAGTTGATGATACCCTTCCTGATATTCGGTATACTTTGCATGGATAGAAAATTCATGAGACCATTTATCGTGATATTTGTGGGTTCCACTATATTCTCGCTCACCCGTAATTTTATCCTTCTGCAATCAGTTGCAGTGTACACGGACCTTGTATCATACTCCACATTGATACCATTGATAGAATTGTTCCAACAACCACTGTTATTCGGATGTAGTGCTATGGCAATTATAGAACTCGTCGGAGGCATCCTTCAATATGTAGGTACTCTCTACATCTTCTATGTTCTATACAAGAGGAAGAAAGAATCTGATACTGGCGTGAATTACAAGCGTTTTATAAGTGGTCTATTGGGGCATTGACATCTATTCATAATTAATCAATTATGCTATTCACCTTAGAAAGAATTAAGACAAACGCACTGCGGATTATTCTGAAATCTGGATATTACTATTGCATATATAAATCATAATAAATGTTACTTATTTATAATTAATATACCATAGCATCCTGATGGAAGAATCCTTGAAAAAACACTGGGACTGCAATTCCCAGTCATACAACATATTTGTTAGAAAAGGCTTTTCCAACAAGAAGGAAAGAAGATCTTGGCAAGCACTTTTCAAAGAGACTTTCGGAGAGCATTCCATTGATATTTTAGACACAGGATGCGGACCGGGAATAGTCTCGATGCAATTAGCAGATCTCGGATACAATATGACTTCTATTGATTTTTCAGAAGAAATGCTGAAGGCGGCCAAGCAAAATGCATTAGACAATGGATTGAAAATAAGATTCGTATGGGCAGATGCAGAAAAACTTCCATTCGATGATTGCAGTTTTGATGCAGTGGTTTGCGATTATATGTTGTGGACAGTACCCAATCCCAAAAAAGTCATGGAAGAATGGTTTCGTGTAATGAAACCTGAAGCCACATTAGCCTACATAGACGGAAATTGGTGGAATGATGAAAAAAATACATCATTTAGAAGAAATATCGCTAGAATTGCCATGTTTCTAGATTCGCCCAAAAAATTTATTATGAATCTGAAACCTGAGAAAAACGACATGAAATGTGTAGAAATATGGTCCAAAAATGCCTCCAGACCCGACGATGATATTGAAATGTTAAGAAAAATTGGTTTCAAAGATATAAAAATCACCCACAACATACAGAATCGCGTGCTGCATGGAATAAGACATATGGCATATGGCAGTACAGAAGATCATTTCATGGTGATTGCAAAAAAATCAACCGAAGAAGATTTCTCTAGGTCTATTTCCTTTGAAACACACACTATTAAAAATTTTAATCATAGGATTGATGAATATAATGACATGTGACAGTAATCCGGTCGTATCCGAAACTCCGAGTAATGAACAATTAAGTGCGATAAAAGAATATTGGACGTTAAGGTCAAAGAGTTATTCACAATCCGTAAACGAAAGCCTTGACGAGGAAAATACAACTTTATGGATTAACAAGATATCAAAAAATGTTAATATAGCCTCTAAAAAACTAAGAGTATTAGATATCGGGACAGGACCTGGTTTTTTTCCAGTTATACTAGGTAGAATGGGACATGATATAACTGCAATAGACTGCACCGATGCCATGTTGGAAATGGCAAAATGCAACTGCATAAATCACGAAGTCAAAGCAAAGCTTATTCATATGGATGCTCAGAAACTGGAATTCCCCGACAACAGCTTTGACTTGGTAATCTGCAGAAATCTTGTCTGGAATCTAGAAAATCCTAAAAAAGCCTACAGAGAATGGCTAAGGGTATTGGATAAGGGAGGAAACATCCTTGTATTCGATGGTAACCATTATTTACATATCTTTGATGAAGAATATGCTGAATCCATCAAAGATATCAAAAAAACAGAACATCGGTACATAGGTGATATCGATACGAACATCATGTTGGATATAGCGAAAAAATTACCTTTAAGCAAAGAGAGAAGACCCAATTGGGACATCATAACGCTGAGCGAGATGGGATGCATTGATGTTAGAATGTGTACTGAATCAGAGAACTTTGTATGCTTTGAAGAAAATGGAGACGTCAAATACATACCTATGAATTTCTCAATCTGTGCAACAAAAAGGTAAGGGGCCAATCTTGAATGAAAACAATTTTCAGAGATGTGCTATAGCATCAATAGTGATAGCACTCCTGGTACTGAGCACCATATCGGGATGGGCGATAATGAGATATCTGGAGGACGATAACACTGTAGATTCATTCATCATAAGTGGCACTTACTCATATGATGATTCAACATACGAATGTACAGGAACAGCATATTACACGGATCTTAAAGAATCTACTAGGGATTACATCTATCAGTTCACATTTCACATATCATATATTGATGATGAAGGCATAACAAATGAGACGGACATCTCATCCATATTGGACATAGTTAAATCCACTGAAAAACCTAATAGTACATTATTTCATTACCTAGGTACTGAAACATTGAATGAAATCACAATATCAAAATGGATGCTTATAGATGACACCAATGGTTATTTCACTTATTACCTCTCAGGATCCAACATATTTGAGGTGGATATTGAATCTGAAGGATTCGTCCTTGAAGCCATTAACATATCCTATTCATTCTAATCGAAAGATTCTAGTTAGCTATACCAAAGCGATAAAAAAATATTAAATGGTTTAAAATATAGAATCTTTCAAGCAAATCCGTAATCCAAGAAGAAATTATCGATATCAACATATGCTGAATAATCTTCTGAAGCAAAATTATCGAAGTAGTAATCAAAAAGCTCCGTATAATCTATGCCCGATATTTCTGAAAGTTCTGGATACATTACATTCTGGTAAAATGCCAACTCAACAACATACAAAGGACTGTTGCCTGCTTCTCTTGCCATACCCATATAATAGATGTTTACCGATGATTCAGATAGCATATTTATATCAGCAAGAATACACTCACCCAGATCGCGCTGTCCACGCATTCCATCATGCTCATTGTCCATATAGTAAACTACATTGTCGTGGGCATTCTCCTCGATAACAGTGAGTATATCCTCTGAATTCAAGTTATTGTAATTTTTTGACAGATACGAACTATGCTGGCCTATCGCATAAACGCCTACCCATTCAGCGTGTATGTTGTTTGTATTGTTGTACCCGGTTATACTTATGTATCCATCGGTATCATAACTCTGCGAGGATCTGGCCATCATAAATGCGGCACTTTCATCATCGGACAATGTCGATGCTGCAGACTCGAGCGATTCCAATACATAATCGTGCCATTCGAGATAATCATAGGTTTTTTCCATATCGCCCTGCAACAGGAATGCAAACATCAGTATCGAACGATCGATACTTTCATTAGGATAATCCACACCACTGTTATCTGTGGTACAGATAAACATCACATCGATTCCTACTGGATTTAGTGCCGATAGGGACTCTGAATCTGCAGTGGAGTCACAATAACCCACCACATACACATCAATACCTTCTGCGATCATTGCTTCATAATCAGGAGTCTCAGTATCACCAAAACTCGACGCAGAAGCAAAACTAGTGTTCATGAAATACCAATAATTGGATATCGTCGAATCCACCATACTTACTTTTTCGCAAAGACCCGTCAGATCCGCTACATATGCTCCACTACAATATCCTATAGCTATCGAATCGACAGGCCATGACACCTGTGCTACAGTGTAGTAATTGTCGATATAGTAAACCACCGTGTCTTCTCCATCGATCATGCCCTGCAGATACGTTACATCCGCTTCATCCACTTTACCGTCCGTATTAACATCACAGAACACATTCGACGGTGCATTTCCTTTTATGACTTCTTTTATCCATGAGACATCTTCTTCATTGATCTCATCATCCTCTGTAGCATTGCCAAACACCCAGAGCCTGGAATCAGATTCTCCGCTAAGATCGACATCTGTATACACATTTCCCACTAGAGATCCGTTACTGACATTGCTATCATCGTTATCGACCAATCCAAAAGCCATAACAGCAAAAACAGCAACCAATGCCATTGCAACAATGGCAATCACACACATCATTTTCTTTTCCATCATATAATCTCCTTTTTTCCCAAACCTGTGTTTTCTGGAAGCATTATTACGTGAGGTTTCCCATTAACATCTATCACTTTGCACTCCACATCATACACATCTTTCACTGTTTTTTCGTTGAGAACCTTATTTGCAGAACCATCAGCATATATGCCACCGTCCGACATGACAATGACTCTATCTGCAAAAGCTGCTGTTATGTTTAGATCATGACACACCATAAGGACCATTATCTTCTGATCTCTGGCATAATCTTTCAGAAACATCATAACTGCCATCTGATGCTTTATATCCAGATTTGACGTGGGTTCATCCAGAATGAGAAGCTTAGGCTCTTGAACCAATCCACGAGCAATCATTACTCTCTGAAGCTGTCCGGCACTCAACTCTTTGATCTCACGACTAGCCAATTCTTGTAATTCCATTACATCCATAGCCCTATCTACAGATTCTATATCCGTATTGGATGTTGTCCAACCAGCATGAGGATGTCTCCCCATGAGGATGGCTTCAGCTACAGATGTTGAAAAAACATTAGAGGTTGAATTTGGAACATATGCCATCATACGCGCCATTTCAAGTAATGAGATCTCTCTGCTATCCCTACCGTTAATCAAAACAGATCCTGACGTAGGTTTGAGAAGCTTATTTATACATTTTACCAGCGTAGTTTTACCGACACCGTTAGGTCCCAATACGCAAGTTAATTCTGGTTTGTCCAGTACAAGACTGATATCCTTAAATACAGGAACATTACCATAACTGAAAGATAAGTCCTTTATCTCGATCTTGTTCAAGACCAGACCTCCTTTCTATTCCTCAGAATGAGATACATGAACAAGGGCCCACCTATACACGCTGTTATGACCCCCACAGGCAACATCATAGGTGATGCTACAGTTCTCGCCACTATATCGGATAACAACAACAGAAGCGATCCGAACACCGCCGCACCAGGTATGAGGTATTTATTGTCCGCTCCTATGAGGGTACGCGCTATGTGTGGTGCAACTAATCCTACAAAACCTATTATTCCTGTGAAACTAACAACCGTAGCTGCCACCAGGGTTATGACAAGAAGAACAAGGAGTCTTTTACGTTCTACATTGACTCCTAAGGTCTTGGCGCTTTCATCCCCTACACTCATGACGTTTAATTGATTGGCCATGTATTGAACAAAAACAGATCCACATACTGTTACGGCCAATATTATGTACAATTCATTGAAATCGATGCCATCCAATGAACCAACCATCCATGTGTAAACCGTAGATAGGTCATCAGGATCTGCAATCAACATGAAAAGCTGAGTCATCGCATTGAAAAGATACATCAGTGAGATTCCACATAGGATCATCATCGTAGGAGTGGCATTCCTGAATTTACTTAGAAATAAGATTATCAACGCAGGTATTATAGCAAAAAGAAATGCATTGGCCACAACACCTCCACCCGATATAACTTCAAACCCCAATATTATTGCTAAAGCGGCACCGAAACCAGCACCAGAAGATATTCCCATTGTATAAGGGTCTGCAAGAGGATTCTTCAGCATGCTTTGCATTGCAGTACCACAGATGGCTAATGCAAATCCACAGACGATGGCCCCCAATATCCTCGGCATCCTAAGATCCATGACCACATAAGCGGCAGTCGTATCCGCTTGTGCATGCCCTGTAATGGCATTCCAGATTATTTCAAAAACATCGTTTGACGATATTGGATATGATCCTAGTGTCGCTGAGTAAACAGCCAAAATAGTTGTGATAATGATACAAATCACAATGAATGCAATCCTTTTGACAACAGTTTTGTGATACAAATCTCTGAACTGTGAAGATTTTTCTTCATAATCTCGTTTTTTAATCCGAGGGATTGACGACCTCAACATTATTAAATGGCATAATATTATAGTATTTAGTATTACTTATTCATAATTTGTAGATATTAGTTAACATCGTGAATTAAAAATCACATAAAAAAATCCATACTTGAAATAAAACGTTTGATTCTTGATATATGGCATCTGACTGTTATTTTACAACCTATAATTGTGTTAAAAATACCTTTAGAAATAGGTTTATCGATAAATGAGTACACATCTGATCATTAAAATTTCTCATTATTTCTTTCAAAAACACTTATTCAGAAGATATACCCTCCATAGCATCATCAAGATGCATCAACAACAGTTCCCTGAACTCAGGATATTCCGCTAAACCCTTCACAACACAATGAACGTTGTATCCCTCGGCTTCAAGAACAGACTTGAGGGAATCCTCATCATCCCCCGCCATGTCATTGTTCGCATGATCCCCCGCCACCAACATGAACGGAAACAAAACCACATTCTTGTAACCCCTGCCTTTCATAAGAGAGACAGTATCCTCGAATGTAGGAAAACCTTCAACAGTCGTAACATAGACATCAGGATATCCTGAAAGTTGAAGCCCCAAGTACAACTGACTGTATGTGGCATTGGCATAATGCTCAGTACCATGACCCATTAAAACAACGGCAGTACCCTTACCAGCGATATCCTCGGCCTCTTTAACGTGAGTCAAACCTATGGCCTTGATAACGAAATCGTAATCTTCCTTCGAAGTAAGCAAAGGTTCACCTATCGAAATATTATCGAAATCATCATAGTATTCATATACTATCCCAGTTACATCATCATACTCCATACCATTCATCACATGTGTGGGTTGAACGATGACTGTCTTCACACCATCCAAGACCAACCTGTCCATGGCATCATCAACATAATCTATCCATTCATTATCGCGTTCCCTGATCTTCTTGATTATAATCCTACTTGTGAACGCACGCCTTACATCCCAATCTGGATATCTCTTTGCTATGGCTTCTTCGATGGCCCCTATGGTCTTTCTACGGTTATCGTTATAGCTGGTCCCAAAACTTACTACGATTATGGCTTTGTCCTTCGATGTCATGGCTTATCTATTGGATATATCCTCCAGATTAAATAAACATCTCCAGAAGTGGACCACCGACAGATAAGCAATCATCTGTTTGATGATCTGAATATAAAGATCATTTAGAATCTTCGATTACAACTTACACATGATATACAATGTAAAATGACTTCTGACTCTGGATGTAAAATGAAAATGGTTTTGTAATAAAACGAAAAGAACAAGGTATCGGATGCAGCCTAACTACAGCCACGGCACCGATACCTTGCATTCGCCATCACCTTATAGCATACCTGTCATGTGAACAGCGTGGGCAAACCATTCATTCGTCTTCATTGAAGAACAAAGAGTTCTCTTTGACCTTCTGCGCCATACGCTTCGACAGCATCCCTGTTTCCATCCATGCAGCATTGAATACAGCATTAGGTACAATACAGGGAGGGGACATGGAAGCCCTTACTTTGGGATCCACCACTTTGCTCTTTGAGAAATCGGTAAGATCTTCCAATGTCAGATCCGTTAATTGCTTCGCATATTCCTTGACATGGTCGCAATTCGTGATGATTTTTATCCTGACAGTCCCATCCTCCTGCATACTAGCTTCAACTTTGGTGGTCTTGTCACAAGTCCTCATATTTGCCGTTACTATCGATGTCATTCTATCTACCTCTTTGAACTGAACATATCACTTGCAACAACAGCATTTTGAATTGTCGAAGATCAAATCCGGCCAATCCTTCAGAACATCGTGCACCCAGCAATCATCGGCTCCAGCAGATTCACGCATCACCAATGCCAGTATGTAACTCAGCTCCTTGACTGTGGCCCCTTCTTCCAAAGCACCTTTGAAATGCTTCTTGACACAAGGCGCACTCCTTGATTTTATAGCAAGGGCGAAACATATGAACTGATACGTCTTGCCGTCTATTGTCTTCTTGTCATCATACATCTCATCCAATTCATCCAACCTTTCCGTGAATTCCGGAAAGAACTCCTCCAACATCCTAGTCATACTAACCCTCCTCAATACTTGTTTAATATCTCAACAATGTCTTCAACACTCAGAACCTTTCCGACTGCCACCACATCCTTACCGACGACCAGGGCGGGCGTCAACATCACACCATACTTGGCTATCTCCTTGATATCAGTAACATGTGAGACATCGAATCCCTTACCAGAGATTTTCAATGCCTCTTTTACATTGTTTTCCAATTGGACACATTTTAAACATCCAGTACCTAGTACCTTCACAAACGCGTTCGTATCATCGTTCCCCTTTGAATCGTTTTTGAATAAACCCATTAAATCACCTTAGAATCGCCTCATGAGAACACATGGAGTAGAACAGAAAACTCATAGATATTACTCCAACTATCATGATCGGCAATATGAAAACCTTCACGAAATTGTGCATGGATAGATGAAAATTACTCCCGAAACTCTCAGAAATTTCCACACTCAACAGATTCTGGAACCCCATTGTTGTCTCATTCAACCACTTCATCCCCAGTACATGACTTTGAAGAAAATCTCATGCTGCATCCACCCTCATACATGCCGTCAGCCGATTTATCAGAATGCATCAGAAACTAAACTCTGACGGATTTTATAGATACATTTCAATATATCAATATATCGCACAAGTAAAAACAAATAGAAAAATAGATGTTCATCGATACACAGCCGTGGATGAAACAAAGTTGTGCGATATGTTTAAAGCGTTGTCAGATTCCAATCGTATGACAATATTTGTGATGCTTTCAAAGGGCGAGACTTGTGCCTGTAAACTCCTTGAAGCACTGGATGTATCCCAACCGACTCTGTCACATCATATGAGCATACTTCAGAAATCCGGATTGGTAACAGGACGCAAAGAAGGTCAATGGATACATTATACCCTGAATCATAAAGCCATATCCGAGATACAGGATTTCCTCGGTGGATTATGAACCCCGAATTCCAATCGATTAATCAGACCTGCATATGCGAAGTATATCAGAATTAATCTCGGAAAAGTTGTTTTCAATTTCCGAAACTGTTTTATTCGACATATATTGATACGAACCCGGTTTACAATAAATAAGCCTCAGGATACTGATAGTGCATGTTCGTTAACCCGTTGAAATCTTTTGAAGAATCCGATGATGCTGCCTCTGAAATAAAAATCAGCAGAAACAATATCAGACTCTATTCATTGTTGATAATCCTATCAATGACTCTGTTTATGATGTCATTTTTCACAGACTACATATCATATTCTGTATTCGGAGAGAATTACACAGTCACTGTACTGGATCTCTTCAGCGAAGATCACAGAGATGGAGGACTGGATTACGCAGCGGCATTCTACATAGTAGGTATGTTATCAGCCTATATCCTCTCCTTGATATTTACCGGGAGAAAGAAAACCACATTATGCATCCTCATATCGATGATAGGAATTATGGGAATGACATTCATGTACGCAAGTGTGCGCTCTGAATCTTCGATCTACGAAGGGTACATAACCTTCAGAATGGAACCCGCATTCTATTTCATGATAGCCTCTGGAGCTACTTACATGCTGGCTACCTTATTCTATCTTCAGAAACAGGATCATAAATCGGAAAAACACTTCTGTCCTGTATGCGGTGAGTGCGTATCAAACACCATGAGATTCTGTTCGGAATGCGGTAACTCACTTATTTCGAAGAAGACCAAATGTGAGAATTGCGGTTTCGAATGTGGAGATGATAATTACAACTTCTGTCCTGTATGCGGCATGAAACTCAACTCCGAATATGATTTCACAAATAAGAAATTATGAATCATACGATTTTGGAAATATACGTAGAAACTGGATTTCTTAAAAGAATGAAGCAAAAGTTACAATTGTATATTGAACATATAGCAGATTGATTTCTTTATCATAATTTTGAATATTACATCAAATCACCTATAATGATGTTTCATCCCTCGGAATAATGAAACGAGTCTACCCAGAACACTCTGATAGAACAAGGGCACTACCCGAAAAATATTTTATACGATCATTTCCCTCCGCAGTACATGGATGATACATCCAACAGTGCCTTGAAGTCGATTTCCCATTCGGACATACCGTTCCAGAATTACGAGTGAGGTGAACATACTTGTTATGGCCCATATCCATAGCGACCATAGGTTCGCCCACACATAGGAAGAACCGTGCAGAAACCGAGAAGAAATCTTCAGATGGATCGAGCAAGATAACACACATGAAGGTCATCCTCACGGTCGCCATCATTCTATCGGGTGCCCTCGTCACATTGGCTGTGAATGGTCTGGGATCCGATGCATACCAATCGCAAACCGAGGGCGTAGTCATTGATTTCGGAGATTACAACACTGTATGGACAGATGCTGATTACAACGATGTATCATCAGCCATAGGCCTTCTAGAATATGCATGCAAAGCCAATGGTTACACATACACTCTGAACAGCGACGGCATATTGATCGAAGTGAATGGAATATCGAATACAGGCACCTGCACATGGTCCCTATGGTATGTCGCAGAAGGAAGTACCGAATACACGAAAACTGGCAATTATTCTATCGATGCATCCGAGTATACAGGCATATCATGGGCATATTGTGAAGACGG
The DNA here is from genome assembly GCA_964620455.1 of uncultured Candidatus Methanogranum sp. Lineage (GTDB taxonomy): Archaea > Thermoplasmatota > Thermoplasmata > Methanomassiliicoccales > Methanomethylophilaceae > Methanogranum. Next base: position 28,114 of record CAZUIU010000005.1, read on the forward strand.
CAAAGAACCAGCCGTGATGGTCGATGCATCGGGTACGAACATCTACGGATACTCACAATCGAACAGAATCGTATCGCTGTCACCGGTTACAACCGAAATACTTGGAGCCCTGAATGCCGTGGAAGTGATAGTCGGAACAGATTCATACAGCGATTATCCGTCTTCAGTAGTGGAAGAGAAGGCCAGTGGCAAAATAACAGTCGTAGGAACATACACCAGTCCCAGTTACGAGTCCATAATGAACACGTCTCCGGACATGGTCATATGTGACGGCTCACAATACAATCAGATACAGATGACTGGTCTGATGCGCAATTCAGATGTAAACGCTGTACTCCTTTATGATGGTGAGAGTATAGATACCATACTCGACAACCTGTTCATAGTCGGTATAGCCATAGGATACGAAATACGTGCACAAACGGTCCTTATGGATCTAGAGTATGCCATAGAAGAACTTGAAAATCTCTTGGATGGCTATTCTGATGTCGATACAATGGTATCACTCTCGTCAGATCCTTCACCATATGTTGCAGGAGATTACACCTATGCTGACAACATACTGATAAACGTATGCGGACTCAACATATTCCACTCGATGAATGGATGGATTCACATAAACTCTGAATACATAGCACAATACAACCCATCTGTCATAATAATATACTCCACAGAATACTCGGCCACGGAAAATGATTACGAATTGATGCTCTCCAGCCTATCAGCGGAATGGAAGAGTACGGACGCATACCAATCAGGAAACATATACTTGTTTGCCGACGAACTGGGGGAGATGGCGCAACGTGCAGGACCCAGATGCGCTCAGCTAATGGAACTGACTGCGAGGATACTTCATCCGGAAGCCTTCAACGATGGTATTGTGGTACCAAAATACCTGGGCGATGATTACGAAGATTATCTGACCATAACCAAAGACCTGGGGTTCGATAGCTGATGAACACAACAAGAAAAGCTTCACTCATGATCCCTGTTTTGATGGTTTGCATCATGATCATATCATCATTGGCTCCCCTGATATCCGCAGATATCAAAACCTCGAATCAATCACAACTATTACTGGATAATGGCAATGGAAATACGGAATGGATGGACATAGAGTATTCCGGAACATATGCTGATGTCATAGAAAACACATTGAACGGCAATGATCACACATGTATTATCAGCGGGTCCATAATCACCATAGACAATACAACAACTGAAACGATAGGTTCTGTTAACTCCAACGGTAGTTTCATGACATCCGGAACCACGGGGGTGACAGTAACATCCGGGTGGATATCATATATCTGGAATGAGAATGACTCGGAATGGGAAGTTCTGACGAACCTGGACAAAACCTATGATTCTTCTTATCTGGCGATAGGATTCTACCCGGAGGGATATACTCCTGCCGAAACACCTGATAACCCATCGTCATGGACATGTATAGCAGGAGATGCGGAGAATTCATCCAGTCAGACAGCCGAAATATCAAATGATGTTGCTAGCATATCATGGTCATACAATGATGTGGATGACGTAGAAGGGGTGTATTCATCCGTATTAGTTGCAGGAGGATATGCATTCGTCAAATTCGGATATGCATCAGACTCCAAAGCAGTAGTCGTGTGCTATGATTTGGATTCGGGAGATGAAGTCTGGGAGTTCTGGTATGGATGTACATACTACGAGGTTACAACGAATCTGATAGTTGGTGACTACATCTTCATACAGTCATCAAACGGACAGATATACAAATTCAACTGGGAGGATGGACCTGGTGATGACAATTCTAATGTCACCACATTCAACAATGAATCCTGGGGGTGCACCACGACAATACCGGACAGTACCGGTGCAACACTTGTCGGCTCATCATTCGGAGATGGACCCGGATCGATGGTCTGTGACTCCGGTGCGATATATGTGGCATGTTCGAATGGTATGATATACTGTTTCAGTCTGGATCTTTATCTTATATGGTCCTATCAAACAACAGGCCATGGGTATTCGACAGCTCCGACAGTATATGATGAATACGCATCAATAGGGATGTATGATGGTCACATTTACATACTAGATAAGACAGACGGTAATCTCATTATCGATGAAGAAGTTTACACCACAATATACCATGACAAAACATACGGACAGACTGCTGCACCATGTTTCATAAAGGATGGAGATACCTACACCATATTCGTATCATTCAATGATGGAAGAGGCATGAGTTCCATGTCGTTCGGCATGGCCGTTTACAGGTTTGACGGTAAGGAACTCACTCAGATTTCTAAGTACACTAACACCTTCGGAGGAGGAATATCGACATACCTCTGCCCATATGAAGACTCTTATTTCAGCGGCATATACTTCATTGGAGAAAACGGAGTTTACAGAATGAGCACATCGGGCCACTACGAACTCCTTAACGGATATTTTACAGGATCATATAATGCACATGCATCACTGATCATGGTAAATCAAGAGTACCTCTTCATATCATGCTATCAAACACAGAGCGGGCTTTACGAACTGGATCTCGATGGAAATATCGTAGGTGTGTATGAATCCCCCTTCAGCTCATTCTCCATGTGTCCCGTAACAATAGTTGACAACATGTTCCTCTCAGGCTGTGATAACGGAGTGTTCGCAGCAGAAGGCTGTTTCAAAGAATACGTACCGCCATCAGGCGATGATGACATGGCAATCTGGGAAAAGATCGCCATAATCATGATAATTTTCCTAACCATCCTGAGCACCATATGGGCCATCCTCAAGTATGCACTGAAGTGGGAGAAACCCTTCGATCAGATAAGATCGAAGATCATGCATTTTTTCTTGGGAGAAGAATACACACACAACACGAAGAGTAGGCACCGTCTTTGGGTCGTAATGCTGATAGGCATTGCACTCACATTGATATTGGCCGTAGCATCTTTATGTATAGGTTCCGACACAACGCTTTCCATACAGGATATGTTCGTCGCATTGATCTCATCCATACAGAAAGGCGGACACAATCTGACCTACAATGAGATGCTCATATACAACTCCAGACTACCTCGCGTCTTGGCTGCGATCGGAGTCGGCATAGGTCTTTCAGTTGCTGGCGCAATGTATCAGGCGATAATCAGGAACCCATTGGTGGACCCATATATAATGGGAGTATCAGCCGGTGCAGGTACCGCGGCAATAGCAGTCATAGCATTCGATTTCACATTCTTCGGACTTTTCGCGTCACAATCGGTATATCTGACAGCATTTGCTGCTATATTCGGCGGTCTCGTCGCATTCGCATGCACCATGTTACTGGCAGAAAAAGCCGGTGGAACATCCATCAACTATGTTCTGTCTGGAATAATAATCGGTTTGGTATTCTCAGCGATACAGACATTATTGATGATATTCGCAGGTAATGACGTGGCCAGTGCACTTACATGGCTATATGGATCATTCTCCACAGTCGATTGGAGTGAAGTATGGTTGATTCTGGTCCCTGCAGTATTCATATCGCTTGTCCCATTCATATGGGCGAAGGAGTTCAACCTTGTACTCCTGGGCGAGGATCAGGCAAAACAGATGGGTTTGAATGTCAGGAGATTCAACAGGATTATGTTGATAATAGCATCCGTACTGACCTCGTTCTGTGTCGCATTCGTAGGTATTATAGGCTTCGTCGGACTGGTGATACCGCACCTGTGCCGTATGATATTGGGAGGGGACCACAGACTGGTGCTTCCCGCATCGATGGCATTCGGTGGGGCATTGATGATCGCTGCGGATATGCTGTCAAGGGTTCTGTTGACTGGATTCGAGCTTCCTGTAGGAGCTATAACAACGATCATAGGCGTACCTGTTTTCGCCTATCTGTTAGTGAAAAGGGGGAAGATGTATGAAGGATGATGTCCCGCTGCTTGAGATCAAAGGTCTGAACAAGGTGTATGAGGACGGCTATCATGCCGTCAGGGACGTATCCTACTCATTACCATCGGGATTGCTGGTGGGCCTCATAGGTCCCAACGGATGCGGCAAGACCACTATGATGAAGTGCATAAACAGAATGCACGACCCCACCTCCGGGGATGTCCTCATAGATGGGGAGTCTGTTCTGAACAAGACCCCTGGAGAGGTCGCTAGAACGATTGCCAATGTTCCTGCTGAACTCAAGGCATCATTTGGTCTGACTGTTTTCGAGACGGTCATGTTGGGAAGATACCCGTTCCTACAGAACATTTGGTGGGAGAACAATGAGGATGAATCTATGGTCGTAGATGCACTGAAGAAATTCGGCGTTCTACACCTTCAGGACCGTCCTCTGGGAATGTTGTCATCAGGTGAGAGACAGAGGGTCCTGATAGCCAAGGCCTACGTCCAGGAACCCAGACTCATGTTGGTCGATGAACCCACATCACATCTGGACATAAAGTACAAACTTGATGTTATGGAACATCTGAAAGCCATGGTTGAACAGAATATGACGATATTGGTTGCCGAGCACGACATATCCCTCATGGCCAGATACTGTGACCTCTGCGTCATAATGAAGAAGGGGGAACTGGTCACCATCGGAGATCCGAAAGAGGTCATAGACAAGAAACTGATGGAAGAGATCTACGGCGTACAGGCATCAGTGGGTTTGGATCGGGACAACGAAATATACGTCATTCCCAAGAAATACATCGGTGGGGACACAGCATGACGGGAACTTACTGCATTGCAATGATAATGATACTGGCAATCATAGGTGTAACTGCATACGTTGTCAAAAAGGACTACATGCACATGAATGACAGAGTAATAGCATGGTTCAATGGAGATTCCGAGTATCATTCAGATATCAAGATGCATAGAATGAAAGCTATAGTTCTTATAAGCGGATTGGTACTTCTAGTCGCATTCATTGCCGCATTGTGTATAGGCCCCACAGAAATACTATCAATACCCCAGATGTTCTCCTCCCTCGCATCCGCAATAGCCAAAGGCGGACAGAATCTCAACATAGATGAGATGCTGGTATATGATTCGAGACTCCCACGTACGATAGCAGCCATTGCTGTCGGAATGGGACTCTCAGTGGCCGGCGCGATGTATCAGGCGATAATCAGGAATCCTCTGGTGGACCCATACATAATGGGAGTTTCAGCCGGTGCAGGTACCGCGGCCATAGCGGTGATAGCATTCGACTTCACGTTCTTCGGATTATTCACACCCCACTCCATATACCTGACCGCATTCACAGCAATCGTAGGTGGACTCGTAGCATTCGCATGTACGATGTTCCTGGCAGAAAAGGCAGGGGGAACGACAAACAGTTACGTACTGTCTGGTGTGGTCATAGGATTGGTATTCTCAGCTATTCAGACCATAATGCTCGTGTTCGCTGGTTCGCAAGTCACAAGTGCATTACTCTGGCTTTTCGGATCGTTCTCCAACGTTACTTGGAACCAAGTATGGTTGGTCCTTATACCCGTCGTGGTGATATCAATGATCAGTCTGCGCTGGGCAAAGGAGTTCAACCTTGTGCTCCTGGGAGAGGATCAGGCCAAACAGATGGGATTGAACGTCAGGAGATTCAACAGGGTGATGCTGATAATAGCATCCATATTGACTTCGTTCTGTGTTGCCTTCGTGGGTATAATAGGATTCGTCGGATTGGTGATACCACACCTGTGCCGTATGATACTGGGAGGAGACCACAGACTGGTGCTTCCCGCATCCATGGCATTCGGTGGTGCGTTGATGCTGTTCACGGACATCGTATCCAGAACCGTACTGCCGGGACAGGAGTTGCCTGTGGGCGCCATAACCACTTTAATAGGTGTACCTGTTTTCGCCTATCTGTTAGTGAAAAGGGGGAAGATGTATGAAGGATGATGTCCCGCTGCTTGAGATCAAAGGTCTGAACAAGGTGTATGAGGACGGCTATCATGCCGTCAGGGACGTATCCTACTCATTACCATCGGGATTGCTGGTGGGCCTCATAGGTCCCAACGGATGCGGCAAGACCACTATGATGAAGTGCATAAACAGAATGCACGACCCCACCTCCGGGGATGTCCTCATAGATGGGGAGTCTGTTCTGAACAAGACCCCTGGAGAGGTCGCTAGAACGATTGCCAATGTTCCTGCTGAACTCAAGGCATCATTTGGTCTGACTGTTTTCGAGACGGTCATGTTGGGAAGATACCCGTTCCTACAGAACATTTGGTGGGAGAACAATGAGGATGAATCTATGGTCGTAGATGCACTGAAGAAATTCGGCGTTCTACACCTTCAGGACCGTCCTCTGGGAATGTTGTCATCAGGTGAGAGACAGAGGGTCCTGATAGCCAAGGCCTACGTCCAGGAACCCAGACTCATGTTGGTCGATGAACCCACATCGCATCTCGATATGAAATACAAACTTGATGTTATGGAATACATGAAAGCGATGGTCAGACAAGATATGACCGTTCTAGTGGCCGAGCACGACATATCCCTTATGGCCAGATACTGTGACCTCTGCATAATAATGAAGAAAGGGGAACTGGTCACCATCGGAGATCCGAAAGAGGTCATAACCGAAGAACTCATGCAGGATGTCTACGAAGTAAGTGCCTCTGTAGGATTCGATGAAGACGGAGAACTCTTCGTACTGCCCAAAAGATACGTCGGAGATCACAAGCTCTGAATTTCGATTGCATTAACCACCCATATCAATACACAGATATTCTAGACATCTAATCTTGACATCCATAATACAACTCCATCATTCAATCCTTAAACCTGAATATACAGCCCTATTTCTTCAACTATAAGGATGCCGGATCTTTATCCCATATGAGATATAGAGCCCTTTATAATGGAAGGATGTATTTTCCGTCCCATACTGGATGATTATTGTATATGCTGGCCATCTTCAAAATTTCTTGACCATGGGAAGAGAGAATCCAATATTACATCCATCAATAGGGCGATAATGATGAACATATCGATTGAAACAGAAACCTCATGATATTAAAATACTTCAAAGAAAGGGAGTGGGGACTTGCTGTCATATGTGTATTTCTGATAACCATACAGGTCTACCTGGAATTGAGGATTCCCGGATACATGTCATCTATAACGATGACTATTTCAACCGGAGGAACAACCGATGAGGTCCTTGATGAGGGGATGGGTATGGTCCTCTGTGCATTCGGAAGCCTTTTATTCGCCACCATCACTGGATTCATAGCATCATACATCTCAGCATCGCTTTCCATGAGATTACGCACTATGCAGTTCGACAGAGTCCAATCCTACTCCATGAAAGAGATGAACAAATTTTCCACAGCCAGCCTGATAACCCGTTCCACAAACGATGTGAATCAGATTCAGATGATTGTTGCAAGAGGCTTGCAGACCCTCATAAGAGCCCCTATTTTGGCCGTATGGGCTACTTTGAAGATAATAAACAACAGCTGGCAATGGACTGCCGCCACGGCTTTAGCGATAATCGTGATGGTTTCCCTGCTGTCGATCATGATGTTCTTTGTATTCCCCCGTTTCAAGAAGATGCAGTGGCTAACGGATAATATAAACAGTGCCGTCAGTGAGAATCTATCGGGAGTTCGTGTTGTTCGTGCATACAATGCCGAAGAACATCAAGAACAGAAATTCGAAAAAGCCAATGATGAACTCACAAAAACCAACTTGTTCACCACTCGTTCGATGTCCATACTTGCCCCAAGTATGTCGGCTGTGATGAGTCTTTTGTCCCTCTCGATATATTGGATAGGCGCTATAATCATACAAGCATCCTCAGGAAACCATACGGAACAGCTGATCCTCTTCTCAGACATGATTGTGTTTTCCTCGTACGCCATGATGATAGTATCATCATTCATCATGACTGTGATGATCTTCATGTTTCTTCCACGTGCCATAGTATCATCCAAACGTGTACAGGAGGTCATAGACACGGAACCTTCAATAAAGGATGGAAAGATGACAGAAGGACTTAAGGGAAGATGTGGGGAGATAGAATTCAAGGATGTCTCATTCAGATACTCCGATTCCTCAGATTACGTTCTCAAGAACATAGACATAAGCGTGAAAAAAGGAGACACTGTGGCATTCATAGGCTCCACTGGCAGCGGTAAAAGCACCCTTGTGAATCTCATACCTCGCTTCTACGATGTGACTGAAGGAAGTGTGACCATCGATGGAGTGGATGTCCGTGATTACACACTTGAAGCACTTCACAGAAAAATCGGATATATATCTCAAAAGGCAGTGATATTCACAGGTACAGTTGATGAGAACGTGAGATACGGTGACACTTCGGACGACCACTCAGAAGACGATGTGAAACACGCCATAGACATCGCACAGGGAAAGAGATTCGTAGAGGATATGGAAAAAGGATACATGGAACACCTGTACAGAGGTGGAAAAAACATATCGGGAGGACAGAAACAGAGGATATCTATAGCCAGAGCCGTCTGTAGATCCCCTGAGATTTACATATTCGACGATACGTTCTCCGCATTGGATTACAAAACTGATAAGGCTCTCAGAAACACTTTGAAAAAAGAGGTTTCCAGAGCCACTGTCATAATAGTGACACAGAGGATCGGCACGATAATGGATGCGGATCAGATCATTGTCATAGAAGATGGCCAAATTGTCGGAAAAGGGAAACATGAGGATCTTATACGGGAATGTCCGACATATCTGGAGATTGCATCTTCACAACTTTCACAGGAGGAACTAGGCATATGAGCCGTCCCCCCATGCATACAGGAGGAGGTTTTGGAAGACCCGGCCCTATGAAAAATACTGATAAACCCAGGAACATGAGGGAGGCGTGGTCAAAACTCTTCAGATACTTAGGAAGATACAGACCGTATATTGTTCTCTCAGTGATACTCTCCGTATTAGGCACAGTACTCACCCTGATAGGCCCTAACATGTTGGGAGAGATCACGGACATAATAGAGACTGGTATATCCAATGATAACATAGATCTGGACAAGGTATGGGCCATAGGATTGTTCCTAATAGCGATATACTCCGCCAGCGCCATATTTACATTCTTGGAGAACTACGTACTATCTACGGTTTCCCAGATGACCGCCAGAAATCTCCGTTCGGACTTTTCAAGCAAGATCAACAGGATTCCGTTGAAATTCCTGGATAACAAATCGAGTGGAGACATAATTAGTTGCGTGACCAATGATATAGATACGATTGGCCAATCGATGAATGTGAGTATAGAGACCTCGGTTGCCGCTATAACGCTGTTGATAGGCTCCACAGTCATGATGCTGTACACCAATCTTACTATGACCGCTACAGCAATGATGTCGACAATCGTGGGATTCGCATTAATGTCCCTTATAATCTCCAGATCCCAAAAATACTTTGTACGCCAGCAGGAAAATCTTGGTGCCATGGATGGACATGTGGAGGAACTTTACTCTGCACACAACGTGGTCAAGGCATACAACGGGGAACGCAAAGCGAAACAGCATTTCGATGAAATAAATAGAGAACTTTTCAGAAGCTCATTCAGAGCACAGTTCATGTCAGGATTGATGATGCCACTCATGAACTTCATAGGCAATCTGGGCTATGTAGCGGTCTGCATCGTAGGAGCAGTTCTGGTAATAAATGGAGACATAACATTCGGTGTCATCGTTGCATTCATAGTGTATGTCCGTCTTTTTACACAACCACTCACACAACTTGCACAAGCATTCACCAATATGCAATCTGTCGCAGCTGCATCGGAACGTGTTTTCAGATTCATAGATGAGGAAGAACAGGAAGACGACAGTAACAGCGATATAGAGCTTCAAGATATCAAAGGAGATGTGGAATTCCGTAACGTCTGTTTCGGATACGTCCCGAACAAGGAAGTTATCCACAATTTTTCCGCAAAAATATGCGCAGGCCAGAAGATTGCAATAGTCGGTCCTACAGGTGCAGGCAAAACCACGATAGTGAACCTGCTTATGCGTTTCTATGATATCGACAGAGGTGACATACTGATTGACGGAACATCCATAAAAAAAGTGACCCGTAACAACCTACGTGACCAATTCTGCATGGTACTTCAGGACACTTGGATTTTCAGTGGCAGCATAAGAGAGAATATTGTCTACTGTGAACCAGACATCAAAGATGAACAGATAATATCCGTATGCAAAACTGTAGGCATACATCATTTCATAATGACATTGCCTGAAGGATACGATACGATCTTGAACGATGAAACCGAACTATCAATGGGACAACGCCAACAGATAACGATAGCCCGTGCAATGATCAGACAATCCCCGCTCTTGATAATGGATGAGGCCACCAGTTCCGTGGACACACGTACTGAGAAGATGATACAGGATGCTATGGACAGACTCATGGAAGGAAGGACCTCCTTCGTGATAGCACACCGCTTATCAACCATCAGAAATTCCGACCTCATATTGGTCATGAGGGATGGATGTATTGTTGAGAAGGGCGACCACGAGACACTCCTTGCAGAAAATGGATTCTACAAGGAACTCTACATGAGCCAATTTGAAGATGCTGGAACAGTTTGATTGTTCAGCGCCTCATGCCTTTTGGTCCTGCGCGTATGTATTTTAGCAGATCCTCATCCTTGTCGCCCCATTCGGGAGTATAACCATTGAGAATGTATTCCCCATACCAAGACTCCGCTTTACCCATCCAATCTCTGATATCTCCCATCTTATCCACCAAAAGCACCTCGGTATTGTCCGACGAGGGAATCCACCTGGAAGGCCAGCGATAGTCATCCTCTTCCAGAAAACCTATAAGGAACACTATCTTGTCCAAATGAGCCAATTCAGCATACAGGGATGCCTGCATCATATAGGAGGGAGGTATGTTGCAAATCCTCCCATCCTGATCCATCCATTTCTCTCTGGATGCAGACGTCTTTATCTCGAGTATCGCGTCCCTTTTTCCATTGACGGTTATGTATCCGTCAACCATACCTCCAAACAGGTTGTTATCGTGGAAGTGGTCGTACTGACAATACTCCTTGTCTACAGGTGGCTCAACGGCAAGTTTAGAATCATTGTCTGCACCCATGGCCTCCCCCAGAATCCTTGTTACGCCATGGCCCAAATAGTCACGAAGCACAGGTTCAAGGATATTTCCGGCATCTATGTATTTATTAGGAGGATCTCCAGGATAGATACGTGCTAGCTCACAAGCAACCTTGAAAGGTGTGGAGAAATCGCTCATACCAAATATTCCCCCTATTTTGGATCCGGTTATCTTCTTCGGTTTCCAAGTCTCGAAGTAAACCGTCTTTTCATCATCGCATACCTCGACTATGTTCCTCCTTCCATCAAACACCATACTATATCACCTCAATGAGAAGGCAAAGAGCGTCCTAGTCTCCTTGTACATTACGCCCATCGACCACATCTGGGTCCGAATGTCTTTGTACACAACATCATCTTTACCTACCCACATGGTTTCACCTCCCCCGCAACGGTCGGACACATACACATCAACAGGTATCGTCTCCCCTACAAGTGAATACTGTTCAGTGTGATCCATTATCAAACCCTTGTGATCGAATATTCCACTAGCATAATCTGATGACCCGTCAACCATGCCCTTATCGTCGAAATTCTCACGCATACTGAAATGCAAGATATCACCCTCTTTGGACAATAACTCGTACCTCTCATTGAACTGACGTACTACGCCCATATCAGATCTCTCGATTTCAACCTCATACTCGAACCAAGTACCTGTCTCCATGAAAGGTGAATCGATTTACGATTAAAAAACAACTACGAACCGAAATATCACATATGACTTTGAAAATAAAAAGATAAAGGAATGATGCTGTTCAGCATACCTGTTTCTCACCCATATTTTCCTCTATCTCACTATTCATCAGCTGGAAGATGTTATTGCACTCCATCAAAGGAGTATCCGAACTGGCAGTCAATATCGCAGATATCATCATCCCGAGGGTGTAAGGTACCTCCTGCAGAAGATAACCCTCACTTTTGAAGGTATTCATTACGATTTCAAACACCCTGTTATCTTTGGTCTGCCTGTCTTTGACAATCCTGTCGAACTCTTCTGCAGAGATTTTACTTGTTTTCGAAGATTTGTATCCTGAAGACATGATATCAATTGATTTCATTTTTTCATCCATTTCAAAGCCTCTTATTTACAATGTGATTGGTCCAATAATCACGATTATGGAATGTTATTAGAAGTATTTATGTTGTATTATCATAATAAATAACATTGGACTGCACATCCATCCATATTATGAGAATTATAACTCGGAACAATGCTTACAATGGAACCTATAGACAATTTCTTACACACGATCTCATTACATCTCTGAAAGTATCGAATGGTCTAAAATGAACCTAAAGTGCATGGTATGTGAATACCCAACAAATCCTACAAGACCCAGAGTAGAAATATTTAAAATCCTTTAAAGATGGCATGGCATGTCTGACCAATATGTTCTTCTCCTTCCTGGATGTTATATCCGCATTCGTATGGTTGGTGATCTTAGTTGATGTAATCGCCATATTCGTACTTCTTTTCATGGAGAAGATGGACCCCAGATCCTTTGTGGCTTGGTTAGTCATATTCATATTCCTGCCATTCCTGGGCGTCGTATTGTACTTATTCATCGGTTGTACGCTATATAGAAAAAATGCATTTGTATTAAAAGGCATAGAAAACGATGATCTTGTTGAATCGTTAGGATGTTTTAACGAGATAGACAAGGATTATGAAGCTGATGAGATCGATCCAGACATACGCATATTTGCCAAAGCAATGGAAAATGCAGGTGGATGGGGATATTCTAACAATAATAAAGTTGACCTAATTACAGATGGCAGCGAAAAGATGGATAAATTATTCGCAGATCTTATGAATGCGAAGAAATTCATACTTTTCCAATACTATATAATACGGGACGATGAGGTGGGCAACCAACTCATGAATATACTAATATCCAAAGTCAAAGAAGGATTGGATGTATACCTGCTCACGGATGGATTCGGCAATGGTAAGGGTCCTAAGACAGGCATACGGACATTCAAAAAATCCGGAGGACACTTCGCTCTTTTTCACAGACCATTGAACCTCATATTGAGTCCTAAGAAGAATCACAGGAATCATCGTAAAATTGCAGTTATAGACGGAGAGGTAGCCTATTGTGGAGGATACAACATAGGTAAAGAGTACATCCATCAAGGTCGCTTCGGATATTGGCGGGATGCGTCCGTTAGGATTATGGGAGGAGCAATAATCCCCCTGACACTGAGGATCATAACAGATTGGAACTATACAGCTAAAAAAGACCAAATAACTACACCGAAAAAATATCTGCCTGTAGAAAAAACACACCCTGGATCCGATAGAGTCCAAGTGATCTCCGGAGGACCTGACTGTCGTGAAAACAATCCGGTAAGGGTCCAATATTTGGAAATGATGAGAGAATCCAAACGGATCCTGTACATAACAACACCATATCTTACTCCTGATGAAACAATCGTGGAGTGCATAGAATGTGCGGCTCTCGCCGGCGTAGACACCCGCGTAATCATACCTGCGGTAGGTGACCACATATTCGTACATTGGAACACCCTTTCTGCTGCTAACAAACTCATGAAACATGGTGTAAGGGTGTACCTTCACCAAAATGGATTCAACCACGCGAAAACCATGATATGCGATGATGTTTTCCTATCGGTCGGTTCCGCCAATATGGATGACCGTTCCCTTAATCTTAACTTCGAGACGAATATAATGATATACTCATCCGAAGCACGTGATAGGATGTACGAGATGTTTATGCATGACCTGAACTACTGTTCTGAGTACACCTGTGAAGAGTATGAAAGTATGCCGTTTAAATACAAACTTAGGAGCAAGATATCATATTTCTTCAAACTCATAAGTTGAATCAGTAATTCCGAATTTTACATCCATCATCACTTTCCACATATGTTTCTCCAAGATAATCCAGGTATGATGCGCCTTTGGTAAGATCACTCATCATCGATTTGAAAATCTCAACCGATCCTCTTTTTATACAGATTGTTAAACCAATCTTATCCTGAAAATCGGTCATGATATCCCCAACTCTCATACTTGTGGTCGATTGGAGGAGATTATTGTATAGCGAATAATCGAGACTCAGAGAGAACTATGAACAGAGATCTTTCCTCCCGATATCTGCTCCTTCCAATACATTTCTTGCAGTATCGGCGTAGGCTTTTACAAGACCTCCTGTTCCTAATAGTGTCCCTCCAAAATATCTTATCACGATTAGAACAGTATCTACAATCCCAAAACCTTTTAAAACATCCAGTATGGGCCTACCTGCTGTACCGGATGGCTCACCGTTATCGCTGTACCTTTCTATCTTACTGCACTGCCCGAAGATGGCTGCATAACAATAATGGGTGGCGTTCGGATACAATACACGAACAGATACCAGGATAGAATTCAATTCATCTTCATTCTTGCATGATTCGACATGAGCTATGAATCTGGACCCTCTTACTTTCAATTCTACAGTTGTAGAAGAACGGATACTCAGTATCGAATCGGCCTTTTGCATCAAACCGAATAATGTAGACATATCATAAGAACATGATGAGTACAGAGGCCCAGGACGTGATGAATAGATGAAAAACCCATACAAATTTAAAAGGTTTTGACCCGGATTTCTCCGGTAACTGGTTTGTACATGATCGATACAATCAGAGATCGTAGTTCTTCATGTTGAAGTTGGGTACGACACCAGTGAACTCTTTGACAGCGTACTCTACGAACTTATCCTCTTCTACAGGGAGGGCCTCGAACTTCTTGATTGAGTCCTTGAGGGTCTCGAGCTGCTTGTTGGTGAGAGCGAGTTCCTTTGTCTCGTATCCTTTCAGGATGATCTTTGCACCAGTAAGTCCTGCTGCGAGTGCCCTGTTGTAGAGATGGTCTCCCTCTGCAGCGATTGCTTTTCCGACCTCGTATGCGTGGTCGTAAGCAAGGACGTATGCCTCAGGTCCCCTGGTCCTGTCTGTGAACATGTACAAGTCCCTGAGGGTCTTGTCCTGTTTCATCTGGATGGCGGTGTTCATGAGAGCACACTCGTATCCGAGTGAACCGAACCAGCACTGAACGGATGAACCTCCGAACTCAGGGTGGTACTCGACAGACTCGTTGGACCAAAGATCACAGCACTGTGCTATGAGGTTACCCTGAAGGTCACAGTGTGCGCACTGACAGTTCTTACCTTCCTGAGCGGTAGGCATTCCTGCGATTGCTTTGACTATAGGTCCCTCGTAACCGCAGTCCTTATCAGGTCCCACGGCTCCGGACTCCCATGCAGCAAGTGTCCTTGCTGCGGATATGCACCTGGTGACTGCAGAGAATGTTCTCTGAACATCATTGTCCTGCATTCCACCAGCCATGAACATTGCGACGTTGGCTCCGGAACAGTTGGTGTCACCACCAGCCACACATTTGTTCTTCTTTGCTATGTTAGCAAACTCGGACCAGATGTATGTCATGTCGATTGTTCCCAAGTATCCGACACCGAAAAGGAAAGCAACTATGTCACCGTTCGTGACTGCATAGTCTGCGAACTCTTTTCCACCGACACTCTCACAGGAGAGGTTATCTCCTCCATTCTCGCATGCGATCTCAGCACACTCGAAAAGCTTCTCGGGGTATGCACGGTTCTTGTCCATTCCAGGCCTGAGTCCGTGATCTGCCTCACGCTGATCTGGGATTGTCTGCCTGACTGCACAGTTGACTCCGTACTCCTCGTGGTACTTCTCACAGATTGCCTTCTGACCTGCAACAACAGGTGCAGAGAGTTTCGACTGGTTCATCTGTGAAACCCACTCGGTCTCGAGCTGGACATCGGGGAATCCGACGGTGATAGCCCTGTCGAGGATATCCTTGGATATGTAGTCTACGTACTCTTTTCTCAGTTTCGCAGGATCCTTCTCGGTTCCAGGCCTGGGTGCGTAGTTAATCTCAGGAATGACCTTACCGGCACCGATCTTCAATCCGAATCCGTACGATACGGGCTTCTTCGATTGACCGAAAACCATGTCATCCGCACATGCATATTCCATCTTTGTGAATCTCTTTACTGACATTTACTGACCCCCTACGATTGCATCCCACTCATCTCTAACTCTCTTCCAGTCATATCCCTGACGGATCTTCTCTGCGATGAGAGGTGTCTGAGGTGCCTTCTCGGAGTATATTCCGAGGTCGTACGAGTTGGCGTACTCTCTGTTAACTGCTCCACCACATCCCATAAGGGGCATGTTGATTCCTTTCTCGACGAGGATCTTAGCTTCTGCAGGGAATACAGACATGGTTGTTGTCATAAGAGCTGTTCCACTTGCGAAGAGGGGCTTGACTTCCTCTACCTTGGCGATGAATTCTGTTATAGGAACGTCACGGCCCATGTCGATGACATTGTATCCGGAGGACCTGACCATAACGGCAGCGATGTTCTTTCCGATGTCGTGGGGGTCTCCCTCTGCAGCATGCATAATGATTGTTCCTTTGGTCTCTCTTCCTCCAGGAACCTGTTTCTCTGCGAGTGCTATTCCGATCTCCATGGTCTTGGCGGCCATCATGATCTCAGGCAGGTAGTACACGTGCTCTGCGTACAGCTTAGCAACGACTTCCATACCGGCTACGAGTCCGTTGTTGATAACATCCAACGGGTTCCTCTGTTTGAGAGCGTCCATAACGACTGGACCGACTGTCTTGAACCTCATGTACAAGACTTCCTCTGCAACCTTCTTGAAGACCTCGTCCTTAGGCAACATCTTCTTGGCCATCTCTTCAGGAGTTGCAATGACCTGACTCTCTACGTCATATCTCTTTACAACTACTGAGAAATCTGCTCCGTTTGTGCTTAGCATGTTCATTTCTCCAATTTGTTGACGTTTTTCAACGCCTAGACCTAAATTTTCGGAATGATATTTAGGCAATTTTGTGGTTGGATGAGTTATCTATGTCATATAATGAAAATCATTAAATACTATTGAACATAACAATTTCCAACTATCCATATTCGCCATTATATTGTAATGTTTGACTATGTCAAACATTATATTATTAAGCGATTAGTCGAGATATAAACGTTGGATATCATCCAACAAATGCAGATCATCGCAATTCTTAACAGAAACCGTTATAAGCACATGGCGAAAGATTCCAAATAAAAAGGAAAAGTAAATGGTTTGAGTTAACAATCAGAATCTCAGGATCAGAATCCGTAGTTCTTCTTGCTGTAGTTGGGAACGAGCTCGGAATACTTCTTGTCGCAGTACTCGAAGAACTTGCTCTCCTCGGATGGAAGTGCCTCGAGATCTTTGATGATGCTCATGAGGACATCCTTCTGCTTGTTGGTGAGCGCGAGTTCCTTTGCTTCGTTGCTGGCCTTTATGATCTTTGCCGCCTCGAGACCTGCTGCCTTTGCACGGAGGTAATAGTTGTTACCTTCTTTGGCTATGGCCTCTCCGATCTTGTAGGCGTTGTCGTATGCAAGGACGTGTCCCTCAGGTCCACGTGCACGGTCAGAGATCATGTACAGGTCTCTGAGAGTCTTCTCCTGGCCAGTTGCGATAGCAGTGTTCATGAGTGAGACTTCGTATCCAAGGGATCCGAGCCAGCACTGAACAGATGTTCCACCGAACTCAGGGTGGTACTCGACAGACTCGTTGGACCAAAGGTCACATACCTGAGCCATGAGGTTACCCTGAAGGTCACAGTGTGCGCACTGACAGTTCTTACCCTCCTGGGCAGTTGGCTTACCAGCTATGGATTTGCATATAGGGCCCTCGTAACCGCAGTCCTTATCAGGTCCTGCTGCTCCGGCTTCCCATGCAACCAAAGTCCTTGCGGATGCAATAGCCCTGGTAACTGCAGAATAGGTTCTCTGAACATCGTTGTCCAAGTATCCGCCTGCCATGAACATGGAGGTGTTTGCACCTGCACAGTTCGTGTCACCACCTGCAACACACTTGTGTTTCTTCGATATGTCAACGAACTCGGACCATACGAACTCCATGTCTATGGATCCCAAGTATCCCACACCGAAGAGGAAGGCGACTATGTCACCGTTCGTCGTTGCGTAATCAGACAACTCTTTTCCACCCATTGTCTCACAAGACAGCACATCTGCACCGTTCTCACATGCAACTTCCGCACATCCGAAGAGGTGCTCAGGGTATGCGTGTGAACCTTTCATTCCGGGCCTCAATCCTTCTTCTGCCTCACGCTGGTCGGGTATTGTGTGCCTGACTGCACAGTTTATACCGTATTCCTCGTGGAACTTCTCACAGATCTCTTTCTGTCCCTGAACAACAGGCTGTGCCATCTTGGGCTGTCCCATCTGCGAAACCCACTCGGTCTCAAGCTGGACATCGGGGAATCCGACTGTGACTGCTCTTGTCAGAACATCCTTCGAGATGTAGTCGACGTACTCTTTCTTGAGCCTGGCAGCATCTTTCTCGGATCCTGGCCTGGGTGCATAATTGAGCTCAGGAATGACCCTTCCCGCTCCAACCTTTATACCGAAACCGTATGAAACAGGTGATTTAGCGGTACCGAATACCATCTCATCTGCGCTCGAATATGCCATCTTTGTGTACTTTGTAGTTGCCATTTCACTCACCTCCGACTATGTTTTCCCACTCAGCCCTGATCTTCTTCCAGTCGTATCCGGCCTTTACCTTATCGGCTATCGGTGGGGTCTGAGGTGCCTTCTCGGAGTATATTCCGAGGTCGAAGGACTCTGCGAAGTCTCTGTTAACTGCACCGCCTGCTGCCATGAAGGGTATGTTTACTCCATCCTTCACGAGAATTTCTGCAGCACGGGGGAATGCAGTCATAGTTGTTGTCATCAAAGCTGTTCCAGTAACCATCATAGGCTTGGACTTCTTGACTTCTGCAACCAAATCCGTTACAGCTACATCCTTACCCATGTCGATCACAGTGTATCCGCTGGATCTGAGCATAACGGCAGCGATGTTCTTTCCGATATCGTGGGGGTCTCCCTCTGCAGCGTGCATGACAACTGTTCCTTTGGTCTCTCTTCCTCCAGGAATCTGCTTTTCTGCAATGGCTATTCCGATCTCCATGGTCTTGGCGGCCATCATGATCTCAGGCAAATAGTAAACATGCTCAGCGTACAGTTTTGCGACGCATTCCATACCTATGACAAGTGCATCGTTGATAACTGCAAGAGGTGCTTTAGACTGAAGGGCCTCTGTAACAGCGGGTCCAACATCCTTGAATTTCATATACAAAACACACTCTGCGACCTTCTTAAATACAGGGTCGGTTGGCAACATTTTCTTGGCGACTTCTTCGGGTGTCGCTTCGTTCTGGGCCTCAACGTCGTAACGTTTGAGGATCTTTCCGTAGTCCACTCCTTTGTGACTTACCATGTTTTTTCCTCCAATATGCGTCGCATCGTAATGGACCGATGTGACAGCAAACCTCTTAAATGTGTGGTTAGTATTTAATTGATTTCGCGGTTGGATGTTATATCCATATCTTTATAAATAAAGGACAACATTTAAATATGTATAACTAAAAACATGAAAAAAATATGTGATTATCATGGATATATGTAATATCCATCGGGCCTCCTATTACTATAGGAATGTAGTAAAACAATGTAGATTCTATTTTAAGGGCTGTTAATAAAAAGTACTTGGATAGTTGGGATATTTTATTAACACGGTTGTAAAGACTAAATACAAACTCTCAGATACAAGGTCACATGTATGTATATATCCTAGGTGGATTCCTCGGAAGTGGGAAAACTACCTTACTGATGAAAATAGCAACAAGGTACAGCAAATCAAACGTCAAGGTGGCTATAGTAGTCAATGAAGCCGGAGAGATCGGCGTAGATGGAGCCACCCTCAAAGCTGGAGGATATGATGCGATAGAACTCCCTAATGGATGCATATGCTGCTCTCTGTCCGGAACGCTTCAGAGTGCTTTGAAGAACATAATGAAGGACATAGATCCGGACATAATAATAATCGAACCGACTGGACTGGCCCTTCCACACAAAGTGAAAGAATTGGTCCATTTCTCCATGATTGAGGAAGAAGCAACATACATAATAGGTGTTGCAGACATTCAGAGATTCGACGACCTCATAAAGAAAAAAGAAGAATTCTTCAAGAGACAGATGCATGGTTCTGAGTTCATATTGATCAACAAATGTGACATAGCAACCCCAGAATCCATATCGAAAGCAAAAACCTGGCTAGCTGCCGAGTTTCCTGAGAAAGAGATCATACCCGTATCCACAAAGACCGGGGAGAATTTAGAAAGAGTGTATGAGTTGATGAAACAATGAGCGGACACAAACATGATGAAGGATGCCACTGCAGCGAATGCGAAGGAAAAAAGGACGAAGGTAGAACTTCCATGGATGAAGCCGGAGGAGTGGCTGTAGGATTCGTTGGACACATCCATGGATTCAACGCAGATGTGGAAGCTAGATTAGATAAAGCTATGATAAAAACCGGTGAGTACGTACAAGAAAAATCGGGTTGCCTTCTGGGCCATATTAAAATCGCCATATACCACGAGGACGGAACAGGTATAACATTGAACCTTACAGACCTCGACAATGGTGTAGAACACCATGGTACTATGGATCCCTGTGAAAAAGTAAGTTTC
This sequence comes from uncultured Candidatus Methanogranum sp., assembly GCA_964620455.1. Taxonomy (GTDB): domain Archaea; phylum Thermoplasmatota; class Thermoplasmata; order Methanomassiliicoccales; family Methanomethylophilaceae; genus Methanogranum. Next base: position 48,841 of record CAZUIU010000005.1, read on the forward strand.
AACTTCATGGCAGCGGTACTAGATGTAGATAAGCACGAATTGGAACATGAGATGGACCACATACTCGAAGAGACGTGCATTGACTATTGTATAGAATCAGGACACCACCATCACCACGATGGAGAGGAATGCCATTGCCACGACCATGAGCATGAGCATGAACACCACCATCACCACGATGGAGAGGAATGCCATTGCCACGACCATGAGCATGAGCATGAGCATCGCGACGACGAATGTCATTGTGCAGCTTGTGAACAGCAACGTAAAGAGGATGCGAAAGCTGTGAAAAAACCAAAGAAATCATTTTTCAGTAAGTTGAGGAGGAAAACTGAATGAGCTACGGAATATCCTTGGATATGGGAACTAGCGGGACAAGGGCACATGCCGTTGATCTGTCCGACGGAAAGATTCTTTCCACATCGGTAACGGAATGCCACCCTCTACCCGGTGCAAATATAATGGATCATTTGACATTCTGCATCAATATTGGGACTGATATAGCCCACAAGATTGTGATGGACACTGTCAATAAAGTGATTAAAACACTGGATATAGACCTTAAGAAAGTTGAAAAAGTCAGTATATGCGGTAACCCTATTCAGCTATCCCTGTTCCAGGGTATTCCAGTGGACGACCTGGCCTTTGCCGGTGAGAATGCTCACAAAGCCAGGGGAATAAAGAAACAGGAAAGGAACGCCGGTGTTTTCTCGGCCGTTGATGTCGGTATGGATGTACCTGATGGTACTGAATTATATGTCCCACCATCCATAAGACATGAGATAGGCGCTGATGCTCTTGCAATGATGTACAAGAGCGGTTTCCTAGAAAATAAAGAGAATTGCATGGTAACAGATTATGGAACCAATGCAGAGATGGCGCTCAAAGTCGGTGATGAAATATACACCGGTTCTGCTGCCGCAGGTCCTGCAATGGAAGGACAATCCATAAGATGCGGTATGCTCGCAGGCCCTGGTGCAATAAGTGACCTGGAATATGATTTCGCATGGAGATGCAAGGTGCTTGACGATGAAATAACTCCCCAGGATGGGGATGTGATTGATTTCGGACTCAATATGGTGCGCGAGGAAGGTCCCATGCACGGCAAGGCAAAAGGCATTACAGGTACCGGAGTCATAGCCGCAGTGGCCGTAGCTCTCGATGATCATCTCTGGAGAAAGGGAAAACTTACCACAGATGACGGCAGAATGACATTCCAGGATGGCATATATGTCGATAGCAAGGACATCTCTGAAGCTGCCAAAGCCATAGGCGCGATGAGAGCCGGTCATTTCACTCTGCTCGAACATGCAGGCATCAAATTTGAGGACATGAAAGTCATGTACATGTGCGGAGCATCTGGTACATATGTTGATGCCATAAAAGCAAGAGAGGTTGGATTGGTCCCACCATCATGTGACACCATATACCAATACGGAAACACGTCTTTGGCTATGGCTACAGATATTCTCAGGAACCCAGAACTCTTGGATGAACTGCAGACTGTAGCTAACAGCATAAGATCTAACCATGTGATGTTCGCTCAAGATAAGGTATTCGAGCAGATCTACATGCAAGAGCTTTCGTATTGGGATGAGGGCATGTCCATGGACATGTACAACGCCAACAACGCAATGGAAGGTATACAGACATTGCCAAAGGTTTCCGGTACACCTACTGTGCACCGTATGGTAACTCGCGATATACCCGATTTGGGTGCAAGAGGCCTTCGTATAATACACGATATCGGTACAGAACTCGTCGGAAAGATGGAGGGGTGTACTGGATGTGGGAAATGCGCAAAAGAGTGCCCTGAGGATGCGCTCACAATAGATAAAGATAAGACGATTCATGTCAAGACCAAGAACTGCCTAGGTACGGCCTGTTACAGATGTCAGTTCGTATGTCCTGAGAAAGTCTACAAATACGATACACTCAGACTGGTTGAATGAGTCATGATGGGGGAGATACCCCCATCAATCAATATTTCAAAACATAACCTTCATTTCTTCAATCTTAGATGTTGAATACTCTGACAAGATATTTCATCTATATTGTACATTGATTCAAAAACAACAGGAAGTATTAATATTTTGGATGCCTAGATTAACTCATGAGCTTCATACTCGATAAGCCGATGATCGTACGTATAGTCCCTGTTCTATATGCACTGCTAGGCACATTTATGCTGTATGTGGCTTTAACGAATATCTCCACCGACGCATTGTTTTCCATTGAGTGTGCAGGACTGGGAGTATTCTCTCTGATATGTCTATATTTAGTACAATCAAGAAAATGGTACTCTTGGCATGTCTCCATGGTATCTTTCCTGCTTTTCGCTGCATTCACAGGTATTGTCTATATGGAGACCAATGATACATTTTGGCTGTTGATACTTCTCATAGACCTAATGATAATAGTTGCTTGGTCGGTCAAATTTACCAGACAGTATTTTGATGCGGCCTCTTAATAAGGCACCCCAGATACGCGTTGTATTCTGGTAAATATAATGGATAACTGTACAAATATTGTCATATCTATTAGACATTTAATCAAAAATTACTAATATACAACTAGTCGTTTATCAGCTGGTGACAATATTGTTATCATCATTTGCAACTCAGATCGCCGACGTCACACAAATCAGTGCCGCCGACACAACATGGGTACTGGTAACGGCAGCCCTTGTGTTCTTCATGCAACCTGGTTTCGCGATGGTAGAAGCTGGTTTCACAAGAGCAAAAAATGCAGGTAACATCGCTATGAAAAACATGTTGGATATGTGTTTCTCTACAGCGGCGTTTGTAATTATCGGATTCAGTCTAGCGTTTGGTAATGATATCGGGGGGTTCATTGGTACTCCATCATTATTCATATCCAATTTTTCATATGATGGGACCATCTCTCTTGGTGCACTCATAATATTCGAATTGGTATTCGCAGGTACTGCCACGACAATCGTATCTGGAGGTATGGCAGAACGTACCAAGTTCAGCTCATACTGCATATACTCTATCATAATGTGTGCCTTGGTATACCCCTTAGTAGCACACTGGGTTTGGGGTGGCGGATTCCTTGCAGAAGCAGGATATATAGACTTCGCAGGTTCAACCGTCGTCCACATGGTAGGAGGTATCACCGCACTGATGGGTGCATACTTCCTGGGCCCCCGTATCGGCAAGTACAACAAGGATGGAAGTGCCAATGCTATCCGCGGACACAACCTCACCATAGCTACATTGGGTGTTTTCATTCTGTGGTTCGGATGGTTCGGATTCAACGGCGGATCAACACTTGGAATAGAAGGCTATGAAGAAGCCGCAGGTGAAATAATCGTAAACACCTGTCTGGCAGCAGCATTCGGTACAATAGCCGCAATGTCATACACCTGGATAAAATTCGGACACCCCGACCTTACATACACTCTCAACGGATGCCTGGCAGGACTGGTAGGTATAACCGCCGGTTGTGCCGCAGTAGATTACTACGGTTCGATCATCATAGGAATAATCTGTGGTGTGGCTGTAGTCGTCATAGCAGAATTCATAGACAAGAAGGTTAGAATCGACGATCCTGTCGGTGCATTTGCAGTACACGGTGCCTGCGGTGCACTGGGAACATTCATGGTAGGTCTCTTCGCAATAGAGGGCGGTGTCTTCTACGGCGGAGGTATCGATCAGTTAGTAATCCAGATAGAAGGCATAGCAGCAATAGCCGCATGGGTTATTGTCGTAATGGGCATAGTCTTCTATGTTATCAAGCACACTGTCGGTTTACGCGTATCGGCAGAGGACGAGATATCGGGATTGGATATCTCTGAACATGGATTGGTTAACGCATATTCTGGAATGATGCCTGATCTACACATGGTTACCAATGTTCCTGAAAAGACAGATGAACAGATGTACAAAGAGACAGAAGCAATGGCAGGCGTCAGTGTGGAAGACTATTCCATACCTGACAAGACCGCACTTAAGAAAGTCGTCGTTATAACGAGAAGGGAAAATGTTGATGTCTTGATGAGCAGACTGAACGCCTTGGGAATAGGCGGAATGACCGTTACCATGGTAGATGGATACGGAGCCCAGAAGGGTCAGACGTCTATGTATCGTGGTGTAAAGGTTGAAAGCAAGCTTCTTCCTAAGGTCAAGGTGGAAGTTGTAGTCGGAGACATTCCCATGGATAAGCTCATAAGCACCATAAGAGAAGCCATCTACACCGGTGAAATAGGAGACGGTAAGATATTTGTCTACAGTGTTCTGGAAGCAGTAAGAGTCAGAACAGGCGAGACTGGATTCGATGCCGTAAAACCGGAGGAGACTGCTAAGTCATAAGCGATTGAACAACACTTGTGACATAATCAAAGGTCCCAGTGAATCAGATATCCGGTCACTGGGGCCAACCCTTTTTCTTTTCTGAATTTGTAAAGCTATGGTTGATCATGAAGAATGGGTATTTTTACGAAACATTACGAACTAATGAAATAAAAATGATTATTAAGAATTTTATTGGAAACAAAATTGATCAATTATCCATGACATTTTCCTTCTCGAGCTCATCTAAGATGTGTTTCCTCATAGCCACAAACTCCTGATCTGCCCTATCCCTTGGTCTTGACCAAGACACATCAATGACCTCTTTGATCTTCGCAGGACGCTTGGTCAACATTATTACCCTGTCAGACAAGAACAACGCCTCATCCACCGAATGCGTAACGAAGATTATGGTCTGTTCTGTTTTCTCCAATATTGTAGACAGTTGTGCTTGCATTATATTCCTGGTCTGAGCATCCAAAGCACCGAACGGCTCATCCATCAGTGTCACTTCAGGATGGTTCACAAATGCCCTAGCAATTCCGACACGTTGCTTCATACCCCCAGAAAGTTCGTGTATACGTGAATCAGCAAATTTCTCAAGACCGACGATTTTTATATATCTCTCAGCCCTGTCATGACGTTCTGCCTTCGGTACACCGGCAACTTCCATTCCGAACTCTACATTTTTCCTAACAGATCTCCATGGGAACAATGCAAAATCCTGGAATATCATACCTCTGTCAGCACCAGGACCATGACATTCTACACCACCAACAGATATGGTTCCCGAAGTCGGTTCCAAAAGTCCCGCTATTGCCCTTAAAATCGTGGTCTTACCGCAACCAGAAGGACCAACTATGGATACGAGTTCGCCCTTATTGACACTTAAGGTAAAATTTTCAATCGCAACTACCTCATTCTCATCAGTCTTGTATATTACAGAAAGATCCTTGATTTCCATGAAGACTTCGCCTTCCTTGACTTTTCTGTAGACTTCGGACTGTGCAGAATCGGTTTTGGCAATATTTGATCCCATCATACATCTATCCCCATTCTCTTTGAAACAAATCTGTGGATGTAGTCAGCAACCCCTGTGGTTAGTAGACCTAGTATCGCTATTACCACTATAGCCGCATAAGCTCCCGGCCAATAACCTGCAGTGGCCTGTTCTGCCAAATAGAATCCTATCCCACCTAATGGAGTGGCATAGAGTTCAGCAGCCACAATACACATCCAACCTATTCCCAGACCGACTTTGATACCATTCATAACATAGGGAACAGTAGACGGTATCAAAACTTTCTGAAAAGTCTGAGCCTGCGATGCACCTAAAGTTTTAGCAGCATCTACAAGTGAGGAATCTATCTTCTTGACACCGAAGATTACATTGGTCAACAATGGGAAAAATATTCCAACGAATACCACCAACATTGGACCTGTCTCATAATTGATAGCCAACATGAATATTGGTGCCCATGCAATCGGGGCAATTGGCCTTAAGATTTCTATCACGGGTGTTGCAAACTCATTCGCAGTTTTAAAAGTACCAAGGATGAGACCTAGAGGAACTGCAACGACCAAAGCCAACAGAAATCCCTTGATGAAGGTTGTCAGACTGGATCCTATGTATGTACTCAAGGACACACCAGTCATCGAATCCCCATTTTGAACAAGATCGACAAGCGCATTCCAAGTCTGAATAGGAGTCGGTATGGCAGGAGTACCTGCCAGAAGAGACACCTCCCACCATATCACCACGAATGCGACCAATGAGATTACTGTTATCAATGAGGTCCGGGCCAACCTATGGTATTTGTTATGCTTATCATACTTGAAACTCATAATTTATCGCCAACCGATTATGCCTTTATCAGTTCACTGTTGATCGTCGTTATGGTGGCTGGCGGAGCACCCATCAAACCGAACTGCACAGTACCATTCTGCAAAGCAACTGCAACTCCGGCTCCATTAGTAGCTCCAGAAAGTTCGACATTTATGCCATATTCTTCGAAGAATCCATTCTCAATTGCAGCATGTAACGCTATCTGATGCAAATCTCCAGTTATAACTGCAACCTTCACCGTAACAGTTGAAGATTGGACTGAAGCCTCTCCGTTCAATACTTTTGACAGATAACTTCCATCTACAAAAGTCTCAGCGAAATCCGTGGAATTATCAAATCCCAAATCGGCCATGGTATGTTTGAGAGAACCTAGAGATTCCAAACTGTCTGTAAGATTCGCTACATCAACGGTGAGACTGGCCAGAGGATCGTCAACATCTGAATCACCATAAGTATACACTATGGTAGACAAAGATTCCTCAATTTCCTCCTGAGACAATCCGCTAACTTTTGAAGAGCATAAATCGACCAGCTCTTGGTAATCCTCAGAACTTGTATCCTTCAGAGCCGATTGAACCCATTTAACACCCTCAACATATGCTGCAAGGAAACTGACAGTCACGTCTGAATTAGAGGTTATATACGATGTCGAACCGGCTAACACACAGCAAGTATGACCTGGGAAAAGATTGTTACTCAGAGCAAGACCCGCATAGGTCCCAGATTCGTCATCTATGATTGCCTGATATTGAGGTTGCCACAATATGCCTCCATCGATAATACTCTCGGTGGATGAACTCAAAGCTGCTGTAGCATTTGTTATAGTGGAAACATAGTAAACGTGATCAGACTCGATTGTCATACCGTTCTGGTAAAGTGTAAATGTCAAACCTAACATTTCTTCAACGATGGTCTGTAATTGTATATGCTGTATAGATGTTGTTCCAGGAGTGCCAAAAACAAGCCCTCCCCATGCAGAAGCGTTATCAGTAGTTATCGAATATGTACCGTCACCATTATCGGTGTAGAATTCCAATCCCTCGAGTTCACGTGCTTCCAAAACACTAGCCTTTATGTATATTCCGGATCCATCGGTGTTAACTCTCGATAATAGCGTGTACGATGATCCCGTATTGTCATCATTACTGTTTGACAATGCATATATCCCGACACCTGCTATAACGAGTAGTGCCACCACCCCTATGACGATTGTTTTTTTATTCATATCTCTTCCCCTTGGAAAAGTATAGGTTGCACGGTATATTATCTCTCTGGATGATTTATTCCCAATCAGGACAAATACTAATTTATCCATAAAATATGGAGAATGCAAAGGTACCATCCGCAAAACGATAAAAATCAAATTGGTGCAGGGGAGGGGATTTGAACCCCCGGAACACTAAGTACAGGATCCTAAGTCCTGCGCCTTTTCCTGGCTCGGCAACCCCTGCCTAACTGCTGTATCTCATCAACGTTATTATTGTTTGTCCTCGAAAGATAATATAAACGTCCAAGAAATACACCTGTAGACAAGAGGCATCACATGACTGACATTCTGGCAAAGAAAGACCAACAATTGTTGTTAGGTAATGAGGCCATAGTAAGGGGACTCGTTGAAGCCGGTGTAAAATTTGCTGCAACATATCCTGGAACACCTTCTTCTGAAATAGGTAACATACTCGAGAACATGGCCCATGAGACCGACATGTATTTCGAGTTCTCGTCCAATGAGAAAGTCGCCATGGAGGTGGCCGCAGCTGCAGCATCTTCGGGTGTGAGATCGTTCACGTTCATGAAACATGTGGGATTGAACGTTGCTGCCGACCCCATGATGACATTGGCATATGCAGGTGTCAAAGCAGGCATGCTGATAATGTCCGCAGACGATCCTTCGTCGCACAGTTCCCAGAACGAACAGGATAACAGATACTACTCGACCATCTCACTTCTCCCGATGATGGAACCGTCGACGGCACAGGAAGCCAAAGACATGATCCGTGAAGCATACAGGATCTCTGAAGAACTGACGGTACCTCTGATATTCCGCACCACCACAAGGGTCAACCATGCGAGATCAATAGTGAAATTCGGAGATATCGACGAATCATCATCAACAGGACACTTCGATAAGGACGACAAGAGATTTGTCAATATACCGGCATTCGCCAAGATGAATAGGGTGAGACTCCTTGAGATCAATAAGAAGGCTCAAGAACTTTCCGAATCCTCCGATCTCAATTTCGTAGATGGTTCTGGAGATGTGGGAGTAATAACCTCAGGCGTGGCATACACGTACGTCAAAGAATATGTCTCCAATGTATCCATATTGAAACTTGGATTCACAAACCCGTTACCGGAGAGGAAGATCGCTGATTTCATCAAAGGTAAGAAGTATGTGATAGTGGTCGAAGAACTCGAACCTTTCCTTGAGGATCAGGTACTGAGGATATCAGCACAGAACCAGTTGAACGTACCGATATACGGAAAGAGGTCTGGACATCTTCCCAGACAGTGGGAATTCTCTCCTGACACCATGAAGGGGATCTCCAATCTTGCAGATGTAAAAGAAATGCCTGTACCTATGGATAAATGCAGTATGATTTTACCGGGTAGACCCCCCACATTGTGTGCCGGATGTCCCCACAGAGGCATGTTCGCAGCCACGAAAAAAGCCGTGGGTGACAAACCGCATGTGTACTGTTCGGACATAGGATGTTACACGCTGGGCGTGCAACCTCCATTCAACACGGCAGATTTCATAATATGCATGGGTGGAGGCGCAGGCGCTGCAGGTGGATTCGCACAGACAACTAATCAGAAAGCGATAGCCTTCCTCGGGGATTCGACATTCTTCCACGCCGGAATTCCTCCTCTGACATCAGCAATATTCAACAACCACAAGATCGTCATGGTCATCCTGGATAACAGAACCACAGCAATGACTGGACACCAACCTAATCCAGGAACCGGCAGATCATTCGGCAATGTTAATACGGATGCCATCGACATAGAGAAGATGGTCCTTGGAACCGGTGTAAAGTTTGTCAGGACAGTGGACCCATACGACGTAAAAGAAGCCACAAGCGTGATGAAAGATGCCATTGAATTCGATGGTGTGGCCGTAGTGATATCCAAGAGAGCATGTCCTCTTGAACTCAAAAAACAGAGAGCCCTGGTGATCAAACACCTATCGGTGGATAACGAGAAGTGCATCAAATGTTACACATGTCTCAAGACGATAGCTTGTCCGGCACTTATTAAAGAAGAGAACTCTGCACCCAGGATAGACAGTACCCAATGTATAGGGTGCGGCATGTGCGCCAATGTATGTCCAAAGAATGCTATATCGGAGGTGAAACAATGAAATACACAATTCAGATAGTAGGGGTGGGAGGGCAGGGGGTGCTTCTGGCCTCTATGGTGTTGGGTAACACCGCCATGAAATCCGGATACGAGGTCGCGATGAGCGAGGTTCACGGCATGGCACAAAGAGGAGGCAGTGTACTTTCCACATTGCGTTTCGGTGATAAGGTGATAAGCCCCTTGGAAGCCACAGGAGGAGCAGATCTCATAATGGGATTCGAACCTGTTGAGACGTGCAGATCCTTGACCTTGGGAAACAAAGACACACACGTACTCATGAATCTAGATCCAGTATACCCCTCGATGGTTGCTGCAGGATTTGAAAAATACCCAGACATTGAAAATCTCGTAGAATCTGTGAAGGATGTGAACAGCAATGTAAGCACCATAGAAGCCACACGCATAGCCATACAGTCAGGGAAGGCTGTAGCCGCAAATGCGGTTATGATTGGTGCAGTGTCCGCCATGAAAGACTTCCCATTACAGCGTGATATGCTGAAGAGTACGCTCATTGAAACAGTCCCTCAGAAATTCATAGAATTGAATTCCAGGGCTTTTGACATGGGATATGATGCCGTAGCTGGTAAAAACTGAGGGGGTAACCCCTCTATGAATATTTTTACTAGAAAAAACTTAGATACCTTGCACCATAGAAGACCTTATATCGGACACTTCTAAGATACCACTACGCTCAAGATTACGATCCATCCTAGTATCCAAGACCTGCAGTTCATCGTGAACGTAACCTGGTATCAGATCGATAGTCCTGGAGATTATCCTAGATATGCAGGAATTCACCTCTTTCATCACTTCATCGATGCCTACATCGGGCATCTGTTCAATAGCTAGATCGTTCTGAAACCTGAATACATTCTTGCAAACCGCACTAAGTACCCTGTACCCTTCCGCCGCAACCTGGACCCTGCTACCCTCAAAAGAGAAAGGATCTATAACCACGGCAAATGTAAGAACACCGATGCGATCGCATATCTCGGCGACAACTGCCGATGCACCTGTTCCCGTACCTCCGCCAAACCCGGCGACTACGAAAACAACATCATATCCGATCAATGCCTTACGTATCTCCTCTTCGTGGACTTGGGCACACTTCTTACCCAATTTCGTGTCACCATGGGTGCCTTCACCCCTAGTGACCTCCTTGCAGATATAGATTTTATCATCCGCAGACGTAGACATAAGAGCAGATTTGTCCGTATTTACAGCGACCGTATGGACTGATGCAAGAGAGCCGTAGATACTATCCACAACATTGCATCCAGCTCCACCTACACCCACTACCGCCACACATAATTCTGACGAAATGACTGTTGTCTCAGCAGTAACGTTCATTGTGCATCCCCCTTAATTTGTTTTCCAATTATCTGACAGAACAACGCATATGCGTTCCCATCTGTCCTGTCAGACAATTGATATTCCATCCCATCTTACTTTGTCTGTGAGGCCGTTTGTACCGCTTTCGCGGCACGAGCGATAACATCCTGTTGGACATTCGCTGGAACAATGACATCCAAGATACATTTTCTAGCGAATTCCTCTGCAGAGATCGAGCAAGTCCCATCCATTTCAATCTCTTTCAAGATGTTTAGCTGCACATCACTCAGGTGGACGAAGATTCCACCCTCGGTTCCCGTACTGTTAACACCCGCCTTGTTAGAGGCGATGTAACCGCATATAGCCTCGCGGATGAAGTCTGACCTGTTTCCAACATCATTATCGGCCATGAAGTCCTCCATCTTCTGGATTTCTTCAGGTCCCATCCGGATAGTGATCTTGGTTCCTTCTTCAGCCATATACATCATCCATGCTTGCAGAGTGCTTTTCTGACACGCAGAAGTAATTATGTCTTACACAATATTTAAAGATTGTCCGACATTGTCTTACAATTGTCCGACAAAATCTGATTCCTACTGGTTTTACTCACGACTAAAAATCTTAAAAAGGAATGAATCTGAAAATACATAAAAATGACGGAAGTCCGCAATGAATCTCTTCAGATTCCACGAAATTATATATCAAGTGTAAATATACAAGCAATATCGACAAGGGATCTGAATGGCATACGATTATAACGAGATAGAAAAAAAATGGCAGACTAAATGGGTTGAAAACGGTCTCAATCTTGCAGAAAGGGATCCTAAAAAACCAAAATTCATGATGATATTCGCATACCCTGGCGTCACAGGATACCTTCATGTAGGACATCTCAGAGGGTATACGTATGCAGATGCGATATGCAGATACAAGCGTATGACCGGTTACAATGTCATGTTCCCAGTTGGAACGCATGCCACTGGAAACGGTGCTATAACGCTTTCTTCCAAAGTAAAAAGAAACGATACAGATTTCATAGATTATCTCAAACGTAATGGATGTCCAGAAGATAAGCTGGAACAACTCAAAGATCCCATGGGAGTTGTCAATTTCTTCAACGAAGTATACGTGGAGGACTATTGGAAGAGATTCGGATTCCTCGCAGACTGGAGAAGATTCACGTGCACCCTGTTCCCAGACTATGGAAAATTTATACAGTGGCAATTCAGAAAACTTAGAAACGAAGGATTGTTGATACAGAAACCATATTATGCACCAGCCTGTCCGGATTGCGGCCCTGTAGCAGTCGATGCTTCTGAAACCGACATATCGAAAGGTGGAAATGCAGAGACTCAGGAGTACACCTTACTGAAATTCAAATGCGGCGACATGTATCTCATCGCTGCAACACTCAGGCCTGAAACAGTCTATGGGCAGGTATGTTTCTGGGTTAATCCAAACGTAGAATACAGTAAGATATCTAAAGATGGAGAAACATGGATTGTATCTCCACAGGCTGCCAAAAAACTCAGCCTTCAGAAAGATGGAATTGAAGTCATTGGATCGTTGAGCGGTCGTGATATGATAGGACTGAAATGTGACGCCCCCATGGTCCATCACAATATCCCTGTATTGCCCGCAACATTCTGCGACCCTAACGTTGGAACCGGGTTGGTGACATCCGTACCATCAGATGCTCCCGATGACTGGATCTCTTTGAAGGCCCTCAAAGAAAATGAATCCGTAATGAAAGAATACGGTATATCCAAAGAAACCATCGATTCTGTACTACCTATATCGATAATTGAGATGGAAGGTTACGGAGAATTCCCTGCCAAGGATATGATTGAGAGACTCAATATATCTCAGCCAGGAGATCCGAAACTGGTCGATGCCAAGAAACAGGTGTACAAGGACGGATACCATACAGGCCGTATGAAAGAGACCTGTGGACCGTTCGCAGGGATGCGCGTGGAAGAAGCCAAAGACAAAATGAAACAGGCCATGATTGATTCCAAAGAAGCGGAATTGTTCTATGATCTAACGGAAGAAGTCATATGCAGATGCGGACAACCTGTGCACATAAAAAGAATAGATGACCAGTGGTTCATCAACTACGGGGATCAGAAACTTACCGAGGATACCAGTGCTCACTGCAAAGAGATGGAGATCAACCCCCCGGAATATTACGAGAACGTACATGGCGTCTTGGATTGGTTCAGAGAGAGGGCGTGTGTCAGACAAGGTAACTGGCTCGGAACCAGGTTTCCATTCGATGACAAATGGATAATAGAAGCCATATCGGATTCGACACTTTACCCCTTATACTACACCATATCTCTGTATGCCAACAACGGTACGATAAAACCGGAGAACATGACTGAAGAATTCTTTGACTATGTTGTCTTGGATAAGGGCGATATAGATCAGGTATCCTTCAGCACCGGTATAGATAAGGAGACATTATCCAAAATCAATGAAGATGTACACTACTGGTATCCCTTAGACATGAACCTCGGAGGAAAAGAACATATGACTGTCCATTTCCCGGTGTTCCTGATGAATCATAGGGCCATACTCCCAGACAATATGCAGCCGAAAGGAATACTCGTCAACTGGTATGTGACGGGCAAGAAGAACAAGATCTCCAAATCAAAAGGAGGTGCTCAGCCTATTCCTGGTGCAGCCGCCAAATTCGGAGTGGATGCGATGAGGTTGTACTATTCGCACGTGGCATCCATGTTCGTGGATGTGGAATGGGATGAGGACACTGTGATGATGTACCGCCAAAGACTGGACAAGGTAATAGGCACTGTGGAGGAGTTGATACAGTTCGTGTCCGACAAGGATGATACCATAGATCATTGGCTTGATTCCAGATTCGCAACCCATGTCAAAAACATACGTTCAGCCATGGAAAAATACGATCTCAGATCCATGGCCACAACCGTCTATTACGAGATGTTCAACGATCTCAGATGGTACATAAGACGTGGCGGTTCAAACCGCAAGACAATAAACAAAGCACTCAGGACGTGCATAATGGGAATGATGCCCATAACTCCTCACGTTGCTGAAGAACTCTGGGCCATGGCTGGTTTCGAGGGCATGGTATCATCAGCCCAACTTCCTGAAGCCGGTAATGCATCAGATGAGGCAGAATACGGTGAGAACCTCCTCAAAGACATGATGTCTGACATAGCACAGATAAGGAAAGTTGCTAACATGGAACCCGAAAAGATAATCATCTACACATCTCCGAATTGGAAGGTGGAAGTGATGAAGTATGCGATAGAGATGATGTCTTCGGGCAACCTCAGCATACCTTCCTTGACCAAAAAATGCATGTCAGACGAGAATATGAGGAAGAATGGAAAATCCGTGTCTGATTTTGCAAAGAAGACCGCCACCGAGTTCATGAGATCCGATGCGGAGACTAAGAAACAGATTGCTATGTTCAACGAGATTGGTTTCCTGAAATCGTGTGAGAAATTCTTGTCCGATGATCTCAATGTGCCAGTAGAGGTGCACGGCGCAGATGAGAACGGATTATACGACCCTCAAGGAAAATCCAAAGTCGCTGTACCGGGAAGGCCTGCAATACTTTTGGAGTGAAATCACTCCCATCTTTTGTAGAGGGAGTTCTGGACCCCAGCGTGGTCCAGACATCTCCCCACAATGAAATCTATAATGTCGTCCACAGTCTTGGGCCCGGAGTAGAACCCGGGGTTGGCATCCATTATGGTCACACCAACCTTTGCAAGCTTCAACTCGTTTTCCAGCATTATGGCACTCTTGGGTGTCTCCCTGACCACCAGAATCAGCTTCCTACCTTCCTTGATGCACACGGATGCTGCCCTGGATATCAGAGTATCCGCAATCCCGCATGCGAACTTAGAGACCGATGACTCACTGCAAGGAGCAACGAACATACAATCATAACGATAAGAGCCAGATGCTATGGATGCGAAGAGATCGTCGTCCTCCAAAACCACATCTGCCATCGCATAAACCTCATCCAGAGAATACTCTGTCTCCATAGGTATGATGGCCTTGGCGACCTTTGACATCACCAGTATTTTATCCCCAGGAAGTTCTTGGAGGAGCCTTATACCATAGGCACACCCTGATGCACCGGTTATAGCGACGACAGACCTCATAACAATCACTTCAACCTTATTGTCTCCAGATTCTGGGGAGCTTTCGTCTCTATGTTGAATTTCTTGTATATGGATGATGCCAGATCGGTACACTTCCTATCCTCTCCATGACCTATGACTATACGGTCCGGCTTAGGGTCCAAGGAAGCTATGTACTTCATCAACTGTTTCCTATCCGAGTGTCCAGAGAAACCATCGACAGTGACCACATTCATCCTTATCTGGAGATCTATGGATCTTCCCTTGGAATTGAGCGTTATCTCCTTCCTACCTCTTTGTATAGTGCGCCCCATACTGCCTTCTGACTGATAACCGACGAATAAGAGGGAGTTGTTCTCATTATCGCACCATTCCTTGAAATACTCCATAACAGGACCTCCGGACATCATACCGCTCGTAGCCAGTACGATACAGGGATCTGGACAGTGGCATATCTCCTCCCTCATTGAAGCAGTCTCCACACGTTTGAATATAGGTGAAAGGAACGGATTCTCATTCTGCTGGAATATCTGCGCTCTCAACTGACTGTTGAGGTATTCAGGATATGCCGTGTGTATCGCAGTGGCTTCCCAGATCATACCATCCAGGTAAACAGGTATGGTGGGAACTCTGCCTGTACGCATAAGCTCTTCTATGACCAGCATTACCTCCTGAGACCTGCCTACTGCGAAAACCGGAATAACGACTTTCCCTCCGTGAGATATCGCTTGACCCAGAAGCTCCCGCATCTCATCGGATGCGTCTGCACGAGAGGGCTGCATATCGTTATGACCTCCATATGTCGACTCTATGACCAATGTCTCCAATCTCGGGAACTTGTTGTTGGCCGGATTGAAAAGCCAGGTCTTCTCGTATTTCGTATCACCACTGAACGCCACATTGTGCAGACCGTCACCTATGTGGAAATGAGCTATTGCCGATCCCAATATATGCCCTGCATTGTGAAGTGTCAACCTTATGTCGGGAGCGATATCCGTCGTCTCGTTGTATTTGAGAGTTATTGTATGCAGGATCTCCTTCCTGACATGCTGCGCCTCATATGGGACCTTCTTGGCCTCACCGAAACCTAACTTTATGTTATCCAACTGCAGCAACGCCATCAGATCCCTTGTAGGAGGCGTACAGTAAACCGGCCCCTCATAGCCATACTTGAAAAGTGCAGGCAGAGTACCGCAGTGATCCAAATGAGCATGCGTTATTACAACCGCATCGAGATCGCTAAGCGGTTGAGCCTCGGGTATGGCGAAATACGGTGTGGCATCACTACCTGGATCCAATCCGCAATCTATGAGGACCTTGGATTCCCTTGTAGTCAGAAGTGTCGCAGACCTTCCAACCTGCCTGAATCCGCCCATGGTGGTCATTCTGACCCATTGCTCCCCTTCAATCTTGGAACGGGCCAGTTTGCGTGCGACGTTCTTGAGCATGGCCCTCCTCTCATCCTGTTCGTGACGAAGGTATCCTCTTACATCTGACACGGTCTTGGAAGGTATGGGAGGAGCACGTATGACCTTGACATTCCATCCAGACTCCTTCTTAAGGTCTGCCAGTAACTTACCGTCTTTTCCCACAACCTCACTGGGGTTGATGGCTTCAATGATGGCTTCCCCCGTCTCGGGTATGAAATTGATATCGAACAGCTCCGCGGAAGACGGAATCATCGAACGAATCTTATCGTCCACAACATTGGCATCTTCCAACATAGACGGGTCGGGCCTTATATCCACTCTTCTTCTGAGTGCCTGTGCCAGACCTTTAGCAACATCGTTGTTCTCGGTGTACTTATCGTATTCTTTTGTGTAAATCGCAATTATTGGGCCTTCGAACTCTATGTCGGAGATATTCATGTCCGTAGGGACATTTCTCTTTACCTCCTCTCTCAGGCTATCGAACAATCTATCAGGGTTCATATGAAATCCAGCTTAAGGAATTGAATGTAAGATGTTTGAGAAGCATTACCGCTCAGTTGGGATAGTTGAAACCTATCTCAGCACAACGTTCCTTTATCTGATCCTGAGGTATCCACTCGAATCCTTTAGGACCGATGTATGCGATGAGCATTCCGTCTCCCGTGCAGTTGTCTCTTCTCCTCGCGGAATTGAGTGCGGTTATCGCTACATCTATTCCGTCTTTCTTAGTGAGGTCGGGCCTAAACGCCGCCTCCAGGGCTCCAAGGGCAAAGACCGATCCGGATCCTACGGAGATGTACTTATCTTCGATACAACCTCCTGCTCCGTCGATACTGTAGACATGCCCGCCCGTCTGGTCATAACCTCCAACGATCAATCCTAGATAGAATCCCTGACGTATGACGGAGCCTACAAGTGTGGCTGCGGTCTGAACAGACATCGGACCTCCCTTTTTCATGGAATAGATCGAGATCTCGCTCTGCATGTACCTGACCATAAGTTGTGCATCTCCGACAACCCCGGCTATAGTCATACCAAGATTGTCCGACAGAGGGTACACCTTCTGAACGGTGCTGGAGGCTATCAAGTTCTGCATCGTGGCCCTCTGGTCAGATGCGAGAATCACACCATCCTTGAGCTTGAGTCCAATAGTTGTAGTACCTGTCTTGAGAACATCCTCATTAGTCATGTCTTTCCCTTCGTAAATTGATTAAAATGCATCCGCAACAAACAGATGCTGATTAGAGCGATTGAGTTCAAGGTTATAATGGTTACGCTGTATTGGACACTGTTCTCTTAGACACACTCCCGATAACTGCTCATTTCACACCCACAAATGTTATTCCAAACGGAATATCCATTTCATATAATGATGGATTATACATACATCCATAAAAATTCAGAGAACATTAAAAACATAA
Source organism: uncultured Candidatus Methanogranum sp. (assembly GCA_964620455.1). Taxonomy (GTDB): domain Archaea; phylum Thermoplasmatota; class Thermoplasmata; order Methanomassiliicoccales; family Methanomethylophilaceae; genus Methanogranum. Next base: position 66,685 of record CAZUIU010000005.1, read on the forward strand.
CGACCAATATGAAAAATAAACCAATCCAGAATCATTAAGCAGTACTCAATGTGAAGTAATTAAAATGTCCTTATCTTTCAATAAATAATGTAATATTGATGAAGAATATCGCTCAGGTTAGAATCCACAACAACAATTATAACAACTGAGAAGTATGAGGCCCCGGAAGGGTAACCAAATGGAAATTGAGCAGTGGCTTGGGGAGGACAACCAACTCGGTATCGACATCTGGCAGAAAAAATACTGCCACAGTGGAGAAACGTTTGATCAATGGCTAGATCGTGTAAGCGACGGCGATTCTGACATCAAAGATATGATAATACAGAAGAAGTTTCTCTTCGGCGGTAGGATCCTGGCAAACAGGGGCCTTCACAAGACCGGACTCAAGGTAACACTTTCCAATTGCTACGTGGTGTCCCCACCGGAGGACTCCATCGAATCCATATTCGAAACCGCTGGAAAACTCGCCAGAACATTCAGTTATGGGGGTGGTGTGGGAATCGATTTATCCAAACTTGCTCCAAGAGGAGCCAAAATAAACAACACAGCATCTGAAACCTCTGGTGCCGTGTCATTCACGGATCTCTACTCAATGGTCACAGGACTGATAGGTCAACATGGCAGAAGAGGTGCATTGATGCTAACCATGTCATGCGAACATCCGGACCTGGAGGAATTCATGTCCGTGAAGACCGACGTAGATAGGGTCACCAAAGCGAACATGTCCATACGCATGACAGACAAATTCATGAACGCTGTAAAGAACAACGAGATGTTCGAACAGACATTCGTACGTCCCGAAACAGAATCCAAAGTCGTGAAGCAACTTGATGCACATGAATTCTTCAAGAAGATGTGCTATGCAAATTGGGACTACGGAGAACCTGGATGTTTGTTCTGGGACAGAATAGAGTCATGGAATCTCCTCAGTGAGGTACCCGAATATCATTACGCCGGTACTAACCCATGTGCTGAAGAACCCCTGCCTGCCGGTGGCAGCTGCCTCCTAGGCAGTATAAATCTAGCGGCATTCGTAAAAGATGGCGAGTTCGATGAAGAAGAATTCAGAGAAGCTGTGGGCATATGCGTCAGAGGATTGAATGATGTCCTGGACGAGGGATTACCCCTGCATCCGTTGAAAGAGCAACGCGAATCCGTCAATGATTGGAGACAGATAGGTCTTGGCATAATGGGATTGGCAGATATGCTGATAAAAATGGAATTGACATATGGTACAAGAGATGCCATGGATCTATGCGACCGCATAGGTTTCATGATGGCTGATGAATCCATAAGGACATCTTCCCTGATAGCCAAAGAGAAGGGAATGTTCCCTAAATGCAATATCGAACAGGTCATGGCTTCCCCGTATTTCCAGTATAACACGACCCAGGAAACCAGAGATCTTGTCATGGAGCACGGCATCAGGAACTCACAGCTTCTCACAATAGCCCCTACCGGAACACTCTCAACAATGTTGGGGATATCCGGAGGGATAGAACCCATATTCGCAAACTACTATGAGAGGAGAACGGTCTCGCTTTCAGAACATGATGATTATTACAAGGTATACACGCCGGTCGTCAGAGAATACATGGAAGCCCACGACATAACAGACGACTCGGAACTTCCCGAGTTCTTCGTCACCGCACAGAACCTGAATTACAAACAGCGCCTGAACCAACAGGGAACATGGCAGATGCATGTGGACGCCTCCATAAGCTCCACTGTGAATCTGCCCAACGACTTCCCAGAGAGTGAGATATTCGACCTGTACATCTACGCTTGGGAGATCGGTTGCAAGGGTGTGACCGTTTTCAGAGATGGTTGCAAGCGTCTAGGCATACTTTCGCCCAAGGAGAAGGAAGAGACAGAGAAGAATAAGACACCAGAAGAAAAACCCAAGAGGGGGTTCGTGGAAAACGTTGCGGATGATGTTGTCGGTAAGAAGAGAAAACTGATGACAGGGTGTGGAAGTCTTCATTGTACTGCATTCTTCGACCCCCACACAGGCGAACTTCTGGAAGTATATCTGAACAAGGGATCAACTGGAGGGTGTAACAACTTCATGATCGGACTATCTAGGATGATATCTCTGACTGCCAGAAGCGGTTGTGATATCAATGCGATAGTCGACCAGCTGAAAAGCTGCGGATCGTGTCCTTCATATGCCGTACGTAGCTCCACTAAACACGATACCAGCAAGGGATCGTGCTGTCCTATGGCTGTGGGATATGCTCTCATAGACATGCACCAAGAAATGCAAAGAGAGGTGAAAGGCATACCCTTCGAGGCTTCGAAGATCGAGAAGAAAACGGTAATCAACCCATGTCCGAAATGCGGTGAGGAACTTCAGTTCGAGGGTGGATGCAACATCTGTAAATCGTGCGGATGGACCAAGTGCGACTGATGGGTATCATCCCGTCGAAGTACCGTATTCATGATCCGCATAGGCCCACACCAATGAGCCTATGCCCAATCCTGCGACCATACCGGAGAGAATCCTCAGAAACATGGAATCTATGAATCCTGTCTTCTCAAAAACCCATTCAGCAATCATTATCAGAATCATTACAAACGATATAACAACGGTTGACCTGCTCTTAGGATCCAGATAGAGCAGCAAAACCTCCCACGATAGGAGTGCAACGGCTACACCGATAAATATTGAGAAATCCCTTGCACAAAAAGGCATCTGGGAACCGTTTATTATCAACGATCTGGCCTCATCCTGATGACAGAATAGATCCCCTATACCATACACACAGGCAGTAAAAGGATCAGTTGAACACCACAAATCAAGATGATCAAATTTACCAACGATCCCATCCAACCCAAGATAGCTACCGGCAGGATGAATCATTGGCAGGATCACACATAGTGATATCAGTGAAAGGACCACCGTCAAGATGGATCTGGACATCGAATATGCATTCACAGACTCCGATGTTCATATCAGATAAAATAAGATCGCATTACAAAATTATACGAACATCTTTATTTACAGAATACAATCTCATTATTATGGCAATTAACTCGAATGCTAAACACAGTAGTCCTGTAGTTAAAGCGAAAAGAGAGAAGGCCAAAAAGAGGATCGCATCTCAAGTTCTGCCCATGTTCTTCGATAAAGGATATGACAATACAACCATAAAGGACATAGAGCAGGTGACGGGTCTGAAGGCAGGGAGTATATACAACCTCTTCGAAGACAAGTACGACATACTGAGAGAATGTTTCAGATTGGTCTACGGATCTGCGTTCAATCTCTCCAAGGAGATGCTCAATAAGGAAGCGGATGTAGTGAGTTCGCTTGCTTTCCCTCTGGCCCTAGAATTGTTCGCTGCATCCAGCGATCCAACAATCGCTCAGCTCATAGACGAGGGATATCACTCAAGAGTAATACTCGAAGATATAATCCGGATAAAAACCGAATGGGTAAGAGATTTCACCATACTCACAGCCACACCTTTAAATGGTGAACTGAGACACAACATGCTGGCTGTCATAGGTGCCATAGGCAACTATGCATCGGAATATCGCTACAACCCCCATAAGGATTACAGTAAGGAACTCAAAACGGTACTGACCATATTCTGCACCCTGTTCGAAATTCCATGTGGACATATAGACAGGATAGCCGAGGACATGGTGAATGAACTGGGTACCGGTAATTTCGATTTCCATCTGATACAGAACAGCATTGACCTAGAATTGGATATTTGACATCTCTGATGTTCATAGTGATATCGAAGTCGATGCCGCGAAAACAGCCATCGATACTGGAACAGTCATACTCACACGACGAAGTATGGACATCCTTCCAGAATCACCTCCCAGATACGATGTCATAAATGATATCAATACAGAAAGTTCCACCAAATAGGCCACTAGGATCAAGATGACATCCTCGGTCCCAGAACCACCCGTCATCTCTGCGAGGGGCTTGAGCATGGATACGCTCATACCCAATACCAATGGTGCGAAAACCATCGCCGTTCCGCTCATCATGTCGACCATACTCTTGAGTTTGTTGCCTATACATCTGTGAACAGCATCCTGGTCCTGCAACTGCCTACCCATGGATATGGCCAGACGACCAGCATCCCTTATGTCTTTCTGTGCACAGCCATATATGTCACAGAAGATATCAGACATATGTTTAGACACCTCCCCGACGGACATCCTTATGGCTGAACATACATCCCCACGACTCATGGCAGCCTCTGTTTTTATCGATTCGGCCAAAGACCTGCACTCCTTTCTCACACTTATCGCAGAAGACAAAGCATTTTCGAAATTCATGCCTGATATCAGGGAGTTCCCGAGCTCGAACATGGAATCGCGTATACCCAACTCCTGCTTACTCCTCTCTGACTCCACCTTCGACTCAGGATATGTGAGAATATAAGTCATAACTCCCGAGACGGACATCGACACCATCACCGAGAGACAGATATCACTGGTTGCAATAAACAATAGGACAGTCAGTGGAACAGCCATTATGAACGGCACCAGGTGTTGTGGTTTAGTATCGTTCGGTATAGATGAAATAAATGGATTTTTCTCCTTCACAGAGAATGCCACCAACATGATTATTGAAGGTATGATCACCAAAGTCATTATCGATATCATATCCGGATTTACGGGAGAGCCCCCGAACATACCCCCCATATTCAGCATAGGAAGTATGGACATCAGCACCATGGGCACCATTATACCAAGTCCGAAGACAACCATGCACGGGAGATTCAAAGATGAACCGTATTTATCGCCTGCATCCTTAAGCCCCGACAGAGATATGCCTGAAGCATCATTCAACATCCTTTCCCTTTCATTTTGGTCACCAGATTCCGACGCCGCTATGACCATATGCATGGAACGACGGAAGGACGACATATCCTGAGGGAGGGTCGATATCATATCGGTTAATCCGGCCTTTATATCAGGTATTACCCTGGTATCGGCATTGAAAACGATTCCTTCGAACATCTTACGAGCATGGACTGGACCCTTTTTCGCAACATCCCTGACAGCAGTATCCAGAGAACCGCCCCCTTCGATGACCGCGGACATCGTTCCGATAATCATCGGACCTTCGTTCATTAGATACTTGTGTACTTCTGAATCGCCCCTTCCATTGGATACCGACATCTCAATCATCCACCATAGAACGGAACTTGGACCTGAATGATGACAGCATCTCCTCCGCGGTCTTGCCCCTCAGCTTCGATATGTGGTCATTGGACATGGAGACCCATTCCGGACCGTGGTATATCTCCCCCTGTTTGTTACCAATTTCCGCCAGAAAAGCTCTGATCATACCTCTGGCCCTTATCTCCTTGATGGCTTCGGATTTCGATAACTGGGATGTTGATAGGATACGGCGCATCGCAGGAGTGTCGAACAGAGATTCGTTGTTGGAAATGTCCAAAAATTCACCTGGATGTTCACCTACGGCAACCATTTCATTCAGTCTCCGGATGTTGTTGCCTGTCTTTCTTTCCCTAACAGTACCCAGGGTTAGCATAACCTCTGTTGCCATGAATGCCTCGGGGGCTATCCCCATATCGTGAACCACACGTTCGTATACCGATCTTGCCGAATCCCCGTGTATGGTCCCCATTATAGAGCTGCCCGCACGTCCTGTCCTCATGCTCTGATACAAGGTCCTTGCTTCATCACCCCTTACTTCTCCGACGACTATCGCCGATTCTCCCATCCTGAGCGAGACCCTCAACGCCTCATCAGCTCTGGATAACTCATCTCCGTCCATCCTGTCATCTATGAGCATAGACTGTACCTTGTATCCCATCCTCCTCATCGTCTCTCCCGGGAGTTCCATGGTATCCTCTATAGTCAGGATCCTCTGAGACAACGGGAACTCGAACATCAGTGCCGAGAGAAGCGAACTCTTACCTGCACCTCTAGGACCGCATACCAGAAATGTAGCCCTATTATCCACTAGAAAAGACAGGAGACCCGCTGTACGCGCATCTATCGTACCATTGGCAATCATCCTTGTTAAAGTCCATGGACGTGTAGAACGCTTCCTTATGGACACAGCATCGCCATTGGGACTCATCGGATAACCGACGACTGTGGCCCTAGCATCATATCCTTTCACATTGGTCTCCAATATCGGATTAGACTCACAGAACGGAAGACCGCTGTCCCTCTTTAGGACGTTTATGAGATTCATCACCTCCTTCCTGTCCACCATAAGATTCGTCCTGCAACGAAGATGGGAATTCCTACCCGCAATACCACTCATCGTCACATGTATGCGGTTCCTATCACAGGGGGCATCAATGTAAATGTCCTCAAGCCTTGGGTCCGACATGAGTGTATCGAATATCCCAAGTCCTATTGTGTACCTGTAAACTGTATCGCACATCTCACCTATGGCCGCTTCCACATTGCAGGAATCATTGCCATATACGGCTTCGACGGTATCAGAAAATCCCATCAGTATGCCCCTGGCCATACTCATGACTGAGGGCCTGTCTATCCTGTTCCCACCCTTCCTGAAGGAATCTCTGACCTTTTCTATGGTGCTCCCTATGACTGCATTGAGAGAGTCCGGATACATGTATTCATTCGGCACGAGGTTGTATTCTGTCTCCCCGTCTGCGACCGTACCCACAATAATCTTGGCAGAACTCGTCTCGTATTCCATCATTGGCTCCAGATCGTCCCTGCTTCCCACTAGCCAACAATCGGCATAAGACGGCTTTACCCTGATGTCTGCATCAACCACTCTCACGAAATCGCCCATAAACGAACCCCTGGACTGACTAAGCATGTAATTACGGACTTTCACATCAGCCACATCGGATGTATCCTGACATACAGAATTCCCATTCACCTTAGATGCATATGCACCTGCAGCCTGATAACTGCTGTTTTCAACCAATATCGGTTCGGATGATGCAAAACAAGGATTCGGAACGGTATCGACGCCCCATACGTTACCAATGTCCTTACCGGCACCCAGTATTCCATTCAACAGGGACAATCTGTGATGATGCTCTATATTCTCGGCATCGCTATAGTCACTTACTATGAGTTTCCCGTCCCTGCTGACATAGTTATCGAAACGCGGGTCATAGGTATCACCCCCGAGTATACGTCCCCTCATGCTGGGCAATATCCTCGGCATTTACACACCCCCTGTTCCAACCTTCGACGATAACCCGCGTATAATGCCACTCAGACCCCTCTCAGCCTGGTCCAATGCACGATATGTCCTTTGAAGACAGGCCGCACAGGCATCATCCTCAGCCCTGAACTTCATGAGATGCTCCCTTGCCGCCTCGAAATACGGATCTGGGAATCCTTTCCAGGCAATATCGAAAACCTTCATGAGCGAATAATCACAACCGTTGCACGAACGAGTGGACGCAGACGTACTCATGTTTCTGATAGATCTGTCCAAAAATGCCAATTCACACAATGATTCCACAGTTTTCCCTGAAATCTCCAGATCCCTACTTGTCCTCAACCTTATACGTTCGATGTTTCCTTGTACAGTTATCTGTCCTACGACACACCTCACACAGCCTTGGGATTTTATATCGGGCCTGGAAGTACACCTTCTGCAATCTATGCATAATACATCATCGATAACCGAGCTCGACAGTTCTTCATCCTTGCGATCAAGAGCACGGGATAACATAGTCATCACATTCATAGATAACCGAACTTCGACCATCTGTTTATGAAATAACAGATAACTGTAGTATACATCGGATACAGAATGGCGATATCCCAACCTTTCCGAACAAATGTAGCTTTGATGTGCACTGTCCATGAACTAGTCTGTGGTGTATCCTCTCCCAAAGTACATTCTGGAAACATTTGGAAAAGACTTTGAGGGATATCATTGTTCGAGATTGAATAATCCAGAAACTGTATGCACAGAGATAAACTTTAAGTCATACATGCGATAGACCGCTTTATGGAGATATTGTCACCTGCAGGTTCACCGGAAGGACTCATCGCATCCATAAAAGGAGGCTGCGACGCCGTTTACATGGGCGGTAAAGATTTTGGAGCCCGGGCATTCGCGGGAAATTTCTCAGACAAAGAACTCCAAGGTGCCGTGGAATACTGCCATGATCACAAGGTCAAAGCGTATATCACGGTCAATACGATAATCAAGGATGTCGAGATGGATGATGCCGTGGGATACGTGAGATTCTTGAACGACATCGGTGCCGATGCCATATTGATACAGGACATCGGATTGCTCAGGAACATAACCAGGTATGATATCCCCAAACATGCCTCAACTCAGATGGGCATACACAACTTCTCGGGACTCCTCTGGTGTTCCAAACACGGCCTGGATCGCGCGGTCCTGTCGAGAGAAATGACATTCAAAGAGATAGAAGAGACTGTTAAGGACTCTCCGATAGAGACGGAGGTCTTCGTTCAAGGCGCCATGTGCTACTGCATATCGGGCGGGTGTCTGTTCTCCAGCGTGGTAGGTGGGAGGAGCGGCAACAGAGGACAATGCGCTCAGCCATGTAGGAAGAAATACATCATGGGCGACAAAGACGCGTATCTGTTGAGTAACGCCGACCTATACGGTGTAGAGTGGCTTGGCAGATTGGAATCCATTGGTGTGACATCCGCGAAAATAGAGGGAAGGATGAGGAGTCCTGCATATGCTTACCTATCATCCAAGGTTTATTCCATGGTCAACAAGGGTTCGACACTGGATGATGTTAAGGATACCGCAGACCTTCTGAAAACCGTATTCAATAGAGGATTCGGACAAGGTTATCTCGGCGGAGTGCGCTCCCCGGTTCAATACAGGTTCGCAGACAACAGAGGTTACTATCTGGGAACCGTACAGATATCGGACCGCAGATTCAACACAGATTCTCTAAGGAGTCCTGTACACGTCAAGGATGGGATATCCATCTTCAAAGGAGACACGAAGGTCGGAGGTTTTAAACTCACTGGAACAGGTAAGATTGCCTCACCGTTCAGCATAGATGACGGAGAATACGATATCTACAGGACATACGATCCTGAGATCGATGTAATAAAGAACCTGATCGGAGAAGCCCCGAAGCTCACAGGGGAAAAAATCAGAATGCCCGTTAGGATTGAAAAGAAGAAGATTGATCGTCCAAAGAAGAAACCTGAGTTCTCATTCTACGTGAATTCCCTGAAGACCTTGGATGCCATCCTACCGTATGCAGACAGGATCTACTTCGAAAAAGGCGAAAAGGTGGATATTGCCCGTAAAATGTGCGAAAAAACCAATGTTGAATGTGTTATCAACATGCCCAGATACTATCCTGCACCGACCAAACAGGAAGGATCCTTCATGATTCACAGTCCCGGACAGGTACCCTATGACGATAATGGACGCGCATACGGCAGTTACATAATGAATGCCTTCAACAGCAGTTTCGATGCTGGCCTTTACCAAACGACACTTTCGGTCGAATTATCCAAGATAGAGATGGCCAACATAGCCCTTCATCATCCTGGAAGGCTGGAGGCCATGGTATTCGGAAGAACCGAACTCATGTGCACCAGAGACCCCAACATGGACAACGGAATACTGAAAGACGAGAAAGAATTTGAATTCCCAGTATACCGTGATGAGTATGGGTTGTCCCACATACTCAACTCATCCGATCTCCTGTTGCTCCCATATATGAAAGAGATACAGGACATGGGCTTGGAATCCGTAGGTCTAGATCTCAGGAAAAGACCCTCGCAGCTCGCTAAGGTTGTAGCCAGAGCATATGTCGATAATGATGTTTCCGTAAAGAACAAGATAATAGAAATGTGCGGCGGCATAAACTACGGAACATATCTGAAAGCCATAGAGTGATTTATGCTAACTGTAGGACAGCACTATTTGAGTTTACCCGATCTCCTACAAATATGAGATTCAACAGGAAAGGGGACATGGGTTTCCCAGAGGCCATGATGGCTGTCATGGTCGTCATGATCGTATTGACAGTGTATCTGGGGGCATTCCTGATACATGCGCATACATCAGAAGACGATGTGCCGGAATTCAATACAAACGTGTTATCAGGTATCTCAATAGAGAATGATAGGGTCACAGGTGACCTTTATCAAGACCTCTCAGGATATGTAGAGCATAACGGCTATCGCGGAGCGATTATAACTTGCTGTGTACCAGGGGATTCGGTCGAATGTGATCTTTCATTCTCCTTTGGTGACATCGATGGCGACATCACTACAAAACGTTTCACCAGGGTTATACCTTCTGATGATGATCGCATGATACCAGTCGTTTTCGAAGTGATGCTATGCCACTGAAGAGCAACAAGAAGGGGATAACGGGAATGATTGACGCCATCATCTTCATCATCGTGATATCCCTTGCTCTGTCCGCGATGTACCTACAGGATCTGGAAACAGACCCACAGCATGATGACGCCTCGATGATCTCGGACATCGTAACCTCCGCGAAATTCCATATGAAAGATGTCGTCGACACCGACGATTCTAGAATTATCAACCTCACAGACCTGCTGGCCTCCGCCTCGGTGACTGGAGATACCGACATCACAGATTATGTGGATGCCCTGATAGATTCGATCATAGGCATACCTGACATGTATTCGCTTCATGTGGACTATGGCGGAGATTCATTAGAAATCGGAAACGGTAAAGGCACACCCACCTCATCATGTACCCGAGATGTGCAGGTGACATTCGGAGGACATATGTCCATGACCTTGGACGTATACCTGTAAAACGGCATCAAACTAATAATATCCGACCACATACCCCGCAACGAGGACATCGTCCTTCATGGAGAGATTTCAATGGAATTGGTGCTTATCAGACACGGGGAGAGCGTTTGGAACAGGGAGAACCTTTTCACCGGTTGGACGGATGTAGATCTGTCGGACAAAGGTCGGACAGAAGCTACAGAGGCCGGTATAGCCCTCAGAGAAGCAGGATACGACTTCGATCTATGTTATACATCATACTTGAAAAGAGCGATACGCACACTGAACATCGTCTTGGAGCAGATGGACCGTGAATGGCTCCCTGTAAGCAAAACATGGAAACTCAATGAGAGACACTACGGAGCACTTCAGGGATTCAACAAATCGGAAATGGCTCAGGAGTATGGAGAGAAACAGGTGAAACTATGGAGACGTTCATACGAAGTGAGTCCCCCCAGCCTTTCTGAGGATGACAAACGTAACCCCGCCAAAGCACCGATGTTCAGAGAGATAGACCGCAAATACCTACCCTTGACAGAGAGCCTGAAGGACACCGTTACACGCGTGGTACCATTCTATCTGGAAGAGATCGTACCGAAGATGCAGGAGGGAAAGAGAATCCTTGTGTCTGCCCATGGTAATTCATTGCGTGCACTTGTGAAGCACATAGATGGCATCTCAGATGAGGAGATAGCCAATCTGAACATCCCCACCGGAATCCCGCTGATATACGAATTCGCCCCCGACATGTCTGTGATTAGCAAACGTTACCTCGGGGATCAGGATGCCATATCCGCAAAGATCAAAGGCGTCGCGAACCAGGCCAGCAAGAAAGAATGAAAACTTAAGGATTCAGCATCTTCAAGACCCAGGCCATGTTCTCCCCCAGGGTGACCATGGTCTCCACCCCTTCTGAATCCCCATCATAGTCTCCCTTTCTGAGAGCCAGGCTCATATTCCAGTACGATGAACTCACTACCACCATTTCATTTATCGTGAAGAAATGATTTATCGAGTCCAGAACATGGATTGAACCAGCACGTCTGACAGCTGACACAGATGCAGCCACCTTCCTTTTCAAAGGATTACCGTTGGCCCTGGCAACATAACCTGCACGATCTATCAATGCCTTTGCCTCAGCAGTGAGATCCGCAAAATAAGTGGGTGATCCGATTAGGATACCATCCGCATCCACCATCTTGGAATAACATTCATTCAGAGGATCATCATCAAGAACACATCTGCCGTCATGATTCCTGATGCAGCCGTTACAGGCTCTGCAGCCGTGGAGATCCCTGCCGCCCAACTGCACCATTTCTGTATCGATGCCTTCTTTCTCCAACACGTCCAGGACGGTCTTTATCATGCGGGATGTGTTACCATCCTTTCTCGGACTACAATTGAAAGCTACAACCTTCATGTACATCAGTAGAGGAGACCACATCATGCCGATTTATAATATGACCCTGATGACCATCCTGCGGACGATGTCATATTTTTGTACATCCTTCTACATTGACATTATATGCCCAGAGACATCATCAATGACATCGGATACAATTATGAGATAACAGGAAAGGGTGAACCTGTAGTACTCATATCTGGATACGGTGGCGATACAAACTTCTGGAAAAGAACTGTAGACATGCTATCCGAGGATTTCATGATAATAACCGTGGACAACCGGGGTTCGGGCCTCACAACGTGTCCGCAGGGATTCAGTATCGACGATATGGCTAACGATATTGTATCATTACTGGCTCATCTTGGCTTGAAAAGTGCTCATATGCTAGGATGGTCCATGGGTTCTCACATAGCCCAGAATATCGCTATCCGGTACCCGGATGTCGCTAAAACATTGATCCTGATATCATCATACAGAGTCCGTCCATCACGTTCAGCATATATCCTGGATGCCACTCTCTCCGCTATCGAGAACGGCTCATCTGAGAATCTGTTCGGGCAAGTTTTAAACGGCCTCATATACACTGAAGAATTCTTCAAGAACATGGAGGACTCAGTATCGAAGATAAGGACGCAGAATAATTGGGATCTTAGAGGAATACGCTCACAATTCGAAGCCATAAACGGACATGACACATCCCATACTGCAAGTATGATCCGTGCCCCCACACTCAGCATACACGGTACCAAGGATATCATGGTAGAAGTCGAAGAAGGTGACAGACTCGCCAATCTCATACCTGACTGCGAGAAAATAAGAATCGAAGGCCAAGGTCACCTGATATCACCGAGACTCTACATACCGTATGTCGTGGACTTTTTGAACCGTCACAACTGAACGGCCCTTTTATGCCTGGCTTCCTCGACCTTGGACAATATGGTGGATTTTATATTCGAAGTACACGGCCAAGAATCGTCCATGTATTTTATGAGATCCAACACATCAACGTCCGGATTCGTTATGGCAAGATAGACCCTGCTCATGAACATAGACACCGAATAAGGGAAATCATCACATATCTCCGGCCTGTCCTTCCATATGGTACAGCGATTGTCCTTTCCCAGGAAAGCACAGGGATTTGTCTTTTTGAACAACATCCTCCCATCTGAGGTGCAGACAACATAATCCATCATGAAATCATAGAGCGGGATATCCGCCGCATTGGATATCCTATCGACTTCATGAGGCTGTACGATTATACTCGGCTGATGACAACATCTCCCGCACATCTCACAGGGGGATTCATTCCTGTAACTTGTACATACAGCATATGCCAAGTCAAGATCTCTCTCCATGTCCGGAGATATCTTGTCAAGACCTTCCAATATGTATTTGCCTCTGTACTTCGCCATAAGCTCACAACATGCCGGCGAATCCCAATATGAATCCTATCATGGAGAGGAACAATCCCAGAGCCCCCGCCACCAGAAGAATCTGCTTCATATCTCCACCTGAACGGTTGACATAGTTGACGGCATAACCTCCGATGACCAAACCCACCGCACCGACGAGCGCCCCTGCCGGGTACTCGGGTATCAAGCATAAGATCACGGAAACGATTCCCAAACCAAGGGATAAAATAGCCACACTCATCGGATTGCGTGTCCGTCCTTTGTAATAATCGTCCTCCAAACTGTCCATATGAACCACTCCTGCGAGGACAATGGTGTCGTATATTAAGATTCTTTGCGGAATAGACATTCCAGTCTCATACGTACTCCTCCGAATCTCATCTTCTCCTCCAACAACTCGGAAGATACCTCCTCCATCGAGGAAAAAGCCTGCAGAACTTCCCCCATACCGTAGTATCTGTACCTTATCCCGTTACCCTTGGTCTTATACCTGTTGCCCATCGACCTCATATCCCCGATTGCGAAGACCCTTACGAACACCATCCCTCCTGGAACCAGTATCCTCTCTACCTCGGAAACCGCTCTTGAAAGCTGGATATCATCCAGATGCTCCAATATATGGACCATGGTGATAACGTCGAACATACTGTCTCCGAACGGCAGAACAGAACAATCGGAAACGACGAAATGCGCCTTGTCTCCGAAATATGATTTACAGTAATCCACGGCCTCGGATGAGAAATCCACACCCGTCACATCCATTCCCTGAGCCAGTAACGCCGATACTGTCTTACCATTACCACATCCTATGTCCAAAGCCTTGAGACCTTTCACTGAACCCATATCGGGTATCTTGCCAACGCCCCTCCAAGGTCTCCGGTTTCCAGCATAGAACCTGTCCCAACTCATCTTCTGATCCACAGACTCAGACGGAATGTCCTGCATGAATGACAGAACGAAAGAACCCCATAAATAATATGACTCCGTTGAACCGCTGATCTCATAGATACGGAGAGTGGAGAATGTTTTGGAATCCGAGAATGGAATGCATGCCGAGGGAAGAACTCGAGAAGATGCAATACACAGAGCTTAAGAAACTGATCAACAACCTGTACAGTTTCAATCAATTCTACCATGACAGGATGAAGAATAACAATGTTCACCCGGACGACATATGCTGTCTGGAGGACATAAGGAAACTTCCGTACATGTACAAACAGGATTTGAGGGACAATTATCCGACCAAGATGTTCACGGCCCCCAACAACGAGATAGTCAGATATCACGTATCATCCGGTACAAGCGGCAAACCCACACTGGTAGGGTATACACGGAACGATCTCGACTACTGGAGCGAAGCACTCGCCAGATCGTTCACTTCCATAGGCATCGGTCCTGAGGACACCATGCAGATATCTTATGGATACGGTCTTTTCACAGGCGGACTCGGAGCACACTACGGTGCTGAGAGGGTCGGAGCCACGGTGCTTCCGACCGGCACCGGCAACACAGAGAGACAGATAGAGCTCATGCAGGACCTCGGAGTCACAGTTATAGCATGCACGCCGTCATACCTGATCCACATAATAGATGTGGCCGCCAAGATGGGTATCAATCTGGGAAGGGACACGAATCTGAGAAAGGCCGTCCTGGGTGCAGAACCCTGGTCGGAGAGCATGAGGAAGCGTATAGAGGAGACCAGCGGAGTGAAAGCTTACGATATCTATGGAACCTCTGAGATGGCAGGCCCCATGTTCACCGAGTGCGATATGAGAGAAGGCATACACATACCTGCGGACATAATGTATGTCGAGATAGTAGATCCAGATACGGGTGAACCCTGTAACGACGGAGACAAGGGAGAGATGGTCGTAACGATGCTCAAGAAGGAGGCGATGCCATTGGTCAGATACCGTATAAAGGATATCTCCAGCATCACCCACGAGCCTTGTGAATGCGGCAGAACATCCCCTCGTATATCCAAGATCTCCGGCAGAGCCGACGACATGCTGATCATACGCGGAATAAACGTTTTCCCGTCACAGATAGAATACACCCTGTTGCAGATACCAGAACTTGATGCGCAGTACATGATATATGTGACCAGAGACGGTGCCTTGGACAACATGCTCCTTCAGGTCGAGATAAAACCTGAAGCGTTCAGTGACAGGATAGAGGACATGGTCAAGCTTAGATCGCACATAGAGTCCGAACTTAAAAAATACCTGAATATCGCTGTTACAGTGGAGTTGAAAGCCCCCGGAGAACTGCCCCGCTTCGAAGGGAAGTCCAAGAGGGTAATAGACAAGAGGGTGTTCTGATGGATGATGAGATAATCACACAACTTTCTATATTCGTGAACAACGAACCTGGCCGCCTCGCCGCTGTGGCGAGCATCTTCAAAGAATGCAACGTTAACATGAAAGCCTGCAACTTGGCGGAATCGACGGAATTCGGTATCCTAAGGGCCATAGTCGACGACCCTGACATAGCCTATACTAAGATCGGATCTAAAGGCGTGATCGTGAAAAAGACAGACATCATAGGCATAGCGATAAAGAACGTCCCTGGCTCACTATTCGAAGCCGCTGACGTACTAGGAAGAGCCGGTATAAACATAGAATACGGATACGCCTATGCATCAAAAGATTGCGAAGGCCTATTCATAAGAGTGGATGAACCAGAGAGGGCTGTAGCCGCATTGAAAAAAGCAGGCATCAAACTGATAAAAAGGTCGGAGATTTAAATGGGAAATCTTAATGTCGCAGTTCTGGGAGCCAAAGACTTCGCAGGACAAGTGGGAAAGAAAGGCACCGTCACAGACATGACCTTCTTCGAGATCAAAAAAGGCAACGACTCTGTGACGTTGATTGAACCGTCCAAGTACCCTGAGAAACTATCTTCACTGTTCTACTCCGTCGGAATGTCCGAGTTCGTCATATTGGTGGTAGACAAGATAGATGCCCAACTGGGTGAGACCATAGTGATGGTGGACCAATTCGGTATAAACGACGGATGGATAATCCTCCGTAACTACATACAGCCTGAACAACTCAACCCTATTCTGGCTGGTACGTCGTTGGAAAACTACAGGGTCATAGAAGAGGACACTGTAAAGATACGCGAAGAACTCATATCCATGGCTTGTGCGGAAAAAAGGGAAGCAGGCGATGGAAGTTGCGGATCATGCCCTATAGACAGCCACTTCAATGTCAAAGGTGTCGGTACGGTCATACTGGGCTCTGTCATAGATGGATACTTCAAAAAACACGATAAGATGACCATACTGCCCCTCAGAAGGGAAGTTGTCCTCAAATCGATACAGAAACACGACATTGATGCCGAGGATGGCGTCAAAGGCGATCACGTTGGTCTGGCGCTGAGGGGAGTGGAATCGGATGATCTCGACAGAGGATTCGTTGCTACAACCGATCCCTCCGTAAAGATGACACGTGCACTGTCGGGCAAGGTTTCCTTGGTCAAATACTGGGGAGCCCCCCTCAAAGAGGGCATGGTCATACACATGGGCCACTGGATGCAGATGATACCGTGCAGGATAACAGCCGTCGACAACGGACAGGACTTCAGATCGGCAACAGTCACATTCGACATAGAATCCGACATCATACACAAACCGGGGGATAAAGGCGTGATAATGTATCTGGAAGGTGGAAAACTCAGGGTTGCGGGATCGATAATCCTCCCCTGAAACTCCTTCCAGTCGCATAGTTTCCAGCAATTTATATAAGTGATGCGAGGGTTAGCACGCATAGCGTGCCAACCAATAGCACGACAATCGGTGATAAAATGGCATTCAGGAACAAGGAAATCGAGACCATGCCCCGTGAGGAACTACAGAAGCTACAGCTGTCCCTCATCAAAAAGCAGGTACGTACGATGTACGATTCGTCCGAGTTCTTCCGCAACAGAATGAAAGGGGCGGGCCTGACACCCGATGATATAAACAGCTTCGAAGACTTCAGAAGGGTCCCTTTCATGAGGAAGACAGACCTTCGCGACAACTATCCTGATAAACTTTTCGTGAAACCTTATGAGGACATCGTCCGTGTCCATGTATCATCCGGAACCACCGGACGTCCTACCGTGGTTGGTTATACACAGAAGGATCTCGACGACTGGTCTGAATGTCTTGCAAGAGGGATGACCTCGTTCGGAATGACAAAAAAGGACATGTTGCAGAACTTCCACGGATACGGTCTATTCACCGGAGGATTGGGAGTCCACTACGGTGCTGAGAAACTGGGTGCCACTGTTCTTCCGATAGGCACAGGCAACACAGAAAGACAGATCCAGATGATGATTGACCTGCCCATAACGACCATAGCGGGCACACCCTCATACATGTTCCACATAGCCGATGTGTGTGAGAGTAAGGGCATAGACATAAACCGGGACACAGGCGTGAGACTTGCGATTGCCGGAGGGGAACCCTGGTCTGAGAGTATGAGAAAGAAACTCCAGGACCGCACAGGCATCAAAGTACACAACTGCTACGGAGCCAGCGAACTCTACGGACCATGTTTCCTGGAATGCGAAGAACAATGCGGCTCGCACATATGGGCAGACTACTGCTATATAGAGATCCTGGATGAGAACGGGGAACCCTGTGCAGATGGTGAGGAAGGAGAACTTGTAGTCACGATGCTACAGAAAGAGGCCTTCCCACTTATAAGATACAAGATTGGAGATGTCACCTCCCTGACATGGGAGAAATGCAGATGCGGCAGAACCCATCCTCGCATAGGCAGAATATCCGGTAGATCTGATGATATGCTCGTGGTAAGAGGTATCAACGTATTCCCGTCACAGATAGAAGCCGTGATCGGTGAGTTCGAATTCCTCAGCCCGTTCTACCACATAACACTCACCAATGTGAATTACATGGATGATATGATCATAGAGATCGAGCTTGAGGAAAGATTCCTGACGGATGACATGACCAAAATGGCCGCGATGACCCGTAAAGTGGAATCCAGACTCAAAGACGTACTGAATCTCAAAACCACTGTGAAACTCGTATTGCCAGGAACCCTCGAGAGGTTCGAAGGCAAAGCGAAACATGTGACGGACAACAGGAACTACGACTGATCTCAAAGCCGGTACACAAACGTAGTTATCCTGACGTCGTGCAACCCTTCCAATATCTCGTTCCTGTCCGCATAAGGTATACGGACCATGCCACGATAATCCAACTGGAAATACTCGCAGAAGTCCATCATACCCGATATAGCACCATCAGCACACTCGGAAGCATCACCGAGAGTCACCGCCAATGCCATCTTCTTTCCCTTCATCTCATTACGACCCTCTGATTGCAGAGCATGAAGGCGATTGAGGAATGCCAACGAACAGGGAGTCAGTTGCCACATGTATATCGGACTGGCTATGATCGCCAGATCCGCAACGAGGAACTGGTCGTATACCTCTGACATGTCATCATCTATCGTACAGTGGCCCCTGACCTCACCGTTCTGACATGCGCCGCAATTCGAACAACCCTTGATATCCAGATCGTAAAGATTCAATGATTTAACAACATCTCCACGGGACTGGAGCTTATTGGAGATCACATCGATGAGAGCTGATGTGTTACCTTTCCTCCTGGGAGAACCATTCAGTATCAAAACATCCATGACAAATCAATGGAAATCGAAGTATAAAACGATATATTGGATAGGTGCCCGGGTGGACCCCGGGCGATTATAGTTTCAGATATCCCTGAAGGATATGGAGTACTGCATGTTCTTGGCACCGAAGTACTCTTTCACATACTCGGCTGTCTTCTGCGGAGGGAACTTCTTACAGGAGAAGACGTCTATGAACGCCCTGTCCGTATCCTCTGCGAAGTGACCGGATATCTGTGAAGTCTCTATGAGCTGCACCAGGGAATAACCCTGGACCTTGGGCTCGTCACCGAAGAAGACGACCATCGGTTCACCATATCTCTTCATATCGATATAGTCGGTCAGTTCCACAGCAAACTTCGTGATATACTCTTTAGACGATATCTTGTCATGGTCGCACTCGCCGAGGTCTATACAGACCGCGAGACCCCATTTCTTCTCGTCATCGTATTTTCTCATCACTTCCTCATCTGTCATGAGGGAACCTGCAAAGGGACTCATAGTGTACATTGATTCCACCTCACAAGAAAACTTCTTGTTAAGCTCGGGATTTTCTTACAGTATTTCAAACATTCTATTGAGACATCCCTTATATGTCCAAAACCAGATAACCCATTATCGGAAATGTCCCATATAAGATTTTTTCAAAATTCAAGTACCCCGGACATGACGTCAATTTAATATCAGAAACAAGAGTACGGAACGGACATTGATATGACTTCCGACGTTTACTTCACTGACATGCATGCACAGGTGAACGACAGTCTTCTAATGAAGATGGACAGACTGATCAGAGCCGCAGGTATAGAGAAAATAGACATGGAACGGAAATTCGTTGCCATAAAACTCCACTTCGGAGAATATGGAAACTTGGCTTACCTTAGACCCAACTATGTGAAGGTGATAGCCGATGTAGTGAAAGAACTCGGCGGTATTCCATTCATGACTGATTGCAGCACACTCTATGTAGGTATGCGGAAGAACGGCATAGAACATATGTGGAATGCTGAGCTGAACGGATTCAACTCAATCACCACTGGATGTCAGACATTCATAGGTGACGGACTGAGAGGAACCGATGATGTGGAGATACCTGTGGAAGGCGGGGAATACATTAAAACAGCGAAGATCGGTCGGACCATAGCTGACGCAGACATCATCATATCCCTCAATCATTTTAAATGTCATGAACTCACAGGCATAGGGGGAGCTTTGAAGAACCTTGGAATGGGATGTGCTTCACGCAGAGGGAAGATGGAGTTGCACACCTCCGGAAAACCTGTAGTAGGAATCTCCATATGCAGGGGGTGTGGAAAATGTCTCACGATATGTGCTCAGAATGCCATATCATTAATCGACAAGAAAGCACAGATAGATCAAGATAGGTGTGTCGGGTGTGGAAGATGCATAGGAATGTGCCCCTTCGATGCCATAGAAGTCGCATACGATGAGAAGAAAGACATAATAAACTGCAAAATCGTGGAATACGCCAAGGCAGTTGTCGAGGAAAAACCTAATTTCCACATATCATTGGTCACTGATGTCTCACCATATTGTGATTGCCATGCGGAAAACGACCTTCCGATAATACCGAACCTAGGTATTTTCGCATCCACAGACCCAGTTGCCATTGACAGAGCCTGTACGGAGATGGCACAGAGACAACCGATGATACCGGGAAGCAGACTGGATACGGTCAGCAAAGGTAGGAAACCAAACGACATATTCGCAGTCACGAATCCCAACACACACTGGCAGTCACACTTCGACCATACTACCAAATTGAAGATGGGCGATGGGAGTTACAATCTGATACAGGTGAAATGATGTTTCAATCAGGAATTTTAGAAGTTGCAATGCTGTTGTGCTTCGCGGCCGCATGGCCGGTCTCCATACGCAAATCATTGAGATCACGCACAGCCAGAGGGAAGAGTCTGGGATTCATGCTCATACTTGAATTGGGATATGTTTTCGGTATCCTCAATAAATATTTCACAGACAGCATGAACTATGTCGTGATATTCTATGTGATAAATATCTGCCTGGTCGCAACTGATGTCATCCTATATTTCAGAAATCGCAGACTAGATATGATCAAGGAACTGGAAGGGACAAATAGAATCAGAAGGGTCTAATGCACATGCATTGAAGATGCATCTACAATAGATTGCCAGCAGTCATCAATACAACCAGGAATAAAGACTTATCTTCTGAACTTGTTAAAAAGCGAAGATATTAAAATAACATGAATGGTTAGGGATAGCATGTCGGTTCCGCAGGAAATCATCGACAAAGCCAACGCTTATGACATCAACTCATGCTTCGAACTCGGTCAAACATACGCTATAGGAAAGGAAACCGAAATCGACGAGAAGAAAGCATTCGAATACTACGTTAAGGCCGCGTCGCTCGGACACACCATGTCCGAATACATGGTAGGACAATGTTACGAAAACGGGATCTCTGTCAACAAGGATCTCGAAAAGGCTATGGAATGGTATCTTTTAGCTGCCATAAAACATAATCATGATGCGCATGAAGCATTAGAAAAGATGTTTGACAAACTCAAAATACCGTCAGACAAGGAACTTTTCGAGCTCTATTCCGAAGATGATGATCGGACTCCGGCAGTCAAATGCATGTTGGGATTCCTCTATTGCAACGGCATAGGAACCGATTTCAATGCCAAGAAGGCATACGAGATGTTCTCTGAAGCCGCAACAGAGGGGAACGTCGATGCCCTCTACATGAAAGGACTCTGCATTGTAAGGGGTACCGGTACGGAACGTGACAAAGCATTGGGCTTGTCCATTCTGAGGGATGCAGCAGACAAGGGATCCGTTGATGCTCTGTGCGAAGTCGGTAGATGCTATGAACACGGCATAGGCGTAGAAAGAGACCAGAAAGCTGCATTCGACATCTACACGAGAATCGCTGACATGGGCCTATGCATAGGTCAATACAACCTCGGAAGATGTTACATGGACGGTGTCGGAACATCGCCAGATCCGATATACGCCAACAGTTGGTATTCCGTATCGTTCAACAGCGGATGTCCATTGGGGGAGTTCGGAATCGCCAGATGCTGTATGGGCGGAATCGGTACGGATAAGGATAGGAACAAGGGAATAGAACTTCTGAACTCAGCAGCCGATAAAGGATGCACAGAAGCCATGATAATGCTCGCCCAGATATATGCAAAGGGCAAAATAGTCAAAAGGAATGCCAAAACCTCAGCAAGATTCTTCAAATCAGCAGCAGACATGGGAGACCCCTATGCGGAATTCATGACTGGTGAAAACCATCTCAACGGAGACGGACTTGAGAAGAACCCTGCTTTGGCGGCATACTATTACGAGAGGGCCGCCGAACACGGCAACTCCGTATCATGTCATATGATAGGCAACATGTACCTGTCCGGCAACGGTGTAAAACGTGATGAACCTACAGGGTTCTCATGGTGCTCCAGATCTGCCGAGGACGGCTACAACAAATCACAGTTCATAATCGCAGAATGCTATGCTAAAGGCAAAGGCGTTAAGAAAGATCTGAAAAGAGCCTTCGACCTGCATGAGTTGCTCGGAGAAAAAGGGTATGCCAAATCCCAACTGTTCGTAGCCACCTGTTTCATGGAAGGGATGGCTGTGGATCGCAACGACAAGAAGGCTTTCGAATGGTACTTGAAAGGAGCAGAGAACGAGAACCCCATATGCCAATATTTCACAGGTTACTGTTACGCCAACGGAGTCGGCACCAAGACCGATGAGCACAAGGCACTTGTATGGTACACGCGCGCCGCCGAAAGGGGCCATGTAGTCTCCAAGGAGATAGTTGAAGGCTACACAGGCAAGAAGATAGTCATTAAAGGAGAGAGTTCCCCCTTTGAATCTTACATGTTCTCCGCAGAGAACGGTGATCCCGAATCCATGTTCATAATCGCTAGATATTATGAAGAGGGCATAAGCACCAAACGTAACATACAGGAAGCGAAAAGATGGTACAACAGGGCCGCATCCATGGGACATTTCGGTGCCAAGAAGGCATTGCTGCGCCTAAGAGCCGCGAGAACAAGTTGAAGATGCATAATACCGCCAGATTCCGATCCTATTGCAAAAAGCGAATGAGAGACGTACATGGATATCAGGACGTTCATTTCCATACCTATACAGGTCAATGATCGTATCTCCGAATTATTGGATGACCTCTCCGAGGTCAGGAATGTGAGGGTACCTCCAGCGGAACAGGTCCACATGACTCTGTGTTTCATAGGGGACGTGGACACAAGGCTTATAGGAGTCATCAGAAAGTGTGTTGAGGACACCATCAAAGATCTCCACAAGTCCGATTTAGAACTCGAGGGGATCGGAACATTCCCGGTAAGGAAGGAACCGAGAGTGGTCTGGATAGACGTTAAAACCAGTTTCCCTCTGAAGGAACTTGCCGAAAACATAAAATCCAGACTGAAAGAAGAAGGGATAGCACATGACGACAAACCGTTCGTACCGCATGTGACCGTGGGTCGCATCTCCGGACGTACAAACATCGATAACATCATCGAAAAATACTCTGACTGTAGATTCGGAGTGATGGATTTCGACAGTGTTAAGATCATGAAAAGTGAATTCCACGATAGAAGGGTTGTACACAAGGTCCTAGAGTCCGTAGATTTTAACCATTAAGTTAACTGTAGTCGTCCGACTATATACTTCCAGACCGACGATGATCTATCATGAGACAGATCAAAAGACTCATGGAACTTAGGAAGGACAGAAAAGGGAGTATAGAAGGTCTTCCCCTTCAATTGATGATCGTTATTTTGATAGCCACAATGGGCACTGCCATATTACTCGGATGGATGGGCAATATCGACACCCCTGACTCGATAGGTGCGGTTGAGATACTATCCGACGACATAGAATTAGATGGGAAAGGCTTCACTTACGACGGACATGCGGAGATCTTCGTCGTGGACCAGGATGGCAATCCCATAGACAATGCCACGGTTGTGCTTTCCGGCCTAGGTGTCTCTGACAGTGACGGCAGAACCGCATATGGTACCACAGACTCCCAGGGACATATAGTGTTCGATGAACTCAGAATAACCATGAGAGGGTGTTCCGTAGGATTCATAACAGTCAACGTCTCCATGTCTGGATATGGGGAGGATAACACCGCAAGGATAGCCGTGATAGCATGAAATTCGACAGGAAAGCGATGATTGGATTTCCCATGAGGCTGGCTATCGCATTCCTGATACTCTCCATATTCCTACCTGTCATGAATGCGATGATCTCCGACATGGAAGATGGCAGCACATCCATGGAAGCATCTCAGGAGGCTGACAGACTGGTGGATGCAGCATCGTTGACATATTATTCGGGCATCGGAGGATACCGCACCATGAAGTTGGATATACCTTTGGAATGCCACATAAGAGTAGGTGGAAACGGTCCGGATGCCTACTCAGTGGGTGTTTTTCTGAACGATTCCGAAGTGGATCGCAAATACATGCAGAGGCCGAGTGTGCACATATTGGGAGAAGAGATGGATATCAGGGGCAACGTCACAATATCCATGACATGCGTCATGATAGACGGGGAATACGGGATCGAGGTGAGGATCATTGATTGAGTTCACGATGTCCCGCGTATGCATGATAGCATGCGGCGTGATCATGCTATCTGCAGTCCTCCTGCCCGTCACACAGACTTATGACTCCATGGAGGACAGTAACCTTACCGACGCAGTCGACGGTGTAGCAGACATGCTGGATGGTTTCTGGGAATCCGAATTGGATGTTATGTACATCAGAGGATGGGAAATCCTCCCAGATTCGGAATGCGGATTGATATTGGATGGCAACCACATCACACTGTACAAAAACGGAAAAGAGTACTGCTCCCTCATATCCCATCCATCAGAACACATGGAACTGGGATACAATGATATACTTACCATACAACGTTCGGGGGAAACGATGATAGTATTCAACGATCACCGAATTGATCAGACACCTTTCTGACGGCATTGATAAACCTGGATATGTCCTCATGATCATTGTACAGGTACGTGGATGCTCTCGCACTTCCCTTCATATGGCGAGAACCGAAGAACGTATGGGCACAATGCATACCTGACCTTATCATGATTCCGTCCATGTTATCCAACATCATCGCTATATCATGTGACAGGAGGCCGTCAAGGTTGAAAGAGAACGACCCGCACCTGCAGTCTGGGTCTGTCGGACCGACAATGCTCAATCCCTTGAGATCCTGTAGTCCGTCGATAATCTCTCTCATCAGAACCTTCTCATGCGAAACTATGTCCTCGAATCCTATCCTGGAAATGTATTCCAATGCAGCTTTGGTACCAAAAATTCCCGCATAATCCTGAAGACCTGCTTCGAACCTGTCCGGCACAGGTGCCAACTCCGTATGAGTCAATGTGGTGCTTCCTACAGCACCTCCACCAAACATCAGAGGGCGCAACTTATCCAAGAGGTCCCTCTTCCCATAAAAGACCCCCATACCCGATGGCCCGAGCATCTTGTGGATCGACATGGAATAGAAATCCACATCGAGCTTTTTCAGATCCACTTTGAAATGCGGAGCTGCCTGTGAACCGTCTATCAAAACCATCGCACCGTGATCATGTGCTATCTCTACGATATCCTTCACCGGCATAACACAACCAGTCACATTGCTGCAATGCTGTATGGAAACCAGTTTGACGTCCTTGGACATGTTCTCGGAATAGGAGTTGATATCGAATTCCCCATCATCCTTGGATGTGGCGAAACGCCTTCTTATTCCTATGGAATCCGACAATACCACCCATGGGACATGATTGGAGTTGTGTTCGACATCTGATGTGACCACTGCATCACCCTTCTTCAGACCGACACCATATGCCACTGTGTTTATGCCCTCGGTACAGTTCCGGGTGAATATATAGCAATCCGGATCGTCCGTACCGAAAAAGGATGCCAGCGTCTCACGTGTCTCATCGATCCTCATGGACACCCTGGCCGCCATACTGTGAACACTACGTCCTCCGCAGGTCGGACATTCTTCGTAGTACTCTCTGACCGCATCTATAACGCTATCCGGCCTCAGAGACTGACAAGCACTGTCCAGATATACTCCACTTCCATTCCTTATGGTTGGAAAATCACTACGAATGCCTGATATGTTCATCACACCTGCCATACCTTGGAAGTATTTTAATCAGACATGCAATATAGGGTTTACTATGACACTCGATACCTTCATAGGTAAGCTGAAGATAGACCGGCCCGGCATGGTCGCATCTGGTATCATGGATGAGACAGGTCCATCCATGGTACGTATGATTGAATCCGGAGCCGGAGCCGTGGTGACAAAATCGATAGGTTCAGAACCGAGAGCCGGACATGCCAATCCGTGTTTCACCGAGGTCAAGAGTGGTTTCGTGAATGCCATGGGCCTTCCCAATCCCGGCATAGAACTGTTCGAACGGGAAATGGATATCGCAACAAAAGCCGGACCCATAGTAGGATCCGTATACGGCTCATGCTCAGAGGAGTTCTCCAGACTTGCAGGAAGGATGGAGGATTTCGGTGCCTGTGCTATAGAACTTAACCTCTCTTGCCCCCATGCCAAAGGATACGGTATGGAGCTGGGAACTGATCCTGCCATCGTGAAGGATATCGTAAGTTCAGTGAAATCATCTGTCGACATACCGGTATGGGCCAAACTCACACCCAACACCGATTCCATAGTCAAAATAGGTACGGCCGTACAGGATGCAGGAGGAGATGCAGTCGTTGCCATCAATACTCTCAAAGCAATGGTTATATCGCCCGAGATGGGCAGACCTCTACTAAGTAACAAATACGGAGGTCTCTCCGGACCAGCAGTCAGAACGGTGGGAGTGAGAGCTGTATACGACCTTTACGGAGCCCTCGACATACCTATAATCGGTGTCGGTGGCATAAGCGATGCACATGATGCACTGCAGTACATAATGGCGGGAGCTTGTGCCTTCCAGATAGGCAGCGCCGTAACCAAAGGCGGCCCGGAGATATTCAATAACATAAACAAAGGACTTGAAAAGTTCATGTTAAATTACAACTACTCCTCCATAAAGGACATGATAGGTGTTGCGAATGACTGATTACGTTAAGATCATAGGTATCAACGACGAGTGCTATGACACCAAGACCTTCGAATTCCAATGGGATGAGAAGGCTCAACCCGGACAATTCGTGATGGTATGGATACCGGGCATGGAAGAGATCCCGATGTCTCTGTCAAAGACGGGGAGGATCAAGAACATAACCGTGAAGAAGATCGGAGAATCCACCGCGAGATTGCACGGATTGAACATAGGTGAGACCATAAGACTCAGAGGGCCGTATGGAAAAGGTTACGATCTGAAAAAGGGAAAGAAATACCTGATCGTGGGAGGTGGCGTGGGAGTCGCATCCATAATGCCCGTGGTCAAAGAGACAGGAGCGGACACGATAATAGGCGCCCGCACTGATAAGGATGTGATCATGGACGATATCGCTCACAAGTACTCTTCTAATGTGTGGATCTCGACAGACGATGGAAGTAGAGGTTTCCACGGCAATGCCGTACAGCTCATGAGGGAGAAATGCGCTGAGGGAAACTACGATTGCATAATTGGATGCGGACCGGAAATAATGCTTTACTACCTCTATAAAGCCTGTGAAGAACTTGGAATCGACTGTCAACTGTCTCTTGAAAGACATATGAAATGCGGCGCAGGAATATGTGGATGCTGCATGATCGATGATCAGCGCGTATGCAAGGACGGACCAGTGTTCACTAAGGACCAGATATCTAGGATGACTGAGTTCGGAGTGTGTAAGAGGGACGAATGCGGACGCATCGTCAACTTCAGATGAATGTCCCTAGGCCACCTGACAGATACATAACCGTCCAACATGGGAAACTGACTGTCAAAGTACCCATGAACCTCTTCAAGGGTACTGAGGGCGTCATCGACGAAGAGGGAACCGAACGGTTCGGGAAAAGACTCATGGAAAGATATCCCTGGCTCACAGAGAACTCCATGAATGTCCTTATGAGGAAGGCCAGACAGGAATACATAAGAACGATCGATGTGGAATCCAAAGGACGTCTCAAAGCAAGGGACCTGGAATCGCAAGGTAAACAGGAAGAGGCAATAGCCCATCTTAAGAGACATTTGGAGATGGATCCCAATGATGCGGATTCATGGTACGCCTTGGGGGACATCCTCTGTAGGATGGGGCGTGCGGAAGAAGGTTACAAAGCCTATGCACGCGGTCGCGACTTATTCTGAGAATAGATCGTTTATCGCTTCCACTACCTCTGGTACCGTGGCCCCCCATGGAACAGTTGCCAGATTACCTTCTTTCGTATGACCGTCTTTCACCTTGCAGCACTTCACTATGGTTTTGACATCATCCTCCGGAACATTCTCCATAGGACAGACGTCGATCATCTTCGCATCATTACCGTACAGGGATCTGTATATCCTCTTGGATAGCCCACAACCTATGAGAGTTACCTCCTGGTCCACCTTCGGTGCATCATCCAGGAAGTAGTATGGTATATCCGCCCTTAGACCGGACACCCTGCAAGGGAACATCACTGCAGGGGTTTTGACATCCTTGACACATTCCAACATGCTTATGTCGACGACATCCGGTATTATCGGATGATCGATGAAACCGGAAGCCAGGGCCATATTCACCAAAACACCCAGTTTAGAAGGGTATGGAGGTATGTTGTCGATGACCCTCAACCTTAACGATACGATGTCTTTTATGAAATTGATGTGTGAGAACATACCGCAGACGACCACGGTCAAACCGGGATACATTTGCTGGATTTTTGCAAGGGCAGGTGTGTTTAGGACATCCAATTTCGGATCCTCGTAATAGACGGTGTCATGTGGAAGTGAGACAATCTCGTATGATTCCACGTTCTGGAACAACCCATCGCCCAATTTTCCCTCCATATAGACGACAGCAAATTCCTCACCTTTCCTCAGAACCAGGTATTCAGTCCTCTTGTAGACCTTCCAATCTGTCATCAGATTTCTTATGCCTTCCTCGGTCAATGGTATGTCGACATCCCTGATGGACACATCCTTACAATGCATGCAACCATTATGACGGATTAGATATAATTGTGATTTGCACATTCAATGCATCTGAATTTGAAACCCCGTATATCACATTCCGCCAGCCAGATGATTCCATCAATTGTATCGATAAAGAGATAGTAACATATCCCCCTCATCGCCCCTCTGAGACGATGCTTACTCATCGTCCAGGCTCGATTCCCCTAAATCTTTTAATATAGCCAATCCATCGGGTGGGATAGGTCGGGGTAACACAGAGGCTATGTGGCGGACTGCAGATCCGCATACGGGGGTTCGATCCCCTCTCCCGACTCCAAATTTTCATTTCATTCATCGATGTCGCGCACGATTCGTTTATAAACAAAAATGTCGACTGCGACCTGTAAAAATTATTCATTAATGCATACTTTAGTACATCTTACTTCAAAACCTTTATAAGCGATTTATAAATAGACCACCATGGTGAAAAGTTGGCTAAAATGAATATAGAGAACGTTGTCGCATCCACTTCCCTTGGACAGGAATTGAACCTCAATGCAATAGAGGATGCCCTTGACGGAGCGGAATACAACCCTCAACAGTTCCCCGGACTAGTTTACAGGCTCAAAGAACCTAAGACCGCAACACTTCTTTTCAGAAGCGGTAAAGTCGTATGTACGGGTGCCAAAAGCCTTGATGATGTCAAGGTTGCGATAAGCAAGGTCGCGAAAGATCTGGAAAAGGCCGACATAAAGATAAGCATCGAACCCAAGATAGAGGTTCAGAATATAGTGGCTTCATCAGACCTCGAACAGGAGATAAACCTCAACACTGTGGCAATAACCCTTGGACTCGAGAAAGTGGAATACGAACCTGAACAGTTCCCCGGTCTTGTTTACAGATTGGACGACCCCAAGGTCGTCGTGCTGTTGTTCGGATCCGGTAAGATGGTCTGTACAGGTGCTAAGGTGCCCGAAGATGTTGTCCGTGCTGTTGATAAAATAGCCGCTGAACTCAGATCTGCAAGCCTTATGGCTTGATATGATAACAAACGCCAGTGGCAATTCTGATAGGGACGTCCCTATCAGAATTACAATTTTATTATCGATAATCGATAAATATCACAATTGTGATAATATAATGAATAAAGTAAGAAAGAGTTTATATTTATCGAAAATCATTAAGGATTATGTTCTGCCCAAAATGTGGGAAACATGTTGAAATGGAGGAATCCAAATTCTGTACCGAGTGCGGGTACGATCTTCAACCTATGAAGGCCGAACTCAACAGTCGCTTAGACAGTAAGCGCGGAAATAACACTTCAGCTGAAAAATCTCAAGAAAGAGTACTCATAGGCGACTCATATACCACGAAGTCGTCTATGGAAACCTGGGAAATACGCAACAATGCACCGAGGTATATAACTCCGATATCAAACGTGAGTAAAAGAAAAGGTTCCCATAAGAAGATGGTCGCAGTGGTTATCCTTTTCATGGTTATACTTGCAAGTGCAGCCTTCATAAACGTATTCGAAAGAAACACCAGCAATGATGACAATGATAGCGACACGTATGTCTCATATAGTACTGATGTAACAGTCCAATGGATAGACACTGAAGTTACATCATCCGATGGAGCCTTTGAATCAGGAACATTATCTTACACGACAGGTACACACGATTTTGATGGAACTACCAAAAGCTGTTTCGTGATAACGCTCTCGAACGAAATATCGTCACAATATGGATATTACGTGTGGACACTGTTTGATGAAAACGGGACCTCATATACTGTTAGCAACAACTATATAGTGAAGTATACCGGGTCCACTGTTTGTAAAGATGAAGCATCATTGTACTGGACAGGATCTGCTGGAGAATTTACAGTAACTGTAACATGTTATCAATCGGAAGAAAGCTATAATATGAATGAATATTCTTCATCAGCCACATATTCCGGAGAACTCATACTTAATGGAAACATAGAGTACACATGGAGTTATAAAGGAACTTCTTATGACATGGTTGTACCATTTTCACTATCTGAATTCGAAGAATATCATAATTCTACCATAGCAAGAAATAGCAATAATGGAACAACAGTCACTGAATTCGTAGTATATGATGATGAGATGATAGAGAGCATGGCAGAACAATTGCAGAGTCTTTATCAGGACACGTACGGTTCTGATGCCAGTATCAGCGGACAGTCATTCGCAAACTTTGTACTTGCATTCGTACAGTATTGTTACGAATATCCCACATATACTGATTCATTCAGCGGAGACATGTTCATGTACGGTATCAGCGACTACTATGCATATCCTGTAGAGACGGTATACTATGGAATGGGCGACTGCGAAGACACATCCATACTTGCTGCCAGCATATATGAAGCCTGCGGGTACCAGACTGCAATAGGTCTGATATCTTATGGTAGCAGCGGTCATGCTGTTGTGGGAGTGGCATTGGATTCAGATCAGTATGTGACTCCGACGTATAACTCAGGATCTTTCGGAATACTGAGTCAGACCATAGATGGCATCACATATTATGGTGGTGAAACCACATCCGACACATATTATGCAGTCGGAGTAATCACCAAGGAATACATATCCAGTGTAGGTTCATACTACGGAGACATATTGTGTGGTTTCTACCCAGTATGAAATGAGAAAAATCTTCATCAAACCTTTTAACTAATTTTGATACGAATCTTGAAATAAAAGAACACGAACCTAG
This sequence comes from uncultured Candidatus Methanogranum sp., assembly GCA_964620455.1. Lineage (GTDB taxonomy): Archaea > Thermoplasmatota > Thermoplasmata > Methanomassiliicoccales > Methanomethylophilaceae > Methanogranum. The sequence goes on from CAZUIU010000005.1 coordinate 98,740, forward strand.
TAGGCTCTATCACATCTTTTTAAACCCGCGAAACATCCACTGAGTTATGGATTTGAAACCGTATCTGAGTGATTGAATCCTTCCCCTACTACAACTCCACACAGACACCCTGTTCTCCATCATGTACTTGACAACATCCTGCCACGTCTTAAGATCATCTGGAAACTCAGCATACCCGGAACCTATCCTCTGTGGAGTATGCGCATCGCTACCAGCGGAGATTGGTTTACCTATCCGTTCCGCAAGAACCTGGGACTTCCTGTTGGAATGAGGGACTGACCTGGCGTTCCTCGCCTCGGTACCATCAAAATCGTATCCCAACGTATTGGCTTCTCCCAGACCGGACCACCACCTGTACGGATGAGCTGCGAATGCATATCCTCCGGCCTCATGTATGGCATCTATCGTCTCTTTGATCCCCATCCCTCTGGGGATCTCCCTGTCTATACCATAAGCGAGGATGTGCCCCTCGCTCGATGACACCTCCTCCCCGGGAACAACTATGATCTTATCGTTATCCTTGACATCGAAATAGGCCTTGAAACTGTTATGGTCGGTTATGGCAACACATCCCAAACCCATCTCTATGGCCATATCGATTATCTGCTGCGGTTTAGACACACCATCATTGGAATAGCATGAATGAACATGTAGATCTGCCTTCATCTCACGCCTGCACCGTCCATTATATTGCCATCAACGGTCGCTACACATTCACTTCCGTCTCCCAAGAGCACAATCGACTCACCGTCGACCACAGCAACGGTACGAAGCGGTAATCCCTCAGCGGAACCCAGATCTTTATCGAGATATACTAACTTCCCATTGTCCACACGCGATACGACCATCTTGACCTTCTGGAAATCCTTGTACTCAATGATCGAGGATGATGTTTCCAGACCGCAATCGATCTTCGTACCTGCGGGAACCTCCTTGGATGGCCTTAAAAGTAGGACGGAATTCCCTCCCAAATCCTCATCATCTGCAGCCAGAAGCATACCTGAGGACATGACTCCCCTGAGTTTCGCAGGCTTGAGGTTTGAAACCACTATAACATTCCTGTTGAGCATCTCATCCCTTGTGTAGAAGGCCTTCAGACCAGCCACTATCTGACGTGGCGAATCCTCACCCACATCGACTTTGAGCAGATACAACTTATCCGCATCAGGATGATTCTCCACACTGATGACTTTACCGGCACGCAGGTCCAATGCTCTGAACGCTGAGAACGGCCCCTCCAACACGGCTTTCGATGCGGGAACCTTCTTCACCTTGACCTCTGGCTCATCCTTGGAGATCTCCACCTTCTTGTAAACAGGCATGGGTTCCCTCAGGACCTGACCTACAGGCAGAGGTGATGCGACATCATACCCTACATCCTTCAATTCGGAATCATATCCTAGGTACTGCCAGATCTTCTCAGAAGATGAGGGCATGAAAGGCCAGCACATTATGCTAAGTGCCCTTACTATCCTCAACAGGGAGTTCATGACCATACCGCATTTTTCCTTGTCCTGCTTTATCAACGCCCAAGGCTTCATAGAATCGAAATACCTGTTACCGAAACGCGCCAGCTCCATGGCTGCTTTGAGGCCCTTTTTGAAATCACAACCCGACAGACATGAATCGTACTCTTCGAACGCTGCGTTTATAGCATCGGTGACCTCACTGTCCTCAGGCAAAGGAGCGGGTATCGAATCGAAGTTCTTATGGGTGAAACTCAGACACCTGTGATAGAAATTACCCAACGCGGCAACCAGTTCCGTGTTCACCTTCGTTTGAAAATCATCCCATGAGAACTCGGAATCATGCGTATCGGGCATGTTTATCGACAAATAATACCTTACCGAATCTGCATCATATTTCTCCAGTACTGACGGGACATCTATAGCTCCGCCACGGCTCTTGGATAACTTGCCACCGTTGAACATAAGATATTCGTTGGCAGGTATGTCATAGGGCAGATCCATACCGCCCATGCCCATGAGTATGGCAGGCCATATTATGGAATGGAAAGGTATGTTGTCCTTCCCTATGAAATAGTAATGTTTGACTGCAGGATCCATCCAATACTCCTTCCAGAGATCGGGCTTGCCAATCATCCTCGAGTATTCGACGGATGAACTCAGATAACCTATGACGGCCTCGAACCATACATAGATCACCTTGTCATCCCAACCGTCCACCGGTATCGGAACACCCCATGACATGTCCCTGGTGACCGCACGGTCGTGCAGACCATCCTTTAGCCAATTCGTGGTGAAAGTGTTGACATTGGATCTCCAGTATGTCTTTTCTTTGAGGAAATCCAGCAACTGTCCCTCGAAGGCACTCAGTTTCAAGAAGAACTGCTGTGAGGGCCTCACCTCCGGTTCGGAACCGCAGTGTATGCAATGGGCCTTCAGAAGATCCCCAGGTTCGAAAGTGGTTCCGCAACTGTCGCATTGATCACTACGGACGTTCTCCGCACCGCATTTGGGACAGACGCCTTCGACATACCTGTCAGGAAGGAAACGACAACATTTCGGACAGTAATACTGCTGTGTCTCCTTGGAATAGAGATATCCTTTAGCCAGAAGATCACGGAAGACATTCTGAACAACCTCGATATGCGTCTCACAGTTTGTCTTGTTGAACAGTGAGTACTCTATGCCCATGCCTTCTATTGCCTTTTTGTTGATATTGTGATATCTCTCGGCGATGACCTCAGGCGTAACGCCCTCCTTCTCCGCCGTAACTGTGATAGGAGTACCGTGCTGATCCGATCCACCGACCATCAGAACCTCGTTGCCCTTCAACCTGTTGTATCTGCTGAATATATCCGGTGGTAAAAGAGACCCGGCCACATGCCCCAGGTGAATTGGGCCATTGGCATAAGGCCATGCGACATTGATGCATATCTTCGACATTTGAACCGCGCCTTGATTAACTAATACGATAATAAAGGTATTGAATCTGGCTTCAAATATTCTACTGAGACATCAGATCATCAGGACAGATCCGCTACAGGTCTGTCCCTCCACTCCAAGGCCTTCAATGTCATGACCGCCAGATACCACATTAGAATCCCACCGAATATCTCAACAACAGCCATGGCCCACCACAATCCGGACAACGTGCCGATGGTCAGTGTCACCGCTATGAACGCCACAGATAGGAGGATGTTCCTCAACAGGGAAGACCACATAGAGACGATTGATCTCCCTATGGCTTGAAGAAGTGAGGAACCGACAAAGACCATCCCCATCAGAGGCAGGCATATGAACAGTATGCGTGTGAACCTGACCATCTCGTCATAAAGAGGACGCATATCTGATGCATGTGTGAACACTGCCGCTATTGGACCTGCCAAGACAATCACAACGACTGCGAGGATGAGTGTGGATATCAGGGAGAATCTCGTTGAATGTCCGAACGCCTGCCTGATCATATCGTATCTCTTCATACCGAACTCCGCCGAACAGGCCGACACTATGGCCCCGCCGAGAGCCTGAGGAGGTATCAAGGCGAGATACATGATCCGCCATACAGAGGTATAGATCGCCAGGACACCGGAGTATGAAACTGCGATTATACACAGGTTGTAGACTATGTTGAAAACAGACATCAGACACAGCTCCGATGACTGGGGCAATCCGACAGTGAGTATCTCACGCATCCTGGTGGAATTGAAACGCATATCGCCCAATCTCAGGGACATATATGTATCGCCACCTATGATGAACCAGTAAGACCCCATAAGAACAGACACCAGACATGCGATGACCGTGGCCCACGCGGCACCTGCAACACCCATGCCGAGAGAATATATCAGTATGGGATCCAGAACCATATTCAACAACGCCGCGACGACCTGTATGTACATGGATCTCCTGGCCGCACCCTCTCCCCTCAGGATACCTGACATCATACAGCTCATCATTATGATGAATGATGAAATATACAACGGCATAGCATACGCCATTGAGTCATCCATCGTATCGGAAGCACCTATAAGACTCAGGACCGGAGATGCGGTCAACACCAGGATGGGAGTTATCACCAAAGCAATGAGCGCTATCAGAAGTACAGACTGCATGGCCACATGCTCCGCGTTACCCTTCCTGCCCATGCCTATATTACGCGCTATAGCTGCCGATGCACCTATGGCCATACCGTTTCCGAGACTCAATATCACGGAATAAACGGGATTGACGATACCTAGTGCAGCCATGGGACCTGCCCCCATACTGGTCACCCATAATGTGTCCACTATGTTGTTGCTCTGCTGAACCAACAAAGCAACAGCTATCGGAAGCGAAAGATACCCTATAGCCTTCTTGGGATCGCCCAACATCATCCCAACATTCTTGGTACCTGAATCGCCCCTCACAGAAATGCGCTGTGTATTGTACAATATAATCCTTTGTTTCCAACCATACCTTAAAGATTAAATCATACCAGAATATAGACAGGGGCATGAGGATTGCTGCAGTATTGCAGGACAGGTGTCAGAACAGGAAATGCAACCACGAATGTGAGAAGTTCTGTCCGCTCATGAGAACGGGCGTAGAATGCATCACCTGGGGCGAGAAGGGTAAGCCCATAATCTCTGAGACACTTTGCCAAGGCTGCGGCATATGTGTGAACAAATGCCAATTCGGAGCCATAAAGATCATAGGTCTGGCAGATGAGCTCAAAACAGAACTGGTTCACCAGTACGGCGAGAACTCGTTCCGTCTTTACAGGCTTCCGGTTCCCAAGAAAGGACTTATAACCGGTATATTGGGGCCTAACGGTATCGGTAAGACAACCGCGATAAAGATCCTCTCAGGCTTGGAGATACCGAATCTCGGTAATTATGACAACCCGCCCTCAAAAGAAGAGGTGCTGAAGTACTTCGCCGGTACAGACTTACATGACTACCTCACGAATGTGTACGCAGGAAAAACAAGAATCGCCATGAAACCACAATATGTGGATAAACTCCCGCAATCCGTAAAAGGAGTTGTGAGAGACCTCCTAGGTAAGGTCCAAGAGAGGATGACCCTCGATGAGGCTGCTAAAACATTCGACCTCACAGAGGTACTTGACAGGGAATTGGACAAGCTGTCCGGCGGTGAGCTCCAGAGACTGGCAATGGCCGCCACCATGATGAAGGATGCGGACGTCTATTTCTTCGATGAGCCCACATCATACCTCGACATATATCAGAGAGTCAAAATGGCGAGACTGATAAAGGGCTTGGCAGATGACAAGCAGGTCATAGTCATAGAACACGATCTGGCTATATTGGATTACCTGGCCGACAATGTCAACGTGGTATACGGTTCGGAAGGTGCTTACGGTGTATTCACACTTGCCAGACAGGTTAGAACCGCCATAAACGTCTACCTTGACGGATACCTTCCCGAAGAGAACATAAAATTCAGGGAACGCCCAATAGAGTTCGAGGCATCCCCTCCTAGAGGAGACTGGCAGACCGCCAATCTCGTGGAATTCGACAACATAAAGAAGGATTTCGGAGAATTCAAGCTGGAAATAAGCAAGGGCGCTGTGAAAATAGGCGAATCCGTTGGTATAGTTGGCCCCAACGCAACAGGTAAAACCACATTCGTGAAGATGCTGGCAGGAGTTGTGGAACCTGACGAGGGCAAAATGGATGATCTCATGAAGGTCGCTTACAAACCCCAGTACATATCCGGAGACACCGAAGGAACCGTGCAGGATGTGCTTTACGCAGCTGCATATGAAACAGTCACCGGTAATTTCTTCCAAGGAGAGGTGATCGATCCACTGGGAATGAAGAATCTGATGGATAAGAACGTGAAGAACCTTTCCGGCGGCGAGCTCCAGAGACTGGCCATAACACTGTGTCTCGCCGCAGAGGCCGACATATACCTCTTCGACGAACCTTCTGCATACCTTGATTCCAACCAGAGGATGAATGCAGCCAAGACCATAAGGAGAATGATGGAGAAATCCGGTAGAAGTGCCATGATAGTCGATCATGACATATATTTTCTGGACATGGTATCGGATTCCATGATGGTCTTCGGGGGAGAACCTGGACATCGCGGTATCGGTGAAGGCCCGTTCGAGATGAGAGAAGGGATGAATAAATTCCTATCCGCGGTCGACATAACATTCAGAAGGGATGCGGAAACCCACAGACCGCGGATCAACAAACCTGATTCCAGACTCGACAGGGAACAGAAATCCAGAGGAGAGTACTACTACTCCTGATACTTCCCTTACATGGAGTCTTGCACTCAGACGACACCCGAAGTTAGTTCAGGGAAGATTATCATGGCAGCCGTGTACGCAGCATATACTGCGAACAACACCGCCCCTTCCTTCCTACTGATCCTGTCGCCGCTCCTTATCATCAGGAACATCATAGCCGCTATGATTATCATCACGGGCATGTGGAAAACCAACATGTAATGGGTTATCGGAACCACTGTGAACAGTGCTCCCACACCCAGGGCGAAAGATGAATTGAACACTATACTGCCTACTATGTTGCTGACTACCAGTTCATTCTCATGTCTGTATGCAGCCAAGAGGCATATGCACAACTCCGGTAATGAGGTTCCCACAGCTACCACGAGCAGACCTATGAGCAGATCCGATATCCCTAGGATAGATGCCAGTTCCACCGACCCCCCTATGAAGGACTTGGCACCGATGTAAAGCGCGATTATACCCACCAAAACGAGAATCGCACTCTTCCACATGGAAACCTCGGTAGTTTCCGAAGGATCCTGATAACAGCATTCCGGAGGAAGATCACCGGATTTTGTCTTATATTTATAGACAGCGAACACAAATACCAGTAAGAATGCAATCAAAAATATTCCCACAGCCGTATCCATATAACCGTTCAGAGCCAGCAACGTTATGATAACTACAGACACCATCATAGAGATGAGTTCGAACCTTATCTCTCTATAAACACAAGTTATTGGGGATATCAATGCCGCAAGACCTATCGCAAGCCCTACATTTGCAATATTGCTACCTACAATATTACCTATTATTATCTGGGGATTGTTGCCACTGACCAGCGAGGTTATAGCTTCCGGAGCTGAGGAACCGAATGCTACAACCGTCAGTCCGACAACAAACGGAGTCACTCCCAGTCTAAGCGCCATTTTCTTGGCACCGTCAACCATCCATTCAGCACCGTAGTAGAGGACGATAATCCCAATAGGTATACCGATTAATTCCCACACAAGTGAAGGAATGCGAACATTGTATAAACCCTAATCGGGGTTAGAATAACTGTGGCAATCTTCCCCAATGCATTTAAATTATATACCAAAACTGAACTACAAGGGCATGGACCGCATTGGGAAAGCGGACACGCACGTGCACACATATTATTCTGGATTCAGCCAGCTCGGCGTTATGAAGTTTCCTGAATCAACGACTTCACCTGAAAAACAGGTAGACCGTGCTAGGAAAAACGGTATGGATGTCTTATGTATCACGGACCATAACGAGGTCGCAGGCGGATTCATAGCACAGAAATATGCCAAGGGATTCGATGATATAGAAGTCGTTGTCGGTGATGAGATAATGACCTCCGATGGGGAAATCATCGGCATGGGACTCACCGAATACATCAAACCTCTGATGACAATAGAGGAAACTGTGGATATCATAAGAGAACAGGGTGCTCTTACCATAGCTCCTCATCCATTCAGTTTCCATGTTCATGGATTGAAAGAGAGAATATTCGACATAGATCTTGATGCTTTTGAAGTCATAAACGGCGGACATCCCGACAAATACTCGAACCACTTCGCACAGATGGTGATGGACAGATTCCCAGGAAGGTGGGCACCCATATCAGCCAGCGATGGACACTCCAATTTTACGGTGGGTTATAACTGGACGGAATTCAAGGGAAACACTGCAGAAGACCTCAGAAAAGCCATATTGAATAAAACAACGATACCTAGAGGCACTCCTGCACCTGTATTGAGTTCGGTGCAATGGAGTTACGAGGTTGTTATGGGTGGTCAGAAACTTATGTATAAGGCACTGAGAGGCAAATTGAAACCAATGGATAACAACGCACTCATAGACAAAATTCTGAGTCTTCCAGATCTGAAGAAAGCCGCCGGTATACTAGGTGGATTAATGTATTGCATGCCTCCCGTACCATTCATTGCAACTTTCCTCAGCACTACTTACCTCAAATTCGGTGCCATCCGTATGAACAGGGATGCGGAAGACAGACTTGAAGAGATAGCCCGCATGCTCGACAACAGAGATGAGACCATTAAACAATCCTTGAAAAAGACTGATGTAGAGTATGACATCTGAATTCGGTTTCTATAAGGTCTCCGTTTGTGCTCCGGTAAACTTCTCCGACAGAATTATGGATGCTGTCGATAAGGCGATCGCACCCATGTATGAAGGTTACTCCAGAACATTCACGATCACTGAAGTAACAGGCACTTGGATTCCCATGCCTGGCTCATCACCATATGATGGGAAAATCGGGGAGATAACGGAAGCTAGGGAATTACGCATAGATTTCGCCGTCCGTGAGAATGAATTGAAAAATGCCCTGGAAGCCATACTTTCAGTCCACCCCTACGAGGAACCCAACATAGACATACTGCCGATGATGGGGTGGAAAGACGTTATCAGTCCTTGACCCTGACCGCATATATGCCATCGAACGTCTTCTGAAGTCTGAAAATTTTATTGCTCTGTTTCCTGTAGTCCAGATCCTCTTTCGATATAAGTCCCATCTCATAATAATCATCGAGTGCCTTGTCTCCCGCATCATAATCGAACATGATACCGACAAGAACGTTCACTTTGTAGTTGCGACAGCACATATCTGCAGGTATTTTGCCATCAGAACGCTCGAATATACGATCCTTGAAATCAGAAACCATGGAAAGTCCCTCATCACACGCAGAAAGACACTCATTGTACATATCCGAGCCATAATATGCAAGAATCAATCTCTCATTGAAATCGTACTTCTGAATCCCCTTTATGGATATGGATTTCCCCAAAGACCCCACGATCACTGCAAAACGATAGTTCTCATCCGCCAGAATCGAGTCCATCAAGGATATGACGAAAGAGCATTTTGAAGACGTATCGACATCCTTCAGGTACCTCCCTAGTTTTACCTTGTTCTGATCGCTCAGTTCTGAATACCAGTTTCCGAGACCAACTGCAACTATCTGCGAGGGCATGTCAGTATTCTTCTTCAGGAACATATTGCGTTAATCGCATGTATCGGATAAAAACTCATGTTTTGAAATCATCATCGATATGCACATTGTTGCCATAGCTGTGCTGTTTACCCTGTACCAAATTGTTGACATTCCATTCCACCAGATGGGCAAACTCCTCATTACGATCCGGACAGGTGTTCATACAGTAACGGCAATTGAATCCACAACATGGTTCCGGTGAAAGCGTGATATCCACAGAATCACCGAAATTATCATGGATTGCATCAATTATAGTCTTCTTCTCAGCTTCCTCTTCAGATATGGTCATGAAGGCAGGCAACGTAAGATGACAATCTATGTGCATGGTACTCCCATACTTGATGATACGAAGATTATGGATGTCTATCCATGTCTCACTTCTGTAATCATTGAGACATTCCACAACCTCTGACAATACGATCTCATCAGCCTTATCCATTATGCAGTCTATACTGGATTTTATAACACGTGTCCCGGTAACGATTATCAGAATACCGAAAACCAATGCAAGCAATGGATCCATCCACCACAGATCTATACCGAACATCATCCCGAAATAGACGACGGATAAGCCCAGTATGATTCCTATGGAAGATAGGGTATCGGTGCAGAGATGTCTGCCGCTGGCTTCCAACGCAGGAGAGTGATTCTTCCTTCCCTTCCTTATTGCCACCGTACCTGTAACATAATTGGCCGCCGCAGCGAATATTATCAGAAGCAGACCTATGTCTAGATCCGATATCGGACTTGGATTGAAGAAATCCCTTACTGCAGCCAGTATTATGAGGGCACCAGCAACCGTAATCAACGTTCCCTCCACAGAAGCCGAAATGGTCTCTATCCTGCCATGTCCATATGGATGAGATTTGTCAGGCGGCACTGCGGACAAGCCTAATGCGAAAAGACCTATCAAACCCGCCACAACATTGACTATGCTCTCTAGAGCATCGGTGAGTATGGCGACGGAGGATGTCAAAAAATAAGCGATGAATTTGAGCGCCATAAGTGACACACCCACGACGACCACAATTTTCTGATAATTGTAATTCTCGACCGCAGCCGGACTCATCTCATCAGACATCGCGGAGGACAATCCTCCAATCATATATAAGATTGTCTGAAGAGATTAGTACTGCATATCTTCCATTGAATACGTATCGGATTCTTCGCTGCCTCTGAACCATGATACCGCCGTACCTATCACACACATGACGAAACATATGGAGAAGGCCGTCCTCATCACATCCACAAAGGCCCCGTACGTTGAGGGATTTATATTGTCAGTGGAACCCAATATCAAGGATATGCAGCACATGGCTATCCCCATACTGGTCATCATACCGGTCTGTCTCATCAACGATAAAGAACCTGAAGCGAGACTCCTGTTCTCAGGAGGTACCGACGACATCACCGCGGAGGTATTGGGTGCCGAGAATATGCCGTATCCTATACCCAACACCAAAAGTGTGACAGCCACATATGCCAGACTCACATCTGCATCCATGAACAGAATCATAAGTATCCCCACGGAAGTTATACCCATACCTATGGTGGGAAGAAGACGCTTATCCAACTTGTCGGACATGCTTCCCGATTTCACTGTCAAGAGAACCTGCATCAACGGCTGCAAAAGCATCACGAGCCCTGCCTGCGATGCGGAGAGCGCACCTAGGTTCTGGAGATACAGGGCCAAGAAGAAGGAAACAGAATATGACGATGCGTAATTCATAAAAGCTGCCAATATTGATCTTTTGAAGACCTTGTGTTTGTATATCTTCATATCCAGTATGGGATGTTTCGACCTACTCACATATTTGGTGAATACAACGAACAGGATCACACCTATGGACATCAGCATGAACGCCCATGTCTCTGGCAGATTTATCATACCGTACATCATAGTCAGTATCATTGATGCGTAAAGTACGGTACCCATGTAATCCACACGACCCCCTTCGTCCGACATAAAATCGTCTTTGAAATGAGCAATCATTATCAGTGAGATTACTGAAACTGGAATCAGGATGTAGAATAAGAATCTCCATCCAAGAAGGTCCGTCACAAATCCACCTATGGTCGGACCTAGGGCCATACCGAGATAAATGGATGTTGTGTTCACTCCTATGACCCATCCGCGTCTGTTCGCCGGGAAGGCGTTCACAATCATGGTCATGGCAGTCACCGCTAGACATGCTGCACCTATCCCCATGAGGGCCCTAGTCAGCAGAAGTATAGAGAACGATGGTGCGAAAATCGCAACCAGTGATGAAAACAACATCACGAACACACCTACTCTGAATACCTTCTTGAGACCATATATGTCCGCAACCTTGGCCACAGGGACCATAGTCATAACCGAAGTCAGGAGAAACAATGTATTGACCATGCCCAACGAATGGGAGCTCACGGAGAACTCGTGACCTATCGACACTAATGCCAGATTGAGCATCGTACTAGTGAACGGCGAAAGAAACACACCTGTTGTCGTTGCCGCTAGCAACAACATAAGTTCCCTGTTGGAATACCTTCCATCCACCATACTAGCTGCTATACTCCGCCATATAAATAGTTATTAATCCACACACCGATACTATTTTGATTGTGATGTCTAACATTCCTGATGAGATCAAAAAAGAACTTGGATTGGTGCAGGTGTACACCGGAAAGGGAAAGGGCAAGACCACAGCCTCCCTAGGCCTGGCACTTAGGGCGACCGGCAGGGGCCTGGAGGTACTCATGATCCAGTTCCTGAAACCTCCTGAGAACTACGGGGAACACATTGCCGCTGAGAAAATCGGAAACCTGACGATAATGCCGATGGGATTAGACCATATGGTAGGCAAGGTCCCCAGAGATGAGGATATCGAGATAGCCAAGAATACTCTGGCTAAAGCTAAGAAACTGATGTATTCTGGAAAATACGATCTGGTCATCATGGACGAATGCAATGTGGCCATGTCATGGGGACTGATCAGTCCTGATGACGTCATAGATGTCCTCAGGGGGCGCCCCCCTAACATAGAGGTTGTTCTTACCGGAAGAGGAGCTCCGGAAAAGATAATCGAGTACGCCGATCTGGTGACTGAGATGACTATGATCAAACATCCCTTCAACGAAGGTGTGAGGGCCAGGAAAGGAATAGAGTACTAAAACAAGATATAATAGGACGATGCGTGATGATGAAACATGGCCATATACAACGATATAACCGAGACTATAGGCGAAACTCCTATGGTGAGACTCAACAGACTGTCTCCACCGGGGAGTCATGTCTACGTCAAGATTGAAAGGAGCAACCCTGGAGGATCGATAAAGGACCGCCCCGTACTGGCGATGCTCAATGAAGCTTCCGCTAAAGGGATCCTCAAACATGGGGGAACCATAGTTGAACCTACGTCCGGTAACACAGGAATCGCCCTGGCCATGATATCGGCTGCCCGTGGATACAAAGCAGTGCTCGTCATGCCTGATACCATGTCTAAAGAACGTGTCGCCTACATGTCAGCATACGGTGCGGAGATAGTTTTCACCCCAGGAAACGAGGGCATGATGGGGGCCGTCAAAAAAGCGGAGGAGATCGCTAAAGAACGTGATGGTATGATTTTAGGTCAGTTCGACAACACCGTTAACCGTTCCTCACATAGAGTCACCACGGGCAGAGAGATCCTCAGGGACCTCCCCGATGTGGACTACATCATAGCAGGCGTGGGTACTGGTGGAACAGCCACAGGGATCGCTATGGCACTGAAAGATGCTGGATCTTCGGCGAGAGTCATAGGCATAGAGCCTGCTGAGAGCCCCCTACTCACCAAAGGATATTCGGGATCGCACAAGATACAGGGGATCGGTGCCAATTTCGTACCCGGCAACTTGGACATGAATTTAATGCAGATTGTCGCAGTGGGCAACGATGACGCCATCAAGACCGCAAGGGACCTGGCAAGAGAAGAGGGCATATTCGCAGGTATATCGGCAGGAGCGTCCGTTTTCCACGCTATCAGACTCTCAGAACAAGAAAAAGGAAAGAAGATTGTCGCCATCCTACCGGACGGCGGTGACAAATACATCAGCACAGGAATATACGACTAAGGAGGCAATGCAGTGGACAGGAAAGAATTCGTTGATGCTCACATGCACATCGTTGACGTAATGGAACAGGGAGGATACCCCGATATGGATCAGGCATCCCTCCTGCTTTCCTGCACATCCTCTTTCCTGCAATGGAAACCTCAGATTGAGTTCAGAGCGTCGGATCCCAGAATATTCCCGTTCTACGGCATACACCCGTGGTATGTCAAAGATGCTCCCTCTGATTACATCGAACTCCTGCATAAAACACTTAAAGAAGACAGCCCGGCAGGTATCGGGGAGATAGGTCTGGACAGCCTACGTCCTGATATGAATCTCCAGAAGGACTTCTTCGAATCCCAATTGAGACTGGCCGCAGAGATGCACAGACCGACCACGATACATATGATAAGATCCGAAGTAGACACCCTGAGAATCATCAGAAAGGTGAAATGTGATATCCCGATGATACTGCATTCCTATTCTGGACCCGACAGCTACGTTAAGGCATTCACCACTGAAGGATGTTATTTCTCCCTTTCCCACAGGATATTCAAAAGATCGGAGATGAGGATCATGCGTCTTCTATCCGAGATACCAGACGACAGATTGCTAGTAGAGACCGATGCACCCATATGTAGTCACACATGCAGGAGCATGTCCGAATTCATAACCTCCTTGGCAGGATTCAAATCCATGGATCGGGAAGAACTCATAGATCTTACATCTAAAAACACCAGAACAGTGATAGGATGAATAACAGCACGTCTGAAAGAACTGCCCTCATAGTAGGAGAAGAGGGACTCGAAATACTCAAGAAAGCACATGTGGTAATCGCTGGAGCAGGTGCTGTGGGCGGATATGCCATCGAAGGCCTCGTAAGAGCAGGCATAGGCAACATACGCGTCATAGACGGCGATGTCGTATCGTACAGCAACATAAACAGGCAGATACTCGCAACCTACAAAACAATAGGGATTCCCAAGGCAACATTAGCGAGATCGAGATGCGAATCCATAAACCCGGAGATATCCTTCGAAGACGTAGTCACTCTCATAAACACTGATACCGATCTAGAATCGACTGTAGGTCATCCAGACGTCCTGGTAGATGCGATAGACACCGTGAGCAACAAAGCCCTTCTGCTGAGATATGCAGCCGAGAACAACATAAGAACGTTCTCATCCATGGGTGCAGCACTTCATACAGACACCCGGAAGATAAAAATAGACTCCTTAAGAAAAACCAAGGTGTGCCCTCTGGCATCCTCTGTGAGATCGAAGCTCAGAGACATCGACATATCATGCATCACATGCGTGTATTCTGAAGAACCTCCTATCACAACACCCACGGAAAGGGACGATCATGGGAAAAGCATACTTGGATCCCTTCCTACGATACCTGCGATATTCGGCATGATGCTTGCTAACGAGACCATATTCCACATACTCGGAAGCACCGATAGAGACGTTGACCAACGACCGGATATCGATTGAAAACAAAATAATGCTGTTCAAATTTCAAAAAAATCCAATCCACCTCCGGTTTTGATAGATAAAATGAAGAGACATGAAGATACTTAACGGCTATCAGTACATTCATTGGACAGATTAATATAACAAACCAAAGATACTGAACGCCAGTAGAACGGGATGGAACATGCCGATAAAGATACCTGATGACCTTCCTGCCGTAGAAGCCCTGGAAGCTGAGAACATCTTCATAATGACCGAAAAGCGTGCGGTCACCCAGGACATCCGTCCCCTTAGGATTCTGATACTCAACCTGATGCCCACGAAAGTGGACACTGAGATACAACTCCTACGTCTCCTGAGTAACAGTCCTCTGCAGACAGACATAGTTTTCCTGCAGATGGCCACACACTGTTCCAAGAACACATCCCAGGAATACCTTGACAAATTCTATTACACATTCGATCAGATAAAGGATCAGAAGTTCGATGGCATGATAATAACCGGTGCTCCGGTAGAGAACATACAGTTCGAAGAGGTGGATTATTGGCCAGAACTCTGCAACATAATGGACTGGTCCAAGAAGAACGTTTTCTCCACCTTCCACATATGTTGGGGAGCGCAAGCCGGTCTCTACCACCACTACGGGATACCAAAATATCCCTTGAGCGAGAAGATGTCCGGTATATTCGAACATGACGTCATGAATACACAGGAACCCTTGGTGAGAGGATTCGATGATAGGTTCGATATGCCACACTCGAGGAACACAGAGGTTCACGAAAGCGACATACACCGTATACCGCGCCTGCATATAGTGGCTATGTCCAAGAAAGCCGGTGTGGGCATAGTCGTCTCCGAAAGATGCGGACAGATATTCGTACTCGGCCATGCGGAATATGACCGCACAACATTGGCCAACGAATTCGAACGCGACATGAATCGCGGTATGTCACCGCACATCCCTGACAATTATTTCCCGGGGAACGATGCACACAACGATCCGATAGTCAGGTGGAGAAGCCATGCCACCTTACTCTTCATGAATTGGCTGAACTACTACGTCTACCAGGGAACACCGTATGACGTTAACGAAATAGGGAAGGAAAAGTAATGCCTATAGAATCAATATCCACAGATAAGGCCCCGCTTGCCGCGGGCCCATACTCACAAGCAATAAAGGTCGACAACGTGATCTTCACTGCAGGTATGATACCGGTAGACCCCAATACAGGAAAGATACCCGAAACCATAGAAGATCAGACGAAACAGGTCATGGAGAATATGATGAGGGTCTTGGAAGCCGCAGGTGCCAAAAGTGCCGATATCGTCAAGACAACGATATACCTGACGGATATGCAGACATTCAGCACCGTCAATTGTACCTACTCCACATACCTGGAGAAACCTTACCCCGCAAGATCCTGCATAGAATCCAGCAACCTTCCGAAGGGCGTGAAGATAATGATAGACGCGATAGCATATGTCGAGAAGATCAAAGACCAGTGACCTCTGGTTTGACGAGCTTCCCCACAACCGCATCGCGTACGAACTTGTTATACTTTGAAAGGTCCGGTCTCGTCTCCAGTATGTCATCCATGACATCTTGCACATGTCCGAATACGGACTTGAATATCCTGCAGGAATCACCGCCGTTGTTCTCCAAACCGCATTCGAAGCATGCATCCATGCTGCATCCTCCGTTACAATGATCGAACAGATTGCATTCTGCCCTGCATTTCTCCCTACGGACGATCGTACCCTCCAAAAGGCATCTAAATCCCTTAGTCATGAAAACCTCCGATATACTGGACACATCGGCGATGTTGCACATACGAAAATCCTCAGGACATCCCTTGGCACACGGGTAAAGGTCACCGTTAGGATATATACACAGCCATTTCATGAGACATGAATTGTGGGCACAATCCGAATCCACCGGATCTCCCAATGCGTTCAGTACATAAAGGTAATGGGGAATCAACGGAACATCTGAATCAACATCAGTGAGCCACTCATCGAAGACCTTTATGCTCTCGGCGATGTACTCATCCGCATCAGGAATCAATGATGTATCATCTGCAGCACATCCGCACGGAACAACGGGAGACATCGATACGTCTACACCCCTGTCCCTGAAATATCTGTATATCTCCGACTGCCTACCCACAGTCTCCGAACATATTGTCGAATTAACGGAAAACACATGATCCTTCTTTGAAAGATACGATATGTTCTTGTCGACCTTATCTCCGTCCTGCCTCATTACATCATCATACGGTCCTTCGAAGGATATGCCTATGTTGATACGATTATCCCTACAGAAATTAGCGAACTTACGATCCATGAATGTACCGTTGGTCTGTATGGTATTTCCGACACGGTGCGTATCCTTTCCAAAATACTCCTGCTGGAGCTCTATGACCTTCTCGTAGAAATCGAGGGGCAGGGTCATCGGCTCCCCGCCATGCCATATGAACCAGGCAGACTCATACTCGCTGGAAACCATCATAAAGAGTCTTTTCAGAGTCTCTATGGAAATATTCCCACAGACCCTCTCTTCCAGCCTGTGATAACAGTGCCTGCAGTCCAGATTGCAGGCCATGGTGGGCTTCACAACCACCGATATGTATGGATTCATATCAGACTTTGTCAGGACGCATCAGAACGGCCAGTACGTCCAAACACCGTTGAATCCGTGAGTGCAGTAACAGCAACACGCACAACAGACTACGACTCCGCCTATGATAGCTAAGTGCCATCCCATGGAATTACAATATCCTGAATCACTGCAACAACTATAATCACAAGGAGGGTCGCCACCGTGTTCAGCAGAATCAAGACGATCGTTGTGATCATTTGGGGCTTTCGCATGCATTGCAATGGATGTGAATGCTGTAGGGGACTGACTCATGTAAAGGGACATCAGTTCCTCAGTTGTCAAAGGCTTGTTGGACATGATTTCACCTGACCGACTGGCTCGGTACTTTCACCGAATTCTATACGAATATATTAAAGGTTCGAACCGTTCCCGTCAATAGGAACGCCATATGTTCGGGTACACTCTGCCGCAGTACAACAGGATGACGGCCTCTGATCTGGCAACGTACCAGAAGTATTATTGTGAAGGCTGTCACCAATTGAAATCCGGTTTTGGGCTCGTTTCCACAACGACAGTCAACTACGACATGACATTCAACACCATGATCCTCAATTCCATAGCAGGAGACGTCATCGATTTCGAAGGAACAAGGAAAACCCCGCTGTGCGTCTTCAATGCCCCCAAGAACGATTCCGACCTCATGAGAGAGATGGCCGCATACACCGTGCTTCTGACAAAGTGGGAACTGGTAGACGATGACGAGGACAGTCCATCACTCAAAACAAACTTCATATCCCTCACCCTCGGCAGAGCTATAGAGAAAGCAGAAAGAATGTATCCGGAATACGACGATATAATCGGCAGGGGTTTCGAAAACCTTCAACGCTTGGAATCTGATGGATGTAGAGATGCCATTAAGATGGGCAGTGAATTCGGCAGGTCCCTGTCATTGGCACTGAATGACTTCGCCGGTGATAAGGGATGCAGAGAACTAGAGGAGGTGTTCGTCCAACTCTCGACACTGGTGTACGTTTTGGATGCCATCGATGACTTGGACGAGGATTTCCTAGCTGACACCTACAACCCATTCCTCGAAGGCCATGAGGAGTTCATGAACAAATCCGATTACATATCCAAGAACATCTACAGCCTCTCAGACACCATAAACGAGATCATAGGTGGATTGCAAAAGAGCTACGGCAGCATAAGGGCCGACATGCGTAGCTGCACAGGCTCCACCGACAACATAGTGTATCATGGCCTTCCGACCTCTGCAAAGAACGTCCTCACAGGCTCAAGCATGGCAAAGGCCAGTGTCAAGAACATATTGAAAGGTCACAAGGAACGTAACCGTTCAGATTGAACGTCTTCCGCACGGATCATATTCGGTACACACATCCAGCGTATCCACCTCATTACCAGTCAACTTACACGAGAATGATTCGGAACCGATGGAAAGATAACCACAATTCTCACAGGAACCGGGACGATATCTGTTGCAGGTATCATCCATATCCACCTTGCATTCATTTATGGTGCATATCCAGATGCCTTTAGAATGCATGCAGAATCTGCATGTCTTGCATTTCCCGTAATTTTCATCCGTCATGTGACCTACATCTCAACGGAGATACATAAAACAGAAAGTAACAATTACCCCTTGGTCATACACCGGGACATATGAGCATGAGGATAAGCTATATGGGCATACCCTTCTCCAATTCGGAAGAGGCAGCGAACAAATTTGCATCTTCCATGGGATGGAACGATGTTGAATTAGTACCTGCCATGACCGCGGAAGGAGTTGTTGCATCGATATCCTCAGGTGAGTCCGACTACGGCGTGGTTGCATACAGCAATATCACCGCTGGAAAGGTGATTGAAACGGAAATCGCACTAAAAGGCCGCAACAACATAGTAAAAATCTCAACCGATACCGTGCCCATACATCATTGCATCTTCACAAAGAACAAAGATTCCAAGATCAGGAAGATATCATCGCACATTCAGGCCCTTTTACAAACGAAGAACAGCCTGGATCGCCTGTATCCCGGAACAGAGCGTGTAGAAGTGGAGGACACGGCCTATGCGGCAGAGATGTTGGCGGATGGAAGACTCCAGAATGACACGGCTGTAGTATGCAGAAAAAATGCAGGAGATCACTACGGATTGTTCATGGCACATGAGAACGTGGAGGACCGTAAGGACAACATGACCACATTCATACTAATAAAAATCGTATGAAACCAGGACGGACTGATATCACAACTGTGATACCAGTCCATATACTCTTTATTTTCAGTCCTAAAACCACCACAAACGCTGATTCTGAATAGTTATACGGACTCATATCCTGACTTTAGTGTTCGGATTGGCCTCACTTACAATACTGAACACCACACTGAAAGGTACAGACGTGCTCACAGCGATATGGGTACATGTCGAACCGTTTTTGTACTCATCCAGAATTGACTTGATCAGCTCTTCATCGTTGACAGATGAAGACTTCTTCCTTGAATCGGAATGACGTTCCTCATGGACATCCTTCTTCTCGGAATTCCACGATATGGACCTACACTTGGGACACCTCTTCGGTGGCCACTCCCTCTTTGCAGTCCAACTGTGTCCGCATCTGAGACAGCCGTATGTTCTCGGAGCCTCGTTCCAATGATACGTCCCGCAATTCGGACACCTACGCGGGTCCTCACTTGTGGAACCCCATTCATAGCCGCACCTGACACAGGTCTTCAACTCGAAAGGCTTCATCCATATGGTGGATCTGCATGACGGACAATTGCGTGGTATGCTGTCAGTCTTACGAGGTTTCCAATGGTACGAACAACGTGAACAAACATAGTATTTCGGCGCAATCTCCGTTCCATTCCCATTCTGATTACCTGTCAAGGTTGCAATCTCCCACTTAAGGTTAAGAAATCCAAGTTTAAATATTGTTCATTGATTTGACATAGAAATGTTGAAGGAAAAAATACTACAGACGATAAACAAATATACGATTGGATAGAGATCAATCCCTGTTGGCTCATAAGAGATTTAGAGAATTATAATACAGATTTTAGATGGGATTATAATGCCAACATAATTTTCAGATATTTACCATTAAATATTATGAACATTTAGAAAGATATGGAATGTCAAAAATAAAAATCAGGGACGGGAAAGTATTCCCATCCCATTTGCATTTATTCTCTCAGATCTCCCTGGATCGTGTAATTACCGTCATCATACACAAATCTATATACCGTCATATCTGAATCGACGCAGTACTCGCAATCCAGAGTATAAGATGCTGAAAAACCCATGATCTCATAATTCACAGTATGCTTATAATCCCAGACATCCAATGTCATGGCTCCTATGACAACGGTTTGACCAGTTTTCTCTGCACCTATAGGAACACCGGAAGTATATTCACTCATGAAATACAAATTGTCGATATCCTCCGCACTGAGTTCATCGAAATCCTGAAGAACACAATATCCTTCATCAGATTCTCCGACGACCTCGAAAACAACTGTGCCTTCATAGTCACCTGTGACATCATAGGTGTTCTTGATACCTATGGCAGAGGATTGTGTGTACGAATCCTGCCAACTCATATTCTTTTCGGCCAATGAAGCAGACATGGAAGGCTCCTCAGAGGATTCCATCGTCACTTTGTAGATTATATCAGTGTTTCCATCAACATAACATTTAACAGTCGCATCTTCATCAGACATTACCCAGACCTGGAGAACCTTATCACCATCTATGGTCGATACTGTCTGTTCGCCTTCATGAGTCATACCTTCGATCACACCTGTGGACTTGTCGAAAGATTCTATAGCATCCATCTTTATAGACAGAACAGATTCTACATTAAGATCGAAATCCACATCGATAAAATACTCATTGTTATTCTGTGCGACTATGTCAAAAGTCACAGTGCCTATACTCTGTTCAGAATCACTGATTGTTGCTGTGACATCGTACGACATGGTCGTACCTGGAGCCATCTCCGCATTCGAATCACTACTGTTGGTATTCAGCATATAAACAGCGCCTCCTGCAACGACCAGTATGACAACCACTATAGCGGCTATAGCGTAGCCGCCTATTCCTTTAGCATTAAAATGTATACTCAGATTAACAACCCCTTAGGTTAATGATCTGGCAGGATGTACATTCTTAAAAATGTAATGTACTCGTGATTTCTGATATCTGGAATCTCTAGAAAACACTAGTAAAAAACTATGACACATATGCATCATGGCTTCCATATTAAAAGGCCTAGTTTGATCTCATTATCTACAGTTATATTCCCATCATTCTGGTGTTCCATAACAACGGATTCTATCAGATTTTTCAATTCGGGAGTCATATCGCGATATTGAGACATCCTGCGGACCTCCGAATCCCTCATCCTTTCAAGCGGTATGTCGACTTTGGAGGCCTTAACATACGTCTTCAAAAACGGGTCACGACCTTCCGTGCACAAGAATTCAAATGGATAATCGGTGTTGTAACCTTTAAAAGAATAATCCTTGCCCAGACGGTTCCATATCTCAATCCCTATGCTGTTGTCATTACTGTATGAGGACACATAGATACAATAGTCCGATGCAAAATCCTCCATCCTCAGAAGACTTTCGGGATTGTTCAGGGCGGGACACAGTGATGTAAATGCCACATTCACACCCGGAATCGGTTCCATGTCCTCCCATGTTGAATGTATCACCTTTAGCTTGTCCTGATCAATATCGGATGCCTTAGATCCTAGAGATTCCAACATTGGAATGCTGCTGTCAACACAATAAGTCTTCCTGCAATATCTCGAGAACGGTATGGCAAACAGACCGGGTCCACACCCTATGTCCAATACGACAAACTCCTCACTCAGAATCTCGGCAGCCAACAGATCAGTTATGATTTCATCGCGTATGTCCGAGTATTCATTCCCCGTATATGTGTCCGCACAATCATCCCAACACTTGAATATCCGTTCATCAGAGAACCCTTCGCCGACAAAAGGATGTTTGTTCCTATCATATTCCCACTTCTCAATAACATTATTTTGAGAATACATCAGTTAACCACCGTGTTTTTATTACGAAGCAGCAACCATATCAATATAGGAGCACCGATTAGAGCCGTTATTGCACCCACAGGAAGTATTATTGGATTGATTATGTCTTTAGCTATTATATCTGCCATCACCAATAACAACGATCCAGTGAACAACGATGCAGGAATCAGATAGCGAAGATTACCGCCTACGAATATCTTGGATATCTGGGGCGCAAGTAGACATATGAAACCTATGGCTCCGACAAAACTCACCGCAATCGCGGTGGAAAAGCATGCAAGAACTATGGCTGATGTCCTGACCCTTTTGACATTGATACCCAATGCCGTCGCAGTATCATCACCCATGCGCATAATATCTATATCCTTCATCAGCCAGAAGGTTGCCAAGAGGGTGAACACAAGCGTTACAGCAACATACGGAACTTGACTCAATGTAGCGTTATTTAGGTCACCTACCGCCCAGAACATAGCTTGTTTTACTGCATCGGCACTGCCGAAATACTGCATTATCGTATTGGCGGCACTGAACATGTAAGATATAGATATCCCTACCAGGATCATCGTGGTAGCCATCATGTTCCTGCGTGCAGATGCCGTAAGAATTATAAACGCAGGAATAAGAGAGAATATGAACGCATTCAGCATTGTGCCGTACACCCCGACTATTGCCGACACACCAAGAATTATGGATAGGCCCGCACCGAAGGCAGCACTCGACGACACTCCCAGTGTGTATGGTGTAGCCAGAGGGTTCTTCAATATAGTCTGCACTATACAGCCTCCGAGCGCCAGTATCCCGCCCACGAAAATAGCCATTAGTACCCTCGGAGCATACACTTTCATGACAATCTGCTGTGTCTTGCTGGGTATATCAAAAAGTCCCGGTATCAACTGGTTGATGAGTGTCTCATACACCTGCAAAGCCGTTATGTTCGTGGAACTTATTGTTATGGAATAGGCCGACAGAAGAAACATCACTGCAGCCACTATCAATATGTACAGAATACGTCTGGATCGGGATTTCCTAACAGCTTCCCTATCGGAATCCTTCTCTATAGAACCGAACAATCTCTTAACAAGTATACCCATTGGAACCATCTTTGAATAAGTAAAAAGGGGCATGAGCCCCTATGTTTTTCATCACACGGCAGTGTATATGAACACTCCCTGCTCTGAGACGTCATAATCCTTGACACCAAGCCACTCAACATACTCGTTGTGCATCTGTATTGGATCAATGCTCGAGTAATGGTCGGAATTGATTATGTTGCCCATGTATGCTGCAAGAAGAACCCCTCCGGTGCATCCATTCCTAAAATCACCGGCTATTAGGGATATGACCTCGTCCGTCAACAGAGAACGACTGCTGGCATCCTCAGCTCCTGCGATTATCTCGGTGTAATCATCCACCGTATAACCATGATCAGGTGTGGAATCCAACGTCATAGCACTGTATGTGTACTTCACCATATGCAGGAAAACATAGTCGATCTCCACACCTGGATCGTCATTCAATATGGTATCCACCATCACTTTCGTCGAATAAGAAGTGGAACTGTTGGCATCTATCACTGAGAGTATGTTCACGCCCCCTGCAAGAGTTATCGCCTGCCCAAGGGGGTCTATGTCCGTGTAAAGTGCGACATTGATGTCATTCTCATTGAAGAAATATCCGCTGCTAGCATAATTGGATACTGCCACGACAGGTTTTTCATCATCCGGTATGGAATCAGATATGTCAAGAAGTTGATCCCTGTAATCCAATATCCAGTTGAGATACCCTTCTGCACGTTCAACAGCACCGAATATGTATCCTGCTTTGAGAACGCCCTGTACGAAACTAGAATTCGAGACATTTGTCAGATCCGGATTGTAAAGACCAAGATATAGCACATCACATCCTATCAGTTTATCTTGTTTCGCCTCATAACTTGTAGTACTGCTGAATATCAACAAAGTATCCAAATCCAATGAGTTCACATAATCATAATCTGTAGCATACATGTTGAAAAGATTGCTGACATTATCCTGCTGTTCATCATTGAAATAGAAATCAAGATACTGATACGGTGCATTATCTACCGCTGTAATCTTGTCCGCAAGACCAAGGATGAGACAGAGTTCCGTATTCTGATAGTATTCACATCCTATCCTGGAAATATCCGTCTCCACACCGCGAGTTTCGCCTATGCCATCGAGAATCCATATCTTCTTCGCAGTACCTTCTATTATTGCATTTATCTGGTCGACATCTGAACTGTTTATTGAACCATCGTTATTGGCATCTGCGAATGTGAGATTTATATCATCTTCCAACTCAGACAAAGTCTCAGTATCATCCGATGAGTATGCGGCCAGATATTTCTCCAACAATTCGACATCATCTTCGTCTATATCCCAATCCTTATCGGCATTGCCGTAAATCTCCAAATCAACATCCAAATCTCTGACGTTGCTACTATTATGAAGTGCAAGGTAAACCCCTGTACCTGAGATAACTATGATGGCTGCAACAACCACTGCCACTATCTTACCATTCATAGAGTGGCAACAAAATAAACATATTTAATACATACGACTTAATAAAAAAATAACACCAAAAGTTATAATATACTATTTTAGTATTACTGTAACATGCAACTGCGGATGGACGGAGTGGACTTCAATTATGGAAGTTCTCCAATACTGAAGAGCATAAACCTCGAATTAGAACCATCTGAGATTTTAGGGATACTAGGTCCGAACGGATCCGGAAAAACGACACTGATACGATGCATAAACGGCATATTGACGCCTCAACAGGGATCGATAATGTTGGATGCAAACGAAGTATCGAAAATGCCACAAAAAGAAATAGCAAAAAACCTGGGATACGTTCCTCAGAACGCAGCTGCTGAAAGGAACGGCCCGACCGTGTTTGAAGTTGTACTAATGGGTAGAAGACCCCATATAGTATGGGAATTCGGAGAGCATGACAAGGAAGTCGCATGGAATTCCATGGATGAGATGAACGTTAAAGATCTGGCCAATTCAGATTTCGGCACTCTCAGCAGTGGTCAGGCACAGAGAGTACTCATGGCCAGAGCAATTGCACAGGAAGCCAAGATATTACTCCTTGATGAACCGACCAGCAATCTTGATGTAAAATATCAAATCGATGTCATGAAAGCCGTACATAACCTTGTTCATGAAAAGAATCTTGGAGCTTGCACGATTATACACGACCTGGATCTGGCAATGAGATTCTGTGACAAGACGGTTTTATTGAATAATGGAAGAATTGTGGCTGCCGGTTCCACAGACTCCGTCTTAAACTCCGAGAATATAAAATCAGTGTACGGCGTGAATGCCGTTATAAAAGATGTTTGTGGACGCCCCCGCGTAATGATAATGTGATAAACCCATCTCAGATTAACTCCTTATCATCCGTTTTTAGAGACGGATCCACCAAGACCTCGGAGTCGGAGATGTCCTCTTGATCCTTTTTACCAACAAACAATCTATAAGCTTCGTTGAGCTGTTTCGGTGTGAGATATATGCTGATGCGATACTCAGGATAATCCTCTGAATAATACTTCTTCATGAGTTTGCGGTATATCTTCTTGAGATGACCGAACTCCAGCGTCTCCTCCTTTGCCATGTCCTTGAGAATTCTCTTCCTGATCTTGGACGGGGTATAATCGGGATTGATATCGAGCATGTCGACGCACCCTATCTTATCAAGGAAACACCCTACTTCATTCATATCCTTGAATAATACATTCTTATTTTCGGATTGAGACTCATCACTCATGAGTAATCATCGATGTGTTGGGAATATATTACTTCCTATCTGACATTTATTGAAGTTCTGACACAACATTGAGAATCTAAAATATTCAAATGATGGAGTTGACTCCAACGTATAACTGGAAAAACATGATAACCATATTAAAAATTCATATGAATCATCACTTTGGATTATCTGAGGTTCTCACATAAAATTCAATGAACATTATACATGGTGGAGGAATTATTATGAAAGTATTGCCAGTAAACAGTAGTCCGAATAAAAACAGTTGCACGAACCGTGCATTAACAGAAGTGTCAAAAACACTGAACAACAGAGGAATCAACATACGAATATTTTGGATCGGTAAAAAAAACCGATTTTTGAGTGCATAACCTGTCATAAATGTGCAAAAACATGAAAATGCGTTCAGTGATGCTGACAGCTTTATCTTCAGAACACGCCTATTATACATCCTCAAACAGCTCCATGGTATCATTCATGGGTGGGCCTTCTATTCCGATCTCCTAGGTAAAAACAGCAGAACATTCTACCTGAAACCGATTGCTACGATAACATCTACAAGACATGCCGGAACGACAGTCACCTTCAACCAGATGAACAAATACTTCAGAATACAGCAAATGCTGGTAATCTCCTCGATTTACTGGAACATGATTCACAGAGCAGTACCTGAAGACGTTGAACAAGACGAAGAGGGTCTGCATCATGCGTGTTCTGGCGAGGAACATAACATATTTCCTGAACCAGAGAAATATGTAATGACGAATTTCATTCATTGAACGTTCATTCTAAAAACCTTTGAATTTTTTTACAATCGTACTGATCTATGCATCGTCAACCGAACCGTTCTTATCAACACATCCGTATTTTTCGACACATGGATGTTGATGTTAAGTGGTTTTGATAGTGTCAATAGAATCGAAAATATGAATCGCGAGCTTATACTATGAAAAACATCACTCCCTGAGGATGTCCTTCTTCTCTATCATGTATCTTTTGTATCCCCTATAGGATGCTCTGATAACAGCAAAGAACAGCACAATCAGAGATACATAATATATGATGTTACCAACATTCCTCATATTACTCCAAACATCACCTACGTAGTACAATGATACAGTATGCGGCAATACGATCAAAATCACACTGGTTATCATACCGAAAAATGCTATTGCTATCAAATCCAATGTTTTTCCAAATTCCATGACATCACTTCTTCGGATATTCGACTACTCCATAACAGTCGAAAATCATTCCCATAATGGTTTTATCATGCTCTAAAAATTTAAAAATATTCGATGTAGAATATGTATGCCTACATAGAATATAGAATTCATACATGGTTTAATAAAGAAAATTTTACAGTTTGATAACCTATCCATACAATCAGATATCTATTTTAACGAGTCTGTCGGACATCTCCCATGAAACCAAATCCGCAAGAGTGATCTCATCTATGACAGTCGAAATGGCATCATCGATCTTTGCCCAAAGTTTAACGGTTGTGCAATTATCGAAACGGTCGCAGTACTCTGAGCCCTCTTTTATGCATGGGACTATGGTCAGATCTCCCTCCACAGCCCGTATTATGCTCCCGACCGTGTACTCCCTCGGATCCTTGGTGAGGACGTATCCGCCCTGTGGACCCCTTATACTCCTTACCAATCCGGCACGATTGAGACTGGAGATTATGGCTTCCAGGTATTTAGGAGAAATATCCTGTCTGTCGGAAATGTCTTTAATATTAGTCACACCCTCATCTTTGAACAACGCGAGGTCCAACATCAGGCGCATCGCATACCTGCCCTTCGTGGATATCAGTTTGGACATTTTCTCACTCGACCTCCAATAACTCGGACTTGTTATTCAACATTTTGTTCATTCATCAATACTGACACCGAACCCCAACCTCGAATAATCACTTCTCGAGAATCTATGATATGTGATATGCCCCGATTCGTCTTTTATGCAATATACATGTGAATCACTGCCATCTTCGAAATGAACGACATGGTCGAATTCCTCGGCATCGACATCATCCCAGACACATTTATCGGACAAAGCATTCAATCTGGATCTGAGTATGCCCACATCATCCCCTGCCAATACTGAGTCCACCATAACTTTGAGGATGGGGCTCACAGGCAACGATGCGGCATACAAACATCCTTGTTCCGGAACGGTTATGCGGATCCTGTCATCCTCAATAACACAATCCACATCTCCCAATCTGGATCTGACTGCCGTCGTGAAATCAGTCAGAATATCCTCTGAGTTCATTGTCCCGTCAGAAGTACAGATGCTGTCTAGAGGCATATACAGGGAAACGGCACCTTCTGCCATACCCAACTTAATCTGAACCTCCTGCACAACAGATATCACTGCATCCTCGAGTTCCTTAGCATTCATATGTACCTCGATCCTAATCTCCCGTCTCAATCGAACAACGGCGTTGAGAGATACCTGTCGCCGTTGTCCGGCATTATAACAACTATATTCTTCCCATCATTGCCCTTTCTGGAGGCTACTTCTAAAGCGGCCCACAATGCGGCTCCGGAGGATATGCCCACAAGCACACCTTCCCTGCGCGCTACCTCCTTTCCTATGGCAAACGCGTCGGAATCATTCACTGTGATAACCTCATCATAGATGCCTGTGTCAAGGACATCCGGTATGAATCCGGCACCTATGCCCTGTATCTTATGTGGTCCTGCATGTCCTTCGGACAGAACCGGTGAATCCTTAGGTTCTACGGCGATTATCTTCAGACTGGGATTCTTCGTCCTGAGGTATTGACCGACACCGGTCAATGTTCCTCCGGTACCCACTCCTGCCACCAGTATGTCCACCTTACCATCAGTATCCTCCCATATCTCCGGTCCAGTAGTTGTCCTGTGAATCTCTGGATTTGCAGGATTTATGAACTGTCCGGGCATCACACTGTTCGGAATCTCATCAAGCAATTGATTTGCCTTCTCTATAGCACCTTTCATACCTTTCTTACCATCAGTAAGAACTATGTCCGCACCATATGCAGAGATCATCTGTCTTCTCTCGACGGACATCGTCTCAGGCATTACAAGTATGACCTTGTAACCTTTAGCAGCGCCTATGGCTGCCAATCCTATACCGGTGTTTCCTGAGGTCGGCTCTATCAAGGTACCGCCATCCCTTATGGCACCCTCCCTCTCGGCAGCATCTATCATGGATTTGGCTATCCTGTCCTTCACTGATCCCGATGGATTGAACATCTCCATCTTTCCCAGTATTCTAGCCTCTACTCCATGTGCCATCATTATCTTTCTGAACTCCAAAAGCGGAGTGCGGCCTATCAGCTCAGTCGCTCCTGAATATATCGTTTCCATCTCCTTACCTCCATACATCATTCTGATGAAAAACCCGGGTGGACCGGTTCCTCATCGTTAATATCCTTCCTGGGCTTCTTCAAACCCTTGATCTCTATTCCATTCTTCTCCGCATAATCCCATAGTGCCGCATGTACTGCCTCTTCGGCAAGCAACGAACAATGAACTTTCACCTGAGGAAGTCCCCCCAAAGCCTGCATTACTGCCTTGTTGGTGAGTTCCAACGCATCCTGTACGGTTCTCCCTTTGATCATCTCCGTGGCCATGCTGCTAGTGGCAACAGCCGCACCGCATCCGAATGTTTTGAATTTGCAATCTCTTATCATCTGTTCATCGTCGATATCAAGGTAAATGCGCATTATATCGCCGCACTTCGCATTTCCCACAGTGCCTACTCCACTGGCACCTGGTATCTCCCCTACATTGCGGGGATTCGTGAAATGATCTATCACCTTCTCGCTGTATTCTCCATCATACATCTCTTGCAACCTCCTCCTTCGTGAAATCATCATACAACGGTGACAAAGACCTGAGTCTTTCAACCGATTTCTTCAACACATCTATAGCAAAATCAACTTCCTTCTCTGTAGTTGAATACGACATCGTCATCCTTATGGAACCATGAGCAGCCTCATGAGGCAGGCCTATCCCCAGAAGTACATGGGATGGATCTAACGAACCTGATGCACAGGCAGAGCCTGTGGATACACATATGCCCTCCTGATTCAACGACATCAGTATGCTCTCACCCTCAACGAACTGAAAACTGATGTTGACATTGCCTGGAAGCCTCTTCGTTCTGTGACCGTTGAGACTGCTGTACGGTATCTCCTTCAATATACGCTCTATAGCATGATCTCTTAATCCCGTCTCGTGAACGACCCTGTTCTGCATGTCCCTTTCCGCGATCTCGGCAGCCTTACCCATACCGACTATTCCAGGTACATTCGACGTACCAGCACGTTGACCCCATTCCTGTGCTCCACCGTGTATGAGAGGCTCCATCCTTATGCCCCTCCTGACATAGAGTATCCCGATGCCCTTGGGTCCGTATACCTTATGGGCGCTGGCACTCAGAAGATCGATGTTCATATCCTCCACATCTATGGGAATCTGCCCGAAAGCCTGCACTGCGTCCGTATGAAACAGCACACCGTGTTTCTTTGCTATGGAACCTATCTCCTTTATCGGCTCTATGGTTCCGATCTCATTGTTGGCGAACATTATCGATATGAGTATCGTATCTGGACGTATCGCATTTTCAACATCCTTCGGATCGACCAGCCCGTAATTATCTACATCGAGATACGTCACCTCCATACCATTCTTCTCCAGGAATTTGCATGTGTTCAGTATCGCATGATGCTCTATGCTAGACACGATGATATGGTTCCCCTTGTTTCTCTGCATATATGCTATAGATTTCAAAGCCCAGTTATCTGATTCCGACCCACCTGATGTGAAGAAGATCTCATCATCTCCGGCATTTATCAGACGGGCCACCGAGTGCCGCGCCTTGTTGCATGCATATCTCGCATTCTTCGCTGCCTTATGAAGGCTGGATGGATTCGCAGAATCCTCGATGAAGTACGGGAGCATCGCATTCAATACATCTGGATGAACCGCAGTAGTGGCTGCATTGTCCAAATATACCGTTCTTGTGTTTATTGCATCATCTTGTTTCATACTATTCATATAGAGATAGTAGGAAATATATAAATTTTGAGATGGAATCTGCACTTTGAATAGGACATAAACATCCGAATTGTAAAAAAATCCTCATTTATTGATTATAATTCGATCCATATCTGG
Source organism: uncultured Candidatus Methanogranum sp. (assembly GCA_964620455.1). Lineage (GTDB taxonomy): Archaea > Thermoplasmatota > Thermoplasmata > Methanomassiliicoccales > Methanomethylophilaceae > Methanogranum. Next base: position 130,167 of record CAZUIU010000005.1, read on the forward strand.
AGAAGTTCCCCATAAGCTCAGTATTGACATACATGATTACACCAACCCTAAGAACTTAGTAAAAACATACCTGATCAATCGAATTATCCGCTCTTGGAAAATGACTAATCCGCACGAACGTATATTGTTTCTGATCTTGACGACTTCTTAAATAACATACTCATCCATATAGAAACTGGATATGAAATGTCAATATTCATAACCGGGACTTCGATATAATGAACGAAGACGATCCGAAATACAGATCTTCCTCCATAGACAGGGAAGAATTTGAATACCTAGTGAACAAACTGAAGATTCCCAGTAAGGATTCGGATTGCATACGATACTCTGATGATATGTCTGTGAGTGATTTTACAAGAATGTATACCAAGTACAGGATATCTCATGACCCTAAATCCGTTTTTAATGAACTCTACCCTCATGATTTCAATAGGATCACCAATTACCTGGAAAATCGTCTGTGATAGGCCCATTCATGACAATCAAATCCTTTCTTTTTATGGTATTCATACATAATCGAACTGATTTATCTTTACAAACAGGTTCATGCTTATATATCATACAATGACGTACGCATAATAGTATTTGGTTCATAGTCAAGGTGATACTGTGAATGATGAATTCGATGATGAGAAAGAGATAGGCGAATTTTTAGATGAACTCGGATACGTGGATAAAAGACGCGATCCGTCTTGCGGTTTGACTTCCGAGATCAGAAGAGAGACGTACATGTTCAGAATCAATCTCATAGCATTGATGAGAAGAATCGATTCGGTAAGTTATTCGGATTTCAAGAACATATACAATGGATTGTTGGACATGGCACAGCGCAGTGGTTTCTCAATATTGAGATATTCTAACGCCATATTGGATCATGCATTCAATTCTTTTAAAAAACCGATAGTCTGTTGATTTTCAGAATATCTTAAGGATCTGAACTATTTTTTGTTGAAATCATAGAGTAATCTGTCGACACATATCAAAGAACATTCGGACATAAACGGATTTTCCAAATATTGGAGGACAATTACAAACAGTGAAACACCGTTACATTTGCATGATTGATCCTATGGGCGATATAACCAGTAGAATCATAAATTTAAAGTGATGTTGAAAAAAGACACAACCCACAACATCAATGGGCATTAACGAACAAAAACCATGACGGATATCCAAACAATGAACATACACACAATACAACTGTAACGAATGTTTTCATTCTGTTAATGTCCGTGAAGAAGCCTGCGGCGAGTATACGATCTCATACGATTCCAAAAATAAGAATTGATGCTGATTGAAATCGTGATCGACAACATCATGACAAAAGATAAAAAAAAATTAACTTTCAAACCCTATGAAAAATAGGGAGTTACCTCCCCAGATCACTCAATTCGTTTCTTTCTTGGGAATGAATAACAACAAGAACGCCACGACCCACAAGATTATCGCTATTGTGATAAGAATCGTAAATATCGACGGTGCAGAGTTCATCAATTCGAAAGAGGATTCATTGCTCATCTCAGAAAGACCCATCGATCCGGATGAATCCAACATCCAAAATATGGATGCTCCGATATATGTTACAATACCTCCAACAAATATCGCTGCTCCCATCACAATGATCATCATCGGCATTTTCTCAGTATTCATAATTTACACCATTTTTATAGCGCGAACTAGCTATGCGATATTAAATATTGATGTAAAAACCGTGAATATTATTTTCATCCAGATTATATTTCCAAAAGAATCGAATAAACATATCGAGGGAGTGAGAAATCAAGATTTTTCCTTGATGCATCCCTCACCATCATCTCTTGTAAAGGACTTGTACAACACGCTTACAATTGAAAACGAACATCGCCAATTAACATCATCAATATGGGCGGGCTAACAAGCTGAAGTTCTCGTTCACTCTGTGCCGTGCAACATGGGCTCAACTGCTACTCGATGACGGTATCGGCGACGATACCGTATCAGTGCTTTTGGGCCATAAATCGACTGTAACGACCAACAGGTATTATGCTAAAATGAAACCTGCCAAGGCCGTCGTTACGGTGCAAAGACATTGGAACAACTCGGATTCTCCCGAAACGAAAACGGAAGTTTCTGAGAAACAGCCAGCGTTCGGGAAGTCAAGTAACAATGGCGAGCAGGAAGGGAGACAGTCTGGGGACCTGGATTGTGACAAAGATGAACCCCCCGGAACATTGGATTTTAGAATCAACAAAACCTGTTTCGACAACATCGCGGAGGCTTGAGAATGATCTCGGCCAACACCGTGAGCTCTATCCTCAGACTTATCGACCATAACGATGTGACCGGATGGACGGAGGATATCCCTGGTATTGCATACCACATAGATCTTGTCGAGTCTGAAATCAACGGAGCAGACACGATAAGATTGTTCTACGAACGCCAGCATGGAAGATTGGCGATAGGTACCGATAAGGGTACAATCGGCCTGGTCAAGTCCGTATCCACGTACGTGGATATTCCCTTTTTAGAAAACAGAGTGATGTCGAAAAGACAATGGAATGATGGGAAACTACACTTCGGACTTCCTTATTCTTCTGAAATGTCCGTTCCAATAAAAAACTCTGACAACGCCCCAATTTACTGTAGGGTGGTCTGATGGCCTTCAACATCTTCGATTCCAAGACAGGCCTCAGCAGATTCGAACGCAAAATGTACGATCTGTCAATGAAGGAAGGTTACAGGGGCCTCAAGGAGTTGTATAAGTCCAAGAAGGACATATGTCTCCTGTCTACTTTAAGCGACAGCCTAGTGAACCGTCCGGACGACTACACCACAGAGCGGTTGCATCAGTTCATCAACCTAGCCGAATGTCTGCAGGTCGAACATACCCTTTTCAGATCTCCCAGCAACAACATAGACGACAACCTCGAGATAATCAAGGAGCTGTACAGTAACAGAACATCTGCAGATGCCAAACCTGCAGAACCGCAGGAGGAAGATGATACTCCGAGTACGATCATCACGGGATCCTTCGGTTACCTCCACTACGACAACGACGTATACACCATATCTCTGGAACCTCAGGAAAAGAGATTCACTTACGAGAGACACTACGATCTTGACGGAATAGTAGAGATCGTCAAGTGTCTGATGACCCTAATGATAGTTTCGGGCATGGATCCGGACGAACTCCAGGACGATCTCATGCAAGCCTTCAAGGATTCAAAGGAGGGGGAATCCGAATGACGGAAATATACGATATGCCCCATAATATCGGATATTTCGATGTTTCCGGTACTCCTACCTTAAGATTAAATACTCTACAAGGTGTAAAACTCACGGGAGAAACGGAGGCATTTCGCACTGAGACGAGAGATATCGTATGTGCCAGGCCCAAATATCCTTTGAAAAGCATCCGTAATGACCCAAGACCGGATAGCACTGGTCGCCATACCTGCGCCATCTCGGAAATACATTGCACGGATATCGAAGGATGCCCCGACTCCCAGCGGGAATCATCTGCAGACGGGTTTCAGATTGTAGATAGGTCTCAAACTGTAATAGCCGTAACGTCTGCAGGTTTCCCGTACTTCCGTGAGACCACGTATGCCGAGAAGGATATAATTCTATCGTGCTGTGATACGCTTAAATGTGCAGTCGGTTGTGCCGGCTGTGAAAGATATGAACGGCCATCGAATAGGTTCGGAATTTGCAACTCAGAATCAGACGACGACTGCCTATCTTTCGGTCTTCCGATATTCGACCTAGTATTAAATACTCGACACCCCGTAGGTGCGATGGGAGAAGCTGGGGCGATTCACGCAGAAACTGATCGCGTTGAAGATACCACTCTTCGGTGCTTTTTACAAAACATCTGTAATCGGGTGCCAATCGATGCCGGGTTCCATACCGGTATCACTGCAGACATATGTGATCTCAGTTTCAGAGGGCGCCCTGTCTCCCGTCGGGATGGATCCGCAGGTTTATCGAACTTGGGAACAGCTGGAATGCCTGCGGTCTTCCCGTACTTCCGTGGGGTCGGGTACGTCAGAAGGAATATAATTATATCGCGTTCCGATATACTCGGATGTGCAGTCAGCTATGCTGATTGTATAGAAAACAATGAGGCTCGTGGGTTTCAGTTTTTAAGATTTAGTACTCCTAAAAATACTCACGGCCTCTCCCCTCTTTCTTCAGCTTCTTTGTACTTGAAAACACAGAGTTCTACTCCGTGCGCCATAGATGCAAATTCTTTGGATTTGACTTTCTTTTCAAGATATTCTATGATTTCAGGAGATAATGTCACGGTTAGTGACTTCTTCTTTATTCTTTCCATACAAGGAACATTCTTGTCGAATATTATTTATACTTGCATTAATGATTCTTATTCAACACGTATCATTCGTGTAGGAGTACTAGAATATGAAGAAATCAAAGCAGACAGCGAGAGCTATGGCTCCCGCCATCAGAAAGCCCGTACCGATAAAGAGAACGATAAGCTTGGAATGCAACGGCCAGCTTTTGGACATCGTCCGCGTGGATGTGTACATCACACCCATGCTCTCGGAGAAACAGAAGAACGTTATCACCTACAACCTGGACAAGTGGATGCTCGCATCCTCCGTTCAGCTGTCGCAGTCGGAGAAGCTGGGGGTGTCCGAATGAATCCAGATTACTGCCGTTCCGTCAAATGCCCCAACTATGTTACCGGTGGCGGATGCGAAGAGGCCCACTGCCTTGTTTTCTTCGTTGACGGGTGCACTATGATGAAGGAGGTATCCGAATGATACCTCAGATACTCACAGACCTCTGCGTAGAGAACGGTATACCGGCAGATAACTGGTCTACTCATTCATTGGCACCGACTCCGGTGCAGATCTTCGACAGAGAAGGCTACAAGGCCCTCGTTGAACCCGATATCAATGCCGTGGCGATATACGACCTTTCGGTCAGCAGATTGTTCCCCGTCGTGGATACCGGCGGGAACCTGACCATGAGAGGTCTCATGGCCAAGAACAGCTGGAATATGATCACGACCGACAGAGGCTACCGTGTGGCCGAATGTTTCCAGGGGGCGGTCTGAATGGCCATGATAGGATCCAAAGACGGCATACTTACACAGGCCTATGAAGCTCAGCAAGAACGCCAATCATGGGAACCCAGATTATTCAAGGAGTTTGTGGAGGATATCGGAGATATCCAACAGGTGAGTAACCCCAGATGGACGAACAACTGTCCTGTGTGCGGTACTATGATGCAAGCCACCCACTATGACAATTTCTTCTATTACGAGACATGCGAGGACTGCGGATATACACACAGGGTGAAGTTCAAGTACGGAGATCAAAGAAGATTCATAACGAGAGTCAAAGAGATCAGTGAAGAAGCCAAGCGTTTTCTGGAGGTGGTCTGAATGACCGAACCGGAACACATCACGTATCAGCAATTGAAACAGATGCTCTGCGATCATAACGACACGGAGAACATCGAGTACAAGGGCCAGGACGAGAACCCTCTGATCGGTGTCGTGGTCTTCAAGGCAGACAACTGGACCGAAGAGTATTCCTTGGAGTCCAGGAGTTACAAGGTAACCTCCAACAACAAGGCATTCATCCGCAGCAATGCCGGGTATTCGATCTTTGCAAACAACCTTTCGGGTGATGATTTCGCGCGTCTTGACCGCTACATGGCGGAAGAGGACGGCGGACCCGGAGGATGGAGAGTAGATTATTGCTACATTCAGGGGGTCTCTGCATGACCGAAGCCGAAGGGACAGCCATTATGCAGGCCTTCACCGAGAAGGTCTCCGACAAAAGACCCATGATCGTTCTGAGCAAGATTCTAGCTAAGATTGTCAAGACAGGGGGTGTCTGAATGATACCGAAGGACAGGATCCTCAAGTATCTGCCCACGTGCGGTATGACCATCGCAGAGGCTTTGACGTATATCAAGGAACAACAGGCGGTCCATCCTAATCACACGGTGATAATCGATGGGGATCTACAAGCGATCGTAGCAAGGGGGATTGCGGTATGAGCAGGTTGCTATACAGCTCACGCAGTACCGTACCCATATCAGACCGCTTCGCGGTACTCGATGTTCTTCGCATACACGGCCCCATGCCTTCTGTCACGATAAGAGAGCACATGCACACAGCCGGATGGGGGCTGGAAAGGACCAACCGTGCTATCCGTTACCTGCACAAGGCCGAGGCCATCCGCAAGGTAGGTCTCAGCGACAAACACAAGGTGATCTGGGGGATGGTCTGATGACGGTCAGCGATTACCGTGTTGCGGCATCGTTCAAGTGTATCGGTTACCACAAGACGGACCTCTATCTCACCTGTTACGTCAACGGTGAGCTCAAAATCGCCCGGAATTTCCAGAATGAACTCGGGGAATGCGCCCAATGTGCCGCAGCTATATTCTCCATGGTCGAGGACGGCAGCATCGAGAATGTAAGAGAAGGTCTCGATGCGATCAGATGTTGGTTCACGATCGGAGATACCGCAGTACAATGCGATCCCGATGACATCCCCGAGCCCAGCGACATGGATGTCATGATCGTGAACATGAATCCGGACGAACCCAACTTCCTGCATAAGACCAGGTGGAAGTTCGGCCAGAAGTTCTACGGATTCATGAAACGGGAATACGACCGTTTTGTGAAAGAGATCCGCAAGGGGGCAGCATGATGAGAGTCTACATCTGTCCCATGTGTCTCAACACACTGACCAAACTCAGCGACACCAGGAAGGGGATGTGCGAGGACTGCCGCCACAGGTACAATCTGAGGGATTGCGGACAGGCCGAACGCGATTCCTCACCCGGTTGCATCGAGGTGAGGGCATGACCGAGACCGAGTACGACAGACAGGCCCGCGCCAGGAAGATGGCAATTTCGCTGATGACAGACCGCGGATACGACAGCGCATTGGATTACATCGAGAGTATGATCTCGTCTGTCGAATCCAAACAGAACCACAACTTCTGGATCTTGGTCAGAGACGAGATAACCGGATGCAAGAATCCGAAAGCTGCACCGGTACCTAAATACAACACGATAGCCGGACAGACGAGTTTGGACGGGGTGCTGTGAGATGGTGAACTGCGACGAGATTCTAGATTGCATAAGCAAGGCCAACGGGCCGATAAGTATCAGGGATCTCGCCGACAAACTGGATATGCCTTGGTCGGAGACCACACGCAAGAACCTGGACAAGAAGGTCCAGTCGTTGTATCGTTTCCAGATTGTCGTCAAGATCATCGACGGCAAACACGTGAAGATCAAGATAACGGAAGATCGCGGAGCGGATAATCAATGAGATCACTGGTAGCGGCGGCTATGGAGGGTTCGATTCCTTCACCGGTGAACAAAAATAAAATGCACGCGCGCACACCACACACCGCGCCGCACCACACCGCATATATTCATTGCGGACGACCCATGAATTGATTGAATTTGATTGCTGGCTGTTGTGAAGAAGGGAAATCCGGGTTAAAATCTGCCCCGCGGTTGCCCTTTTTCTCGACACGCAACTCAAGCTCAATCGACGAGGTCGATTAGCTAAGGCTATGTCGGGGCAGACTGTCGATAAGGGCGACAGTCTGGCTCGACACAAGATTAGTCAAAATGCGGTGCGGTGCGGAGTGGTGTGCGCGGTGGGTGTGCATTTTATTCTTAACGAAAAAGGAGAGAATGAAATGGGAAGAAAACAGACAGACATCTTCGATGCCTTGGAAGCGATCATAGAGGAAAAGAAACTTCAGGACATCTACTGCACGGAACAGGGAAACGCCAGAACCAAGATCACGCAAGCCGAGTTCAACACCATAATGATGTTTCACAACATCACTACGAACACGCGTAAGATGCATGAGCTGTGGAGTCTGATGAACGACCTGGGATTATTGTATGAGGTAAAGGTCAATCAATTCCTCTCGGAATACCACATACCTCTGAGCAAACTCTCAGAAGTGATGCGCCGTCACAACGAAACACAAATCACTGAGAACCAGACCGAGAAGTCGAACCGCAAGGAGGCAGCATCATGTCAAGAGTGAAGCTGACCGTTTCGGTAACATTGGCAGCAGTCTCGAGTCATATGGGATGGACGGACAAGACCGTTTCCGAGATGACTATCACATACATACAATTCAAGAAGATAATGATGGACATCTTGGAGTTGGCCAACGATGACGGTACATGCAGACAGAGATGGAACGATCTCGTCGACTGCGGATACTTCAAGGCCAAGAACAGGGACGAAGCCGTTGCAGATCTAAGCAGGATCCGTGAGAGATTATCTCCGGAGGAGGTGTCTGCATGAACACCAAGACCATCTCCGCGAAGATCTCCGACGATCTCAACAATATCATCACCGAGATATGCCGGAATTCTTCGATAACCCGGACTGACTTCCTGAAATCTGCCATTGAGAACTACATCTCCTACCAGTGCAACAACGGTATACCGAGAAACACCGAGCCAGATACGGAAACCGCCGTATACTCCTCCACAACGGACGAACGGACACCAAGTAATGCTGGCGTACCTCCGAAAATTGCACCCAATGACGGAATGGAGGCCTGACGATGTCCCTCATGCATCTTAGTCACGATGAAGCTGATAGGATCTGTGAACTCGACGGCAAGTATTTCATACAGAAGGCAAAGGAAGAAATGGGTAATCGTTGGGGTGGAAGAAAGTGCGATACCATACGCCAATATCCCATATTCGAGCTGACCGTGAAAAAGGGCCCGGACGGCAAACCTGACCGTTCGGGTGAAAGCGGTTTCAGGTTCTACTTCTATGCTCTGAATTGTGATGATAGGGATGTTGAGATAGCAACAACCTCTATCCCGATTGATGAACACGAGATTGACAATCTGCCATATCTACAGATAAAGACCAAATCAGTGCGTTATGTCGATGGGAAATTTGTGTATCCAACAACCTACGTCCCTGACACCATTGTGCTCTATCCGATAATTTCTTTACATCCTTTAAAGGAGGTATCTGAATGACCACCGAAGATCATAAGGGACGTGCGATTGCGACCACCAAATTCAAGGATGGTTCTGTTAAGATTGAGATTTTTCAACAGATATCTGAAAAAGAGGACGTTTCTCAGGGAGCTATTCAAATCTACTCAGACGAGATCCTACAAATGGCCATGCAACTTCTGTCAGAGGAAACAAGCATAGATAGTGGAGATATCGAGGAGGAATTACAAGGCTCCATTGAAAAACTGAGAGAGTGGAAGAAACAGAATGATGAATTGTTCTCCAATAAAAATGCCCCAGAGGAGGTCTCGGAATGAAGGTCTATCTTAACCCCTATTCGGACTTCTATAAGATCAATGTACAGATGTCCGAGCATTCTACTGTGTATGGTCTATCGGAGGAAGAAGCGAGAGAATTTTACACAAGACTCGGTACATGCCTGGATATCCTTGATGCCAACCCGAACATAGGGAAGGATATGCGTGAAGAGTTCGGCACAGAGGGATCTTCTAAAGAAGGTGGTGTCTGATGGTATCGCAAGAAGATGTTCTGAGGATAATCAGAGAATATGGAAAACCGATAACGATACCTGAGATTGTTGAAATCATGGGGGCGCAGCCATGCAGAGATAGATCATCGCTGACAGCAGAAGTAGGTGCTAGGTGCAGACAGCTTCAGAAAAGAAGGGACATAGTACAGTTGACAGAAGGCGTAGGAGTCAAGATATGGACCATTCGTGAAGAATGCATCGATGGACAGGAGGCATTTGAATGATGGCCATGGTCCTAAGTGTGCATCCCAAGTGGGCCGATATGATCCTCGAGGGAAGGAAGACCGTCGAGTTCAGAACCGTGAACCTGGAATCATATGCATATCGTCACGAATTCGGACATGCGCCTTCCTGGTATGAGTCCTCATGGCCGGAACGTTACAGTCTCGCCATATATTCGACAGCTCCGGTAGGCATGGTGATCGGAGAGGTGTCTCTCAGAGACAGTTGTGATTTTCCAATGAATCCGGACGGTCATTGGCCGAAGATCCTGTTGGAATGGGGTTGTATAACGGAAGAGGAATTGAATGTGTATGCCAAAGGTCGGAAGATCTACGCCAACACACTGAATCATCCGGTACGTTATGATGAGCCCCGTCCGCTTTCAGCTTACGGTCTGAAACGTTCCCCTCAATCTTTCGCATATGTGAAGGAGGCCTGAACATGGCTAAAGTACAATACACCTCAGGAAGGCTTCTTTCCAAATTCAAAAGACCGTGCGATCCTCCGAGAATGCATGACAGAAACGGAAATCCGATAAGCCCTATAGAAGACAAAGTGGGATATGCCGGTGGAAAGACGATGTTTTCAAAGGCTGAAAAGCCAGTCTACCTCAAAGAAGGCCGTATCGATTTTCAAAAGGCCGAGGGTAAGACAATGATAAGTCTGACTCCTAAAGAATTTGACATGCTCGAGGGTCAGATCTCCATAAGATCGTTCTGTTACGATGTCTCTACAGTGATCAGAGAATATCTCAACAACGAGGATACTCAGAGAGATGAAACGGTAGACGGCGCCATGAACAATATACTGAAGGAGGTCGAATCTCTTGGATCGATGATGAAGGATGACATCTCAAAGACTATTGTGAGCAAGATGGCCGAATCCATAGGCATCACGTATGAAGAGGCCTGGAAAAGGATACACGCATCGCAAGAGGAGGAATCCCAATGAGCGTCACAGACAAACATTTCCGTACCGACGGCAAGAGGATAGAGCCCTGCTGCGATGATATGGATTCAATGCTGGTATTTGGGTTCCCTAATCAGTATTTCACATTCCTCAAAGACGGCAGACTCTATTTGCGGATGTCAGACGGCGATTGTTATCCGTGTACTCACTGTCCGTGTTGCGGTGCAGAACTAGAACATGTCGAATACCTGGATTCAAAGGAGGCGTATGAATGAGAGTCGCACTCTACGCCCGTGTATCGACCCACGACCAGATAACCGAGAACCAGATGATGCGTCTGGTCAATGTGGCCAGGGAAAGAGGATATGATATCATAGGCAAGTTCGAGGACCACGCATCCGGAGCGGATGCGAAACGTCCGGAGCTCGACAAGATGATGCAACTCGCGAAGCTGCACAAGATCGATCGCGTAATGGCCACGAAGCTCGACCGTATCGGCCGTTCTGTGGTCAATGTGGCCAACCTATTCGCCGACCTCAAGAGATACGGCATCGATGTCGAATTGTTGGATCAGCCCATCGATACATCTACTCCCGTAGGTGCATTCACTCAGACGATCCTGTCTGCAGCTGCAGAATTCGAGAGGGAGCTGATACGCGATCGTACTCTCGACGGACTAGCACGTGCAAATAAAGCTGGTAAACATGGGGGGCGTCCCAAGAGAGAGCTTACATCATATCAAAGAGATAAAATTGAAGAAATTATCAAAAAGAATCCCAATATCTCTAATAGAAATCTCGCAGCTCAATTTACTGGAATTTCATATAATACTTTAATAAAACTGGCTAGAGAGGAAGGGTTTATTAAGTAAACATCAAGTCAAATTTTTCCTATTTAAACAAACAAATTCTTTTGATTCTGAACTATATTTATCAAATGATCTAGGTCTATTGAATCCGCATCCATTATTGACTGTTCCCCACAGTTCATATTGATTGATAAAAAATCCGCCATCATGAGTCCTATGGAAAAAAGATCTGTCGGGATCCAAAGAATCTATAATGTATCTGATCATAAGATAAATTCTGATTAGAATAATGTCCTGTTTTTCATGATATTCAATACCGTATTCGTCCTCGTAATATTTGTGGGAAAAACCACTTCTTGTGTCCCAAATATCTTTGAGGACTTTTATGATATACTCACAATTAGCACTATGACAAAAAAACAGTTCTAACAATGAGATGGATGAAATAGTGTTGAAATCTGATTTATTTTTAAAAATATTTTCATTTCTCTCTAAAAATCCTTTTGCGACATTTGTGATTTTTACATCTTCTCTATTTTTCCAAATGAATTTTCTCAATTGTTTTGTGTTTATGCTATCCACAAAAATAACCGCCGCAGATATGATAAATGTAGCCCAGTTTCTTTTTGTAGGATAAAATAATGGACTAAAGAAAGAGATGCTTCTTTCATCATAATCGGTTTTAAAGATTTCTAATTCATATCTCTCAATTGATATTTCATTGACTATTTTTATTCCGCTTAATATAATTTGATATATGTCTAGTTTTTTAAGAGAATAACAATTGCCTTCGAATAGATTTTCTATATTTTGTTCAGCCATTTCACAGTTTGAATCTTCAGAAATATAATATGGCCTTAACAGTCCACGTTCAATAGGTTTCAATGATAAGATATCGTCGAGAAATAGCGATAGTACAGGTTCGTCCTTTTTTGAATCATATCCTATACAAAGATCTTTGAGGTGAAGATCAATGGAACAGTCATCATTATTTGGATGAACTTCCATTCTGTAGCCGTTCCAATGAATTGAATAATTTGGATCATAACGTACAATTTGAACAAATCTAGGATTGAAAAATATTGGTTTCAAGGGAGATAAATACTTCAATAGAAGTTTTTCGGCCCAATCAAACCTTTCTTCATTTATCGTTTTATGAAAATCTTCGTATAATTTTTTATCTACAAAAATAACGTGATGTCTGATATCATCTTGGTCTTCTAAAATCGCACTATCGGATTCAACTGACTCTCCTTTTTTCAAATACCCTCCGCTCATAAGTTTCAAGATGTCAGACTCTTCAAGGTCTATGTCATCTATAAGAAAACCATACCCTTTTCTATCGATTAATTTTCTTGCAACTTTTATTATGGATTGTTTTGAAATATCGTCAGACATGACATCTATTTTTAACACGTGATAAAAATAAATACATTTCCATAGCATGTGTTAACCTCGAACATGTCTCAATCCAGTAAATATCTTGAAGAATTGGCTAAGATGTTGTTGGAAAAATATTACAATGACAGATTTTCAGTTCTGGAGATCAAAGACAGGCCAGATTTATGGGATAGTACAAAGAACATAGGAGTTGATGTTACGGCGTCTAAATCTTACAAGAAATGTGAAGCAGAAGCGTTGTTGAATAGAATTGATGGAAAATCCAAATTAGAATTGACTAGATTTGAGAGCCAAAAACTAGATGAATTAGATTCATTAGGTTATTCATTCTATGAGCATGAAACATATGGAATATCATCTATGGTATCTTCCGGATGGGTTTCCAATGATGAGATATTGAAATCTGTATCTATTAAATTAAAAAAATTGAATAAACAAGGAGATCAGAATTATCAAGAGTTTGATACTTATGATTTATTCATTTTTGCAGATATTATAGCAGAAAAAACAGAAGAAGTGACGATTGATACAAAAACCAATAAAATTGTTGATGTCCGTTCGAAATCAGAAATATTCAGGTTAATACATTATATGAAGGATATGCAGTTCACATATGCTAGAAAATTTTCTCAAGTATATATCTATAGTTTTTCAAAATTGTACGCCCTAGATGTTGAGGATATCAAATACAAACATATTGAGGTTCACCTAGAAAATTCGGAGATAGATGAACTTCCAAATCACTTTTCAAAAAACGGGGTGTGATTTTGCTTATAAAGACTCCCGTAAAAAATGGAGTTTTCAAAAAACGGACGTTTTTTTATCAATTTTTATGATATGCGTATATAATATTTGAAATTCTAAATCAGTCGCGGACCTTTTTTCAAAGTCCGCGTGATCACATGAATTTGAGAATACACAAGACCAAAAGAAAACTCTTGGCGATATCGCTTCTTGCGGTTCTGTTCGCAGCTGCATTCTGCATCGTGGCATCTCATGATGCGGAAGACTCTTCCGCGGACACGTACACCGATTCCTCGTCGGGATATGTCTTCACGTACACGGTGACCGATGACCTGGCCACCGTCACGGCGATAACGGGCACTTCAACCACAATCAACTTCCCTGATTCCCTGGGTGGTTGCAGCAACATACTGATCAGTATAACGTTCTGCTACAGCACATCCAGCACCACCGCCGGTTACTACGTCACGACGGCCAACTTCGGTTCTGCCGACTACGAGTTCTCGACATATGCGTTCATTTCGCACAACAGCATAACGTCTATCGTCTTCGGCGACGGGGATTACAAGTTCGATACACAATCGATAGGTTCCTGCGGATCGCTCGAAACGATAACGTTCGGTGTGGGGAACTACACATTCACATCCAATTCCGTTAACACGCTCAATAAGCTGTCATCCCTGGATTTCGGTAACGGTAACTACACCTTCAACGGAACCTCCCTGTACTCCCTCGGTTCCGGCGACACTGCCGAATGGTCGATAATATTCGGAGGCGGCGACTACACATTCATTGGGAGTACCCTCTACAATCTCTATTATGTGAACACCCTCGTGTTCGGTAACGGCGTATACGCCTTCAGTTCCGCGGCGGTCTACAGCAACTCGTACCTCGTGTCGATAACATTCGGCACCGGCGACTACACCTTCCCCGGATCTTCGTTCTACTCCATGTCCAAGCTCAACTCCGTGGTGTTCGGGGACGGGGACTACGATTTCAAGAGTAATGCCTTCTACAGCGACCTGCTGACAAACGGTCTGGATTTCGGAACGGGTACCTACACATTCGAGGGCAAGTCCATGTACTCGCTCTCATGCACTTCCCTGGACTTCTCCGCCGGACATGTGGTCTTCAAGACCGCCGGTTCGCTGTCCTCTCTGACCTACCTGTCCTCTCTGACCTTCGGCGACGGCTGCGTATTCGAGTTCTCCGACACGGCGTTCACCAGCTGCGGTCTCCTGGAGACCGTATCCTTCGGTTCGTCGGATCTGACGTTCGGAGATTACGCCTTCCAGTCATCCCCATTACTGGAATCTGTGGATTTCGGGGCATCCGCGCTGACCTTCGGCGACTACGCCTTCTATTCGTGCGCCTCGCTGACATCGGTGTCCTTCGGTTCCGCGGACCTTACGTTCGGGGCCTATGCGTTCTCCTCGTGCATCGCCGTGGAGACCGTATTCTTCGGAAGCGGGGACGTGACGATGCAGGACAGCGCCTTCGCGTCCTGTTCCTCATTATACATCGTCAATGCGGGAACCGGAACCGTGGATCTCGACTACAACAACTTCCGCAACTGCTCGTCCATGGTGATGTGGTACTTCGGACACCCCGACAACGTCAGAGGGTGGACCATCTACGATTCCGACAACGTCCTGTTCGATCCGGATACCTCTACGTCGGCGATCATAGGCGATGCCGTCACACTCACCACATTGTGGGAGGAGGGACAGGAACCCGCCGACGACACACCGTCGGGTACCTCCGGCAACGGGGATACAGGGTTCCAGTTCACCGCCTGGATGGCATTCCTGGCGATACTCGTCGTCTGTCTTCTCGTAACGTGCGTATGGCCGTCCGTTTACACCGGGGCTGCGGATGCGGTCCTCTTGATACTGACGGCTGTCTGTCTGGCTTTGGGAATCTGATCATGAACACCGACCGGCCGTACAGCCGGAACCCAAACCTCTTAGAACAAGAAATGAAAATGAACAAGAAGATCAAGAAGATGATGGCCCTCACGGCCATCCTGATGCTGGCCGTCTGTTCCATCTTCGCCATGGTGATTGTGTCCGATGATTCGGACGCATCCTCCGTGACCAAATCCTGGACCGTCGGAAGCACGTACAGCTACAATACGGGTCTTGAGGACGCTGGATACATCATGGGAGGCTACGGTTGTGTCATAGAAGGATCCGTACCGCCTGGGATATCTGATTCATCCACGACCGGATACCTGGTGTTCTCCGGTACCCCTACATCGTCCGGTACATTCGTCACATACGTCTACCAATATGCAGATTGTCAGACAGGTAATGAGACACTTTACACCACATTGACCATAACCTTCGTGATATCGTCCGGTACTACGACGGAATCATACAGTTACACAGCAACACTCATATACGACGCGGAGAGCGGTTCCAACGCTCCCGCATCGCAGACGGCCACCATAACATCGACATCATCGACAGCATCCGGATCCAAGACCTTCAGCGTCACATCCAGCACACCTACCGCACCCACCGGTTACGTGTTCGTGGGATGGTCACAGTGGCCCTCAACATCGAGTTTCCATACCGCTGTCGTGATGACAGGAGGCTATGCTTTCTCGGTAGATTACGGTACCTCGGACACACTCTATGCGGTATACGAGGAGGAAGCCACATCATACACCCACGTACTGAATTATCAGGACGATAACGGTTCCACTTTGATAGCTTCGGAGACGGTCACGAACACCGAATCCGTGTACACGATGACGGTATCTTCCACAGAACCCAGTAAGAGCGGGTATGTTTTCGACCACTGGATAAAATCGGGTGCTTCGGCCACCGTGATATATCCGGGCGAGACCGTCCAGGTTTCGGAATCTTACACACTCGTGGCCGTATGGACGGCCATACAGACCTACACCGTGACGTACGATCTCGATGGTGGAACGGGAACAGCGGATTCCGTTACAGTTACCACCGGGTCGGAAGTGACCCTTCCGAGCGAAGGGATAACCAAGGACGGCTATCTGTTCATGGGATGGCACACGGACGGAGACGAGACCGTTCTCGATCCGGGAACGGTCGTTACGGTTATCCAGGACATAACATACATCGCATCATGGGCGGACAACACCGAGCCAGTGGCATCATTCGTGTATTCCGTTGAGGGTTATGATGTAACATTCACGGATACCAGTATAGCACCCAACGTATGGCAGTGGAGCTTCGGAGATACAACCACATCCACATCCCAGAATCCTACACACACATACGGCGATACCGGAACATACTCCGTCACGCTGTCCATAACCAATGCAACCGAGATCACGTCCACTTATTCCGCTGTCATAACCATAGGTGACGGTTCGGCATCGTACACGATAACGTTCAATACGAACGACGGCGAGGATATCGATACGGTCACGGCTACCAGCGGCAGTGCCATAACATTGCCTACAGCAGTAAAGGATGGTTATGTGTTCGGCGGATGGTACTATGACGGTGTTCTTGTCGGTAACGGCGGTTCCCAGTACACCGTGACCGGTGACATCACCCTGTCGGCCACATGGGCGGCGGAAGGTACTGTAACGTACACTGTGACATTCGTTTGCGAAGGATACACGGAGAACACGCAGACGGTCTTGACAGGCGGATACGCCACAACGGTAATCTTGTCGTATCTCGGAGGTCCGTGTGTGGACACATGGTACACGGACGAGGGATTGACGGAGGAGTACAACTTCAACACCGCTGTGACGTCCGATCTGACCCTCTACGGTAAGAACACCTATGAAGTGCCCTCCGGAACCTCGGATAATTCCGCCATAGTTATGGTCATAGGCATCGTCATCGGTGTTCTGGTCGCGATAGCTCTCGGAGTGGTTGCAGGGATATACGGTGTAGGCGCAGGTGCGGTCATCGTTCTCCTGGTGATGGTATGGTACCTGTTCCTATGAGATCCGGAAACAAGAAGGCCATGGTCTTGGGGATCGTCGCGATCCTCATGGCTTCGGCCTTCATCCTTCCTTCTTTTTCGGAGGACACGGAGGATTCGGACGCCTTCTCCATAGCATGGACGATAACATCGTGGGGACTGCCTCTTCTGATATTCAGTTCAGATGATTCCTCGGATTCCGGGTCCAATGATGCAGAGACCGCCTACGATGTCATAGACACCAATCTGGACACCCTCACCGCACTGCTTCCGAGCATAGAGGATACCGTGGGTTTCACGGCGTCCTACTTCCAGCGTATGTCGGAAGTGGCTGCCGCCGAGACATGGATCGACGGCACATCGATGGACAGCGATACGATATTGGTCAATTCGCAGACCTATGAATATTATGTCAAGCAGCTGATCAACTACGCCAACAGTCTGTCGAGCATATGTGATTACAGCCTCGACAGTTCGCAACTTTCGCATGCGTTCACTCTCGGTACGATCTCCTTCGACACGGCATCGGACGATATCGTGACCTATGGGATGGGAACGTATGTGTCATCCGATTCCTCGGATCTCGTCTACATCTACTCTGGGGACGAGGATTACAGTTTCATCTACGTCTACGGCGGATCGGCGACAATCACTGCGGCGGACGGCACGATCTATAATTTGTCCGAAGGCAAGAACACGATATCCGACATTCCGTCCGGTGTGTATTCGATGCAGACCGGAAGGACCTACATAGGTTCTCTCTGTTCCTCGAACGATTCCGAGGCTGCTACGGTCTGTCCGGCGGCTGTTCTAACAGGATCCTCCGAGACGGCCTATGTGTTGGAGACATCGGACGGTGTTTGCAGCATCTACACAACATCCGGCACGTCCACGATAACAACACCGGTCTACCTGGACATAACGGACAGCGACAGCACCGCACAGGTCAGTCTTTCCATGGGATTCGATATTCTGAGAGGGATAGAGGATGCTTTGGACGATATGGTTGACGATTCCCTAACGTCGGCCTCCGCGGCCTGGATGGTTTTCAACACAGCTGGAGAGGCCTCCGTGTTCGTGTCGCCGTCGGCTTTAATACCTAATCTGGCCAACATGGATTTCACGGACGATCAGACCTATCTGATATACATGTCCGCGCTGCAGCAGATGTCCACATACTACCAGACGGCCAGCGGCAACTTCACGGCCTCCGATGTGATAATCTCCGAGGATTCTCTCGATCTGATCTGTTACGGTACCATCTATTCGGATTCCACTATGTCGACTGTACTGGCCGAGAACGTTTACTTCACACCGATGTGCTATGAAAGGAACCAGGCCGTTCTTGTGGGCGATACCCTCTGGTCACAGCCGGGTCTTGCTATGATTTGGACAAAGGATGCCGATGGTAATTACACGGCATCCGGTTTCGTGGTCCTGTCGTCCGGTAACTACCTCTCGACGGATTCGATAGTCTACAGAGGTACTGCGTACGATACCCAGGGGGAGGGAGTGACCCTTCAGGTGAAGTCCCTCACGGAGATAGACGGCTACGACGTGAACGAACATCAGGACA
>CAZUIU010000006.1:0-79828 GCA_964620455.1 uncultured Candidatus Methanogranum sp.
GTTATGTAACAATTTAAGTTCCAAAAGTCCGTATGTTTCAACATATCGCATTGGTGATTGTAAAAATCTTCAAACGTTATTGGGTCAGTGTACGCGATATAATCAATAGTCTGACGATCTTTTTGATGGTGATATGCAAAATGGAAAAGGGCAACTTAAGATATCGAAATATTCTGATGTATTAGTGTGTCGATGTAAAAATGCGATGTTATTCATATGACAGAGCTAAATGGTCATGGTCAAATAAGAGCATCATGTTTTAAAATAACGTTATTTTTATAAACGTCCAATTTAATGTCCAGACATGTCTAACAACGAAAGTAAAGTGGACAGGCCCATATTCGTTACGATAATAGGTATATTGTCTATGATCATTGGAATATTGACTTTGTTCGCAGGTATTGCAGTAGCTATCGGCATTTCAATCGGAGGCATGCCTTTTGATGATGATGTAACAGGTCTCGCTGCGCTTGTAGCAGGTGTCGTAATTATATGTATGGCCCTTATCTATATTGCCGTAGGGTATGGTATATTGAAGGGCTGGAGGGTGATGTGGTATCTTGGAGTGATATTCACAATATTGGGAGTCATCTTTGGAATTTTTTCATTCCCTGTGGGTATCGTCTTCACTGTGATAGAGATTGTGATACTGTATTACTTGTTCCGTCCCGGTGTTAAAGAATTCTTCAAAATATAAACCCGCATCATGCGGGTATTTATTTTTTATTAAACTGTAATAAGTTGTTATTCAGTGCTTTTCGTTTCATATCGAATATTATTCTGTTTTACTGTTGAATCGGAGCATATGAAACTTTCAGCAAATCATCATGAGATAACTTGGGAATGGTTCTAGAGTCCGTATTTATGATGTCTGCATACTCTTGGTGGAGAAGAGGGCAGCTGAATCTCTTGAGAAAAACTTTGGCAAATTCATATACGTTATCTTAAAATCAGATAATCGTGGCATATTTGCAATATATCATGTGCTGTATGATTGCTGGCAAATCATGACGGGTCTTAGCAGTGAAGAAAAAGACAAGATATGGATGATTACATGAAAAGTTAAGCTTTAATCGACATATCTGATAATAGTATCCGTCGGTACACAACCTCGTGGGGAAGGCCAAAGTGAAGACAGCAATTTATGGGTCTCTTTTGATGATATCATGCTTTCCAGATTGGCAAAGGTTCTGTTCTGACAAACCAATTCCGAAAACATAAAATGTGGCCGTCGTACACGATGTCACCAAACATACTGCCTGAAAGACAGACAGATCATTTGTGTACGACGGCCACGGGACGAAACCCTAACAACCGTGGTGATTCAATACGGAGTGTGTGGTTCGATATCGGTGAAGTATGTTAGGGCCGGAGATATCCGATCTGCAGTTCCAGCATGTTGCTGTTGGAACAAGTTGATGAGCCTGTCGGATATCCCCGGGTATCGAGTCCGTCCTTGTTCGATACTATATTTAGGATATCCTAAATATTATATAAACATTGTTTTGCTAATTGAGAAAGGGTGAAGTTTATCGAACTTCGATAAACATCCAATGAAAAATTCAATCAATCCGATTCGGAATTGTTCATAACTCCGCCGCATGAAGGGCATATGGATATCGGACACAGATCGGATTCATAACCGCACAGAGAACAAATTAACATCAGCTTATGTAGTGAGTGATAATTAAATTAGTTTTTCGGCTTTTTGAGAATACTTATGCTTTCGCCCATTCCCCCCTGCAATTCTCTTATCAACGGTCCTGAGTACTCTTTGTAATGAAAGACGATGTTCTATTGAGAAAATCATAGATGTTCTTTAAACGGCAATGATAAAGGATATTATTTCGGACTATGTGTGCTGCGGTTGCTCTGTGGTCCAGGTGATCTAGAATTTCTGTGATACTATCTACGATGATAATTAAAGAATCGTTTCGGAACAGTTAGGGATCGGGATTCAGAATTGTGTGTATCCGTGCATGAAAAAATATACTGAGCATTGTTTATAATGTTAAATTTTGGAAATAAAGTGGCGTGGCCTTTATACTGACGCACGCCTCTCTTTTTCAATTTTCAAGATATTTCTTAACAGTCTCGATTATCTTTTCCTGTATTTTGTAGATATCATTGGGTTTCTCCACCTTGATTTTGTTCTCATTTCCGTCCTCAAATGTAGAAACATATCTGGAAGTAGGTGAATTGAAATATAGTCTGCATACGGGTTTTCTGTTATTATCGTCGAATATTATAGCACAGTAACTTTTGGCATCCCTCATGTATATGCGTTCTGGATCTACCAGCTGTGCACATATAGCGCGGATTATCAGGTGTCCTTCTATCTCATCTTCTGTAGTTATAATGCCATTGTCCTCAACCGTTTCGGACTCTGAAGGAATGTTACTTTCTTTTTCGTGATCGACAGCTGTCATAAGTCTCGATGTAACTCTTTCGCTGATGTACATCTTTATCGCTTCTTTGATTATCGGAGAATATTTCTCTCTGACATGAGGGGTTAGACGACCATCGTAAACCTTTGGGATCAAGATATCTTCGAATGCTTTGGAAGGGCTGTTCAACTCGGAATCTATAGCCTTCATTATCTCATTGCGGATCATCATGTCTTCCGCAGACGGCAATATGTTCTCTATGTTGAACTCCTCACTTGTAAATTTGGATAAGGCCTTGATCTGGCGATCAGTCATGTTCTCCAGATTCACCATCAAGAACGGTGTGGAATCCATCTTATTCTCTGTTTTTATATCGGAATAGAAACGATATTCGACACCGTTTGTCAATATTCCTATCTTAGTATCGGATGTTGAAAAATACCGATAAAGTTGAGACCCGAATTTCTTATCGTCAAGATCCGAACCTATGCATTTGCATTCTACAAAAATTATGGGCTTGTCATCCTTAAGTATCGCATAATCTATTTTTTCGCCTTTCTTTACACCAAAGTCGGCCGTATATTCCGGACAGACCTCCAAAGGATTAGTGCAATCATATCCTAGTGCTGTCAGAAACGGCATGATCAAACCGGTCTTTGTAGCCTCTTCAGTTTTGATCACATTTTTCCTGGCGGGTATCTGAGCAATAAGCGTATTTAGTTTCTCTTCAAAACTACATGGCATAGTAGCTAAACATTGTATCAGAGTATAAAACCAACTGTGATTTTTGATTAAATTACATAAAACAACTTAATTTGAAGTGCATATAATTTGGACTTATCTATTATTTATAAAATCATTGGTTTCTTCCAGTATTCTAGCCGCTTGTTCTCCTTTAGGAGTTAGTCGCCAGATCGTCGTTACCGTATCTCCCAGTTCTTTTTATTCGGTAAGTTTTGCCAGTTTAAAACGGCGTAGAATTTTTATTGCGGAATCATAATTTATTATCTTGACAAATGCATCACGATTAATTGAGCCATTCTCTAATAATGGTGTTTTGAAGTCATTGGTTTTAATCATTCAGAATACCATCGGTGCTAATCTTATTATTTATTTGTATTCGATAATTTGTTTTTACTTATGTTGATACTGATAATGATCAAGGTAGTTTGATGTCATGTGTTATTCGATTTCAAAGGAAGTTTAGGATATGAAAAAGAATACGAACGATATCGGAAATGATGTTCTCACCTATCTGGATCCGATAACAAAGTTTACAGTGAGGACGGTATTTCAAAAACAAAGCATAATAATATTGTCGGCTTCTGATATATTGTCGGGATCAACAGGAATTCATGATGACGAAAAAGTGTTGATATCGTTTACAAGAAGAACATATGGTTCAAATGAATTCAATATGATTTATGATTCGTTTCCAGAAAAAAATATAAAATTGGTATTACTTTATCAAAGATTCAACACGGATGGTTCGACGTATCGCGATACTTTGGAAATGATATCCAATGTTCTACTAGATTATGAGATTAGTTCAATCTGCGCGTTGTTGCCAAATGATATGGATAATTGTTCTGTAGATCTAATATCAGAAACAATTAGTCTTGACAAGTATTCTAAGATACTGTCTATAGAGGATATTGAAAAATATGACTTGATTTTGATACCTTATGATGCCCAATCAAACGGTTCTGCTATTCTAGAGTTGTTTTTAGGTTTTGCGGGATAATACAGTTGTGAAAATTTAGCTATTCTGAAAATTCAACGCCTGGGTGGAAGTATCAGTGGGCCCGCCCGGATTTGAACCGGAGTCAGTGACTCCCGAAGCCACAAGGATACCAAGCTACCCCACGGGCCCACGCACCTCTCAATATTGTCTTCCGATAAAAGGATTTGCTATGTGTGGGTTTTTCGGATCAGGTGAATGCAATCCAGTCGGAGTTTGTATCTATCAAGGGATCAATCCATGTTCATAGGATATATCAAGGGTGTCCGATTCAGATACTATGAGTGTTTGGTTAGATTCAAATAAATTCCCACATTCGGCCAAATCACATGTCAGATGATGTAAAACAGTTTAGACCGAACAAGGTGACTCTATTCACCATATTGCTCGCGTCCATGATGATTTTGATGGGAGCAGCCGCGGTCGCACCCGCTCTCGAACCTATAAGCAAAGCGTTCCCGGACGCATCCAAGGTCATGGTGTCATTGGTGGTCACATTGCCGGCATTGGGAGTGTCCATAACTGGGTTTGCGATGGGATATCTAGCCGATCGTTTCGGGAAGGCAAGGATCTTCGTGGTATCTCTGGGGATCTTCACAGTAGCTGGTGTGTTCGGATTCTTCCTGGATTCTCTGGGATCGATCCTAGTGGTCCGTTTCATACTGGGTATCGGTATAGCAGGTATATCCTTGGGGACTACCGCTCTGATATCTGAGTACTACGAGGGCGCTAACAGGGTCAAGGTCATCGCCATGCAGTCTGCAGCCATGGGAGCCGGTGTACTCGTGCTGGAATCGTTGGGAGGTGCACTTGCGGACATAGGTTGGCAGGAGCCATTCCTCGTGTACCTTATAGGGGTACCGATACTCTTACTGGCCCTGATATCAGTAAGGGAGCCGGTTTCTGTGGGGTATCATGAGAACATCCTTCCCGGTGCGGTCATACCTAATAAGGCTAGGAAGGCAGTGGTGAGCTATCTCATGATATTCCTTGCAATGTTCATGATGTTCATAATCCCGACAAATCTGCCCTATCATGCTGCTGAGATCGGATCTAACATGTTTGTATGTGGATTGCTCCTGGGAGTGTTGGGTGTTTCGCAGGCCGTTTTCAGTCTTTTGTATTCCCGTTCATTCCGTAAACTGAGCGATTTGTCTGCTTTCGCGGTCGCATTTGCACTTGTCGCCATAGGATTCTGTCTGATGTATTCCACCGAAATGGCACTAATCGTCCTGGCGATGATATTCATCGGTATGGGTATGGGTCTAATCACACTGACAGTCGTCGGAACCCTTTCACACATATCCCAGGCCGGAGAGTCGGGGAAGATAATGGGAGGGTACTCCGTTGCGTTCAACCTTGGTATATTCACATCTTCCCTGGTGATGTCCCCCATCGTGGTCGCTTTGAACTCATACACAGTGACATTTGCCTATGTCGGTGTGTTTGCGTTCATTGTCTGTGCCGCATGTACCGTTGCATCAATTTTCAGGTCCCGTTCTGTGGCTCCGGTCAAGTCGGTTGCGAAGGCACCTCAGCAGGATGTCCAGGTAAAATCGGATATCGTACCCGAGTTCGAAAGGATCCTCCTTGCGACGGATGGCAGTTCCAACAGCAGGGTGGCCGTCAGGACAGCTTTGAAGATAGCCAAGAACAGTGGTTCCAAGGTCACAGCCCTGTATGTGTTCGATTCTGAGAGTTATGCGACAAACGTGACCATGCCGTCTGCCACTGATATAAGGAATCTTGGTGATGCAGTGTCCAAGGATGCGTTGCATTATGCTTGTGAGGAAGCTGACAGGATGGGTGTCAAGGTGTCTACTATGATCCTTTACGGACATCCTGCGGAGACGATCGTGGAAGAGAGTCCGAAGTACAGTCTGATCGTATGCGGTTCTTTGGGACGTACAAATTTCTCCAGGGCATTGATGGGCAGTGTGGCTGAGAAGATAGTCAGATTATCCAAGTGTCCTGTTCTTGTCTGTCGCGAGCCTGACGAAAATTGAACGATTAGGGGCCGTTTTCCGAAACGACCCCTAATCAAATCAGTTATATTTCCAAAGGTCTATTCCAAAACATGGATCATCTAGACGGCGCCACAGTGGCAGATATCGTCATGGACTATGATGACGGTACTGTAGATGACGCGTTGCTAAGGAGGCACAGGATGATCAACGAGATTGAAATCGGCCTTCCTGCCGAAGGTTGTGATGAATTATTGGGTTGCCTCGAACGGGACGTCGAGATCCTCCAATGCACCCAGGACCTTTTCAGGGTGTTCTCTGGTGATTTGGACCCGGTCGTGTCCAGATTTCTAGATGTGGCCGTTGACGGGTTATCAGAATCCCAAGGTATTGTAAGGGAGATCTATGTGAGCATGACATCCCCGGAGGAACGTCTCATGGATGTAAGGGTCCAGGAGTACATCGAGGATATATACGAGATGCTCTGCATAGATCTAGGGTGAGTATCAGTTCAGATCAGCCTTCTGAGGACGTACTGCAGTATCCCTCCGTTGGCTATGTACTCCTTCTCGATCGGTACGTCCACTCTGCATATGGTGTCGAATTCCAGTTTGTTTCCGCTTCTGTATGCTGTGACTCTTATGTTTCCTCTGGGTTCCATCTCCGAGAGGTCTATGTCGAAGGTCTCGGTACCGTCCAATCCCAGGCTCGTAGCGTTCTGTCCTTCCAGGAATTGTAACGGCACTATGCCCATACCGATCAGATTGGACCTGTGTATCCTCTCAAAGGATTCTGCGATCACGGCCCTCACACCGAGTAGAAGCGGACCCTTGGCGGCCCAGTCCCTGGAGCTTCCCGTCCCATATTCCTTGCCTGCCATCACGATGAGAGGTGTCATGTCCTCTTCGTAAAGTCTCGATACCTCGAATATGGTATCCTTTACCATCTCTGGCAGGTATATCGATGAGCTGCCCTCCTTGTCAGGCGTAAGTTGGTTCCTGAGTCTGATGTTCGCGAAGGTTCCTCTTACCATTATCTCGTGATTGGCCCTTCTCGATCCGTAGGAGTTGAAATCCTCCTGTTTGACGCCCAAGGACATTAGATATCTTCCGGCATCTGAAGACGGTCTGAAATTACCTGCCGGGGATATATGGTCGGTTGTTATGGAATCCCCGAGTTTCACCAGACATCTGGCTCTGGATATGTTCTTGATCTCCGGTTCTTCGTACAGGCAGTCGAAGAACGGGGGGTTCCTGATGTAGGTGGAGTTCTCATCCCATTTGAACAGGGGAGAATCCTCACATCTTATTGCATCCCATCTCTCAGACCCTTTGAATATGTCCTTGTATTTCTTGATGAAAGTATCGGATGTGACGTATTTTCCAATTATTTCTTGTATTTCATCGTCGGATGGCCAGATATCTTTGAGGTATATGTCCTTGCCATCGATCTTACCCAGTGGTTCTCTGTCCATGTTCACGTCTATGCGTCCGGCTATGGCGAAGGCAACCACCAACGGGGGTGATGCCAGGTAGTTGGCTTTGACGAGGGGATGTATACGGCCTTCGAAGTTCCTGTTGCTGGAAGCTATGGCCGCAACGGTGAGATCGTTTGCCCTTATGCTGTTGCTGACCTCTTCAGAGAGCGGTCCGCTGTTACCTATGCACGTCATGCAACCGTAACCGCAGCATTGGAAGCCCATGTTATCGAGATAATTCTGAAGTCCGGAATCTTTGAGGTACTCAGTGACGACCCTGGATCCGGGTGCTAGTGAAGTTTTTACGAATCTGTTGGGTCTGAGTCCCATTTCATATGCTCTTTTTGCAACCAGACCTGCAGCTATCATGACCGAAGGATTCGCCGTGTTAGTACATGCTGTGATGGAGGCTATAACGATAGATCCATCCCCCAGCATATCCTCGGAAGGCGTTCTTCTCTTCTCTACGTTCAGGGCTTTAAGAGTCTGTACGAATTCTTCCTTCATCTTGGGAAGCGGTATCCTGTCCTGTGGTCTCTTGTATCCGGCCAGACACGGTTCCACGGTGGAGAGATCCAGTTCCAATGTGTCGCTGTACTCGGGCTCGTTCGTGTACCAAAGGGTCTGTTCTTTCGCATATTTCTCCACGGTGTCCACATGTTCAGGCGATCTGCCTGTGAGTCTGAGATACTCTATTGTCTTCTCGTCGATTGGGCAATAACCCATGGTTGCACCGTATTCTGGGCCCATGTTGGCTATAGTGGCTCTGTCCGCCAGACACAGATTCTTATATCCGGGGCCGTAGAATTCAACGAATTTTCCTACGACTCCTTTCTTCCTCAACATCTGTACAACGGTGAGCACCAGGTCGGTGGCATTGACTCCTGGGGAGAGTTCACCGGTGAGTTTGAAACCTACCACATCAGGCAGTTTCATGTACGAGGGCTGTCCGACCATCACAGCTTCCGCCTCGATTCCGCCCACTCCCCATCCCACGACTCCGAGTCCGTCTATCTGGGTTGTATGGGAGTCCGTTCCGAAGCATGAGTCTGGATAGGCTGTGAGTTTGCCGTCGACATCTTTGACATGAATGAGAGGTGAAAGGTATTCCAGGTTGACCTGGTGGCATATACCGTTTCCAGGTGGCACTGCGCGGAAGTTCTTGAATGATTTCTGCGCCCATTTGAAAAGTGCGTATCTTTCGGAATTCCTCTTGAATTCCAATTCTTCGTTCAGTTCCTGTGCATTCGCACATCCTGCGAAGTCCGTCTGTATGGAATGATCTATCACCAGGTCCACCGGTACAAGGGGATTGATGAGCTCAGGGTCCTTGCCCATGGCCGCGACGGATTCTCTCATGGATGCTAAGTCGGTAACCGCTGCACCTCCGGTCAGGTCCTGTAACAACACCCTAGCCGGTATCCAGGGTATGTCCTCGTCGGTGTTTCCTTTGGGATTCCAGGACGCCACTGTTTTAACATCGTCATCTGTAATCAGCTTGCCGTCATTCTGTCTGAGGAGTCCCTCTATTATGACTTTGATGGAATATGGAATCTTGGAAAGGTCCTTTATTATCCCTTTGTTTTCTAGTTCCCTGAGGCTGTAAATGACTATGTCGCCTTCCGCAGTCTGAATCGTCCTGGTGCAATCTCCGATACCGGTCATCGTCATATCTCCTTTGCTTTTGTATGAATATATTCTATTTCAAGTTTGAGCATTTTTCATTCACAATTCAACGTGTTTGTTTGTCAGAATTTGTGCACGAATATATGGATGGATGATACATACATATTAATATACGCAATGCCTACAAGTAGTCAGAGAGAATTCATCTCTCACTTCAAACATTTTCTTCTTCCTCTGGGCCAGAAGCCCTAAACCATTTAGGGCCCCTTCGCCACTCCGATTGAGGGGGCCCTCCTCCAATATGTAAGGTGATGGGGTAATATGACATTCGATTGCTTCAGGGCGAATTACATCATAGAGATGCGGTTCGGAAATAAGGTGACGGTTTTCAAAGGAGACCGCAGGGAATGTTTCAACAAGTTGATTTTCATGCCGATGAGTGAAAGGGATCTTGCGGTTGTGACGGTGAGGAACTTCAATGTTATGGAAAGAACCCAATACGATATCTCGATGACTGCTGATGATTTTCTGAATGCGGATATAGAGAGCGATCTCAGAGATCTTGCCCTTCAACAGGGGTTGGGGGAGGAGTATTATATAAAATTAAGGCAGAAACTCCTAGGGATAGTAGGCAGCAAGCGCACACTTCTCTATTCTGTTGCAGTGTGATTTGAACTTAGTATATGACAATGGTTTTTCCCGCCATATACCGGTCAGGCATATGGCGAGCAGGTAGTCTCAGTCCTTCCATTCTTCGAAGAGCTGTTCGATGCCTTTCTTGGCGCAGGACCAGCACGGGACTCCCCCGGTCAGTACGGCGACTTTGACGGCTTCCAAAATTTCTTCTTTGGATGCACCGAAGTTCTTGGCTACTTTTGCTTGAGGGTATATGCAATCCTCGCACATCCTGACACATACACATGATAATGCCATCAGTCTCTTGGTCTTCTTGTCCAAGGGACCGTCGACGGTCATAAATTTGTCCATAGTGTGCAGTGTTTCCATGAATCCCGGGTCAAGTTTGTTTATGGCCTTGAGGGTCGTGGGAGCGAAATTACCCATGTCATTGCACATAGCGCAGTAATGTTCATTCTTGTCACAGGACATGGTTCACATATCTTCATACGTGGTTATAATCTTTCGTTCTGCATGGATTTGCCACATCAGCTACTGGTTCTGTAAAATACTCGTATATTCATTCACGATGTTATGGAAACTCTCGTTCCCAGGGAAATCTCGGATGAACTCAATCTGATCCAACAGGATTTCTTTTCCCGTGGCAAGCCCGTATTGATACTTTTCGAGGGGAGCAGTGGTAGAGTTATAAGCAGGACGATAACCGAACTCATAAGATGTTTAGAGCCCAGGGGTGTATCCTACCATCATTTTGATCCCAAAGATGCTAGTCCTCGGACATTGTTCGATTATCTGCACTGCACTCCTGCCAAAGGGGAGTTCTCACTGTTCGACAGATCATGGTATTCCATGGTGGTGGACAGATACAAAGGTGACAAAGGGACATTCGACAGCATGGTAAAGTCGTGTATCGGTTTGGAGAGGTACCTTAGGGACAGCGGTATGCTGATAATAAAGATCCTGCTGAGGGCTTCGCCGGAGGATGTGAACAAGTACGCTGATGACTATTGCCCTTCACTATGTTACAACAATACTTTCCTATCGGTCGACAAGATAGATCCTGTCAAATTCAGGGCCACAATGGATGGGGAAGGTTTGTTAAAGGCAACCGACACTGATTGCGGACCGTGGGATGTCGTTAACGTCAAGGATCCAGGTAAGACGGTTTTGGAAGTGGTCGAAATCGTCAGGAAGCGTCTGAAGGCCGGGATATTGGATGACTGCAAACCAAAGAAGAGGAAGATCGAGGAATCATATCCGAATCCGCGCAAAGACCTGGACCTGGATGTCAAACTACCTGACAGCGAAAGCCTAGAGGAGATCTCCGAAAGGTTGTATGAACTGCAGTCGGTTCTCGCTGCCAGCAATCGCTCCCTGGTCATAGGTTTTGAAGGATGGGATGCTTCTGGTAAGGGTTCGGCCATAAAACACCTTGCTTATGCGTTCAATCCCAAGGGCTATGTTGTCAAACAGGTTAAGACACCTACGGATTATGAGAATGCGCATCCTTACCTTTGGAGATTCTGTGATTCCATGCCGAGGGCCGGACACATAACGATATTCGACCGTACATGGTACGGCAGGATGATGGTGGAACCCATCGAGGGATTCTGCACGCAGGATGAGTACGATCGTTCAGCATCCGAGATCAACGCCATGGAGTTCAACATGGTGCAGCAGGGCACGATTGTGATAAAATTCTGGTTGGACATATCGTCGGAAGAACAGCTCAAGAGATTCAACAAGAGGTCTTCCGATGAACTCAAACAGTGGAAACTGACTGATGAGGATTGGCGTAACCGTGATAAGTGGGATACATATGCCGAACATGTGGATAGGATGATAGCTTCAACGAATACACCCGAGGCTCCATGGACCATTATCCCGGCCAATGATAAGAAATATGCCAGATTCCAGGTGATCAACACTGTTGTTGAGAAGCTGAGGTCCGAGCTTGTGGAGAAGAAGTATTCAGGGTTGTTATGAATATTCTTACGTCGATTGACGTAACTAATATTCGACACTATTAAATAATGACACTCATTGACACCAACAATGGCAGGGGAACTCAAGGAAAAGATAGCCGGGGAGATAACCCTATCCGCGGATCCCGGTAAGGCGATCCGTAAATGGAGAGAGGAGTTCGGACTTTCACAGCATGAGCTGTCGGAGGCTATGGGCATATCCCATTCGGTAATAAGTGATTATGAATCCGGGCGCAGGAAATCTCCGGGTGTTGCCGTTGTAAGGAAGATGGTGGAAGCCTTCATAGATCTTGATGCGGAGAAAGGTTCGCCAGTAGCTTCCAGGTATCAGCCTGATCAGCGTATGGATTGCATACTCGCCATGGACGAGTTCGTTGGAGGTATCGATGAACAGGTTTTCATCGAAGCCATATCGGGTAAGAATCTGAATACGGATAAAACCCCTGCGAAAAGGATCTATGGTTATACGATCGTCGATTCGATCAAGGCTATACTCAACCTGAGTTCCGAGGACTATCTGAAAATATATGGATGGAGCATAGAGAGGGCTTTGATTTTCACGAACGTGCATTACGGGCGTTCACCGATGGTAGCCATACGTGCCCACCCACTTACGCCGGCCATGGTCGTTTATCAACGTCCGGATGAGACTGACCAGTTGGCTATAAAACTGGCCAAGTTGGAGGGCATACCTCTGGTATCGACCGATCTGACGGTGGAAGAACTGATTAAGAAGATGAACAAACTCAAGGAAGGTAATTGAATGGATGTAGGAATCGTCAGTTATGGAGCATATGTTCCACGTTATAGGATAAAACCCGAGGAGATCGGGAGGATATGGGGAGTAGACGGTAAGGGGATGGGAAAGGGTCTGATGATCTATCAGAAGTCCGTACCATCGCCTGACGAGGATGTCATAACCATATCGACTGAGGCTGCCAGATACATGATGGACAGGGTTCCATCCGTGGATCCCAAGGACATAGGTGCGGTATATGTCGGATCGGAATCCCATCCGTATGCCGTTAAACCCACAGCCACGGTGGTTGCCGAGGCCATAGAGGCCACACCGGCGATGACCGCTGCAGATATGGAGTTCGCATGTAAGGCCGGTACAGCGGGTATGCAGGTGTGCATGGGTCTCGTAGGTTCTGGAATGGTGAAGTACGGAGTGGCCATAGGAGCGGACACTTCCCAGGGTGCACCCGGGGATGCATTGGAGTATTCTGCATCAGCCGGTGGAGCAGCGTATCTCATAGGCAGTGAGAATATAATAGCCAAGATAAACAAGACTCTGTCATTTACAACGGATACTCCGGATTTCTGGAGGAGGGAGGGACAACCTTACCCGCTTCACGGAGGCAGGTTCACGGGTGAACCTGCTTATTTCAGACACATAACCTCGGCAGCCAAGATGATGCTAGAGGCCATGAACACAAAACCTGAGGATTACACGTATGCCGTGTTCCATCAACCCAACGGTAAGTTCCCTACGAGGGTGGCTGCACAGTTGGGTTTCACACCGGAACAGATAGAGTACGGTCTTCTCACACCAAACATAGGCAACACATACAGCGGAGCCGTCCCGTTGGGATTGGCGAATGTATTGGACCATGCCAAACCCGGAGACAGGATATTCGTCACATCCTATGGATCTGGTGCGGGAAGCGATGCTTTTGACATCACCGTCACCGATGCGATCAAGGATTACAAGAGGGACAATGCACCCACCTTGGAGAATGTTATGCAGGATCCGGTCTACCTGGATTACGGAACTTATGCCAAATACAAAGGAAAGATAGTTATGTCGGAGTGATTCAATGAGGGAAGTAGCAGTTATAGGAGTAGGAACCACCAAGTTCGGTGAGCTCTGGAACAAGTCCTTCAGGAGTCTTGGTATAGAGGCAGGTAT
The DNA here is from genome assembly GCA_964620455.1 of uncultured Candidatus Methanogranum sp. Taxonomy (GTDB): domain Archaea; phylum Thermoplasmatota; class Thermoplasmata; order Methanomassiliicoccales; family Methanomethylophilaceae; genus Methanogranum. The sequence continues at coordinate 13,729 of CAZUIU010000006.1, forward strand.
GAAGGCGATAGAGGATGCGGGTCTTTCCGGATCCGAGATAGACGGTCTGTTCATAGGGAACATGTCCGCGGGACGTTTTATCAATCAACAGCACGTGGATGCCCTGATAGCCGATTACTCGGGTATGGCGACCAATCATGTGTCGGCTACCAGAGTGGAAGCCGGAGGAGCATCAGGAGGAGTCGCGTTCAGGGAGGCCGTCATGGCGGTTGCCTCAGGCATACACGACACAGTGATGGTGGGAGGGGCCGAGAAGATGACCGATCTGGATGACGCGTCCATCAATTCAGTCATGGATGCGACCGCTGATGCGGAGTGGGAGGCCGGTATGGGTGTCACCCTCGCATCGAATTATGCGATGATCGCTAGGAGGATGATGTACGATGGTATCGCCACCCGTGAGGAGATTGCATCAGTTTCGGTGAACAGTCATTTCCATGGGGCCCTCAACCCCGATGCACAGTTCAGGAAAGCGGTTCCACTCGAGACGGTCATGAAGTCCGGTCCCGTAGCGACGCCACTGGGCATGTTCGATTGTGCCCCCATATCCGATGGAGCGGCGGCACTGATACTCTGTCCGCTGGAGGAGGCCAAGAAACATACCGACAAATATGTCAAGGTGTCGGCATCCGCACAGGCCAGTGATACGCTGGCGTTGTTCCAGAGGGATGTGATCACCGAATTCGCTGCAACCAAGGCCGCGGCTCAGAGGGCATATGCCACTGCGGGCATAACCGCTGCGGACATCGATGTTGCCGAGATACACGACGATTATTCCGTATCTGGTATAATGGCCATGCAGGACCTCGGTATGTACGGCAAAGGTGAGGCAGGTAAGGCCTTCCTGGAGGGAAGGACGCATTTCGATTCAGGAGAGGTCGCGGTAAACACATCGGGCGGATTGAAGGCTAGAGGTTACCCGATAGGTGCCGCGGGAGTAGCTCAGGTAGTCGAACTTGTTCATCAGTTGAGAGGAGATGCCGATAAGAGGCAGGTCAAGGATGCCAAGTACGGGCTGGCTCAGTCTGTCGGAGGTAACGGTTCTGCTGTCACTGTCAGTATATTGGAGGCGATCTGATGTCATCTGTAGCTAAGGAGTGGAGGGAGATTCCCGGAAGGTACAATCTGCAGGGGACCAAGTGCGGTAACTGCGGTAAAGTATTCTTCCCGTCGCGTTCGTTCTGTCCGGCATGCCGTAGGGCAGGCATAGGCAAGATGTCTGATTTCAAATTGGACAGACACGGGGAGGTCTATTCCTTCTCAGTGATACATGAAGCGCCCGAGGCCAATAACATGCAGAAACCGTATGCTGTCGTCATGGTCAGGAACGGTGATGGTGTGTTGCTGTCAGGACAGTTGGTCGATGTCGATCTGGATAAGATCGATATCGGTATGCCTGTACGCGCAGTATTGCGTAAATTGGATTCAGATGGCGCAGCCGGTGTTATCCATTACGGGTTCAAGTTCGTTCCCGATATGTGAGGACGATGGCCGGGTTTAACCCGGCCTCAAAACATATTCAACCATCCTTCTGAGTTCTATGCGGATGTTATGTTCACATAATGAAAATGTATCATTGCTTGAGGAGGTCCACCATGGCCACCGCCTCTAGTATGCTGTTCTCTACTGACGTCAGATTGTCTTTCTGGATACCCAGGTTTTTCATTTTCTCTTCGGATATGCAGCATAAGCTGTCATCTTCTACCATACCTATCGCTTCTATTTTTGGGTCATCCAAGTCGAAAATACAGGCAACATACTCCTTCCTTCCTGGTTTGGGCCCCATCTTCTTCATTGCCTTTCCGATCTGGCGGTCGCAGGCGGCGTACAGTATGGTTTCCGTCAGGATGTTCTTCGAACGATTATGTCCTTGTTCGAAGGCCCTTTCGGCGTGCATGGCGGCGGAGATTATGTGCGGTTTTCCACATACCATATCGGGATCGAGGAGGATCACATCACCTCCCAGAGATGTGATATGCGACACTATTTCGTCGAAGGAAGCGTTTCCTCTGATACCGATGACCGACACACTATGCATGCTCGATTGAGTGTATGAACCGCTATTAATCCTTTCTGATATCACATGTCTTGCTGTGAGCGAGGTTTACTGTATGTGTTCTGCATACGCTTTCGGTATATCTTCAAATGGTGGTAATCCATTCAATGTCCATGGATGTGAGGTCGCCGGAAGTCTCAGTGATCATACCCGTGAATGGAGAGGAACCCTTCATGGAACGTTTCGTATCATTCCTGGACAATCAGACATTCAAGGATTTCGAGATCTTATTTGTCATCAATCCCGATGATCCAGATATTTCAACTTCCAAGGCCGAAAGGCTGTTTGCTGAACGTGATAATGTGGGAGTCGTTTACCGTAACGATATGTGCGGTGACAATATCGATACAGGTTTCTATGGCGTACATGGAAGGCTGGTATGGTTCACCGATACGGAATGTCTTCTGTCTCCAGATTTCTTGAATGAGATGGTATCATTGCAAAAAGGCACGTCTTCGGATATAGTCTGTTGTAATTTCGCTTATGCAGGTCCGAAAGACAGAGTTATGAAGGATTTTGCCAGAGAGGTCAGTAAGATAACGGTCATGAACAACGAGGAGGCGATGTATGCCATGGTCACCGGACAGTTCCCATCCACGATTTGGTCGAAGTTATTCGTCAGGGATTTCCTGGTTAGAAATGATTTGCGTTTCGGTTGCTCCGTATCCGAGAATGTATGCAGCATGTACATGTCGGTAATATGTGCGGAAAAAGTCACATACTATTCTAGGGCTATGTACGGGTATAGAGAATATCTCGGATGGATCGACCGCAGTGGTGCTATCCGTGATGTCAGGGGACGTGGTAAGATCGAAGCCTACGATACAGTAGATTTCATGTTCTCAGATCATCCTGGTCTGGGATCTATCGTTTCCAAAAGGTTGGCAATAATGAGGATTGAAGCCAGTGTCCAGATGACCTATCGCTCTTACATGTCATATGCCAAGAGTACTGGTTTCAAGGAGGTTTATGACAGGGAGTTGAGGTCCCCTCCGTCTCTGAAGGGCGCTGTTCACAGATACATGCCGACACTCTATTTCGCAATCACATACGTACCTCGCAGGTTTTTTAGTCATCGTGCTGGTTACACATTCTCCAGACCCGGTAGGATTTTGAAATTCGGGAAGGAAAAGACTAAGTGATTCTCCTGTTCGAATGTCGGATAAGATGATCGGAGCTCTATGAATCCGTTGAAGTATTCAGAAGGGTTTAGCATGCTATCCGCAAGTATTATAGAATGCGTCATCCTACGCACGAGTGGGAATGCGTTAACATGAGTGACGAATGGATTAAGGTCGCAGCGCCTGCGACGACCTCCAACATAGGGCCTGGATTCGACATATTCGGCTTGGCTCTCAAAGAACCCTTTGATATCATTGAAGGCAGGAGGATCGAGTCAGGTATAGTCATCGACGAGATAACAGGTCCAGGGTGCGAGAGCATACCCTTCGATCCGGAGAAGAACTCGGTCGCCATAGCTGCCAAGGCAGTTTTGGATAGATGTAAGGCCGATTTTGGGATCGAACTCAGGATATCGAAAGGAATCAGACCAGGTAGCGGCATAGGTTCCTCAGGAGCATCTGCGGCCGGAGGGGCTTTTTTGGCGAATATACTCTGCGGTGAGAAACTACCCGGCAAAGAGGTTGTCATGTGTGCGGCACATGCTGAGGATGTGACCTCAGGCGGTCTGCATGCAGATAATGTTGCTCCTTGCATATTGGGTGGTTTCACGATAATAAGATCCTATGAACCATTCGAGGTTGTGAGCATAGAGCCGCCGAAGGATCTCGGGATAGTTCTGGCACTCCCGGATGTAATCGTCTATACTGCGGATTCCAGGAAGGTCGTTCCCCGGGAGGTCTCGATAAAGGACATGACTTATCAGATTGGGAACGCATCTACTCTCGTATATGCAATGATGTCAGGCGATATGGCCCTCATAGGGAGGTCTGTAAAAGACGTGATAGTCGAGCCGGCAAGGGCACATCTAGTCCCGTACCTCAAGGAGGCGGAGGCCGTGGCCATGTCTCATGGAGCATTGACTTCCTTCCTGGGAGGTTCCGGTCCATGTGTGATAACATTTTATGATAAGACGACCCACAAGGGTGAGGTGATCGCGGATGCGATCAAGAAACTTTATAGCGACAACGGTATGGGCTGTGACACATGGGTTACGGAGTGCGGTGCCGGTTGTAAGAGGCTTTGAAATGGCTGAACACAGAGTTGTATGTTGGGATTGTGGTGCAGAGATTGAAGACCCGTATGTGAACGTTTGTCCTCGTTGCGGGGGGCTCCTCACGGTCAAGATGGACCTGGAGCCTGTGAAAGGTATGAGGCCTGAAGACCTTCACAAAACGCCATTAGGCGTCTGGAGATATGCGCCATTCATGCCTGTGGACCCCGTTCATAAGGTGTCCATACAAGAGGGAGGCACTCCGTTGTACAAGACGGATGCTCTGTCAGAGGAGTTGGGTGTGAAACAGGCTTATGTCAAGTTCGAAGGACTCAATCCCACGGGATCATTCAAGGACCGCGGTATGACCGTAGGCGTATCGCATGCCAAAGAGTTGGGAGCCAAAGTCGTCGGATGCGCCTCCACAGGGAACACATCTGCGTCGCTTGCAGCATATGCCTCGAAGGCCGGTATAAAATGTGCAGTCTTCCTTCCATCCGGCAAGGTTGCTGCCGGAAAGCTCGCACAGGCTCTCTTCTTCGGAGCTAAGGTCCTGTCCATAGACGGTAATTTCGATGATGCTCTCGCTTTGGCCAGGAAGATGTCCGAGGAGAGGAAGCTGTACCTTCTGAATTCGATAAACCCGTATCGTCCTGAAGGGCAGAAATCAGTACTTTTCGAGATCATGGACCAGCTTTCCTATAACATACCTGACAGGATCATACTCCCGGTCGGTAATGCCGCCAACATCTGGGCCATATACAAGGCGCTGACAGAACTCAAAGAGGTCGGTTGGATAGACAAGATGCCGATGCTGACAGGCATACAGGCAGAAGGCGCGTCACCAGTGGTCAAAGCCTTCAACGAGGGCAAGAAGGACTTCGTCGCAGAGGAGAATCCTGAGACCGTTGCAACCGCGATAAGGATTGGTAACCCTGTCAGTGGTAGGAAGGCATTGCATGCGATATATGACACTGACGGTTACGCGGTATCCGTGAGTGATCCTGAGATAATCGCCGCCCAGCAACTGTTGGGAAGGAGAGAGGGAGTATGCGTGGAACCTGCATCTGCAGCATCTGTTGCAGGTCTCAAGAAACTGAGGGAGATGGGTGTTATCGATAGGGACGAAAGGGTCGTGTGCATATGCACAGGCAACGGTCTGAAGGATCCCGACACGATAATTGCTAACAGTCCTTCGCCTGTGAAGTGCAAGAACTCGGTAGCGGATGTCGAAAGGATACTCAGTCAGTGAGTTCAGAAATCAAACAGCCTCGACTGCTTATCGGCGGTCGGGGTGACATTATTCTCATCCACTTTCTTTTCCGTCTCTTCGTATTCGGAGGCCATTTTATCCAACATGTCCCCATCATCAACACCCTGGATCTGTTCGTTAGGGATGAATATCTGTGCAGACATACCTGCACCGACTTGTTCCTTCATCTTTTTAGCAAGTGATGGGCCGATTCTTGATATGGCAGCCAATTCGGGTTGTTCTATCCTCATAACATCTGTGCGTCCCTTTATGCCGTTGTTGAACAGTATCCTCGCTCTTGTTCTGCCTACGCCCTTGAATGATACCAGTTCCAGAAGTTCGCTTTTGACACCGTACCGTACTCTGGTAAGCAGAGGTCTAATCTTCTTGGTGGCGGATGGGTTGAATATCAGTGCGATTTCGTTCATGGAGTATAGTAGCCAGTCTGTCATTTCGACTCTGGATCTTATGTCTCCAGGGCCTATGCCCATGGAGTCTGTTATCACATCCTCTGGCATTTCTTCTATCCAGTCGTAGAGGAGGATTGCCGTCTTGAGGTCGCTCATGAAGTAGTCGGTTTCCAGAGCATCATCTGTTTCAAAAGGATCGACCAGTAGTTTTCCCTCGAATCTTTCTGCTACCTCATCGAGACGGTTTGCATCTGCTTTCTTAGGGTAGAGGCCAAGTACATCCGGTGTGGATGTGGCCGCATGGAGTATAGGTACGTCCTCTGTATCGTTATCAATCTTTAATACTGCATCCCGGAGGATGATGGCAGACTTGGGATCTATGTAGAGGTCCGACACCCTCTTCCCGAAAGGCAGTACGCGTATGTGTTCGCCATCCCTTTCCATCATTGCCTGCTCTGTGAGAAAATCCACCACGTTTTCTACCACACTTTCTATGCCGTAAAGTTGTGATGTGCTTCCGAAGAAGGTGTCCTTGATGAAGTCGACGATATCCTCTTCGGATGATGCATCGCCTGTGGCAATTATTCCCAGTATGTGTCCTCTGAGTGTGTTCTCATTACCTAGTTTGGAAAGGAGACGTTCCGTATCGTGCATGACATAGTCATCCATCAGGTGTTCGTAATCGTCGTAGTTCTTGGCTATCAATACCGATTCACCGTATGGGTCGTACCCTGGTCTTCCGGCACGTCCGCACATCTGTTTCACCTCCATTACGGATATCGGTACGTTACCGACATTTGATTCGAATCTATATGTATCTCTGACTATCACTCTTCTCGCTGGTAGGTTTATACCTGCGGCCAATGTGGGCGTCGCGACAATGCACTTGATCCTGCCATTCTTGAAATTTTCCTCAACGAATCTTCTTTGGGAGTACGTGAGGCCAGCATTATGGAATGCCATGCCGTATTTGACGCACGCGGCGAGTTTTTTACCTATGGCGGTAGTTTCCGAATCCCCTTCCAGCATGTTATACTCGTTTTCGGTGAGTTCCATACCGGATATCTTGCCCATGTTTGAGGAGTATTTTACAGCAAGGGATTCCGTGGATCTCCGCATGTTGACGAACACTAGACACTGTCCGCCTTCGTTCACCGTCTGCTGAATGAGTTGCCATATGGGATCTTTTCCAGGCGGTACATCCTTGGATGATCCATTGTCGAATGTGATCTCGTCGTTGTAGTATACGCCTTCTCTGAGTGGTATCGGACGCCATTCGCTGGTTACCAGTTCCGCATCGAGCCACCCTGCCAGATCCCTCGCGTTGGATATTGTGGCTGACAGTGCAATCACTTGGAGGTCGGGAAGACGTCTAATCATTTTAGTAAGTGCGATCTCCAACGTGGGCCCTCTTCCCGGGTCGTGTATCATGTGTATCTCGTCGGCTATAACTAGTCCCACACGGTCTATCCAACGACTTCCATGACGGATCAACGAATCTGCTTTTTCAGATGTTGCTATTATGATGTCTGCATCTTTCAGTTTTTCATCACTGGAGTCCAGATCACCGGAGCTCATCATGACGTTGATGCCCAGGTCTGAGAACTTCTGCAGATCATCTCTTTTCTCCGAGGCCAAAGCTTTCAAGGGGACTATGTACAGTACCTTTTTGCCGTTTGTCAGGATTAGGTTCATCGCAGGTATGAATCCTATCAGTGATTTTCCGCTGGCTGTTGGTATTGCAGCAACGAGGTTCTTACCGGACAGTGCGATGGGCAGAGCCTCCGATTGAGGGGGATGCAGGTTCGTGAATCCCTCTTCCACCAACCTCTTCCTCAGTTCGGGAACTATCTTTAGTTCGTCCACCTTCATGTGGCGGCTGTATACCTTTAACGGTATTATTGTTTCACTTGCATACAACGCCTTTTCTGTGCGGTTGTCTTCAATGGATAATATGTCCAATCAAATACTCTGGGCGTATGACATTCCAATAATGTTAATAATCAGAGATTCTATGAAGGGGCAATGAGTTCCAATCGTGGGACAGTTGTCCTGATTGTTATGACATTGTTGATGGTGACGTTCCTCACATCCTTTGTAACTGAGATTTCGTCTGCTGATGATGAGTCGACATCATTCTACAGTCAGCTGGATGATAACGAGAAGGCGATCTATGACAGTATATCCGATTTTTCGGCGGATTCATTGACTGTGACTGTGCAATTATCCAATGCGATATTCACTGAGTCTACTTCAGACGAATCGGCAGCTGAGACATACATAATGGAGCAGATTTCAGATATGGTGGAAGCGGCAGCGTATGCTCTGGGATTGGAGGACCCATTGGCGATATGTACATGGGGAAGCAGCACTGTGGTCTGTTCTGCTGATTCACAGACGTTCATAGTCTCTGAGGATTACATAGGCCTGGAGAGTCTAGTGCTGGTTGCCGATATGGATCCGAACTATGCCGATGATCCTGATACAGATGTGAATGAGCTTCAGGAGAAGATCGATGCGTTGAACGATGCCATAGACTCATATGACGCCGGTTCATCGGATCTGCGTACGATCGTAGGCAACATAAACTCCTATCTCACCGGCAGACTTTCGTATGATACCGATGAGAATGCAGAAGAGGACGTTCCCTATTCCATGGATGCGTACGGTGCTCTGGTGGCATCTTCCGAAAATGTCACCAGTGAAGGTTTCGCTAAGGGATTCCAGGCACTGTGTGACAAGTATGGCATAGATTGCTATACGATCCTGGGTTACGAGGTTCCTGATATGGATGTGCATGCATGGAACATAGTCTTGATGGGAAACGGTGACTGGTATCCAGTGGATGTAGCTATGAATAAGACGTCGTCAGATGGATATCTGTTGGTTTCATCAGAAACCTTCTACACCACACATCAGTTCGGTCTGACTCCCTCTGACGGAGGAGTATCGTTCGATTATCCGTCTTTGAGCAGTACCAAGTATGATTCTGATCCATGGTATGAGGATTCTCTGGTCGAAGGGGCATTCATGGCTATAATCGGTGTGGTCCTTGTAGTGGGGATCATGCTTGCTCTGAGGGAAGACAGAAAGAAAATGGACCCTAAGAAAAAGTAAGGGTTACGTATATATACAAGAACTAACTAACATTAGGCGGAGGGGAAACCATAGGATTAGTTGTAAAGGAGAAGCCAACCACCATACCTCTCGAGGAATGGGTAGAGGCTCAGGCCTTCGAATCCACCAAGGATATCGAGATCCCAAGCAAGATGTCTGACCGTGTGATAGGTCAGGATGAAGCGGTTGAGATCATCAGGAAGGCTGCAGCCCAGAAAAGGCACGTGATGCTTATTGGAGAGCCAGGTACTGGTAAGTCTATGTTGGCCAACTCGATGGTGGAGTATCTCCCCAAAGAGGATCTTCAGGATGTTGTAGCATATCATAATCCTGAGGATGTCAACGAACCCAGGGTCAGAACTTTCCCTGCGGGGAGGGGAAAAGCCGTGGTTGCCGAGCAGAAGGCTCAGGCAGCAGCGATGAAGAACCAGAAGAGTTCGATGTATCTCTACGTCTGTGCAGCGATAATCATACTCGGAATAATAGGTACCTTCCTCTACGGTTTCACAGTTCTGCTCATCGCATTGTTCGGTGTCATGATTGTTCTGATGCTGTTCAGGAACCCGATGGGTCAGAGGGTCGAGACCATGATAGTGCCCAAGGTGTTAGTCGGTCACGATGTAGGCGACATGCCGCCATTCATAGATGCGACAGGTACTCATGCGGGAGCATTACTGGGGGATGTGAGACATGATCCCTTCCAGAGCGGAGGACTCGAGACACCGTCACATGACAGGTTAGAGGCTGGAGATATACACAAAGCCAACAAAGGTGTTCTCTTCATAGATGAGATCAATCTTCTCAGGATGGAGTCGCAGCAGGCTTTGCTGACTGCCATGCAGGAGAAGAAGATGGCTATCACTGGCCAGTCTGAGAGATCCTCAGGTGCTCTTGTCAAGTCCGAACCCGTACCTTGTGATTTCATACTGGTTTGTGCCGGTAATCTGGATGCCATACAGGGTATGCACCCAGCGCTCAGATCGAGGATAAGGGGTTACGGATACGAGGTGTACATGAACAACACCATGGTCGATACGGAAGACAACCGTATGAAGGTTGCGAGATTCGTCGCCCAGGAGGTTGTCAAGGATGAGAAGATACCCCATTTCGACAAATACGCGGTCGGAGAGATCGTGAAGGAGGCTCAGCGCCGTGCCGGTAAGAAAGGCAAGTTGACACTGAGACTCAGGGAATTGGGTGGTCTCATACGTGTTTCCGGAGATTTAGCGGTGAACAGGAATTCCGAGTTCGTAACTGCTGAGGATGTCAGGAACGCCAAGCTATCGGCACGTGGGTTGGAGCAACAGATCGCTGATCGTCAGATAGAAGGTATGGAGTCATATCATCTGTTTAGTACGACTGGCGAGAAGGTAGGTTCCGTCAACGGGCTTGCTGCCATAGGTGCGGACTCAGGATTATCCGAATATTCAGGAATTGTGCTTCCGATAGTTGCAGAGGTCACTCCGGCGCAACACAAGGAGGGTGGCCAGCTAATAGCCACAGGACGTCTTGGTGATATAGCCAAAGAAGCTGTTCAGAACATAACTGCGGTCATAAAGAAGTACGCCAACAAGAACCTGTCCGAGATGGATGTGCATCTGCAGTATGTCGGTACTTACGAGGGTGTCGAGGGAGATAGTGCTTCAATAACGATGGCGACAGTCATACTTTCGGCCATGGAGGAGATACCCATACGTCAGGACATGGCGATGACTGGAAGTCTCAATGTCAGAGGCAAGGTTCTGCCGGTAGGTGCCGTCACTGCGAAGCTCGAGGCAGCTGCCAAGGCTGGTGTCAAGATGGCACTCATACCTGCTGACAACGCTCAGGATGTGATGGTTGCCAGGAAGTACTTCGATACGATGGACATATACACAGTGTCCAATTTCCGTGATGTCATCGAGTATGCCTTTGTAGACTGTCCCAAGAAGGAGGAGTATCTTGACAAGCTTCTTCCGCTGACAGAGGATGGCAAGTCCCATGTCACAAAGATCGAACCTCCCTCAGAGTATCTCTCGGAGAAGGTGGAGAAGAAGGTAGTGCCTCCCGAACCCCCTGAGTCAAAGATGAGTGAACCCGAGGTTGTCGAAGAAGAGGTTGCTATCGTCGAACCGATGGTCAGTGGCGATCCGAATCCTCAGTGAAACATCTTGATAGGATTACGCCCCGGCCGCTGATCATAGCGGTTCGGGGATTTTATTTTTCATTTGGTTCATTCGAATCATTCTTATATCGACTGAACGTATTGAACATTCTATGAGCAACTACAACGACCGCTCCATGATAATCGGCAGATTCCAGCCTCTTCATAAAGGTCATCTGGAGGTCATAAGGAAATGTGCTTCAGAATCCGAGGATCTTGTGATAGGAATCGGAAGTGCTCAATATTCTCATGAACCTGAGAATCCTTTCACAGCCGGTGAGAGGTATCTCATGATAGACGAGGCCCTCAAGGATGAGGGATTGGAGAATTATTGCATAGTGCCTATAGAGGATTTGAACAGGTATTCTGTCTGGGTGGCTCATGTCGTATCCATGGTGCCTCCCTTCAAACGTGTATACAGTAACAACCCGTTTACAAGGCGTCTTTTCGGCGAGGCGGGCTTCGAACTCAGGGAATCTCCACTTTATTCTCGTGATATGTATTCTGGGACAGAGGTCAGACAGAGGATGATAGATGGTAAGGATTGGCGTTCTCTGGTTCCTGATGCCGTTGCAAATGTTATAGATGACATAGATGGTGTTCGCAGGCTTTCCGAGATATCAGGGAGGGAATGAGTTGTCCTCGAAGGTACTCCAGGAGTCTCTAATATGCAGAGGTCTGACACTGTCGACAGCGGAGTCATGCACCGGAGGTATGTTGGGTTCCACGCTGACATCGATTCCAGGTTCATCTGGGTTTTTCCTCGGTGGTGTGATAACGTACTCAAATTCTGTGAAGGAGAGGTTGTTGGGAGTGTCATCGAAGACATTGGCAGCACATGGTGCGGTGAGCCGTGAGACTGCAGAGGAGATGGTAAGCGGTGCAAGGAGAATATTCGGATCGGATCTGGCTGTATCCATAACAGGTGTCGCAGGTCCGGACGGGGGGACGGTTGTCAAGCCAGTGGGTACTGTTTTCATTTCCGTGACTGATGGCGAAAACACAATCACGTCAGAGAATCATTTCAAAGGAGATAGGGACCTTGTGAGGCAGGCATCCGTGAAACGGGCGATCTCGATGGTCATGGAGTTCGTAGGTGTATGATTTCACGTTACGATCGTCAGATCCCTTTGGTGGGTGAGGTGGGCATGGACCGCATACGTAATTCTACAGTGGGTATTATAGGATGTGGGGGTCTGGGGACTCATGTTGCGACATCTTTGGCATCTGCAGGAATCGGGAAGATAGTTATCGTGGACGGGGATATTCCTGACACAACTAATCTGAACAGACAATTCGTGTATCGGGAGGGACAGTCCGATTACAAAGCGGACGTTCTCCGGGATTGGCTTATGTCGGTGAATCCAGATGTTTCTGCTGAATCATATCCGGTGAGGTTCTCCCCGGAGAATGCCGTTATGTTATCATCATGTGATGTTCTGGTGGACTGTCTAGATAACATGGAATCCAGAATGGATCTGAATTCATATGCGGTCATGTGTCGCAAACCGTTGGTGCATGGAGGTATATCTGGAATGGTTGGTCAGGTGACCGTTGTCATGCCGGGATCAACACCGTGTCTGAAATGCATTTTCAATGGTGTAAATTCTGTGCGGTCCCCGTCCATATCCTCAGCAGTGGCTCTTATAGCTTCAATACAGGCGAACGAGGTTATCAAACTGGTGACCGGCGTGGGTGAGTTATTATCAGGGAAGATTCTGACTGTTGATCTTTTTGATAATTCGTTTGAGGTTTCAGAGGTGGGCAGGAGATCTTCATGCGAGGTATGCGGTCACTTATGATCACGTGTTTTCAATCATTATTAATACGAGCCCTCCAATCGTACCGGTATGCAACATCTGATGACCGGAAAGGTGAAAGAGGTCTACCTTGTAGATGACAACACGTTGGAGTTCGCATATACGGACAATATCTCGGTTTTTGACAAGATAATACCTTCAAAGATACCTCACAAAGGAGAGACGCTTTGCAGGACGGCTAAGTACTGGTTCAAACTGTTGAGTGACAACGGCATAAGGAATCACTATATCGATGAGCCTTCGTCCGATAGGATGAGGGTGAAGAGAGTGAACATAATCAGGGATTACAGTAAGATCGACAACAAGACGGTCAACTACCTGATACCGTTAGAGGTTATTTGCAGATACTATGTGGCTGGGTCGCTCCTAGATCGTGTGAGATCTGGTAAGATCTCCGCAGAGCAGTTGGGTTTCCCCAAAGGTCATGAAGTCAAGCGTGGCGACAAGCTTCCTCGCCCATACATGGAGTGTACAACGAAGTTGGAAGATCATGACATGGATTTGACCGACGATGCCGCTAAGGAGATGGCAGGTCTCACCGATGCGGAGTACAAGGAAATCATGGATACGACCTTGAGAATCGATTCCATGATTGCTGGAGAAGCAGCGAAACGCGGTCTCATACACTGCGATGGGAAGAAGGAGTATGGTTATGATGAGAACCGTAACCTTATGGTGTTGGACACGTTCGGAACACTCGATGAGGATCGTTGGTGGGATGCAGAGGAATACGCCAAGGGCAACATAGTTGAGCTGTCCAAGGAGTTCGTGCGTCAGTACTATCGTGAGACGGGATATCATGCCAGGCTGATGGCCGCACGTGAAGTCGGCAAGCCCGAACCGGAAATACCGCCTCTCCCTCAGGATATCATAGACCGCGTGAGCAAGCTCTATGTGGATATGTACGAGAGGATAACCGGAGAGAAGTTCTGAACAAAGTTCAGATGATCTTCGTTGAAACCATTTTCTCCCCTATGGGGCATTCCAGATCGCCGTTGACTTCGGTTATGGTGTATTTCCTTCCGTCATAGGAACCGATCGGATGGCATCTGGCATAATTAATGCAGTCGATCTTTTCACATTTCACCGTTTGGAATGTTATCATGCTGCCCTCTATTGCCTGTTTCTTCTGGATTGCCGCATTCAGTGGAATCTTGCTGACTTCGACGACACGTACGGTGTCTTCCCTGAGCGCGCAGTCGTGAACGTGATCCCTTACTGCAGAAACCTCATATTGGGTTCCAGGTTCCAGGTTGAAACACACGTTCTTCAGTTTGCATTCCTTGCATTCCGTCAATGGACCGAGGTAGATGAATTTGTTGCCTACTTTCGCCATCGGTTCGCCTATCAATGTTATCAACACCATGCCATCACCTTTCAAATCACACCTGTGGAACGCGCCAGGTTCTCAGCCGCGTCCTCGGTCAATCCCCAATCTCCGAGTATGGTGAATCTGTCCTTCCTTATGTCTTTGGCAGCAACCAGCGCATCTATGATATGTTGTTCGGGTATGCCTAGCTCTTTAGCCGTAGTGGGTGCGCCTATCTGTTTTAATGCATCACGTATCTTCTGCCAATCGTCACCGTGAAGCTTCATCATCATTATGGTTCCCAAGCCACATTGTTCGCCATGGAGGGCACTGCTGGGATGAAGGAGATCCAGTGCATGAGAGAACATGTGTTCAGATCCGCTAGTCGGTCTGGAACTTCCAGCTATACACATGGATACGCCGGAGGCTATCACGGGCCTCATGACTGCCCACACGCTCTCTTCGAAGTGTGGTTTAATCATGCTTGCATTATCTATCAGGTTCTCAGCTGCGAATTTGGATATATAGTAGCCTGAACTGCTGAATTCTTCGTTCCTCATCTTTACCGCGAAGTCCCAGTCCTTGAGTGCAGTCAGATTGGATATGACATCGGCGCATCCGGCGGCCAAAAAGCGATAGGGTGCCTTGTTGATGACAGCCGAATCAGCTATTATGCCCATCGGGGAAACAGCCGCCACGGATCTCACACCTTTATCCAGTTTTATGGAGGCTCTGTCCGATGCTATGCCATCATGGGCAACTGATGTGGGTACGCTTATGAACGGTATGTTCAGTTTGGAGGCCACTATCTTGGCTATGTCTATCTTACTGCCCCCTCCGACGGCTATTATGAATCTGGATCCGCATTCTTTGCTTATGGTTACGGCGTTTTCAACGTTATCGAGGGTAGCATTACCGGTTTTTATTATCTGAAGATCGTATTTTTTCTCCACCACAAGATCTTCCACGGTCTTTCCGGCAGCTTTGTAGGTTATCTCTCCAGTGATCATGGTGCCGATCTTCCCCAGCTGAAGGTCATCGCACATCTCTCCCGATTCGAGTATCTTGTCGTGGCCTATCCTCACACTGCGGGGGAATTCCATATTCTTGGCTTTCTTGAAAACGTCCATCATCGCTGATCCTTTCTCATAATTGTCGAGAAGGTATAAAGATACTCTTGGAGATATAGGCCTATGAAGGTGTTCGTCGTCTGTGGAGGTGGTGTCAGTGATGGTAACACGGCGAGGATATGCCGCATGGTCATGGAAGGCATCGAGTGCAGGGGAGCCGATGTAATCTATGAGGACCTGACATCCGCGGATATCGGTTATTGTACTGGATGCAACATATGCAGAGAGAGTGGCAGATGTTATCAAAGGGACGACATGGATCACCTGATAGAATTGGCCGAGGAATCCGACATCATGATTTTGGCCACACCTGTAAGGTTCAGCGGTCCTTCTTCTCTTATGAAGAGATTCACAGAGAGATTCCAACCATATTGGCATATGGCCAGAGATGACAAGTCAGGATGTGCGGCAGCGGTAATATGCGGAGGTTCCCCGAAACCTGATTTCAACAATGTCATACGTGAGTTGAAGGCTTTCACCATAACGATGGGGAGGGAATGGGTGGGAGAACTTACAATCCCATCAACAGACACGGATAGTGAAGAAGTGTACGGTGACAGATGCATAAAATGGGGTATAGATCTGATCGACCGTATGAGCGTCATTGACTGTCAACCACGATCTCTGTGAAACCCATTTCATCAAGTTCCTTTGCTTTTTCCGTTACATAAGGTATGGTGGAGGGAGCGTCGATAAGTATTTCCCTCCATGTCTGGAGGTCCACAGATCCATCGGTGTCGAACACTATGGTCCGTGGGTATCTCATCTTTTTTATCCTGTTTATGCATGGCATGATATCTTCGGTCCCATCTGCCGTCAGTACCTTTCCATTTGATACGAACAGCACCGGTATGCAGCTGTCCGAAATCTCATAGGCTTCTAACAATACGTCATCGGATATTATCATGTGATATGGTATGAGGAGCACATCGCCGTTGGACAGGAATCCGTCAAAAACATCATCGCTGTTCTCTATGCATGTCATGTACCATATGTCAGAGCCAGGGAATTTGACTTTCATGACGGCTTCATCCATATCCCTTTTCTGCATTCCGACGACGTCGACGATGATCACAGTGTTCCTTTCCGGAGATTCGTCTCTGGGTACATTTTTGAGAGGTGTAAGTTTACCTGTGAATGAGGGAACACCTTCTGATATCCTCACCTGACCTGTGACAATAATATCGTTTTTCGATTCTATGTAGAATGCCCTGATCATCGTATCGTGCCAACAATGTCCTTTGATTTAGAATTATCCGTTTCCCATCTATTATTAATATTGTGGAATGCGATACGTACGGGGGTGATTGAATGGCAATGAAGCAAAGAGCAATATACAAATGCAATGTGTGTAAGAAGATCATCGAGATACTTTATGCAGGAAGTCCTGTTACGATATGCTGCGGTGAGGAGATGGAGGAACTCGTTCCTAAGACAGGCGAACCATCAGAGAAGCATGTGCCCTTCATAGAGAGGAAGGATGGTGGCGTGCTCGTCAAGGTAGGCAGGGATGCACCGCACCCCATGACAGAAGAGCACTACATAGTGTACATCGAGATATGTGCAGATGGTATGTTAATGAGGAAGTACTTGAAACCGGGCGATGCGCCTGAAGCGTTCTTCAAGACCGATGCCAAGAACATAGTGGCAAGGGAACTCTGCAACATACACAATCTTTGGACATACACCCTCTGATCGGGTATTGTCGCAGATACCGGTAAACGTCTTCTTCGGAGTGGGCATATGCCCACTCTTCAGTTTTATGATTTTCAGACTCATTTTAGGTTCGTATGTTTTGATGTACATGATATTCGTTCTCCGATTATATCCAGGCTAGGTTTAAATTGTATAATCGTAATTCTCGGGCAGGAATGTTTCATTCCGAATGCAGGTGAATTGATGTCCGGAGATCCTAAATCCAATAATCAGAGCAACAACAACAAGTACCAGCCGAAGGCCACGGTTAGGCACGAGAAGATCGCGAGGTCAAAGAAAGAGGAGTTGGAGGCCGTCAGAGACAGGATGTCCGATGACAGATATTATGCCAGGAAGGCTGAGGCCAGTCGCCGTAAGGAGATAAAGAAGCTTCCCAAGGAGGAGAGGGCTGAAGCCAAATCCAAACTCAAGGAAGATATCGCCAAAAGGAAGACGGCGGAGAAAGAGTCCAAGGCCAAATACAGATGTGATCTTGAGGCATACAAGGGAAGATGTTATTCAGATGATGAGGACGAGGGCGAGGAGCAGCTGAAGAACGACAAGCCGAAGAAGGATAAGGCCTCAAAGAAGGCCGCTGAGACATCTCCGCTTAAGACAGATGATGTCGAAGAAGATGTCGAGGTCCAATCAGAGGTTACGGTTCTGGATGAGGAAGCTGCTGATGAAGAGGGTTCCGAGGAAACCGTTCAGGAAGACGCTCCAGAGTCCAAGGAGTGACGATCTCAACATATCTTGGTGGAATGCTCAGGTCCCTGCGATACTGCGCATTCCACATCATTTTTAAGTGAGAGGAAAAGGCAGTCCTCGAAATACCATTGTTCCATGTAATGTATGTTTCTGCTGGAGAACACTTTCGTGAGCCAGTATATTCCAAAGACCCCTAGTGTGACAATGGTGTACATTCTGTATCTTTTCAGAGGTACCTGAGGGAACTCAAGGTCCATTGGCATGACTCCCAACCCGAGTTCCTCTGCGGACTCGTAC
Organism: uncultured Candidatus Methanogranum sp.; assembly: GCA_964620455.1. Classification (GTDB taxonomy): domain Archaea; phylum Thermoplasmatota; class Thermoplasmata; order Methanomassiliicoccales; family Methanomethylophilaceae; genus Methanogranum. The sequence goes on from CAZUIU010000006.1 coordinate 31,839, forward strand.
AGTCTGTTGAAGAATCTCGCCGTGCCTTTCCCGTGTCTTGGTATGAATGTGCTCAGCGAAGGTACTACGATAAGACATATGCCTATGGTTAGCGTATAGTTCAATACAACGAAAATGTACTTGTAGAATTGCATTGAGGGTATGAGGCTCAGGCATGAGAATATCAAGAGTATCAGCATCATGCAGCATATGTTTCTGAGGTCATCGTCTTCAGAGTGTTCGTTGATCTCCGAATCTATGGCTGTCAGATCTTTCAAAGTGTCTGACAATTCATGTTCTCCATTGTCGAATCTAGCGGATACATAAGATATTATGTGTTTCCTGAGTTCGTCCTCATGTTTCTCATGTGCCATGTTACCGTATATGAGTATCCCCATGGTCAGTACTATAACCAGGGATCCCGTGATGAGCATGAGGGTATCACACACCAGAAGGTCTGGATCGGATGATATAAGTTTCAGAGTACTCACTTTGTAAATATAGTACAGGGCGAAGAGTATGTATGATGATATGACAGTTATGACGAGAGATGGACGGAACAAAAGATCCGTCCAGGTGCGCCCTAATATCGTTCTGAGGACATCATCTTTGGCTTTCGAAATATCCTCTTTCATCGAACTCGAATGTGCGTAGGTTATTTTAAATCAACGCGATACAGGGAACATGGTGGTACGGGAACCCCCCCTGGACAAAGGGGAATACATGTCAAGACTCAAGAATCCGCCAGTTTCAATGGTAGCGGTCATGGTCCTTGCGATGTTCGTGGCATCCGTTTACTTGTACAGAGCGATGTTGGAGGTCGATGAGGTAATCATGACTGGTTCACCGTTCAAGATCGTGCTGTATTTCTTGGCGATATTCCTGTTTCTCGGGATGTACTTTAGATATCTGATAGCGGCATTCTGGCTTATGTCCCGTAACAGGAATGCGTGGGGGACCGTTGTTAGGCTGTCAGGTTTATACATAGTCTTGGCGGCTGTGAGCATGCTGTCGATATACTCGGTGTTTGACCTCAACATGGCTGTCGGTCCGTTGTGTGTGAGTCCCACATTGATGATGGTCATAATGGCTCTGGTCATCCTTTACATGTTCCTGCCTTCTGTCAGGAAGATATTCACTCCCCCTTATGCCGAGAATGTCGGTATCAAGGACTGGATTCTCTTGGCTTTGTTTGTCGATCCTTTCAGCAGAAATAGGATGTCTCTCAGAGGGCAGAACGGGCGTTGACTGTTGACTGTTTCGAATACATTATAGGCATGTAAATTATTTTTAATGTATCACCAAATATAATATCTGGATATTTTTAACCGTAATGTTGATAAGCTGATTGTGGATTCATTATGGTCTGCGGTCAGGGAATCGGCCGTGGCGACCCGAGGAGATCACCATGGGCAGATTCGTTGTGTTATTACTGTTATTATTGGCCTTGTCAGTTCCATCCGCGTTACTATTGATCGATATCGATGACGGATCCTCCACAGCGAAAGTCATATACATGGATGGGGACTGCATCCTGGAGGAAGATGCCTGTGATGGTCCGATCCGTCTGAAGGATGTGGATCCGTCTGCCTGTGATGGACGTACATTCTTCGGATGGTGTCAATCCCCCGATATGTCCGGAGATCTGTTGGTTCCAGGTCATGCTGTGAATGTTGAAGGGGAACTAAGACTGTATGCTGTGACAGCATATGGGAAGATGAGTTCCGAGGAGGGAAATCTTTGTTTTGATATCTGTGAGGGCCATCGTTGTCCCTCTGTCATGGATTTCAGATACATGCCCTATACGGGGCATGTCCGTATCTCTTTCGCAGCAATCGATTCCCTGTACTTTCACAGTTCCCCGATGAGGATGATGTTCCAGAACGGTGTTGAAATCGGATTCGATGAAAGTACCGTCAGCGATTTCCATGATATTATGTCTGAGGGTGTATTGGATATCGGGTTGAGGATGTTGGATGATGGGATGGATGTCGATGTCACGTCCGAATCGGATGTGTTGGAAGGCATATCTGGCAGAATGGATGTCAGTGTCCCCATGTTTGTACCGGAAGGCTCGGAATTCTTCGCTTTTCACTCATCCGATCATGGGATCGAGGCTTTCAATAAGGTCATTTCTGGGGATCATGTTTCATTCTCTGTCAATGAACTCGGGTATAGGTGGACGTTCCTATACGGTTTAGAATTTATCGGTTCTGACGGTTTCGATACGGAATCAGAGGGCTCTCCAGAGATTCTTACAGATTCCGCGAACTACATGCAAAGAAACATGTTCGCGAAAGGAGACACCTTTTCATTACCTGATCTCCCAAAAGGAAGTTATTACGAGGTAACGGGTGCAATTCTGGGAGATGAGGGATACGTGGTATCAGGTCAATCTGGGGTCACTATTGCTATTGTGAAGGGGAATATGATGTACGGCATATCTTTGCCATCTGAGCAGATCGGCTACTCGATCACCTCTGATGTTGATGAGGTGTCGGATGGCGGGAGATGTGTTCTGATGTATTCCCTGAAATCTGGTTATGGGGATGACGGTCTCCTCATAAAGGTCAACGGGAGGGCGGTGGAGCCTGATGGCATGTCCCGCATATTTCTGGAGGATATACATTCCGATCAAATGGTCTCAGTCTCAGGTGTTTACGATTTGAGGACCTTCGAAATAATACTTCCAGACATCATGGACGGGTATGTCATGGTTTCCTCTGAGAGGGTTGTACATTATGGTTTGTCATATTCACTCACGTTTAATCTTCTGCCAGATTACGAGTTTGGGGAGGATTTCGTCGTGATGGTAAACGGTGAACTTGTGGAGATGGTCGACGGAGTCGTTGACATATCGGGTGTAACTGCGATACAGAGGGTCTCGGTGTGTGGAGTACAGCTCAAAACATACACAATATCTGTTGGGGAGCACGTATCATTGATGATCGATGGATATGAGGTGACTTCTGCGACATGCAGGGACATTGTATCATTGTATGTGGATGATGGGTATGCCATGCCTTTGAATTATGACATGTACATCCCTGTAACTGTACATCCTGTGTCAGAAGGGTATACAGTATCGGGTGATTCGTATTTCCCAGGCATATGTACTTTGACGCTTGGCGATAATGTCATTTCCGGAACACATGGGGAAAGAACATCTTTTACAGTGTGCTCCGAGGAAGTTGTATCGGTCAATTCTGATTCAGGTTATGAGCTTCCCGACGGTTATTCCTTGAAGTTGACCTCGATGGGAGGGGTTACAGTGTCTGCAAACGGTTACAAATTCTCTGAAGACTGTTCGTTGCCTTCAGTTTACAGGGTAAGTTACTGGGGATATTCTTCCATTTTTAGAACTATATATGCGGCCGAAGGGGACAATATTCCGCAAATTTTGCAAATTCCTGTGAAAGAATGTTATACGTTTACTTGTTGGGATAATACAGTATCTGCTGTTTTTTCAGATTTAGACGTCATTTCATACTGGACTCCAATATCATATGATGTATTATTCGGAAATAATTTTTATTACACGATTGATGGTGTAATGTATTCTGGAACCAATTTAAAATCACTAACGGTAGAAAATACAATAGTAATTTCTCCAAAATACGGGTATGAGATACCTGAAAATTACCTATCTAGTTATTCTCTAGTCAAGGAAAATGTTAACAATGGATTTTTACTGCACGTCACTTCAGATTACGAGTTCAAAACGATTAATAAACTGACATACGTTTACGAATCGAATTACGTTTCATTTTTCTATTCCAAAGATACAAATTTAACTCTGTATCAACCATATTCTGAGGAATTATCTGATTTATTTATTGAAATTCCAAATGGTAGTTTTATGGGTTGGTATGTGGACGATTGTGAGTATTATACCCAAGAATATACTGTAAATTCGGATTGTATGTTATATGCAAGATGGAGTACCTAATCTTTATATAATCCGGAAATAATGGCGGTTTACCGTCAGAGAGGATTTAAATGATCTTCAGCACAACCACCGGACTTATTCTTCTTAAGTAAGTAGTGGTAGCTATGACGGTTTGGTGGTTTTTATGAAAACGCAACAAACCAGTGAAAGCGCTAGGAATTTGGAAGATATGCTTGCAATCAGTCCATATAATCAGCTTGCGCTCTCCGGTGTGGGCCCCATCAAGGATGTAAAGATCTTCGATACTACACTGAGGGATGGTGAACAAGCTCCTGGCATAGCATTGAGCCAAGACGATAAGGTTCGTATAGCACTTGCCCTCGACGATCTCGGAGTCGACATCATGGAGGTGGGATTCGCTGCCTCTGGTGAGGCTGAGAAAGAGACCATCAAGAGGATCGTAGATGCCAGCCCGAATGCAACACTGTGCAGTCTGGCCCGTTCCAATCATTCTGATGTGGATGCTGTTATAGATTCTGGATTGGATTATATTCATACGTTCATTGCCACATCGGAACTTCACATGAAGTACAAACTGAAGATGACTCCCGAGGATGTCAGGTCCAAGGCCATAGACACGGTGGAGTATGCCAGAGACCATGGTCTGAAAGTGCAGTTCTCCTGTGAGGATGCCACGAGGTCTGATCTGGAGTTCATGAAGTCGGTTTATCAGGGTGTTGAGGAGGCCGGGGCTTCGGCGATAAACATACCCGATACCGTGGGTGTGATAATCCCGAATGCTATGAGATACCTCGTAGGTGAGATAAGGAAGACTGTTAAGATCCCTATAGCCGTGCATTGTCACAATGACATGGGTTTGGCAGTTGCCAACACAATAGCCGCCGTAGAGTCGGGTGCGACCATATGTCACGTCTGTATGAACGGTATTGGAGAGAGGACAGGCAATGCCGCATTGGAAGAGGTGGCGTTGAATCTGTTCGCGAACTATGGTGTTAAGACGGTCAACATGAGTAAGATAGGGAGTGTCTCTAAGATCGTGGAGAGGGTCACCGGATTCAACATGGCTTATAACAAACCTATTGTTGGCAGGAATGCCTTCGCCCACGAGTCTGGGATACATGTACATGGTATCATGAACAACACTTCGACTTACGAGCCATTCCTGCCGGAATTGGTGGGTGTAGACAGGCAGATCGTCCTGGGTAAACATTCAGGTGCACATTCAGTACAGGGGAGGCTGGATGCTCTGGGAATAAAGTTCCCATCCGATCACATGCCAGAATTGATGGAGATGATCAAGAACATCGCCATAGGCGGTAAAGAGATCGATGATGCTGAACTGATGGCCATAGTGGATGATCTCCTGTACAAGAAGGGTATGGCGGAGAAGAAGGTCTCATTGGATCAGTTGACGGTGTTGACCGGAAAGGACACCACATCCACGGCCACGGTCACCGTGACAGTCGGAGATGATGACAGGAGAACCGTTGCCAGTATTGGTGTGGGTCCTGTCGATGCAGCTATAAACGCCATAAGGATGGCGGTGAACGATAAGATCACCATGGAGGAGTACAAACTCAGCGCCATAACCGGTAAGAGCGACTCGATATGCGAGGTTACGGTCATGGTGAAGAACGTACAGAACGATGGTAACCTGTCGGTAGGTAAGGCAGTGGGTCTGGACATCGTCGAGACCTCAGTGGATGCCACGATGGCAGCTATCAACAGGGATTTCGCAAGGAAGAGGAATGCGTAATGGGAAAAACAATCGCAGAGAAGATATTCTCGGAGAAATCCGGGACCGATGCAGTGGCTGGACAGATAGTTGTGGCGAATGTTGACTACGTGATGGTCAATGATGTCACTGGTCCTATAGCTTTCAGAGAGTATGACAAGATAGGTACGGACGAGATGTACAAGGATCGTATGGTCCTGATACCCGATCACTATGTCCCCAACAAGGATGTGGCCTCTGCTGAACAGGCTAAGGAGATGAGGGATTTCGTAAGGAAGCACGGCATAAAGAACTACTACGAAGTGGGTAAGGGCGGTGTTTGCCATCAGATGATGATCGAGGAAGGGTTTGCAGCTCCCGGTAGATTGATAGTGGGTGCCGATTCTCACACCTGTACCTATGGTGGTATAAACGCATTCTCTACAGGTATCGGTTCCACTGAGGCTGCAGCAGCATTTGCCACTGGCCGTCTCTGGTTCAAGGTTCCCGAGACCATTAAGGTGGAACTCACTGGGAAGTTCAAGGAGAATGTGGGAGGCAAGGACCTCATAATAAAGATAATCACAGACATAGGTGTGGACGGAGCCAACTACAAGGCATTCGAGTTCCACGGTCCCGGGGTCGCTAACATTACGGTTTCTGACAGGTTGGCAGTATCCAACATGGCCATAGAGGCTGGCGGAAAGGCTGGTATATTCCCATGTGATGACCTTACAAGGGAATACATCAAAGATACGGTAAAAGGTGACTACAAACCCGTGGATGCGGATCCTGATGCAAAATACTGTCGCATCCTGAAATACGATCTTTCGGAAATTGATTCCATGGTGGCGTTCCCCCATCTGCCTAGTAATGGTCATGCGGTCAAGGATACGGATGTCACGATAGATCAGGCGTATCTCGGATCATGTACCAATGGACGTATAGAGGATATGCGCATAGCTGCCAAGATCGTGAAGGGCAGGCAGGTCAATCCGAACATCAGGTTCCTGGTCGTTCCGGCATCCCAGAGGGTGTACCGTCAGATGTTGGATGAGGGTTTGATAAAGATATTCCTGGATGCAGGAGCGTTCATATCCGGTCCGACTTGCGGGGCATGTCTGGGCGGTTACATGGGCATATTGGCTGCAGGTGAGAGGGCTGTATCCTCCACCAACAGGAATTTCATAGGCAGGATGGGAGATAAAGCATCTGAGGTTTATCTCGCAGGTCCGCAGGTTGTTGCTGCATCGGCCATAGCAGGAAAGATTGTAACTCCCGATCAACTGGAGGAATTCTGATGTCCGGCATGGAACCAAAGGTATGCAGATCTCATGGTGAGGAACATGTCGTTCCGGTCATATCCGTGGGAGCTAAGGTTTGGAAGTTCGGGGACAATGTGGATACCGATCAGATAATACCTGCCGAACGTCTCGTATCAACCAATCTCGATCATCTGGATGATTTTATATTTGAGAAGGTCAGACCGGGATTTGCACAGCAGGTCAGCAAAGGTGACATACTCGTTGCCGGAAGGAATTTCGGCTGTGGATCATCCAGGGAGCATGCTCCCCTGTCACTCATAGAGGCAGGATTCTCATGTATAATTGCCGAATCCTTCGCTCGTATATTCTATAGGAACTCCATGAACATCGGTCTTCTGTTGGTGGAATGCAAGGTAGATGCCTCTGAAGGTGACGTCCTGTCTGTGGACACCGAGAAAGGTGTTGTCAGGAACATTACTACAGGTAAAGAATTCGAATTTCACAAATATCCTCCGTTCATCGACGATCTGGTGAAATGCGGAGGGCTCATAAACATGGTCAAGGAGGGTAAACTATGAAGCATCTGGCTATAATCCCCGGAGACGGGATAGGGAAAGAGGTCATCGCGGCCGGACTGAAGGTCTTGGATGCGGTCTCCGAAGTGTCGTCCTTCGAATACGAAGGGGAGTTCATGGATATAGGTTCCGACAGGTACCTAAAAACAGGAGAACTTCTTACAGATCAGGATATAGATCTCCTCAAGAAGAAGGATGCGATATATTTCGGTGCTATCGGCGATCCCAGGGTCAAACCCGGGGTCCTTGAACAGGGTATCCTTTTGAAGATGAGAGCGGTTTTCGATCAGTACATAAATCTGAGACCCGTCACATCCTGGTTCCCATTGGTCCCTCTGAAAAGAGAGGTTCCTTTCGATATGCATTTCCTCAGGGAGAACACCGAGGATTTCTACATGGGTGCCGGAGGTAGGTTCGGGCCGTCCAACAGCACATCCAAATTGAAAGTCAAGAGGGAGATGTATACTCTGGATGTCACTCTGGATGTCAAGGCTGAGCCAGCTGACGATTTCGCGTTCGAGATAGGATTCTTGTCGAGGAAGGGCATATCGCGTTTCGCGGATTATGCCTTCAGGTATGCGCAGGCCAGGGGCGAGGACAAAGTCACCCTTGTCGATAAGGCGAACGTATGTACCAACGTGTACGGATTGCAGAGGGAGATATTCCAGCAGAAGGCCAAGGAGTATGGCATGGGACTCGATTTCATGTTCGTGGATGCCATGGCCATGGCGATGATAGTACGTCCCGAGACCTTCGGGACTATAGCGGTTCCCAATCTTTTCGGAGACATACTTACAGATCTGGGTGCGCAGCTGCAGGGCGGATTGGGCATGGGAGGAAGCGGTAACATAAACCCGGAAGGTGTCAGTATGTTCGAGCCGATACATGGATCAGCACCTGATATAGCTGGTCAGGGCAAGGCCAATCCTATAGCGGCTGTGCTCGCTGCACAGATGCTCTTGGAGAATCAGGGATTCGCAGAGGAGGGGAGCGTATTGCATGATGCTGTGAGGCATTGTCTGGATACGCACAACACGACTCCCGATCTTGGTGGAAAGCTCAATACGGAACAGGTCGGGGATGCAATCGTCGACTATGTGCTGAATCAGAAGAGGTGATTCCCTGATATCATTGGAGCTTCGTTTGGATTATCCCGATGCAAGAACTGCCGAGGCAGTTTGCAAAGCGCTGTCTCCTGACAACGTGGGTTATGTGCGTACGGAGCTCCAGGGGAACATCATAAAATTTTTCTTGGAAGCGGAGTCGGCGGGAACACTCAAGAACACCGCCGATGACCTTCTGGCATGTATCAAGGTTGCAGAGGAATCTTCAGGACTCGTCGTCTCCGGATCCGCTGCGGACCTTGACAGCGATGCCTTTCTTGAGTGAGTATATCTCGTTCGCTATAACCTGCAGACGCCCTGTGGCCACGACATTATCGTCCTTATCCACGAGTATCGCCTCATCCATGGGGACAAGGGATTCGTCACATGATGTTATAAATTGACAGAAAGCGTTCCTGCCTTGTGAGACGAAGGGGACAGCGTCATCCATCAGGACTACTCTCATGTGAGGTGCGGGAACCTTCTCCGTTATTCTTTTGGCACCTTCTATTTTCAATGAGTACATACCGTCTGGTGCACGCATGGAGAGCACGTGTTCTCCATCCGATATGACATTCCTTATCTTACCGGTCTTCCTGCTTTTCACCAGTTCCACATTACCGCGGAAAAGTGTCTCTGTTGCTTTGATACCGAATTGATATCTGGATACGGCCACTGCTCTGAGGAGGTCTGCATCGAATTCCTCATTTCCTTTTTCTGGAATGTCTTCGCATTTTATGGTTTCCTTGAATTTGGATGTCAGGAAATCTTCGGTTGAGGCTTTAGATTCGATTTCCGTATCTATGTCGTTGTTGTAAGGGAACAGGGATTGAGCCAGAGGATACATCTCATCGAGTTCTGCCGGAACCGGTCCGAACGGCGATAGGACCACCGGTGTATATCCTGCCTTACGGGCTTTGTCGAAATCAGAGGCGAAGGCCCTGCTGTAGGGTTTGGATCCCTCATCCACGAATATGACAGCTTTCTCCGTTGGAGGTATGTATCTTTCATTCAACCTGTCTAGATATCTTTTGAAGACCGGACGTCCTCTGGTCTCCGCACCTGTGTAGAACATGGCTCCAGTCCTGCTGATGGGTTCTGTCAATTCCAAAAAGTCCTGATATTCTTCCAGTTTCCTCAATGCATCTAAAAGTGCGGGGTGCGCCCTGCACCTCATCTCGGCCAATTCCCATAGTCTTCCCTCGGTGAGGTATCTCTTGACCAAGGCGAGTTCCTCGGTTATCTGATAAAGGTTGTGTTTGGCTATAACCCTGGTTCTTTCTTTGGAGGGCAGTTTCCTCAATGACTGAAGGGTGTGCCCACGGCAAGCGGGGCAGTTGCAGTCCAAGGATTGCATGTCCTGCAGACGGAATGTTCCGTCTATGAACATCATTCTATCATCCCTTGCGAATTTGGCATATGATGCTGAATCGAACAAATCGCATCCCATGAGTGTTGCCAATGCCAATATCATGGGGTGTCCGGCACCGAAGAGATGCACAGGTCTGTTGGGGTTCAGTCCTTTCTTGGATGAGAGCACAACATCGACAAGGTCCATGTAACGGTATTGTTCCATAAGTGGTACGACACCTCCGATGGGATGCACATCTATGTCCATCGACGCCATCCTTCTGGCGCAGTCCTCCCTTAAATCGGTGTATATGGATCCCTGGCCTACACCGTTGATCATCATATCGCCCTTCATCTCACAGGCTTTCTGCGTTCTCTTCAGTGTGACCTCTATGGATTCCGCCGTCTGTTCCTTGGTCCAATAGGGTTCTGTGAATATGTCCAGAACTGTTCCTATGTCCGTACCTATATCTCTCTGGAAACCCACCATCTCCTCGTTGGTGACCTCAACCTCACCGTACATATGGCTTTGGAAGGTACCCGAATCAGTCATTATTACCCCCGGGAAATCCAGCATCTCGTGGAGTCCCATCTCCAGTGCTTTTTTCTTCAGTTCGGGAGAGTTCTTGATTATGTATGAGTTAGTGATCATCGCCCTGAAGCCGAACTCATCGTAAAGTTCCCTTGGCGATATAGTGTTGATCTTGGGATTGACGACCGGAAGTAATGCCGGAGTCTCCAAAATACCGTGTTTGGTCTCAAGTTTGCCTATCCTTGCCAATCCGTCCCTCTTCACTATCTCGAACATCGTTCGAGAACATCGATAATATCGATTTAAATGATTCTGTTGTTGTTGATGTCGGCGAATACCTTGGCGATGGCATTCTTCATGAGTATGTCCGGTATGTCTTCTATAATGTCCTTATTCCAATCCAGGGTCGGACGGCCGAATTTTACTATGGTGACGTTTCCGCTGTCACATGCATCTTCCGTATCCTGCATTATTATTTTCAGTCCATCGAGTATTTGATGTATGGTCTTACCGTTTATGTAGACCATATTGGGACCTTCGGATTCCTTGTCTATGAGTTTGGAGGATATGTCTGACATCTGCATCTCGCATACCAGCTCATTCAGGTACTCATGCATCTTCTCGATTGAAGCCCTCCTTATCTCTCCGGCATCGGACGGGGGTTCGGTCGAATGTCTGTACTCTATATCGATCATAGCCATGTTGCAGGCATCGTGCTATGGGTAGAAATAAAGGATGGTTTCGGATCCGGTAGAATCCGATGATTCATTCGTCGGAGTTTCTATTAGAATCGTTCGAATCCCAATGGTACGTATATGCTAAATCCATGCACATCGCTCGTGGATTCATGGAGATATCCTACAGGAAATACGAGGATTCGGATCTGGAGGGCGTTAAAGTTCTGGTATCGGAGATCTGGTCAGGGGTTCTGGGGAGGTATGCGCCGGGTCGCGGAGAAGAGATGATCTGGCATTTCGTGTACCACTATCTTTCTCTGATAAATCGTTCTGAGGTTGCCGTTTCCGGTGGCAAGGTTATCGGGTTCATCGGCGGGCATATTTTTACGGAACCCTTGGATGGATCAGTCTACTCTTCGGAGGAGGCCAGGATACGTTCGGCTCTTGCAAGTGATGATGCCTGTGATGCCACGTTCAGGTTCTATGATTGGACGGAGAGTCTATGTAAGGCCGCCATGGCGAAAGCGGGAGGTAATTTCGACTCAGAGTTGGTTCTGTTTGCGGTCTCCCCAACGGTACAGGGCAGAGGGGTAGGAACCAGGTTGTTGAGGGACACGGGGTTTACCAGTGGAAGTGCTGGAAGGTATTATTTCTACACAACGGATAACTGCAATGTGGGATTTTACAGGCATAGCGGTTACAAGCTCATCCACAAGGATGTTTTCAGAGATACCGGCATAGGTGCATTGGAATCGTATGTGTTCAGTAACGACCCCTCGTCGGATTGAAATATTATGCCGATGATTGCAATGGCCATGTTATTCCGTCCCTCGGGTGATGGTGATGAGCGCAAGGTCGTGATACTTATGAGGAACGACCTGAAGATGAGCAAAGGTAAGATAGCCGCTCAGGCTGGTCATGCCGCTGTCAACTGTGCTCTGGCCTCACAAAAGCGCGACAAGAAAAATTTTGATGCCTGGATCTCCGAAGGTCAGGCGAAGGTGGTCCTCAAAGTGGATTCCGAACGGGAGCTATTCGAATTCAAAGCCGTAGCGGAAGCTCAGGGATTTATCACATCGATTATATGTGATGCAGGCAGAACTGAGATCGCGCCGGGTACATACACATGTCTAGGTATCGGTCCGGCTCCCGTTGCACAGTTGGATAAGGTCACAGGCGACCTAAAGATGCTCTGAGGTGCACATGTCGGAATTGACGTTCAGAGATTATGATCCTTCAGATCTCCCAATGTTGAAGGCTGTTGTCGGAGGGTGCTGGGGCAGGTCCTTTTTTGTCGGAGACCCTGTGTACGATGATCTGATAACACTAAATTTCTCATCCATATTTCTAGAGGAATCTAATCGTTCCAGGGTTGCCTTACTGGACGGTAGGGCTGTCGGTTTCGTCCTGGGGCACGTTTTCTCCGAACCACTGTGGTCAGGACACGATGAGGCGCATTCAGACCGTGTCAGATCAGCGTTGTCTCTATCATCGGACAGTAGGTCTCTTGATTATTTGGACTATTATGATAAGGTGCTCACCTTGTACAGGGAGGCCTTGAGGGTTATCGGAAGGAAGTTCGATTCCGAGATAGTCCTGCTTGCTGTGGATCCAAACTGCCGTGGTCTGGGTATAGGCAGGGCACTCATCGATGAGATCGTGTCCGTTATGAGATCAGACGGTGTCAAGGACACATTTCTTTTCACCAGCGGTCTGAGTGATCATGATTTCTATTCACATCTGGGTTTTGAACTGGTCGTGGACACATACATGGCCGCCGGTGGTTTCGGCAATGTGGGCGTTTATGTATATGCTCGGACGTTATGAGATACTCCTTCGCATGTGCCATTCTTCGAAACCTTCAACCTTCTGCGAACCTCATCGGTTTCCAGATTGTACATTGAATCCATTAGCATGATCTTGAAAGATCCTGGCCCTTTGGATTGCATACTTGCGATCTCTCCGGCTATGTTGAATGCTGATATAGCTGCGGCTACGTTTTCTGCCGATGCTCCCATGGCACCTACGTATGCTCCTACCACTGATGATGCCATGCACCCCGTGCCTGAGACGGTGCCCATCATATTGCACCCATTCTCCAGTATGTAGGTGGTCTTGCCATCGGAGACGTAGTCCTTCCTACCGGTGGCTGCTACGATAGCTCCGGTTCTCTCAGAAAGGGAGATGGTCTGTCTGGCATCTTCCGTGTCTGAAACAGAGTCTACCCCTTTCACGGTTCCGCAATCCCCGCACATGGCGGCTATCTCTCCGCTGTTTCCTTTTATTACGTCGATTTTCACGCTGTCGATAATATTCCAAATGACCTTCGTTCTGTATGTCGTGGCACCGACACCGACTGGATCGAGTATGACTGGTATTTTGTGTTCGTTCGCGATCTTCCCGGCCAACAGCATGGATCTCACAATCCTCTCGTTCAATGTGCCTATGTTGAGTACCACTGCGGAGGAGATGGCGACCATCTCAGGTATGTCCTTCTCCTCATCAGTCATGACGGGCGATCCTCCGGAACAAAGGCATATGTTGGCGCAATCGTTGACAGTCACGTAATTCGTTATATGGTGTACAAGGGGTCTTGTTGACCTGACTGTCTCAATAATACTAGATATATCGAACAACATGTTCTCATCATAGCGAGGATGGCTTATTCATATTTCGGAGCGAAGGGCCCGTATTATGGTACCGGGGTCATCTGACAACATCATCGAGGACATTACACAAACTCCCGCCGCTCCCGCATCCATGACTGCACGTACGTTTTCGGAGGTTATCCCGCCTATAGCCATCACAGGCAATGCCGTGGCATCGCATACACTCTTGAGAATCTCTGTTCCTGCTGCTGCCTTACCAGGTTTGCATGCGGTTTCGAACACATTGCCGAATATCAGGCGCATGGCACCCAGATCCTCTGCTTCTTCGGCTTCTTCTATACTGTGCACGGATGCTCCGATGTTCAGTTCAGGTGTCTTAAAAGAGGTTTTTCTCAGGATGTCCATCTGAAGCTGTATATTGTCGATCCCGAGTTCTATCGCGGTCTCAGTATATCTGTTCACACATGCCGGCACCTTGTTTTCCGAACATGCGGATAGGCACTGTGATACAAGGTCCCGGTAATCCCGTTCAGGAAGATCCTTCTCCCTGAAGATTATCATATCTGGTTTACCTGATGCGATGAGACCTATCTGTTCTACGAATTGATGGTTGCTGTTCTTCCTGTCCGTAACGGCGAAGATCATCAGACCCTCACATAATCGTTGAAGACGGGTTGCAATCCTTCATCCAAAAGAGCCTTGCGGACTTCGGCTACAGTCCTATGGTCGGATATGTCGAACTGTTCATCGCCTTTTTCTTTGCTGCCACGCCCGCCTATCCCGACGCACACGCTCGCAGATATCTTGGTTGCACACAGGTTCACGATCCCATTGCGGAAATCCATGTTCTCCCTGGTGGATATTGTCTCGCCTGCGAAGGGCATGAGGATCCTGTATGCGAGGGCTACCTGTAGAAGATCTTTTTCGTGAACAGGGTTATTATCCTCTCCGTTGCTTATGCACGGTCTAAGTCTGGGAAGTGAGAATGAGATCTCGGCATGAGGGTACTTTCTCTGTATCATGTAGGCATGGATTCCGCATGTGAGTGCGTCTTTTCTGAATTCGCCCAATCCAAGCAGTGCTCCGAATGCGACACCTCTCATCCCTCCCATCAGTGCACGTTCCTGGGCATTGAATCTGTATGAGAACACACGCTTGGGGCCGGAGATGTGCAGTTCCGCATATCTTGCAGGATCGTATGTTTCCTGGAAGACTGTTACGTAATCCGCACCGCAATCCCTTAGGTATCTGTATTCCTCACTGTTCATGGGATATACTTCCAGACCTATGCTGGAGAAGTACTTGGTCGCTGTTTTGACACAGTCCCCTATGTAACCTATATCGGACATCTTCCTGGATTCTCCTGTAAGTATGAGGATCTCTGTCAGTCCGGTGGAGGCTATGGATTTCATTTCCTTATCGACTTCGTCGATTGTGAGTTTTGCTCTGTGTATGTCGTTCTTGCAGTTGAATCCGCAATATACGCATTGGTTCGTGCAGTAGTTCGATGTGTATATCGGTGTGAACATGCAGACAGAATTCCCGAAGTGCCTTCTGGTTTCGTCTCTGGCCCTTGCTGCTATAGCCTCAATATATTTTTCGGCTGCAGGGGATAACAGGGCTGCGAAGTCCTCCAAGTCTATGCGATCTTTATCCAGTGCCCTCAGAACGTCTTTTTCCGTGTATGTGATGTAGCTCAGCGATTCGGCCGTGTTCAATACCTTGTTTATTACGTCGGAGTCGATATGTTCCATAGTGTCATGGTATGCCTCTGCATCCACGGACCTCATGTCCATTTCAGATGCCCCCGAGGAATCCTGTCAACGGGCTCGAGGCCTCTCCCCTGTTGTTGAGGATCCTGCCGGGTTTTGAAAGGTAAGCGAGTCTTCCTGCTTCTATGGCCATCCTGAATGCGGTTGCCATTGCAGGTACGTCCCCTGCGGTCGCGATTGCCGTGTTAGCCATGACTGCAGCGCACCCCATTTCCATGGCTTCACATGCCTGTGATGGACGGCCGATTCCGGCATCGACTATCACGGGCAGGTCTATTTCATCCACCAGTATCTTGATGAATTCTCTGGTCAGTAAGCCTTTGTTGCTGCCTATGGGAGATCCCAATGGCATGACAGCTGCCGCTCCTGCATCCTGCATGGATCTAGCCGCGGAGAGGTCGGGCATCATGTACGGCATGACTATGAATCCTTCATTCGACAGCATCTTGGTTGCCTTAATCGTCTCGCAATTGTCCGGCAGAAGGTATCTGGAGTCACGTATGATCTCTACTTTCACCATATTTCCGCATCCAAGTTCTCTGGCCAATCTGGCGATTCTTATGGCCTCTTCTGCATTTCTTGCCCCCGAGGTGTTCGGCAGGAGGGTTATGCCCTTCGGCATATAGTCCAGTATATCCTCTTCTCCCCCGGTGTTCGCACGTCTGATCGCTAAGGTGGCTATCTCCACCCCACCGTTGTTTATGACTGCATTCGTCATCCCAAGGGAGAATTTTCCCGAACCCAGTATGAACCTGGATTTGAATTTCTTGCCCCCGATATCCAATAGGTCTTCCATTGTATTGCCTCAGACGTCGAGACCCATAAGGTGTCTTACGACCGCGTTGGCCATGTGTCCAGCGCATATGCCTACGCGCGGAGCCATGAGCCCCATTCCCATACGAGCCTCGTTGACGCTGTCACCGCATAAGCAAAGATTATTGAATTGTCTTTTGGTCTTTATGAGGTTGGAGTCCTCGTATCCGGCCATGCCGGACCCCGAGATCACGAATGTATCGGGGCATTCGCATAATATGGTATTCATGAACATTGCCTTCTCCTCGGGATCATCGAATGCTTCGCATACTATGGAGCATCCAGAGAATATGTTCGCGGCATTTAGCGGGGTCACTCTGGTCTGATGACATGTGACTTTGATCTGAGGAGATATCTGATGCAGTATATTCTTGGTGGCCTCTGTTTTGGGACTTCCTATGTCACTTAAGAAATAATTCTGTCTGTTCATGTTGGTGATGTCTACGGTGTCCATGTCTGCTATAACGAGATGCCCTATGCCGGCTCTTGTCAGCATTGACGCCACATTGGATCCGAGACCACCCAATCCAGCTATGCCTATCTTCGCGGATTTCATGATCTCATGGACCTCAGGTGAGTCTCTGGCGCACATGAACACATCCAGCTCATCGGATGTTGGAGTCCTGTTCTTATCCAGTAAGATGACGGAGTCTCCGTCGTTGAGTGCTATGTTCTCATGCACGGTAAAACCGTTGACAATCGCCACCATGTCATCTTCTTTAACGAGTTGTGAAACATGACAGTGACCTATGTCGACAGTCTTACCGTTCAATGTTATTTTCATCATCCTCCTCCTACGATTCTGACGATTTCCATAGAATCCTCGTCCAGAACTGAGGTATTATCATATTCTGATCTGGGTACTATATGTCCGTTCAATTCCACGGCCACCCTGTTGGGATTGTATCCGTATTCGTTCAATACGTCTGTCAAGGTCACTGGTCCGTGGTATTTGAGCATAACACCGTTGATTTTCATGATCCTGCCTCACATCTTGAATCTGGTCTTCAAGACTATGTCCCTCAGTTCATGCACGGATTTGGCGATGTCTTCCTGTGCGACTGCCGCTGATATTACCGCAGCAGTGTCCGCTCCGGCTTTTATGACATCTCTTATGTTCCCTCTGTTTATGCCGCCTATAGCTACTAGAGGAAGGTCCACTGCGTTTTTTATAGAGAATATAGCATCCAAACCCAATGACTGGACCGCATCCTGTTTGGTGGATGTCTGGAATATGGATCCGACCCCCAGATAATCCGCGCCTCCTTCTTGTGCTTTGACGGCTTCTTCGACTGTCTGCACAGAAACGCCTATTATCTTATCATCGCCCATTATCTTCCTAGCGTTCTCCACGGGTATGTCCTTCTGTCCCAGATGAACCCCGTCAGCATCGGACAGCATCGCTATGTCGACCCTGTCGTTGACTATGAAGAATTTGGAGTATTCATCTGCCAGATTCTTGATGATCTTGGCCTGTTCCAGCATCTCCTTTCCGTCAATGTTCTTCATTCTAAGCTGTACTGCATCGGCACCGCCCCTGTATGCACGTTCAGCGACCTCGGCTTCGGACAGGCCATGGGAAAGCGATCTGTCTGTTATAACGTAAATGTCGAACATATCCACTGATATGATGCATCCATGTTTAATCTTGTCTCATGGTTTTCTCTTCCAATATTCTGTTCCGGCGAGACCCATCGCCGCTACGTTTTCATCGGGACTTGCCTGAGGGGTCTCGCATCCTGGAGCTATAATGTATCCGCCGTCTTGACCAGCTATGTCTATCATTTCATAGCATCTCCGGGTTATGTCCTCAGGTTTACCTTGGAGTATCATCCTGACGGGGTCTATGTTACCCATCAGGGCTATATCCTTGCCAGCTATGCCTTTGGCTGTGGATATATCGACAGCATGGTCGAAACTGAAGCAGTCGCAACCGGTGTCAGGAAGGTGTTTCAATATGTCCGTGGTGTTTCCGCATATATGGAGGAAAGCGGGCACGTCGTAGGCCTCTTTCGTTTTGGATATTGTCCTCTTTATGGCTCCGAAGGAATAATCCATGAACATGTCGGGGGATATTAGGTCCTCTGATGAGGTAGGGTCGGCCATCCACATGACAGTGGCACCGGCATCGATCATTTTGAGCTGTTGTGCCAATACGAAATCTGCGGATTTGTCTATGAGTTTCTTGACCATGCCATCCTCTCCCATCATGGTCATCATGAGCATGTTCTCTGTGCCCATGAGATACCCGGCTGTGCTTATGGGACCCCATGAAAGTCCGCATATATGCAAATCCTCCTCGAGCTGTCTAGCAGTCTCTTCTATGCCGTTGACGATCACTTTTGTGAAATTGGGGCATTCTGATGCAACAGAGGGGTCGAAGAATGCGAGATCATCAACATCCTCGGCGTTCTTTACAAGTTCGGATTTTACGGAACCATAGTCATCTTCCGGGAATTTGACTTTCATTCCCATGTCGGCGAACGGTATCTGAGAATCAAGAACGGGTTTCACGAAATCAGAGTGGGTTTTGAGTGAATATTCGATGGATACCTTTGCAGAGACCTCCGGGTGCCATCTCGCATCATCTACTTTGATCCCTGCACTCCTAGCGGCAGTCACCAGTGCAAAGTTGTTCACCGGAGTCCTGCTGTACTTTTCATGGTTCAGAGCAGTGCTTACCGCTGCCCTGTGTCCCGCATCCCTCAATGTCATAATCTCGTGAGTACGGTATCGATAATTAACTCTTCGTAATGGTGTCTTTAACCTGTTCTGGCGGTTTAGAAACCGGTCGAACAAGATTATATACTAAATATACGTTGCGAGTGACGGTGTCAATGACCGATAAAGAAGAGAAGGTCAGAAAGGATAGAGACCCTATATTCAGGGTGTGTCTGGTTGTCCTCATTCTGGCTTCATGTGCAGTTATTGGAGCAGGTGTATACGATAAATATCTGGTCTCGGACGACACGGTTGCGAACAACGGTGATACCGTGGTGGTCAACTACGTCGGGACGTTCTACAGTTACTACGGCGAGGATAATGCTGTGGTCTTCGATACAACGTATTCTTCCATCGGTGAGGATGACAGCGTAGAAAAATCTAACGATTATGATACGACAAGCTATTCGACCTTGGAGTTTACCATAGGGGACGATGAGGTGCTGGCTGCTTTCGAGAGTGCTGTTCTAGGACATCAGGCAGGAGATGTGGTCTGGGTTACGATACCTGCAGGCCAAGGATACGTTTCTGCGGAAACCACGGAGACTGTCGATTGCGATGAATCCGTAACTATGTCGAGGTCTGAGACGATGACATTGACTGAGTTCGAATCGATATACGAGGATTTGGACGGATCTGTGTACAATGCGGACTTCACATCCGTTTACGGGTGGCCAGCATCCTCTTCGTATGACAGTTCCACGGGAAATGTGACTGTATATTACAGCCCGTCTGTGGAAAGTTACGTCAACTACGAAGGAGATTATGGAACTGTGTCCCTTGTGGTGTCTGCAGTCACGACATCCTCGATAACATACACATACGAGGTAACGGATTATGTCGAGGTCAGTACCAGTGGAAGCGACATCGAGATTCAGATGATAAAGGTGGATTTTGGTACATCTTACTTCTACATAACTTCGGTTACGGATTCCGATAGTGATGGTGTCGCAGACACATTCGACTGCAAGACCGTCAGTGAGATCTACAACGAGACGCTGTACTTCAAAATCGTGATTGTATCTGTGAGCAGTTAAAATCAATTACCGGATCGATATTCGGTTGAGATACACACAGGGACCCCCTGTGTGTATCTTTTCAATGTTTTGTTCTGAGAAGATAATCGGCTTAAATAATCAGAGTATGGATTCGAGTTTATTCATGACGTCGTTGGGATTTTTGCCCAATATCTTTATGGTCCCATCATCTTTGTCTATGATAGCGTCTGGAAATCCAGAGCCCTTCTTCGATATCGCCTCATGTGTGAGTGTGGCGATTGATTTATTTCCCTTCTTGCCCAGCCTGGAGATGGATAAACCCACTTCCTCCATTATGTCTTCAGTGTCCTTTGCATAACCGATGTTCAAGACGCACCTAATATCGGGATCGGTTCTCATTGATTCTAGGATGATGTAAGACAAATGTTCGGCGGATCCAAGCTTTGCCTGTCCTCCTTTGACCATCATGCCGTTATGCACCTTTATGCGACCGTCTATAGCAGCAATCTCCTCTGGTCCTGCAGCGTTTGGCATTGCATAAGCTATGTTCATGCCTCCTCTCGGTACGAGTTCATGAGGCATTATATCAACGATCCTTCTGGCTGCTTCATCCACTGCTTCCATCGTTGAGTATTTCACTTTATCGTTACCTCCTCTGACATTGGGATTTACGACTTGAACGCCTTTCCCGATGTCGTATTGGGAGGCTATGGCTTCCTGCATGAGTTCTCTGGACCTCATAACCGAGTTGACCAGGTCGTTACCGTTGGCCATATTGGCCGTTATGTAGGCTGACAGAACACATCCGCTGCCATGTCCAGCATCATTCAATCTCGGGTTTTTGATCTCTGTGAATTCGGATGATAGGTACAGGTAATCCACTATGGTCTTGGTATCCATATGTCCGCCTTTCAGAAGGACGGATGATCCTTCTTTTCCTATGGTCTCACATGCGAACATGGCATCATCTTCATTCGAGATTTTCATGTTCGCCAGGACTTCTGCTTCGTGCTTGTTAGGAGTGACCAGTTCGCACATTGGCAGAAGGTCCTCTTTCAATGCACGCACTAACGTCTTATCGGAAAGTTCATCCCCTACTGTGGCGACCATCACGGGATCCACTACAAGAGGTACGTTATGTCTTTCAAGAGTCTCGGCTACGACATGTACGGTCTCGGCATCATAGAGCATGCCGGTTTTGATGGCTCTGATATCGCAATCCTCCAAGATTGCCTTCAACTGTTCCTGTATCATTTCCGGTGGTATCGGAAGTATGTCTCTCACTTTGCACGTGTTCTGTGCCGTAACGGCTGTTATGACAGTGGTAGCATGAACACCAACCGCGGTCATCGCCTTTATGTCGGCTTGTATGCCGGCACCACCGACGGAATCGGAACCCGCTATGCTTAAAGCGGTTCTCATGTTTGGTCATTCTGTAATAGGTATTTAAATAATAACAAAAAATCTTTTTCAAATAGGTTCAGACGGTTCATATCACTCATCAGAACTAATTAAATAATCGCGATGTATGTGGGAGCCTGATGAAGGTCTACAGCAATCATTTCATCCTCAAGGGAAAATCTGACTATAAGGATCTCGCGACTGTCTTTCCGGATATCCTGAAGGCATTCCTAGAAGAGATAGGACAGATGCCTGAAGAGGAGGAGATATTCCAGATGTTCGTCGAACTCAATATGATCGATCTCAGGCAAAATCGCAAGCCTGAGGGATACAACAGAAAAGGTAAGATCAGAATGGTGTTTCCCATGGATCGTAAGGAGTTCTACATAAAATGTTTCAACAAGTCCACGGACATGTCCAGGATAACGCAGATAATATCCGGATATTTGGAACGTGCAGGGATTAAGTTCGAATTCAGATCCGATGATGACGTGGATTTTAGTTAAAAATTATATTCTTTACTGAATAATTATTCTTAATTTTGCATAATTACTCTGTTTATTATTCTTATATGAATATTTTTTTCAACAGTTTGTATATATGTCCATGTTGTGTCTACTTATAGCGTGATATAGCGCTGAAAAGGCGAGATTATGGCAGATAATGTATCATTCAATAATGTACCGAGTGGTCCAAACAACAAGGATGGGCTTGGTTTCGAGACGCTTCAATTACATGCTGGACAGGAGCAACCAGATCAGACTACAGGCGCCAGAGTGGTTCCTATATATCTAACGACTTCATATGTTTTCAAGGATGCTAAACAAGCGGCAGATAGGTTTGCATTGAAGGAGAGTGGGAACATATATGGTCGTCTTACGAATGACACCCAGGCGGCTTTTGAGAAACGTATAGCTGCCTTGGAAGGGGGGTCATCCGCTTTAGCGGTCGCATCCGGTGCGGCTGCTTTGACATACACATTCCAGGCATTGGCCGATTCAGGTGATCATATAGTGTCTTCCAACAACATATATGGAGGTACCTACAATACCCTCGCCAATACTTTGCCGTTGTTCGGTATAAAGACGACCTTCGTTAACCCGGAGGATCTAGGTAATTTCGAGAGGGCTATCCAGGATAACACGAAGGCGGTTTTGATAGAGACATTCGGTAATCCGAATGCTACCCTATATGACATCGATGCCTTGGCCGAGATTGTTCATAAACATGGGATTCCTTTGATAGTCGACAATACTTTCGCGACTCCGTATCTCTTCAGACCTTTGGAACACGGTGCGGATATATGCATAGAATCCGCCACCAAATTCATAGGAGGTCACGGATTGGTTCTGGGCGGGGTTATTGTAGAGAGTGGAAAGTTCGATTGGAGTGCATCCGGTAAATATCACAAGATAGTCGATCCAGATCCAAGTTATCACGGGTTGCCTTTTTATGAGACCTTCGGTCCGATGGCATTCACCCTGTGGATCAGGGCGGTTCTGCTGCGTGATACAGGTGCCTGTATATCTCCTGTGACGGCGTTTGTACTGCTAGAAGGCCTAGAGACGCTATCGTTACGTGTTGAGCGTCATGTGCAGAATACCTTGGCGGTCGTGGATTACCTCAAGAATCATCCGAAGGTCAGCAAGGTCAATCATCCTTCATTGGAGGAGCATCCGAACCATGCCCTTTACGAGAGATATTTCCCCAACGGTGCTGGATCGATATTCACCTTTGAGATAAAGGGAACCAAAGAGGATGCGCAGAAGTTCTGCGAGAACCTCAAGTTGTTCTCGTTCCTGGCCAATGTGGCTGATATGAAATCCCTTGTGATTCATCCGGCCAGTACGACACATTCACAGCTGAGTCCGAAGGATTTGGAAGGCGCTGGTATAAAACAGACGACGGTGCGTCTTTCCATCGGATGTGAGAGTATAGAGGATATTCTGGAAGATTTCGATCAGGCTTTCAAGAGCATCTGAACGATAGGTGAAGTGGAACGTAGGTGTTACATGTCGGAACTGTTGCAGTGGGTGGGACTGGAGAGTGCAGAAGAACTTTCCAATATGGCCCATCAAGTGCTTTTCGAGGTGTACACCTATGTTCCATTGGAAGGTGTCAAGAGGTTCTACGAGGAAACCCAGACGCGGGATGCCATAAAGGATCAGATGTCCAAAGGTTATCATTACGCATTCATAATCCACGAGGGTCTTCACATAGGGTATGTGGCCTACTTCATCGAAGATGATACGATGGAACTAAGCAAGTATTACATCCTGAAGGGTCACCGTGGAGCAGGTATAGGTTCCAAGGTTCTGGATGAGATCATATCAATCGCTCGTGATGTGGGAGTGGGGGACATACGTCTACATGTGAACAAATGGAATGAAGGTGCCATGCGTATCTATGGCCGTAAAGGTTTCAAGGTAGTCAGGGAAGTGCCTGGATACAATACGGTGGTAGTGGATATGGATATGAGGATCCAGTGACCTGTAATAACAAGTCACTGTAGAAGTTTTTCCCAGCATCCATCTATGAACTGCACCTCTTCCCTTATGGCTTCATCCCTGGCCATGAGTTGAGATATCGCTAAGGATATCTGGGTATCGGTGGATGATGATGACGTTCCGCCATAGGATTTCCGTCTTTCAACACATTGTTTTACAGACAGTGCATCGTAGACATCGTCATCTATCTTGGAACTGAGTTCTTTGAATTCGGCAATTGAAAGGTCTTCCAGATCCTTCTTGTTCTCGATACAGTACCTGACAGCCTCACCCACGATACCATGGGCTTCACGGAAAGGGACTCCTTTGGTGACTAGGTAGTCAGCCAGATCTGTTGCGTTTATGAATCCGCTGTGTGTGACCTCGGACATGCGTTCCTTACCATACTTATTGGTGAGTATGACTTTTGACAGCATCCTGGCGGACTCTGCCACATCATCAATGGAGCCCATCACGGCGCCTTTGTCCTCCTGAAGATCGCGATTGTAGGAAAGGGGTAACCCTTTCGTCAGGACCATCATCGATACGAGGCCACCTATAGCAGACCCTGTCTTACCTCTTATCAGTTCGGCTATGTCAGGATTCTTCTTCTGGGGCATTATGGAGGATCCAGTCGTGTATCTGTCATCCATCTCCACGAATCCGAACTCCTGTGACGACCATATGACCAGTTCCTCGCAAAGGGAGGACATGTCAACCGCTGCCATCGCTGCACAGAATGCGATTTCAGACACATTGTCCCTAGAGGAGACAGTATCTATCGAGTTTTCAGTCGGTTCTTTGAAACCCAATGCTTTTGCGGTCATACCTCTGTTTATGGGGAATGTCGTGCCTGCTAAGGCCGCAGCTCCAAGAGGACACCTATCCATCCTTGCGATGGCGTCCATGAACCTGTCTGCGCTTCTGCTCAATCTGAACACATAAGCAAGATGATGTTGGGCCAGTGTGATCGGTTGTGCATGTTGCATATGTGTGAAACCCGGCATGATGGTTTCGCCGTTGTCCTCAGCTATCCTCAACAAGGCCATTATGAGGTCGTCTATGGCATCAGCTGCATCCAGGGCCGCATCTCTGAGGTACATTCTGAAATCGGTTGCCACCTGATCGTTTCTGCTCCTTCCAGTATGCAGTTTACCCCCATTGGGGCCGATCATAGATGTGAGTTTGAATTCTATGTTCGTGTGGATGTCCTCTAGTTTGTCATCCAGTTGCAGATCCCCGTTCTCCAGTTCGGTTTCTATCTTCTTCAGACCGTCTATTATAAGATCGGCATCTTCGGTCGGGATGACACCGCATTCCTTGAGCATTCTCACATGGGCCAATGATCCCATTATGTCGTAGAACGCAAGTGCGGAATCCACATCCAGAGAGGATGTGAAACGAAGGGTGGAATCATCCATTTCCCCTTCGAATCTTCCAGACCAAAGTGCCTGTTTTCCCACGGGATCACTCTTCCTTATGTGCTCTGGCTGCTGTCTTGTCGGGAAGTCCCCAGCAATAAATGAAGCCTATCGCGGACGTGTGGTCGAATTTGTCACCCTTGGCGTATGTTGCAAGACCAACGTCGTAGAGCGAGTATCTGGATTTTCTTCCCACGACTGTACAGTTGCCTTTGTACATTTTCACGCGGATCGTTCCTGTGACGAATTTCTGTGTCTCGTCGACGAACGCGTTTATGGGTTCGCGCAATCCTCCGAACCATAATCCGTTGTATACTATCTCACAGAATTTGTGTTCCAGTCCTCTCTTGTACTCTATGACGTCCCTCTGGACTGTGAGAGCTTCCATTGCGCGGTGTGCCTTTATGAGGGTGACTGCGGCGGGACACTCATATGTTTCCCTGCTCTTTATTCCGATCAAACGGTCTTCCACATGGTCTATGCGCCCTATACCGTTCTCACCAGCTATCTTGTTGAGTTTTGTTATGAGTTCAGGTCCCGACATCGTTTTCCCATCCAGTGAAACAGGGATTCCTTTCTCGAATCCGATCTCAACGTATCTGGGAGTCTCTGGGGCCCTCTCGGGGTCGACTGTGTGAACCCATACTCCCGCAGGAGGCTCTTCCCAGGCATCCTCGAGCAGACCGCATTCACATGATGCACCCCACAGGTTCTCATCTCTTGAATAGGGACTTTCCTTCTTCACGATGATCTCTACATCGCTCTTCTGCGCGTATTCGATCTCCTCTTCACGGGTCATGACCCATTCCCTCATGGGGGCGATAATCTTCAGATCAGGATCCAGGGAAACTATTCCCACATCGAATCTTACCTGATCGTTTCCCTTGGCTGTACACCCATGGGCGATGTATTTAGCCCCTTCCCTCTTTGCGACATCCACCAAGGCTTTGACGATCATCGGTCTAGCTATGGCCGTGCTCAGGGGGTATATGTTCTGGTACTCGGCATTGGCTTTCAAAGCGGGCCAGACGTAGTCATTGACGAATTCTTCCTGCACGTCCACGAACTCGGCCTTTATAGCACCGTTTCTGATGGCACGAGCGACTATATCGTCGCTGCTGGGAGGTTGTCCGACGTTGATAGCTACCGCGATGACGTCCAGTTTATATTTGTCCTGAAGCCAGCGTATGGCCACGGACGTGTCTAATCCACCGGAGTATGCAAGGACGACTTTGTCCCTGACTCCCTCTTTGGTATCGCACTTGCAATTGCATGCCATGTTAATCATCTTTTGATATTCCCTCAATGTTTATATTATTGTCTTGGGTACCCGTCCGATTGCGGACAAACCCACTACGGTGAGGTAATATGCGGGAGTAATTGTCTGATATTGCTCAAGTAATCGATGATGACGGAATATGGGTGCACGGGTTTTCAAATGCCGTCTGCGTTGTTCATTATCGGACAACGGTTTGATGTTCGGATGACTGGTTAGTTATTGTCTCCCTGATTTCATTGAGTACAAGATGGGCCAAAGTTGTAGAATTTGCAACGTCTTCAACACTTCATGTTTGAAATGAAACAATAACTTTTTAATCAGTTCTCCACTAACTTTCCTTTCCCGATAAGGAGATATGAGATGGTAAGAGTAGGAGTGATCGGAGGTACAGGGTATACGGGTAGTGAACTCTCCCGTATTCTGTGTACGCATCCGGATGTGGAGCTTGCAGCTCTGACATCACGTCAGAACGCGGGCCGTTATGTCTCAGATGTCCATAGTTTCCTGAAGGGATACACGGACCTGAAATTCATAGGTAACATATCAGAGGCCAAAGATCTCGATTTCGTCTTTGTCGCCACGCCGCACGGTGTGGCTATGGGTGAGTTGCCTGAGTTGGCAGATTCCGGAATAAAGGTGATAGACCTGTCTGGCGATTACCGCCTCAAGGATGTGTCCGTCTATGAGAAGTGGTACGGACACAAACATACAGATCTATCTCATCTGGAGAAAGCGGTGTATGGCCTTCCAGAGTTGTTTCGTGAGAACATAAAGGGAGCTGACATAGTGGCCAATCCCGGGTGTTATGCGACATCCGCGATATTGGCGTGTGCCCCCATAATCGCATCTGGACTTGTCGAGGATGATGTGATCGTGGATGCCAAGAGCGGCACGTCAGGAGCGGGGATGGTCCCGTCTCCACGTCTGCACCATCCTACATGTGGGGAGTCAATAATCCCATACAGTATAGGAAGTCACCGTCATACGCCTGAGGTTGAGATGGTGATAGATATGTTCGCGAAGACCCACTCAAAAGTGGCGTTCGTACCTCAGCTCATTCCGATAGTGCGCGGTATACTATCATCATGCTATTTCCGTCTGAAAGAGAGTGTGGATGATTCGGATGTAGCGGATATTTACGAGAAACAGTACGGCAAGGAGCCGTTCGTACATTATGTTCAGGAGCCCTCGATCCGTGCGGTCGTCGGTTCAAACCATGCCCACGTGGCCTCCAAGGTCATCGGGGACAAGGTGGTGGTGTTCGGGGTCCTAGACAATCTTGTCAAGGGAGCATCCGGACAGGCTGTCCAATGCATGAATCTCATGCTTGGACTCAAAGAGACCTCTGGTCTCAACTTTCCAGGATTGGGAGTGTGAATATGGTCGAATTTATAGATGGAGGGATTACGGCTCCGCAGGGATTCAAGGCGGCAGGCGTTCACAGCGGTGTGAAGTATCGTGCTTTGGACATGGGGCTGTTGTATTCGGAAGTACCGGCGACAGCTTTTGCGGCGTATACCTCTAACCAGGTGAAAGCTGCACCTGTGCAGGTTATGATGGAGGACAATTCCGAGAGACTTTCGGCAGTTGTCATAAACAGCGGTAACGCCAATGCATTGACCGGACGTCGTGGTATAGAGGATGCCCGTACAATGCAACAGGCGGTCGCTGCAGAACTGAATTTGGATCCTAAACAGGTGGGTGTAATGTCCACGGGGCTGATAGGTCGTTTCATGGACATGCACAAGATCCGTTACGGGATAAGCCGTGCCTGTCACGAGCTCGAGGAGAGCCGTGAGGCGGACGGTCTCATAACCGAGGCCATTATGACAACGGACACCATGAAGAAGGAAGCAGCAGTACGTGTTCGCCTCGGTGACGGTACATTGGTGTACATATCGGCTATCTCCAAAGGTAGCGGTATGATAGCCCCACACATGAAGGTCCTACACGGAACCACATTATCCCTGGTGACAACGGATGCTAAGCTCTCGCCTAAATTCAAGGCAACTTGGCAGACTATTCTGGATGATAGTATGAACATGGTATCTGTCGATGGTGACCAGTCGACGAACGATACATGCATACTGTTAGCGAATGGTATGGCCAATGGGAAGGAGGCCGATAGCGACCCTGCGTTCATAGAGGCTCTTCAGATGGTCATGACCAAGATTGCCAAGACCATAGCAATGGATGGAGAAGGTGCAACGAAACTCATAGAGGTTCAGGTCACAGGGGCCGATACGAAAGACGAGGCGCGCATGGCGGTCAAGAAGATAATCAACTCACCGCTTGTGAAGTCCGCGATATTCGGGTCTGATCCCAACTACGGACGTATCATGATGGCCTTGGGTAACAGCGGATGTAAATTCAAACTCGAAGATGTGCACCTTACAATAAAGGGCGGCGACATGGAGGTACCGATACTGGACAGCGGAGCTCCAGTGTTTCAAGAGGAACGTTCCGTGGAAGTCGTGCGTATGGCCATGGACAACAAGGAGGTCTGCATCTCCTTGGATCTAGGCATGGGTAAGGAGTCTGCCACGGGATGGGGTTGTGACCTGACATACGATTATGTCCGCATAAACGCGGAATATGCGACATGATGATAGAGATGAACGATCTGTACGTCTTGAAATTCGGCGGTAACGCCATATCTGGCAGAGAAGACTTGATGCGTCTCTCCAGAGAGATAGCTCAGATGGTGGATGGCGGCTCCAAGGTGATACTGGTTCACGGCGGAGGTCCGGAAATCTCCGCTGAGATGGAGAGGAGGGGTATGACCCCCAGGAAGGTCGCAGGTCTGAGGGTTACCGACGAGGCCGGGTTGGAAGTCACGGAGGAAGTGCTCCGCAGACTCAACTCCGAAGTGGTCGGATGTCTCAATGAAGCCTCGGTGAAGGCTGTAGGTACACCTGGATACATGTTCACCCTCTGCAAGAGGAAGGCTTTGCATAGGGCGATTGAGGATGGCACCGAGATCGTGGTAGACCTGGGGCTGGTGGGCGAGGTCTGTGATGTCAATAAGGATGCACTCATGGATCTCCTAGATGCCGGCATAGTCCCGGTAATATATCCTGTGGGTAAGGATGTCGATGGTCAGATGCTGAATGTAAACGCTGATACGATGGCATCGGGCATAGCAGCAGGAATAGGGTGCAAGGAGATGGTCGCTATAACAGACGTCCCTGGCATACTTATGGATGTAAATGATCAATCCTCCAAGGTGGACAGATTGACTCTGGAGGAAGTGGACAGATTGATAGCAGAAGGGGTGATAACGGGCGGCATGATACCCAAGGTCGAGGCCTGCCGTGATGCACTCAATGCAGGTGTGGAGGTTGTTCGTATGGTGAACGGAAAGGACAAGGCCTGCATAGTGGCGGATATCGTCAAGGATATTCCGCATGGAACGATAATCGTGAAGTGATTCAAAATGGAATTCGAGGAGATAAAGGAACTGGGTTCTAAGTACCTGTTCCAGAATTACGGACGTATAGAGCTCTCATTCACACATGGTGAGGGCGTGTACCTCTACGGTACCGATGGCAAGAAGTACCTGGACCTGGTGGCTGGTATAGCGGTGAATGCATTGGGTTATTCGCATCCAGAATGGGTGGCGAGGATGCAGGAACAGGTCGGTAAGCTGGTCCACGTGTCAAATCTCTACCATGTGGAGGAGCAGGCTCTGTTGGCGGAGAAGATAGCAGGCATAGCACCAGGGGATCTGAACCGCACATTGTTCGTGAACAGCGGAGCGGAGGCGAACGAGGGGGCCCTCAAGACGGCTGTCCGTTACACCCATCGCCACAAGGTGGTATCCGCACTGAACAGTTTCCACGGACGCACTGCGGCATCATTGGGTGCCACGGGACAGACCAAATACCATGATTCGTTCGAATCCCTGATAAGTCAGGCCTACCACTACTACGAGTACGGGAACGAGGAGTCCCTGAAGTCCGTCGTAGATTCAGACACGGCTGCCGTCATGATCGAACCTATACAGGGCGAGGGTGGTGTGGTCATGGCCAAGTCGGGTTTCTACAAGGCCGTGCGTGACGTGTGCGACGACAGAGGGGCACTTATGATCGTTGATGAGGTGCAGACCGGTATGGGACGTACCGGCAAGTGGTTCGGTATACAGAACTTCGGTGTCATCCCTGATATAATAACCATGGCTAAGGGATTGGGTGCGGGAGTGCCCATAGGGGCAGTCGTGACCACGGACGGGATATCCTCTGTCATGACACCTGGAACGCATGGGACCACCTTCGGAGGGAACCCGCTCGTGTGCGCCTCAGGCATGGCTGTTATCGATATAATGAAGAAAAACAATATCCTCGGTAACGTGAACTCGGTCGGAGGATACCTCATGGACAGTCTGAAGTCAGTGAAGAGTCCGAAGATAAAGGATGTTCGTGGTATGGGACTCATCATCGGTGTGGAGATGGATTCTCCCGAGACCGCTTCAAGGGTTCAGAAGTACATGCGCGACAACTGTGTCCTGGTGAACGTCTGTCACGGGAAGGTCGTCCGTCTGATACCTCCGCTCATATTAAGTAAGGAACACGTGGATACTTTCATGACTCTGCTTATGAAAGCATTGGATTGAGGCGATAACATGGAATTGGGAAAGGCGATAAGGGAAAGGAGGAGCATCAGGAAGTACTCCGACGGTGAGATACCCCAGGACGATATGGACCTCATAATGGAGGCTGCGATGATGGCGCCCAGTGCGAGGAATTCCCGTCCATGGACCTTTGTCGTCGTCAGGGATGTCATCAAGAAGGAGGAGTTGTCGGTGACCAATCCCTACACCAAGATGGTGTCATCCGCATCATGTGCCATAGTCGTATGCGGATTACCTTCACTTTCCGAGTTCTGGCAGCAGGACTGCGGTGCAGCTATAGAGAACATGCTCCTTCAGGCGAAGGATCTCGGGTACGGGACCTGCTGGTGCGGTTTATATCCCAAGGGTGAGAGCGTGGAGCATGTGAAGAATGTGTTGCATATCGATGATGCGGTCCCTATGGCCCTGGTGGCGTTGGGCATACCTGCGGAGTCTCCATCCTTGCGCGGGCATTATGACAAGGATCGTATCAGATACGTCGGTTGACCTATACATATGCATAAACCATTTAGGACATTCTGTCCGATATGAAACAAAAAGATATATACTCTGAATGATATGTATTCATCATGTCCAAAAATGTTTCTAAGGAGAGTTTGGCGGAGAGAACCAGGATCTACATAGACGCTCATCCAAGCATCAAGGACTGTGTCTCGAAAGGACTGATAAACTACTCTTCACTGGCCAGGACGATAATGAAGGATCTGGAAGTGGATAACGAGGAGGCCGTCATGATAGCATGTCGCCGTTATGCAGGTAAACTCAATACCACCACCGATCATGAACTCAGCATACTGCGTATACTCAAGGATAGCAGGCTGGAGATGAGGACCAAGACATGTATAGTAACGGCCAAGAACGATTGGACTGTTCTGCACAAGATGGACAACCTGTTCAAGGATCTTTGGAACGAGAACTCCATAATGCAGTGTGTCCAATCCGCATCGGCTGTAACCATAATAGCTGATCGTATGCTTAAGGAGAGGATCATGGATACAGTCGGCAGGTTCAACATAATAAAGATCAGGGAGAACCTGGTGGAGATTGCCGTGAAATCCCCGGAGAAGATCGTCGACACCAGCGGTGTCATTGCATATCTCATCACGAACCTGTCCGATGCGGGCATAAATATAGAGGAGACTGTGAGCTGTCATACTGATACGATATTCATAGTGGGTGAGGCGGATATGATTAATGCTTATTCCGTCTTGACCAAGTGCATCCAGTCCGCTGAACGCATAATCAACGAGAGTTGAGGTTTCAAAACCCTTAATCCAAGCGACGGTCTGGTGACAGGCTGTCGCGTGGATGTCGCCTTTTTATCGAATCATGTTACGTGTTATCTGATACGATTTTTCGATTAATCAAGTGTCCGGTCGGTGCATCCTGGAGTCCCAGTGTCCGAGTCGTTTATCATCAGAACATTTGGGTATATTGTCCAGTATCAGTCATTATCGTATCATGTATGAGATTCAGGGGGCATTTGCTTTAAATAGAGGTAATGCTACCCCTGTTTTGTAAGGGGTCCGAGGCTGACACGGACTTTTTAGGACCGTGGTATTAATGGTTAATTTCGATGATCTCGGACTCAATGCAAAGATTCTCAAAGCGATAAACGACATGGGTTGGACCGAGCCAACCCCCGTTCAGAACGAGGCAGTACCTGTAGGTATACAGGGAAGGGATGTCTTGGCTCAGGCTCAGACAGGTACAGGTAAGACCGCTACGTACGGCATGATCCTCATGAGCAGGATCCCATCGGGACAGAAGACTCCGTCTGCGATGGTACTGTGTCCAACCAGGGAACTGGCTGCGCAGGTCGAACAGGAGCTGTACAGGTTATCCAGATACAGCAAGCACAGAAGTGTGGCGATATACGGCGGATCGAGTTATCAGGTCCAGTTCTCGAACCTTAAGAGGGGTGCGGACATAGTGGTCGGTACCCCAGGTCGTGTAAAGGACCTCATGGGCAAGGGTGTTCTGGATCTGTCCCATCTGAAAGAGGTAGTTCTGGATGAGGCAGACCGTATGTTGGATATGGGTTTCGAAGAGGATATGAACTCCATAATGGGAGATCTTCCCGAGACCAGGCAGACCATGCTGTTCTCAGCCACCATGACGGAGGATGTCATGCGTCTCGGAGAGCGTTTCATGAAGGATCCCCTGAGGATACTGGTTTCAAGGGACGAACCGTGTTCCGATCTGGTCAGCCAGTACTACATACCTGTATCCAGAGGAGGCAAGCACGAAAGACTGGATATGATACTATCCTGTAACTTCCCCAAGACGATTGTGTTCTGCCAGACCAAGAAGATGGTTGACGAGCTGTTCACGGATTTGAGTGAGAAGTTCAAGGTCGGAGCCCTGCACGGTGACATGCCTCAGATGAAGAGGGAGAAGGTCATAAGGAACTTCAGGAACGATAGGTTCCAGGCATTGATCGCCACCGATGTGGCGGCCAGAGGAATAGATGTCAGCAATGTTGACCTTGTAGTGAACTATGATGTTCCCATGGATGCAGAGACATACCTCCACCGTATAGGCAGGACCGGAAGAGCGGGCAAAGAAGGTATGGCCATATCCTTCGTGACCAAGATGGAAGATTCACGTGTAAGGATGTACGAGAGGGAGACTGGTAAGGACATACGCAAGATCCGCATAGAGGACGTAATGTCACAGATGTCCGGGAACCTCTCAAACAGGCCCGTACCTGAGAAGAAGGTTGTCAAGGTTGTCAAATCCAAGAGCACAGAGGAGAGGAAGGGCATGGTTGCTCTGCAGATAAACTTGGGTAAGGATGATGGTATGGGACGTGTTCAGATCTCGGATACCATTAAGGGATTCGCAGGTCTGACCGATGATCTGGTCGGAAGAGTGGGTCTCGGCAGTGCCACGTCCTACGTCGAGGTCAGAGGGGATTATGCAGATATGACCGTGAAAGCGCTCTCCAACAAGGGTCTGAAGGGCAAGAAGATATCCGCCAGGTTGGCGCCCAGCAAGGTCCCCTACTCAGATAGGGATCGCTCCGGTTCCATCCGTGCGTGAACCCCCCTCCTCCCACGGACACGTGGGCGGAGTGGTTTTATTCAGGGACAGTGATAATCAGACAATGGGCATATACGACCGTATGAAGGCAGGTGAACCCATAAGGGAGTCCGATCAGGATCACGATAAGGTCCTCGCAGGTTACAGTCGTATGATGAGGATAACATCCGAGATCAATTGCGGATATCATGACGGTGCCGATATCAGGAAGCTTATGGGTGAGCTCACATGTTCGGATATTCACGAGAGTGTCACTATCATACCTCCGTTTTATTCGGACTGGGGATAGTTCCTGAGGTTCGGAAGGAGGGTCTTCGTGAACAGCGGCTGTCATTTCCTGGACCAGGGCGGTATAACCATAGGGGATGATGCGATGTTCGGACCGGATGTCAAACTCGTGACATCCAATCATCCTTTGGACCCATTGGATAGGAAAGCGGTTGTGTCCTCTCCTATCGTGATAGGTAGGAACGCATGGATAGGTGCGGGCGCGATAATACTGCCCGGTGTGGAGATAGGCGAGAATTCAGTCGTGGGTGCAGGTTCCGTGGTGACCAAGGATGTTCCTCCGGATACGGTCGTAGTCGGGAATCCAGCGCACGAACTGAGGAAGATAGTTTAATTTTCTATCTTCATCCTTATACATTATTTGAACATGGGTTACATGAGAATCTGGCCGTGAACGGTGTTTCCACCTTATCGCTAAGCACAAACGGATATGTCCCTGCGGGACGTCCACGGCAATCACAATCTATTATCTGAGACTATGAAATACTTTTCTGTCGATTGTACACAGTATAACGCATCCATCTCATATCTCAGAGAACCGATGATTCAATAACCTAGCAAAGCGATTATTCCGCGTGCTTACAGTCGTGGATCTCAAGAAAGCAGCGAACAGCGGTGATATCAAAGCGCAGATGGCATTGGGTGCTGCGTATTCTGAAGGTGACGGTGTGAAGAAGGATCTCAAGAAGGCCTTCAAATGGTATATGAAGGCCGCGGAAGGGGGAGACTCAGGAGCACAGTTCGCTGTTGCGTTGCTGATGATGACTGGTACTGGGACCAGGAAGGATCCCGACGGTTACATCAAGTGGTGCGAGATGGCCGCATCGCAGGGGCTCTCAGTCGCAGAGTTCCGTATGGGGTTGGCCTACGAGTTAGGTGATTCTGTAAAAGAGGATACGTCTGTGGCTGCCGGATGGTACCGTAAGGCGGCATCGCAGGGACACCAGGAGGCGATCTTCAGGTTGGGAACTCTTTACCTCACGGATCCCACGATGGAGGATTACCGGAAGGCCATGGAACTGCTGTCCGAGGTGGCCGAGGAGGGTCACAAGTTCGCACAGTATGATCTATATCTGATGTACTCCCTAGGCTTGGGTATGGAGTCACCGGACGATTTCAAAGCCTTTCAATATCTCCGCAAGGCGGCTTCGGAGGATTGTCCAGATGCGCTTTTCTCAATAGGATGCATGTACTCGCAGGGTGGTGCCCATGCGATGCAGGATTCAAAGAAGGCATTCGGATTCTATGAACGCGGGATGTCTGTGGGGCATGTTAAATGCACGGCAGCTGTCGGTACCGCGTACATGTTCGGTCTGGGAGTGAACCGTGATCCTGTCAAGGCATCGGAGTATCTATCGAAAGCGGCCGATATGGGGTCCTTGGAGTCTATGAACAACCTTGGATTGTTATTCCTCAACGGTATGGGTGTGAAAAGGGATTTCAAGAAGGCCTTTGAACTGTTCACTGAGGCTTCCGAAGGTGGTTTCATAGAGTCATCTTCGAATCTCGGGTCCATGTATGCCGTGGGCCTCGGTGTGAAAGCTGATCGCGGCAAGGCCAAGGAGTTCTTCGAGGCGGCCCTCAAAGGCGGGTATGAGCCCGCCAAACACAACTTGGAAGCGTTGGAGGAAGGCTCCACAGGAACAAGTCTGTGTTTCGATGACGGGAAGTCATACAGGGCGATGGATGTCCAGGATGAACAGGATCGTTGAATTCGTGGTCATATTCATTCTTTTCCGGAACCCATATTGGAAGACATCTCCTCCAATGTGCCTTCCGCATCCATGTACAGGTCCATGAGTCTCTTCTTGGTGTCCTCATCGGCTTCCCAGAGGTCCCTGTCTATGGCCTCGAGGAGATCTTCCAGCATGTCTTTGAGTGCATACGGGTTGTTCTCTTCTATCCATTTGCGGTTTTCCTCGTTGAAAAGGAAATGGTCTGACATCGCCTTGTACATCCAGTCCTCTATGACATCCGATGTGGCATCCCATCCGAATGCGTGATTTATATTGTCGGCGATGAGGTTCGCGCCGATGAACCCGTGATCCTTCAGGCCGTCTATCCATTTAGGATTCAGGATCCTTGTCCTCATCATGTAGGCTATCTCCCTCTCGAGGTCCCTGGTCTTGATACGGTCGGGGTCGGAGCTGTCTCCGACGTAGTTGACGGGTTTTTCCTTACCACAACTCCTGACGACGGCGTTCATACCTCCGAGGTAGGAGTAACCATCATCTATGTCGATCATATCGAATTCCCTGTCCACCTGATTCTTCACTGCAACGTTCAAACCAGAGAGCCTGTGCTTGAATAATTCTGGTTTCTTCTCGCCTCTCCATTTCCTTCCGTATGCGCTGCACCCGCATGTGATGTATATCTGGGCTAGGTCGTCTATGGAATCCCATTTGGACGATTCTATCAATATGTTGACACCGGCACCGTGGGTTCCGGGAGGTTCCCCGAATACTCTGATCTTGGCCAGTTGATTGGCTTCCGACGGTGACATGCCGTCTTTGATCATCTGGGCCATGTCCTCGTTCAGATGTTTCCTTATGAAATTCTTGTCATCTTCCTCTTCCAGGTCGGCGACCATCTCCACAGCCTCATCCAGGAGTTGGAACACATTTGGGAACGTGTCACGGAAGAGACTGCTTATGCGGACGGTGACATCTATGCGCGGTCTCCCGAGTTCCTCATGCGGGATGATCTCCAAGCCGTTCACCTTGCCTCCTACGGAGCCCCATATCGGACGTACGCCCATGAGGTACAGTATGTATGCTATGTCGTCTCCTCCGGTCTTCATGGTATCTATCGACCATACGACGATGCCCACACTCTCGGGGTACTTGCCTTCCCTCTCGATGTAGTTGGCTATCATGTCTTCGGCCATCCTGCCGCCGACCTTCCAACTGCTCTCACAAGGTATGGTCTCAGGATCCAGAGAATAGTAGTTTTTACCCGTGGGTAGCAGGTGGGCGTTGCCTCTTGTAGGAGAACCAGACGGTCCAGGCGGGACGTATCCTCCTTCCATCCCGTTGATCATGTTGGTTATCTCTTCGACTATCCCGCATATGTTGGGGTGTACAGTCTTGCAGATGTATTCGACCACGGTCCTGATGTCATCGTCATCTCCGTACTCATCTTTTATGAATTTCAGACATGCATCTTTTTCAAACTCCATCTCGTAGAGTTTCGAGATCAGTGTCTGCGTCTCCTCATCAAGACGGTCCACCAGCATACCGTTTATCATGCCGGTATCGGGATCGATGCCGGACATGTTGTCCAGCAGGTAGTTCAGGTCGAAGCCCCTGTACTTGGATACGGACATCCTGAGCGAGGGTGTCCGACCGTTCTTCAGCCTTGTCAGACAATAGACCATCTCGTTCATGTGTCTGCCCGACGGAACGTTGCCCATTATGTGGAGTCCGTCGGTTATCAACCCGTCTTTGAGATCGGATATGTAATCGAACACGATCTCGCATTTCTCGAGCACTTTATCCTTCGGGGGATCGGGTTCGAAACCCAGTTCCTTCCACATGGAGAGTTCGGCTATCAGAGAGTATATGGAATCCCCGACCTCGATCATCTTTGCTTCCTGTCTGGTCTGTTTGCAGAAGAGGTAGTTCTGTATGTGGCCTTCCAGGTTCATGAGGTCATCATATGTCCCTGCCCTCGTGAGGGACGGCATGAGATAGTCCACAAGTACGGATTTCTTCCTCCTCTTGGCGACTATGCCCTCCGATGGGTCGTCGATGACGTAGGCGTAGAGGTTCGGTATGTCCTCCATCATTATGTCCGGGAAACATTCCTCGGAGAGACCGTTACCTTTGCCGGGCAACCATTCAACCGAGCCGTGTGTCCCCATGTGTATGTTGATGTCGGTGCAGAATGTCTTGGCCAGCCAACGGTAGTAAGCCATGTACGAATGAGGGGTGGCGAGATCAGGGTTGTGTATGAGTTCCTCTGCCTTGGCGTGTTTGCCGCGGTCGGGTTCGAAGCCCAGGTAGACGTTTCCGTTCATCACTCCAGGTATTATGAATCTGCTCTCGTGCGTCATTATCTCCCCTGGGGGTTCGCCCCAGTTACGGCATACCCATTTCATGGATTCGGACGGCCCCATCTCCATCCATTTCCTGTATGTGTCGTTGTCCAGCATGTCTGCGGCACGGATGGTTATGTCGGCCTCATCCACCCATTCCAGGTTGTTGGTGAGAGCGTTCAGCAGTTCATTCACAACCTCTTCGCTGTTCTCCGGTATGTGATCCACGGTGTATCCTGCATCCTTCATAGCACGGAGTAGATTGCAGAGACTTGCGAAGGAATCCAGTCCTCCGGCGCATCCTATGCTGGCGTTGCTGAGCGTACCGCCGTTGAATATTATCGATACTTTCCTGTCCTTCACTGGGACCGTGTTTACACGGGCCCATCCGACGGCCATTCCCGCTATACGTCTTATGCGGTCTTCCCTGTAGCTGTTGTATTCCGTCCCGTTTTCATCTTTCTCGTTGAAGACGAACGGTACGGTGGTCAGCTGTCCGTCAAGTTCCGGGAGTGCTATGCATACGGCGAGTTCTCCGCCCTCCATGCCTATGCCATCTTCATCCCATATCTTCTGAGAACGGAATATGGGTACGGAGGCCAGGACAGGTACATTCAGATCCTGGAAGAAGTTTCTGACAGCATCTCCCGATCCGTCCGTGGGATTGGCCAACGAAAGTTGCGAGAATCCGAATGCAGCCAGCACAACAGATCCCACCCTCGGTCCATTTTCTGTAATGAAATACTCATCGACCACACCGCCGGTACCTATCGATCCAGTGATCTCCCCGGGCGTAGGTGTAAAGAAAACCGGCAGTACATTGGCTTCTTTTTCCTCTATCATGCGTATGAGGAGATCGTGGGGTTCCGTGTTGCCGTTTAGCCAAGATGCCTGGTTAACGAGGACGCCCACAGTCGGTTTGGAAGGGTCCAGGGTCTTGAGGTAATCCTCGAAGGTTATATTGCGATCCATGTCGGGATGGTATATTCCCTGTGCCCTTTCTCTGACAGGTGCAGGGACATCGGTTCCGCTTTTCGATATCAATGAGTGCACATAGCGTATGAGGTACTCCCTGTTGACAGGTCCACCTAGCTGCAGATACGATCTTATCCTCAGATATTCGTTGTCCGAACCTGTGAAAAGAGGTCTGGCAGCGGACATGGATTCCTCCATGTAACACATGACGAATGTGTTGATCCGGTTTTCTTCCAAGATAACCTTCAGTTCGTCGTATTTCTTGTATCCCGATGTGTCTCCGTGTATGTTGATCACGAACAGATCGGAGGATTTCGCCGATTTGATCAACGATCTGTATTCGGAGGCATCGCGTATGGTTTCGCTGGCTTCAAAGGTCTCCAGTACCATCCCTGTGTTGTTCGTGTGGATGCTCTTGCATATCATTCCTAGCTCAGGGGCATGGTTGCTCCCGCCTATGGAAAGATATGTCATGTGCACATCATTCTGGCGGTCTGCGCATTCGTTGGTGTATCTTATCATGAGGTCCGTATCTCCACATCGTCGTTCTGTCTGTTTATCTTTAGACTTATGTCCTGATATAAATTGGAATATATGTCCAACTATGTAATACTTGATACAAAATATTCAATAATGGTAGTTGACGAGTTCAAAGATTTCAATGTGGGAACAATTGGTCCAACCTGATTTTGACGGTGATTTCCAGCTCTTGAATCTATGTGGTTTTTAGGGC
This sequence comes from uncultured Candidatus Methanogranum sp., assembly GCA_964620455.1. GTDB lineage: Archaea > Thermoplasmatota > Thermoplasmata > Methanomassiliicoccales > Methanomethylophilaceae > Methanogranum. The sequence goes on from CAZUIU010000006.1 coordinate 72,151, forward strand.
ATCTTTATCCATTGATACTGATTAACATACACGAAGGTCGTCAGCGCAGTGCGGGTCATCGGTAGATTCTACTGGTGATCACTCTGATATTCATGAGGACCGAAGTCGAGACTTTAGTGTCATCGATCCAGGAGGTGTAGACAACATGGGATTGAAACATCCGGATGGACCAGAGATCAATGAGAAGAAAATCAGAGTGGACCCTATGTTCACGGAGGTGGGTTTCGAGACCATTCCTCGTACAATCATGCCGGCGGCGGAGATGAATCCAGATTTGGCCTATCAGATAATACATGATGAGTTAATGCTTGATGGGAACTCCAGACTCAACCTGGCTACTTTCGTGGGGACGTGGATGGAGCCTCAGGCGCAGAAACTCGCCAACGAGACCTTCGACAAGAACATCATCGACAAGGACGAGTATCCTCAGACGGCTGAGATCGAGATGAGGTGCGTGAGTATTCTAAGTCATCTCTGGAATTCGCCTGATCCGAGGAATTCCATCGGATGTTCCACGACAGGTTCGAGCGAGGCTGCCATGCTCGGTGGTCTGGCCATGAAGAGGAGATGGCAGCACCGTATGGAATCCGAAGGTAAGCTTGCTGACAAGCCGAACATAGTCATGGGCATAAATGTGCAGGTGTGCTGGGAGAAGTTCGCCAACTACTGGGATGTGGATATGCGTCTGGTACCGATGGAAGGAGATAGGTTCAACCTGTCGGCTGAGGAGGCAGTAAAACTCTGTGATGAGAATACGATAGGGGTCATAGCTATACTCGGCTCAACCTTCGACGGTTCCTATGAGCCCGTGAGGGAGATATGCGATGCGTTGGACGAGTTCCAGCAGAATACGGGTATCGACATCCCGGTGCATGTGGACGGTGCGTCCGGAGGTATGATAGCGCCATTCATAGATCCGGAGCTGATGTGGGACTTCCGTTTACCCAGGGTGGTATCCATAAACACATCCGGACACAAGTATGGTCTTGTTTATCCCGGTGTGGGGTGGATAATCTGGAGGAACAGGGACATGTTGCCGGACGATCTGATATTCAACGTCAACTACCTAGGTTCGAACATGCCTACTTTCGCGTTGAATTTCTCAAGGTCGGGTTCGCAGGTGATTCTGCAATATTACAACTTCCTCCGTCTGGGGTTCGAGGGTTACAGGAAGGTCCACAGTTATGCCCGCGAGGTTGCGATGTATCTCTCTGGCGAGATAGAGAAAATCGGGCCTTTTGAACTCATCACCAGAGGTGATGAACTGCCCGTGTTCGCATTCAAGCTCAGGAATGATATAAAGAACTTCACAGTCTTCGATGTATCAAACAAGATGCGTGAACGCGGATGGTTGGTGCCAGCTTACACCTTCCCTGCAAACAGGACTGATCTCGCGGTCCTGCGTGTTGTTGTGAGGAGGGGGTTCAGTTACGATCTAGCGGACATGTTCTTGGCGGACATCAGACGCCAACTGCCCTCGTTGGAATCCCAGCCGGTTCCGGTATATGATGGAGAATCGGGTTCCGGGTTCCACCACTGAAGATATGTGCAGCCGGTCCCTGGGACTGATTGTCTCATGGGTCCGGTAAAAATTTTCAAGCATCTTTCTATGATTTTACATCAGGCCGTTTCCTGGCCTTCCTTCTCCAGATACTCCTTGCGTGCACCCATGTACTCCCCTATCGGGACTATGTTCTTGAAGAGGGTTATCAGGACTATGATCATGACCAATCCGCTTATGTCGATCACGACCTTCAATCCGTATACATGATAGTTGTAATCGTTTCCTAACATGGAGGCTACAATAGAACTCAGGTCTGTCTGGATTATACCTCCGGATGTTACCATTATTATGAACACGGCTATGTAAATTCCGTACAGGATCATGAATGTGAGTCTCGCACGGTTTCCGGCGGGATAGAATCCGCCCAGCGTCCTGAATATTATGGCAGGTATGCCCAGGATGAGGTACAGTATGAGTATGTCACTGACCATATTGAAGATGGCATCGAGTTCGTCTCTGCTCATGTCGACTGGCATGCCGGATACAATGAGGTCCTTCACATAGTTCAGGACAATCATTCCGATTATGGGTACCACGATGAATATGATGATGCTGGTTATCAGTGCTTTCACACCATCTTTCTTGGATCCCTTGGACAGACTGAAGTCACTCATCTCATTCACCTCCGTACATGTATTCCAACATCTCTATCATATCGGACGTCTGATCTTCGTCAAGCAGATACTCCGTACCAGAGAGTATGACTGTCACGGTTCCTCCGCTTTCCTCGGCACAGTGCTTGAGTTCTGAGATCACTCCGTCCGAATCAGTAGTGGATATCTCCAATGTAAGGTCATTGCCGTTCTTCGTCAGATCTACACTTATCTGAGTGTCCTTCACCGTTGCATTGAATGGAGACACATCGGAGATCATGCTTTGGCTCTCGACGCCTGAGGTACTGATTACAAGCAGTCCGGGGTCAACAGCATCATATGACATGGTGCCTTCTTCCGAAAGGTCCAATCCCATGTCTATCTGCACCTGCATGCCCATCATAGAATAGAGGTAGTAGGCTTGCAGGTATAGGCCGAGGGGCAGTTCGATACCTGCCTCGGAGGATCCGTTGTTGTAACACGCGACCATGAGCATGGCGTTCAGTAAGGACGTCTCCCCGGAGAGTGATATGTATTCGGATGAACCGCTGGTTATAGTAACATCATCATCTATGATGGTCATCGTGAGGTTGTCAGCATTCATGTAAAGGTTGATTTCTACATCATCTATGTCATAAGGCATCTGGGATGTCACTTTGATGTTCCCATCGGTTATGAGGTAGAGTCCATTGATGTCGATATTGAAATCCGAGTCCTTTTCTACATCCAGACCTCCGTTGAATGCAGGGACGAAGGCCATTATGATGAATACGGCGAATACTATCGATACTGTAGCTGTCAATATGCGTGCAACTAATTTCGGCTTATTGGAGATGGACACGATACGTTATCGTGAAGTGCAATATAAAAGACTAGCATCTCTGTGTTTTTACAAATGAATCGGTAATTTACATATCACAAGTCTTTATCAAGTACCCATGACGATTACATATTGGTCATATTTCTATGACTGGTTCAAGAGATGATCTGTATGATAAGTTTGAACGAGGCCATATCGGCGAGACACTCTGTCAGAAGTTTCTCTGACAAGAGGATTGAGGGAGAGATTAGGAAGGTGCTTGAGGACGAGATAGCCGAATACAATTCTGAAGGAGGTTTGAATATACAACTGATAACGGATGAACCGGAGGCATTTGATAGCTTCATGGCACGTCGCGGCAAGTTCGTCAATGTAAGGAACTATCTGGCCATGGTGGGTCCGGAGAGTGGAAATTTAGAAGAGAAGCTAGGATACTATGGTGAACGTCTGGTGATATCAGCACAACGTCTGGGACTCAACACCTGTTGGGTCGGACTCACATTCAGCAAGAAGAAATGTAAGAGCATTGTTGGGTCTGCAGAGAAACAAGTGTGTGTTGTAGCTTTAGGATATGGTAATACCCAGGGTATCCAGCATAAGAGCAGGTCTGCCGAAGAAGTGTCCAAGACGACAGGTGTGTTGCCAGAATGGTTTTCCAAGGGAATTGATTCGGCATTGCTTGCACCGACTGCTGTTAACAATCAGAGGTTCATGTTCGAGCTAAAGGATAATGGTGGGGTTGTTGCCAGAAGTACCGGCGGGGCATATTCTGCTGTGAATTTGGGTATCGTGAAGTATCATTTCGAAGTAGGTGCTGGAAAAGATAATTTCGTCTGGGAATGATTTATGGCCGCGTAATCTTGCAATGTGATATGTTTTCTGATGATATGAGTGCTGGGAACTTTACCCATCATGTTACGATTTCTGGTGTTTTTAATTGACATTCAGATGTGTAAGGGTTCGAATCTCTTCCTGCTCGCCAATATCTGTTCTTTGCGCGATAGCATGTATAATCAAGCGTTGCGTATGTATCTCCATAATGTCTGTCTATTGGAAGTCAGTTTGAGAATTTTCCTTTGAAAAAATTCTCGTTCCCAAGTTTCTTGGCAGTCATTCTGAATATTACGCATCCGTCTGGGCATACGATATCCTTACTGTATTCGCTGTCGCCTCCGATGTTTTTCAAATCCCCGCCGCTTCTCACAGCTTCCATTATGGGGAACATGATCATCATAGTTTTGGAGCATATTCCCTCTCCGTCTTTGTTCACAGGACAACCGTATGTACACGTGTATGTGTCTCCGATTTCCTCTCCGTTACGGCAATAATGTTCTGTGTCGTTCCCACGTAGGAATCCTGTCACTTCGATTTTCCATTCGTATTCCTCATCATACCATTTTTTCATGACATATCCTCCATAAATATCCACATCCGATGAATACACAGCAATAAGAAGTTGATAAGTTTTGTTTAAGATATCATTTGCGGTAGTTTTGGAACCTAGGATGGAATCAGGATTTGAGTATCCTAATCCTCAGGATCATACGGCCTGGTATGCGATGTGTCAAAATTGCATGTATGATCGATTGTGCACCTCATATATTGGAAATCGCATTATGTTGGGAGTTCATTTCAAAAAACTTAAGGTCCGAGATACACATGTCGATCTATGGATGCCAAATCTTCCGATGTGCAGGTGATGACCGCCAAACAGGCTGCTATTCTTGCTTTTGTTTTTCCAACGATTGCATTGGTCCTCACTGTTGCGGTCCGGAAGTGTGATGGTTGGAGTATCCTACTGTATGCATTGACCTATTTCTGTTTCATTCCGATAATGACTTTCGGTTTGTACATGTCGGTTACCGGCAATGGCAGTAGGTGGATCAATGGGTTTGATTGGCAGAAGATCGGACCTGATAGGGCTCCCGATTATGCGGCATATATCGGTCTATGGATTGCAATCGGTTCTGCTGTAATGATGATCGGCCTCGCCGCGGTTTTGTGGAATTTCATATTCATGATCGTTCTTCTTTTGACCGGTTTGGTTGTCATGTTATTACCTAATGCGCTTATAGCATGGAAAAGGGGTCAATCCAAAATTCCGAAACGGCGGCATTTCACAGTAAAAGGGGCCTGGGCTTTGACATTGGCGATAATGATTGTTGCGACTGTTCCGACCGGTTTCATACTGGCAGAAAACAGTAATGAATCAACAGTTGTCGTCACGCTCGAAGAGGATGATTTCACGGTCGAGGCTCCTATGTTCGATCATACTTTTGCTTACAGCGATGTGGATTCTCTGGAACTGATCGAGGATTTTGACCATGGTGTGCGCATCTCTGGTTATGCGACGGGTACGATCTCCAGCGGTCATTACCGCAATGGAACCCTCGGTGATTATGAATTGGCATCGTACACTCATACCTCTTCATGTATAGTCATCTTCGTTGACGGTTCAGCCTATGCGTTCAATCAGATATCCAATGGTGATACCATGGCCCTGTATGAGGAACTTCAGGAGAGGACAGGACTCCGATGATCGCTAAAATTTCATATATTTCTACAAATCCATTAATTATTTCATCAATCATCGGCGAATGTATCAAATTCCGTTGACTTTGCAACCGGTATCTTTTGAAAATCTCGACTGTGAACTCTATAGTGGTCATGTGATTTGAAGTGACTATTCGGAGTTTCATGCCATATGGGCCGATTCTGTAATAAAGATAATAACCTCATAATCATTGTTTTCATTAGCCGATGTTGCAGGATAACAGATCATTCAAACAAATTATTTTACAGCCTTTGCTCTCGTAATAGCGTAGCATATCATCAATTTTCTTTTTGTCGTAACTGGTAATGCAATCCGACAGAACATTGACATTGTAACTCATCTTGCATAGGTTGTAACAGGTCGATTTGACACAGACAGTAGCATCTGCTCCTGCAATGTAGAAATCACATATTCCGTTCTCGTTTATGAAGTCTGTAAATTCTTTACTGGTCAACGCGTTTCCCTTGTATTTTGTAAAGATGTTTTTTGATACGACTTTCAAGTCTGAAACCAATTCGGCTCCGTGTGTATCTGGTTTAAAAGTCCTAGTACCGGCCGATAAATTCTCATGCCTTATGTAGACGATGTGGATATCATTATCGACCGCCCAATCAACAGCTCTGTTAAGATTATCGATTATGTCCTTGTAGTTCTTCGTTATATCGTTCTGAATGTCGATAATTACCAATGCTTTTTTCTGCATAGTGTTCCTTCCGATATGAGTTAATCTATTTTGTTATCCATTATATTATATGATGTTGATCAAAGATATTTGATTTTTGTGGATTTTTATATTGATGAATCTATTAAATTTTGATGTCAGGTACTGCATCGGGAATTGATTACAGGCCCAATAATCTCGATCGTCAACCAATGGTTCGGACCCGTTTCTTCAGTTTTGAAGAAGCCAGTCTGTTACCGATACTATGTTTATTCCCTCTTCTGTTACATGTCTCACAACAGGATCCAATGTCAGGATCGTTTTTGGGAAACTGTCATTTATAGAACGGAGGACAGCCAACTCTCTTTCTGCGGTTGAATCGTCATTCATGGAAAGGCATACTTGATAATATTCCCTGCCTCCGGTTACGGGAGATGTCACGAAGTCCACCTCTTTCACACCGTATTTACCTATTTGAATCGTATTTCCGTGTCTCAGAAGTTCCAAGTATACAATGTTCTCAAGGACCCTTCCTGTATCCTTCTGTGTGAATCCGATCGCCATTTCTCTCAGTCCCGGATCCACAACGTAATATTTCGGTGACGGGTTGAGGGCCGATGATATCATATCGTATCTATCGGCGCGGTATATCACGAATGCTTCCCTCATGAGTTCGATATATCTCTCAACGAGTTCTCTGCTGGCTCCCAGGCCCTCCACTATGTTGTTTAGGGACATCGGATTCCCTATGTTGTGCATGAGGTACGTCATCAGCCTGTCCAACTCTCCCATATTGCGTATCTGTCCGCGGGATGCAATGTCCCATTTGACTATCGATGCATACATGTCGCGAAGTGTGGTCTTCACTGATTCATCATCCATGGAAGGGTCTATCGCAGGGAATCCGCCGTATGTCATATATCTGCGGATTGCTTTTGCATCGTCGAGTTTTTCACTGTGTAGTTCTTTCCATTCTGCGAAGGACAGGGGAAGCATACTGATACTGACGTACCTTCCAGTCAGGTATGTCGCAAGTTCCGATGAAAGCATATGTGCATTGCTGCCTGTGATGTAAACGTCTGCGTTTGTTCCGGAGACCAAGGAATTTACGACACGTTCCCATCCTTCAGCCATCTGAATTTCATCCAGGAATACATAGCACCGATCATCTTTCGATATTCTCTGGAATATTACAGAGGCAAGATCGTCTCCGTTTCTGATGTTGAAATATTCGGGGTCCTCGAGGTTTATGCGGATGATTCTGCTCTCTGATATGCCGTCTTTTTTCAGGACGTCTATGAATTGATTCATCAATGTGGATTTACCGCAGCGACGTACGCCTGTGATGACCTTTACGAAATCCGTTCTGTCACGGAATGCCGATAGTTTGGATAGGTAACCGTTACGCATAACGAATTTTTTGGTCATAGAATAAAATATGTTTATTTTCTATTTAAAATCTATGTTATAAGATAATATTTGTAGT
>CAZUIU010000007.1:0-31617 GCA_964620455.1 uncultured Candidatus Methanogranum sp.
ATTTTAACCATAATTCTGGTAATTAATCTTTAATTAAATGGTTATATACTCCAACCATGTGATAGTTATTTATATTGATGGAGTAAATTTATAGAATAAGCTTTGCAAGGTGAAAAAAATCGGAGTGATTGTATGACAAAGGAAGAGATATTGAAGAAACTTAGCGACTCAGTCGTTAACTACAAACTTGACCTTGCTAGAGATGCTGCGAAGGAAGCACTAGATCAGGGCCTGGATCCAGTTGAGGCAATCAACGAGGGTCTTGTAAAGGGAATGAGCGTCGTCGGTGAGAATTATGCCGAACACAAGGTATATCTTCCGCAGGTCCTCGTATCTGCGCGTTGCATGTATGCAGGATTGGACATACTTCTACCAGCTATTCCGAAATCCAAACTGGCGAATGCGAAGAGATGTGCAGCTGCAGTGGTTGAAGGAGATGTTCACGACATAGGTAAGAACATAGTCAAGACCATGTTGACTGCAGGCGGATATATCGTTACGGATTATGGAAAGGACATACCGCCCGAAGAACTCGCCAAGAAATCAGAAGAGGATTCCATAGACTGTCTGTGTCTCAGCACACTCATGACGCCGACTATGGAGAACATGAAGAAGACCATAGATGTCCTGAAGGAAACCGGGTACCGCTCCAAGGTCATAGTCACCATCGGAGGACCACCGACATCTCCTGGATTTGCCAAGGAGATTGGTGCAGACCACAGAGATTCCAATGCACAGGATTGTGTTAATTGGCTGAAGGGGGAATTGTAAATGACAGATATGACACCGATTGAGAGAGCGACCGCTGCGTTGAACAACGAGAAGGTCGATAGACTTACTGTATATCCTATCGCATGCGGTGTCTGTAGGAAACTCATTGGTGATGGGAAGTTAACATATCGTGAGTGGTGCAACGATCCGAAACTGTTTGCACAAGCCTTCGTCGAAGGTCAGAAGAGATTCGGATTTGATTTTGCGGTGGGACTGATGGATCTTTCAGTCATGGCCGGAGATCTCGGTGCCCATGTCAGGATGGATGAACAGAACACGCCTTTCGTCGATGAACACATAAACAACGGACCAGAGGATTATGAGAATCTCAAGGTGCCTGACGTTAAAAAAGGAAGAACGGATGTGCTGATCAAGGGTACGAAAAACATCGCAGACGGATTGAAAGGTCAGGTTGTGACATCCTCTTTTGTAGAAGGTCCACTCCTAGCACTGTCCCAAACCGTTGGTGCTGAGAGATTGTTCATGGATATGTTCACGGATCCCGCACCTGTTCACAAGGCTCTAAAGACCATGACCGAGTATGATTCTCAGATAATAGATGCCATGGGCCATACAGGAATCGACGCGCTCATGTGGGATTACCTTTGGGGTAACTATTCGGTTCTGGGTGATGATGAGTACCATGAGTTCGAAGCCCAATATGCTAAAAAACTCAATAAGAAGGTATTGGACAATGGTATGGCCATGGCCATACACAACTGTGCGGATCTGCCGCATCTTACAACACAGATCGTGGAGTACAAGCCGTCGATATATTCCATGGCTTACTACCCCCTCATAGAGGGCTCCCCATCGCCTACTAAGGTTATCGAGGATGGGTATGCAGATAAGTGTCTGGTCGCAGGTCAGCTGGATCCGCAGTTGTTCATAAGAGGTACTGTCGAGCAGGTGACCAATGCTACAAAGGATCTTTGTCATGAAGTCAAGACGGCTTTATGTAAGCGCGGTTTGAACTCCACATATTGCATAGCAACAGGTTGTGAAGTTCCTCCAGACATATCCTGTAAGCTAGAGAACATATCTGCCATGGTGGAGGCCACGGACAAGTACGGCAGGATGGACAACTAAGTCCAGGAAAACAACCTCATGCATGTTGAAATGGACAAAAGTGCATGATTCACGCTAAACTCTTTACCTAGATGGGTACAAGGACGGACATCTTAAGATGCCACTCCTCTTGCTGTCTTTGTATCCATCTTCCTCCAATAAAACAATATCGAGGTGAGATGATGAATGGTTTTTACGAATCAATGAGAAGTAGCGGGTTTTCATATGAGACTACTGCTTCGGTCAGGAAATTTGCCTGTCCAAAATGCGGTTTCAAATTCTCTCTGTTGTATGGCCGTACATTCGCATGCCAGGGATGTTCCGAGGCCGTAAGGGGATGTTCCAAGGTCAGATGTCCCAAATGCGATGTTGAATTCCCGATAATGGATACTCCTGAGATACATGGTACCGAACAACAGAGAGTACTTGCCGATCATATCTGTGGTGTCGTCAACAAACACTATGACGGTCTAGGGGTGCGTGTCTACAACAGGTGATACCATGAAAATAGGAATGGGATTGGATACTGGTGGGACATACACAGATGCTGTGATCTTGAATCTGGAAGATAACACGGTCATACAAAGTGCGAAAGCCCTCACAACCCGTGTAAATCTCGTGAGAGGCATAGAGAATGCAATAAGGGATTTCGACGACAAGATCCTGTCCGAGGTTTCCATAGTGTCATTGTCTTCAACACTTGCGACCAACTCCGTGGTTGAAGGCAGAGGGTGCAGAGTTGGTTTGATATGCATAGGGTATGATTACAATGGTTCTATCGTAGTGGACGAATACATCAAGATCAATGGTAAACATGATGTCAACGGTAGGGAGACTGAGAGTTTAGATATAGACTCCGTGAAGAGTTTTCTGAAACGCGTGGGAGATAGAATTGATTGTGTTGCGATCACAGGGTACATGAGTGTCAGGAATCCAGAACATGAGATGAAGGTTGGGGAATTGGTGAAAGAACTTATCGATAAACCGACCGTTTGCGGTTACCAGCTTTCATCCACACTCGGGTTCAATGAAAGGACCGTGACTGCCGTCATGAATGCTAAACTCATACCTGTGATCAAGGATCTTATAAAGTCTGTATACGAGGTCATATCGGAACACGGAATAAATGCACCCATAATGATCGTGAAGGGCGACGGATCACTAATGAACACCGAGATGGCGGAGGAAAGACCGGTTGAAACAATACTGTGCGGTCCTGCAGCGAGTATAACAGGTGCCAAAGTGTTGTCTGGTCTGGGTGATGCGATAGTCATCGATATGGGGGGCACAACTACTGACATAGGCATCCTCAGAAACGGTTTCCCGACGGTGAATCAGGAGGGTGCGGTGATTGGAGGTTACAGGACACATGTTCTTGCTGCAGAAATATTCACCTCGGGGATAGGTGGAGACAGCCATATATTCCTGAATGGCAATGACATATCTGTTAAACCTCAGCGTGTCATCCCGCTCTGTATTGCGGCATATGAGCATCCAGAGATAATAGATGATCTTTACGAGGCCCGTTCTGAGCCTAAAAGATGTCACAAGGTTGTTGACGATAGGAACGCTGTATCTGACATAGAATTCTTCATAGCGTCCAAATCTTTTTCTGGGGAATCACTGTCTCTTTTGGATATCGAATTCTTAGGCCTTATCAAATCACGTCCCCTGACTTTGGCTAAAGCTGCATCCATATTGAATGCAAGCCCATTGGATTTCGACATACTGAGGATGGAAAGATATGGGCTCATACAGAGAATCGGATTCACGCCCACGGATGTGCTGCATGTGGAAGGAAGTTATGTGGAGTACGATGCCAAAGCCTCCGAGCTGGGTATAGATTACATGTGTGTGAACATGAACACAGATAGGAAAACTCTCATAGGTATGATCAAGGAGCTAATCTACAGGAAGATAACTTACGAGACTTTGACCAGGCTGGTCTTCGAGGAAAGTCATGATCTTCATCGCCCTATGTGCAGCGAATTAATAGAGAAGGCTGTTACAGGCGTACCCGGTGTAGATTATGATTGCATCATATCGCTTAACAAGCCGATAATTGGGATTGGTGCGCCCGTTAGGGCATGGTTGCCCGAAGTTGCGAGGAGGTTACATACTAGCCTAATAGTGCCTGAGAATTCGATGATCGGTAATGCGATAGGTGCAATATCAGGTTGTATATCAGAATCAATCAGCATTCTGATAGAACCCAAAGGCATATGCTCCGATCATTCGGGACCGTGTATGGTATTCTCCAAAATGGGAAGGATGGGATTCGATTCCATAAACAATGGAATAGAATACGCTAAGGCGGAGGGTGCGAAATATGTGGATGACCTGGCCAGATCCGCAGGTGCATGTCTGACAGATCTCACATATGATGTGAAGGAAAGGGTATACGATTTGGATGAGGGGAAGGCCATATTGGATATCCAGGTTTTGGTTACTGCGACCGGAAAACCTCCGCAGATGGCATGATCATCAGAAACTCATGGAGTAGTTTGACGATGGTACAGTTATCTCGATATTCATTCCTCTGCCGGGAACACCCGTCTCCTTGGAAGTGAACCCGGAAGCCCTCAATACGTTGAAAGCCAAGTATATCCCCCTGCCGTATTCCATCGATGTTCCCGACACGAAGGATGACTTGTGCTCATATGCTATTCCGGATCCATCATCGGAATATGATATTATGAGGTCGCCATCTATGATCTCACATTTCAAACGGCATTCCGTTACATGTATGCCCTGTGTCAATGAATACATTATCATGTTAGAAAAGACATTGTAAAATGCAGGATCTGCGAGAATCTTGACTCCTTTAATATTGTATTTTGCAAATCCTGGCGGAAGACGATTGGATCTTACGGCATTGTCTATTATCTTTTCCAGATCATGCCATTCCTGGTCCACTATGCCGACATCATGATATTCCTTAACGAATCCGAGAATATCATCCAGATTATCGATTTTAGATAGGATTCTATCTCTTGCTTCTGAATCAGGCATGGTCTCGACATCTGATTTCAATCTCTTTATCGTTGTTTTGACATCTTCGTTTATTAGGGTGTCAAGTGTGTTCATTCTTTCAACTGTTTGATGCAGAGCCTTTTCTGCACGTGTGGCTTCTGTTATGTCATCGATTATTATTATGAATCCGGATATGGCTGTGTTCTTGTCCGATACGGGCGAGATGTTAACCTTCAGCACAAGATCGTTACCATTACTTTCTATCGAATGCTTGAACTCCCCGGATTCCCCTGTTTTACAGATTTCGTTGACATCTATCGAAATCAGACGTGAAATGTCATTAGAGGCTGTTCTGAGAGGTTCCTTGGAAAGACAGAGAGAATGTGATGCCAGAAAAGACCTTGCATACTCATTGCTCTCTATTATCGACAGATTCTCATTCACAATCAGTATTCCAATCGGTGCATTAATCATGACACTTCTAAGCTTATGTTCACTTTTGACGTTCTCTTCTTCCAACATCCTTTCATGATAAATCGACATGAGCCCGTCCATGAGCAGAGTGAATTGGACCGTATCATCTTCCGTGTACTCTGATGATTTATTACCCACGCCGGCAGTGGCCATTATCCTTCCGTTGTGGTATATGGGGATCATGAGAAGACGATTAAGATGCACATGGCCTTCCGGGAGACCATTTTTGTGGTACTCGGAATTCGAGACATAATTGTTGATAATAATCGCACGTTTCTGACGTATGGGCTCTCCCCATACTCCTGTGGAATCAAAATCATAAGTTATCTGCCGATTCTCCATTTTGCACTGTTCGGGCCCTCCCAGGGACCATGCAGCCATTTTGAGCTTTTTAGTATCCTCTTCATACATGGCGATATAGCCTATTGTGCTGTTGGTTAGTTTCACGCTTGCATTCAGGGCGTAGTTCAGGACATCACTGAACTCCCTGTCGTGCATGGTAGCCATTGAAAGCAGGGAATTCATCCTACTCTCACTGAGTTGTCTGTATGATTCTATCCTTACTTTTTCTGCACAGAGCACGATTTTTGTTGATAAATCCATGTAGAAATTCATAACATTCTCGCGGCTGACATAATAGTCTATCCTCAGTTCGAATGCTTTTATGGCTACATCCCCGTCTGCTTTTTTAGTCATTATTATAAATGGTTTCAAACAGTTCATGCGGTTGATGTTCTTGAATACGGATATGGCATCGATGCCCGGAGGGTTATGATCGCATACTATCACATCGAGGTCCTGAATCGATCTCAGAGTGTTGTTCAACATCGATAGATCTTCCAATGTTTCTATGTTTATGTTGCTGTTTATGTTGCCTATGAACCTCTGAGCCTGTTTCAAGAACACGCCGTCTGAGGATATTAACAGCACTTTATACATGTTCTTCTGTATGTGTTTGTTAATAAAAATACACTTGCACCGAGCATGTATGGAGGTGGGTATCAAAGAGTAAGCTGGATGTACGAAAATCAGTATCAGGTCGTGTTCTCGGCTTTCATCTTAATCTTCATCACTCTGAATCCATGAAGTAGCAGATAGAGAATCAATGAAACAGCACCCATTCCTGCTGCTATAAGATACATGGAGCGGAAGCCGTATAAGACTATCAATGTACCGAACAAGAAGGGCCCGAATCCGTTCGATATGTCCATGAAGATCTGGAAAGTGGACATACATATAGGATATCTCTTCGGTTCTGATTGACGTATAACTATCGACTGTCCCACGGAATTCACCAATGCAACACCGAAACCGATCATGAATGCGGAGGTCAGCAGTATTATGGCGGAATCGGCCATGCTCATCATCACCAAGGCGATGGTGAACATGAGAAGGCATGGTACTAGGACTACATTGTCCCCGTAAATGTCCGCCATTTTACCGACCAGAACCCTGGAGAGGAATGTCGATGCAGCGATCATCAGAAAGAAATAGGATGTGGCAGCAGTCAGACCGATACTGTCTCCATATTCCGAGACGAAGGTTATCACACTGGAATAGGCGAAGAAGAATATCATTATGACTATAGATATCCTCAAAGCCGACCTCTCTATGAAATTGTCGATCTTCAATTCACGTATGCTTCTTCTCTCATCTGCGGATATCACTCTCCCTTCTACCCTGAGTAAACCAACGGTTATCAGTGGGGCCGTCATGAAAACCGCAGCCATCATGAATATGGAATCGTATCCTCCGTTGTGCAGGAAGTACATGCTGAGATAGGGACCTATTGCTGATGCCACTGTATAAGACAGCATATAGTAGCCTATACCTTCGCTACGGCGTGATGCGGGTACGAAATCCGCTATCAGGCTGTTTATGGTCAGCATACCCAGGCCGTATGCGAATCCTTGGAAAACTCTGAGGATCGAGAGTGCCAGGAAGTTAGGGACCACCAGATAGAGCAGTGTCGCCACACCGTTCATGAGTATGGATGCGATAAGACATCTCTTCCTGCCTATGGTATCCACATATCTGGCAAGGAGTATACGCGCCAGAAACGAACCCAGAACGAATATGCATGCTGCCAGACCTCCGAAGGATGCGTTGCCATCGAAACGATCCTCGACGAAGTCGGCCATGCAGATGTATATCAGGAGATAGGTCGCGACGAAACAGAATCCCATGATCATGAGGATCATGAAATTGCGTGAGAACAACCTGTCTTCAGACATGAGACCCGTTTCAGCATCCGTGTATTTATATTCTGTTTATTCCAGCCTTGTTTCAGAAACAGGTTCGAATATTACGATGTCTCAGTATGTTGTTTCAGTAACATCCTGAGAAGTTCCTCAAATCAATCATTTAAGCCAAGAATCATCATTCCGGTAATTTCATATCATTGCTGGCCCATACCTAGTCATGGGTCCTCAGGATACCATCCAGATGGAAATTCATGATTCAGTAAAAACGGCTTTGATAGACTGCAGTGTCTCTTCCGATCGCAGATATCGTCCATCCTTGATACTTAATGATAAAACGCGTGGTGTAAAGGTAATATCAACAATCCTGTCCGAAATGGAAATTTGTGACTCCTTCTCATTCTCTATCGCATTCATAACCAATGATGGTTTGGCATTATTGCGCCTCAAACTTGAAGAGTTGAGGAAACGCGGTATAAAAGGACGTATAATAACCACAGACTATCTCAATTTCAACGATCCTGATTCATTATATTGGTTACTCCATCATTCTGACATAGAAGTCAGAGTCTATGATAAGGAGAACTTCCATACCAAAGGATATCTTTTTCATAATGGGAGATGCAGTTCTCTGGTGATAGGCAGTTCCAATCTGACTCAGACGGCATTGACAACCAATAAGGAATGGAATCTGAAGATTACTTCTCTCGAGAACGGAGAGCTTCTAAAGGATGTAGCTTCCGAATTCGAGAACATGTGGATCTCGTCCACACCTCTGAGCGATAATTGGATTGAAGAGTACCGCCTCAGACACATTCGTTCCGCCATCCAAAGAGATAGAGAGATCTTTTCATTCGAACGGCACGGAGTAGTAAATCCAAATCAGATGCAGGAAGAGGCATTGTGCCAATTAGATTCCCTGAGACGTGGTGGTAAAGACCGGGCACTGTTGATATCTGCAACAGGTACCGGTAAGACGTTCCTTTCTGCTTTTGATGTACGTAACTTCAAACCTAAGAAAGTTCTGTTCCTGGTGCACCGTGAACAAATCCTTGACGATGCCAGAGAAAGCTACTCATTGATTTTAGGTAATGGATACACTTACGGGAAACTGTCTGGAAGTGTGAAGGAGATCGAAGCGGATATCTTGTTTTCGACGATACAATCTATGTCCAAATCCGATTGTCTGGAAGGATTCGAACCGGATCATTTCGATTACATTGTATGCGATGAAGCCCATCATTCAACCGCGGAAATGTACAGTCGCATAATCAATCATTTCAAACCAAAGTTCATGTTAGGTATGACGGCAACTCCTGAGAGAATGGATCAGATAGATGTTTTTCAGTTGTTCGACTACAACATAGCCTACGAGTTGCGTCTACAGAAAGCTATGGAAATGGACATGCTATGTCCCTTCCATTATTACGGAATAATAGATGTATTGATCAACGGCAGAACCATAGGTGATGAGGATTTTGAAAAGAATTTCGGATTGTTGACATCGGATGAACGCGTAAAACACATAATAGAAAAAGCAGAGTACTATTCACATTCAGGTAAAAGGGTCAAAGGACTCATATTTTGCAGTAGGAATGAAGAAGCAGCACTTCTATCTTCTAAAATCAATGCTTATCCTGGAAGAAATTACAAGACTGTTGCACTTTCGGGCGAGAGTACCGTAGAGGAAAGGGAGGATGCGATAAGACGGTTGGAGAAGGATGACGGCCCCGATTGTTTGGACTACATTCTGTCATGTGATATATTCAATGAAGGTGTGGATATCCCTCAAGTCAATCAGATATTGATGCTCAGACCCACAAAATCTGCGATAATATTTGTTCAACAGCTTGGTCGTGGACTGCGTAAATCAAAAAATAAGGAATTCGTCGTTGTAATAGACTTCATAGGGAATTACAACAACAATTTTCTGATTCCTGTAGCTCTGTCTGGGGACAGAACCTACAACAAGGATGTTGTGAGAAGATATCTGATCAACGGTAACGATGTCATACCTGGATGCTCCTCTGTAAATTTTGATTATGTATCCAAGAAACGCATTTATGATAGTATATGTTCGTCGAATATGACAAAAACCTCTGAGCTGAAAAAGGAGTATCAGATGATGAAAATTCGTCTGGGAAGATCTCCGACCCTTGTGGATTTCTATGAGGGCGGTTCCCTTGATCCCAGGGTTCTTATTGACAAGTACAAGAATCTGAACATCTTCGAAAATAAGATCAAGGAATGTGAATCTTTAGATTCTGAGGAAACAAAGGTTCTTTCCTTCATATCCAGTAGCTTCATCAATGGCAAGCGTGCTGATGAGCTTATCATTCTTGATTCTCTGATCGATAAGGGCAGTATAATGATCTCCGATTTACTTAGAGACAGAAGAGAGGATTCTGTGTATTCAGCTCTGTCAGTGCTCAACGGTGATTTCTCCAGCAAAGGTCAGATCCTCATAGACGTTGATGATGGCAAAATATCTTGCAGTCACCTGATGAAGAAATGTCTTTCGGATGAAAAATTCAAAAGATATGCAGAAGATGTTTTGAAATGTGGTCTATCCATAAATGCTAAGGAATACTCATCGTTAGACGATATTGGATTTGCATTGTATGGCAAATACTCGCGTAAGGATGTGGTCAGACTTCTGAATTGGAAGAGTGAAGGAGAATCTTCCACCATGTATGGATACAGGGTAAAGTACAAAACCTGTCCAATATTTGTCACATACAATAAACGGGATGATATCAGCGAGACGACAAAATATGATGAGGATTTCGTAGACCAGAGGGTTTTCAACTGGATGACAAGATCCAGAGTCAAACTCGAAAGTTCAGAGGTCACAAGTATAATGAATTCAAACAAAAACGGATTAAAAATATTGTTCTTTATTTGCAAAAGTGATGATGAAGGTGGTGAATTTTATTACCTTGGTCAGGTAGATCCAATATTGGATATGATCCGGCAGACGTCCATATCTGGTAAAAGTGTTGTAAATATACCATTGAGATTCAGAAATCAGATACGCGACGATCTATACGCATACCTAACCTCCTGATTATTTTAAGATTCATTTATTGTAGTCTGTTGAAATCATGCGAAATAGATAACAATCTTCGAATCATAACTCTCGTGTTCGGTAATTTTCCATGGGTGAAATATCGATCCCTCCCGTACATTATTATGTAAGGATTTCAAGGAGAGTCGACATGAGAATCAACATAAAAAGAAATAAAAACAATCGCGAAGGCATAAGAACAGGATTCAACACGGGATTTACACTCAGGTCTCCCTACAAGATGATACTGGGGGCGGTGTTAATCACCGTGGGCATATTGGTTCCATCTGTAGCTATAAACGATGAATACATAGAAATGGCCAGTTTTGTAGTGGATGTAACTAGAATTGTTCTGATTATAAAGGGAATCGTGTATGTCTATGGCGCATTCGAACTTACGCCCGAGAGCATGTACCTGAAATTTGGAAAATGCACGATATTAGATACCAAGTGCAACTGCATGGGCGGATGCAAGGATTGCATATATGCTGCTGAACACGTACAGAGTCTGAACAAGGATGTAACCACAGAACAACCTTTGATCAGATGATCCCGAGGTCGGTCCGCTGATTCAAATCAACTTGACACGGTCGCATCTGAAGGGATCGTACCACAATATCAGAGGTATCCAATGTTTCAGTGACAACTCTTCAGAGTACATAGGTGTGTAATAACGACGAACCGGTGCGGATAATAGGACGGATATCATCATTATCATGCACAGAAGCATCGGTATCTGACCTATTCCGAAGACGTCTCCGTTCATCATGTTGATCTTTATGATGTCCAGAGATGTCAAGATAAGGTATAGGAATGATTGCCTCATGAGCGAGGCCCATGCCCTCCTGTCAGCAGTCATCATCCTGGAAAGGGCTAGAAGGTAGTTGATGAAGAGCAGGAACAGGACCAACATCAGCATGAAGATGGTAGCTGAATATCCCAGATCCTCGAAGTTGAATTCCACGGAGAGGTATGAGAATATCCTTGTGAAATAAACGGTGGTGAATGCGAATACCAAGGGGCCGATCGCCCACATGTACCTGGGGGCCATTCTGTCCTTCTTCGAAGCATCCATGTGCGAATAATGATTTAATAAGTATAATACCACTTTCCCACATGGATTCCAGAGAGGCGGGGGAAAACGTTGTGGTGGCTATATGCCGCGGCGATAGGACCGATACAATTCTCAATCCTCTTATGGTCATCATAATGATATTCGCATTTGTGGTGTTCTCGATATACTACATGGTTATAGTGCACGGAATCGAGGAATACGCCGACCTACCGTTGTTCTTCTCGTTGGCTGTTCTGTTGTTGGTGATCATATCATGTATGATGCCCATACTGGTAATCTCATCTTTGTTGAGAAGAAACAGAAGACACTACGGACGGGAGGGGGATCTGAGGAAAGCACTAATGGATTATACTTTGGTAAAATGCTGCATCTCTGATGATGATCTGACACGTCTGAGGAAGTTGGATGAGGTTATGCGTGAGAATGAACGCATGCCCTATAGATCCAGACTCGCGTGCCTAATGTTGTCCGGCATATCAATCAGTGTACTGTGCTGGCTGATATATCCCATAAACATGCACTTGGGAGAGGTATCATATGTCCTGATCATAGAATTCCTTTTTGTGAGTCTTGCAATATTCCCTTCCATCACGTCTATTCCGTATGAGCATCAGTGCAGATCAATAGAATTTTACGATATCGTATCGGATAATATTCCAGGCATCATTGTTCACGGGTTCGTGATGAAGCCCACTATAAAATACGAGGATTACAAACGCATGCTCCGTTACAGTGTCATGACTCTTGGTCTGATGTCAGTGCATTGGGCATACAAATGCATCAGATCCATGAATAGGCATTTCAGATCACACAGGGAAATGGAGTATGAGATCATGGTTTTCATAAGAGGTCTGGAAAACCACGGTGATTGTTCCGATATTTGAAATCGAGAATGATTATGATCGATTTTTCAATCCGTATTTGACCGGACATACTGTTCTGCATATATTGCAATCCACTGTTTTGAAACCGCGTGCTGTTACCCCATATGTATGAGCCCTACACAATGATTGATTCACACCATCTGGCGATATCGCCATTGATGGGCAAGCATCGATACATCTGTGGCATCCTTCTATGCATACGTTCTCATGGAAATCATCGGATGGAAGGTCCATGTCGATAAGTATTGCTCCCAATGTCAAAGTATCTCCATAGATCTTATTCAGAAGTATCCCGTTTTTTCCCTCAGTACCCACTCCGGCCATGACAGCGGCGTATTTCATAGATATCAGTCCAAGGCCTTCCATTTTTTCAGGGTCCCAATACTCATACGGGGTATCGCACGGAATGGGCACTGCAGAACAACCGCATGTGGACTCTATATCTTTGGAAGCAGACAGGGCGATTTCATCCACTTTGTTCATGGTTATTTCATTGAAATGCTGATAGACAAGACGTGGGTTGACACTCAAAAGACCTTTTGTAATCGATATACCGAAGGAGATTACGGTTCTGCATTCGGGAAATATGTCTGCAGGACTGTAACCTTTCTGGACATCACGAAAACGGTCTATACCTGCAAAACCACAAACGTCTGCACCACGATTCAGAACCATTTTTCTGATATACTCCTTCATACTGGTTGCAGTATTGTTTTTGAGAATAAATATTCTCCATTCTCTCAAAACACAATGATCATCCATTTTCTAATGTGAATAATGTTTTTATACGTGTTGCGTGCTAACACGTGACACGGTGGAATAATGTTCGGAAAGAATGTCAGAATCGAAAGAATAATCGATAGGGAGAGCGAAAATGCAGTCATAGTACCGATGGATCACGGCATAAGCATAGGCCCGATTCCTGGTTTGATAAATATGAAGGAGACCGTCAATGATGTTGTTGTAGGCGGGGCTACGGCTGTATTGATGCACAAAGGTATAGTCCCCCAGGGACACAGGACATCCGGACACGATGTGGGCCTCATACTTCATCTATCAGCATCCACAGATCTAGGAATCAATTCGAACAACAAGGTTTTGGTCGCCACGGTGGAGGAGGCATTGAAACTGGGTGCAGATGCGGTATCGATGCACATAAATGTGGGTGCGGAGACCGAGCCTCAGATGTTGAGTGATCTCGGTATGGTGTCAAGACAGTGTATGGAATGGGGAATGCCTTTGATTGCCATGGCGTACCCCCGCGGACCGACCATAAAGGATTCATTCGATCCAAATGCAATCGCGCATGCGGCAAGGGTCGCTATGGAATTAGGTGCCGACATAGTCAAATGCAGTTACACGGGCGATATAGATTCCTTCCGCAAGGTGGTCAAGGGTACGATGGTACCGGTGGTCATAGCCGGAGGCCCGAAGATGGAATCAGATATGGACATACTGAACATGGTGCATGATTCCCTGGAAGCTGGAGGACACGGTGTCTCCATAGGTCGGAACATATTCCAACACAGAGATGTCAAGGGCATAATGAGCGCGGTATCGGACATAGTATTGCATGGAGCCACTGTCGAAGAGGCTGCCAAGCATCTCAAACAATAATATCTATGAATACCTACAAGGGATAAGTGGAATCGATGGAACTGGAATCGCTGAGGGAGGAGATATCGCACATAGATGTGAAGATAATGGAGCTCATATCCGAAAGGACAAGACTGGCTGAGGATGTGGGCAGGGACAAGGTATCGAAGGGACTCCCGATAAGGAATGTGGCTGTAGAAGAAAAGGTCATCGAGAGATATCGTGAAGCCGCCAAAGATTACAATGTCCATCCAGATACTTTCGAAGCGGTTGCCAGAGCATTGATAATGGAGGCTGTGGACAGGGAATCCGTGATACCGTATCCAGAGATTCCTGTGAAGGAGATATCCATAATAGGCGGTGGCGGTAAGATGGGTAGGTGGCTGGGCGATCTGTTGAAGACGGACGGTCATTCCATAAAACTAATAGATCCATCCTTGAAAAACGGTCTGTGTATCAAGGATGCCGCATCATCCGATGTCATCATAGTCTCTGTACCGATGAATCTCGCATCAGGTATCCTTGGGGAATTGGATTCAGTATGTCGTGAGGATTCCCTGATATTCGATATAACTTCATTGAAAACACCGGTTGCCGATGTGCTCAAGAACATGGCCAAAAAAAGGAAGGTTTGTTCCATCCATCCCATGTTCGGTCCATCAGCCAGATCCATGTACGGTAGGAATATGATAATCTGTGACTGCGGTAGTGAAGAAGCGGTATCCGAGACGAAGCTGTTGTTCGATAACAAGGGAGGAAACCTCCGTGTGATGAATATAGATTCGCACGATGAATACATGGCATATGTACTCGGATTGAGTCATGCTGTCAACATAGCCTTCTTCACTGTCCTGGACAGAAGCGGTATCGACTACGAGGACATGTGCACCGTTGCTTCGACGACGTTCCGCAAGAACATGGAGACCAACGAGTCGGTTGCATTGGAGGATCCCAGACTATACTACGAGATACAGCATTCGAATGCCTTCCGTGACCGTATGTGGAAGGAATTCTCCAAGGCTGTAGAGGATATACGTGAGGCCTCCGTCGACAAGGACAACTCCAGATTCATAAGTATAATGGATGCGGGAAGAAGGTATTTCTCCGATAAGGATCAGTCTGAAGACTGATGTCGTTGTATCGGAGATTCAGAGATTCTCTGCGATCCATGATGCGGCGACGACGAATACCACTACCACCATCAGTAGGACCATAAACCATGCTTCGAGCCTTTTCTTCTGCTCTTTTCTCATCAGGCACTCATATTCAGAACAAGGTATTAAACATTTCTAGAAAAAAATGTAAATCGTTTGAGTATCTTTCGAGCAGAAGATCATTGCGAATTCTGAGAAGTGCTAGAATCCATGTTTCTGGGTTCTATCAGAGGATCTTCATCAGTCTTCTCTTTCGATATGAGGACGAGAACGAATGCAGCCAACGCAGCTACGAACATAAGTGCCCAGAGTGTACTGTAATTGGAGAGTATGTATTCCTTGTGCAGTATAACCCCTGCAAGAGTTGTGCACACAGCAGCACCCAAGAACAGCATGACACTAAGGAACGATGTCGCTGTACCCGATATGGATATGGGGAACCATTCTTTCACCTGCGTGTAAGACAGTGTCATGAATCCGCCGAAGAAACCGAATAACGTACATACGACTGACCAGAAAATCTGGCTGTCCAGACTGCCTGCAAAGAGCCATATGATCGCCCATACCATCGCGAACATAAAGGTTCCGAAAACCATCAGTTTCTTCTTTGATTTGACGATCTTACGGCTGGAAAGCCTTCCTATAAGGATTGTACTTACAATCTTGCCGACACCCAACATAGTTATGAACCATGCCGCCAGAGGGAATGTGTAGATATCTGTTTTGAAATACGCTATCGATGTTGTTCCCTGGAAAACCATGATTGTCCCATATATTAGGAAATAGGCCAGACCCATGGTCCAGAAGACCCTTCCGCTCTTCGCAACGGTCAACAATCCTGCAACTACTGGTAGTTTCGCATCACTCTTATCTTCCGAGTGTATACCAGTCTCCTCCTCTCTGATCTCCTCCAATCCTGGCATTCCTATGTCATGAGGGTGGTCCCTTACGAAGATCAGACATAGTATTGATAGGGTTATGGTAACCAATCCCAACACCAGAAACACCTCCCTCCAACCTATAGCATCTGCCAGATAGGAGAGGGGTGCGGCTGCGGCGAGGGCTCCGACATTACCAACCGCGATGACGATACCATTCAGTTGAGGGAAATCATCCTTATCGAACCAGACGGATATTATCTTCATCAGAGGTATGTATATGACAGCCATTCCTGCAGCAATCAGCATCTTACCTGCCACCAATGTGGTGAAGTCATTACCCATGCATGTCACAAATGAACCGACGGCAGCTATGGCCATGAATATGGTCGTGGCCTTTCTAGGTCCCAACCTGTCGGCCATTATACCGCTGGGAATTTGCATGAATGCATATGTCCAGAAATATATCGAACTCAGGTACTCCTTCGAACCGCTTCCGATATCATTGATCATATCCGTTCCTACGGCATTCAAAGACATCCTTTGGAAATAGACGAAGAAATACGCAACAATCAGTATGGAGAAGATGATCCACCTGTATCTGTGGACAAACACTTTTGCATCTTTTGTGGTGACCATTACACTACCGTCCCAAAATACCAGAACAGTTGAGTATTTCACTCTTTTCACAGAAATTTAAAAATTATGATATTAAACTATCATAATTGGATATTGCATGTAGGTTATTTTGATATATTATATTTAATATTATGTTATATTGTGATAATTGATTATAATAATAAAAACATAGAATATTCGAAGTACAAAGTCACGGATTATCCAGTCAAACACCGGAGCAAAGTGCCTTTCAATCCGTCTTTCCGTTTGAATATGAAATACAGACAGGTAATTGAACAGATAAGGAAGGCCGATGAGAAACTGGATCGTATGATACTCAATGATGGGGATTACAGGAACCTTGTAATCAGTACATATTCCTCTAAAGTCCACTGGTCGGTAAAGATAGAAGGTAACGATCTTCCGATACAGGAAGTCAACAGGCTCTCTATGTTGTTCTCACGCGGAGGTTCTTTGGAAGAAGAAGGAGACGAGAACAAGAGGGAGATATTCAACCACATGTATTCGTATTTCATAAAGGACAGATTCAGCCTACCATGGGATGTGAACACCGTCAGGATGTTGCACCGGGCCTTGATAGATGTGGCCGGACAGACCAATGATTCAGAACGGTTCAGAACAGAAGAATCATCATTCATAGGCAAGGATGGGTTCGAATATTTCAGGGCCTGTCCTCCAGAGAAGATAGAGGAAGAGTTGGAAGCCCTGTTGTCTTGGTTGAAGTACTCCCCTTTCGATGAACTCATAACATCGATAATATTCTTCCAGGAGTTCGAGAGCATACATCCGTTCAGGGCAGGCAACGGTAGAACCGGAAGAACTCTTTTCCAGATGCTTTTACAGGAATTGGGTTTGAAGAACAGCAAACTATGCATGATTGAGAAGGAACTTCTCAGGGATGCGGGAATGTACTATTCACTGTTGATATACACTGACGCCACCCTGGATTACTGCCCACTCATAATGTATGTTGCAGAATCACTTCTAAAGTCCTATACTGAAGCGGTATCTGCATTCTCTGAGAGGGATCTGTCAGGTAGGTTGGATGAAGACATGATCCGCGTGGTTAGCAAATCGAAGACTATTGATGAATTTTCCATAACCGATGCATCCCAATGGATACCTCAACTAAGTGATCAGTCTATACGTAAGAAACTAAACGAGATGGCTGACATGGGCATACTAGAGAAAAGAGGGATGACCAGATCGCAGAGGTTTAGGTTCAAGGATCCATTTAGAGAACTTAAAACAGAGATTACGATTCCAAAAACATACAAAAATAGGTAAAGGGTTTATAAGAGGTTTTTGTTCTTATCTTCAGATTATCGGTATCTTTCCATCCAATGCGAGAGCGTAGGACAGGTATATGTTGAAGAAGAAGTTGAGTAATGCAACTATTCCGATAACGATGTTCCAACTTTCGAAGTCTGGATATATTTGTGAAAAGCCAACACACAGGAAAATCAACGCTGTGGTAACCAAAATACAAGACAATGCCTTGGGGGTCTTTGCGAATATGGACCAGATGATGGCAAGTATGAATACAATACCAAAGGTCACATTCTCCCATTCGCCCATTCCATAGCCGGTAAGAGCAACAGCTGCACCGACGAGACCGAACACAATGAATCCGAAGTTACTATCGGATCTGTATGCCAAGAGTCCTGCGATGACGATCATGATTCCTAAAAATTCAAAGAACACGGGTGTTGGTACACCTTCATTTTTCAATTGCAGTATAGCCAGTGGCAAGGATACCACTGCTACAAGGAAAAGTCCGAACGCCGTAGGGTCCAGACATTTTTGACACTCTACCATTTTTTTTTCCTCCAATGAGGTTCATACCTCACCTGGAATTCGCATTCATCAATATATATAATAATCGCTGGATGGATTGATATTGCTAAGAATCCGAATGCGGAAATTTGATACACTGGGTATTTTGATTTTTCAAAAGTTGTACATTTTTAGGCGGAGATTAAATATAAATACATAATGGGGTACAATACCCTCAGGAAGAGTCTCCTGGTATGAGTTCCAGTCTCCTCTTTTCTGGGTCACGCACTTTCTCAACAGCGATTTTTTGGACAGCATTATACAATTCAGGTTCTACCGCCGTAGATCCAAAATGTCTTATCAGAACACCATCCCAACGCATGTATCCTGCATATATAGGGTTATGAAGCATCTTGCCAATACTATACTTAGTCCATGGATTCCCACGTCTTGTCAGCATCTTAGAAGAGTTGAGATGATGTGATATCTGATCCATTGTCATTCCATCGATATATAATTCGAAGACATCGCCTACTATCTCGAGCTCATTATCCACAGAGTAAAGATAGCCCCCTTCCAAGTGGTACCCATACGGAGCATTGAAACCTAGTGTCTGATTCTCTTCTTCTGTGTTCCTCATGGTCTCTGCTTTCTCTCTCATGCCCATGTAGGTTCTTTCTCCGATCTGTTCGCTCTCCAATTGGGCCAGACGTTGTATCATATCTACAACAAATCTTCCGAGGGCATTGGTGGTATCGAGCGATTCCATACAGGATACGAATTTCTTACCCATGCTGTTGAGTTCATCCATCATATTCATGAAATTGCGGCTGTTACGGTGTATCCTATCTATTTTAAGGACCAGCAGAACGTCCCAATCGTCAGCCTCATTCATCATCTTCTCATAAGCTGGACGTTTTATGTTCGTTCCAGAGTACCCATCATCACAGTAAACCTTAGTCACATCCCAATTCTCGGTTACACAGTAATCATTCAGAATAGAGGCCTGGGCATCCAATGAATATCCTTCCATCGCTTGCTCGTCGGTCGAGACCCTGACATACACCGCTGCCCGCATCTTATAACCTCAGAGGGCCGTTGACTGATTCAAAGGAATCCATATCTAGTATGGCTTGATAGTCACCTTTCCGAATTATCCCATCCCAGTCCATGTATCCTGTATACAATGGGTTATGCAGTATCTTACAAACTGATTGTTTGTTCCATCTTCCACTACGTTTGGCCGGTATCATTCTATTGTTCAGCGTATCAGCTATGGAAGACATGGAATTTCCATGCAGGTATAGTGAATATATCTCCCTGACAACGTCTGCTTCATTATCGATAACCTCTAGTTTACCGTGGTTATATGTATACCCGAAAGGATGTCCAGATCCGAGGTTACCTGTGCTTGATTGTGCCTTTCTGGTCATACCTATTTTGACCCTTTCACCTATCTGCTCACTTTCAAGCTGTGCTATCCTCTGCATAATATCCATGACGAACCTACCCATGGCAGTGGTAGTGTCGAATTTCTCTTGAACGGAATTAAACTCCTTGCCTTTCTTACGGAGTTCGTCCATCATAAGGGTGAAGTTAACACTGTTACGGTGTATCCTGTCCATCTTCAGGACCAACAGAACATCCCATTCTTTAGATTCTATCATCATGCGTTGATATTCCGGCCTATCGGTGTTACGACCTGAAAATCCCTCATCACGATAGATGTCGTTAACTTCCCAACCGCGGACATTGCAATATGCCTTCAATCTCTTGGTCTGAGCATCCAAGGAGAATCCTTCATTGGCTTGATCTTCTGTGGAAACCCTCACATAGAGTGCTGCTCTCATAAGATCCCATCTGCTCTCATATATACTTGAACATTTAAAAGCATGTATTCAGCAGACATTGTCAATATATCCTTTAGAGGTTATTTTGATGCATATATGATAATTAATATGATAACAGATATGATAACAATTAACTACAAACATTACTGGTTATTTTGACTTCTAAATGAATCGATATTTGTGTACAGGAATCACACAGTTTCATAGTACAATTATTCTAAATCGGTTCATGGGGGTTTATCTATCTTCTCGACGATAGGATTTCATGGAACCTCGTATGAAGAAATATCCGTTGACAATGGAGCAATCCATATCTGTTTTGAAGAGATCAGAAACAGGAGTAATAGCTACCGTAAATGAAGATGGTGCACCATATGCAGTACCTGTGAACTACATCTACATGGATGACAGATTGTATATCCATGGACGTTCAAAAGGTCAGAAAATCTCCAACATAAGCAATGATCCAAGATGCAGTTTCACCGTTTTCGATGCCAAAGGATACAACTTAGAAGGCGAGACGGCATGTGACACTGAAACCGATTTTGATAGCGTAATTGTGCAAGGAAAAGCTACAATGATTGAGGATAATCTCAGAAAAGGCATAATATTGAGAGCTATCGCAGATAAGTATGGAAGAGTCGGAATTCCTATGCCAAAAGAAAGGATATCCATAACCGGCGTGATGGAGATAGTACCGGAATCCATCACGGGCAAATATCACGAGGGCCCCTGATACCAAAATCTCACGATATCAGCATAGACATAAAGACTGAGGTATAACGCAGACTATTTCCCTTAGAATCGCGTATATGCACCCATGAAATCTGACTTTGAAGCAGTCCCTTTCGAGAAGGTCTCATTCAACGCCTTTGAGAAAATCGGCAAGGACTGGATGTTAGTAGCAGCCGAAAAAGATGACAAAATCAATGCTATGACCGCAGCATGGGGCGGCGTAGGAATAATGTGGGGAATGGATGTTGCATTCATATTCATTCGTGAAAGCCGTTATACAAAGGAATTCATAGACGGCTCAGATCACTTCTCCCTCATGACGTTCGACACGTCGAAGTTCAGAAACATGCTATCCTACATGGGAAAGGTTTCAGGACGCGACGAGGACAAGATCAAAAAGATGGGATTGACCGTAGAGCATATCGATGGTGTGCCGTTCTTCAAAGAGGCTGCGTACGCAGTCATATGTAGGAAGCTGTTCTGTCAGTTGATTGATCCTGAGAATATTCCCAAGGATATATGCGATGCATTCTATTCCAACAAAGATTATCATTATATGTATGTGGGGAAAATAGAAAGAGTATTCAGAAACAATTCCTCTTGATATTCAGATGTCTATACAATTTTTTACAATAGTTAAAAATATGTATTAATTGCAGATATTGACATAAAAAATAAACATATTTTCACTTTTCATATAATGTTAAGATTCCAGTACATTACCAATTCGTGAATTTATTAATTCGAAAATCAAAATTGATATATACTAATCTTGTCGTTTCTGCAGTGTTGGATGGATTCTCCAGCAGGCGAATACAATGGAAGAAAATAACAAGATGATTACGTATGCTGTCGTAGCATTAGTTGTCGGCGTACTAGTTGGTGCAGGAATCGGATATGCCGTATTCCATGACAATTCCAATTCTGATGATGAGACATACTACTATTATATCTACTTCGGAGAAAACGATAGTAGTAATGGTTGGTATAGTGCAACTGGTACAGATGCTGGAAATGCGTTTGAAAAAGCTATGGACAATGCAGGATTTGACTATGAAATAAGTTCATCAGGATATATAAGTTCTATCGACAACATAGCAGACTATTGGATGACATACCAGTATCTTTATAGTGACTACACCTCTACAGCAGCTTCTGCAAGTATATTGTATCCTTCTCATGACTCATATGAAACATTCGAATATTCTAATGGCTGGAAAGCGGTTGCAGGATATGATGATTCATCTGTATCTTTCAAAATGAGTGAGATAGATTCGACTGTGTTTCTCATATCAGTTTACACTGATGGAGTGGCCCCGGACACATATGACGGTTGGATGTCTGGAGGACCTTTCTGAAATCAATTTAAAAAAACTTTTTTCAAACCATTTCTATTGAAATCACAGATTTAACCAGTTGGCTGAACAATTTGTATTTATTGAAATACTGATTAGAAATCAGGATTTTTCTATAATAAAGTCTACATTATAGTCCGCATTAGTCAACTTTCTGAGTCCTGATTTTAAAAGACCGCTGTAGAAATTCGAGATATTGCTGTATTCCACATCACCCATACCTCTGCCATGGATCTTTATCTTCAAAGGTATGTGTGATACAGTATCGATGTCCACATCATATCCAAGTTTGACCTCACAGGCCCTCTCTATGAAGAGTTCCGGGTCGATATCCGATTCACGATAGAGGATTACATCGGCCAGCACTTTACCGGCCCTGTAAAGTAACGTGCATGCCTCTACCCCCATGGATTTCAGGGCATATGATACATGGTCCAACGTACATCTATAATAATCTGAGGGTTCGTTCGACGAATACGTAGGTATGTTCTTCGCCGATCTTTCTTTAGTATCATTCTTGAGAGGTACAAGAACAGGCGTTGCTTTGAGACCATAATGCGTATTCTTTAAACGTGTATCGTTATCAGCGTACACCGCACCGATCTCCATAAGTTTGACCATATTGACATGTACTGTGACGACAGGTATGTCCAGTTCTTCCGATATCTGCCTCATGGTTTTATCGCTATTGTAAAGAAGATCCAATATTTTGATCTGGTTTATGTTACCGAAAAGCATTGCCCTTCCTTCAATACAATATATCGAATATGGCCAATTGTCTTTCATATCTCTCATGATATTATCAGCATCGTCACAGTTTGAATTATCACTCTGACGTTGTCTGAATATGTATCTGATCCTATCTCCGAGTGTACTGATCTCCTCAACGTGATATGGCTTACCGGTCCATGCCATCATAATCTGACATATGAATCCTCTAAGAATGCGGTTTGGCATAAGCAACTCCATAGAATTGTGCTTATCGTTGGGTTGTTCAACAATGACATCTTCTCCTTCATGTTTTATAACTCTCTCGGGGAACGACGCTTTGTCGCACGCATTCATGACTACATCTACAAACTCGTTGGCTTTCAAGCCCTCGAACATTTCATTCATGAAACGTGCAACCAATCCACCGCATTTTTCAATAAGAGGCCCCATATTGACTCCGAGACTCAATGGGATTGTGCTGAAGAGTTTCATAGCCATCTCATCATAGCTAAGATTACCTTCCACGAGATTTTTGAATATGGTTGCTTCGTACTCATCGATATCCGGTATCGGGACAGATTCCATGCATATCATAGAAGATGCGTAATAGTTGGTCTTACGTCTGTCGTTACTATCCATCTCGGATCTTACTAATCCGAATTTCTGAAGCTTATTGAGATTGGCTTGTATAGAGGATTTGGCAACATCTAGCTCCGATGCTATCTCCGACAATGTTTTTCGGGAACCAGCAAGCATTTTCATGATTTCCATGCTTACCTGATTCGTTAGATACCTGACACCATTTTCCGTTATGAACACCGCAAAATGATCACTATATTCTATGTCTGCCATTTCAATGAATACCCTTGGATGATTATTCCCCCGATGTTCGAATCAGATAAATAGTTTGTTCGTTTCAATTCAGATTTTTGAATACATTATATTAATTCTATTTAAACAAAGGATGTTTGATTATATGAGGAAACTGTTTGAATACTGATTCCGATATGTACATTTATGATCATATGCTTCAGTGGGACGGGTAACAGCCTGTATGCAGCTAGATGCATAGCAGACACAACCGGCGATGAGATTATCCATCTGCAAAGGAGGAATCTCTCTGAAAAAGGAACAGTATTGAAATCCAAGAGACCGTGGGTATTTGTTTGTCCGATATATGCATGGAGGATCCCCCGCATCATGGAGGAATACATACAGAATAATTCTTTCGTAGGTAATGATGGAGCTTACTTCGTGGTGACATGCGAGTCGGAACCAGGGAGTGCAGACAGATACATTAAAAGACTGTGCAAAATCAAATCTCTTAAGTACATGGGCACATCCTCTGTGGAGATGCCTCAGAACCTCATAACCATGTATGACCTGCCGGATGAGGAACATTGTGACAGACTGATATCATCAGCTAGGAAGAGATTGAGGGGATTGGGAGTGTTAATCGAATCCGGAGCGACCATATCTGATGATAAACCCAGAAACATAGTCAAGAGTTCGATATTCAATCCACTATTCTACAAGTTCTATGTGAATCCTGAAGGTTTTCGTTCAACAGACAAGTGTATATCATGCGGAGAATGTGCAGAACGCTGTCCGCTAGGGAATATATCCATGAAGGACGGAAGGCCTAAATGGGGTGATAATTGCATCTTCTGCATGTCCTGCATATGCAGATGTCCTGAAGATGCCATAGAGTTCAAGAACAAGACGGAAGGTAAGGAAAGATACGTCTGCAGGCTATGGGAAGATGATATCCCACGATCCGGCAGATGAATATTCAATGTACATGCAGTTCTGTCTGACACTTATAAAGATATACAAGAAGCATAATTGCGTGACGATAAGATGTATGATGCTGTATCCTTGACATGGCTGATAATAGCCGGTCTCCTTGAACCGATATGGTTATTCGCACTGAAGAAATCGGAGAATTTCAAGAACATACCCTATAGCATCCTGGCAATCGTATTCATGTTTCTGAGCCCCATATGCATGTCCTTCGCCATGAAGAACATACCCGTGGGCATAGCCTATTCCATATGGACCGGAATAGGTGCGGCGTGTGCTGTCGGCGTAGGATTCCTTTTTCTGAAAGACAAGATCACCCGTCGTATGGTGGGTTACATTGTATTGATAGTAATCGGAACAATAGGGCTGGGCATCACAGGAGGCCAGGTATGAATCCTTGGGTGTATGTGATGATAGGCGGTTTTGTCGAAACTACATGGGCAGTAGCTATGAAACTGTCTGAAGGATTTACGAACATAGGCTGGAGTCTGATTACTCTCGTATTGTTGATACTGAGTGTCGTATTGTTAAACAGAGGCCTCAGTAAAGATCTGCCGGCAGGTCCCGCTTACTCCGTATGGGTGGGTATAGGCGCCATAGGCAGTCTGGTATGCGGTTACATCATTTTCGATGAAACCCTCACGATGCTGAAATTGATATTCATAATGGCCATAATATGTGGAGTGCTTGGCATAGAAAATGAGCATTCCAAGATCAGCTCTGCAACCAAACAATGATGCTCAACAGGATCTGTTTATCAGTTCCTGTTTGGTATCCCACAATCTCTTGGAGAGATCCACATAGTATATGTGTGGGTTCGAGAAACGTTTGACCTCATCCCAAAGGGTATCGAGTTGTTCTGAGCAGTACGACCTTATCTCCCCTATAGAGGGCATGTCGTAGACGAGCTTGCCCTCTTTGAATATAGGCACCAATAACTCCACAGCATTGTACTCGGTGAGTGTCTTCTTTTTCCAAACCGCCTCAGGATCGAAGATCTCTATGGGGCCATCACCGAGAATCTCGTCGAAAACACATATCTGGTCTGCAAGAGCCTTACCGTTTTTATCGAACAGTCTGTAGACCTTTTTGAAGTGAGGCGTGGTTATCTTCTCAGTGTTATCTGATATTTTGATCCTAGGTATTACATTACCCTCGGGGTCCTCGATGGCAACCATTTTGTAAACGCCGTTGAAAACAGGTTCGCTGTGTGCTGTTATGAGATTGTCGCCTACGCCGAAAGCATCTATGCAGGCTCCTTGGTCCAATAGATCGCGTATCAGCCATTCGTCCAAGGCGTTAGATACGACGATCTTACATTTTTCAAGTCCTGCCTCATCCAGCATCTCACGGGCTTTACGTGTTAGGAATGAGAAATCGCCAGAATCCAAGCGTATGGCACAGTTCTCTATCCCCTTCGGTATCAGGACCTCCTTGAATGCTTTTATGGCGTTAGGTACGCCGCTCTTCAAGGTGTTGTATGTATCCACAAGCAGTGTGGCATTGTTGGGATAAAGTTCACAGAAGGCCTTGAACGCCTCCAATTCCGTATCGAACATCTGAACCCACGCATGTGCCATTGTCCCACTAGCCGGCACACCGTACCATTTGTCGGATACCGTGCATGCAGTACCGTCGCAGCCCGCGATGTATGCGGCTCTTGCACCCAGTATCGCTGCATCGGTTCCCTGTGCTCTCCTCGAACCGAACTCGAGTACGGACCTTCCTTCGGCCGCTCTGACTATACGGTTGGCTTTAGTGGCAATAAGAGTCTGATGGTTCATGGTGAGCAACAGAAACGTCTCGAGGATCTGAGCCTGTACTGCAGTGGCTCTGATTGTGACCATAGGTTCGCCAGGGAAAACCGGAGTTCCCTCAGGGATGGCATAAACATCACCGGTGAAACGGAAATCCCTGAGATACTCTAGGAATTTCTCTCCGAAAACCTTCTTGGAACGAAGGAATTCGATATCAGTGTCGGAAAACCTCAGATTCTCGATGTAATCGATGAGCTGTTCCAAACCAGCAGCTATCGCGAAACCTCCTTTGTCGGGTACGCGCCTGTAGAATAAATCGAAGTAGACGATACGGTCCTGGAAACCGTTCTCCACATATCCGTTTCCCATAGTGTACTCGTAATAATCGCACAGTAACGGTATGTTCCTGACGCTCATGATGATTCCGTCTCCGTGTATTATCCTCGCTATATAAGTAATGGACCATCTGATGATTTCAATCCAATGCCTGGACCCTCAGAGTTTTATACCTATCTCGGACCTGGTCTCCTTCAGCATCATTCCAGTTATGACGAAACCATAGACTATGAACATGCAGGCATCGTTCATGACTTCCAATATTTCCATATTCGATATTTCATCTATGATGTAGACTATGTTCATTAAGAAGGATACCGAGAAAAAGATCACTATGAGATACCAGGCCAATACATCGAGACGAACAACAGAGTCTTCATTGAGAGAACGCATGACGAATATTGAAGCTACAGCAGCAATCAAAGACAGAATATTCACAAAAGCTTCACCATCTGGATCGTGGCCATCCAAACTTATAGCGATCATTTCCGCAAGAGAATCTATGACCACTATGATTGCAAAGACGGTCACATATTCGTATATTATCTCTTTTTTGGTCTGTTTCGACATATACACTTGAATACCGTCCAGGATTTCGATCAAACCTGTAACAGTAGATGAAACGGAAAGCACAAGAGTACTCTTCATATCATGCCATATATCCGGGTCAAGAATAATTGTGATAGAGAACATGAGTGGCATAAATATCGAGAGCAGACCGAAAATCACCAATGCTATCCCCGCATTCTTATTGCTCTCGAAAATCTTCATCATGGCCAGATTGTGTTCCCTATAAAAAAGATTTTTATAATATCATTTGGAAAATATTCCGGAAATCGAGTATAACAGCTGAAGAAATAGAATTTGACATATCGATACATTATTATATTCAAACATGTTTTAAACATGTATGAAAACAAAGAACACAAAGGAATTGTTGATATCTACGACAGTAGATCTCCTGAAGGATGCTGATGATCCTAACAACATCACTGTGAGAGAAATAATAGGAAATGCAGGCGTCAACATATCAACTATAAACTACTATTTTGGGTCCAAGGATGAATTGATTAGGGTCGCATTCATGAAAATCGTAGAAAACGAAGCTAAAGAATTGCTGACCAGAGGCGGCACCTCAGATGATCCCAAAAAAAGGTTATTGAATTACATCGTCGACATGTCTGATTTGGTTTTTTCAGCTAGAAGATATACGAAAACAGTGATACCTTCATTACTTCTCAAGAATCCTATGTCAACACCCGAATACATAGTCCCTATGGTATCAGACTGCTTCAGAGGGGAGAAAACCCTTCAAGAATGCAGATTGATTGCCTTTGAA
The DNA here is from genome assembly GCA_964620455.1 of uncultured Candidatus Methanogranum sp. Taxonomy (GTDB): domain Archaea; phylum Thermoplasmatota; class Thermoplasmata; order Methanomassiliicoccales; family Methanomethylophilaceae; genus Methanogranum. The sequence continues at coordinate 28,443 of CAZUIU010000007.1, forward strand.
ATTATAGTGTTTCTTCAAATGGCCTTCTGCCATATGGACGAATTCTACTCGTATATCGGATTGGATCTTAAAGACCGCGATGTAAGAATTAAGATCATGTCGGATCAACTGAATATTTTCATCACAGGAGAATCATCATGAACAACAAGGAATTGACGGGATATTTCGATAAATATTCCAAAAATATAGTTTCTAGGATATTGTCAAGATCTCTGAAAAACCCCAAAGAGACTGCTTTTCTTCTCAGATTCGCACAGACTGTGAAGAATGCGAACGCAATACGTGAAAAATACGAGGAAAATGGGTTACATGTACCGCCTTTCCTCATATCTAGCATCACTACGTCCTGTAATCTTTTCTGCAGAGGATGTTATGCCCGTGCCAACGGCATATGCGGCAAACCTTTGAAACCGGAACTATCGACAGAGGAATGGAAATCGATATTCGAAGATGCCAAGGATATGGGAGTCATTTTCAACATATTGGCCGGAGGTGAACCGCTGATGAGGAGGGACGTTATATCAGTGGCAGGTGACATTAAAGAAATGGCATTCCCTATATTCACAAATGGAACAGTCATAGATGACAGTTACATTGATACTTTCGACTGTCATAGGAACCTGATCCCCATATTGAGTCTCGAAGGGAACAAGGTGCTCACAGACTATAGGAGAGGAGAAGGTGTTTTTGATGATGTCGTCTCCAAGATGTCGAAGTTGAAAAGAAAGGGGATATTGTTCGGTGTGTCTCTTACGGTTACCAAAGAGAACATCAATGACATATCTTCTGAGGATTTCATCAGATTTCTGGAAAAAACAGGATGTGAGGTCGTTTTCTTCATAGAGTACGTGGCAGCAGAGGAATGCAGCAGAGGATTGGCTCCGGACACCGAATCACGCGTCATGTTCGACGAGAGACTATCGGAATTGAGAAAGAATCACGAGATGCTGTTCATGTCATTCCCAGGTGATGAGGAGGGATTGGGAGGATGTCTAGGAGCAGGAAGAGGTTTCTTCCACATAAATCCGTACGGAGATGCGGAAGCATGTCCAGCATCACCTTTTTCAGATCTAAACATCAGGGAAGCAGGATTCAGAGCAGTCCTGGAATCCCGCCTGTTCTCGGAAATAAGGAATGACGGCATACTCTCGGAACATCATAACGGAGGCTGTGCGTTGATAGAACACGAAGAAGAAGTCAAAAACATACTGAGAAAATGTGATCTATGAGTATAACTAATTGAACTGAATAGACAGCATGTTAGGATTTGCCAATTCACACATAGGCAAGTCATACAAAGTTAAGAGAATCTGGTGGATGTTCATATTGATTTGATAATGTCGATACATTCTCTCAGATTCTGCAAAGATTCGTTATATTTATATAAAGGCCTACTTTGAAGGACATATGCAAAAAGAGAAGTTTATCCCTACCAAACTCTCGCTTTTGTCCATCCTTCTTGCATCGATGATAACACTCATGGGCGGAGCCGCTGTGGCTCCGGCATTGCCCATGATCTCTGAGGTTTTCTCGGATTATGATGAGATCTGGGTCAATATGATCATCACACTGCCCTCATTGGCTGTGGCAGTGACCGGTCTGCTCATCGGCCTATTGGCAGACAAGGTAGGTAAGGTGAAAATACTGTTGATATCGTTGATCATATTCACGATATCAGGTATATCCGGATACTTCCTGAATAACCTCTACATCATTCTGGTGGGAAGATTCTTTGTAGGTGTGGGTATAGCAGGCATAACGAGCTGTTGTACCGCCCTGGTATCCTCCTACTACTATGGGGAGGTCCGTGTGAAGATCTTAAGCATGCAGACCGCAGCCATGGGAGTGGGAGTACTATTTCTTGAGACCGGCGGAGGTGCACTTGCAGGAATAGGGTGGCATGAACCTTTCCTGATCTACGGAATCGGTCTCCTGATATTCATGATATCAATAATATCGTTGAAAGAACCGACTATAAGTGATTTCAGATCCCCCACTGACCTTCCTGAGAAGAAATCTAATGTGAAAATCATCATCCTATGTTACATGACGATATTCCTGTTGATGCTGGAGATGTTCGTCGTACCGACCAAACTCCCCACCTACATGACTGACACATTAGGAGATACCGCCCTGATAAGCGGTTTGATTTTGGGAGTCAACGGTACCTTCAATGCAATATCCTGTCTGATGTACAGGAGGATATCCCTCCTTATGGACAGGTATCAGACGGTCATAGCAGGATTCCTGTTGTTGGGCCTCGGCTATATACTGTTCCTCTTGCCTGCATCTTATCCGCAGATCATATTCAGCAGCATATTGCTCGGAGTAGGTGTTGGTATGGCGACCACATCAGTTGTCAACATCTTGTCGGAGAATGCATCGTTCAAGACTTCCGGACGTATAATGGGAGGTTACTCCATGTTCCTGAATCTTGGTCAGTTCATGTCGACACTACTGATAGCGTTCATGCTCTCTATCAACGATGTACTGCAGGACGTATTCATAATATTGGGAATAGTCTCCTTTGTAATCGCAGTGGTCTACGTACCTTTGAGGGCATGGGCCGTCAGAAGCGATGCTCACATTAATGCCTCTGTCGGCAATTGAAACATGGTGGGTATTGAAAAACAGGGCGGGAAATCCCGCCCCCTGACTTATATTCGTAATTTTCAGATCGTAAAAACAGGGGATCAGGTTCTTCTGATGCTATCAATGCCCTTGTCCGCAATTATCCTGCGATAGAACATGCCGATTGCATCTGACGGGGACAGACCTTCCTGGAGGAGGATTGTCTCTGCTTCTGCCTTGATTATAGGATCTATACGAGCATATACTGCATCGCTCTTCTTCCGACATATCGTTCCGTTCTGGATATTGTCGTATATCTCTGCGATGTACTCGTTGTACATCTTTCCTTCTTTCCGGGCAAGGGCACGGACTATGTCTGTGGTCCCGGAACCATATTGAGATGATTTCTTTTTCCTCTCAGCCAGGAATGGATATCCCAGATCCACAGCGATCGCTTTCAACACTGCTTTCCTCGAATCCATATCCTTAGGTCTGAGATCCTCTGGATCGATCTTCTGAACCTCCGACACCACTTTGGAGTCGATGTAAGGATATATCATGTCCTTATAGAAATGACTGGCTATCGCCTCCTCACATGGGACCG
>CAZUIU010000008.1:0-9851 GCA_964620455.1 uncultured Candidatus Methanogranum sp.
TTCTATGTAATTCTGGTTAAGATTATTATAACGGAATCATGTATCCAGACAATGATAGTGAAATGTCTGTCTTAATCGCCTACGATGGAATGGAACATACGAAAAAAGCATTGGAATACGCCATCCAGCATTCCAAAGTCTACAAACAACCACTGTACATATTTTCGGTGATAACCTCCAAGGATAAGTTGGACATAGAAAACGAAGTCGAAAAGGTGAATGATTACCTCAATGAAGCTCTTGAAAAGGCGATTTCAGAAGGCGCAGATGCAAAGACGATATTGGAATCGGGAACGCCCGGTAAGAGTATCCTTGAAGCTGCGGAGAGATTCAATACAAATACTATAATCGTGGGTCGCTCAGACAAAAGTCTTTTCGATCGCGCCGTCCTTGGATCCGTTTCCGATTATGTTGTACGTAATGCGAAAGTCGTCGTCATCGTGGTCCAGTAATTAATTGACAGACATCAATAACGGAGACCTAGGGCATCGATAAGAGAAACGATGATCCTGTTGGGTGCCGGAGGACATCCGACTATGTAGAGATCCACAGGCAAGGTATCGTTGACACCTTCACCTACTACATCCCCTTTCACAAATAACCCCCCTGATATCGCACATGTACCACATGCTATCACCAGTTTATCATCCGGTGTTGCGGAATATGTCTTCTTCGCCGCAACAAGCATGTTCTTCGTCATCGGTCCTGTGACCAATAGGACATCGGCATGTCTGGGGGATGGAACGACCTTGATTCCGAAACGTTCCATATCATAGTATTTGTTATCCATTGCGTTAATCTCTGTCTCACATGCATTGCATGAACCTGTATCCAATTCCCTGATAGATACAGACCTTCTCAGAATCTTCGTCTTCTCTTCGGGAAGTCTGGGACTTTTTAGTTCCGGATGTTTGGAAACTGAGAATATGAGATCTTGCCTGTTTAACACGTAATTCGGAGCAGTGATCGGAGTGATGTGTTCGCATGAATCGTAACAATCACGACAAAAGATGCACTTTCCCAAGTCTATGGACCATTCCTCATCTATGAAAATCGCATGTCCCGAACAGGCTTCCGCACACTTTCCGCACTTATCACAGGTTCCATCCGCCATGGGCATCCTTAGGACACGTTCCGACATCACATCGTAGGATTCGCACGGTTTCATGTCTGAGATCAGATTGTTTATGCTTTTTCTGTACGTACTCACACCTCCTTCAAAGATCGTTACCGCTATATGACAGATTGAAACTCTTGTTTATCAATGGGAAATCAGGGACTATGTTTCCTGGTATGGCCCTCTCCAAGACCGACCAGTTCACAAAAGATGGGTCCCGGACCTTGTATCTCCATATCTTCCCATCGACCACATTGACCGCGTGCATGAGCTCCCCTCTGGGTGCCTCGACGAGTCCGATACTGAATCCGTCCCGCATCCTGGCTACGGCTCTCAGTTCCCCCTTTTCCATCTTATCTAGACACTGATTTATCAGACTGACAGATTCCACGATCTCACCCGCTTTGACGGTGAGTCTCGATCTGACATCCCCCTTTTCCGCAGTATAGAGTCTCATCCCCAGATCGCCGTATGCATCATAGGGCCTCTCCTTCCTGACATCCGTCTTTATCCCGCTGGCCCTTGCTATCGGACCGACCGCCCTCAACTCCTCGGCAGCCTCTTTCGCCACTATTCCCGTGTTCTCCGCACGATCTGTGAAAAGCGTGGAGTTGTCGAGCATACGCATCATGTCTTCGAGGTCGAAGTCTATCTTCAGCATACGCCTCTCAATTGCTTTTAGACTGTCATCGGAGATATCCCTGCGTACACCTCCTGGAACTATCGTCCCCATGAGGAACCTGTGTCCGCCTATCTTCTCGTTCAGCCTCAGCATCTTCTCCCTGAGTCCTGAGCAGGTCGCTGCAGGAACTGCGAAACCCGTGTCCCTGGCCATCCCTGCTATATCCCCGAAATGGCACTGTATCCTCTCCAGTTCCGAGAAAATAACCCTTAGCAACTGAGCACGGTACGGGACCACCATATCCCCTTCCACGGCATGTGCATATGCCAACGAGTTGGCTACGGCCGTGTCTCCCGATATCCTCTCGATGATACGCGTATTGTCCTTTAGGACCGTAGTCTCCAATGCTCTCTCGATGCCACGGTGTGTGAAACCCAGGTGAGCTGTGATCTTGATGATCGGTTCCCCTGCGACAGAGAACCTGAAATGCCCGGGTTCAATGACACCGGCATGCACAGGTCCCACTGGTATCTCGAACACACCTTCTCCGATCACATTGTTGCCTGGTATGGGGACCTCTATCCTTTCCTTCGGGAGATCATCTTTCTGTAACGGATATCCGCCGTCGTATCTCCACATGATCCTCTGCGGTCCCCGGTCGGTCAACCCCTTGGGTGTCAATCCGTTCATCTCCTGCATCTCACGTTCATATAGAAGCAGTATCGGCTTCCATGATGACATCGATGGATACTCGTCCGAATCCAGAGGCGTGGTTGTGTGGATTATTTGATCGTTCTTACGAAGCACCGTCTGAATGGACCTCGGCATCGATCCCGCCTCTGTGGCGTACATGCATACCACCCCGTAACCTTCGGAGAACAATGTGTTGAGTTCATTAGGAAGATCCGATATCTGCACATCCCTGGATACTATCATAACATCCCTCCGAATACGTTGTTTACTATCATCTCGAACCCGTCCATTATCTCACTCGGCATGAACAGACCGAAGAACAGCGTTATACCTGCGAGAATGACGAACGGCAGAGCGCGCACAATGCTCTTCGGATCTTGCACGTCCTTATCTGTATCCCCACTTATCATAGGGAACACGTGGAGCGCGAATCCCGCGAAAATTATCAGTAGAAGAACTACCATGATAACGGTCATCCACCACAACCCGGCATCTATAGCCGAATAGAGCATCGCTATCTCCCCTATGAAAACTGCAAACGCTGGCATCCCTGTGATGGCCATGGTACCCACGACCAACATGACCGACGTGAACGGCATTCTCTGTCTCATACCCCTTATGGAAGCCATATCCTTGGTCCCGTACTGCTGAATTATATTCCCTGCAACGAAGAACAATATAGGTTTCGTCATAGAATGCGCCATGACCATGAATAATGCAGCGAAGATGGACATCTGGGTTCCTATTCCGAAACCTATCGATATTATGCCCATGTTCTCTATGCTGGAATAAGCGAGCATACGTTTGATGTCCTTCGATATGAAGATGAACGCCGCCGCAATGATGAGTGAGAGGAATCCGAACATTAACAACAAGGTCCTCGCGAACCCTGGGATCGTTATCTCGGATATGAGCATGAATCTCAAGATGGCATACAATGCACAGTTGAGTAGTGTTGCCGAGAGCAACGCACTGACAGGCGTCGGTGCCTGACTGTGTGCATCGGGAAGCCATGTATGCATCGGCGCAAACCCCACCTTCGTACCGAAACCTACGATTATCAAGACCATAGCGGTTTTCATGAGTACCGGATCGAGTTGGAAGGCCACGGACATCAGTACAGGCCAGTTGAGCGCTGAGCTTTCCTCAGTCACTATTCCTATCGTAGAAGCGTAGATTAACGATATGCCAATGAGTGCCAAGGTTATACCCACAGAACAGATGATGAGGTATTTCCATGCCGCCTCCGTGGATTGCTCATTACGGTAGAATCCCACCAGGAATGTGGATATCAAGGTGGTGGCTTCGATGATGATCCAAAGTAACCCAAGGGACGATACTACGAAAACCAACAGCATAACCGCCACGAAGAGGTTCAGGAACACATAGTAATGTTTCTCGGATTTCAGATTGAGGATCTTCTCCTCCCTCTCCGTCCTCAGATAACCCTGTGAATACAGTGACACCATGAGTGCAACGACCGATGTGATAATCAGGAGCAATGCCGACAGACCATCAACGTACCATGCACCGTATTCGGTCACGGTGCCATCGAGGAATATCGGCAGACACAGAGATAACACCGCAGCCAACCCCAACACAGATCCACATATGCTTATCCATGTTACGATCCTCTCCCTCGGACTCAAACCGCAGACCAGTGCCGTGATGACCGGTATGAGAATAACCATTTCCACACTGAGGCTCATTCTTTCAGCCCCCTCAGGAACGAAGTGTCTATTGAATTGAATGTGCGGTTGATCCTGTATGCAAATATGCCGATTATGACCACTGCGATTATGACATCGAAGAACACACCAAATTCCACTATCAAAGGCATACCGTACGATATCGTAATGGCACCCAGGAAAAGACCGTTCTCCATCAACAGAAGCCCTATGGACTCTGTTAGGGCCTTCCTACGGGTTATCATCATCAGCAATCCTATGAATACGATGGAAAGCGAGATAGCCAGACAGTTCCTGCCAAGGGTCGAGAGTGCATCAAGCATGGGTTCGGTGATTAGATACGCAACAAGTACGAGCATCGTCGAAAGCAGCAGTGAACCGGGGATGCCTATCAGTGGCTCTACCTCCCTCTCCATATTGATCTTATCCATTGTGTAATTCAGGAACTTGGGGATTGCTATGACTTTCAGCATGAACGTCAACACACAGATGATCAGGATGTCGTTGTTCCCTGTGTACACTGCGACTATGAAGGCCAGTATGGCAAGCAGCAATGAATGTATCGAGAATATCTGCGATAATCTAGTCATACGTGAACTCGCTATGGCCATGACCGAAAGCAACAGCATCGACACAGCACAGATGTCCACAAGATTTTGGTATATCACTGGGTCCATTTCCTACCTCACAGTATGTATAACGTCACAATAGCCAGGATGGCCAGGACGAATGACGCGGTCAAAAGGTTCTGTATCTTGAACAGCCTTATCTTGGTCGAACAGCTCTCCGCAATCGCCAATACGAATGAGAATACGACCAGTTTCATCATAATTGTAATAAATCCTATGAGAAGGCTCGATAACTCCGTTGTCTGGGATATACCCCATGGAAGAAACAGGGTCCCGAGCATAGTGAACATTATCGTAAGCCTCATCATAGAGGACAGTTCCATGAGTGCAAGACCCCTTCCGGAGTATTCTAAGAGCATCCCTTCGTGTATCATTGTCAGTTCAAGATGCGATGTCGGGTTATCGAATGGCAGCCTGGCATTCTCCGCCGTCAAAGTGATCATGAACGACGCCGCAGCTAATATCAACGCGGGACAGAATGCCGCCACACCCATATCACATATGAGCACTGGTATCGCGCTTATATCGGTTCCACCTGTGCTTAGTACACACATCGTCATGAGTGCCAAGAGCAACGCCGGTTCGATGAGGACGGACATCATCATCTCCCTGCTGCTGCCCATACCTCCGAACACGGATCCTCCTTCAAGTCCCCCTAGCACCATCATGAATCTATACAATGTAAATATGTAAACCAGAGCGATCAGATCATCGTAAGGCGCCAATATTTCGACGAACATGAACGGTACCATCATTGCCAACAGAACCATCGAAGCAAAACACACATAGGGTATGAAACAGAAAAGCCACGAAGCGCTCTCGGAAACCACTTCATCCTTGCGTAGGAGTTTCCAGATGTCCGAATACGGCTGTAAAATGCTCGATCCCTTACGGTGCTGCATCCAAGCCTTGAATTTGCGGATGATTCCCGTTATCATTGGTGATATGGAGATCAGTATTATCGCCTGTACCAAGGCTATCACGAAAGATACTGTTATCATAGGAATCTGGCCCCCAGAAGAACGACTATCAACGTCACCAGAAGGTAAGCCAGATACGATTGGATATTGCCGGTCTGTATCTTCCCGATCCTTTCTGATATCCAGAGGACACCTTTACCTATCGGACTCAGTATGTAATCCATGAAAGGTTCAAGGAACCTCACGCTGTACGTACGCGTGTCGTTGGAAGCATTCCTGGTTATCTCGACATCATCCCCGTATAGAGGATGAAAGACATGTACTAGAGGTTGTGTGAATCCCACCGACGAGTACTGCATGTTATCCTTCAATTCGGTTCCGCAGTCCCACGTGGTAGCCTTATCCACATTCTTTCCGAATGCTCTGAACACGCTATACAATACGATTACGAGCAAAACCAATATGACTGAGATGATTATGGGATTCAACGAATCCGAAACGATGTTCTGCATCCTATACTCGAATCCGAAAGTGCTGCATATGCTGTTCATTATCGAATCTATCACAGACATCGATAACACACCCAGTCCCACACATGAGACGGAAAGCACGAACAGAGGCACCATCGTTAACCTGTGGATTTTCCCAGGATTGGCCACGGCTTCGGACCTGGGACGTCCCAGGAACATGAACCCATAAAGTCTGGCGTACGAGACGGCTGCCATCATACCGCAGATACCCAGTACGGTGACGATCAACGGCAATGCGACGTTCACTATGGACGTTCCTGTACCTGCGCTTATGACGGTTTTGATCATGAGCCATTCGCTGACGAACCCATTCATGGGAGGCACCGCTGCCATTGATAAGGTACCTATAAGCGCGAACAGGGACAGCAACGGCAGAACCTTAGCCAGTCCACCCATCCTCTCGATGGCATGTTCTCCCGTACACCCCTCGACGGTACCCACCTCAAGAAGCATTAGGGATTTGAAGAATGAATGATTGATTGTATGAAGCACGGCGGCAGCCAGTATCATCAGGACATATCTGTTATCGAACCCCACCTGGAGAAACAAGGTTCCCGTCGCCATGCATATGACGACCATGGCCATGTTCTCTATGCTGGAGTATGCGAGTATCCTTCTCGGTTCGGTTTGCACAAGGGATTCCAATGCTCCCCATACTGCGCTTCCCGATGCGATTACAAGCAATGTGATCGGCAGGATTATGTTATCTGGTATCCCAATCCAGAGGAATGATGCCTTCATGAGGATCAGTATCGCCACATTCGAACATACGGTCGAAAGCAAAGCGATCGTGTGAATAGGTGCTGAATTGTATAGATCCGGCATCCAGACATGGAACGGTATGCAACCCAGTTTTGTTCCGAATCCCACAAACAGCAGGAATATCATTCCGGCTGAAAGGCCCGCACCTACCAGAGAACAGATGGGATGCATGTCGGACAGAATGCACGTCCCTGAAAGATACCACATGGCCGCGAATACAGTCATTATGATGAGACCTCCCAGATGGGTTATCGTGAAAAATCTCCACCTGACCGTTTCGTCCGCTCCATAAGTCATAAGAAACGTCATCAGCGTTATGAGTTCCCACGATATGAGAAGGAGGATGACACTATCTGCGCACATCGCCAATACACATGCTACAAAGAGAACATTTAGAAGACCCACATACTTGGTTCCATGATCGTCTTTTGACTTCATCATGTGTAAAAGGACCATCATGAATACCAATGACGAGAATGAGATCATCAATGACGAGAGCTCATCTAGTTTTATCTGATAAACACCGAGAGCCGAAGATATTGGAAAGGCATAGATCGTCGTGTCAAGATGATCGATGATGAAAAACGTGGATAATCCCACGAAACATGATATGAAACATAACACAGAACCGATGATTTTCGCATACCTGTTCCCATAACGGAACAATGATGATAAAACGCCTATAAATGCTGGTACAAACAATACTGCGATAAAGAGGCCGATCGATAACAGTTATTTCACCAGGTGCGCAGTTTTGTATATTTGTCAGTCTGCAACACGCAGTCGTAAGAGGAACAGAAAATAAAGCTTTCTATGAAGTAAACGACTTTTTAGAGAGTAAGATTCGTTTACAATATATTCTGCGTCAGGTATGAAATACATTCCCACAAAAGAAGGATGTCCTCATAAGAGAATATCCAAAACACTACCTCACCAACTCGACAGGATTTGGTGCCACAAACAAAGAAAAAGCGAACGATTATTCCGAACCCTTCAGAAAATACCGTGAGAATTGATATATCTATAATGGAAAAATTTGAATGCCCAATTTTACAATAATGTCTTAAAACCCATTTTCAGGACGGATAACAACTAACCAAAATAACTTCTGAGAATATCAGAAACTTCTCGAAACAAAGGATACAAAAATGATGAACCGGGTATCTGGGTATCAACCTAAACGACTGATGAAGATAAGCATACAAACATCCAATGATGAAAAAACAAACAAGACTCAACACAGTATGAGAAACAATATTAGTGGGCCCAATGCGATTTGAACGCACGACCTCCCGGTTATCAGCCGGGCGCTCCAGCCAGTCTAAGCTATGGGCCCCTCGTGTTATTTCCTCGAATAAGGCAATACCATATAAACCTTACCTTCATGACCCCGCCACTCCAGCTTAATGCACGTATTATCAACGAAAGAATGATAATCATCAACAACATCGCGATTGTCATGACAGCATACGAGGAAACGGAATCCCTCATACCCAGGATCGCATTTCAGATGCTCCTGATAATATTGGTAGCATCCGACATATTTATACTCGTATGCACACAGCTGGATATCGGAACCCAGATGTGGATGTTCTACGCAACAACCTTAGTTTTTGTTGCGATCGCACTCATATTCGGCCTCATTAGACTTCACATAACCATAGACGATGAGACTATAACCGTGGGATTCCTCAAGATGAGGAATATCCCGCTCAGCGACATAATAGATTACAAGACGGGAGATGTGGATATCCTGAGAAACTACAGCGGATGGGGGTCTAAGAGCGTGAAATACAAGAATTATATCTGCAACGGCTACGACTCAGCCATATCATTCAAACTAATAGGAAGAAACGTTGTGACAATATCCACGGCCAATCCGGAAGAGATCATATCCCATCTGCCCGATAAGACTGATAAAGAGGTGGCCTGATGGCACAGGGAGATACGTTTCATTGGATCAGGGTCCAGACATTCTGCTATTCGACAGAGGATGAGAACCTTATACACGATACCATGGCACAATTGATCGGTAAGGATGAATTCGATGCAGAGGTATGCGAAGGAGAGCACGGCAACCGCATGATAATCCTACAGGACGAGATGAGGAAACAGAAGGAGTTCGTTACGATGTTCTCCGCACTGCCTAGCCCTTTGATAGAAAGGGTATCGAAAGAGGCTGAGGACCGTGTAGATGACGACTGCATTCTGTACATAAGATTGGATAAACAAAAAGCCGTCACCGGAAAATACACAATGGCACATCACGGGGATGTCATATCCATAACCGCCAAGATCGTATCCCACCCGGCAAGGAAGGAGATAGCTGTCAGGAACCTGAGGGAGTTCCTGAGTAAGCTCACTCCTGATCAGAATCCGGTTTCTGATGAGGAATGAACTTAGCTTCCTTTATCCTGCGACTCTTCATAGATTTCACAATTATCGTGACATCATCCAGTTCCACGGAATCGCCTTTATGGGGGATCTTCTCCAACTTATGATGAATGAATCCACTGACACTGCCCGATTCGAAACGCCCTTCTGGTTTGAAATCGAGCCCTATCTCGTGGAAGGCATCAACTATATCGGCCTCACCCAACACAGTGTAGGAACCGTCCTTCTCTTTGGTTACAGGCACCATGATATCATCATTCTCGTCCCATATCTCACCCACGAGTTCCTCCAATATATCCTCCATGCAGACTATGCCCATGGTACCTCCGAAATTATCCAGGACCACAGCCATGTGTATCTTGCTCCTCTGGAGATCACTAAGAAGTACCGCTATGCTCGTACTCTCAGGAACGAACCTCACCGGCCTTATGATGTCTGTGAGTTTGAAATCCTTACCGTTCACATACCTTGAATAGAAATCCTTGGAGTATATCGC
>CAZUIU010000008.1:9951-27133 GCA_964620455.1 uncultured Candidatus Methanogranum sp.
AGTATCTTATCGAAATGCTCCCAGTTCTCCAAAGCAACATCCGCCTTCTTCACTCCCTCGGACGCCATATTCTTCAGCCTTATCTGATTAAGACTGGAATACGCCGTTTCCGATGCGGAGAACAACGCCGATAGGGATACCAATACACCCATAACAACTAAGAGAATGACAATGACAGCATCCATGTCATGCATCCCTACCTGAGACAATACAAATCATTTCCTGATTCATCCAACTGCCGGTCAATAACGCCGACGCTATAGAAACAAGACCTACATGGTTATAAGATTTATGAGTGAACATCCTGAACAGTGAAATTCCTTCATAGCGTAAATTCCGCTGAATAAAGGAAAAAGGAAATGGTTTTCGATATTCTGAAATGTATAGACATCAAGCCATACCAAGCTCTCTCTTGACATCGTCCGATAAGAGGTATACGAGAAGACTCAGATAGATTATAACATACAGGAAAGATGCGACGGCCGTCAAGATTCCTATCAAACCGCCAAAAACTGAGAACATGCCGATTATACTGGCGAGTATCATAAGAACGAATATCACTAGAAGGAGGAGCCAGATCACCCTATCGATGGTCGTAGTCTTACCATCCATCATTTTCTTGGCTATCCAAACGGTTATAAGTCCAAGAATCAGAGATATTATGAAACCTCCGATAGCCGAAGCAGTGTTGTCAGCATTGTCGATAATGAGACCAGCCATATCAAACAAACCTACAACGATGAATCCTGCACCTATAACTGCAACGAACCATCCCAGAATCTGTATCTTCTGAGATATCTCCCCGTTTCTGACCCTAGCACCCACACCAGCGATCATTACTCCGTAGATCAGTGATCCGATAGCTATTACGATATCTCCCACACTTATGTCCGAGCTGAAAAGCTCCGATATTATACCAATCAATGAGATCAATGCTGCTATAAGACCAACAGCTAACATCATTGTTCCGAAATTTTTAGTATCGTCAAAGAATGACATGATACAGATAGCATCGTATCAAATATTTAATTGTTCGACATCGGCAGAATAACTGTATATGAGTATACTGGACGTTGTTAAGAAACCTATGGGACTTATGTTTCTTTGTTATATTATTGATTTTATTTATATAGAACAATCACATACAGGAATCAGCAGGAGCATGGCAACATGGCGGTAGAATTCAAGTACGAGGTCGTGGAAAGAATCGCAGTCCTCTCAGAATCCTCCAAAGGATGGACCAAGGAGTTGAACTTGATAAGCTGGAACGACAGAGATCCGAAATACGACATCAGAGAATGGTCACCAGACGGTACAAAGATGGGAAAAGGCATCACATTGTCCGATGAAGAGGTCTCACAGCTCAAAAAGGCTCTCGAATCCAGATCTGACGTCTAAAAATAACATTAACAAACCCCTTTTCACACACATAGGATGGCACGTCGTACATACGCGTTGTACCATAACCTTTTTAAGTTCATTTGCTTGTCCTGATTTAGGCATTCAAGATATTGCTCCGAATCCATTGAAAGATAGGTTAGGCAGAATATTGGGAATACCAATAAAATATAATAGAGGGAATAAAAATGGCCTACGGAAACGGAGGATTTAGGAACAACAGAGACCAGCCGAGAGAATTCTTCAAAGCTACCTGCTCCGACTGCGGACAGGAATGCGAAGTACCTTTCAAACCCACACAGGGACGCCCCGTGTACTGCAGGGATTGCTTCAAGAAGCACCAGCCCGAAGACCACGGCGACAGGCGCAGAAGATTCTGAGTCTCAGACCTATATTGGATCTTAAATACCTTTAATTAAATTTTCTTATTTATTACCTTATTCTTCATGTCGATTCTGAAGAACAGATTAGAAATGGAATAGGATATCGTTGCCGAAGCTACTCCGATCACCAGTGCACATATACCTGCGACGGTGAACCCGATTAAAAATAATACGGCACCCAGGAGGATCAAAATACCTCCTGTTGCCATCAGAATATTGTTTTTGGCTTTCTGTCTCTCCAACATCAGAGTACCTGTGTACCGGAATGTTCTGTAGCACCCTCATCGAATGCAGAATTGACTTTGAACACCAGGACAGACAGCGGTTTCATATTCATCTTACCGAGCAGCTGTTCCATCTTCTCCATCTCCGGGCCCTCCGTGAGACGAGACACCAAAGTGGCCTGTATCGAATAAGCCTGTGCACCCAACCACACAAGAAATTCGACATCCCTGTTGTTCATCAGGTTGACACCCGTCTTATGCATGAAAACCTCTCCGACCATAATGGTACACGGATCGGTCACTATGAGACTTCCACAAATTATGGAATGTGGTTTACCATCGGATGAAACCGTAGAAAGCACCTTGTGTGTTTCCGGGCGTTTGAGCATATCCATGATCAAAGGAATCAATTCAGCCATGATATCGAGTTGGTATCGTACTCAACATAATTAAAACTTCAAGTATGGGAACCACAACCCAGAACAACCATCCGCCGTCAGATTAAGACATCCTAACAGGATACATGAACTTATGGTGGGCAACCTCTGCAGCGACAATCATAGTATTCGGTTGAACGCCACAACTGAAGATTGAAACTAAAGAACTATTAAGTTAGCGACCAAGCAACATAGCACCGCCTAATCGTCAACTAAATCGCCTTCACATCCGGTTGCTTCGTACAACCTTACCATTACAGGACCCGTAAAATCGGGATCAGTCTTCGCTGGGTCTCTTCCTGTTGAAGTAGGCCAGCGTTGCGAAGAACAATATGATAACTACATCGAGTGCAATGAATTCCATGAGATCAGTCTGCATGTTAACATGAAGACGGATACAATCTATCTATAAATACGTTAGTTCTCAGTCCAGATGATGAATCTGTATGTGTACAATATTAGTGCGTATTTCGAAGAAACATTTACGAAATACATAAAAATATCAAGCTTTACCTCTTGAAAGCATACGCTTTTCTGCATTTACAGGAACAGGATTTTATATCAAAAAACAATAAACCCGCGTATATGTGCTACGATGTCATCATTATAGGGGCTGGTCCTGCAGGGTTGACTGCAGGGATCTACGCAAGGTCGAAGATGATGAGCACCCTGATAATCGAGGCAGGCCGCGTCGGCGGTCAGTTGACTGCATTGTATCCAGAAAAGGGAATACACAACTATCCCGCATTCGAAACGGTGCAGGCACGCAAACTGTCGGATAAGATGTATGCCCAAGCCGAATCCCTAGAATGCAACATAAAGGAAGGAGAGAAGGTTCTGGAAGTCAACGAAGGCAACGAGGAGTTGATCGTCGTAACAACTGAGAACACTTATCACACCAAATCAGTCATAATCGCCATAGGGATGGGAAGTTTCAATCCCAAGAAAATGGGGGTACCCGGCGAGAAAGAACTTACCGACAAGGGAGTCACCTACATACTTCCCCAGAAGGAAGGACTGGTAGACAAGAAAGTGGTCATGTTTGGAGGCGGTAACAGTGCAATAGAGATGGCATTGATATCCGACTCGGTTACGGATACCACCATAATACACAGGAAACCGGAGTTCAGAGCGGACGAGGCCAATGTTCAGAATCTTGACAGGAGCAACGTCAGGAAGATTATGAGCGCCAACGTCGTATCCTTCAACGGCAATGATCATATCGAGAGCATCACACTCAATCAGAACGGTAAGAATTTCGACGTACCAGCCGATCTAGCAGTCATAAACATAGGCATAGATGCCAATCTTGAGGATCTCAAAAGATGGGATCTCGATCTGACCCCGGATGGATTGGTGAAGGTCAACTTCGACATGTCTACCAACCGCAACGGAGTGTTCGCCTGCGGTGATGCTGTGGATTACCCTGGAAAGTACAAACAAATCATAACGGCCTGTGGAGAAGCCGCAACAGCAGTGATAATGGCGTATAAATTCGTCAAGAAACCCTATTGGGCTTAATCCGACAGCATCTTCCGAACAGCATTACTACGCATGAATGAAAATTGAATAAAAATGGCAGATTACTCTGCCGTGAAGTTTATGCGAGACGTATGTCCGCTCACTCGACGATTGCAGACGAAGGACACTCGTCGATGCATGCACCGCAATCAACGCATTTGTCTGCATCGATCACAGCGACATCGTCAACGGTGATTGCGTCCTGAGGGCAAACATCGGCGCATGCACCGCATGCGACACATTCTGCATCAATGACCTTTACCATTATGATACACCTGTGAACCCAGGAATCCAAAGAACATTATTAAACTTATTGCAAGGCTAAGGATTCTATATAGGCGGAAGGCCATCATATCGATATGGAATACGTCAGTGGTGGTATACTCGCGGGCAATGCACCTGTCGAAGGATACCTATCGATGGAGGACGGCATCATCATGGATATCGCCGAGGGACCGTGTCCAGAACCTTCGTCTGCCACAGGCTTGATCATACCTAGGATGGTCAATGCCCACACACATTGTGCGGACGGTGCCGTCAGGATATCACCCAATATGAGCATCGAGGAATTGGTGGCACCCCCGAACGGACTCAAACACAGATACCTGTCCACAGCCACAGATGAGGATTTGAAATCCTCGATGAGAGAATTCCATAATAAAACCCGTAGATACGGTTGCGAAACGTTCATAGATTTCAGAGAAGGAGGGATCAGAGGATGCAGATTGCTGAGGGATACCGTGCCCGGAGCGATCATACTAGGACGCCCGACATCCCCGGAATTCGATGAAGCCGAGGTAGAATCCATACTCGATATAGCCGACGGGATAGGCCTTTCCAGCATTTCAGACATCGACAGAGGATATGCAGACAGCATCGCGGACGTTGTTAGGAGGAGAGGTAAGATTTTTGCTATACACGCCAGCGAACGTGTGCGTGAGGACATTGACACCATACTTTCTCTTGACCCTTCATTCGTGGTCCATATGACAGAGGCTACTGACAGCGATATGCTAAAATGCGCTGAGACCGAGGTCGGAGTCGTGGTCTGCACAAGATCCAACATGTACTTCGGTAAGGTCCCCCCGATAGGGAGGATGAGGATGTGCGGAATGGATATAGCTATTGGCACGGACAACGCCATGTTATGCGAACCGGACATGAGATCCGAAGCCCGTGCCTTCATGACAGCGGCCATGGAACAGGGGCTGGAACCAGACTCCGTATGGGGCCCTATGGTCATGAACGGAAGGAAGATAATAAATAAACACAACACTCTGAATTTAAAAGTCGGAGGAAAGGCGGAAATAACAGTCCTGCCATATATCGGGAAGATGTCCGCGGAAAACATCCTTTCCTGCAAAGAACCAATTTTGAACTACTATTGACAACGGTGAGAGTAAAATGAGCTTCAAGAGAATATTGATACCCACGGATGGCAGCGAGTTCACAAAAAACGCCATTGAGAAAGGAATAGAGATCGCTAAGATGTGCGATGGATCGATTATGGCAGTATATGTCCTAGACCAATCGGTCTATGCCAACATGCCGATGGATTCGACCGTAGTTGATCTCTATGACACCTTGGAGACGGAGGGAAACTCCGCCGTGGAGTATGTGGAGAACAGATGCGAAGAAGAAGGCATCAAGGTGGAGACTGAGATAGTGGAAGGAATACCTGCCAAAGCGATAGTCACCATGTCTGAGAAATACGACTTGGTCGTCATGGGTACCCTCGGTAAAAAGGGTATGACAAAGATACTCCTAGGAAGCGTTGCGGAGAAAGTCATAGAGAAGGCGAAATGTCCAGTCATGGTCATAAGCGCCTCAGTCAGATCATCTGACTAAAACGTTATTATAAGGAAAAACCATTATCCGACGGAAAATATGAGTGTGGTCAAATGAGTTTCCAAAACATACTGGTACCTGTTGACGCGGACGGATACGCTAATGATGCGATAGATGAGGCGATATCCTTGGCTAAACTGTCTGGTGGAAACATAACGGCCATGCACGTCTCGGACAAGAACGACTCTCCGGACATAAGAAAAATCATCGACGGATACGTCGAGAAAATCAGAGAGAGCGGTGTGAGAGCAGAACCTTCCATGATGGAAGGCTCTCCATCGGACGTCATACTCGACAGATCCAAGCACTACGACATCATCGTGATGGGCACATCCGGAAAGAAGAAGATTCTTGTCGGGAGCGTAGCCAGGGCCGTAATAAAAAACGCCTCCTGTCCCGTAATAGTCGTAAGATCACAGAGGTAATAAAATGAAGACTGTAGCGGATATTATGACCGCAGCACCGATCGTCGTCGAGGTTCCGGGAAGCCGTAACGACGCGATCAACATGATGGTTAGGAACAAGCTCACTGGATTACCGGTCATCCGTTCATCCGATGGGAAGCTCATGGGAATTGTCTCCAGGAGGGACATCTTCAGAAAATTCGACGAGGACCAACTGTCCCTCATAATGAAGAAGGGCTGTATCACGATCACTCCCTCCACGAGCATCAGCGAAGCTGCTCTGATCTTCTCCACGAAGAGGATCCACAGGTTACCGGTGGTCGAGGATGGCAAACTCATAGGCATAATCACACCTACCGACCTTCTGAAGGAGGTCAAGGAGATGAAGACGACGATGACCGCAGAGGACGTCATAAGGACCACCTGCGTAACGGCGTATGTCGATGAGCCTCTGGCCTACACCATAACAGCAATGAGGATCAGCGATGTTCCTGCCGTACCTGTCCTGGATGCACGCGGCGGTTTGGTGGGCATACTTACAGATCGTGACCTTTTCAGCGATCAGATAGAGGATGCAGAGGCCATGTCCAAACTCGGCATAGAGGATTCAGAACTTGCCGGCTACAGGAATGTCTTACCATTGTTCTACGCAGCGACCGAGAAGTACCTCTCAGATGACAGGAAGGTCAGGGACTACATGGTGCCCGAACCCATCACCGTCTTCAAGAAGATGCCCCTCAACGATGTAGCGAAAATAATGCTGCAGAACGATTTCGGTCAGGTTCCGGTACACGGAACCAAGGATGAACTCGTAGGAATGATATACGATGTGGATGTACTCGGTGCACTTACAAGGAATGCCGAATGACAGACAACAATGTAGACACCAACGAACTTATGTCCATCTGCAAACGCAGAGGATTCATATGGCCATCATTCGAACTCTATGGAGGGGTGGCCGGAATGTACGATTACGGGCCCACCGGGTTCAACCTCAGGAACAACATAGTCGAAGTCTGGAGGAGCATATACAAGGGAAAGGAAGGTTTCATGGAGATAGACTCCGAAACCGTCAATCCTAGAGAAGTGTTCAAGGCCTCGGGACATGTGGATGAATTCGCCGACCTCATAACCTACTGCAAGAAGTGCCAGTCACCTTTCAGGGCCGACCATCTAGTCAAGGAGTTCTACGACAACCCCGATATAATGACCCCGCAACAGCTGAACGATGCGTTCAAAGAGCACGGTGTGGTCTGTCCCGAATGCGGAGGGGAACTCGGACCGGTGGAGGAGTTCAACCTCATGTTCAAAACGACCATAGGTCCTGGATCATCACGTGTGGGATACCTGAGACCTGAGACCGCACAGGGGATCTTCGTCAACTTCCAGAACCTTTACAGGTACAACAGGGAGAAACTCCCGATGGGTGTCATCCAGACGGGAAGGGGATACAGGAACGAGATAGCCCCGCGTCAGGGTATGATCAGGATGAGAGAGTTCAACATGATGGAGGTGGAACTCTTTGTTGACCCCGAAGATAAGGATTGGCCAAGATACCCCGAGATCGAGAACGAGAACATAACCTTGGTTCCGAACACAACAGGAGAGACCATCACGATGACCATACACGATGCCGTCGAGAAGGGAATCATCGCCAACAAGGTCCTCGCTTACTTCGTGAACACCACCAAGAACCTGCTCATAAGGTTGGGTATAGATCCGGAGAAGCTTAGATTCAGACAGCATCTCAAAGACGAGATGGCCCATTACGCGGCAGACTGCTGGGACGCAGAGGTTCTCCTCTCCTACGGATGGATAGAGATCACAGGTATCGCGGACAGAGGATGTTGGGACCTCTCACGTCACGCACAGTTCTCCGGTACCGAACTCACACATTTCAAGAAGTTCGACAACCCACGGGAGATGGAGGTCGAACGTGTGAAGGCCAAGCACAAGGCACTGGGACCTAAATTCAAAGGCAAGGCCAAGGACATAGCAACCATTATGGAGGACATGTCCCCGTCCGATGTGAAGGATGGAAAACTGACCATAAATGTGGACGGGGAGGATATCGAGCTAACCGAAGAGTTCTTCGAGGTCGTGAAGGTGACAGAAAAGATCACCGGCGACAGGGTCGTCCCCCACGTCATAGAACCATCCCATGGACTCGACAGGATATTCTACTCTGTCTTGGAGCATGCATACACCTTCGACGAGGATAAGGGATACTCTGTCCTCAGATTGAAACCGGAGGTCGCACCCATAAAGGTGGGTATATTCCCCCTGATGGAGAAGGACGGTCTCGATGATATGGCGAAGGAGATATACGAGAGCGTCCACACCCACCGTATGGAAGCATATTACGACGGGACGGGAACCATAGGTAAGAGATACGCCCGCATGGATGAGATAGGCACACCCTGGTGCATAACCGTGGACTATGATACCATGGAAGGCGAGAACAAGGGAACCGTCACCATAAGGGACCGTGACTCGAGCCAGCAGAAGAGGATACCTGTCGACAAATGCGCGGATACCCTTGAGACCCTCATGTGCGGCATGCCATTCTCCGATTTATGAGGTCGTTTATTTAACACCTTCGTAATAATGACAGCCAGACAAACCATTTAACATCAATTCTTATCGAAAAGTGCTACCTATTGGGCCACTTATTGTCTGGACGACCCATTTCAGACCAACCTTTATATCCTGAATAACAAGATATTAACACCGAGGTGTGAAGATTGGGAATCAAGGACCTAGAAGATCTTAAGAAGTTATCAATGCTTAGATCCCAGATTGACGGCATTTCCGTCGAAGAGATTTTGATCACCGAATTCCCGACCGTTGGGTCGGAGGATAGGGTCGCGGACGCTTTGGCCAAAATGAGGCAGAGCGGTTTCCAGGAGATACCCATAGTCGATGACGGTATTTATTCCGGAATGATCAGCTACGGTTCCATCCTCAAGAGGAGGAACCTGGTGATCGACACCAAGGTGAAGAACATGGTGCGCAACCTGCCCACCGTCACCATGGACACGGAACTGACCAAGATTGCAGAGCATATGGTCGCCAATAACTGCAGGCAGCTCCCTGTGCTCAACGGTAAGAAGGTCATCGGTCTGGTCTCGAGAAGAGGTCTTATAGGAATAGCTGCACGTATGAAGGCGCTCAACGACATCAAGGTATGGGAGATCATGACCTCCCCTGTCGATTTCGTTCGTCAAGATGCAATACTGCATGAGGCCATAGAGATAATGAGAAGATTGGACATCAGGACCATACCTGTAATGGACCATGCGGATAAGATAGTGGGAATAGTCGGCA
This sequence comes from uncultured Candidatus Methanogranum sp., assembly GCA_964620455.1. Classification (GTDB taxonomy): domain Archaea; phylum Thermoplasmatota; class Thermoplasmata; order Methanomassiliicoccales; family Methanomethylophilaceae; genus Methanogranum. The sequence goes on from CAZUIU010000008.1 coordinate 19,494, forward strand.
TGAAGGAGATCATAGACAATTTCTGGAAGGATGATGTCAAGAACTTCGGAGACTTCGATAAGAGTAACAAGGCTGAGATAACCATCGAGTCCGTATGCACGACGTCCGTTCAGACGATCAACTGGGACAGTACCATCGGCGAAGCCTCATCTCTGATGATATCCCACCGCTTCTCCACTCTTCCAGTCGTCGACGAGGATGAGACCGTGGGGATACTGACTGAATACGACATAATAGAGTTGATATCCTCATGCAGAGAGAGGGATGCGCTTTTCGTTCAGATAAGCGGTCTGGATGATGATGACAGGATCTACATGGAAACGATGTACTCGGACATCGAGGAGGAAGCAAAGAAGATCTCCAAGGTCTCCAAGCCCGAGTCTTTGGTCATCCACGTATCCAGGTACAACGAGGAAGGCGACAGGAAGAAGTACAGCCTGACCGGAAAGATGTTCATAAACGGCGTGACCCTGAACGTCAAGGTCATCGACTGGGACCTGGTGAAGGCCAACAACGACCTGATAAAGAAGATGAGCATGCTGATCATGGATCAGAAGGACTCCAAGGTCACCTTCAAGAAGAGGAAGAAGTGAACAACACAGCGTGAAAGCATCCTCAACCATTAATAAACATCATATGCGCCCGCGCGCATATGACAACCTTTTTTTATTCGCTTAATATCCCACATCCGTTAGACATGTCACAATACGATTCCGCAACCATCGAGAAACGTTGGCAGAAGATGTGGAAGGAGGAGGAGGTCTACCGTTTTGACCCTGAATCCGACAAACCCGTCTTCAGCATAGACAACCCACCGAGATACACATCCGGATCACTGCATCTGGGTCATGCAACCGGATACTCACTCATAGATTTTGCAGCCAGATACAAGAGGATGAGAGGACACAACGTGTTCTTCCCCCTGTGTTTCGATGTTAACGGAACACCCATAGAGGTCAAGGTCGAAAAGAAGCACAACATAACCAAGCTCGACCTTCCCAGGAAAGAGTACAGGAAACTATGCAGTGATTACGCCAACGGCTTCATAGACGAGATGACGCATCACTTCGAGATACTGGGAGAAAGCATGGATCCCAGCATATACTACCAGACCGACGCCCCCTACTACAGGAGGATCACACAGCTCTCCTTCATTAAACTGTTCGGGATGGGGTTGGTCTACAAGGCGAACTTCCCGGTCAACTGGTGTCCCAGATGCATGACCGCACTCGCCGATGCGGAAGTAGAGTACAAGGACAACGTCAACAAGCTCAATTTCATAAAATTCAACATCGCCGGAGAAGAAGGGCATGTCATGGTGGCCACCACCAGACCTGAACTGCTCTGCACTTGTAAAGTGGTCGCAGTCCACCCCGACGATGCATCCAAACAGCATCTGATAGGCAAGGAACTGATAACCCCCATCTACGGAAGGCATGTGAAGGTCATATCCGATCCGAAGGTCGACCCCGCATACGGTACAGGCAACGTGATGATATGCACGATAGGTGACAAGGATGACCTGGAATGGGTCATGAAATACCACCTAAAGATGGAGAAAGGTATCGATGAATGCGGTAAGATGACGGAATTAGCCGGTAAATACGCCGGTATGCCCGTCGCAGAGGCCAGGAACACCGTCATAGAGGACCTGAAAAGCCTCGGCATACTGATCAAACAGGAGGACAACCCGCAGCAGGTCTCGGTCTGCTGGAGATGCCATACGCCCATAGAGTTCCTGCAGGTACCTCAGTGGTTCCTTAAGACCACGGATTTCAAGAAGGAGATACTCAAGAGAGCCGATGAGATAAGGTGGTTCCCCGAATTCATGAAGATAAGGCTGCAGGATTGGACGAACTCTCTGGAATGGGACTGGGTCCTGAGCAGGCAGCGTATATTCGCCACACCCATACCAGTATGGGAATGCGAGAACTGCGGACATGCCGTCTGCGCAACAGAGGAACAATGCTATGTGGATCCCACAGAGGATGCGGCACCCGTTGACAGATGTCCGAAGTGCGGTGGGAAACTCTGCGGATGCACCGACGTGTTCGATACGTGGATGGATTCATCGGGATCCGCACTCTACAACACATACTGGGAGAGAGACCCTGAACTCCACAAGAAGCTCTTCCCGATGTCGATGAGGCCTCAGTCCCATGACATCATAAGAACCTGGGCGTTCTACTCGATACTGAGATCCGAACAGATCGAGAAATCGATACCCTGGAAAGACATAATGATACACGGGTTCATAATGGCCCCCGACGGCACACCTATGCACTCGTCTATAGGCAATGTCATAGACCCCATACCGATTCTGGAGAACTACGGTGCGGATGCCCTGAGGTATTACGCCGCCACATGCTCTCTCGGTATAGACCATGCGTTCAGAGAGAAAGATGTCATACGCGGTAAGAAACTCTGCAACAAGATGTTCAACATAGGGCAGTTCGCAGAACGTTTCCTGCACGACATCCCAGCCTCTTGTGACGAACTTAGGGATTCGGATAAATGGATCATCAGCAAGTACTCACGCACAGTCACTGCCGCAACGGAGTATCTTGAGGTATACCAATTCGACAAGGCTATGAAAGAAGTCGAGGGATTCATATGGCACGATTTAGCGGACAACTACATAGAGATGGTCAAGTCCAGGGATGATGACGCAGTCAGGTTCACCATGTACAACGTATTCCTCGGAGCCGTCAAGATGATGGCTCCGTTCATGCCCCATATATCGGAGGACATCTATCAGGAGCATCTGATGGCACACGACGGTTGCAAGAGCATACACCTCACAGCCTGGCCCGAACCGATCTTCGTGGACGAAGAAGCCCTCGCATCTGGAGATGCCTTAACCGAGGTGCTGGCATCCATACGTGCATGGAAATCTGATAAGAAGATGCCTCTGAACGCCGAACTGACGAAAATCGAACTGGTCGGAGAAGCTGCATCCATACTGAAGAACACCAAAACGGACATAGCAGAGACCATGAAGGCCCGTGAGGTCGTCGTGATGCCCTCTGCGGACATAAACGAAGAGATCTCCAACATCAAACCCGACTACGGTAAGATGGGTCCGGCATTCAAGGCACAGGCCAAAGCCATTGTGTCCGTGTTGAATTCCACAGATGTATCCGTCCTAGCGGCACAGCTGACCGAGGGGAAGGTCACGTTGAACATCGATGGCGAGGATGTGGTACTGGGTCCTGAGTTCTTCAAGGTGGAGAAGCGTCTGATGCTTGGCGGTAAAGCCGTCGACACCATACAAGTCGGAGACATACTAATCGCGATAGAGATCTGATTACCCCATGTCTGAGGACGGGATGTGAAAATATGAGAGAACCACTCATGTCGACAAGGGAAGTATGCGCATATTTGGCCGTGCTATTACTCTCGATACTGTCGATATGGATCACACTCCGCATATGTCCCTCCGACAGCATGATCATGCGGATCGTGTCCCTCATACCCGCAGGCATCGTAACAGCGATATGGATAGCCATGACGATAGGGATACTTTCCGCACTGAGGTACAGGAGTCCGACAGATGAATGAACAACCTCTTAACAAACGCATTCTGATTTTCATATCAGGGTTCATACTGATCGCCTTGGCGGTGGTCGACCTCCTCGGTCCCTTGATAGGAAGCATACTCTTCGTGGCAGGCGGGGCCCTTCTGATAATCGGAGTCTACCTCACAGAGATGCAAATGAGGATCAAAGAGAATTAAAGCCCGTCAGGGCTGTTTTTCAGAACGGAAGGACCTCCTTCTCCAACTGCTCCGATAGCACTTCCGCAAATGCTGTGTACATCGCGGATGCACCACATATCACTCCGACATATCCAGCAAGATTGATCACCGTCTCACTGCCCAGGAAGTCACCTGCAGAGAGCAGGAAGAATACCACAGTCAATGATGAGAAGACGAACTTGGAGGAATTACGTCCCTTCAACGTACCTATGAACAGGAACAACGTCAGGACACCCCATACGAGACAGAAGGACCCCATAGTGGCCCCTTCAGAACCGAAACTCGCTGGATCGATCTTTATGAAACACAGAGCCATCCAGAACACACCGTATAACGTGAATGCCGTCGTTCCGAAGGTATTCCCGTTACGGTATTCCATCATACCCGCTGCAAACTGGGCCAATCCACCACAGAATATGCCCATGGACAGTATCACCGCATCTAGAGGGATGTAACCCGCATTATGCAATGACAGCAACACTGTTGACATACCGAAGCCCAGCAGACCCAAAGGTGCAGGGTTCGATATCTTCAAAGCTGATTTTTCAATGTCGACATCCATAGGTACCTTATCTACGCCTAGGTATTTAATGTTAACAATCGTCTAATGTATAAATCGACAATAGACGTACATGTTCGTCAAATGTAGGAATAACGGGGTAGAACCCCGTCATTGTATGACACGAACAGTTATTTTCTTCCCGCGATACTTCGCTTTAGGAAGGTCCATGGTCATCCTGTTACCGAAATCCTTGTGAACCTCGACTATCGACGAATCCTCGCCTACTTCGATTTTACCTATTGCAAAATCCCTTATTTTGGCAACACGCACGATATGATCCGCAAGACTGACCTTACCGATACCGTCCTTCTTCCCGAGATTGACCTCGAACCTGCACATGCCGAAAACGTCGGAGATCTGATCGTAGTCCACGACCCTCCTTATGGTGTCCCTGGTACCCTTGTCGACCTCAGGCACCTCCCTGCGTTCTATGACCATTCCTGTACGTAGTTCGAACTCACGGATCAGGTACTCTTCTTCAGCTGTGACGAATGAGACTGCCACACCCTCCTTACCTGCCCTACCAGTCCTTCCGATCCTGTGTATGTATGTGTCCACATCATCAGGCATGTCATAATTTATAACATATGAGATATCGTCGATATCGAGTCCTCTCGCAGCCACATCCGTTGCGATGAGTATATCGATCTTATCATTCCTGAACTCCTTGATGACCCTCTCCCTCTTGGTCTGGGGCATGTCACCGTGTATGGCCTCCACCTGGTAGTCCAGACTCTCAAGCCTCTCCTCCAGTATGTCCACCATCTTCTTGGTCTGACAGAATATTATGGCCTTGGGCCTGTCTATATCGAGTATCCTGCATAAGGCCCACGACTTGTTGCGCCTTCCGACTGAGATGTAGTACTGCTTGGTCAAGTCGAGTACGACCTCGTCCTTGGATACGCTGATCTCCTTGGGCTTGACCATGTAATCATAAGCCAGACGCTTTATGTCCTCAGGCATCGTAGCCGAGAACAGAAGAGTCTGCCTTTCCTTAGGCATGGAACTCAATATGAACTCTATATCCTCTATGAATCCCATATCCAACATACGGTCGGCCTCATCCATAACAACCTCGGAGATGTGCGTCATGTTGAGGATTCCTCTCGTTATCATGTCCCTGACCCTTCCGGGTGTTCCCGCTATGACATCGGCACCTTTCTCAAGCTTCTTTATCTGGCCGTCTATACTGGCACCGCCGTATATCGGTACGGTCACATGCCCGCTGAACATCGAGAGCCTCTCGAACTCCTCTGCGACCTGATTCGCGAGTTCACGTGTGGGCACTACAATTATTGCAGAGGGCAACTTGCCACCTGCAGGTATCCTGCTCAGGACTATGGATCCGAACGTACCCGTCTTACCAGTACCTGTCTGTGCCTGAGCGAACATATCGGTACCCTTCAAACCGAGGGGCACAGCCTGCATCTGAATGGGCGTGGGCTCATCCCATCCCATCTCGTCCATCGCTTTGGCCAAATCCTCGGATATACCTAAATCCGTAAACTTTGAGATCATAACATATCACTGATCTTGAAGTCAAACCGCCTGCGACTACAACGCAGACACCGCTTAATTTCAGTTTCCCAATGAAGCGTCCTTTTAAATAGTTAATGTATGAACCCAAGATGAATCAGAATAACCTCTCCGTACAATGACAATGATTTTAGTCCCGTGAACACCTAAGGTGTCACCGGTATACCATGAAGACGGGTTTCGATAAAGACAGGTACCTCGACACGCAGTCCGAACAGATAATGAAGAGGATTGATATGTTCGGAGGTAAGCTATACATGGAGGTCGGAGGTAAGATCTTCGACGACCTTCATGCATCCCGGGTACTCCCGGGGTTCGAACCCGACAGCAAGATACGCATGCTGATGCAGATGACAGGTGATGTAGACACCATCGTCGTGATCAACTCCAACGATATCGAGAGAAACAAGGTCCGCGGTGATTTCGGTATAACCTATGACCTGGAACTCCTGCGCATGGTGAATATGTTCGAGAAACGTGGCATACCCTTGGCCGGCGTCGTCCTCACGATGTACGACTCGCAACCGTCTGCGAAGGCTTTCTTGGATAGACTTTCATCATCTGGTATCAAAACCTACAAGAATCATATGATTCCAGGATATCCCTCAGACACCGAGATGATATTGAGTGCTGACGGGTTCGGCAGGAACGATCATGTGAAAACTGAAAGGAAACTCACCATAGTGACTGCTCCAGGACCAGGAAGCGGAAAATTAGCCACGTGTCTTTCACAGATATACCTTGACAACCTGGAAGGTGTAAAATCCGGATATGCCAAATTCGAAACTTTCCCAATATGGAACCTACCTCTAAGACATCCCGTCAACATGGCCTACGAAGCAGCGACAGCAGATCTGGGGGATGTGAACATGATAGACCCATTCCACATGGATGCATATGGTAAAGCGGCCGTGAATTATAACCGGGACATAGAGGCCTTCCCCATCATGAACACCATATTGGAGAAGATCCTCGGTGAATCACCTTACAGATCGCCTACCGACATGGGAGTGAACATGGCGGGATACTGCATAACCGATGATGTTGTCGTCTCATATGCTTCGAAGATGGAGATCGTCAGAAGATATTATAGAGGGCTGTGCGACAACAGGAAGGGGATGCTGTCCGATGATGTCGTCAGAAGATTGGAGAACATAATGCACAACGCATGTGTTAAACCTGATCTCAGGAGGATCATCCCTGCGGTGATGAGTAACGCAAACGATTCCGAGATTCCGGTGGCCGGGTTGGAACTAGATGACGGAAGGATCGTGATAGCCCGCGAATCCGAATCGCTCACGGCACCATCCGCTATGATCCTTGATGCTTTGAAAACGATCGCGGGCATGGATCCGAACATCCTGCTGATGTCATCGGACGTGGTCGCACCTATACAGAAGATCAAAAACGAGACCATAGGGAGGACAGATATCCGCATGGACATAAACGAGATGCTGATAGCACTATCCGTGCTTGCTGAGAGGAATAACATGGCTGCAGAGACCGTGTCACATCTGCATGAGCTCAGGGGATGCGAGGTCCATTCATCCGTGATGGCCTCGCCATCGGACATGGACATGATGAAGGGATTGGGGTTGAACGTCACGTGCGAACCCAACTACCGTAAAACCGGACTGCCCAGATTCACGAATGATAACAGCCGAACGATACCTTTATATCGAAAGATATAATCCCCAGATTAACACCCGTGGGCGTGGTGTAGCTGGTTATCACTTAACCTTGCCAAGGTTAGAACTCGGGTTCGAATCCCGGCGCCCGCACCAA
>CAZUIU010000009.1:0-23263 GCA_964620455.1 uncultured Candidatus Methanogranum sp.
ACGAGATCTTCGTCAGGGAAATGGCCAACCGCCCGGATGCTTACAAGATACGCTACGGAGCGGACGGCAACCAGAGGATCATGACCGGGGACAAGTGGTGATATCATGGCCAGAAAGACAAAGGCACCGGAAGGACCGTACGATCCGCACATGGAGAATGTGATCATGAAGATCCTCGCCGACGGAACGGTCGTGTACCGTCTAAGAAGGAAAGACGTCGACGGAAAGGAGCATTCCAAGGTCCTGCATCCGAAACCGGAAATGACGAACGACGAGATACTCCAGTGGTTACTGGCCGAACGCAAGAAGTTCTACGACTCGGTCTCCATGTCGCATGGGGATCTCGGACCCAAGACCACACTGAACGACTACTTCGACACCATGTTCGTCAGGAAGAAGAGGATGCAGGTCCGCGAGAAGACCGTGTTCGACTACATAGCCATTTACGGAAGGCATGTACGCGACGATATCGGCAGAAGACAGATAGGATCCGTCACGAAGCTGGACCTTATGGAGTTCTACAAACGCCTCTCCGACAAGGGCCTCGGGGACTCCACCATCCAATCGATCCACAGGATCGTCAGAGGCGTATTCTCATCTGCTCTGGACGACGAGATCATCGGAAAGAACGTGGCCGTAGGAAGGGGTATCGCCCCGAGGATGAAGGTCCCCGACGGGAAGGCCATGAGCGAGGACGATGTGCTCCGTTTCCAGGAATGCCTTCAGATGGAAACTCCTTTCTGGAGAACGCTTTACAGCCTCATGCTCCATACCGGGTGCAGAAGATCGGAGATCGCCGCACTCAGATGGGAGAACGTCGATCTGGTCGGGGGGACCATATACATCAGGCATAGCCTGGTGTATACGCCGAAACTGGGCGTCATACTCGACGATACGAAATCGGAGATGTCCAACCGCTCCATACCGCTGATGCACGACGACAGGATGGCCCTCTACGAAATGTACGAACACTGCAACCGCGGATTCGTTTTCACCTTCAGCGAAGATCCGGAGAAGCCCATGTTCCCGGATACGATATCCCGCCATCTGTCCAATCTGTGCAAGAAGTACAGCATCGCCCACATAACGCCGCACATGATCAGAAGGACGTTGCCGACGATCCTGATCACCAAGTACAACGTGGATCCGAAGACGCTGCAGTCAATCCTCGGTCACTCGAATATCTCGACAACTTTGGGATACTACACCATGGTGGATGACAAGCAGAGGCGCAAGGCCCTGGAGCTCTACGGGGATGCCATCAGGAACGGTGACAGGAAGGATGACGACGATCCGGAAGACCGTGTGGAGTCCGCAAACTGCAAGATCGAGATCAAGCAGATTACCGGATCTGAAGATGTCGGTTTCATTGTGGCTAAGAATAGACCTTGCTGAAACCAATCGGATCATGCTTCGGCGTGATCCGCATTTTACCATTTTTATCGTTTTGCTAGGATCATCGTTACGAATTATATCGAAAAATCAATACATCTTTTAAAGTTCCTGAAAAGTTCCCAGGAACCTTTTGAGAACCGAATCTGCTGTAAACTGCGTCCTGAATGGCATATTTCAAGAGAAATGTTCTCCGAAGATTTACTGATTTGTTGTATGCTGGATACATGTTCACCTTTAGAAAAGTTCCTGAAAAGTTCCCAGGAACCTTTTTGAGAACCGAACAGACTCAATCTCTGATATTCCAACCAGAATCTCTTCCATTGTTCTTTTTCTTTATCCTTCCTTCTTTCTGAAGATCGGCCATGTGTTTCTTTACTCTGGACAACGGCATCATTGTTAGTTCGGATATCTCTGCATATGAATGGCCATTGCCATCAGATATAACAGAGATTATGGAATGGATCTGATCTTCCTTTGTTTTGGGTGCAATCTGCTCAGAACCTCTGCTGAAGATGACCTTGAAATAGAAATTATCCTCGATGAACTGCGGTCCGGGAAGTTTCGCTTCTTTGCAGGACGTGACCATCTTAGGTATCCCCGTACCGTACGATTCGATCATGTTCCTCTCAAATAATTATAAAAAGGGCCGTATTAATTATTTTGTAGACATCATGAACAGTGTTTTACCCACCAACTATCTCTAATACATCCCGACAGACCTTGCTGAAACCAATCGGATCATGCTTCGGCGTGATCCGTATTATACCATTATTATCGTTTTGCTAGGATCATCGTTACGAATCTAATCGATTCCATCCGTAAAATGTGCGGTGGCAGGGTCATCTGCGTGGATAGCATGAGGGATCTCATCGCATACTACGAACGCCGTGGCCTCACCCCCGTCAGCACGGAATCCGAAGAAGGACTCCATAGGTATGTTGTTCCGATCGCGCACATGGCGACCGCGATATGCGGCGATGATGTAAAATGAAGGTGAAAGGGGTTTAAAAATGGTTTATTTCGGAGGATTCAGGCCTTCTTTGTTCTGAAGTATCCGAAATACGCAACAAGCCCGATGATGGCTATTGCCGCGATCGCGATACATATGTACAACACCGTGTTGTCTGCACCTCCCTGTACGGGAGTGGCAAATGACACGGCGAAGAACGAGAAGTGGTCGAGCTTGACCGTGATCGTTTCGTTCTCTGCGTCATATACCGCATCGACGATTTCCGTCGTCCCGTCATCCTTCAGATAGGTGACCTTCATGTTCTTGGGGTCCTCTCCGTCCTTGAGCGTGTAGCTCAGCGTCACCGTCGCGGTACCGCCCAACTCGTGGATGGCTGTAGAACCGACGGTCGCAGAAGCACTGAGGATGACGGAGCTGTTCTCCGCCGCCTTGCGCTGCTCGGGGTTGAGCTGCGAGGCCGGGACGGTCTTCACGGTCACCGATACGCTGCCGGAACCGTCGGAGAGCTTGGATACCACGTTGTTGTCGAGGACGACCTCGGCAGAACCAGAGGTGATGACCACTTCGGCACCGGCATCCGCGATGGCCTCAATCGATTCCTTTGTAAGGTCTATCTCGGCCGATTGACCAGATACCATTACATTTATCTTCGGCACCACATCTCCATCGGCGACCTTCTCGATCTGCCTGATCGCCTCTGCCACGACGATGTCCGAAACGGATGACGTGGGTGCGACGATGGTGGTCGTCACTTCGGTGACTGCGCCGGAAGGGGACTTCTCCGATACTGTGTCGATGGTCGTGGTCCTTCCGGATTCAGTGACGCTGCTCTCGATGGTCGTCGTCTCATATCCGGTGGATGGGTCGACCTCCTTGGTCTCCTTCTCGGGAGTGGGTGTCGGGGTCGGTGTCGGAGTGGGTGTGGGCTTGACCGTCCACTTGGCATATAGCACTGTTCCTCCGGATACAACGTCCGTGCTGAAATCCCATGCATTGATTAAACCTGACTCCTTGTACCACCCGGCGAAGTTATAGCCGGACTTGGTGGGTGAAGGGGGTTGTGTGACCTTACCATTATAACTCAATGTGGTTGAAGATACGGCCGAACCTCCATTAGAATTGAAAGAGACAGGACAGCTGATGTTGCCTGTCGCATCCCCAACAAGGGTTCCCTGAACGGTGAGGGTTCCGTTGACAATAAGAGTCTTCCCCGATGCAACAGTAAGTGTCTTATTGGAAGCTATTGACAATTCAGCCCCAGCAGGAATGGTAGCATTATCGGAAAGCGTACAATCACCGTTTATGGTGACATTAGCAGCGTTTGACATATGCGGGATGCATGCGGCATCTGTGAACGACCCGCCCTGAATATCAAATGTACCCGTACCTGTCTTCGCTATGTTCCCATAGAACGTACCGCTCTTCACTGTGACATTTGCTGTCTTGTCGACATCGAATGCGAATGCTTTCTTTGTACCGAGCTCTCCGGTCTTGGCGTAGATCGTCGTGGTCTCTATGGAAACCGTGCCACTGTTGTTCGACAGAGTGTAGTAATCCATGTTACTGACATCCAGGTTCCTTCCGTCGAGCGTAATGTTCTGGAGCGTCAGATTACAGTAGTTCTGGACCAGCATCTTCACGCCGGACCCCGACTGTGATGTGATCGTTCCGTTCTTCAATGTGAAGTCTCCGCACTCTGTTTCGAGATGGAATCCCTGCGTCAGGTAGTTGTCCCCCGATCCGACGGCGGGACCGATTACAGTATATGTGTGTCCGCCCAGATCGATCGTCAGCGACTTAGCCGCAATCTTGTATTGACCCCTTTCGGTATTGAAGAGACCTATTCCCGGACCTGTCGCATCATCAGCCAATTTAATCGTTTTTCCGCTTGCAGCATACCTTACAGCATCGACCAGATCGGTGAACGATCCGCCGTTTATGATGATCTTCGTCTCTGCGGCATTCGATAGTCTGGAATCAACGATGAGATCGCCTATGAATATTCCGTTGTTTATCGTCAATGATGTACTCACGGAATTGGGCACATTTCCCCATACGCCAAATTCCACTTTGCCTGTTATCGTCCCTGTCGTATTCACAGTGACCTGCGTTCCGGCCGAATAGACTTCTTGATCCGTAGAACACGCATCGAACGCGAATCCGTCGGTGGGGGCGGTGATGCTCGTCGTACCGGTTATGGAGACTACTCCGCAATTATTGGAGAGCACATACTGTCCGTTACCGATTTTCGACCCATCCAATATCACATCATCTAAAGTCAGATTACAGTAGTTCTGGACCAGCATCTTCACGCCGGACCCCGACTGTGATGTGATCGTTCCGTTCTTCAATGTGAAGTCTCCGCACTCTGTTTCGAGATGGAATCCCTGCGTCAGGTAGTTGTCCCCCGATCCGACGGCGGGACCGATTACAGTATATGTGTGTCCGCCCAGATCGATGGTGAGACTCTTGGCTAGAATCTTCCCGTTGCCGGTCTCTGTATTGAATAGACCGATACCGGAGCCTGATGTATCTTTAAGCAATTTTATCGTGGCTCCAGACGAGGCAGCTTCAACAGCACCCTCTAATGTCGGATATCCAACATCTCCTATGCTAGCGACGTCTGTATTAGTTATCTCAGCTGAAACCGACCCATCATCGACCTCGGATATGATGGCCATCGATGATGCCAGGACCGCCAAAGCGATCACGCCGGCAATTAGTATTTTCTTATTCATATTAATTCTCCCAAATACCCGCATATCCTACATTGCGGGTGAAAAACAATCGTTCCGCATATCGACCCGGAATCGCAATCGATGCCACGATCTACGTTGCTGCGGAATTCCCGTGCAGAATCGTATAAATGATAAATCTCAGGCAGATGGGACTTGCCATCCGGGCGATCCAGATATTCTGCCGAGCCTGAAAACAGACGCCTCGACGTTATATGCTGATATATAGGGCGTATGAATGCGCATAATTCCCCCCCTCCTTGGCTTGTCATTTGTATTACCTGATTGCGTTTCGCACGTAATCATTCGATGACCTGCGGCCGGATAACCTGCCGAACGTTCGGCCGGCATCATCGGCTGCCGATCCAATCGTGCCGAGGATACTCGATCCTTGCGCGCGACATCTCGATGGAAATGTATCTGCGTCCGTATATAAAACCATATCCCGAGATAATAAAGGATAATCAAATATTGCGACAGAAACATATCGTAATCGAACGATATCTGATGATTCTACACGATGATATCACCAATGCTATTGTAATGACATATAGATCCCGAACCGTGAAGATACGGTGTTTACCAGAAAGTTTCAACCCTTATTCTTGATAGAAAAGAGTGCACAATGCAGAATCGATGAGGCGCGATCGACTTGTTTTTCGTCATATTGAAGGTTGAGAGAGGTTGAGAGAGGTTGAGAGAGGTTGAGAGAGGTTGAGAGAGGTTAATGATCAATCTTCCAAACAACTACCCAAAGACCATTGCGGTTGGTTCCGGTACGTATGATCAAGCCCTTTTCTTTCAATGAAGACAGTGCTCTTGAAACACTCCCCAAACTAATACCTGTTACTTCGACGATGTCCCTGACCTTGGCCATAGTGCCGATAAGATGTGCTTCGCCGTTAAAACTACAAGCTGCCGATGAATACTTCGTTTACCAACAAGCGGGAAATAAATCGCAACATTGCGACCATCATGTATGACAATACATGTTAAATCAATAATGAACAAAGACTTCAGAAACAAATGTGCGGCTTAGCCACAATCAGTATGTCAGAAGTCTGTAGTAGACTCCTGAAAATCAGCAGGTTTTACAAGTTTCAGGCTTTGAAATGCCCCCAACTACCGATTTTTTCGTTACAATTTGACCTGATAATACTATGATTTATAACGATTTGAAATAAAAATGGTGCAAAACCTGCTGATTTATCACCAACGATGCCCCCATCGTGCCCCCGGGGGCTTTTCAAGGCCCAAATGCCCCCAAAATGCCAATATTCATTCGGTCAATACTTAACGATTTGACGCGTTATAACATAATATTACACATCGTTTCGAACAAAACAACATGATAAACAAAGAAATTTCAAGAAAACCTAACATTCGTTCGGCTCTTGTAATCAGCAGGTCCAGAGTTCGAATCTCTGAGGTGGCTCCATTTCTCAAATACAATAAACGTCAAACGTATAGTTGTTATTTTTCAGTTTTTTCGATTTTCATAAGATGGAATGCTCCCTGAATCAAATTTGAATCAAAACCGTTCAAGATCAGTAAGCTCTATGGTGCATAATCTGATACATTTTGACCCTTAAACTGATAATTTCCAAATAGAAATGAACGTCATACGCGAACACAGGTAATTAATCTTTAATGACTTTGTTTTTTGATTATGCTCATCAGAAACAACATCTCCAAAGGGTATAAAGCACCCCTTGAAACATCACGAAGACCTTTACTTAAATGTGAGTAGCATCACTTGTATCCAGCGCGTTATTCAGGATTTTTCAATTCTCAAAAATTACAAAAACTAATTAACATAATGTGCAGTACGCAGGACGAAAATATTTGGTCTGTACTGTTGGCGGCAAATCGATGGCTGTAATACATTCTGTAACAAAGACAATTGACATGGACGCGATCGGAATATACTGCGGATTGGAAAAATCATACAAGGACCAGTTCGCATATATCGATGAGAGCCTTGAAATCAAGCTCTTCGGATTCGGATGTCTCTTGGAATGCGAATCCGTGCCTGCCGAATATGAATCCAACAAAGGCGTCGCACCGTATTTCTTCTCGTGCAATTCATTCGATCCAGATGATTCAAAGGAAAAGGACGAACTTTTCAAGAACCTGAAATCCGACATGTACATTCTTCCCGAGATCACCCTGATCGAAAGAAACGGTACGATAATGATTCAGAAGAACTCTGTCGACGATTACGCATCCATCGACATGAAACTTCCTTTCAAAGATTATGCATCA
This sequence comes from uncultured Candidatus Methanogranum sp., assembly GCA_964620455.1. GTDB lineage: Archaea > Thermoplasmatota > Thermoplasmata > Methanomassiliicoccales > Methanomethylophilaceae > Methanogranum. The sequence goes on from CAZUIU010000009.1 coordinate 7,366, forward strand.
TCGAAGATAGATTACGAAGTTTCATTGGATGACAGGGATTCCTGGATATCCGATGTCGAGAGGATATTGAAACACATAAAGACCGGAGATGTTGAGAAGGTCGTCCTGTCCAGGCGTTTGGAGTTATCCTCCGAAAAAGGTTTCTCCGCATCGCAGATGCTGATCAATCTCATCGTCTCGAAGGTGAACGGTACGATATTCCTTTACAAGAGGGGTGACGTATTCTTCATTGGCGCCACACCAGAACATCTGATTACCAAAAATGGTAAAAACGTCTCCACAACCTGCATAGCAGGTACCGCACCCTGTGGAGCGGACGAGACCGAGAAGAGAAGATTCGCGGAAGCATTACTGAATGACGGGAAGAACCTCCGCGAACACAATTATGTCGTGAAGTACCTGACCGGCATATTCTCAGAGACGTGTACATCCGTATCCCTCGCCGAAACCCCCTCGATCCTGTCCCTTGATCACGTCCAGCACCTGTATACGCCCGTGACGGGGGAAATATCTGCCGGGATCACGCTTCACGAACTCAGGTCCATGATACATCCCACTCCGGCCTTGGCGGGAACACCGAAAGACAAGGCGATGGAGCTGATCAGGGAAACAGAAGGATACAACAGGGGACTCTACGGCGGAACATTCGGATACACCAATTCCAACGGCAACGGCTCCTATTCGGTCGCCATCCGTTCCGGCGTATTCTCCGGCCGCAGAGGATATGTGTTCGCAGGATGCGGCATAGTCTCGGACAGCAACCCGAAAGAGGAATACGATGAGGTCGATATGAAACTCAGGACCATATACATCGCATTGGATGGTAGAAAATGACCGGAAAAGACATGTCCCTATTCATAGGCAGCTTCGCCGACCAACTAAGATCATTGGGGGTCGAAGATGTAGTTATATCTCCGGGTTCGAGGTCCACTCCCCTTGCAATCATCTTTGACAGATGCGGCATGGATGTCACCGTCGATATAGACGAGAGGGGCTCTGCGTTCTATGCACTCGGTATCGCGAAAGCGAAAAGGAAACCCGCATGTCTCATATGCACATCTGGCACGGCCGTTTCCAATTATTTTCCTGCTATCTGCGAAGCGCAGGCCTCCGAGGTCCCGCTTATAGTCCTCACCTCGGACCGTCCGCATGAACTCAGGAACCTGTCAGCACCCCAGACGATGGATCAGATAAAGATCTACGGGGACAAGGTCCTGTTTTTCAACGAGATGCCGATTCCATCCTCCGAACCTGCCGTGCTCAGATACGCCAGGCAGATCGCCACCGAAGCATTCGCACGTTCCACAGGCGTTCCATGCGGTCCTGTCCACATCAATTTCCCATTCAGAGAACCGCTGATGCCCGATCTGTCCGAGAAGGACATGTTCGTCTCTGAGAAAAGAGCCATCGCACTCTGCCAGGATTACTACATCCGCCCTGCACCCGGATTCGAGAAGAAGGTGGCCGATCTCCTCGCCGGTAAAAAGACCGTGATCATCTGCGGGGAGGGCGAATATCCGGAAGATATGATCGGATTCGCCGAGTCAACCGGATGTCCCATCCTGGCCGATCCATTGAGCAACCTTCGCAGGATCGACAGCGATGCAGTCATCGGAAACTACGACTCCGTACTAAGAAATGAAGATCATCCGGCGATAGAGGGGATAATCAGATTCGGAAGATACCCAGTATCCAAAGCGCTGTTCGAACTGATCGAAAGGACGAACCCTCCGCAGGTCATCGTCAATAGGAACGACACAAAGGATTTCAACTCCTGCACGGACCTGTTCATCCGCTCCTCCGTCGAGGATTTCATCAAAGGGGATTGGCACAGGATATCACCTCCTGAATACAGAGAGGAGTGGTCCGATGCGGAAGGAAGAGCCGATGAGCGCATACGTTCCGTCGAGAACGAAGAAACATTCTTCGAAGGCTCCTGCATGTTCGAACTTCTGAACATCATCCCCAGAAATTCGCTTCTGTTCTCCGCAAACAGCATGTCCATCAGATACTTGGACACCTTCTTACGCGTACCGTCTCCGGATATACGCATCATGTGCAACAGAGGCCTCAACGGGATCGACGGCACCCTCTCAACCGCATTGGGAGCATCTGGATCATACGGGCACACGGTCCTCATCACCGGGGACCTTGCATTCCTCCATGACATAAACGCACTCCAATTCTCCAAACGCATCGGATCCCAAATCACCGTGATACTGTTCGACAACAACGGCGGCGGGATCTTCGAGATGCTTCCTCAGAGATCCGACGATGCCTATTTCGAAAAGCTGTTCATAACCCCGCAGAACATAGAGTACGGTCCGATCTGCGAAGGATTCGGTGCGAGATACACAGAAGCGGATTCGATCGAAGTATTCCGCAGAAGCTATGAAGAATCGTTAGATCACAAAGGGATATCCGTGATTGATGTGAAAGTCCTCATAGATTCCGCGTTAACTGTATACAGAAAATACGCATGACCGTGAAACAATCCGAGACTAATGTACTTATATCCACCACCATATCGCACATCAGATGAAAGCCGACATAGACGGCGTGATATACGGCTACGATATCAGAGGCGACGGCATACCTGTGCTGCTCCTCCACGGCTTTTCCCAGAACAGGGATTCGTGGGCAGGATTCTCGCCCGCAGGTCTCAGACTGGTCGTTCCCGACATCATCGGACACGGCCAGACGGAATGCAGCGATCCAAGAAGGTACGAGATGGCATCCGTTATCGAAGACCTTGTGAAACTGATGGATGTCTGCGACATGAGGAGATTCGGTATAATCGGCTATTCCATGGGCGGAAGAATAGCTTCGGAACTTATGCAATCCCATCCCGACAGGATCATTTTCGCTGTCTTCGAGAGCTCGCATCCGGGACCGGAGAACGATATCGAACGCAAAGTCTTCGGGGAAGAAGAGAAAGTTCTCTCCGATAAGATCGGAAACATGGACTCCGAAGGATTCGAGGAGTACTGGTCATCGTTACCGATATTCAATACACAGGATGCACTTCCCCCGGGGACAAGGGAGAAGATCTCGGATACAAGGTGTTCAAATGACACCGGATACCTCTCCATGGCCGTTATCGGTATGGGGAAATCCCGCATGAGATGTCTATACCGGTTCGCCGAGAAATCCGATATCCCGATGCTATACATCTCAGGGAAAAAGGACAGGAAATACCAATCCTTCTCTGACTATATGGACGGTAAAGGCCTACTTGCTGTCGGTTCGGCTGAGACCGGTCACAACGTACATCTCGAATCCCCCGAATCGTTCGGCAAAATGATTAAAGGATTCATCGATTCACTTCAAGGAAGATAAACATGGCATACGACTGGAAAGAGGAAAAAAAGTACCAGGAGATACTGTATCACACATATGACGGGATTGCGAAGATTACCATCAACAGACCGCACAGGAGGAATGCATTCACTCCGTTGACAGTCATGGAAATGTACGATGCATTCACCGTCGCAAGGGAGGACCCTGAAATCGGAGTGATCATCCTCACCGGAGCAAACCACGGAGAAGGAAACGAGAAAGAAGCCTTCTGTTCCGGCGGGGACCAGAAGGTGAGGGGCAACGGCGGTTATGTCGGATCGGACAACATACCCCGTCTGAACGTCCTCGATCTGCAGCATCTCATCAGGATAGTGCCAAAACCTATCATCGCCATGGTCAACGGATATGCGATAGGCGGAGGCCATGTGCTCCATCTCCTATGTGACCTCTCCATTGCCGCAGATACCGCGAAATTCGGTCAGACGGGACCAAAGGTCGGGAGTTTCGATGCAGGTTACGGTGCCGGATACCTGGCGCGTGTTGTGGGACATAAGAAGGCCAAGGAAATATGGTTCCTGTGCAGGCAGTATTCCGCTCAGGAGGCATTGGATATGGGCCTGGTCAATGCGGTCGTGCCTTTCGATCAGTTGGAGGACGAGTGCGTTAAATGGGCGAAGGAGATGCTCGTGCAATCCCCCACTGCACTGAGATTCCTCAAGGCCGCGTTCAACGCGGATACTGACGGATTGGCCGGGATCCAACAGCTCGCAGGGGATGCCACACTTCTATACTACATGACGGATGAAGCGAAAGAGGGAAGGGATGCCTTCAAAGAGAAACGCGCACCTGATTTCAGCAAGTATCCCAAATTCCCATGAGACACCGTTTCGAAGACAATCTCCGGAAGAACGGCAAAAAACTGTTCTTCCGTTACGGAAACAGGGAATACACCTATTCCCGAACCGATTCGGAGATCCGGAAAGTGTCTTCGAAACTATTCTCTTCCGGAGTACGCGCCGGAGATATGATAGCCGTCGACCTCCCGAATTCGGATATGCTCGTGTTCACCGTGCTCGCATGCTCATATCTCGGCGTCACGGCCGTGCTGCTCAACCACAGGAACACCGTTTACGAAAAAGAACAGCGGATCAAGCAACTGGATATAACCCACATCGTTGACAAAGGATTCTTCGATTCCGTATCGATGTCTTCCGACAGCACCGAATACGTTTATCCAGAAAGAGATGACGTCTTCATAGTCATGTTCACATCCGGTACCACAGGGGTCCCGAAGGCTGCCCCCCTCACATACGGGAACATAATCTCCTCATGTATCGCCTCGAACGAAAAACTGAACAGATTCGGAGAGGGGGTGTGGCAAGCCGTTCTCCCCATGTACCACATCGGCGGTCTGCAGATCATGTTCAGGTCCATAATGAACCATTCTTCCTTCATCATCTACGACAGATTTGATGCGGCGGCAGTACTGGATGATATGAATAGGTTCGGAGTCACACATATCTCAGTAGTGGATAAGATACTCCGCGACATGATCGCCGCCGATGCGGAATCTCTGAAAAGGTATGAGGTCATCCTCATGGGTGGCGAGCCGGTGAACAAAGCCACTGTCTCGCTCTATGGAGGATCGAACCTGTACATGACATACGGGATGACAGAGACCTGCAGTCAGATCGCGACATCCCCTTATTCAAAAAGCGCATCGGGCGCGGAACTGCTGAGCGGGTTCCAATGCAGGATATTCGATCAGAAAAATGGAAAAGGTTCCATAGGGGTGAAGGGACCTGCCGTATTCGGCGGATATCTGGGGCTTGACAATAACGATTTTTTTAGAGAAGGATATTTCATCACCGGAGACACTGGATCGATATCCGAGAACCGTCTGAAGGTCGGAGAACGTATACAGGATATGTTCATCTCCGGCGGAGAGAACATCTACCCAAGGGAGATAGAGGACCTCGTCCTTTCCATCGACGGCATAAATGAGGCTGCGATCATCGGTGCAGAAGACAGAACATGGGGAAGAACACCCATCCTGTTCGTTTCAGGCAGCTCGAGCATAGAAGACATATCGAGGAAATTGTCAATCCTGTCCAGATTCAAGAGACCCAAACAGATATTTTTCCTCGACGGCCTTCCCAAGAAAGGAATAGGCAAGATCGATCGCGACGCGCTGCACAAGATGTACAGGAACAGAATATCCGTGGAATCCGTCACGGTGTACCGCATATCTCAGCCACTGATAATGCCGTTCGTGACCGGAAAGATACGCATGGAGGAACGTGAATCCCTGATCATCGAGGTAAAGGACAGTTCGGAAAGAATCGGCCTCGGGGAATGCACTGCATTTTCCACGGATTGGTACGGACCGGAGACGATAGACTCATGTTTCACTGTCCTCAGGGACCGTCTGATCCCGATACTTCTGGAGAACGATTTCCTCCATCCCTCAGACGTGTCCCGCGCATTCTCCGCAGTATCCGGCAATCCCCATGCGAAGGGCAGCATCGAACCCGCATGCTGGGACATCTACGGCAGGATCGTTTCCAAAGGACTGTCCGAACTGATCGGCGCAGGTAAGAATCCACCTTACGCGGGGGCGGTGATCGGGATAATGTCCACTGAGAACACACTCAGGACCGCCGAAAGGTATGTTTCCGAAGGGTACCGCAGGATCAAACTCAAGATAAGACCGGGGAATGACATCGAAAGGATCGGAGCGCTGAGGAAGAAATATCCAGAACTCATGATATCCGCAGACTGTAACCGCACCTATGATAAGAACGATACAGCGATATTCCAGAAACTGGACAGATACGGCCTGGTATGCATCGAAGAGCCCATAGACGGGACTTTCGATGAGATCGATGCCCTCCAGGAGAGGATCTCCACTCCGATCTCCCTGGACGAATCCATCAACAGCGAAGAAAGCCTCTCCGAAGCCATGAAGATGAGGAATCTTAAGAACATCAATCTCAAGATCGGGAACGTCGGCGGGATACAGCCAGCTTTGGACATCTATAGAAGATGTCTCGACAGAGGCATCGATGTGTGGCTAGGCGGAATGTTCGAGACCGGCCTTTCGAAATACTATCACGCGATCTTCGAGACCCTGGACGGCATACACATCCCGGGGGACATCTCTGCTTCCGAAAGGTATTTTCCAAGGGACACGGTAATCCCTCCGCTGAGGGTCGAGAAAGGGATCGTACTCCTGAGAGAAGGTCCCGGATTGGATGTGACCCTCAATCGCGATCTCATCGACAACCTCTCTACAGAAAAGGCTGTGTTCGAAAGAGACATGCCCGGTTCCCGATGAATTCCAGGCAGTCTCTGAACTCTCAGAATCTCTTGAATAATCTCCTATAATATCCTTCGGATGACCGAACGACAATACATATGTGTTTGAACACGTGAAAATGGTAATCGGACGCAAATAAGTTCCACGTTCAACTATATATAAACCAGATCTGCAACTCAAATCAAATACATCAACCGAGCTCCTTGACAATCATCGTGATCATTATCCTGGAGTTCAGAAGGAACGCAGCCTCCGGCTGGAGTTTCTTGATGAAATCAGTGTAATAGTCCCTTCTGAGGATCTCTATGAGCTCCTCCATCGTCTTGCCTGCGCGGTATCCCTTCATGACTTCCTCCGCGCCGGATATTGCCATATTCTTCGCATTGACCAGGAGCATCCTGCAGTCATCGCCGAAGACCATCCCGATATGGGGCAGGAGCATGTACCGGATGTCAAGGCCCATTGCCCTGGAAATCGAGTCCAGAGTCATCTGATATCCGACGAGGTACACAGGATACATCGATCCGTCGCCGATGTAGACGCCTAACGTCTCGCTGGACAGGAGGAGCTTCTCCCCCGGGCAGTAGAACCCTATCGAGCATCTGGTGTGCCCAGGGTACTCATGCACCGTGAACACAAAATCTCCGAGGTCGAGGACGTTGCCTTCCTCGACAACGATATCCGCATGGAGGTCGTCTATAAGGTCCTCGAACTCCGTGACACCATTAACTTTCGCGGCCTCTGCGTTGAGTTCCCTCATAACCCTCTTCGCTGAATCCTTCTCGAAGACCTTCGAGGCATGCTTACTAGCGACTACTTTGACATCCTTCCATTTTCTGACACAATATGGTGCACCAAGCGCGTGATCGTAATGGGAATGCGTCAGTAGGACATAATCTAAGGACCTGTCACCGAGTATCTTCTCGATATTGCTGACGACCTGATTCCCGCTGAACGCAAATCCGGAATCGTAGAGGAACGTAGTATTCTCGGACACAAAGAGGAAAGCTTCCCCTCCGAGCACCGGGTTCACATTCGTCACCGCGTAGTCAAATCCGATGCCCTTGACATTCATAGTCTCCATTGCCTTCATCTTGACATCGTTGCCCATCTGACCACGGAATGCGCTAGACGGCCAGCGTATTTAAGAGTTCTTCGATGAATTGGAGGGAGTTTTTATTTGAAAGTAATTTGGCGCGATGGCACCGAATTACACGTCAACAGAAACAAAGAGAATTCCTACTCTCTTGATTTCCTTAACCTTCGCTCCGCTCGGGTAAAGAAAAATGATACTCCCTACCAGCACCTTAGAATCGGCAGACTTCGGAACCGTTCACCCGTGTCATTCTCAAAACCACCACCTCTACCGATGGCATAACCTCATATGTTACCACAAGCGGCATCGTCCTCAGCAATACGACCAGATTCAAACTAACAGCTCCTTCATTCATGGACATATCTCCTGAACGGTCACGTCCGGCAAATCACTTCTGATGAACCTCGCACTCCATGAAAACTCGGAATCCTCCAAGGCTCTACGTCATACGCGGGAAATGATGGCACAGCCAGTAAATTCACTGTATCCAGTAAGAATGTCATGAAGCTTGTTAATGACCTGAAATCCTACAGGAAATCTACGAGCTTACTGAGGAATACAGTCTTCACGAAGACGTAGAAACGCCAGTACATCGCCATGATGGAATCCACAGCATCAATGTGGATCTACTGAACATGGTCGTGTTCAAAAATCCAAACGATGGCGAAGAAGATGATAAGATAATGTACAAATAATTTGAAATAGATACCAAAACAGAGAAGTAAGCTGGTCTGATAATTATCAGATTAAATCATTTTGACTAATAGCAACCCATTTTTCACTCCTTCTGTAGATTCTATTTGCCCGGATTTTCATTTTTACAAATGTTTTCACTGTGTTACAATATGTGGTCATGCGCATAATCTGACCAGCTCAAATAAGCTATAAATAACAAGCATATGTGTACGCAACTGGGGAAGAAAACGTCAGTGGAGAAAATGATTACCGTATCCGATTTACACAAGTCCTACGGTGAAGTGAAAGCAGTCGATGGAATCTCATTCAGTGTCGAGAAGGGACAGCGTTTCGCTTTCCTTGGACCGAATGGTGCCGGTAAATCCACAACGATATCGATGATGTGCACACTTTTGAAATCCGACTCCGGCACCATCATAATAGACGGTCACGACATCAACAACAGAGAAGTGAAGGACAGCATCGGCGTCGTCTTCCAGGAGAGCCTGCTCGACAAGGATCTGACGGTCCGCGAGAATATAGAGTTCGCCGCAACGCTGTATGGTGCGGATAAGGAAAAGGCGAAAGAGATCGCGAATTCCCTGTCGACCGAGATGGAACTTACAGACATTATCGACAGAAGATATGGTAAACTCTCCGGCGGACAGCGCAGAAGGGTCGATATAGCTCGTGCACTGGTCCACAATCCAAAGGTACTCTTCCTGGACGAACCGTCCACAGGATTGGATCCTCAGAGCAGGAAACTAATATGGAAACTGACCAAGGGGCTCTGCGATAAGGGACTCACACTATTCTTCTCCACTCATTACATGGAAGAGGCCGCCAATGCGGATTTCATCGTTATAATCAACAACGGCCGCATTGCGGCCCAGGGAACACCGGACAAATTACGCAGGGAATACAGCAAAGACAGAATCCGTATGTTCCCCCGTTCCATGGAAGATACGTTACACAGACTGAACGAGGACGGCCTGGAGTACCACAAAGAAGGCGATGCCATCATCGTAAATGTTACATCGACTCTGCTATCAGTACCTATCATCGAGAGATATTCGGATATGCTCATCGGATTCGAGGTCGTCATGGGAAACATGGACGATGCATTCATCAACATAGTCAGCGGAGGCGAGGATTCGTGTCAGTGATACCCGCGTTGGTAAGAAGACACTGCCTGATCTTCTTCAGGGACAAGATGAACGTTTTCTTTTCCATGCTGGGCGTGATCATAGTACTGCTGCTCTACATCATGTTCCTTAAAAATCTTATGATCCAAAGCGTTCCTGGCGAATACGGCTCGTTCCTGATGGATAGCTGGATCACAGCGGGGATACTGGCCGTCACATCTGTCACGGCCGCCCTCGGATCGCTGGGGATACTGGTCAGCGACAAAACCTCTGGCGCGAGCAAGATCGTCACAGTATCGCCTGTAAGGCCGATCCAGGTAGCCGCCGGCTACATCATATCCTCGTTCCTAGTAACGATGATGCTTTGCATATTCGTACTTGTATTTGCCGAGGTATTCATAGTCACATCCGGAGGTTCACTGCTCTCCCCAGTAGCTCTGCTGAAGGTCATCGGTGTGATGATTCTCGGCACAGCTTCGAGCTGTTCTATAATGTTTTTCGTCGCAACACTGCTGAGAACCACCAACTCATATTCCACAGCATGTGTCATCGTCGGTACACTCGTCGGATTCATCGCTGGTACGTACATCCCAATGGGAAATCTGCCAGAATCCATGAAGAACATCGTGATGATGATGCCTGTATCCCACGAGGCCATGATCATGAGGCAGATATTCATGGATGTGCCAGAAGGATTGTACTTTGAAGGCACCTCCGCCGATGTAGTACATCAATTTAACGTGGATATGGGATACTTTTTCGATATAGGAGGCACGGACCTATCTGTGTGGATCTCCATGCTGTTCCTCGTTGGTACCGCCATTGTATTTCTGTTACTGTCATCTTACATAATCTCCAGGAAAAGGAATTAATCACTATTTCTATATGCGCTTATCCCCAGCCTGCAGGTTACATCATTCTCACATCTCACACAAACCATCGATTCCCGGACTGTCCATATTTTGAAAGCGTCTCGTAAAACCTGTCTAAGGATCAATATCGAATCTCGTGTATTGAATCACGCTTAGCACAATTTTTACTATACTATCTCAAACATATTTCCATTGCTGTTACCAATCGACATATTGTACAGACATCCTCATTGAATCTAGACACTTTTACATTGCGATCCGCGAATTCGGATGTGTTTCAAACAGTTTACGCACCTTCTGCATTCTTATCAATCATCGGGGTACGAATTACTTTCGATTTCATTTTCATTCACCTGTTTCATTCTTTTCATATTCAGAAATACCAATAGTAGAAGCGATAAAAACACTCCCACAATATATGGCGCAAAAACATCATTTTTTGAGATTATGTCCGATATGGGATTGACTATAAATGGAGAGAAAAACTGCCCCAGATATACACCTACACTCATGAATCCCATCACAATCGATACTTTTCCAATGCTCACTGAAGATGCAGCACTGGAATTCAGCATAGGCATCGTCATCCCTATCCCGATTCCGAGCATCAGCAACGCAGATACAACGTAAACTATATCGTGGAAGCTGTATAACACAACATACCCCAACGTCATCAGAACAGGGCCTGCAATCGCCACAACTCTGATACCGACCTCATCTACAAATTTTCCATAGAGCAGACCGATAGTCAATGCTCCTACGGCCTGCATCGCCATTATCGCTCCATTGAGCGATTTAGGATAGAGGCCCTCGGCCTCGTTGATGAGAGAGAAATTCGTGATAAAAATATAAAATATCATCATAGTCAGAAAAGCACCGATAACCTGGGGGATGCATGACTTCGCAACCTTTAATTCGAATGATTTAGACGATAAACTCCCACTTATCTCCTCGTTTGGCATGTAAACTGATATCAAAATTACAGAAAGAACGCCTATGGCATATATCATAAAGCTCAAACGCCAATCAATCGAGGCCAATAAGCCAGTCAACATTAATGAGATCACTGCACCTATATTGTTCACTGCAAATGACAAACCCATTATCGAGTTGTTTCCAGATGAAGAAAAATATCTGACCAACAGACTCGTTGACAATGGCATCAGAATACCTACGCCGATACCCATCACAGCCCTCATAACCAACATCAGATAGATTGAATTAGAAAATCCAGCACCGCACCCACCTATTATGTACAGTACAAGGCCTATCTCCACCAGCCTTTTGGTACTAATACGTCTGGCCAACTGATTGAAGAACAATCCTACCGTGATTATAAATATCGCAGGTACCGTCAGAATCATCTGTATCAGGATACTATCAGCATCAGGAAATGCAGCATTGATTCCACCAAGGGCCGGAGATACCGCAGCACCCGAAATGATAGTTAGCATCGATAAAGACAGTATCGCTGCCTTCAAAAGTTTACGATCGTTCATTTTTCACATGCCCCATCGCATTGTTGCACATTTTATCCAAATTATCAATTACTGTAGCAATCTCGCTTTCATCCATACCTTTCGAGAGGATTGCAGTCCAATTCTGAAGTTTTGATACCACTACAGGCACTGTCTTAACACCTTTATCCGTCAATTGCACATTTTTTTCCCTACTGTCATCCTTACTCTTTGTACGGGTGATGTAACCCTTCTCTTCCAGCATCCTGAGGGCTCTGGTTCCAAGAGTCTTATGGACCAAGAGCTTATCACACAACTCCTTCTGATTCACCTTATCATCAAAAGGAATACTTATCAAAAATAGATACTCTGTAGATCCTATGCTGTATTCTTCCATTTCTTTACTTATATACATCTGAAAATAACGATACAAAATAGAGATACGTCTTCCGATACTTTCTTCTGATCTTTCTGACATTAGTTTACATGTATACTATTTTTGTATTTATCAATTTGTAGATAAAAATTTTGATTTTTAAACAAAGATGAATGGACCGCTATAAGATGACATTATCGCATGATTGGAAACAAATCAAAACTGACACAAAGTCTACGGATTAAAGACTAGGGTGAAAAAATCAAATAAAAACAATAATCCTAAGATTATGGGTATTGCTGGCATCTCAGCATCACAGTATTGAAACAGAATATAAATATTGTAAATCTAGTACGAAACGACGATATGTCAATTCGCAAACCTCCAGATTTTAAATATCAACTGGCAAGCAATACTACCTTGCACATAATATTGATATTTATCATCGTTTGCTTTTTGCTGCTGATATATTTCTGCCTGACCAACAGCATACTTACAGACGACATATTGAATTTCTATGCACAAGGAGAGAAGTTCAAATCCGGATTGCTACCATACAAGGATTTCCAATTCGAATTCCCTCCTCTCGCAATAATCTTCTTCACGATACCTGCGCTCTTCACTTCGGATCTGGGCACATACGCATTCATATACGGACTTGAAACCATCGTGATGGCTACCCTGGCCTTGTATTTCCTTATCAAGATAGCTGAGAAGATGAACATCGATAAGAACAAGGTCGCCGTAGTCTTCATCATATTCTACCTGGTCTACTATATACAGGCTCTCAGGAAGTTCGACACCATACCCATGATGCTGACCACCCTGTCGCTGTATTTCTATGTCAATGAGAAGAGTAACCTGGCATACGCCACCATGATGATCGGTGCATTGGTCAAGATCTATCCATTGCTGCTGATCCCGATATTCCTGATAATGGATATCAGCGGAAAGAACAAACATGATTGGAGACATGCAGTGAAGGGCATGGCATCCTGCACCATAGTCGGTGCAGTGACAATTCTGCCCCTCCTTATGGCATCGGTATCGATGAGTGAGATCTTCTCATTCATATCATACCATTCAGACCGTGGATTCCAGATTGAAAGTCTTGTCGGTGTCATAGTACAGGCGCTATCGGCACTGGGATTGACGACTTCTCACATAGTACCATCGTGTTACACGTACGATGTCATATCCCCGGTGTGTGACGCCCTTCTGCCTTTTTGGGCCTATATATCAATGATGGCTTTGATTGTGGCATGGGGATTCGTGACAATAGTGGTCTTGAGGTCCAAAACCGATAATGGTGCGGAGAACATCACGCGCATATTCATGTACTCAACGATAGTTCTGTTGACATTCGTACTCACGAACAAGGTCTTCTCCACGCAGTACATAATGTGGTTCTATCCATTCCTGGCAGTATTGATATTCATAGTAAATGAAAAACATAGAACGATCATGTACATCCTGTCATTCACGGCGGTACTGCTCTCATTCGCTATTTCTATTGGGGGCCCGTTTGGAATATTCTTCATCCAAATCAACTTGATCCGCGATGCTGCACTGATCTTGTTGTTGGTCTACTTGGTTGTATGCCTTCACAGAATACCTCCTGTATGCAGCACATGCAATCCGAGCAATGATGCTTGAGTACGTGTACTCACATGTATCAACCAACCTGGAACTGATTATTCAAAATCGATCCGTAAATCAATACATAGGATCTCCGAATCATATTATACATGGAACCTCTGGACAATATTTCACATTAGATCTGGATCGCAAAAAATACATCCATGGACAAAATCATGCGAATCATGAACACGTGTGAACCATTGCCATTGTATTTTTCATGTGAAGAAACCATTAAAGGTTTCTGAGCCATCCATAAAAAGTATGGCGGACCATCTGATTATCGACAGGGCGAAATGCATCGGATGCGGAAAATGTGTTTCTGTCTGTATCCGCGACAACATACGCATAACCGACAAGATCGCAGAAGAATGGAACACAGGCAGATTCGAATGCTTCGACTGCGGACATTGCATGGCCGTGTGCCCCAAAGATGCCATAAGACTCAGAATATTCGAGGGAATAGATGATCAGATACACGAATACGATGATTCCGAGAAACTGTTGGACACTGTTGACTTGATGGAATTCTTCTGCAGACGCCGCAGCTGTCGTTGGTTCTCTGATACAGATGTTACAGACGAGGAGTTCTCGAAGATCCTAGAATTCGCATCCCTCTCACCCACAGCCGAGAATTCACGTAAGGTGGAGATCGCCGTAATGGACAGGAGGATGAACGAGTTCATGAAACACATACGCGGAATACTCGAATACAAAAGAGATCAGTATCCACGCATAGACCAGTTCTGCGATTATGTCGATAACGGCATGGAAACGAATAATCCACTGATCTGGGAGGGAAGGCAGATGATACTTGTGTTCTCCAAAGAACCTACGGATGCAATACTGGCCATGAGTAGAATGGAGATGATAACATACGCCATGGGACTCGGAGGATTCTACTCAAGGTGGATCCGTATGGTCGAAGATACCGATCACGATAAACTGATGGAGTTCTTCCCCGATATCCCGTCAGATATGGGTATGAATGCAGTTTTCATCATAGGACATCCGCGTGTGAGATACAGACGCACGATACCCAGGTTGGATAGGAACATCCATTGGAATTAATGATGAATCTCTGCTACTAATAGAACGGAGATATCTTATAAGACCAGACTTAAGGATGTCGTTCATCGATTTTGGAATAACACTGAACTCATGGCACGGCAATTCGATTTATCCGATCACATGCATGCATCATCCATGCATAATTTCACAGAAACCGTTGATGTGGATTTCGATTTCACAACCGACACAACACATTATTGGGATGGTTTCTGGGAGAAGAATGACATCTTGGGAGGAAAAGGGAAGCGTGATCCGGATGTTGAGAGCCGCACACTCCGCAGATACCACAGGATCCTCTGGAGCAGACCGCTGCCCAACGGCGATACCATGGATCTGAAGGAATCCGACTATGATTACCTCACATGGAACGGACACCGTTTCGGTAGCGACTCCATAACCGCGAGCTTCAGATACGAAAGGAACAGAGCAATCCTCGAAGAAATTTCCAAAGAATCACAGAACTACCACGACTTCATGGAAGACTACATCAGGAGGGCATATACCATCGGCGGCTGCATGATATTCCCGAAGAGGAAACAGAGCATCAATCAATGCAGAGGAACCAACAGGATGATCAACGACAGATGGGATCTCACCTTGGAATGCATCAGGAGATTCTACCTCGGTGAGGAGAGTCCCCTATACTGGACTCTTAAGGAGGATACCTGGTTCTTTGACCTGTTCACGGATTTCAAAGGTTATGTAGACTTCTTCTTCCTGCAGGATTGTGTGACAGGAGATTATTCTGAAGTGATACCCTGGTTAGGCGATGGAAGATTCCATATGAACAATCTGCCGAACAATACGAAAGAATACCTGCATTGGATCGAGAAGAACCTGGAATTCGTAGAAAAGAGGAATGAGAGAATCCGTTCTTTCACAGAATAATACAATGATTTTTTTTATTTTATAACATAAATTTTATAAATTATAACTACAAATATTATCT
>CAZUIU010000010.1:0-4170 GCA_964620455.1 uncultured Candidatus Methanogranum sp.
GGCAAAGGATGAATAACCCTCAATCCCTATACGCATCACCGAAAGGGTAGATCACTATGGAAGATGAAATGAGACTACAGATGATAACAACTTTTTCCAGCCTTATCACAGCCGCATTCGGACTGGTGGCTGCATTGGCATGGAACGATGCGATAAAAGAAGCGATAGCCCTGGTGTTCACGTCATCGGACACGATATGGGGTGACGTGATATACGCCGTAATAGTAACGGTATTGGCAGTCGTGTTCATGGTGTGGATCGCAAGATGCACGAAGAAGCTCAAGGATAAAGTCGGAGGAACAGGAAAGAAAGAATGAGGAAGAAGGTGGCCGCCCGGAACCTGGTTTTTCACGGCCACCGGTTTCATCATAATCCTTTTACACGTTTCACATCCCAGTAGATGGTCGCGGTCGTGATATCGCTTCTCTCTTTGATGATACCGTCCTCTGATATGGATTCCATATATTCCCTCACAAGGGATCTCTGATACTCGTTAAGAGATCTGGAACGGAGATGTCCCACCGAGTACTTCTCGAATGCCTCCTCCACCGTGAGTGCCCCCTCTTGGATAGAACTCTCGTAATTCAGATACGGTTCGTATCCCATGGACCACAACGACCTCAGAGCCGCAAGGAGCTTATCCTTGAAATCCGGCGGATCATCTCCCAGGATCTTGTCTATACCCTCGTTTATGGAATTTTGAACGCTCAGATGCATGGTCAGATAGCACATTCCCCCGGAAACATCTATCATTTTCCTAAGTGATGCCTCAGAACCTATGGCCGGAGTAAGATGGGCTATGACTACGTCATAATCCTTATCCAGCAGTTTATCATCCCTGTCCTTTGACCAGTCATCAACCAGGAAGGACACATTGTCCCTGCCGTTATCCAAAGCCTTTTTGATGGCCACCTCCAACATCTTTGGAGAGAAATCCAGACCCACGACATTGTGGACTTTGTACGCTATCGGGATGGAATACCTGCCAGTACCGCACCCTATATCGAGAACGGACATGTTCTCATTGAGATCGGCTGTCCTGTTGATAAGATCCAAAAACGGATCATTGCCAAATTCCACATCCGGCATGCCTCCCATCATACGGGACTTTCTGTCCCATCTGTCAGGCCCTTTGGCTTCCGAACGACCCCACTCAGATCTGGATACCCACTCGACCATTGAATCACCGTATTCAAATGAACTTGCACATTTAAACAATGTCCGAGACATGAAAATGTATTTTTACAATCCGCCAACAGGTGAACTTTACCATAAACAACGTTGGAAACATGGAACAGGTGATTTAATTCTTGTAAGAACACATGTCCTTTTATTACGGTGAGAACATACGGCCACGTATGGAATCCGTAAAAACAATTGGAACGAAGAACATCATCTTATACGTCACCTTAACCACCTTGATCTGGACAGCGATAATGTCCGTAGCCAGCATATTAGCTAGGGATTCCATAGACATCAGAGCAACATTGATCGCAGGCGTGGTATTTTGGGTGATATTGTTTTGTTTTACATATTTGGTATCCCGCAAGAGAAAGGAATTATGACACGTTCATTCTGAGACATGTTCTTCTGGATATATCCGCAAGACATATGTGGAAAACATTGAAGATGGATTTGAAAAATAACTTCGGAAGGAGTTTTGGGCCCGCCACCGGGGAGGGCCCTTCATGAAAATGTGCAACATCATCCCTTGATTGCTTTGACCAGCGCACGTATGTTATCGTCAGGAGTGCCTATTGGAACCCCGCAACCTGCTGATATTACATTGAATCCGGCATCCCTGCTCTTCTGAGCCGAAGCCGTCACATCCTCAGGCTTCCCCTTGAATAGAGGGAATGCACAACCTACATTACCCACCAATGCGCCCTTACCGGCCACCAACTCGACGGCCTTGTACGGATCCACCTTCTCCTCTATCGATATGCCTGTTACCCCTGTATCAAGCATATACGGTATTATGTGGGCGGTATCTCCGCATATATGCAGTATTGTGTTGCCATTCAATTGACCCAGAGCACTTTGCACGAACCTACCCGACTGTACTGGGAAATCCGTAGGGGCCAGTATATCCGTGGATGCGGAAGGTTCCGACATCTGTATGAGTTCTGCACCTGCCTCCAACATTGCCTCCCCAAACGCCTTGCAGTATGGAGTGACGGCAGAGACCCACTTCTGTGCCCTCTCAGGTTCAGTCCATACAGAATACACAAGGTTCTCCGTGTTCAAGAGATGTCCGGTAAGGGTGAAAGGACCGGTGTTACCACCTATGACCACATAGTCCTCACCATGAGTACGGTGCATGATCTTCATCGCATCTATTGTCGTCTTGACCCTCTTCGTGTTCAGGAAGACATCTATGTCTGGTAAATCGTCAGGCTCATCGTATATCCCCTTCATCGGATTGTACGTGTTGCGATGCCCCTTGAGCATCGGTGACGAATGGTCGGTACCCATGTCTATCGGACAACCGAGTGCCTCTGCCTCCTCCGTCAGGCAAAATCCCGCCCTGACGGACTCGAGACCAAAGTAATCGGCCTGCGCACATCCCAAAGTGGCCATCTTCTGGGGATCGGAATGGGCTTCCGGCCACGATGAACCGCAAGCCTTCATCATCCCTATCGTATCACAAGTCGTGAAGACCGCAACCGGCGGTCTGTCCAAGCTCTCCTGTTCTAAAGCACTGAGAACCCTGTCTCTACATGACATAGCCATATCAATCAGCCCCCTTCTTCAACCTGCTGTTCACATACTTCACACATGACTGCGCATCCTCGTCCCTGTGATCCGCTCCGATCTCCTCGGCAAAAGCTTCCGATGTCGGTGGACCGCCAATGGTTATGACGCATTCGTCACGGTAACCGTTATCATTTATCATCTTGACAGCCTCGGCCATACTATCCATGGTAGGGGTCATAAGAGTGGATAGACAAACAACATCCACCGCCTTGTCCTTGGCTGTGTCCGCTATGGTTATTGGTGGCACATCCTTACCAAGATCGTCCACTATGTAACCGCCAGCGGTCAGCATGGTCTTCACGATGTTCTTACCTATATCATGAACATCCCCCTGAACGACAGCTGTTATCGCGAATTTCGCATCTGATAGGTCGCCCTTGGGTATAGCCGGCAAGAGAACATCCAATCCCTCGTACATGCTGTGAGCCGCTACAAGGACCTGCGGAAGGTACATCTTACGCTCCGCATAGTTCTCTCCTATGACTCCCATGCCCACCACAAGGCCACCATTTATCGCAAGCACAGGATCCATACCCTCTGCCAGGGCCTCTTCCGCTGCGATCTTCGACCTCTTGGGATCGCAGGCGATCACCGAATCGGCCAATTCCTTCAACAATTCTTCCTCGCTCATTTCATCACTCTCTAAATATGGTTGATGATTCGAGGTTCCTCCCGTCATACCCTGTTGAACAACTAGATGTGACGGTATAAAGAATTTCACGAACATGTTCGGATGATGATAATTCATCGAAACATGCTGAGAAAATCGATATTAAAAATTGTAAAAAGTTTCAATGCGTTTACCGTCGGAGGAAGAAACGGTCTTCAGCCCTTCGCCTCCTTCGCGGTTTCCTTATCCACTGAAAGGAAAGCGCAGACCAGCGCCACCAACATCAATATGAACGCCATCATCCAGATGGTCTGGTATTGGGACAGTGTCTTGTCCGTGACGATCATACCTGCGATGGTTATCAGTATCGCACCCCCTGCGAAGGGGAACAGATTCAGAGCCGCTGTAGATGTCCCGGCCATTGCGATCGGGTACAACTCCTTGATCTGCGCATACGATACCACGAAGAAGCCTCCGAAGAAGCCGAAGAGGAAATTGATGACTCCCTGGATACCGGCACTGTTCATGAAATCCTTGCCGGCGGTGAGCCATATCACAGCCCATAACAGCGTGTAAACCGATGTCCCGATGAGCACCACCTTCTTACGGGAATGCAGCACCTTGTCGGAGATACGTCCCGCTATGGGACATCCGAACACCATACCGACCCCCACCATCGTGACCATCATCGCTGCGGTCTCCTTGGAGAAACCGTACACGCTCTTGTAGAACGACCCCGACTGCGAGGCCTGCCACAGCATTATCGTACCGTACATGAAGAAGAACCATATGGCCAGCGGCCA
>CAZUIU010000010.1:4270-21457 GCA_964620455.1 uncultured Candidatus Methanogranum sp.
ACATTACCGACCAACAGCAGTATACCGCTCATGGTCGCGAACTCATCCTTCCTATACCAAACGGCCAGGATCTTCATGATGGGTATGTACACAACCGCTGCACCGATACCTATTACGAACTTACCGATCAACATCAGATTGAAATCATTGGATGTCGCGGAATATGCGCTCAGTATCGAACCCAACGCAATCAGGAAAACGAACGTTGTGGCAGCCTTCCTCGGCCCCATCCTGTCAGTAAGTATACCGCTGGGTATCTGCATCAATGTGTATGCATAGAGGTATGCCGATGCCAGCAACGCTATCGAACCGCTTCCCACAGCGAAGTAATCCTGCAGGGTATCCGATATCGCACCTCCAGTAGTCCTATGAAAATAGACGAAGAAATACGCGATGGCTAACACCGCGAATATCGCCCATCTGTAGGACAGCATCTTCTTCTTGTCCTCTGGATTCACAGTCACTTTATAACCTCCTTCTGGGTAAACGGGAAGTCAACGGACCATTGTGTTAATATGCAGATTAACAGTATTTAGAATAGATTGCGAACATGTTCGAAAAGAACCGATGCTGAATCAGGAGTGGCCACCTACAGACATACGGTAATAGTCGAAGACCTTTTTCTCAGCCGTCCTAAGACAGACGTTGAGAGTGGATTTTGAACATCCCAACAATTTGCAGAGCTCATTGAGATCCGTCCTCTTGGGCACATCATAGTATCCCATTCTGAACGCCATATCAAAATACTGTTCCTGTTTGGGCGTAAGAGAGACAGTATTCGAAAGATTCTCACTGGATATGAGCTTGAATGAATATCCGTTCTTCCTCATGGAGTCGACCAGACTGTGGAGTGCACTGCTGTTTGGACCTATAAGCGTCCATTCGATTATAGTGTCTGTTCTAGGAACTGCAGATGTAAGAAAACAACCTGATAAGCTTATCAGCCTTGACAATAGGCATTTCCTGTTAACCACCATGGCCAGATAACACTTGGAAGATACCTTACTCACTGTACACTCACCGAAACCAGTCTCGTAAACACCTTCACGTAAGCTATCGTTTCTATTATCCCATACCTTTATTATGGAATGTCCTTCACATTCCCCAAACATGTAACATGTTATCGTCTGCACCGATACGCCTTCTGTGCCGAACTTCACTGGAAGAATGTTGTGACATGGATGTTCCTCTTCATTCCCTGTCCTGTCCAGGAGTATCTTGTAACAGTGCATAACGTTGTTACACGTTGTATCAATATAAATCTGGCCTAACATCCAGATACCGATTATATAGGCGTAGAACATTCACCGTTCAGGTGATGTACTGTATAAAGTCACAATCGATTCCCTTCCGCGCATGACCGGAGGCACTATGTTAGTTACCGGTATACTTTCGATCATACTTGGGATCGTGATCGTATTCTGGCCTGATGCTACATTGGAAGTCGGACTCATGGTGTTGGGTATCATCGCCGTCCTGACTGGTATATTCGGCATATCTGCCACATTCAATGTCGATAAAAGGGCCATGGCCTTGTACATAGCCCTCATACTATTGGGGCTGGTCATGATAATTATACCGCAGTTTGTGGCCGACATTGCTGCATTTATATTCGCCATACTGCTGTTAATAATAGGTGTGGGACAACTGAGCGAAATGGGAAGACCGCTATCAGGAAACAGGACCGTATCCGTAGAACTCGGCATACTGTTCATAGTTCTAGGAATGATCGTCGTAATGTTTCCCGATCAGACTGTTAAGGCTGCCATGTGGATATTCGGGGCATTCCTGATATTTAGCGGTGCTTTACTGGTAACAGGCGGAGTACGCATGGGAGCATTACAGAGTTTCTGCAGACAATGAAACACCCGACAGAACTGCCCGATCGATGCAGAATGAATCACCATAATGGATCATGATAATTTCGAAGACGATTGATGAAAACGAACATGTTCGTGACATGTGTCGTATGTTAACGATTAATATATATTACGACCCTTTTATATTTTATACTAATTAGATCCTTACAATTTTTGGTGAAGATACAGTATGGATATCTCCCAATACTACTCAATCCTACTCGTTATAGCATCTAACGTCATGATATGCCTATTGTTGTTGCATACCTACAGGGCAGTAGAGATGTATAAAAAACGTAGATATGAGCTATGGAGCAGATACATCCTGATTACCATCTTTGTATTCTCTGTACTGGGCATCGCATCACACAATTACCTTGAGGTGGACATAGGCAACGGATGGTTCAACGATTCTAACTTCATCGTCATGATATCAAGTTTCCTCGGAGGGCCGATGGCTAGCATACCTGTGGCCATAATCGTAGGTTTGGAAGGATATCTGATGGAAGGAATTGGGATCATCTATCTAGTCGGAACATTGTTGTCCGCCATAATAGGCAGTGCCCTGTGGTATGCATCAGACAAAAAATTCCCAAGCACAATACATGCAACAGTTATCATGTTCTTGGTCGTCATGATACAGATGGTCGTGTCCTCCTGCATGTCAGACAATATGTACGCCTCAATAGACGAAAACGGACCGGCACTAATCATCGGAGACACCATATGCATGGCCATAACTGCATATTGCTACAGTATAATGAACAGGGGGTCGGACTGATTGTTCACTGTCGAGGAATATTGGAATCTTTTGATAGACTCGATGCTCATCGTTGCTGTCATGTTATTGGCCGCGAACTATCTGCATAAATCAGATCACATGATGGCCTATGACAAAAACGGTAAACTTGACATTATCAACATGTCTGTTAAGATCATCCTGTTCGGAATGATAGGCATCATGGCCGATCATTTCTTTTCGTATGATATCAACGGGGTGCACATAAACACGATTATATTTATCGCCGCTATGGCCGGTGTGGCAGGTGGTCCTTTCGTAGGCATATCTGTAGGGATCATAATAGGTCTGGAAGGATTCCTATCCGGGTTGGACACGGAACTGGCATGCATCATATCACCTGTGATAGCAGGATTCCTCGGAGGCTTTGCACGCTGGATGGCCGGAATGAGGTATCCTAGAGTGCGCTGGGTCATACTGGCCGCGCTTCTAGGGGAGATCATTCATGTCATACTTTTAGAATTCACCTTCAAAGGATATACCAATTTTACAACAGAAGATGCGCTAACGTTCATATGCCTGACCACCGTGTCAGCCATATTGTACTCATCAATATATCTCACAGTGATAAGACACAAACCATTGGAATTCTGAACTGGACCGACGGATGACCCGTACGGCCCGGAATGTGTTTTAATAGAATATCACTGGTCAAAGAACCGATGATCAGTTGACCTTTGCCTTTGCAGAGTCGATGTATCCCTGCCATACATCCTCTAAATCGGGCCTCTGTATGGTGTCCATGACATACTGGGCGAAATCGTCTCCAGTGGCACCGGTGCTCCTTCCAGTCATGACCAGCTTCTTCTCGAACTGGACACAGACATCCAATGCCATGTTAAGCTTTTTAGCCTTCTCACCCTCACCTATGTGGTCCATCATCATCGCAACGGCCTTTATCATACTGCACGGATCGGCGTACTGAGCCCTGCCTTCCGTGACCATCCTCGGTGCAGAACCATGTATGGCCTCGAACATAGCGTACTTCTTACCGAGGTTCGCACTGCCCGCGGTACCGACTCCTCCCTGGATCTGAGCGGCCTCATCCGTTATTATGTCCCCGTAGAGGTTGGGGAGAACGAACACACGGAAGTCACTCCTCCTTGCTGGATCTATGAGCTTAGCAGTGGTTATGTCTATGAACCAGTCATCCCACTTGACCTCCGGATAATCCTTGGCGACCTCCTCTGCTATTGTGAGGAACTTACCGTCCGTGGTCTTTATTATGTTGGCCTTTGTGACCAACGAAACGTAATTCTGGCCAGTCTTCTTCGCGTGCTCGAAACCTGCACGAATTATCCTTTCGGTACCCTGCGTGGTGGCCACACAGAAATCCATCGCCAGATCATCGGTGACATTTATACCGTCGCTTCCGAGTGCGTAGCTTCCCTCGGTGTTCTCCCTGAAGAACGTCCAGTTGATTCCCAACTCCGGAACAGAAACTGGTCTGACATTGGCGAACAGATCGAGCTCCTTCCTCATTGCAACATTGGCACTCTCGATGTTCGGCCAAGGGTCTCCCTTCTTCGGAGTGGTCGTGGGACCCTTGAGAATCACATGACACTTCTTGAGTTCCCTGAGAGTATCGTCGGGTATGGCCTTCATGACCTCCACACGTCTCTCTATGGTGAGTCCGTCTATCTGTCTTACCTCGACATTACCGGACTTGATCCTGTCTGCAAGCAGGAACTCCATGACCTTCTGCGCAGATGCACATATGTAGGGACCTATTCCGTCTCCTCCGCAAACACCTATCACGAGTTTATCGAGCTTGGAATAATCTACCCAATCTCCTTCGCCTTTGAGCCTCTCGACTCTTTCCAACTGCTGCTTGAGAAGATTACCGTATCTTTCCTTTGCGGCCTGAATAGCTTTTTCATCCACCATGCGATCACTTGCCGAGAGTATGCCCGCATGACTTTTAAAACTAGCCATAAATCAAATGGTATAGCCTAAAATGTTGACTCTGTCGGCTTCCAAATGGGTCGCTACGTCGTTCACTATCCTGTCCACATCAAATGCCTGCAGACCGAATAGAGCGCATATCACAATAAGAACCTCCTTTAGATTCTCCTTGTAATCGATATTACTATCTGTAACATAGTACTCTTGTATATAGGAACGCAGACCGCCCATTATCGCCAACATATTCCTGTCGAAGTTCCTGAGATCTGTATTTATACCTAGATGAGCCAGCTGTTCCGTTATCCAACTGCGTTCAACCTCGATGAACCCCTTCATCACATCCCATGACTGATGTGCATGGTAAAGAAGGTCTGCCACATTCTTTGAGTGGTATGCGGCGTAGAGCTCCAATGCCGCAGGGAATATCACGGCAACCAGAGGATCGGTATTCCTGGCCAGTTGATCCTCAGATGCATGAAGAGCTGCTTCCAACGCCTTCATGACTATGGCCTTGAAGACTCCTTCCTTGTTCCTGAAAGCATGATACAAACTACCATTCAAAACACCTGAACGTTGCAGTATCTGCCTAGTGGTCGTCTTCTCATAGCCCTGTTCATAGAACAACTCCATAGACGCAGTAAGTATCCTCTCACGGGGATCCCCGTGCCTGCCCCTAAGATCGTCCCTGATGTTCATGTCCATTTTCCCATAACCTGTATCAGTATCATATAGGTATGTCCTAGTAGTTAACTGTACTTGATTATGCTCAAATACATTAGAGAATAAAAATGTATTTTTTTATTGATAAATATGAATTTTATACGTATATCATTGCAAATTAGTTCATAATAACCATATATTTTATTGAGCATGCTCAATATCGTTAAATAATAGATTGTGATTGAGATGCCTTGGTGAAAACTTTGTTGGATAAGTTGGCAAAGACGATAATCAAACGTCCAAAGACGATAATCGCCATTTGGATCGTCCTGCTGCTTGTCGCGATACCGTTCATGGTCCAGTACAGAGATGTCCTGGACTACGACATGACCTCGATGGTCAGCGATGATTCGGAATCCTCACAGGGACTCGAAATCATAGAGGACGAATTCGCGACTAGCACATCCGTTGGAACCCTGATAGTGTTCGTATACGACACATCTGATGAATTAAGTGAGATCAAAGGAACATTGCTGAACGAGATCTCGAATCAAATAGATGACAAATACGGTAGCGATGTCTCATTGACATCATTGGGGACATACAACAAGAACGGAGACACCTCTAAAAGCGGAATCTACCTGGTAGCCGTGCAATACGGAGACAACATGGATGGAAGCGACGAGGTGGAGAATATGAGGAACATAATATCCTCCTCCGAAAACGAAACGGGAATAGATGTCACAACCTATGTGACAGGCAACGATGCCATAGCATACGACACCGAAAACGGTGCCATGAGCGATGTAGAGAAGATCGATCCGTTCTCGATACTGTTGATATTCATACTCCTGGGATTGTTCTTCTATGCGATAACCACCGCAGTTATACCTCCGATGGTCGTAGGTATGGCTTACGGTGTGGTACTGTCGATGGTGTACTTCGTGGGTACCTTCATAGGGATCTACTACATCACGACGACTATCGTCCTGGTTTCAATGCTGGGTGCAGGATGTGATTATTCTGTGTTCATAATCTCAAGATACAGAGAAGAACGCAAGAAGGGTATGAACAAGAATGATGCGTTATCCGAGGCGGTCGTATGGGCCGGTGAATCCGTCGCGACATCCGGTGTCGCAGTAATAATCGGATTCGGTGTCATGAGCATGTGCTCGTTCTCGATGATAAGCTCCATGGGGATAATCCTCGCATTGGGCATAGTGTTCGCATTGATCGCCGCACTCACCTTCATACCCGCGGTCATAGCCGTAATAGGGGACAAAGTGTTCTGGCCGTCCAAGATAGAATCATACAAGGTAGGCGGAAAAGCCAGAAACGGAATCTGGGGTAAATTCGCGAACCTAGGTAAGAAACACTTCACAAAAGCCGCCAGGATCTCCAAGAAATACGCTGTACCCATCGTGATCGCAGCCGTCCTGATATCCGTGCCCGCTGTATATGTGATGATGACGGAGTCGGACTCGTACGACATGATAAGCGTCATGCCTGACAGCAACGGTAAGGACGGCGTCGACGTCATAATCGAATACGCCGATGGCGGCCTGATAATGCCGACATACGTACTGTTGGAACTGGACAGTTCCATAGCAGATATCGACACGACAACCCATACATTGACCTGGACTGCTGATGCCGCAGAGTATCTGCAGATGACCAGCACGATATCGGAAGGTCTGGAGAACAACGATCCGAGCAATGTAGACACGGTTATGGGTCCAACACCTTGGGCAGAGGTCTTCGGAGAAGTCGAAGCTTACCTCATATCTGTATACGGTGCAGACAACGTCACGAACGAAATGGTCAATAAAGCCGCAGTCTCGGAGATACCTGAGGTCCTGCAGCCTTATCTGGAAGAACTGTTCGATACCATAGGGTGGAGTGTGGACGGATCCACCGCCGCCCCTTACATAGACTACATAGTGAACTATGAGGGAGGGACTGTATCCCTTGACGGAACATACGTCAAACTGACGGTCATGTTGATCGATGAACCGATGTCCGAGGAATCCATGGATTCCATCGACTCCATCAGCACCATGGTCCATGATACTTACGACGGAGAATACAGCGATCTCATAACCGGATCATGGGTTGCAGGATCTGTGGTCTCTCTGGAAGAGATCTCCGAGACAGTCAGCTCAGAATTCAACTGGATCAAGATCTGTGTCGTGATATTGATATTCATACTGCTGCTGTTCGTATTGGGATCGTACCTGACACCGATACGTTCACTGTTGACCATCCTGATGGGAATCACATGGACAGTCGCACTCACACACATACTGTTCAACAACCTGTTGGACATACCGGTTACATGGGTTGTGCCCATAGTACTGTTCGTTGTGTGCCTGGGACTCGGTATGGATTACGATATCCTGTTGACCACACGTATAAAGGAGAACAAGAAGAAGGGAATGACCAACGACGATGCCATAGATGAGGCACTGATCAAGTCCGGATCGGTAATAACGCTGTGCGGTCTGATCATGGGCGGTACGTTCCTGACCCTGTTGGTCTCCTCCTCGCCGCTGTTGCAGGAGTTCGGATTCGCCCTCGGATTCGCCATACTGGTGGATGCCTTGGTGATCATACCCTACGTGGTACCCGCACTCATGCACCTCATGGGCGACTGGAGCTGGAAGGGACCCAAGTTCCTGCAGAAGAGGCATACCCTCTGATACGGAAAGAAGGATGCTAACAGTGGTTATGGATCTCCTGTCGTCCGACTATAGACGGACGGACCTAAACCTTTTCCATTTTTTATATCAACTAAAATATAGCGATCTATGAAGAACCCAGAACATTATGATGTGGATACGATTCTTATCCAATCGGGTTCGACAAACAGCATTATAAGCACACATACGATATTCTTGAGCATGATCTTCGAGAGATTGGCAAATGGAATAGTTAAACATTCCAAGCTAATCATCGTCCTTTGGATTGTAGCCCTAGTGATAGCGGTTCCATTCATCAGCAAGGCGATGGACAAACTTGACTACAATACCGATGACATGGCTAATCCTGACTCAGAATCCAGCATCGGAAGCAGCGTGCTGGCAGAATACTTCTCGGGAGGAGAGGGAGAATCCGGGTACATCGATCTGCTGGTAATTACTTTCAGTGACTCAGAAGGAGAGGATGCTGCTGATAATTTAGAAATTTTCCTAATGGCTGACAATTTTTTTGAATCATTTGATAATGGAGCCATAGAATTAATGGTACCCTACGAAAGTTTTGTGAATTCTGATGGCTCAGGAATGAAACTTCTAGCTATATTATTCTCAGACGAGGCTGTATCAGATGGCCGTTACACCAGTGATACGGCCGCACTCAGAGAATGGATAGAAGTTTATGTAAGCCAGGAAGAATCGGAAAATAATGCAGAATTGACAACTTACTTGACAGGCTCCCCTGCGATAACATATGACACCATGACCAACGCCACCGAGGATGTTGAGCACATAGACATGGTGTCCATACCCTTGATCATCATAATTGTCGGACTGTTCTTCAGATCCATATTCTCATCCACCATGCCACCTATAACCATAGGAATCGCGATTGCGATAGCATTCCTGTCCCTGTTCTTCATAGGAAGCGTCATGGACATCTTCTTCATCACGGAGATGTTCATAATCGTCTCGATGCTGGGTGCCGGGTGCGACTACTGTATATTCATAATATCCAGATATCGGGAGGAACGCAGAAAGGGTTCCGACCATAATGCAGCCATCAAGGATGCGATCATGTGGGCCGGAGAATCGATAACGACATCCGGAATAGCCGTCATGATCGGATTCGGAGCAATGGCGATCTGCTCGTTCTCGATGATAAGCGGAATGGGTATAATGCTCGCCATAGGCATATTCATAGCTCTCATGGCCGCACTGACCTTGATAACCTCGATATTGAACCTTCTAGGAGAGAGAATGTTCTGGCCGTCCAAGATAGAATCCTTCCAAGAAGGCAGTAAATCAATGAACGGCTGGTACGGGAAATGCGCAAGACTCGGAAACAGGTATTTCCGCAGTTCCGTAAGGTTCTCACTCAAACACGCCAAAGCGATAATCGTAGCCTCACTCCTTTTCACCGCACCGATGGTTTACATCGTGAGCACCAGTGAGACCTCCTATGACATGATCGGTACCATGCTGACCGGAGAGTCCAAAGACGGATTAGCAACCATAGAAGATTACACAGACGGTGGACTCATAATGCCCGACTACGAGGTCATGGAACTTACAGAGTCCATTGCAACCATATCGAACATAACAGTTGATGACACAGAATACACCGTACTCACATGGAATGACAATAACATCTCCAAATATCTGGAATCATTAAACAGCCTATCAACAACCATGTTAAATGGAGACAACAACATAGGCGAAGCATATTCCATACAGATGTGGTCCGTTATAGCTGAAACCGCTATAGCACATGTAGGCGAAAAAAATCCTACAGAATCAGATTCCGATTACCTTCTTAAACTATTCAATAACGATGTTGAGAACAAAGAAGGGATATTGTACGGTGATTACGTACCGTCCAACCTCATGGTTTACATGTGGGCAATATACTACGCCACCGAAGGTTACATTGCACTTATAGACGATTTATCATATGACAATGAAGTTTATGCAGGCATAGTCGACTATATGATGAACTATGAGACTGGCATCGTCGGAGGAACCAGCGATATAGACGACGGCGATATAAACATCACATACGTCAAGATGACGATCATAACCAGGGAACAGTCCATGTCTGACAGGTCCATGAAGACCTTGAACAACGTCGAATCCTACATGGACACGTTCATGTCCGAGAACTCTGATCTGTTCGCAAACTCATGGCTTACAGGCACTTCCGCGATAATGTACGAGATATCTAGTGAAGTCAACCAGGAATTCATAAAGGTAATAGCATTGGCAATTGTACTGATACTCCTGCTACTGCTGGTGGTCATGAGTTCATGGATTACACCTTTCCGTTCGGTACTCACCATCCTAATGAGCATAGTATGGACGATAGCGATAACCCATCTGATCTTCACGGATATGTTGGGATACGGAGTCATATGGCTCATACCTATAATCCTGATAGTCGTATGTCTTGGATTGGGAATGGATTACGATATCCTGCTGACTACACGTATAAAAGAGAATCATGTCCACAAGGGAATGAGCAACGACGATGCGATACACGAGGGAGTGATAACCTCGGGATCAGTGATCACCATCTGCGGTCTGATAATGGGAGGTGCGTTCGCTACTCTGATGATGTCCAACATGGTCATGCTGCAAGAATTCGGTTTCGCATTGGCATTCGCCATAATAGTCGATGCCCTGATCGTACGTACCTACATCGTTCCGGCCATGATGCACCTGATGGGCGAATGGAACTGGAAGGGACCTAAGTTCCTCAAGAAGAAGGATCAGGAGATGTCTGAGAAAATGGATTGATCGTTGAAACGGGACCTTGGGTCCTTTCTTCAAACCTTTTACATGTTTTATACTACAAAGTAAAAAGATACCGCCATGACGATCGATATCATCATGGCGATGATGAATGGTTTACCTGAGAAGATGGAACTCTTTCGTTGATTTGACAGATGTCATTCCCTTCCTCGCGATCCTTATCGCACCTAGGGCCGCATGAGCACCCTGTACGGTCGTTATGAACGGGATCTCCAACTCGACGGCCAGTCTGCGCATCTTGTGACCGTCACGGACGGGACCTGACTTCTGAGACGGGGTGTTTATGATCAGATTGATCTTGTTGGCCCTCATCAGACCGATCGCATTGGGACTCATGTTGTCGTCTATCTTGAAGACGGTCATGGTCTCCACACCATGCTCCCTGAGATATGTGGATGTTCCCTTGGTGGCGTAGATCATGAAGCCCATCTCCCTGAGTTCCTTGGCTATCGGAAGGACCCTTTCCTTATCGGTATCGTTCACCGTCAGATAGACACCTCCCTCTGTAGGAAGGTCGTTACCGGCAGCGCTTAGGGCCTTGTAGCAAGCGGTGTCGAAATCCTCATCGATACCCATGACCTCACCTGTGGATTTCATCTCCGGTGTGAGTATTGAATCCACACCCGGCAGTTTCAGGAACGGGAACACGGATGCTTTCACAGCGTAGTGATCTATCGAAGCATAACCTGAGAGACCGAAATCCTTCAGCTTCTTGCCCAACATTATCTTGACCCCTATCTTCGCAAGCGGGACTCCAGTTGCCTTTGATATGAACGGCACAGTACGAGATGCTCTCGGATTGGCCTCTATCATATAGACCTCACCGTCCTTGACGGCCAGCTGGAGGTTCATGAGACCTTTTATCTTCAATGCCAACGCTACCTGCTCGGTTATATCGATCATGCGGTCGACAACTTCCTTATCCAATGTGAAAGGCGGAAGGACCATGGTCGCATCTCCGGAATGACATCCAGCGTACTCGACATGCTCCATTATGCCTCCGATATACACATCGGTCTGGTCGCAAACCGCGTCTATGTCTATCTCTATGGCCTCTGTGAGGTACTTGTCTATGAGTATCGGATGATGTCTGGATACCTTCACGGCTGTGTCAACGTAGTTCTTCAGCTCTTCAGTGGAATAGACAATCTCCATTGCACGTCCTCCCAGGACGTATGAGGGTCTGACCAGGACCGGATAACCTATCTCCTCGGCGATCTTCTTGGCCTCCTCGAACGAGTAACCTGTACCCGACCTGGGTTGCCTTATGCCTAGATCATCCATCAACTTGGAGAATCTGCGTCTGTCCTCCGCAACATCCATCTGATCGGGAGATGTACCCAAGATCTTAGTCTTCGTGCCGGTCAAGGCTTTCTCCAGATCGACCGCAAGGTTCACACTGGTCTGTCCGCCGTACTGGCATATGACCCCATCGACCTTCTCAGACTCTATGATGTTCAGAACGTCCTCCAGATCCAACGGATCGAAGTACAGACGATCCGAGATATCGTAATCCGTGGACACCGTCTCCGGATTGTTGTTGATTATAACAGCTTCGACACCCTCCTCCTGGAGAGCCATCACACCGTGTACACAACAGTAGTCGAACTCTATGCCCTGGCCGATCCTTATCGGACCTCCTCCGATTATGAGGACCTTCTTACGGTCATCATCGACCTTGACCTCGGTGGACTTCCCGTATGTGGAATAGAAGTACGGTGTCTCTGCTTTGAATTCGGCGGAACATGTGTCCACCATCTTGTAGACAGGACAGATTCCCATCTGTTTCCTTACGCTGCGGACCTCCATACGGTCCTTGTTCACAAGGTCTGCGATTGTGTCATCAGAGAAGCCCATGTATTTGGCAGCCGTGAGGACCTCCTTTGTGAGTCCCTCCGATGTGATCCTCTTCTCCATATCGATTATGTTCTTCAGCTTGTTGACGAAGAACTCATCCCATTGTGCCAGGGCAGCGACCTTCTCAACCCTCCAACCTTTTCTGAGGGCCTGGCCTATGGCGAATATACGTTTGTCAGTGGCATGTTTGAGCTCATCTATGAGGTCCTCATCGTTGAGATCTATGGGATCGAGACCCTTAACTCCTATCTCCAGGGACCTCAATCCCTTCAGAAGGGCCTCCTCGAAGGTCCTGCCGATGGACATCATCTCACCGGTGGACTTCATCTGCGTACCGAGGTGCCTGTCCACCGTACGGAACTTGTCGAAGGGCCAGCGGGGTATCTTCACAACGACGTAGTCTATGGCCGGCTCAAAAGCTGCGAACGTCGTACCCGTTATCCTGTTGGGTATCTCGTCAAGAGTGTACCCGACCGCTATCTTCGTGGCCACACGGGCTATCGGATATCCGGTCGCCTTGGAAGCCAATGCAGATGAACGGGACACACGGGGATTGACCTCAATCACGCGGTAATCACCGTTCTCCGGGTTGAATGCGAACTGCACATTGCAACCGCCTTCTATGTTCAATGCACGTATTATCTTGAGTGATGCGGTCCTGAGGCGCTGATGATCCTTATCGGAAAGAGTCAGCACAGGAGCCACGACTATCGATTCACCTGTGTGTATGCCCATGGCATCCAGGTTCTCCATGTTACATACTATTATGCAGTTGTCCATAGAATCCCTCATCACCTCGTACTCGAACTCCTTCCATCCGAGCACACTCTCCTCTATGAGGACCTGGTGTATACGGGAGTAGGCTAGACCTCTGGCACATATCTCCATGAGTTCACTCTCACTGTATGCGATACCTCCACCTGTACCGCCCAATGTAAATGCGGGACGTACCAGCACAGGGTACTTACCGATGACCTTCACAGCCTCCAAGGCTTCCTGTATCGTGTTGACGCTTCTGCTGACAGGGACCGGTTCCCCGATCTTCTCCATCGTCTCCTTGAAGAGCTCACGGTCCTCGGACATCTCTATTGCATCCGGCTGGGTACCTACTAGATGTACGCCTCTCTTCTCCAGCTCACCGGATTCCGCCAGTTCCGAACATATGTTCAGAGCCGTCTGTCCGCCCATACCGGAAACTATTCCGTCGACGCCTTCCTTGTCTATGATCTTCAGAACCACATCGGCCTGAAGAGGCTCTATGTAGACACTGTCCGCCGTATCCCCGTCGGTCTGTATCGTTGCGGGGTTAGAGTTCACCAACACGGTCTTGTATCCTTCCTCACGAAGGGAACGGCAGGCCTGTGTACCTGAGAAGTCGAATTCCGCAGCCTGTCCGATAACGATTGGACCGGATCCTATCACCATGAGCTTCTTGTAATCCTTTCTCATAAGTGTCCCTCCCTGATTACCTGTCCGAACCTATCGAAGAGGAACGATGTGTCCCATGGTCCCGGAGATGCCTCGGGATGGTATTGTGAAGTGAATATCGGAAGGTCCTTGTGTCTGAGGCCCTCGACCGTACCGTCGTTGACGTTCACCTGGTCGACCATCAGGCCCGTATCCTCGAGACTGTCCTCGTCGACTGCGAAACCGTGATTCTGTGACGTTATGTACACCTTACCGTTATATTTGACCGGCTGATTGCATCCGCGGTGACCGAACTTCATCTTGTAGGTCTTACCGCCGAGGGCCAGGGCCGTTACCTGGTTCCCGAAGCATATCCCGAACAACGGGAGTTTTGTGGATAGGTCGTTGACTGTCTTAGCGGTCGTATTCAGTATGGCGGGATGTGATGGGTCGCCGGGACCGTTGGACAGGAGAATACCCTGTACCTTGGAATCCAGTATCACATCCGATCTGGTATCGTATGGGAAGACAACCACATTGTATCTCGAGGACAGGTCCCTGAGTATCCCTGTCTTCTCACCGCAGTCCAGAAGACCCACAGTCAGTTCCTTATGGTTGTCGTATCTCTTGATCTCCTTGCAGGAAACCTCTCCTACAAGATTGCTCTCGGAGGGAGCTGGCATCGAACGGAGCTTCTTGACGGTCTCATCGATCATGTCCTTATCGTTGATGACGGCACCTTTGAAGGTTCCCATGGTCCTTATCTTTATGACCAGTTCCCTTGTGTCTATACCGGATATCCCCGGTACCTTGAACTTCTTGAGGAAATCATCTATCGTCCTGCCACCGTACATCTTGGACGGTTCCTTGCAGTACTCCCTGACCACCAGTGCACGCAGGTGTATGGATTCGGATTGATAGAACGCATCGTTTATACCGTAATTCCCTATCAGAGGATAGGTCATGACCAGTATCTGACCCTGATAAGATGGATCCGTCAAACTCTCCTGATAACCGCACATACCTGTGGAAAAAACGACCTCACCTGAAGCGGGAGTGGAATACCCAAAAGATTCACCCTCATACACGCTCCCATCCTCAAGGACCAAATAACTGCATGCCATTGAGAATAATTCAGAGTTAAGGATGATATATAATGGATTGGGTTTGTTTGGAACAACCCATCAGAACCAGTGTCCGAAATCAGACAACCGTTCTAATTCTTTACTGAAAAGCATTTTCTGGACAGTAAAAGCACCGTTACCGACCCCAAATAAAGACCCTTATATCGTCGGATTGTATGGGGTAGGATATGCGTATTCTCGGTAAGGACCCCAGTACAGGCAGCATCAAACTCATGTTGGAGACCGATGAGG
Source organism: uncultured Candidatus Methanogranum sp. (assembly GCA_964620455.1). Taxonomy (GTDB): domain Archaea; phylum Thermoplasmatota; class Thermoplasmata; order Methanomassiliicoccales; family Methanomethylophilaceae; genus Methanogranum. The sequence continues at coordinate 19,638 of CAZUIU010000010.1, forward strand.
ACATGTGGCACCTGTTCAACGTCTTGGAGGTAGGCGACCTTGTCACTGCATCCACCACGCGCAGGGAGGAGAAATCCGCCGATAAGATAAGGGCCGAGAAGATGGAGAAGAAGAGGATGATCCTGGGGATACGTACGGAGAAGATAGAGTTCTCTGACGACGACCTCAGGTTAAGGGTTCTAGGTACTATAGAATCGGGACCGCAGGACATAGGACAGCACCACACTCTCATATTCGAGATCGGCGACAGCCTCGCACTCACCAAGATGCATTGGAGGGAGACCCAACTTGAAAGGTTAGACAGGGCTGTCAACGACTCGAAGAAACCGCGCATAATCTTCGTCTCGTTGGATCAGGACGATGCCACGATAGCTGTCCTGAGACAGTTCGGACTGAAAGAGATAACCACGATACGTTCTGGAAGATCCGGTAAGCAATACGAGGAGAAGGGGAAAACCGACAACTACCACGGTGAGATAACCGATAAACTGAAACCGCTCATGGAACCCAACATGCCCCTGGTACTGCTGGGACCGGGTTTCGAAAAGGAGGCTTTGGCAGAACACCTCAAGAAACTGAACCTCCCGGAGTTCAAGGCATTACACGTCTACCACACCGGACAATGCGGTATGGCGGGTGTGAACGAACTCATAAAGACTGGGATGGGCTCGGACATACTCAAAGAATCCTCCGTCGGATCGGAGATGGAAGCTGTGGAAAAGCTGATGACTGAGATCGGTAAGGACGGTCTGGCGACATATGGACCCAAGGAGATAGAGAACGCTGCCCTCTCCGGGGCGGTGGAAACATTGCTGGTCCTGGATTCAAAGCTCAGAGAGCAGGATCTGGACCGCATAGTCCTGGCAGTCGAATCTCAGAAAGGAAACATGATAGTCGTCTCGGAGCAGCATGACGGCGGAAAAGAGCTCGCCGCACTGGGTGGAATGGGCGCCATACTGCGTTATAAGGTCTAAAGTACGGTTTCCAAAAAGATTATTAGACATACTTCTATCAGGGGTAGCAAAACGTTTAATAACAGCATTCTAAATTCACTTCCATTCGATTTACAGTGGAACGTTTTCAATCCGCAATGGATAAACATGAGGAATTCAAATGAAAAGCTATGATGAGGTTAACACGATCCTGAACAGGCACGAACTTGTGGCCTGCGATACCACCCTCAGGGACGGTGAACAGACAGCAGGGATAGTATTCTCCAATGTTGAGAAGTACAGGATTGCCCAGCTCATGGATGATGCAGGTGTCCAACAGATAGAGGCCGGCATACCCACCATGGGCGCAGACGAGAAGAAGGCAGTGAGACACATCGCCCACATGGGCCTGAACGCATCCGTACTCGGATGGAACAGGGCTGATATACACGACATAGACACCAGCATAGACTGCGAGGTGGACTCCGTCGCTATCTCCATGTCGTCCTCTGACATACATATAGAGCATAAACTCAAAAAAAGCAGGGAATGGGTCCTGGACAAGATCACCGACGGTGTCGAACATGCCAAGGCCCACGGACTGTATGTGTCATGCAACGCAGAGGACGCCTCCCGTGCAGACATGGACTTCCTTATAAAATTCGCACAGACCGCCAAGGACGCAGGTGCTGACAGATTCAGATACTGCGACACCATAGGCAGAGAGACGCCCTTCAACTGCTACGACAGGGTCAAGAAGATAATCGATACTGTCGGAATAGGCGTTGAGATGCACACCCACAACGACTTCGGTATGGCAACTGCCAACTGCATGGCCGGTATAATGGCCGGTGCGAAGTTCGCAAGCACCACCGTGATGGGTATCGG
>CAZUIU010000011.1:0-17476 GCA_964620455.1 uncultured Candidatus Methanogranum sp.
CGGCAAAACAGCAACTTATGATTTTGATTTTGAAAAAATCAAAGAATTGGAAGACTCACTTTTAGAATTCGAATACATGTATTCGGAAGATTTCCAGAACAAGATATTACAAAATATAAACAAATTTAATAAAATATTTTCCAATATTTCGAATAAATTATATGGAGAACAATACTCGATATCTTTCAAAGTGTCCAACAACAACAAAGGACCCTATAGTTTTTTCTCCCATGAAAATAACATGGGCAGTGGTAAAAAACAGGGAGAAATAGTATGTTTCGAATTAGCATACGTTCAATTTGCAGATTCCGAAAATATATCTTGTTTACATTTCACATTGAATGATAAGAAGGAACTGATGTCGGATAACCAATTGAAGACAATTGGAAATTATGTGGAAGCAAAAGACATCCAGTTTGTCGTATCGGTCTTAAAAGATAAACTTCCAGAAAATTTCGATAAAGAAGAATGTGAAATACTTACATTATCCCAAGAAGATAAGCTGTTTAAATTTTGAACAGCTCATCTTCCGTTTTTAAACTTGGACGCATACTTGGTCCATATGATTCTTATTCAAAAAGAGTCTGTGCGTAGATTTAATAAATGATCCTCAAATCAAAAAACAATTAAAACAATGTTCGGGCAATTTTAGAAATCGCCATTTGCTTGAGTCTAACATTAAATTTATGTTATTCTATGTCGTGCTACAATATGGTATTGGTAATAATCTATCCAGTACTACAATCGGATTGATCATAATAATTACAGTCAGAAGGTGGATGATGAACCTATGGGTCAAGAATTGTATGAGTACATTCATTTTAAAGATTGCAATTTGAGCGATCCATTCTTCGATTCTTTGAAAAAGGATTATGGTGAATCCGATTTTGAAAAATGGTTCACCAAGAAATCGGAAACCGGAGAAAAGGTATACGTTTCGAAGGACGACTCTGGAAGGATAAGAGCATTTCTATACATAAAAGAAGACGAGTGTGAGGAAATAGGATCACTTCCTGCGATCGATCGCATGAAGATAGGAACTTTGAAGGTAGATCCCGATTTCGAAGGACGTCGTCTCGGAGAAGGTGCTATAGGTATTGCCCTGTGGAAATGGCAGCAGTCTCCGCATGACCAGATATACGTTACGATATTCCCGGAACATGACGATCTGATAAAAATGCTTACGAAATTCGGATTCGTGATGGAAACCACCAACGAAAGAGGAGAATCCGTGTTTGTAAAAGACAAACGTAAACTCCAATATGATGACTGGGGATTCAGTTCGTTTCCGTACATAAAGCCCGATTTCAAAGGCGGAAAATACCTGCCTATCGAAGCCGAGTACCACGATCAGATGTTCCCATACTCTATACTGAACGATACGGATCAGGGATCATATTACACTCCCGTTTCAAATGGCATAGTGAAAAATTACATAGCCACACCGAGAGACAACATTGTGTATAGGCCAGGCTACGTCGTATTGATCTACAGGAAATCTCCGGATGATCCGGGATACAAATCGGTAATAACCTCATTCTGCACAATAGCATATACGAAGTGGGTAAGACACGATTGCAAAGCTATTTTGAGCTATGATGATTTCGTCAGTGCGGTCGGTAATAAAACTGTATATCCTGATGAAAAATTAAAGATGATATATAGAAGGAGAAATGTCATGATAATAGGTTTAGTATACAATGGGTACCTAGGTCCTGACAGCCATGTAAACCACAGCTGGTTGAAATCTTCGGGACTGTTCGAAGACCACCCGTACAAGATAAACCTGACCCATGACGATGTCCTAAAAATCTTAAAGGAAGGCGGAAAGGATGAGCACGATTTTACTGTCAATTAACCCTACACACGTGAGCAATATATTCAATAAGACAAAGAAATATGAATTCCGTAAGATCAAGTGTAAGGATGATGTTTCTAAGATCTTGATATACTCGACTTGTCCTGTTAAAAAGGTCGTCGGCGAAGCTCACGTGGAGAATATTCTGGTGGATTCTCCGGAGATCCTTTGGAAAAAGACCAGAAGATCCGCCGGAATCGATAAGAAATTCTATGAATCGTACTTCAGCGGACACAACATGGCCGTTGCATATGAATTGTCGGATGTAAAGGAATACGAAGAGAAGAAAGATCTTGCGGACTACGGCCTCAAAACAGCTCCGCAATCATTTGTGTACATCGATGATCAATGAATGGGCGAGATGCTCATGATGACATAGTTCGGATCGAGCCCATCGAATCTTTCTAGAATATAATCGACATTGTATTCTGCGACCCTTCCGGTATATTCCTCTCCGTTCCATTCACGAAGCACAAGAACATCCCCAACACAGAAATTACGGTTATTCTTTCTTAATTCGAATCTTTTACGATTGGATATCGATGCCTCAAAATATTCGGGAAGAATCTTCAATTCATGTTCCATTATTTCACTTCGCAGTATACTCTATCAAGCTATAGAATTTATCAAAACATCCTAATTTCCAGAACTTTACTGTTCGCCTATACGACCATTCTTCATACAGGGACACATGCAATCCTGAACCTCGATCCCCAGCTGCTCCGCTATCATCCGGTAGTTGCTCTCGTGTATGGTGTCCCGCAGATCCCTGATCGCCTGGACCACGGGGCATCCGTGGCATACATCGTCCGAGATACTGTCGGTTATCGCCGTGTAAAGAGCATCTATGATCTTCTCGGTCCGGACATCGTCGTTCATGACAGGGAGGACTCGGGATCACGGATAAAAGGCTTGCAGGGAGAGATAGGCGAAAGTACGAATCTGCTCAAAAGTATTATCTTCTATCAACTTGTAACACATTTTAACAGCCAGTCAACAAGATTGAATATCAGTTATATGTAGTTATGAACATAATTTGATATTTAAATAAACGTTGATTAGAGTATATACGATAGGTTCAACCAAAGACATTTGATCTAATTGAATTTAAAATCAGGGTAGGAGGAAAATACATGTCATCATGGAACGAAAAAGTAGGCATAAATGTACTTCAGATCGATGAGAATAACCCTAGGTTTCCGCCTACCAGTAATCAAGATGAAGCCATAAATATGATGCTAGATAGGATTCCAGACAAAGTTCTGGCCATAGCTAGAGATATAGCTAAAAATGGATTAAATCCCACAGCTACTCCTGCAGTATTAGTGACTCCAGATAGAAAATTTATTGTGAAAGACGGAAATAGAAGAATAAGTGCCATTAAACTGATGATGTACCCCAGTTTAATCAAAAACGATAAAGATCTGCGTCACAAATTTGAAAAATTAAGTGTTCAAATAAATCGCGGAGATTTCAAATTCATAGATTGTGTATTATTCAACAATGAGCCTGAGGTCGATTATTGGGTTAAATTGAACCACCAAGATGTGAAATCGGGCGTAGGTCATGAAGATTGGGGAGCAATTCCAAAAATGAGAGATAGATTCAATCATGGTTATCCTCAACCAATTTTATCTCTTTTCGAAATAATTCAAAAGGAAACTGATCAACATTTTGATGATGAAACATTTCCAATTTCAACATTCGAAAGATTAGTCAAAAATAAGGAATTTAAAGACATGACAGGATGGAAATTCGAAGACAACAAATTACTTTTGAATATTCCATCAGATGATTTTGTAAAAGGCCTTGTTGAGGTAGCATTAGATATATATGATTGTAACAGAGCAGATTACATAAATTCGCGTTCTATAAACGATAATGCATCTACAAAAAAATATTTATCGAAAAAGAAAGAGAGAGGCTTCTTTAATGCGACTGGTGAAAGCAGCCTCAATGTTCCTGCACCTCCCAAAAGAAAGAACACGGGAGTTCCTAAAAAAGAGAAAAGAAAAAGCCCAACCATAACTCTGTTTCCTAAAGAACTATATTGGGAAATTCCATGTTATCGCCTGAAGGACATATGCACAGAACTACAGCAGATAAGTGTTATACAACATTCTAATGCAGTTTCCGTATTGTTCAGGTCATTCCTAGAAATGAGTGTCAGATGGTATCTCGATGAGAATAACATAACTGCAAAAAATCTTTTCAGAGATCGTATTATGACTGTTTCCTCTGATTTGAAGAAAAAAACTAAAATTTCTGAACAAGCAGACAGAGCTGTAAGGGCACTGTGCACCCAGACAGATGGGGTACTCGACATATCCGAAGAATTCAACCAATACGGCCATAACTATGAATTGAATCCACCAGCCAAATCTTTAGTACAAGTGTACAATAGCTTGAGAAGTCTTCTTGATGGTATGTTCTGCCAAAATAATGAGATTGACATGAACACTCCTCCTGAAAGAAATCAGTAAAGTATATGGCCAAGAAAAAGCATGTGGTATGAATGGCAGCAAGGTTCAACACGCCACTCCGTTATCCGGGCGGAAAGGGGAAACTGACTTCTTACTTCGAAGAGGTTATCTTATCCAACGGTTTGAAGGGCGGAACCTACATAGAGCCTTACGCCGGAGGTGCCGGTACCGCTATAAATCTCCTTATCCATGACGCAGTTTCCAACATCGTCATCAATGATGCCGATCAGGCCATATTCTATTTCTGGAAAGCCGTCACCGAGAACACCGAGGAACTCACCGAAATGGTGAAGAACGCCGAGATATCCGTTGATGAATGGAATAATCAGCGTGAGATATTCTTCGGCAAGAGCGGAAGTATCCTCGAACAGGGTTTCTCCACATTGTATCTCAACCGTACCAACAGGTCCGGGATACTCGCCGGCGGTCTGATCGGAGGCAAGGATCAGACAGGCCCCTACAAGATGGATGCCAGGTTCAACAAGGCCAATCTCGTCAAGAGGATAAAGGCCATAGGGGAAAGATCAGAACAGATAGAGGTCCTATCGATGGATGCGAACTACATGCTGTCCGGATGCATGGATAAGTACGATGTCGATACCACATTGGTCTACATAGACCCGCCGTATTTCGATAAAGGCAGTCTGCTCTACATGAATCATTACGTCGAAGAGGATCACAAGGAGTTGGCCAATACCATCAAAACACTGAAACACAAGTGGATCCTCAGCTACGACAATGTCAATGCCATCAAGGATATCTATTCCTGGAGCAAACCCCTGGAGTTCTCCATGTACTACAGTGCACACAGTCATTTTCTGGGAAAGGAATTGTTCTACATATGTGACGATCTGAATGTTCCGGGGGAAGTTTCTGTAAGGAAGAAACCGTCCAGGAACGTTCAGACCCATATCGTGTGATTGTTCAACTAAGAGCGATACAGATGCTGAGCAGACCTAGTGCAGCTCCGAATATGCCGGCCATCAGACCCCATTTGGTGTACCACTCTATCTTCTGCAGTCTTTTTCTTTCGTACAACTCGCTACCTAGGCTGCTAAGTACCTCAGCACACCATTTTCCAGGCCCCGTATCAAAATTATTGCCCATAGGCACAAGATCCCCGCTATATGAACGTGTCCCACCTTCACAACCGATATACAGACTGGTCCATACGCGTTTGGGATATTCCAGAGGAAGATCTTTTTTCTCAAGATATTGACTGATTGAATCCCTCAGTTCCATCCACTCGTGATGGATGACCTCACCTTTTACTGCGATATCCGAACCGTATTTTTCAAGGATCTTGTGATCATTATACCGAGTTATACCTTCATATTTCGGGCCTTTTCCCATACTGTCACACCAATCCGAGTGTTCTCTGCTTATTTTCCGAAATTCATCCATGAATCCGTAATATTTTCTGAGATCGTCTTTAGTAATAAAGCGGTTCTTCCACACTTTGCGTCCTATGTCCTTCAATTTCTTGTCACTCACAAGCTGTTGATCCATTGTCTCACTATCGAGTGCATGATAATCCGAGGTTCTTACTTCTTACCTTCATAAGGCACTTCTTTGAAAAGTTAATGAACTTGTGAAAAATACTTGGGAGTTTTACAATGAAGATACTGAACAACTGAAAACATATATTCAACCATGAAAAGGTTTTAAAACATTAATACGAATCCCGAACAAAGTAATAAGATGAACATAGAAAACAAAATGATAGCTTGCATGATCACTTATGCCGTTGCTGCAGTGATCATCTGCAAACTGATCTGAAACATAAAAAAAAGTAATATCCATGTTCAGATTCGGTTTCATGGAGAAAAATAAAATCATCATCATTTCTGCTGTAGTGGTGATCCTAGCAGTCGCGGGAATCGCCGCTGTAGTTATGCTGAGCAACAGTGATTCCGATAATGTCACATATGACGGTAACGGAGGAATAACAAGCGACGGAGAGACCAGTTTCTCATGCTCCAATACGACTGTGATCCAGAACCTGTTCAGTAACAACGGCTGTGCCTTCACAGAATGGAACACGAAATCCGACGGAACCGGGACCGCATATTCAGTCGGAGAAGCTATAAGCTACGGAACAACGTTGTACGCTCAATGGAGCTACGTTGTCGAAAGTTACAGTATGAGCAGATCAAACTGCAATTACTTCTCATTCAGTATTGACGACGAATCTCTGAATATGGAATCCCTTGTCTCTTCCGGTTCTAAAATCACCGTAAGCGAAGGATCGGACTGGACACTCGATGATAATGTATTTACATGTACGATCAACGGTTTGGACTACTCGGTTGTGATCAGCATATCTGGAACGGATAGTCCTGATTACTCTATAGTGAATGATGTTCCCACAGTCACATTGGGTACCGTGAGTGAGAATATCACTGTGAGTATATCGTGCAGCAGGGTCTACTGAACTTGAAATAATGAATGCGTAAAACTGTTTGTAACGACCAGTCAACTCAATACTGGTCGTTACAACTTTAAATTTTTGATTTTCAATCAACAGTCTGTGACATGATTATCATGCAAATCTCTGATTGCTTGGAACACAAGGCAATCATTAAGGAATCTGACCGGAAAGCTGTCACATACGGTTGTATATAGAGCATCATTCTTTCGGTCCGGACATCGTCATCCATGGCGGATGGAACCCAAATGGTACACATTGAAAAAGGAATATTGAATCCAATTGTTGAACCGGGCCGGTATCTAAATGGCTTCATATACATCGATAGCTAGGTTTTATACCGTTATCCACATTCCGAATCAATGCATTGTTCGGTAAATATGTTCTCCCACAAGTACAAACAAGCGTATCTGTACATATTTTTCGGTTGTCTGACGACGATCGTTTCGCTTGGAACATATGTTATTTTTCAACATTACCTATCTGAACCTGACATAAGCAACATCCTATCATGGATCGTTGGTGTATTTTTTGCATATGTTACCAATAAATGGTATGTATTTGAAAGTAAAAACCTAGAGAAAAAAACATTGATGAAAGAATCGACCATGTTCTATGGAAGCAGATTGTTCACGGGAATAATTGCAATAGGTATATTTTCACTACTGACTTATTTATGGCCCGATTCTTACTTCTTAGGAGTAGAAGGTTTGTATTATAAGATAATCGCATCGACTGTTGAAATAATACTGAATTGGTTATTCAGCAAACATGTTGTATTTAAGCAATAAAACATAAATCAACAAATTCATAGTAGATTCGACGCCTCAAAATACTCAGGAAGAATCTTCAACTCATGTTCCATTGTTTTCACTTCGCAGTATACTCTATCAAGCTATAGAATTTATCAAAAACATTCTAGGATTCCCGGAACTTTATTGTTCGCCTATACGACCATTCTTCATACAGGGACACACGCAATTCTGAATCTCGATCCCCAGCTGCTCCGCTATCATCCGGTAGTTGCTCTCGTGTATGGTGTCCCGCAGATCCCTGATCGCCTGGACCACGGGGCATCCGTGGCATACATCGTCCGAGATACTGTCGGTTATCGCCGTGTAAAGAGCATCTATGATCTTCTCGGTCCGGACATCGTCGTTCATGACAGGGAGGACTCGGGATCACGGATAAAAGGCTTGCAGGGAGAGATAGGCGAAAGTACGAATCTGCTCAAAAGTATTATCTTCTATCAACTTGTAACAAGTTGCAACAGCCAGTCGTAAATAACAAACTTCAAAGACATTTATGTTCACAATGTTGTTTGGTATTTTGATTAATCGTACACGTACGTTTCGAGTTCGTAAAGTCGATTGAAAATCTACATTTATAATGATATGATTTTTCAATTCCGAAACGACATTGAAGGCTTAAAGATAGAATATCATCAAATCATTCTTAGAGGTTGGAATATATGGAAGAAAATAACCCAGGCCAGATTGAATTTTCTTTCGGTTGGCTAGCATTGAAACTGCTGGGACAAAATTTGTATTCGAATGCATGGGCAGCAATTTCTGAACTGGTTGCAAACGGATTCGATGCTGGTGCAAAAAACGTTTACGTATACATTGATGCCCTTACGAAGAACCAATCCACAATAGAAGTCTTTGATGACGGTGTGGGAATGAGTCATGAGGATCTGATAAACTATGCCGTAGTAGGTAGAAATCGCAGAGAATCACAAAAAGATCAGAACATAGAATCATACAAAATTATGGGCAGAAAGGGAATAGGAAAATTAGCTGCACTTTTTCTTTCGGAAGATTACTACGTCATAACAAAACCCGATGAATCGAATGAATCTGTCTGGCATATGAAATACGACGAATCTAGGCCCGATGACGAAAAACCATTTCTCGAAACAGTCGATAGAACCGATATCGATTGTTATAATGAATGGAGTCAGATAAAAACGGGAACTATGATCCACATGTGTAATGTGGATCTCACGGGCATGGGAGATGCAGCATTCGATTCCCTCGAACATAAGTTATCAAATTATTTTTCATGGAAATCTCTGAATGATAGAAAAATATTTCTTTTTGTAAAAAGAAAAAAAGAAAAAGAGACCGATGAACAAATATCCAATAAAGTTAATTTCGAACAAGTAAAAAAGAGAGTAGCTTTTAAAAATATGATTTTCTTAGATTACGGGTTAGATAACTCGGATAAATTAAACACTGTAATTTCCAATTTGGAAAACAGAGAAGTTCTTTGCCCATACGGTAAGATAAAATGGGAAGACGAAAAATACATCCATCGGTTAAAGACTGAAAATTTCAGAGACATTTCCAGTTTAAACACGGATAAAAAAGAATATAAAGGAATATACAAAGTAAACGGCAGAAGTTATCAATACGAATTGAAAGGCTGGATAGGAATCCACAGCAGTATTGAAGAAAAATATGCAAAAGAAAATGACTCTGTCTTTACAAAAACTCATTTCTATAACCCCATCCAATTACGCCTGTATATAAGAGATAAGCTGGCCGTCGAAAATTATCTGAATATACTCAATATGACTCAGACATTTACAAATTACATAGAAGGAGAAATCGAATTCGATCTTCTCGATGAAGATAACCTTCCAGACATAGCCACAACGAACAGACAGGGATTAAACGAGAACGATTCGCGCGTCTATCTGCTTTCGAATATATTGAGAAAAGCCGTTGGAGACCTTATAAGGAAGAAAAACGGACTATCTGAAGAGATAAATGCAAATCAAAATAAAATCCTGAATGCCAGAAATGCTACTGCAAAGAAAAAATTCGCATCTGAGGTTAGCAAAGCAGCAAAGAGAATTTCAGAAAATCCCGAATTAGCAAGTAATGAAGCTGCAGTGATTATAAATCAGATTGAAGGAGATGTGCATCCGAAAGAGAATTATGCACTATTCATCTCGTATAGCCATCATGACCTCCGTATATCGGACTTTTTTTATGAATTACTTCTGAAACGCGGTGTGTGGTCCGAAGAAATATTTTATACAAAACACAAAGACCACGATGATTTGCGTTCACTCAGCGAACAAATAAAAAGCAGCATAATCGATAAAAATGTCTTTTTGTTCTTTATAACGAGTTCGGATTACAAAAGAAGCGAATACTGTCTCTTCGAAGGAGGCGCAGGATGGGCTACACGTTCTGTCAGCGAATGCATGATAATGACCATGAATTACGAAGATATACCCGCATACTTGTCAAACGGAAAAGCTGAATACACATTATTTGAAAATGGCCATATCGACACACTGCAAATCAATCGCGAAACCTATGGCTATATCGTCGAGATACTTAACAAAATAATAGACCATATAAATTGCGGAAGAGAAATACTCTCTAAACCTGCAATTGAAAAATTCAAAAAATCCGATATCCCTTCTGATTTGGATCTGAGAAACAAGGGTGAGAAAATAACAGACTATATGGATCCTATGATTCTGGAACATTGGGGATATTATGTCGTAGAAAATGAAGAAAAATATCTGTCCGATAAGAAAAAACGCAATGAAATATACAAAAAAGCAAACATTGATAGCGAATCTGATACAGCCGGAAACAATCCCTGATTACCTTTCAATCTCGGAACAATCCTTGACGACATTGGCAATAAACTCTGCTAATTTAACAGGAACAGCATTACCAATCATCTGTTCACATGATGTTTTAGAGCCTATCCATTTGAAATTATTCGGAAATGTTTGAATCTTTGCTCTTTCAGTCATATCCAAAGATCGTATTCCGCACATACTAGATACCGGATCACCCTCGTGAATCGTATAATTTCCAGGAACCGGCCTATTAACTCCCCTTATTGTCGGAGCTGGTTCGTCAACAGAAAAAATACCACGTCTTGAATATGTCCTCGGATGTCTGTAATAATACTCTATCTCCAGTCCGTCTTTGAAATATTCGCGAACCGTTAATGGTTTACTCGAAAGTTTTTCTTTTATAATTTTTTCGGCAAATCCATCAGCATCATTCATAGAACCTATACAGATAAACCTCTTCCTTCTCTGAGGAACACCGCAACGACTTGCATCCAATAGTGTTTCGGTTAATCCATATCCATTTTCTTTGAATAATTTTCTGGAAAAGGCATACGATTCACTCTTTGTTATCTGGCCTACATTTTCCATAACAAAATAATCAGGTTTGACAGAACAAATAATCTTGGCAAAACATTTGGTCAAAACTGCCCGATCCGATTCCAATCTTTTACCTGCTGTAGAAAAATCTTGACATGGAGGGCCGCCAATTATAAGATCGGGATTATACTTTCTTATATCTGCTACGGCACATTCAGTATCCGAAAGATCCATCCTCGTTATAGGATGATTAAAATTAGCCCTGCTACAAAGTACAGCCTGATCCCATAACTCGTATGACGCGACAACTTCGAATCCGGCGTTGATAAACCCCAGACTCATTCCGCCACAGCCCGAAAACAAATCAACTGTACGCATAACCCATTAGTCTAATAGTTGAATTGTATAAATTAGTGACGCCTGTAATCTGCACCATTCAATAACAGTTTATCAAATGAAGACTTATAATTTATTGAAAAATGTACACTGACAGATTTTTTCAATAATTTCCCTTAGTTCCTCGCAGGTAAGTACCTTACCTTTGGTTCTGTGGATCATCCTGTGACAGTTGGAGCACAAGCACACGAGATCCGTCCTCGGATCAATCTTCGTCTCTTTGACGGAAGAAAGAGGTTTGACGTGATGGACCTCTACGAAATCCTTCCCCAGTTCACCGTACTTCTCTTCGAAATCGAACCCGCACACCATGCATTTGGTACCGTGGATCCTTATCGCGGCTTCCCTGTTCTTCCTGCTGCGTTCGTATTTCGTTCCGTAATACAGTATCTTCCTGCCCTCGGTGTCGAAGACCTCCACTGCGCTCTCGAGTTCGGGATCCGAGGAATCGCCGTCGTCGATGCAGTGTCTCTTTATGCACTCGGCGATGTCGCCGAAAGCCCTGTTGTCCGACATCGATGCCAAAGCGTACTCGGGGTCCTTCCCCTCGAAATACCCCTTGAACTCGGTACCCAGTCCGAAATGATGCAGTATCGCGAAGGATCTCCATCCGTGGTTCTTCCCGGATTCGACGTTCAGGATCCTGTCGTCCATCTCTCGATTGGACATCCCTTCGAAGATGTATGCGCAGACGACCGCGTCTATCTCTCCCGTCGAATACGGACCGCAGCTCCTCTCCCTTCCCCAATCCTCGAGTTTAGGCAATTCTCCGATCATATCTTTCCTCCCGGATCTTCAGAAGAACCTCACCTGGAGGTTCAGTTTCATGGTATACGATCCGTAGACGTCTTTCTCCACGGAGGCGTGCCCGTAACGCGATGTGGAGGCTTTGTCCGTCTTCGTATGCTTCAGAAGATAATCCTCGAAATCGTTCCTGTTGTAGAGGTGGTAGCACAGGACCTCGCCGTCCTCCCTGACGACTATGTAACCGCCGTTGGCATCGCTTATCCCGTCCCATACGCGCCCGGGGTTCATTCCCACGGCTGATTCGGTCAGGAACTTCTTTATCTTGTATGCGTAGAACGGCTGTTTCCCCTTCCTGCCGTATCCCACGGGGTCCCTTTCGGACATTATGCGGACCTGTTCGGAAACGACCGCTTCCCCTTCGAGGTAGAAGATCTTCAGCATCTCCGCGACTATCTCCGGGAGAGACGTATCGATGAGTCTGAGATTGGCCTCGTAGGTATCGCTCTCCATCCTGTCGAATTCCAATCCTATCCCGCGAGACTTCAGAAGGTCCATCCTCCCCTTTATGTCGGATTTGGATCCTCCGTTACCGGACGTCTTGGATATCCCGTTGACGGCGTTCATGAGGGCGTCGTCCATATTCCCCGTCAATTTGTAGACGAAGTTCGTCGTGCATCCCGCATTGATCAGGGTAGGGAAGTTGCCCAGGTCCGACTTTATGCTGAATCCCAGAATCGGATCCGTACATGTGGACGGATCGTGTACCTGCATCCTTATGTCCGTCTTGTCCTTGGACGGGGCTTTCAGTTTGTGACAGCCCAGGGCATCCATGAACTCCTCGGTCCTTTCGACCCCGAACGCCCCTTTGCCTTCGATTATGCTCTTCAGAAGGTATGCGGACTCCTCGGTGAATCTCTCGGATACCACTTCCGCGACCTTCCTGTCTTTGACGAAAACACATACTTTCCCGTTGTTTTCGTCCGTGACGTAGTCGGCCTCGCCGTCGCCTTCGTCGCGTATGATCTTCCAGATGTCGTAAAACAATTCCTCGTTGCGGTTCAGATCGGCGTCCGCACCGTATATGCGTCCGTCTCCCAAGACCTTAAGAAACACGTAGATCTCGGACCACTCGCCTTTGTTCCCCTTCAGTTTGCTCATCCAATACCTTCTTTATCTCCCCGGCGATGGCTTCTATCACGGGGACCGTAACGGAGTTGCCGAGTTGTTTGTATAGGTGCGTATCGGACAGTACCAATTTGAAAGTGTCGGGGAATCCCTGCAGTCTCGCCCACTCGCGGGGCGTCATCTTGCGTATGTACTCCCTGTTGACCTCGCCCTTGATATGCGTCACGGGAGTGAAATCGGTCAGCCTGTCGTCGATTATCAGATTCCTCTCCCTGCCCATTCCTCCGCATACGAGGGCCGAAGAAACCCCGTCGAGATCCTTTATCTCGTAACCGAACCCGTGACCCATGGCCTCGTGTCTCGCACGGTGTTTCCTGAGCGTATCGAGGTATGCCGTACTGAGATAGTACTTCACCGACACGGGATCCTCCTCCATTATGTCGCGTATGACCTTTTTACCGCACGTGGGCTGCGGAAACACGAAAGAAGAACAGTCTATGTCGTTCCTGAAAGCCACGATGTATATGCGTTCCCTGTTCTGGGGAACACCGAAATCCTTACTGTTGATCACCTTCCAGAGAACCGTGTAACCGATCTCCTTCAAAGTCTCTCTTATGACCTTGAAGGTCCTGCCTTTGTCATGCATCAGCAGACCCTTGACGTTCTCACAGAATATCACCATCGGTTTCCGATAATCGCATATCCTGGCCACTTCGAAAAACAAAGTGCCTCTCGACATACCCTTGTAATTATCGGAGAATCCTTCCTTGTTGCCCGCTATGCTGAACGCCTGGCACGGGAACCCCGCGAGACATATGTCGAATTCTGGAACCTCGTCCTCAGATATCTTCGTGATGTCGCCGCGTATCTCCGACGTTTCCGGATAATTCGCCATATATGTCTTCCCGGCGTTCTCGTCCCATTCGCTGACGAATGCCGTCGAGATGTCCTCTCCGAAGGCATTGTCGAATCCTCTCCTTATTCCGCCTATGCCTGCGAAAAGATCTATGGAAATGTACTTGCGAGACATATTTTTCACTGCTTTTTCGACGGCATCCGCGCATTCGGAGGGATTTTTCGTTATCTCCTTTCCCCAAAACCTGAGTACCGTCCAACCGTCGTCGCGGAGGATACGGTTCACTTCTTTATCCCTTTCCATGTTGTGCTCGATCTTGTCTACCCAGAACTCGCGGTTGGTCTTGAGATCCTCTTTCCTGTGCTTCCAATCGTGACCGTGCCAGAACTCGCTGTCGCAGAACACGGCCACCTTCCCGCCCTTGAAAACTATATCGGGTTTGCCCGGAACGTCCTTTGCGTTCTTCCTGTATCTGAGTCCGCGCGACCAAAGTTCCTTTCTCAGGGTCTTTTCTATGGCGGTATCCTTGCAACGGACTCTCGACATGTTGTAATGAACCTGTTCCTTGGTCTTGGGCACACACAATGGTATGATGAGCTCCGGTTTAAAACTTCGGTACAGTCGCCCTAATATGATTATCGATAACGAAGTACTCGATTGGCAAAACAATGTTTATATAATATTTAGGATATCCTAAATATAGTATCGAACAAGGACGGACTCGATACAAGAGAGATATCCGACAGGCTCATCAACCTGTTCCGACGGCAATGTTCCGGAACTGCAAGTCGGACATCTCCCAGCCTAACAGACTTCGCCGATATCGAACCACACACTCCGTATAGAATCACCGCGGTTGTTAGGATCTCGTCCCGTGGCCGTCGTACACAAATGGTCCGTCTGTCTTTAGACGGTATATTTGGTGACATCGTGTACGATGGTCACATTTTATGTTTCTAGGATTGGTTTGTCAGAACAGAACCTTTGCCGATCCAGAAATCAATATCTCTTCGGGATCGTATCCGGAGATGGCTATCTTCGTCTTGGCCTTCCCCATGAGGTTGTGCACCGACTGAGTACTGGTATCGAGTCTGTCGGTCAGAGCTTCCATGGGTACCCTCGCCCAATTCACGTATACCACAGCCTCCTTGAATGTCAGTCCGGCCATCTCCTGAAGCCTTACAATGTTCAGAGCTTCCTTTT
This sequence comes from uncultured Candidatus Methanogranum sp., assembly GCA_964620455.1. Taxonomy (GTDB): domain Archaea; phylum Thermoplasmatota; class Thermoplasmata; order Methanomassiliicoccales; family Methanomethylophilaceae; genus Methanogranum. The sequence continues at coordinate 15,244 of CAZUIU010000011.1, forward strand.
TAACGTAATCATCCATTATCTTGTCTCTTTCTTCACGGCTAAGGTCTGTCATGATTCACCATTTGGTTATACAGTATATAATACTATTGCAAATATCTCACAATCACCTTGTTTTCAGATTACGTATATTGGATTTGTCGAAGTTCTTCTCGACGGATGCGGTTGCCCTTTTACCCTTGAGACCCCTGCTGTCGGGTCCGTTCTTACCGACAAAGAGTTTCCTATCCTCATCCATGAGCTTCTCGGGATCTCCCTTCAGGAACGAGTAGTACCCGCGTACAGGCTTCCCGTAAGGACTGAGACGCGTCCTGGTCTCCGCTTCCGTAACGGCTTCTTCCATATCTACATCGGCGGAATTCCATACCTTCTTGTGCGCCACACTCCTAAGTATACCTTTTCTGGACGGGTCGTCGTATCTCAGCTTGTGTGTGGTCTCGTGGGTGATCGTGGTGGGGCTCATGCCTCTCTTCTGTCTGTCGAACTCTATGTTACTGGTCCCTGCGTAATACACCCCGGAAGTACTGCCGGGAAGATTCGCGGATTCGTACGTTATCCCTCCGTTCTCTGTCATGGTCTTGAGTTCGGCAGCGGTGAAGTTGCTGTCCAGGGTCTTGCGTATCATCTTGGATTCCTCTTCCGTGGCGTTGACTATTCCGATCTTCCTCTGGTACTTCTTGGAGGATCTCCTCGTTGCTCCCGCCGTGTCGAACACCTTGTTGTGTTCGTCGTCTATGCCGATGATGTCCGATTTGTTGGGATGCGCCCACCATTCCTTGATGTCCTCGGGTTTGATCTTGTTCTTGTTCTTGATGGATATCTGCTTCTTAGCCGTGGTATCTATGTCGATCGCAGTGGATCTCCTGTTCTGATTATCTTTAGTACCTTTTTTCTGGTCCAGGAAACGGGTCACCAATCTGTCGTAAGGGACGTTCCCTTTCTCGTCCACGGGTATGTTGTATCTCCTCTTCCCGACCGTGACTGTGGCGAATTCCTCCTTCGGTGCCTTCTGTACCGACACCGCACTTGTCGGGGCAACGTCCTTCAATGCTCGAGCGTTGGATCTGCTTTTCTTCTTGGGCGTAGGTTTCTTCCCGGCTTCCTTGTCGAAGAGCACTACCTTGACACCGTGCCCCTTGTTCTCCCTGTATACCTCTACTTTCGCACGATCCTTCTCGTTGTGTATCCTCTTCTTCTCCGCTTCGGATTCCTTCCTCGAGGTCTTGGCCTCGCGCCTCCTCGCTTCGTCGTTCCCCCTGGGTTCGGCGGTCTTTGCTGTTCTCTTCTCTGTTCCTGCGATCTTGCTTATCGTTTTCTTCATGGCCATATCATTGCCTCCTGTTCTTTGTGTTCGTAGTGCATGCGTATACGTGCGCATCATGCGCGTAGTGCTGACATCCTTTTGAGATCGGATCCTGTTCCGCAGCATCTCCCGGAATCGTCTTCCGGTCATGTTCGGGCAGGGTTTCCGTGTTCCTTTCGGAAAATGTCAATTGTCAATCCGTGTCAGAATTTCCCCTTGCGCGGACGCGCGTGTAATATAGGTGTCAATTTTCAATTTGACATTTCAACCCCCTTCTCGATCTGTTCGATCTGCTTGATCCAACCCGAGACCGATGTCCTCTGCACGCACTTCCCGTGGGTATCGGCCACGTAATCCGCTATCTCCTGCTGCGTGAGTCCCTTCTTACTCAGCTGATACGCCTCGTACTTCCACGGTGCCTTCGCTCTGATCTCCTCGAGGGTGTTCTTTGGGAGCTGCTTACGGGGTGCTACTTCCGCACCGTCTTCGGATTCGGGTGTGCGCAGCATCTCCGGAAGCTCGAACGTCGGGTCGATCTCGTACATGAACCCGCTCCTGGTGATACCGACACCCAATTCCATCGGCCAGTTGCCGATACGGCACACCGAGTAGGTCTTGAAGCTGTTGTCACGGGTATTGCGCATACCGATGCGTTCGAGGGCGTTCAATCCGTTCGGGCCGATTATGTTCTTAATCCTCTTGGCATCGTCCTCGTCCATCTCCGTGGATTTGAACCGGACGATGTCCGCGGATGTCCTGAACGTCACATCCAAAGCGTTCCATCTCTGTATCCCGCATTCTATGATGATGACGGCGTTCTTCTGCCGTCCCGCGGATACCTTCTCGAACCTGTGCCTGGTCTCGTTGAACTCCGCCACCATGTCCACGCTGTCCCCGCTCATGGACCTGCGCCCGTTCTGATTCCTCAGAGCA
>CAZUIU010000012.1:0-17170 GCA_964620455.1 uncultured Candidatus Methanogranum sp.
GTGTCCGTATGATGGAAAATAAGGGGGATATCCCCACCCTTATAAACAAACCCCAAAAAAGTGAAGTGGTCAGTAAGGGGCCCCTTTCCTGCCACATTAGAGGTTGACGATGCCGCAAATGACGATAGAGGGAGATGTGGCAGATATCCCCAAAAAGGAAAAACACAGATTCGTGGGGGAGAAGGATTCCGATGCGGTCAGGCAATACCGGTTCCCTCCTCAAGCCATAGTCACTTTGGACATGACAAAGATCGTCACCGGCATGAAAAAGGGGGACATAGTACCCTTCTCCGTCACGCTTTTCGGTTTTCTGACCAAGATGATGCCCGATGTCATGAAAAAATTAGTAAGTAAGGAAGGCATTATACACGACATAGATCAGATAATGAGCGGTAATGGACAGATAGAGGATATCGAGGACAAGGATATTCTCAATATGGTCGATTGCCTGAATGATTTTTTCAATCAATATTTAAAAAGCTCATAATATTAGATTTTTCCCGATTTATATTAACGGAAATCATAGCGTTTGTAGGTACCTCTGAACATCAGATTCAGCGGTAGGACATCCTACAAATGAACGAACAGACAAGAATCATGTCAATTCTCGCTGTCATGGTAATGGTCTCGTGTTGTGTCCTGGTCCCCGTTTTCGTCGAGGATTCGGACGCGGCATACAATGAGATCTACAGTGTGGATCTGTGTGTGGGTTACACATTCGATTACACCCCGACAGTGAATATGGAAGGCGCTACAATAGAAGCGTCCGGGTCTGCCATGACCGCTAACGGCGGATTCCTCACCTATTCCGGTGTGGGAACCTCCCTGTCGGGTACGGCAACCGCCGCGGGATCCTATACCGCGGTCCTCACCGCCACATACGTCGGTGAGGTCACCCAGACAGCTACTCAGACAATCAATTTCACAGTTTATGATGCGATATCATTCACCGGTTCGACTTCGGCCTACGGTATCATCGGCCAGTCGTTCACATATTCTCTCACTATTGACGGTCCTTCGGATCTGGTCGTATCCACGGTGTTCTCCGACACCGAGTGTGGGTTGACAGCATCCTACAACTCCGGTACATTGACCATATCCGGGGACACACTGGCTGGAGCGATGGGAACACCCATCACCGCCACCGTAACAGCATCCTCCGCCACATCCGGCGGATCTGACGATTTCGCGGTCACGATAAACCCATACGATGATCTGGCCATCACATCCGACGGCACAATATACACATACGTGGGGGCTTCCTGCACGTACACCATAACAACGAACTACAACAGCGACGAGGACGCTACTATCACTCTGTCCGCGGACACGTCCACTATAACATCTGGCGTAGGCACGGCCACGCTGTCGGACGATACTATCACATTCTCCTTCCTGGAAGATGCTGTCACCGGAACCTACACCGATTACACGATATCGGTAGGTGCATCCGGTACGTATTCCTCCGGGTCTCTCACATTCTCAAATGCTTCGCAGACGGTCAATGTCCGCGTGTACGCCGCACTGTCTTTCACCACCACACCGACGGCGTCCAATGTGACAGCCGTAGGATCCACGGGCAACTCGGCCCAGGTGGCCATATCCACTGTTGTCGAAGGAGCTACGACCATAACCTACTACTGGGGAGACGACACGGCTACACAGATCACGCCTACAGTGACGACATCGGCCACCTACATCGCCAATCACAGCTACACCACGACCGGTGTTTACGAGGTCGAGATAGTGGCAGAGAATGATTCGGGATCCACAACATCTATCATACTGTACAACGCGGGAACAGGTACGATGATCGTCGGTGACGAATCCACAGATAGCGGAGATTCGTTCATCGACGGCATAATAGGAGGTATAATGTCCTTCTTCGGTGGCATATTGGCATTCTTCACTGGCCATGTTATCTTCACAGTCATACTGGCTGCATTGATCATAACGGCCATAGTCGGAATTGTCTGGAAGCCTGCATGGATAGGCACAGCAATATCGCTGATCCTGATGGGAATATCGTATCTTCTGGGATGGTTGGGGTTCTGAGGTGATGATGATGAAATCTCAGACCAGATCCATGATCTTAGCCGTCATGATGATGGCCGTGATGGTCGCATCATCCGTGATGGTCACGGACCTCTCCGATGCAACCACATCCGGTACGTGCGACCTCGTGGTTTACACGGATCCGGAGGAGTCCTACATCACTATCACCGCCGACTCGGTGGATTCGGGAGTATCCGACGTCACGGCAACGACCAACTCAAGCGGTGTGGCGGTCCTATCCCTGTCATGTTCCACCATGTGGTACGTCTACGGCGACCAGGTAGGTTCTCTCGTATCGGAACTCCGTACCTTCGACCCCGATACGTCTGACACCACCTACTCCCTCACATTGGAGTACGTGGAGAGGTTCGTATACACACTCACGTTCGATTCATCCGCGTTCTCGTCCGATCCAGACAACGCGTTGACCTATGCGGACGACGCATCCGGATTCTCCGCCATAACATCATGGGGTTCCAATGCACTGATAGACTACTGTTACTACGGTGTGTTCGATTCATCAGGTTCCCTCATAGGGAAACTCAACCCCAACAATCTGACACTGTTCCTGGACGGTTCCAGTGCGGCATCCTACATCACTACATGCAATGTGATGTTCTGCATCCCGACACTGTACATATCGTCCACATCGACATCGCTCACGATCAGCAACGACCACACCGTGGGCACGGCATACGCCCATACAATAGACGATTACATCTACGAGTTCTACGGGATAGGCGTCTACGAGGGTTCCGTATCCGACGGCAAACTCATGTCCGTATCGGGTGCGACACCCACCACGTCCACCACTAGGGCCACGTTCAGGACCTACGCCGCAGCGAACACCGTGGACAACGGCCTGGCACTCCAATGGAACTTCTATCAGTACCAGGTGTACAAGTACATCGTATTGTTCGCCGGTGAGTCGTTCGACTCCCAGGGCACATTCGGTAACGGTAACGTCGGAGGATCCTCCTCCACGACCACGGGAATGTGCAATACATACGGCATGTTCTACGGATCCACATCATCGACGACAACGGCGGTGAAATGCTACATAGAGAACGCGTGGGGCTCCGTATGGGAGTTCACGGACGACTGTGTGGCATCGGGATATGTCATATATGCCGGCCAGAACTCGTCAGTGTCCGACGACACCGGCAGTATGGATTCTTTGGTGACGATAGGTTCGTCGGGATATCCGGGTACGATCAGCACAGGGGATTCCACATTCGGCATAGGTACAGCTACGGGAGGGTCTTCCAGTACGTGTACGTTCGACTACCAGTATTCCGGATCGTCGACGTACTGTCTCCTCGTCGGCGGCTTCTGGAATAATGGCTCCAGTGCCGGTGTTTCCGGCCTCTTTGCCGATGCTTCCCTGTCCGGTTCCGGCTCCGATGTCGGGTCTCGCCTGGCCTACGTTTACGACGCCGATGCGGCGTCGGTGGTGACGTCGGCCACGGTGACGTTCGAACCCAACAATGGGAACGACCCAACCGTGGTGGTCGTCGACGCGGGTGACACCATAGGGACATGGCCGGACGACCCGGTGTACACGGGTCATGTGTTCAGCGGATGGTACACCGATTCCGCGTGCACAACGTTGTTCGCGACATCCACCGCGATAACCTACGACATGACCCTGTACGCGGGGTACGACACGGAACTGGTGTTCACAACGACACCCACGGCATCGGCGACGGTCACCCAATCATCGGTCTACGATAACGCTATAGTGTTCAGTGCGGCAGGATCCACGGGGATATCATCGATACTATGGAACTTCGGCGACGGCACAACTGCCACATCTCTATACGCAGTCCACATCTACGCCTCGTCGGGCACATACGACTACACCCTGACCGTTACCAACGATTACGGATCCGATGTCTATTCGGGGACGGTAACAGCATCCGAGGTCCCCGACGATACAGCATCTGAATCGTCCGGCAGTTCTACAGCATCTACACTTATCACTGCCGCAGAGTGGATAGTAGGTATCATCGCGGTTATTCTGCTCTTCAAATTTGTTATTCTGAGGATGATCTGATGCACAAGCTGTTGATGGTCGGGATACTGGCCATAGTCCTGATTGGCGCAGGTGCGTTCATCGTCCTATCCGATACGGACGATTCTTCCGTCACTGTCGGCTCCACACCCTTCGGGACAGTCGTTTGCACCCCCGAAGAGGGCGGAACCGTGAGCATCGAATCTTACGACTACCCCAACATCGCCTATGAGGCCGTCCCCGAAACGGGATACGCCCTCTCATGCTGGCAGGACGACACCGGTACGGTGCTGTCCACGAACACCACTATAACGGTCAATCTCACGGCTACGACTGTGATCAACGCCGTATTCGTCCAGGTATCCGAAGTGGACGTGACATTCACATGGGACTGTCCTACATCGTTCAGTGACGAGGTCACAACGGAATCAGTCTCATGGACCCTGACCATTTCATCTGAGGACTACTCCGACAGCATGGCCACAAGCACAGTACACAGACACGCTACAACACTGGTCACGACACCGTCCTACATGGTGTCCCCTGAAGACGAGTACGTACAGGCTGTTGCAACATACCTGGCAGGGATAACGGAAGGTTACACCGATCTGGAAGTGGCCACGACGATCCTCTACTTCGTCCAGACAGAGATACCCTACGAGACCGATTCTGAACTCTACAAAGTATCCGAATACTGGGCCTACCCGATGGAGTGTCTCTACAACGACGCAGGGGATTGCGAGGACACTGCCGTTCTCTTCTGTTCCATCGCCGAGGCGATGGGTTACGACACCGCGTTGGTGGCCTTTTCCGACCACATGGGCGCGGCAATCGTCGTAGACGGTGTGTCGGGAGGACAGACCTACACGGATGCGGACACGGGCGTTGTCTACACATATTGCGAGACGGCCACAGACGTTGCGTGGGGCATCGGCAACATAACCGACACCTACGCATCCGCCGCCTACACGCTCGTTCCAATAGATTACACTGCAACGGAGGCATCCGAATGACCTCTGACAAGAGGGCCCTGGTCCTCACGGCCCTGGTCATGATCGTCATGATCTCCGCCATGACCGTTCAGGCCGGGTGTTCCGATGCTGATTCTTCGTCGGAACCTCCGCTTATCACCATCCCGGTGGGAAGCGGATTCTGCTACGTCGCAGAGACGAACCTCGATTCCGAGATCTCCGCGTCCGGGGATGTCCTCTCCGATGATTCCCGCCAGGAAGGAACGTTCCTTTCGTGGGATCCCGAAACGGACACCCTCTCAGGCACGGCCACGGACACGGGGGACTACATCGTGGTCCTCACGGCGGTCTGGACCTCGGAGGACGGCTCTCTACTACAGACAACAACCCAGACCATAGAGTTCGAGATCGTCGATTCCGACGGCTCCACCGGTCTGGCCACATTGACCTATGATTCCGACGCGGACGAGTACAACCTTGAGTTCGTCTCAGTCGCCGACACTACTGACATCACCGACGCACAGACCGCATCCGGTACTGACCTGGCTCAATACTGGTGGGCCGGCATCATCGCGATTGTGGGGATCCTCGGATTCCTCCACTTCAAGATGGGACTGATCTGAACAACAACATACGAAAGACAAGTGAAAAAATGACAATGAAAACAAACATGCTCCTGGCCGTCGGCCTGGTGGCTGCTCTCTGTCTCTGCTCGGTTGCCGTCATGGCAGAAGGTACCGACGCAGCCGTAGACGACATGTTCTACAATGACGACAGCACGCTCACCTACACCGTACTGACCGAGGACACCGACACATCCACCGGCACGGTCAGCGTGGCCGATGGTACAACCACATCCTCCGGGGATGTGACGATACCCCTTACAGTTACGAACGACAGCATAACCTACACCGTCACGGAAGTGGCAGCAAGCGGATTCGCCGCTAACACGGCGATAACATCTGTGACCATACCTAGCGGTGTCACCGCGGTAGGGGACAGTGCATTCAGCGGATGTACCGCACTCACCACAGCGACGATCAACAACACCGACGGGGCAGTGACGATAGGCACCAGTGCCTTCGACATCACGCCCACCTACGCCGGACTTACGACGTTCACCGTCACCTTCGACAGCAACGGCGGGTCCTCCGTGGATGCACAGACAGTGGACTACGGTTCCGTGGCCACAGAGCCTACGGCACCGACCTACGAGGGTTACACCCTTGACGGCTGGTTCACCGATTCCGACTGTACCGTATCCTTCGCATTCTCCACGGCCATAACCGCGGATCTCACATTGTATGCAGGATGGACAGCCGAGAGTACGGATACCGAGGATACTGACGACACCACAACAGAGACCGCAGAGACCTGGTGGAACAACATTGTGAACACCGTAACGGACTTCGTCAACGGCCTGTCCGTGGCTCTGATCATCTGTATCGTTGTGTTGGCGGCATGTCTTATCATCACCGCGAAATGGCCGTCCAAGTACACGGCGGCGGCTGACGTTATTGTGGGTCTGATCGCCCTGGGAGTTTCTTATTTAGGATTGTGAACACCGACCAGCCGGAACGCTGGAAACCACTTCCAATTAATATGAAAATGAATAACAAGATGAACAAAAAAACACTGGCATCGGTCATATTAGCGACGGTTCTCTGTATGACTGCCATAGGCGTCTTCTCAGAGGATTCCGATGCAACATCAGTTACAAGCTATTACGATGTTGGTGATTCGATAGCGGGTTATCAATACACGGGCGGAGCAGCAGGTGAGATATCCTACAGCGGATCTATCCCAGGTATAACATTGACCGTTACCAATTACCAGAGTCTGGGAGCGATATACGGTTCCGGTACATTCACAACAGCAGGTACTTTCATAATATACGTTTCAACGGGTGACAGCCACATATATGTTATATCGGCAGTCGAAGAAGAAGGCGGGGACGAAGGTTCTACTACAACGACCACCACTCTGACATTCGCTGTCGATCAGAGCATCACAGGCTACATATTCGTTGGAACAACCGATCAGACATGGACGGGATCAGTTCCAGGTCTGACATTGACGATGAACAACGACTATCTTTCTGGACAGGGAGCAGTTTACTATTCTGGAACCCCGACAACCCAGGGAACATACACTATAACATCATCAACGGGTGACATAACGATATTCGAGATATCCGCCAGCTTATCACCGACGGACATAGCACCTGTAGCATACTTCACATATTCAGTCGACGGCTTGGAAGTCACATTCACAGACGAATCTACAACCCCTACTGCATGGACATGGGATTTCGGCGATACGGTAACATCCACATCCCAGAACCCTACACATACCTACTCGGAAGAGGGTTCTTACACGGTCTCATTGACTGTTTCCAACACATCGGAAACGACAGACACGTACGATACGATAATAACGGTATCGCTCGACGGTACAACCGCTACGATCACATACGACACCGGTGATGGGGACGTCATAGAATCGACTACGTCCTTCGTTGACAGCGATATAACACTTCCAGCGGCTACGTACACAGGGTATGTATTCGCTGGATGGTATTACAACAGCACACTTGTGGGAAATGCGGGTTCCGTGTACAAAGTCACGGGCGATATAACCCTCACAGCCATGTGGGTAGCATCAGGTACGGCGACGTATAATGTGATATTCATAATAAACGGAAATGTAGATTCCACACAGACAATAGTTTCAGGAGGATACGCCAAATATTACTCTGTAAGTGCTCTCGGCGGACCTGCTGTAACCGAATGGTATTACGATTCCGCATTCACATACGAATACACATTCACGACGGCTGTTACATCTAGCATAATAATCTATGGCGAGGATACATTTGATTACAGTATCTATACACAAACAGCGGATTTGACTATGATATACATAGGAATATGCGCCGTCGTATTCGTGATATTCGTAATTGTGGCCTTAGCGACACCATTTAAACTGCCTGCCGGAATAATCGCATTCATAGCGGCCTGTGTAGGAGTCGGCCTATGGTTCCTATGAAGTCGAAAAACAAGAGGACAATGGCCCTGGGGATCGTAGCGGTTCTCTTGGCCTCGGCCCTCTTCCTTCCCTCTTTTTCTGAGGATACAGAGGATTCGGATGCGACTCAATACTTGAATGTGGATATGACATTCATAAATAATCTTGGCGGATTCTTATTCCTGGTTCCCAATGTAACCGATTCATCTACATCGGATTCAGGATCCAATGATGCTGAATCGACGTTTGATACCATAGATACCAGTTTTGATACTCTGACTAACATACTATTGACTGTAGAGGAAACGATAGGTTTCACTTCCAGCTACTTCCAGCGTATGTCTGAGGTGGCCGCAGCAGAGACCTGGGTTAACGGTACTGACATTGACAACGATACCATCTTGGTCAACTCGCAGACCTACGAATACTACGTCAAACAGCTGATAAACTACGCCAACACGATGTCAAGCATATGCGACTACAGTCTGGACAGTTCGCAACTATCGCATACCTTTGAGTTAGGATCCACATCGTTCTCCACGGCATCGGATGATATAGTTACATACGGAATGGGAACGACTGTATCTTCCGCATCGGCGGATAAGGTCTACATCTATTCAGGGAGCGAGGATTACAGTTTCATCTACGTCTACGGCGGTTCAGCTACTATAAGGGATACCGACGGAAATACCTACATTCTTTCGGAAGGGAAGAATACCATAGCCGATATTCCATCTGGTGTTTACGAATTGCAGACCGGAAGGACATACATAGGTTCTCTCTGTGCATCGAATGACACCGAGACGGCTACGGTATGTCCCGCGGCGGTATTGCAGGGATCCTCCAATACAGCTTATGTATTGGAAACCTCGGACGGAGTATGCAATGTTTACACATCATCCGGCACATCCACGATCTCCACACCCGTTTATCTGGACATAACGGACAGCGACAGTACCGCAAAGGTGGATCTCTCTATGGGATTCGACATCCTCAGAGGGATACAGGGATCATTGAACGATGTCGTGAGCGATTCGTTAAGTTCCGCATCGGCGGCATGGATGATATTCAACACCGCAGGAGAGGCCAGTGTGTTCGTGTCGCCTTCGGCACTGATTCCGAATCTGGCCAATATGGACTTCACGGACGATCAGGTGTATCTGATCTACATGTCCGCGTTGCAGCAGATGTCCGAATACTATCAGACGGCATCGGGTAACTTCGATGCGGAAGATGTGTTGGTATCGGAGGATTCTCTGGATCTGATCTGTTACGGTACCATCTACAGCGACAGTACAAAGACAACGATACTGGCAGAGGATGTGTATTTCACTCCGATGTGCTACGAACGTGATCAGGGCATAGTCATAGGAAGTACGGCCTGGTCTCAGCCCGGTCTTGCGATGATATGGACCAAGAACACAGACGGAACCTACACAGCATCGGGTCTGATCACTCTTTCATCGGGCAACTACCTACAGATCGCCTCGATGCTCTACAGAGGAACATCATACACGACATTGGGCGATGGCATAACCTTACAGGTGAAGTCCCTCACGGAGATATACGGCTTCGATGTGAACCCATACCAGGACACCACGACATCCGATAACAACTGGACATGGCTGATACTGCTGATACTCGGCGGTGCGTGTCTGATCCTGTCCCTTGTCATAAAGCCGTTGGCACCGGTGCTTAGAGTCCTCGGAGTGATCCTGCTGATATGCGGAGGTGTCCTTTGGATATCCACCGCATCGGGTTGGTTCGACGGATTCAGTATTTTGACAATCGCAGAAACGAACGCAGGAGGATCCTGATGAAATGTTCGAACTCCTCCTGTCCTTCTGGGGATATCTCAGCATCGCATGGGTCATTGTCTGTTTCTTCGTATCTGATTTCCGTAATCAGTCCAGGAAAGAGACAGCCTACGGTATCATCCTCGTGTGTACAATACTCGTCGCTCTCAACATCGGGGGTATCCTCAACGAGGACACATGGGCCATTCTTGGGTCCATCCTCCTCGGATTGCACGGGATAGTCTACTACCGCAAAGGGTTGCACATTGTTGCATACTTTGCGTGGTTCGTTGCCGTTTCAGGCGCGGCGGTGGTGATGCTGATATGACCGGAGGGATGATTGTCATAATAGCGGCCATAGTGGCCGTGTTCGGTGCGTTGGTGGGTGTCAAGATACGCCGTACTACGTACTTCCAGTATCCTTGGGATTTCCTGTCAGTAACGGTGTATGTCCTGCTGTTCATGGGCGTGTTCATATTCCCGGACCTAGGCACGGCATACGGATTCTGGACACCTCCGTTAGAATACTACGGGGCGTTCGGTGTCGGGTATGTGTTCGGTTACTGTGTGGACGGTGCAAGACACTACTTCCTGGTGGAATACTGGTCATTCGAGGACAAACACACCCAATCTGAACCGTGGATCACATACTACGTTGATGGGCGTCTATGTCTGGCCATTCAGACCAACAGGAGACTGTGGGGGCGTCTGGTCCGCGGGGAACATGTACAGATCGTATCGAACTGTGCTTTCGACCCTGATTGGACGGATACCAGGAAGTACCCACTGTTCCCGATATTCCCTGATGTTCCCAAGATAGCACTTAACAGCTTCGAAATGAAGGTCACACCGTCCGGTTCCACCGTCATGAGAGTGACGGTGGCTTACGGTTCCATGGCCAGCATTCCAGAGCTGATCTACAAAAGAGACACGATGGAGGAACTGAACAGAACAGTCGAGGAACAGGCGTACAAAATCGTGAGGATGTACCACTTTGTGAAAAGTGTAGTACCCAAACTCATGGCCAACTACATAGGAGAGACCTACAGCAAATCTCCGGGCTTCGCATTCATGGAAGCCCTGGACCACAGCGAAGGACTCCGCGAAGAGGTATTTGTGAAAGACAAAGAAAGCGAAGACAGCGAAGAGAACGAAGAAACGGAGGAACCTGAAAATGAGGAAGAACGATAAGATCCTTGGAAAACTGCCTAAAGAGATACGTGATGCGATCATGCTCGGCGACAAGCTTTATCGCAGTCACACGAACGCCATACAGGCATTCGACGAGTTACCGGACCTGGTGGCCGAAGAGGTGGTCAGAGCCGACGATGCGATCAGAGCGTTCTATTCATCGGGCGGGGATATGAAAAGATCTTCCGATGAAGAAGGTAACGAAACGGTCAACATCGTCAAGAACAAGGTATCTTGGACGATCATTTACGACAATGAAGGTACACACATCAGCGACGCACTGGTGAACAACACCCGCGGGGATTCTGATACAGATACGCTTGCGATAGGCGTTTTCATCCGCGCTCATATAGAATACTCCAAGTGGAAGTACATAGAGACCAAAGTGAGCGAACTCCTGAACATCATCAATAACGATGATGCCAAGAACGTCATGGAAGGCTACGCCAAGCAATTCAGCAATGACGACCTGGCGCGTTGGATGGCGGCTTCACAGGCCAAGACGATATTCGACCTGGACATAGACAAGGAATTGGCGGAGGTCTGATGTACGGTCTGAACACCATGAACGGGATGTTGAGTCTTGACAACATGTTCGTCAGAATGGATCCGATGCGTGACATAACCAAGGATGCCAACGGAAGGTTCTTCCGTTCCATCCCAGGAGGACACCAAACGGATCTCAAACATTGTTGCATAGTAGGTAAACCCGGATGCGGCAAGACCCTGATGCTGAATTACCGTCTGTGGATGGCATACCAGATATATGGCCAGGAGAACGTGAATCCTATATTCACCGACGACCCCCGCATATTCATGGACATGATCGACAGCAAACCGGTACAGTATGCCCTTATCGACGATGCTACCTCTAACGCATCATCCAGGACGATCCATGATAACACAGATATCCTGATCACATACAACAAGTGCCGTCATGTCCACGAGGGATACCTCGGAGGAAGACCGGGATTGGAGCTGTTCGATTGGTCATGGCAGCGTTGGATAGAATTAGACCCTGGATTCCGTGACGGCCATCTTCTCATTTTCAAGACCGGTATGACTGGCCGTTCGGAACGTATGGACATAGAGGACAAGATCGGGGAGACCGGTGTAAGGTACCTCTACAGGATATGGGACAAGATAGACCAGGGTGACAACGAGATCAAGAGCAAATCCGTGGCCAGGATTGCGTCTAAGTCCATCGAGGGCGGAGGTGTGGGGATCTATTCCACACCTTCACCGGACAGCATTCCGTATGTTCTGCCGGAGTTCATCAAAGCCTCCGAATACGGAGGAACGGACGAAGTTACCGCAGGGGCCATCCTGGATGAATTGCGTAACAAACCCAAGTGGTCTCAGAGGGTCAAGATCTACGAGATGTACATGGAAACAGACGAGAAGGGCAAGCGGAAATACACCCAATCCGACCTAGCAGAGGAGTTTAGAACGAACCAGGGGCGTATCTCCGAAGCGGTCCGCAAAGTGCAGGGGGAGATAGGGCGGACGTGACGCGGATCATGAGGATTTAGAGAGGTCTCGAAGACCTCGGCATTAGGGATTTTTGCCGTGTTCCGAGGGGCCGATAATCGCCGATATTATCGGGGGGTGAAAAACCGAGCCATCGCGCACGCGCATGTACGCGCGCGTTGAATCTCCCTGCCCGATAATCGCGATAATTTACGGAGGGTGAAATGAATAGCAAGAAGAAGGGCGTGAAAAGGAAGTCGGTAAAACCGAGACAAAAAGGCCATGCAGGTGGTCGCAGAGTGACAATCGGATGGCCGTTTGCACACAAAAAGAAGGCATGCAACAGGAGGTAAAAGTGAGGACAGCAGACCGAAGAAACACAGAAACATGGAGCTTAGCAGACAGAACATAAACAACAATGATGGAGGACAGTGACATGGGATTATTCACTAAGGACATAGACAGCAAACAGGCAGAGAGAAGGACCGATGCGAAGACCAAGCGCATAGAGGAGAACTCTGAGAAGAAGAGACTCAAAAACAAAGAGAAGGACGTGGCGATAGAGCAGTCCAAGAAGAGGGGATACAAGCACTTCAAGGCGGAAGTGGCATTCAATAAGAAATCCAAGGCCGCGCACGGGAAGAGGAAATGACCGCGAAGGTGTACGTCGACGGTGTACCTATGACCGAGTCGGAGAAGAGGGCCCAGAGCGGGATCTCCTTCGAAGGGGTATCTAGGTCGGACAGGGCCAAGATACGCCGCTGTCTTCGTGCATCCACGACACAGAAGGAACTATCCAAGATCAAGGGCAGGGATGCGTTGGTTATCCGTAAATCATCCGTCGATGATGAACATTCGGGCGCGTACTTCCCCAGATCAAAGGGGAAATGCGCCCACGTTGTGATCGAGGACCCGTCTGATGCGGACACGGTGGTACACGAGGTGGTCCATCATCTGAGAATGACCGACGGGGACCGTTCGGGTGTGGCCAAGGGCTTGGATCTCGGTGTGAAGAACCCAAGGAGGTTCAGGGACAGGAACAACGTGGAGGAAGCGGCGACGGTTGCCGAGACCGCCGCCCGCACTCCCGCACCGGCCAAGAAGCCTTCCGGTTACTACCAGGATATCCCTGCCGTGAAATCCGGTAAGATCACCAGGAAACAGGCATACGACCAGGACCGGGAGATCATGACCGAGGGTAACAGGAAGGGGATAGTCGGTAAGAAAGCCGTCGAGTCTGTGAACAGGAACTTTGGAAAAACGAACATATCTAAGAAGAAACTGGGAACCATCCAGGCTAACAACTCATGGAAGAACATAGAGAAGTATCAGAAGAAACCGAAAACGAAGTGACATTGCATCGCCCGATCATCACCGGTAAACAGGCGGGAGGTCTATCAAGATTAGATTATCGTTTCATACACGATCACTACATGCTCAAGACCGGCAGGATAAAGACCAGGCGGGAGTTTGAAAAGACAGGGAAGAAGATGGTCAATTACACCGGAAAATACAGAAAATAAAACTACGGCACATGCCGTATTTCACACCTTTTACACAGCGTCCATGAACGGGATCCTACGCAGGATATACACTCTCATTCCGTCGATTGACTTACCATTACACTGCCGCATACGGGGCATATCGCGATAGGGCAGAACTCGGATTCATGGCCACATGAAGGACAGACGAACATAGAACCTTCAATGAAGGGCTATTAGATTAGTGTTTCCCGGATTATTCCTTCTTATCATCTTTTTCTTTTATTATCTCGTTTTCAAGATAAACCATTGCAAAAATACATTTTTTGCACCCGCCTCTACACCTATAGCTTGGATTGAGTTTACAACTATTTCCATCAAGATAGTAGTAATCCATGCTTCTGGTGTTCTTCAAAAACAAATATATGCCTGCTAAAACCAGAATGGCGCAGATAACTGCTTTTATGATCTTATATGCTTGAGAATCAGATAAAGACAAGAACAAGTATATAAAAACCGCAATTACGATTAAAATCAATCCTAAAAACATGTTACTTATGTCAAAAGGCTTTTTTTCGTCAGGTATTCTTGGTTGATCCATAGTAATCAGCTCGTTTCATCTACAATATCACTTTTTAGTCGTATCTTTATCTGTTGATGGAAAATAATAGCGTCCTTTTTCGGATTTTATAGGTTGATTTATGTTCTTTAAGACCCAATCAATCTCTTTTCTTTCATCTTCTGATGCGTTTTCATTGTCTTTGCTCAATGTTTCCTCTATTTCATCATCAAAATATTTAGCAAAAATCAATTTGGCATCTTTCAGATCCTTACCTTCAACATGTATTCTGTACCTTGAACCATTGAGATGGACTTCTCCGTTATCATACAGATCAAAATCCAGATTCACGCTTCTTTTGAGTTTGTTCTTCGTGGTTCCTCTGAATCTCATTACGGAACAATCTATCAGCTACGGTTCATTTTCTATGATTTTCAAAATCTCAGGGTCGTCTTCGGCAAGATCGCAATCTATCCAGAGTACCTCGTTACCGCCGTGTCCTTTGTAATGTTCACATATTGAACAGTCATCGATGTAATTCGCATACGGCTTTCCTTTGTAATCTCTGATGTGGAGAGGACAATAATCTACATGTACCATAGGGAAACGCTCAATTAACTCGATCTATCCCATGATTCATTACCTCCGATTTCTCCTTCAAAATCAATCGCAATTGTTTACAAACTCCGTCTGGCCAATAGACTATTAGATGCGCCTCGACATAATCAAGTTCTACCTTCCGTTTTTGTAGAATTATAAACAGCATCAGAGCCCACAACTTGATTTTCTGACTTTTTAGATTCTGATTCTTTGTTACGTTGATCCATTCTATAGGAAAGATAAAATTTAACAGCATCAACAACAAAATCCGATCTATTACAATGTTCACGATAATCTTCAATTTCCTTATCAATTCTATCGATAACACCAGTTGCTAGACGAATAGAAACAGGGATGTTGCTCACTTTATTTTTTCCCACTTTGAAAATAATGTCTTATTTATTCATATTATTGTGTAGTGTATATAGATAGTAAATACAATACATTAAATACTGTATTGCATATAATAGCTATATGAACTACAATATTGTTCCAATGAGCGTTAGATTTCCGAAAAAAGATATGGAAGACATAAGAGTACTTGCGGAAGCAGGATATGCCACATCTTCCGCAGATTTCGTTCGTAGAGCTGTACGTGAAAAAATAGACCGTTGCAACAAGGATACAGTGGTGGCCTGAATGACTGAGGACAATAACTCCGAAGCGGACTGGTCAGGACCATATAAAAACGTCTTTTTTGAGGATACTGTATTCTGGCCTTCTTCTGATGGCCATAACCGTGTCGAATCATGTCCCGGTGATATCTTCGTCGGTGAAACCCTGATAAGACTGACCAACGAACTAGATATGGCCACTGGCCAGATGTTCGAGAAGATCCGTAAATTCATGGGTTTTCTCAGAGATTTCGAGGAATGGGACGCAGATGATGAACTTACCAAAGTTTTACAGAATATGATGGACAGGAACATGGAACAGAGAAGGGATTTTGTCCAAAATATTCTGCTCCCGGTCTTGAAGAAACACTACGGAGTGACCAGGAATTTCAGAGACTTGACGAGGGATGCCGCATGACAGAACTCACCCGCTTTGAAAGATTCGTCATGAATGAGGACGAACAGAAGAGGTATCTGAGGGTATCCGGCCCTGTAACCGATATAGATTCGGTTGATTCGGAGATTTTGGTTTACAGCCGTATGCTGAAAGCGATCCTCTGTGTCAAGATATGTTTGATGTTCTCGGCCATTTCTCTGATATCGCTTTGCACCGGAACATGGGTACTGCCCGCTTTTTTCCTAATCCCGGTCTTGATGTTCTTCGCCGCCGCATTGTTATACTTCCATGAGGCCGACAGAGAGACGCTTCCTGAGATTGATTCTAAGGAGGTCTCGGAATGACCGAACAATTCATCCTGGACCATCGCACACCTATGACCGATCCGCTGAGAAACATCTTCGTCTGCTCTAACTGTTCGGATTGTATCAATGGCAGGATAAAGGAAAGGGTCTGCACACTCATAACCGATCATAAACCCGTACTATGTGTGGAAGATTCGAACAAGGGCGCGGATTGGATTCCCGTAACAAAGAAGGTGTCCGAATGAAGGCCCATACTATAGAAGGAGCTCTCAAGGGACAGACGATCACAAAATCCGAAGTTGAGAACATACTTTCTAAGCCATATCGCGAAAGAGGTACTACGGCGATATGCACCGGATGTTCCGCATTTTGTCTTGTATCCCTCTACAAAGAAGCCAATGTTCTGCCTATGAAATGCTTGTATGATGTGAAAAAAGACGGTGTACCTATACACAATTGGCTTGAAGTGGTAGATGATGAACAGGAGGTCTCGGAATGACCATCGAATCATTTGTTAAAATGGAACTTACGTGTGATGTATGCGGATTATATAGAGAGATCGAGAGACCATATTGCTGGACTGAAGGCAATCAGAAGAGTGAAGCCAGGAAAATGGGTTGGAGTGTAGGTAATCGCACATGTAAATGTCCTGATTGCAATCCAAAGAACAAGAAGGGGGTCTCGGAATGA
>CAZUIU010000013.1:0-14001 GCA_964620455.1 uncultured Candidatus Methanogranum sp.
TGATAATTCTTCATTTTTTGAATAAAGACTGTGTAGCGTATATTTCATGTAACTCAAATTTTCCATTGTTTGTGAAAAATCTGGATCGGTATCGAACAATCTTTTTTTACTCTCTAAGTCTGCAATTCTAGCATCTATTAGTGATAGTTGTGTCTTATATTCCGTTATTTCGTGTCCATTTTTTAAATATTTGAGCATTTTCTTTTCATTTTTTAATTCCTGAGATGCATTAGACTTAACAGAAGTGGATCCTTTATTGAGTCCGAACATAAACAAATAAAGATGCTCATAACCCATACTATCTGGATAGTCGAAAGTATCTAAAAGACTTGACAGACCTTTATTTGTATAGCGTAAATTGTGAGAAATTAGCTGGTTAAAAGTTGGGTTATCCTGTTCTATTTCTGGAAATATCATTCTTTTTAGTTGTTCTATGAATTCTTTTTCATTGTATGAGACATCATTGATGGTACGAATATCTTCTGGTTTTTTTCTGAAATTACGTACTATTTTGATTTCTTTTGATTCTTTAATGTTCAGATTTTCTTTCAATATCAACTTTATTTGAACGTTATTTTTTTCCAGAAAAGTTTTGACTTTATTATCGCTTACTCCCGCATATTCATCTTTGTATATTGTACTAGCTTTCCCGCCCAAACAAAAACGAATCAATTTAAGTACTGTTGTTTTACCAACATTATTTCCTGTTTTTTTATCATCAGATTCATTTCCAGATGACGGAGTATTATCAACTATTAGATTCAAACCTGATTTGAATGGTATATTTCTTATCTCTCCTTTATTTGATTCTATTGTCAGTGATTTTATATACAATATACCACCCCTTCGTTGTTCATTTCTACTACATCGATTAGATACAACCAATCTAATGCCAATATTACTTGTGAAAATGACATTTTTTCTTCTTTATTTAATTGCAGATACAAATCCATAAGATTTATTTTTCTATTTTTTACGTTTTTTAAAACATTCAAAACCATAGCTCCGCAATAATATGTTGATATCTTTGGATTCGTACCTATGGGTAGAAGCAATTATACCGCCTCTGGTTTTTCAAACACGCGACAAGCGATAAATGCATCCGTTATTAATATTCTGGCGGAGAAATCTAGTTGTTCCTCGGTAACGTCTGGCTTATTGGCACTGGACATGACTTCTTGTTTGATCCTATTGATTAAATTAACAAATATTTTGCTTGCGCTGATGTTTTGTCCCTCATTATTAACTCTTTCATCCATGTAATACCCACTAAGCCTTTCCATAACATGAAATCTTAAGTCTCTGCCTTCTCTTTCGTATGTCTCATAAACAGATTCAAGATTTTGGCAGTAGTTCGCATAATCCTCTATCCAATCAGATATGTATGTCAAATCGTTCTGTCTTATTTTTTCATTTATTTCGAAGGGTGATCCGGGATATTCGATTTTTTTAAGATCAGTATCTGATAAAACTTGGATAACTATAGATAAGGTGTGATTCATCCTAGTTATGTCAGATGGATATCTAATACGAGCCTCTACGAGTCTATGCATTTTACAAAGTTTATCGTAGTTGTGTTCCGCATGTTTTATAATATCGCCTATGCCGATTATATTCCTTTTAGGTTCAAATATCAGGTTTGCAGGAATCGCATATTTCTTTTTCTTCAATCCTTCAATTTTATCCTTATTGTTGCCGATGCATAGGAAAAAAAATTCATATCCTGTATTATCTGCAAAGAAGTCGGACCTTAAGGTTTTTCTTATTTTTTCAGGATCATCAGTGGATGAAACCTGTATACATATCTTTTCTTTTTCACCCAAATAATATAGATCAATAGCCTTGTGATTGTCAGAAAATTCATTTGCATTTCTCAAATTCCAGCCATACGCTATATTCAGAATATCTTTAAAAAAATCCTCAGATATTATTCCTAAATCTTGTAAGTTTGAATACTTATTTAATTCAATCTGGTGTTGTAATACGGAAAATCTTTCGTTCATATCGTATAAAAGTACCTGATCTTCCAAACATACACCCCGTTTAATTCTTTATTTTAGCAAATATTCGAACCATTAGATCTACTTATCAAACATTATAATCAAATTTTATAACTCATCAATACCTGGTATTTGAACTGGCTGTTGAAGTATGTTACAAGTTCATGAAAGATAAATCTTTTGAGCATATTCGTACTTTCGCCTATCTCTCCCTGCAATCCTTTTATCCATAATCTCAAATCCCATCCGCCATGGATGACGACGTCCGGACCGAAAGAATCATAGATGCACTGTACACAGCAATAACAGACAGCATTTCAGACGACATATGTCATGAATGCCCCGTAGTGCAGACGATCAGGGATCTCCGGGATACTATCCACGACAACAACTACAGGATCGTTGCGGAACAGTTGGGAATCGAGATTCAGAACTGTGTGTGTCCATGTATGAAAAAATGATTGAAAATTAAGAAACTGTTTCATTCATTTCTTATGTAACTCTCAATTCTCTGAGAATCAGTTTCTAGATTTAATTGTGTATTAATGTTCAAGGTCTTTCGATTACAAAAAATTAAATCTTGACATATTATATCAGGGTTGCAAAGTATTTCAGGGGGCTCTAAGCGTGTACGATGACGCCGTAAGGCAGAGTGAAAGCTTGAGTTCGATTATCTAAACCTTTTTTATAAAAATGAAAAGGGTTTGGTTCATCTCGAAAGATTAGTCTTTATGGGATGTCTATGGTGATCGAAAGAGTTTCTGTACGAATCTCTATACGAAGACCAAAGTTGGTTTTTGTTGTACTGATGTACATAAAGTCACCTCCTGGGATATTTCCCTGGACCGTGACCGGAAGTGTTCTGGCAGTCTGTCAAATATTCATCGATTGTATTTTCTCAGGTTTTCAGAACATTAAATATCGATGAATAATGGATTATTACTGAGAACGCGTTTTTCTTTCGAATTCAATATTGTATATGTGATCGTCACATTTGCTCATCAGATATCTTTCATCTCCGAGATATTCAAAGTCCCTATCAGTCATGTTGATCTTTTCACAGTCTTCGATACTGGGAATCTCCGGATCTGGAGTCAGATAGTATTTCCCTCTTATGCAAAATAGCGATCTTCTGTCTTTAGGTTCATGATGAGATGATCTGTGTATGAAATAGAATCTTACACCGTAGATATTGTCGTAGTACATATGTCCCAGTCCATTAGATTTCAGATGCATTACACACTCATCACCTAAAGGAGAACTTTTAAGGTCAAAATAATCCGAATTATTTCTCTTTAGATGGAACTCTTTTTTGAGGTCTTTGGGCATGTTATATTTTGCACAGCTTATGATGTCTTTTTGAATCTTAAGATGAGCTTCTAATTGTTCTCTCCTAGTCATGTTGATTACTCCTTGGTTTATTTTTACAATCTAAAATTTATTCATAACGTGAATCTAAATCGTAGATTAGATTTCAGAATTATTGTTGGTTACTTACGGCAACCACTCGAAATAGTTTTTTTTAGCATTTACGCTAATTTACCATATGTCTAGATCGACGATTATCTCGTCGGATCTAACGGTTATCGTAATGCAATATCTCAATTCATCACACCCCGACCAACGGGATTTGAGGAATCTAACCTGTTCCACGTAGCTCTTTAATTTGGCAACTCAACAGTTCTACAGTCTCAGTTCTTTTAGCTATTTGGATACTTTACAGTTTCAAAATTTCGGTTAGTTCTAGTAATATTAAGTTTAATATTCAGGTTATTTTGCATTTTAAATTCAAATCAGTTCTATTTCTGTTAAGCTACTTGGACAGAGTTGACCTCAACTTCGCCCAAAGGTTGGGTGTATATTGGCTATATGTTGTATATAAAGGTTTTGTTTTTATGATATTCGATAAATGATACTAAAGCTATGTCACGTAAAAATGAAAATACTTATTTCAAAGTAAACTCGTTTGAGATTTATTTCTGAGGTTTGGAAAATGATCACATGGCATTGATTCAGGATAAGGTTCCGAGTAATTACAAGTATCATAAACCATTTTTTCTTCATTATTCAATTTTTCGCGGTCTATGTCAGTTATGATTTCTTGAACATTTTTTATATCAAACAATATATTCAATGCGTTGGGTCCTACAGCCAGACCTTTCGTGTCGCTGAAACTCAATTCGAATGAATCATATATCGCGCGAATTTTTTTATGTGTATCAGATCCTATACAGTTTTTAATATATTTTCTAAATTTTTCTAAATCAGTATCAGGGTTTATCGATCTCCATATTGCCCATACATTTCCATGGTTATAATTTGGGTCTTCGTAAATATCTATGCAATCTTTTAAGATTGTGTGAGATTTTTCTTCTATAAATGATTTTATAATTTCCTTTTTATCTTCTGATCTGATGTATCTGCATAATATGTTCAAAACTCCTAATAGATCATAATCCGTCGATTCAAGATTCAACAGGGTTTTCGTATCCTCAATACTCATGTCATCTATTATTCTTCCAAGTATTCCATTTATTTTTTCTGATTCTAAAAATTGATATTTTACAGATTTAAGTAAAAGTTCTGAAAATTCAATTTTCTGATTATTATCTTGAAATTCTAATCTTTCTAGCATTGTAAGCAATATATTTTGTAAAGATTCGTCTTTCACGCGTATATCTTTGAAGTATATTTCCTGGGAGCTGTTTAGTTTATTTTGTACAAAGTCAAATTTCTCATCAGCCAGTGTTGCAGAACTTTCAGTGTATGTGAAATAAGTGTTAATATACAGAACACTTGAAAAAGCACGTCTTTTTTCAGGTAGTTTACAATAAATCTCGGATTTTTCAGTATTACTCATCAGAGGACTCAAAATAGACAGCACCTCTGAATATTTTTCCGATTTATCTATTTTAAAAATATCTTCTTCATGTTGCTGATCTATTTTTGAAGCTTTATACATGCATGCCATAAGTCTTTGCCTTGAATCTACAACAAATTCATTACGATTTTTGGATATTTTGTAATATAGTTGATTATTTTTGTAATATATGAAATTCAAACAAATATAATCATCAAAATTGAATAGTTTATTGTCAAAATTGGAAAATATGTTCAATAAATATATGATGTCTCTAGGCGTTTCTATGATTTTTGAGAGAGCATGCATAGCATCAGGAGATAACTTATAGCTCATGTCCAAAGAAATCATTTTATCATTACATTTTTTCATTAGTTCAATTAGTTTGTCGGTAGTCAATTCTGGGACAGTAAAACGCGATTGTACAAGTTTATCTATAGATCCGCTAGTTCCATCTATCTCTTTGATTTTTGAATCGTCATAAAGAAGAATAAACGTAGTATTAGAAAATGCATAAATTCCGTTTATTAGCCTAAATACCGCAATTATTTCGGCTTTATCCGCGCGATCCAAATTATCAATTGTGATAAAAAGTCTTTTTCCACTCAATTTTAAATAACTATTTATTTCATTCCTAAATTCATCAAATATGTTTTCGTGAGTTTTACATAATGATCCTATGATTGATACGTATGGATTGCCTGATTCTACAAGGGTTTTCCGTATATCGCCACGGATAGCGGAGATTTTCAATTTAGATGCAAAGGGCAAATTTTTACTTATACTATCGAATAGGCCCATTAAAAGAGAATTTTCGTCTGAATAATCCCAAGAATCAAAATAAATAAAACAATAGTTTTTGTTCGAGTCCATTTCACTTTTTGCCATATAATATATAGTTGTTTTTCCAGAACCCCATGGTCCGACAACACCAACTATGCTTTGTTCGTAATATGTACTACTTTCTATGAATTTTACAAGTCCTTTTACAAGGTTATTATGATTAAACAAATCATCTTTCATTCTTAATTTTGAATTATCTTTAAAAATAAGTCTAGAACCATAGTTTTCCAATGATTTTTTTGTAAATTCATCACTAAGAAAATCACTAATTGATAGCAATTTAGAATCAGATTGTTTGTTACTGTGTGCTATGATTACTATAGATCTAATAATCAATATCGTAAAAAACAAGGATATCATGATTACAATAACATCAGTCGTTTCCTCATCGATGTTGAAAGTCAATCTGTAGATGAATAGAATTATGAAAATTGCAAAAATAGAAAGATCATAATTCCTTAAATTTGGATACGTGAAATCTATCCACAATTCATAGTGTGATAAAAGTGCTATGGAAAATAGGATTGCTAATAGCATAGATACCTTCCAATATTCTATTAAAATATTCCATAATTCGAACAAATCCATGAAGAATAAAAAAAGAATTGCCAGTAGAGCGCAAATAGAGAAAGAAAATATTTTTTCTTCTATAGATTTGCGCTTATTCTGATTCATCAAAGCAATACTACTTTGCAGATACTTAACATGTTTTAAATTCAGTGTGGACAACGTCATAACGTCGAACAACAATTATTCTTTTTCTATAAATTGTTCAACTTCTTTCAACATTTTAGCTACCTTTTCTCCTTTTGGAGTTAGCCGCCAGATCATTGTATCTCTTCTATCGCCCAGTTCTTCCCATTCTGTGAGTCCTACCGATTCAAGACGACGTAGTATTTTCATTGCAGAGTCGTAACTAGTTACTGCCATAAATTCGCGTCTTGTCATCTGACCTCTTTCCAACAGTATCAACAAAGTATCGACTGTTGAACCAAGGCCTTGATATTCTAGATACATCTCTGTTACTGCTAATCATCATAACAAAATAATACCAATGTCACTGTTATTAACAGTAACAATTATATTCTACTTATAACGATACTGTTACTAGCAATAACAATTGCAGAAAACGGTCAATCGCTAAGCCATGGGCGACCAATCGAACGTCATGGGCAAAGGCGAGGTACAGGTCCCCGTTGAAAAGACATGGCTGTTTTCTAAATATCAACGGGAACGCCTCGCCTGCCCTCCACCGACATATCGCCTTCCGCAGAGTGAAACATTACAGGTGATGCAAATGAGAAACACGCAGATAGTAAGCAAAGGTGGTCCTGCATGAACGATACTCCCGATACGGTTCCGATAACGGTGTCGTCGATCCTTTTCGTTGATTACGAACCTTTCAGAAACAAAGAGACACGGGAGATCGTCAGATGCTACGGGGAGACTTCGGAATGAATTTTATATGTCCCCATTGCGGATCCTCCGATACGAGATCCGCGTATTCCGACATGTGGTATCAATATCATTTCTGCAACATGTGCAATTCCAAGTGGTGTTCTCCGATTCAGCCTTCCGCTGTGAGAAAGGAGGCGGAAGTATGAGCATCGGTTCCATGATCTGCGTGATATCGATGTTATCCATGACGGCTGGCTGTTTCGTCATAGCATTCTCCGTTCCCATAAGAACGGCATCCTCCGAGGAATATGTCTCCGGTAACGTACACCGGGAAATGATCGGGGCATTCGCCGTCGCAGCGGGATTCCTGTTCTTCGTTCTGGGGGGATCCCTATGAGTTCCGAACTGGAGAGGAACATACTCACATATCTCCTGACCCGTCCTGACGAGAGATTCACCCTCGACGAGATCATGACAGGTACGGACACACACGATAGTTGGAAAACCAAGAGGATACTCCGCGATCTCGCCGTATCCAAAACGATCAGCAGCATACCCGTGATGACCGACAACGGTTACAGGTACGGGTACCGGGCATTTTCAGGGACGGCAGGTCCCACAAAGGTGATTCCATGACGACGATATTCATGCAGAGAGTGGACGAGTACTTCGAGGAGTACTCCGGAGTATACACGACCAGTACCATAAGGGAGAGGAGGAGACAGTACGTCAGGATGGACCGGGACGTGGTCGCCGCATTGCTGTCCGACGGGATGATCTCGTCGGGCGACCCGACGGATTGGACCGTGAAGGATGCCAAGGAGATCGCCGTGGCCATAAAGGCAGGCACCACCTACGGGAGGAACTACGTGGCCAGACTGGAGGGTTCCATGAACATACTCTGCAAGTTCTGCCTCAACCAGTGCTTCGAGCACGCCAAATACAGGTACCCGACGCTGTTCCCCAAGAAGAGGGAGGAGAGACGCGAACCGCTGTCCCCGGACAAGTTCGCCCGGATAATGGAGTACTGCAACAGGGAGGGACAGGGTTTCGGGGACCTCAGGTCCTCGGCCATAGTCACCCTGAGCATATGCGGGGGACTGCGTCCGTACGAGGTGCGTTTCGTCAAGGCCTCGGGAATGGACCTGGGGAGAGCCACGGTGTACGTGGACGTGGTGAAGGGAGGCGACAGCTACGGGGTCAAGAGGCACGTTCCCCTGCACCCGGACGCCGAATACATCCTCGACAGGTTCATGACCGAGTTCCGCGAACGGGGGTTCAAAGGCTACCTCTTCCAATACAAGGGCGCCCCGATCTCGGGTTCCGCCGTCCGCAAGCACGTGGACAAGGTGAGGGAGGGATGCGGCATATCGTTCTCGCTGAGCGACTGCAGGGCCACATGGGGGCAGCTGCTCAAGGACGAGGGCGCGGACTTGGACACGGTGTCGCTGCTTCTGGGACACAAATCCACCGCGACGACCAACAAGTACTACGCGAACATGCGCGAGGCACCCGCTATCGAGAATGTCAGAAGGATATGGGCCGCTGGTCAAAACGCAACCTTTCGCCAAGAAGAGCCAGCATCGTTAAAATCGGATTACATTGGCGAGCAGGAAGGGATTCGAACCCTCGGCCTGCAGCTTAGGAGGCTGCTGCCATATCCAGACTAGGCCACCTGCCCGCGTGTTGTCTGGGGCTAGAAGATTATTAGATAAAAGGTTTATGGAACACCCGAGCTGATCACTCGGATTTCTCTTCCTTCTTTGCCACGGACCAGATCTCCACGAACTCGACCGTGTCGACACTGAACGCCTCACGGAGCTCAGAGACGATCTTGAACCTGGCAACGGGCCACTCCTGGTGGAACTTGGTGACCTCGGGAAGGGTTACAACAACCTTGTCTCCGGGGAACGCGAACTCGAAACCGGATGCATCGCCGAAGTTGAGCTCAACGATTGCCTTCGCCTTCTCGACCTGGTCCTCAATGACCTCGGTGACGGTGATCTTGTAAAGAAGATCGTGACCTGCGAGAGGGTTGTTGAAATCGACCTTAACACGGCCTGCTCCCACAGACATTATGACTCCCGATTTGTTGCCAAGTGTGACCTGGAGACCCGCATACGGGTTGATCTCCTGTTTGTAGAAGTCCCTTATAGGGTAGATCTCGATGAGCTTGGGGTCCCTGACACCTGCAGCCTCTTCGCAGGGGACTGGGACTTCGATCTCCTTTCCTACCTCTGCAGCCTCCAATGCGGCCTCGAGTGCAGGAAAGAGCTTCTTGGAACCTACCACGTAGGCCATGGGCGCGTAGTGATATTTCTCGTCGTATATTCCCTCGTCTTTAGCAACCTGCTCCATGGTGGTGTCGTAGAGCTTCTCGGTGTCGGCAAAATATGCCTTGTAATCCATACGGATCATTTTCTTTATGTCTGACATGATAATCACCATTGATTATGAAATCCAATGAGTTCGGCCATATCCTGATGCATATTAAAGGTATCGGCCACAATACGTAACATAGGAATGCACGATATATAACCTATGACTGGATTTTCCGCCACATACATCCATATCGAAAAGGTTTTCATACTATTCGATTGAACATGCTGGACATATGGAGCCTGAATATGCTTGAATTACACGCTGAAAATGAAAACCATTAAGAATGGGATACCCATACCGTCGATTCAAAGCCACCTTTGCATAGCCCGGTAGTGCGGCTGACTTGTAATCAGCAGGTCTGGAGTTCGAATCTCCAAGGTGGCTCCAATATCTTTATATACAATGAGCGTCAGAGCTTATAAAGAACCACTTATTTTTTCGGTTTTTCGAATTTCGTAAAAAACGACGATGCCCCC
This sequence comes from uncultured Candidatus Methanogranum sp., assembly GCA_964620455.1. GTDB lineage: Archaea > Thermoplasmatota > Thermoplasmata > Methanomassiliicoccales > Methanomethylophilaceae > Methanogranum. Next base: position 9,960 of record CAZUIU010000013.1, read on the forward strand.
AAAATGCCCCCGAATGCCCCCGACGGTTCAAAACGATTCAGAATTATCAGGCCCGAAAATGAACGATACTGTACATTTCGACCCTTCGGCCTGATAATTTTCGTGATAAATCAGCAGGTTCATGAAATCCGTGATTTTTCCTTTCTACCAAACAGCCTGTAGCAAGAATAAAATCCCGGGGGGGCATCCTGACCTCATGGGATTGCTCACGAATGCATCAGGTTGGAAACGAGAATTCAAGAAAGGAAGATCGTTGATCGGCAAGGATTTTTCACGCGCCTGTGCAGAATGGAGCGATGCAATCGACGATGTCCCCTCGGAAGAATTCGACTTGTTGTATTTCGACATCCTCGATGTTTTAGAGAAACATTTTATCGAGATGGGGAAGAAGAACACTTTTAAGTTAGATTACCAGGCATTGGAACAGCTCGCTACGATGGCGATGATCTGCAGTCCCGACAGATACGAACTCCTGTTCGAACTCGTAAAAAGAATAAGGTTCCACATCGGAGATGTGAAAAGCTTCGGATATGTCCACGTCCTATGCGCGTGTTCGATAGAATTCGCCAGAGTGCATTTTGTCGTCGACACGTACCTCGACTCCTACAGCAGCATGTGCAAAGAGGTCGTTGGAGTATGCGACGATATCGATCAGATCAAGGGAGAGATCTTCGCTAACGACCAATCGGTCGAGAGAGAAAAGAACCTAGATCGTTTGTCCGCGATCATCAGATCGGTGTTCTCAGAACTCGTGAGTGTCATGGATAAAGAAATAAAAAATATGCCCGAGAACCGGATGTTCAACATCGGCTTCGAATGGTTCGATTCATCCGAAAGGCCCTATATGGATTATATCGACAGGATATACATGGATCTTGCAGAGTGCAGCACTTCTGATTCCGGAAAGTCGGCATTGGCATCTGTGAAACCCGACATCGACGGATTCATCAGATCATACCTGGACTACCCTAATAAAAGTAAATGCGAATGAAATGGATATCGCGGGCCATGGAGAGAACCTCATCCGAGTTTCTTTCTCCACGCTCTGATGTCCTTCTCGAATTCCCTGTCCATTGTCGCGTAGATCTCTTTTGCAACAGCGGGGTCCCTGGCCATCGTCCTGTTCAGCCGGTCCACTCCGACGCCGTACTTTTTGCACACGATCTGCACCGCCTCCGAGTACCTCTCCGCATACTGCAGCTGGTTGTTCGCGTACGCCTCACGAAGCCTGGCGATGATCCTTTCCGGATCCTCCGTCTCGACGGTCACGCCCGGCTTCTCGTTGAGTAGCGCGATGACCGCCAAAGGGAGGGAAAGGGTTGATGCTATGGACCCGGCCATAGCGATGTACTGGCGCTTCTGCATCTTCGTGAGGGGTCTGCGCTTCTTCAGGAAGCTCATAGTCCTCTCCTGTAGGCCTTCAGATCAGCCAATAGTTCAACGATGTTCTTCCTGGTGATGCCGACGAGCTGCCTGTACTCCTTTTCCTTATAGCCTCTGGAATCCCATTCCTCAAGGTCTCCGACGATCTGCGAGACCGTTGAATCTACCCATGCCGGATCCCCGAGATTGCGGTACATCTCGTCGACGCAGATCCAATCGTCGTCGTAATTGTCCCAATAGTCGTACGTATCGATCTTGGCGTATTCCATCAGTCTCTCGGAGAGACTGTGGCGGTTGGTCCTCCAACCTTCGTTATTCGATCTCAATACCTTACGTTTCTTTCCCTTGCTGCGTGCGCTGCGGCACTTGTTTCTCAATCTGCTGAACATTTCCCGTATTCCTTTTCAGATACGGCGGCTTTACTGGCATTGCTATCATCTCCCGCGGTCGATGTAGAACTCTTCTGGGATGCCGAGTTTTCTCATCTTGCTGCGGGCTTCCTCCGGAGCGTAATCGGGCCTCCACATGAACTCCGCCTCGACACCGTCGGTCCTGCACACGAAGTCAGGATCGTCGTAATCTCCGCGGACCATCTTGGCCACCTCGTCTGCGTTGGTGATCTGGTAGACCGTGATCGTGCGGTACTTGGTATCGAAGATGGCCACTCCGTGCTTCTTCACCTGCTCGGTGAGCGTGCTCTCTTGGCCGGGGTTCTGGTTCCTGACGTAGTACTCGTACTCTGGGCCCCATTCCTTCTCCATACGGTCCAGGGTGGTGAGGTTCTTCTCCACGAACCCGTCTTCGTGTTCTGTCTCGACAAGGATTACGCGCTCGTTCTTCGAGAGGATCCTCTTATGTTTCGCGGATCTCTTCAGGCGGCCGAACATCTCAGGCCTCCTCGATGCGGTCGATCGTGGTGTGGAGCGCCCATTGTCTGATATAGAGCCGACCGGCCTTCCTGGCCTCGGTCTTGTTCTTGGCATCGCAGTACATCGGATCGTATGGATTGTCGTTGAGGTAGATCGCGTATCTCTTCGTCGGAGCTTCGTTGCGTGACGGCGGGATACGTTCCCCTGCATTCCTGCGTCTCGTTATGTCCTGGCGCATATCGTCCTCGGACATTGTCCACGCTTTGTCTAGATCGGAGAATGACGGTTCCGGTATACTCGACGGGAACGATCCCATGCGGATCAGGCGTCCGTCCGGGGATTCGACCTTGAAGTACGTGCGGTTGCGCTTCCCTGCTACGAACGAGGTGGTGATGCGATAACCTTCGTCGGTGGTGACGAAGGCCTCCAGACCCTGCGGCCATTCCTTCTTCCTTGCCATCGGATCAGTCCTCCCCGTATGGGCAGTCGCCGCACCCGTTGTACTGCTGCTCGTACGAGCACATGGAGCACGGTTTGATGACGTGCTTGCACTCTGGGCATTTGGAGAGTCCGTAGGCCTTGATCTCCACCTCGGAATCGCAGAACGGACAGACCTCGTCGGTCATGAGATTGGGATACCGGCGCTTCAGAGCGGCGATATCGCTCTTCGACGTCACTGCAGGACTCAGCCCTGGGCGGTCGTTGCGGGAGATCTTCATGTTGCAGACCTCCACGCCCTGGATGATATAATCGGAACCGTCGTCCTCGCCGTCGTAGACAGCTGTAAAGCGGCATCCGCAGCCGTCGCACCGGTAATTCTCGTAGTACTCGCCGTTATCCACGCCGTTGTGCTTCATGCAGATGGCATTGAGCTCCATGCCGCATTCGGGACAGTATACCTTGGGAGGTACGTTGCGGCTGAAGATCTTCCTCTTCTTCGCTCTGGACCTCTTCCTGAATCCGAACATGTCAGAGCCTCCTTCCGAAGAGCCTGCCTCTGAGATTGAAGCTCAGGATCCTGCTCCGGTCCTTGGGGTTCCCGTAGTTCATGAGCTTGTTGTAGTACCCGGAATCGAAGTTCTCCGGAGTATACCTGAACCCGCCCTCGGCGATGGTCCAGTCGCGTTTCGAGAAGATCCTCTTACGGCTGTTCTCGGTCTCATCGCGGTATTTGTCGAAGACACTGTGATTCCACTGATCGTAGAAGACGGTCGCATCGTCGGCGTTGAAGCGGCATCCGCAGGTGGTGCACTCGCGGATGTTGTTCCCGACGCCGATCCAATAGTATCCCATGCAGTTGGGGCAGAAGATATCCCCGTCCCGGTCGTAGCAGTCCTTGATATCGTCCTCTGGTGCGATCTGCTTGTACTGGATGACGTTGAGACTGTTGTCCAGGATGGAATCCAGCATGTTCTCGGCGTCCTTCAGCTTCGATGAGACGAAGGTCCCCTTGATGCCTTCCCCGTATCCGTTGCTCAGAGAGTATCTGACCTGGTACCGTCCGTCGGGCAAGAGCTCCGCAGATCCGGATATCCCTTTTCTGCCCTCGTTCCGGTATCCGGACCATCTGTCCTGCCCGCGGCGCTTGTAGAGCTTCATCTTACCTTCCTCTTGCCGATGGTCGTCTGCACCCCGGACTTCTTTGGAGCCGCGGGCTTGGGTTTGGATACTGCCGGTTTCGCTGCGGCAGGTTTCGCAGCGGTCGTGGTCTTCGCCTTGGGCATGGTCCCGTCTTCTCTCTTCTTCTTGACGGATCTGTTCGCCGGGGTCCCGCCCATCTTCAGCTTGGA
>CAZUIU010000014.1:0-10223 GCA_964620455.1 uncultured Candidatus Methanogranum sp.
CCGTTGAAATGTGCATGCTGGCTACCCCTAGGGTTATTTTGGCCGGCGCCCGCACCAACCAACACTATCCAGATAGTGGATTTTCAGAAATCAAAATTTGTGCCAGAAATTTGAATGCGACCTGCGTATGCTCTCGCGGATCGGTCTCTAAGATACGTTCCGAGTGCCTCGAATGCAAGAACATTTCCGACCTCGACAGACACCTTTTGCAATGCGATGTGATCGCTAATCCTTCGCATTTGATGGAATCTCAAGAAGGGGGCATGGGCCGTGCCTAAGTCTCAAGAAAAGCCCATAGAGTGCCCCCTTAAGGTTGGGTACATCTGCCCTCTGATCAATTCCGAAAGACCCGACGAAAGAATGGTTTTAGACGGATTTTGCAATGGTATTTGCCCTGTATCTGAGATATTTTTCAACAATGATCGTAGGTGTTTCTCTACGCCTCATGGGCTATCTCCTGAATTGTTCCGCCCTAGAGAAACGAATTATCACGTACTCAACCGCCCGGATGCCCCATTACTAACAATATATGACGACCAGGGGGCCACCGCATGATCACCGAAGAGAAACTACAGGCGATCAAGGAGTTCTATGAGGAAGGCAAGACTGAGAATTGGACGACGAGTTCAGGATTAAATTACTGTCTTGAACTTACAAGGGACAAAAAATATGATAGACCAATAGGTCTGACACTAATTTGGAATCCGGAAGTCCCAGATTGTGTAAGGATATTTACATTAAATTTCAATTTTATAGGCTTAGTCAAGAGCATATCCACCTACTATCAGACATCACATTCCAAGGTCCAGGATGGAACACTCCGTATAACCACCTCCGAGGATATTGAAATAGCCATTCCCTTTGATTTTTCTAAAAATGAACGTCCTTTCGATGTTCCTATAAAGAAATGGGGGTCTGAATGATGGCCAGACAGAATGAATGTCTGGAATACATACGGGAGAATCCCGGATGCACCACACCCCAGATCGTAGCTCACTTCCATCCAGACCCTACGGCGGCCAGGAATGCCAACGCCGGTATAACGCAAAGATGCAACAAGCTCATTGATTGGGGCCTTGTAAGGAAGATAGGCAACCCGAAGGGTACCAGGTGGTGGCCGTTATGAATAACAGCTACGACTATTGTGAAAATTGCCTTGAGCCTGAGTCGATATATGGTAACGAGAATTGGAATAATGAAGAGGAAAGACCGACATTCTTAGATGTTTTCAATAAATTCGACATTAAAGACTGCAAAAATATGGTAGATGTTGCCATATATGGAAAACCCGGAAGCGGTAAGACCAATTTCCTGATATTCACTGCATACGAAGCACTCGGAAGATACAACGATGCTTTTGATCTGATCGTATGGGATTGGGATTCTTCCAGATCGGATAATTGCGTCTGTGCTATGGATCATTTGGATAACAGAAAACAATTCCACATGATCGTCTTTGATGATATGCCGCCGAATACTTGTATTTCAACAAGATTGAGATCCCAATCCAACAAGAACATTGGCTGCCATGACAGACTTATATCGTTCTTTGTGAGACCTGGTTTCATAGATGCGGATTATTCCATAATTCTAGACAACGATCATAACGCATTCTTATCCAAAGCCGGGTCTGCTATGATGCAGATATCTAAGATGTCAGCAAGGACATCGAACGGTACATTCAACAGATATTATGATTCGAGGAGGTTCAGACATGACCTCTGAATGTGATATGATTAAATGTACAGTCAGCATATCTGACTGTAGAGAAAACAATGAGGCTCGTGAGGTTCAATTTTTAAGATCTGACAGTCCTAAAATCACTCACGGCCTCTCGCCTCTCTCTTCTGCTTCTTTGTATCTTAGAACACACACTTCTATACCATGTGCCATATCTTTGAAATCCCTTCTTTCTACCTTATCTTTGAGATATTTGTATATTTCAGGCGGTAAAGTAACTGTAAATGAGATTTTATTACGTGCCATGCAACGCATCAAGTTGCATACAGTCTTAAATATGTGCAACTCCAATATGTACATTGCACATTCCAAATGTGCAGGACTGTCAAAATATGATAGAAATCAACCAATCAGCGCAAGCTATGAAGGAAATGAACGGCTTTTCAAAATCGTTCAACATCGTAGATCAGGACAAGAACACCGTCAGTACCATTTGCAGGATCTCCTGGGAGTTCTCGGACACTATGGGACCGGATGCAAGGGAAGACATAGATCGCAAGATGTGGGATCTCATACAAGAGATATCCGACATACTCTGAGGAGGGATGTCGCATGAACTCTGAACAACTCTTGAGAATGGGTGTTTGCGCCAGCAAATGTGAGACGGAGATAAATGAGACGGTTGCCAAACTTATCGATTTATCCTATTACTTGAAGGTCTTATCTGAAAACCCTGAAAATCTTTCAGATTTAGAAAAAGACCTTCTGAAAGTCATTGAAAAACAGATGTCGGAACCACTGAAATCATTGTCGGCATGGATAGATCGTACCAATAATGGATTCGGCCAGATCAATGGAAAGGAGGTCTCGGAATGATCGAGCCCGATACCGTTCTAGCGGATCTCCGTACATCGCCATTGACCCTCAACGATGCTCTGGCCCTTATCAAAAAGGAGAAGGCCGCAAGTCCCGGATACGACGTATTCGTTGACGGGGATTCCATGTCCATCCTCAAAAGGAGGGTTGTCTGATGGGTATGGACAACCTTTCTTCCAGCCTGGGTCTCGTCGATAGGGATCTCAGGAAAACGATAGACTATTTCTCAGCCGTTCACACAACACAGACTACGGGATCCCCTCTTCCGGTTTTGAAGGATTCCACTTTCAGAGAGTTCGAGATCAACAGGAGATATGTTCTCGATCTCGGTGGATATGTCAAGGATATCATCGAGGAATACTCTCAGCTGAACGACATAATCAACAGGATAGATCCTGCGAAGATCGAGAAGATTCTCGGAGGTGGTCAGATTGAAGTTTGAACCCAAATTCTACCCTCTTATCTCTACCGGTAAGAAAACCTGTACGACACGTTTGAAGAGGAAAGCCGAACCTAATCAGATCTTCCACTATCCGACATTCGCCATACTTATCAGGGATGTCAGGGAAATGTCCTACTGGTCCGCCGTAGTAGACGGCTACTGGAAGGCTGACGGATTCGATAATCCGAAGGATTACTGCGACGAGTTGGAGAGGATCTATCCAGAATTGAAGTACGGAGATCCATCATCCAAGACCGTTTTCGTTCACACGTTCGTAACCATACCGGATTTTGAGAAAGAAGCGCAATCTTGGGATGAACTCACTCCCGAAATGCAATACATTGTGGAATCCTGTTTCGCCCCAGGTCATTTAACATTGTACGAAGCCTCGGTTGGTGGTTTTCAATGAGCATCAGGAATGATCATTTCAGAAACCTGGGCGATGGTAAGATAGATCCGTGTTGCAAAGAAATGAAGAATGCTTGGGATAATGATCGTTGCAACATAATCACACTGGAATACGAACACAAATACGTGTGCGTTCTTGCGTGGGTCTCACCGAAGGGAGTTTTACAACAAACCCTCACATGCCCCTTCTGTGGAGCTCCTATAGAATACCCATTTTATGACAAAGGTGGTATCCAATGACCTCTCCCAGAGAAGTTATAGCTCCTACCCGCAGACTCGTTACAGACGGTGAGCATCTTAGTACGTGCTGCTACCTGATGGATTGTTTTGCGACTCAGAATATTAAGAATATTGATGGTAGTTGGTACATAGTGTGGGGTGAACAGAGAGTCACACCTCACGGGTTCCAGAGAGACCGCGGAAGATTGCGCTGTTGTCCGTTCTGTATGGCCCCTCTTGAGTTAGAGTTGGGTTCAAAGAAGATTAACGGAGGTGTTGATCAATGATCTCCGAATCAGAGAGCAAATCCGAATTGAAGGTGGTTAAGTCGATCTCAACCATCGACATACCGGATTACAGATTCGACCTTCATGAGAAAACCGTTCTCCATTACTATCTGCAAGAGGGTAAGAGATACCTCATGGTCATTTGCGACCCGAAGACCAGAGAAGAGGAAGAGAGACTTAGACAGTACCGCGAACTCATAGAAATGTCCAAGGGCCAGAGGTCCGTACGCAAACCGCATCAGACCTTCGACATATTCACCGCCGCGGATGTCACGGAATACTACAGGGATTCATCACATCGTATCTCGGATGAAGAGAGATACGCGATGGAGGTACACCTTAAGGATGTCCGTCCGACGAGATTCTACATGACCTTGGACCACATGATAGAGGTCATATCTTCCGATATAAAGGCCGGTAAGTACGGAAAACTCAACGGCCAGGAGTTACAGCGTTACCAATCGTACTCTAACAAGCGTCTGACATTGGAGTTGGAACGCGCCTTCAAGCGTCTGTCCGTCCGCGGATTCGCTTATCTTTTCCCAGGTACGCCCAGATTCAAGATGAACGCCATTTCCATAGACATCCCGAAGGTCCAGGCGGCCATAAGGGAACTGCTCAGACCTTTGGAAGAGGCGACATCCAAGATCGTACCTGAGAAGGGATTGTTGCATGATGTGAAGCTCTCCCCTGACAAACCTCCGTTCTATTCGGACGATAAAACAACAGAGTCCGTGGAAGCCATTGTTGACGCCGAATCCGATGAAAGGGACCGCGCAGTGGAGAACATCGCAGAGGACTACGATTCTGTTCACCCGATCTTCCGTCTTGAGGATCTCACAGAGGAACAGAGATTCGTGATCGAACACGCACAGGCGAATAACAACTGTGTAAATTTGCAATGGGTATTGAACATCGCCCTCAAGTCCCCTCTCAGTCATACATACACCAAGAACAACCTCTATCAGAGATTGTACCGTGCATCCCTGAATCTTGAGAAAAAGGGTATAGTTTCTATAAAGAAGGGTGCAAAATCCCCTATTTTCACAGGAATAGACCAGAACAACAAACCTAGGGAGTGGTCCGACGGTCTTTTATGGATCGTTCTAGACCAATCTAAGATACACGCGGTCACTGTCAACAGCGCGGCTTCGCCGCGCCTCGGAGCCCCAGAAAAAACAGACTTGATAAAGGGATATTACAAAATTCCAACACGTGAAATTACGCCTAAGCCAGCATCCGGGGCCCGTCGTGATCCGTACGCCATTCCCAAGAGGTGCGGGAGCCTTCGCAAATCGGCTATCTACTTCCTTCAAGGAGTCAAGACATTGGATTACGAAGAGAACCGCCGCGACAGAGTGGAGAAAAGGCACTCACAGGGCCCTTACCATGACATGAGGGTACTCATGGACAGGTTCAGGATCTACCAGGACGAATCTTTGAGAAAGATCATCCGTCTCATGAACACGATAACCGGTGAGATAATCGGATTCGATTATGCAACCAGGTTCAATGATTACGCCAAGGGCATAGAACGTTTGAAGGCATACGAATACGCCCAGGACAAGTCATTGGAGTTGTTCGATGAAGCCGTTTTCGTCACCTTGACAACGGATCCTAAGAGGTTCCCGAATCTGTGGAAGGCTAACAGACACTCTTCTAAGGCATGGAACACCTTCATGCAGATATTGACCGTGGAAATGGGGGACCGCGTACACCGTCAGAAATACGTAGCTGCTTTCGAGTACACCAAGACCGGATTATTGCACATACATGCTCTGATATTCGGACGCCGCTATCTTCACAGTTCCAATGCTTGGGAAGAGAGACATTGGATCTCCGAGAAATGGGACAACTCATGCCACCAGGCCAGCATTGTAGAGGCTTACGGATTGAAGCGCGTAGAGTGTGCCGATGGCCACAAAGAATGGCAGTGGTACACACACGATGATACGCCGCATGATGCAGGTAAGATGTCGGGCGGGGAATACCTCAAGAAATACCTCAAAAAGTGCATGATGGCCATATCTGACAGATATCAGGACCCTGCGTCCACATTGGCCCCGTATTGGGCTGAGAATAAGCGTTTCTGGTCCTGTTCCAGGTCATTGATGAAGAAAACCGAGCCCGATGTTGCTGATCATCCTTCACCGGTCAGATATGACTTCCTGTCTATCGATTACGGTACGGATGTCGTGGAAGCCGAGAGGTCCGGTGCTGTTGACCGCATAGCATACAAGAGGTACGATCCTGAAAGGGACGGTACCCCGGAATGTGAAGAGGTGGTCACATGATAGTTTCCGAATCTTCAAGGAGAGCATACCGCGACCTGGTCAACACTCCCGACAACGGTCTTTATGACCGCCAACAGGCCGTTTTGGACTGTATCGCTCGTTATCCTATGATGTCGGCCAATGATGTGGCCAGAAGGCTCAGGATGGAGAACGAGAGGGACGGGATCAAGCGCATTGTCACACCCAAGGACGTATGTTCACGCGTTAACGAACTTCTCAACGACGGGAAGATACAGATCTGCGGAACAAAGGTAGACTCTTTGACCAAGCGCAAAGTGAGACAGTACGTCATATCTGAGGATGTGTCCGCATGATGATGGATTTCTCGAAATTCACTAAAGTGGATTATTCCGAAGCCTATGAAGACGCCGATAGCAACTTCAACAAGATCTCTTCCAAACCGTACAGTGAACAGATGAAGATCATCAACGGCAACCAAATGAACTCTGATAGCGAACAGACCGCCTACATGTGGGAGATTGTACGTTGTAAAGTGAACGCTAGGATTTTAGAATCCAGAAAATCGAAGAATGGAGGGATTGCATGACATCCTATCCTCTGATATTCTCCCAAGCTCTCAAAAAAATGAGACATGGTCTGAAAATCGTAAGTAAATTCATAGAACACGACTACGACTCTACAGTTGAATTTCATACATACCACCTATTGGATGGGGATGTGTACGATGCGAACGGTACACTGATATGCGATCTGGGATCATTCGAGGATTGGATTTCAGACTACGAAAGATCGTCATTGTGGAGGTCATTCTTATGAAAGTGGCCATTTACGCCCGTGTTTCCAGCGAGGAACAGCGTGAGAAGGACTCCATACAGTCTCAGTTGTTCTATCTCCGCAAATACTGCGAAGATAGAAAGTACACCATAGTCGAGGAATACTGTGATAACGGATTCAGTGGCCGTACGGAGTCCAAACGTGCCGCCTACAACAAGATGGTGAAGGATGCCAACAGACGTAGATTCGATGCGATTCTAACATTCAAACTTGACAGACTCCACCGCAACGTTCTGAATGCTATACTTTTCATCAACAACATGGCCAACATCGGTGTGGATCTCATAATAACGGATCAGAACATCGACACGACCACACCCATAGGCAAGGCCATGACGTACATCACGGCCATATTCGCACAGTTGGAGTCCGAACAGACCTCACAGAGGTCTAAGATAGGCACCGAGAGAGCGAAGGCCCAAGGTAAAGTATGCCACCGCCCGGAGATTGCGCTCACCCCCTATCAGATCAACAAGGCCCGCGAGATACTGACGGCGGATCCTGACATTTCCATGCGTGCTTTGGCCACTCAATTCGATGGGATCTCACGTCCCACTCTGATCAAAGGACTCAGAAAAGCGGGTGTGTTGCCCGAAAACAGCCAGGGGGGTGCCCAATAATGCCCGAAAACATTTGTTTTAGAGCAACCCGTAAGGTTTTAGGGCAGACGGGTAAACCCATCCGTGTCGTGGAACTGTTTTCCGGTATCGGTGCGCAGAGGGCCGCGCTCAAACGCGCCGGTATACCCCACGAGACCGTGGCCGTATGCGAGATAGACGAACACGCCTATGCATCGTACTGTGCGATACACGGATTCACGCCAAACATGGGCGATATAACGAAGGTCGAAAGGTTACCGGACGATATCGATCTCGTAACATACTCATTTCCCTGCCAAGACCTTTCGATAGCCGGCAAGTGCAGAGGCATGGCCAAGGATTCGGGAACGAGATCGGGGACATGCCTATGGAATGTAGGCAGACTTTTACTCGAGGCGGAAAGCAGAGGACAGCTGCCTGATGCACTCCTTATGGAGAATGTCGATGCGATTGCCAATTCCAAGAACAAAAAGGATTTCGATGCGTGGATAGGGCTGCTCTCCGAGATGGGTTACACCTCATCGTGGAAGGTCTTGAATGCCAAGGACTTCGATGTACCGCAGAACCGTTCCAGATGCTATATGGTATCATGTCTCGACAGCACATATTTCCGGTTCCCGGAAGGAAGGCCCAAGACGAAACGTCTTAAAGACGTACTCGAGGCGGAAGTAGACGAGAAGTACTATCTGTCTCCGGAAAGGATATCCAGGCTTATCGAGCATAAGGAACGCCACCGGGCGCAGGGTCACGGATTCGGATTCTCGATCACAGACGTGGAAGGAGATGCCAAGTGTGTCAAGACGAGATTCAGAGAAGAAGAAGACACACTCATACAGGTCGCCCAGCTGGAAGGAAAGCATGAACAGACCGGCAGGGTCTACAGTCCGGAAGGTGACTGCCCTGCGATCAACACACGCGGAGGAGGAGACAGACAGCCCAAGATCCTTATCCATAATAATACCAAGAAGGGATTTTTGGAAGCATCCGACGGGGATGGACTGTACATACATAATATTTCCAAGAAACGCGGAACGGTTCAGAAGGATATGATCTCGACCCTCAAATGCGGAGCAGATATTGGATGTATACAAGATTCTCGCATACGCCGTCTAACACCGCACAAGTGTTGGCGCGTGATGGACTTATCTGATGATGATTATGATAAAGCCAAGTCGGTAGGTACATCGGACACCCAACTTTACAAACAGGCCGGCAACAGCATATGCGTGGGTGTCCTGGTCGATATATTCAGGGAATTTTACACCGTGAAACAGTGCAGACAGCCCTCTCTCTTTGACTTCGGGACGGAGGTATCCGCATGACTGTAGAAGATGGACATTTCCGTACCGATGGCAATTACATCGAGCCTTGCTGTAAATATGTAGAAAATAAACTCAAGAACATTCAAGAATTGTTTTTAAAAGATGAAGAATACATAGATTTCGATGATTCAAGATACATAGCATCATTGCTTGGAAAAGATTTAACTGGCATTCATCCAAAAGTATGCAGACATTGGGTTTTCAGATATGATGAATACTACAGTTCATGGATGATGGAAGAAATCAAGAATTGCCCTTCGTGCGGTGCGCCTCTTGAATATGTAGAATATGAGATTGAAAAGAAGGTGTCCGAATGAACCAACAAGTCCTTTTGGTGGATGTGGACAGTAAGATCCCGAATCTCGCTCTGATGAAGGTTTCCGCCTACTACAAATCTTTGGGGTGTGAGGTAGGATTTAATGTTGCAGATCCCGATATCGTATATGCGTCGATTGTGTTCAAACAGAACAGGCACGATGCAGACGGCCTGAAATTCTGGTATCCTGATGCAAAGATCGATATCGGCGGATCAGGTTACGATCTTCACAAGTGTTTGGATCCAAAAATAGAATCGATGCAGCCCGATTACTCGATCTATCCTGAATGCGACCACTATCTTGGATTCACAACAAGAGGGTGCATAAGACACTGTCCTTTTTGCATAGTTCCAACAAAGGAAGGTGGATTCACGATAGTCTACCATATTTCTGAGATTTGCCATGGCGAAGATTTCAACAACTGCGTCCTGATGGACAACAACATTCTGGCCAACAGGAAACACTTCTTTGAAACAGCCGATTGGCTAATCGACAACAACATTTCCGTGGATTTCAACCAAGGTCTCGATGCACGTCTCTTTGATCAGAACATAGCCGATAAGCTGGCAGAATTGAAAGCATTCAGAACATGGAGAATAGCGTTCGACAGCATGGATTACAAAGAGGATGTTCTCAAAGCCGTCCGTATGATGGAAGATGTCGGTATCTCCCTGAAACACGATGTCATGTGTTACGTTTATTGTGATTCAGACAAAGACGTGGACGATGCCGTGGAAAGATGCAGGATCCTGAAAAATGCAGGCGTAACGGCCTATTCTATGCTGAACATCGATGTTCCCAGAACTCCGAGAATGCAGAAGTTGAAGGACTGGACGAGACCGTGGACATTCTGGTCATGCGATTATTCCGAATGTGACAGAAAGATACGCCACGAGAAATCTAAGTTGAAAGCCAAGGAAATCGCGGAGGTGTCCGTATGATGGAAAATAAGGGGGATATCCCCACCCTTATAAACAAACCCCA
>CAZUIU010000015.1:0-9031 GCA_964620455.1 uncultured Candidatus Methanogranum sp.
CCATGTCTTGGTATGACGGTCAAAGCGGCGGGGCGACACCCGGTCCCATTCCGAACCCGGCAGTAAAGTCCGCCCGCGTACCTGTCTGTACTGTACTGCGCAAGCGTACGGGAACTCAGGCACGCTGTCAACCACTTTTCCAATTTCTAATTGTGCTTCAGTTCGCACACGTTTCCTCCAGAATAATACAATACAATTAATAGGCCCCTTTCCTTACAGACTGATGATGATACTGATAAAGCTGGGTGGAAGCATAATAACTGACAAAACCCAGTACAGAAAGTTCGACAAGGACACTGTCAAACGGCTATGTGAGGAGATTGCTGAATCAGATAAAGGAACAATGATTGTTCATGGAGCAGGATCGTTTGGACACGTGGTCGCGAAGAAATATGCATTGCAGAACGGATTCGTAGACTATGGACAGATAGCTGCAGCTGCAAGAGTCCAATATGATGTACGGGAACTGAGTTCGATGGTTGTGAAGGAACTCCTCGACACCGGTATACCTGCAGTATCTGTCCCGCCCGGTTCATGTTTTGTCATGGATAACGGGAAACTCATAATCGAGAATTCTGAAGCAATCAGATCCCTGAAATCCATTGGTATAATGCCAATTATGTTCGGCGATGTTCTGATGGACCGCAAAAAAGGTTTCGGGATATGTTCAGGAGACCAGTTGATGGAAGCCCTGTGCGACATGTTCAAACCGGATATGGTTGTCTTCGTCTCTGACATAGATGGATTGTATGACAAAGATCCCAAAGACCACTCCGATGCCACATTCATAGAATATGTCGATACCGAAATACTGAAGAATATCAACAGCAACACCACAGTCGACGATGTGACCGGAGGAGTGGAAGCCAAAATGAGAGCCATGCTCAGGATGAGCACGGAAGACCGGCCATGCGTGCTGGTCAACGGATCTGTACCAGGAAGACTGCTATCCCTGCTGAAAGGGGAAGACGTCATTTGCACAATGGCTAGAGGAGGATTGAAATGATGACACCTATCAAAGAAAGAAAAGCCGACCACATCGATATCTGCCTGAATGAGAGGGTCGCTCCGGGTTACTGCTACTGGGACGATATCAGACTTATACACAACGCCTTGCCGGAAGTCGATGCAGATGACATCGACACAACTGTTGATGTCATGGGACATAAAGTAGAGTTTCCTTTGATGGTGACAGCCATAACGGGAGGTTTCTCTAATGCAAAGAGGATCAATAGCAATATTGCAAAAGCTTGTTCAGAATTAGGTATAGGCATGGGTGTCGGAAGCGAACGTGCAGGAATAAACGGGATAGACCCCGAGAGCTACTCCGTTATCAAAGACTACGACTTGCCCCTCGTGATAGGCAATGTGGGAGCTCCCCAGCTAGTGAAACAGAAAAGTAAAGACATGTTCACAATGGAAGACATAGGTGCAGCTAAGGACCTCATAAATGCTGATTTCATGGCTATACACCTCAATTTCCTGCAGGAAGTTATACAACCTGAGGGAGACACCAATGGAAAAGGATGCTACGAAGCCATACGTGACGTTGCACAGGAATATCCCACGATTGTTAAAGAAACAGGAGCGGGAATATCATCCGATGTCGCCATGAGGTTGAAAGGAACCGGAATACATGGAATGGATATCGCCGGAATGGGCGGTACAAGTTTCTCGGCAGTGGAACTTCATCGTGCAATGAAAGCGGGCGACGATATAAGATCCGCCATGGGAGAGACATTCTTAGATTGGGGGATACCTGCACCAGTATCGCTTCTGGAAGCCAGAAACGGCCTTCCGTTGATAGCTTCTGGAGGCATACTGGACGGAACCCACGTGGCAGCATCCATTGCGATGGGTGCCACTTGTGCCGGTGTCGCAAATTCCATACTTAGGGAAGCAATAGACTCGGCTGAAGCTGTAAAACAGAAACTCACTCTGATTGAAGAAGAACTGAGAGCCGCAATGATGTTGACTGGATCCGCAAACATTGGACAACTTTCAAAGACAAGATATGTCATACTGGGCGAATCAAAGGAATGGTTAGAGGGATTGAGATGGACGCAAAAGAATATTTGAAAAAAGCTTCTGAGGAAGTGGATGAAGCCATAAGATCGTATATACCTGATGAGGATCCGATGAAGCTTATAGAAGCTTCCAGGAGATATCCTTACGCCGGTGGGAAACGCATGCGCCCTGCCATGGTCTTAGCAACCTGTTCGGCTGTCGGAGGAGACAGGAAAAAAGCGATACCATTGGCCGTAGCTATAGAATACATACACAATTTCACGTTGATACACGATGACTACATGGACGGAGATGAGAAGAGAAGGGGCATGACCACAATACATGTGGACTATGGAATGCCTACCGCCATACTAGCGGGAGATGCCCTCTTCGCCAAAGCTTTCCAAGTGATGACGGAACTCGAGATAGACGGTGAGAAACTGAGAGACACCCTAAGATACGTCACCAAAGCCGTCTGGGACCTTGCTCGCGGACAAGAGATGGATACAGCCAACGAAGGGTGCATAGTATCCGAGGATGTCTACATGGAGACCATAAGACTGAAAACAAGCGTACTCTTTGCCGCTGCAGCTGCTGGTGGTGCCATCGTAGGTGGTGCGGATAAGAAAACTGTTAAGGCCATCAACGAATACGCTATGGCATTGGGGCTGGGATTCCAGATATTCGATGATTATCTAGGCATATGCGGTGACACCTCTAAAACCGGCAAATCGGTGGGCAACGACATACGTAAGGGAAAATGCACAATACTCATAACACACGCCATGAGCCATATAAAAGACCCCAAGATTATGGAAGAATTCAAAAGCATACTAGGCAAAATGGATGCGAACGAAGCAGAGATAGCACGTGCCAGGGAGATACTCTCACAATCTGGCAGCATAGATTATGCTAGAAGGATTGCAGAAGAGAAAGTGGAAGAGGCCATATCAAAGATAGAATTCCTTGGACCTAGCAAAGACAAGGATTTCATGATATCCCTCGCCAAATATGCCATCAACAGGGATGTCTGATTCAAACATCACCTATGCCTGTGGATGTTATACGATAATTCGCAGTCCTCCCTTCGGGGAGACTGCGATGCTTAATTATCACAGCAGTTCTGACACCGTTGCCTTTCTTGTCCAATCTTATGATGGTCTTGGCATTGTGTTGCATCGCATGCCCGCCTAGAAACTCTATGGTGCCTGTCTGTAAATTAGAATATACTTGTGAAGATATCAAAACAGGAATCTCGAAATTCCTGGCTATACCCAGGAGAACCTCTGTCTGTCTTATGAAATCGTTCCTTACTCTGGGATCATCATGATTGAGACGGTAAAACATGGTCATGGAATCTATTATGACCATTCCGAGCACATCATTCTCAGCCAATCTGACGACTTTGTCGATCCTATCGGACTGTTCCTCAAAACTGTGGACCTGGAACACCAGCAGATTCTTGGAGAGACCGTCGTCTCCGAATATCTGATGTATCCTATCATATGATATGCCCTCAGCATCTATGAAAGCAACCTTCTTGCCTCCCTTTATGACATTAAGAGCCAATTGAAGGCATATGTTGGTCTTACCGCATCCACCTTCCCCATATATCATGGTGACACTGCTGTCTTCGATACCCCCACCCAATAGCTCATCGAAAGAATGACAGCCTGTAGGTATACGTTTCACAACCACTGAATATATCAGGAGATTGATAAAATGACCGAATGAAAATAATGGTAAGTGGTTTACGAGATGGTCAATACAGGCCTTTTAGATCTTCATCGTCCCTGTCGGATCCCTTCTCCTTTCCTTGAGTGGCATCCGCTATCTCGGTTTTTTCTTTGACTGGTTTCACATCTTTGAGATCGTATGAGGCATCCGTTTGGAATTTCTCACCCTTCAGTACATAATACGGTACTGCCAGCACACTCATAGCTAGGAAAATGATCAATGCGACCACCAATATTGCTACAACAACCAATATTAGTATATTGATCAGACTCTCCAGTATGCTGGGATTCATGACCACGTATACCGCTATAGCTATAACGATCATAACCAGCAACAATATGCCGATCCCGGACCATAATGTACTTCTTCTCTCTTCAGTCATTTGATCACTTCACTTAGAATTGGACGGAAGGAAGGGAACCAGTGAACTTGCCAGATCAGCCAGAGTCATGGACTGTATTATTATCTTACCAGGACCTGTGAGTGTAGTCACGAAGAGTCCCTCTCCTGCGAACAGAGCCGTCTTGATGCCTCCGGCGGCAGTTATGTCGTATTGTACTGTATCCTGCCAAGCAACAGCATTCGAGGTTGCAACCTTGTATTTCTCTCCGGGTTTAAGATCCACTATATTAAAATCACCGCATGCCGCTACAAAAGCCATACCTGATCCGCTCAATCTCTGGAGTATGAATCCTTCACCACCGAACAATGCAGAACCAAGTTTCTTTTGTAACGCCATATCCATATCCACAGTGTTCTGGGAACCCAGGAATCCTGTCTTCTGAACTATCCACGAACCTTTACCTACATCCAGATCGACAATCTTACCGGGTGCCCAACCACCTAGTCCCACAACGCCGGAACCACCGTGTGAGCTATATTTGACAAGGAACAGTGATGAACCAGTCAACGATCTCTTAAGACCTTTGAGCATGCCTCCCTCCATCTTAGCTTCCATGGTCATGTTACCGGTCATGTACCTCATAGCCCCGGCCACCGACTGGAATTCTTCCCCGTCCTCGACCTGGACATTTACAAACTGGAGATTATCTCCCGTGATTGTGTACCTCATGGATGGCATATCCTTCTCTGAACTATTAAATATTTACATGAGAAGATAATTGCATATCTCATGAACTTCCAACCTATGGCCAGCGGAGCAGAGGCCAAGATATTCAGAACGAATTTTCTTGATCACCCGGCTATAGTGAAAATAAGATCACCAAAAGGATACAGGCATCCGGAATTGGACCATAGAATAAGATCCACCAGAATGAGAAATGAAGTCAAGGTTATGAAAGAGGCCAGATCCGCCGGTGTTAGAACGCCGGTAGTATTCGATATCGATCTGAAAGAATGCAGCATAACCATGGAGTACATAGAAGGCAAAAAAATCAAGGATGTCTTGGATGATGAAGATTGTGATAGTTACGCCGTGTGTCGTATGATTGGAAAAATGGTAGCGACTCTCCACAACGCCGGAATAAGCCATGGCGATCTGACAACGTCTAATATGATCATGTCCACGGACGGAAACATCTACGTCGTGGATTTCTCAATGGGCTCATTCAATACAGACTTAGAGGAGATTGGCGTGGACATCCGTCTTCTGGAAAGAGCGTTCGCATCAGCACACCCCGATCTTCCAGATCAATACGCTGCACTCATAAAGGAATATTGTGAGATAAAGACCGATTCCGATAAGGTCATGAAAAAAATCCAGGAAATAAAGGACAGAGGTAGATACACATGACTCTCAAAATCATAACATCCAACCTTGGAAAAGTCGAGGAATTCAGAAAAGCATTCGGTGATCTCAATGTTGAAGTGGAGCATCTGCACATACCATATGATGAAGTACAAACCACAGACCTGGAAGAAGTTGTGCATAAAGGTATGGAAGAGATCAGGAAAAAGGGTATCCATGACTTCATAATAGATGACTCGGGACTCTTCATAAACGGACTTAAGGGATTTCCCGGCGTCTGGTCAGCTTTCGCACAGAAAACGATAGGCAACGGTGGAATATTGAAATTGATGGAAGGAATGGATGACAGGTCTGCAGAATTCAGATGTTGCATCGGATGCGATATCCATGGAGAGACGGTTGTGGTTACAGGAATCTGCAAAGGCACCATACTCTATGAGAAAAAAGGTGCGATGGGCTTCGGGTACGATCCTATATTCACGTATGATGGCTTAAAATCATTCGCCGAAATATCCACAGATGAGAAAAATATGATATCTCACCGCGGAAACGCTATAAGACTGTTGATGGAAAGCATACGCAATATGGACCTCGTCTGACGATATGCTTATTTATGGAATAGATATTAGCGGGAAACAAGGGTCTATGGGCTAGCTTGGTATACTTGTGGCTTTGGGAGCCATTGACTCCGGTTCAAATCCGGATAGACCCACTCATTTCCTACTGGCTCGCCCTTTTTTACAGTCTTATTCGCACTCATTTCAAACAACTCCCTGATTTATGTCGAAAAATTAGACCCACCAATCCGGATTCATAACGTGAATGCGGACATGGCAGAGGTCATATCATCTAGGTCGACTCCTATGTATTTCAGTGTCTCATCGATCGAATTGTGGCCCAAAAGCTTGGATATTGTCGCAGGTTCCACATGATCCCTGTACAGCGTTCTTCCGAACGTTCTACGCAATGTATGATTGGAGAGATCGGGATAGCCTATCGCTTCTCCAAGCGGCTTGATCCTTTCATCGATCCCCGAACATTTCACCTGACTGTATGCTTTCAGCTTTTTACCAGATGCATATATCAAAAGACTGTCCGGGACCTCCACGTTCTTGTTCTTCGATTTCACAAACATGACCAACATCTTCCTGTACTCCATGTAACGTTCCAATACCGCTCTCGTGTTCCTGTGATAAGGCACTCTTCTAGGCTTACCTCCCTGAGAGCCTTTCCCCAGGATATCTACAAAACATCCCTGCCAATTCTGGCCACCTGTATCGTAAAAACTGTTGCAATGCAACCTCAGAACCTCTATTCTACGCATCCCGAGACATAATTCGCAATGAACGATCAGATCATCCATCGGTACTTTTTCGAGCTTCAGCAATGCGATCGCTTGATCATATGTCAGCCAATCGGCATTAGGGCGCATGTCCGTAGGCCATTTGGTACGTAGATCATTGATACTGTTGTTATCGTAATATGCCACCCAGGTCTTCAACACGGATGTGTATGTTTTTCTCGTGTTGATCGCGTAATTGTGTTTCTTGTAATAATCCAGAAGCCAGATCACATCTTCCTTGGTGATCTCCCACGGCATGGTGTGACGTTTACCCTCCTCGAAGATACGAACCAACGTTTTCAATGTGCCCGAATAGTCGCGTATTGTGGTCGGTGATAATGTGGTGGTTTTCCTGAAATCCTCACACATCAGTTCGATGGAGGACAGAGCTGTGGCAGGACGACGGGACATTTTCACACCTTTACGATATTTTCTGAAAGTGCCCGGTACCCGAACCTGTAACCGTTCTCGGTCATCACGGGGATGCTGCTTATTGCCTTGGATCTAGCAAGATCGTTGAGGATCCTCTCGGTTCCCCAACTGTCATGGATGTCCGTACCGGTCATGATCTCCTCGAGGGTGAACCTCTCGTCCGGACGGTTCCGGAGATATGCGAGGATGTTACTCTCGAGGTCGGAGTGCATCATTCATCCCCCGTGTAGAATATCCTGGTCGTATGTCCGCCCACACGGACAGTTATACAATAGATGTTCTCGACATCAGTGACAACATCCTTAATCGACGGCTCCTTGTTCTCATTCCTGAATTTATCCAGTATAGCTCTCTTGACCTTCTCTATCTGCACACCTGTAAGGATGTATATTTTCCTGGAAGGGTGTCTAATTGAGATATCCCTCTCGAAGGGATAAGGGTCCAGCAGACTCTTTATCAGTCCGTGTATGCTGTTCCCGGTCCCTTCACGGGACAAAGGGGGAATGCTCATGCCTTCACCTTCATTGATTCGGGACAATCATCATACAGGCCGTCTACGACGCTGTCCGGTACTTGGGATATCATGTATTCGATCTTGGACCCCGATGTGAAGCCCAGGGCCGTCGACCATAACCAGATGACTGTTAGAGGTATTGCCAAAAACCAGGACAATGCCGAATAATCTGAAAGGTACTCTATTATTCCGATACCGATCATAAGTCCTATTAATCCTCCTAAAATCGATACGCAGTATGATATTTGGGCGGATTTTAATTCCTTTTTATTGACTTCGGACAGATATTCCAATTTGGCCGTACGAATGCGTCCGTATCTGGTGTCTATTCCCATTTTTGGCAGCAATGTTCTGAAAGAATCTGTAAGGGTCATTCTTAGACCTCCACACAATAGGCCCCATCGATAAGGCCATCTTCGCATCCAACCAACCGTTCGTCTGTATGCCCGATTTTTATCTCTGTATCGGTAACCTCCAAACCCTCGGTTTTCAATTTGGATCTAATCTCTTCATCAAGATCCATCCAATCGATCCCCTCTTTCGGAACATCTATTGTCAGATTTATCTCGGCTGTCACCGTAATCGCATAAGCAGTCATTTTGAGACCTCCTTTTTAAAATTCATAATAAAACCCCCAGAATAATGAGGATTATCGCGAAAATTGTGAACAAATGAAAACATGTTTTCATTCCATCAACATTTTCTTTTTTTGTATTTTCATTTTTTAATGCCACGAAAACATATGCTGACAAAATCTCTGAAGCCAGTATCGCCATTCCAAGTACGGATAGGTAGATCATTCCGAGACCTCCTGTAATCCTTTGAGGTCTATCTTCCTGGATTCGTCCAGGAACAGTAGGTAAGCACCAAAGAACATAATCGAAGGCACCAAAGGAAACAATATCATGTCCCTGTCCACGAATGCTGCAATAAATGTGAATATGGCAAAAACCAATGAGATCATTATGGAAGTGGTGATCATCCAAACCCTATGGATATATGCCGAATCGTTGAGATCGTGAATACGGTTTTCAGAAGTCACAAGGTTATACCTGGGCCTATCCTTCTCGTCAAGGCAGAATTTGAAGAATCTATCAGAAAAGGTCATTGACATGCCTCCGAATCATTTGCATGTGACAGCTGCGACACATAGAACTCCCAGATCTCCTTCGATTGATCGGTGAGTATGATCGCACCGTTACACTCCATCCTTCTGATGGCACGGAGAGCAAACATAACAGGGATATTATTCTCAGGATCTCCGTTAGGTTTGCATAGGTGCATAGCTTGA
>CAZUIU010000016.1:0-4063 GCA_964620455.1 uncultured Candidatus Methanogranum sp.
CAGCGGCAATGTAGTGTCCCTCCCCCGCAGAATTAAAAATAAAAAAATAAAAAATAAATCGTAGAAATCTTCAGATTGAAGAGGGTTAACGGATTTTAACCCTCAGTCTGATTTTATAATCGATTTTCAATTGAAAAATTGGTCGTTATAATTCTCAAGGTTGGTGTTTTTTTGGGTAAGCATAAAAGATGTTTTTTGATTCTCAAGTTCAGGATTTCTGTATTTTTTCTATATGTCTGTTGTTTAACCTATCCCGTTTTGCGGGATAGGTTTTGTTTTTCTGGTGTTTTTTACAAGTTCCAAGTTCAGAATGATATTAAAACTCTATTTAATGTTACAACCTGTGTATTAATGATATGATGTTTTGACAAAGTGATTTTGTGCAAATTTTTTAGTTTATATAAATCGATGATAATTTTAAACTGATACATCATTATAAATAATTAGGGCTATAATTTTTATATTAGAATAAAACACTATCTATTTTGAATAATATTTTCAAAGCTCAATTTTTGATATTTTAACATTTTGATTAGATTATTTTTGTAAATTCACAGATTTCGACGATCGATCGAGGGGATTCTTTTTAAATACACAATCATATTGGATTACAAAAATCAAAATCATTGTCATTGAGGTGTATTACATGAAAAGACAACGTATGTTATGCGCAGATTCCTCTGCCGCCAAGATCGCTAAAAATAATTTTTTTTCAAGTAAATACAAAAAATTTGCATTTACATTAATAATTGCATCCATCCTAATTATAACAGTTCAAACAATCGCAGATACAGAGGATAATTCAATTGTTAGTGCAGGGATTGCGGGGCCTGAAAAAGAAACAGATGGGTTGGTAGATTATTTTGTTGCTAATTGTTATTCAGTTATAATACAAGATCAGTCCTCTGGAACTCAATATACAAACAATATGGGATTTATAACTGGTGACACGTATATTACGTGGACTTTTGAAACAGTGGAATATTACATTTCTGTAAATGAAAATGTTCGTGTAGTCGGCGGATATTGGATTGATTCTTCAGATGAGATGACGATTACAAGTACGAATATAACAATGACTGGTGGGGATATTGATAGGGTAATAGGTGGATGTTATACAACAAGTTCTTCGACCACCCATATTGCCAGTACGAATATAACAATGACTGGTGGGGATATTGATAGGATATATGGTGGATGTTTCTCCACAAATGTTGATGGAGCTGCTAATTCTAGTATATCGAATGTAAATATATCTATCAGCGATGGAACATTCACAGAACTTATAGGTGGAGGGTACACTGATCAGGCGACTCATTATGGATATTCTGCTGTGGAAATTGTCAATATAAAAATAGTTGGAAATGCGACTCAGAATAGTGGAGGTTATCTGGCTGCAGGAGGCTCTAATAATCACTCACACATATCGGGGTATGGTTCTGAATTTATATGGTATAATACGGTCAATGAAGCTATAATCAGTATAAGTGGTCAATCTACAGTAGCATATGTATTCGGTGGAGGATGGGGCGGATATACATACGTTGGGAATTCATCAATATCGATAGATGGAGGAAAATTTGAAGGTGTTTGTGCGGGAGGTGTTAATGGAAAGGTTAACAGTTCAAATGTTTTAATAAAAAATTCAACGATAGGAGGCACTTATTCTTTCATACAGAGCGTCAATAGAGGAGAAGTATCCAGTGCAACTATAACTATAAATGGTTTAGAAAAGGACGTTGGTAGTAGCCCCGAGGTGTATTTAGGAACGTCAACGGATGTGATTTCGGATGGGGGGCCTAATGCCCAAGTAGGAGATCTGACCTTTGTCGTAGGAGAAGGGAATATGGCGTTCGATGAGATATATTTGGGTATAGGGACGCCTCCGCACAAGAATCCATGGGACACCAATGAAAATATTTTACCAACTCTTCATGGAGATGTAACTATAAACGCTCCAGGATGCAAAATAATAACAAAAGATTTCATCAACGGCGGATTTGTGGGCAGTACTTATTCTGTTTCTCCAAATAAGGCATGGTTTGTTGGAGTTGACACCAGTCTAGTAATTGTTAATGATGCATCATTTACAGTCAATGGAATGTTATACAATGGAGGAACGATATATAATGAAGGAGCCATGGCTAGCACTTATGGCATAACTAATAACGAGAATTTCTTAAACTGTGGTTCAATTGATCTGTCCTCAGGTACATTTACAAACAACGGAACATTCATGTTAAACGGGTCTCTGGACAGTAGTGGAGGAAAATTCGAGAACAATGGATTCTTCGTCGGTACCTTACCTACAGATGGATGGTTCCACAATAATTCCAGTGAACACGAGGATATCGAGAGCAAAACCGTGACCAGTACAGAGGGGAATGTAATCGTCAGTCCTTCTACGGCTGGGGACGGATTGGTCATTACTCTTCCGAGCAACGTATCCAATATAGAGTCGCTGACTGTGGACCTTGGCAACGGGGTGTCGGTCAACATACCCGGAAGTCTGCTTTCGGATAATGGTATGATTGCGGTTGCGGTCACATCTGTGACGACCGATTACAGCGGAACGTCATACGAGCTGGCCATAGTCGGTATCGGCAACAGCACCATATCCGTCACGCTTCCGTACTCCGGATCCTCATACGGTGTCGTCTACTATCTCGACGGCGGGGAACTGGTCGACATGGGCGGTACCGTCGGTTCCGGGACGATAACGTTCAACACCACCCACAACTCGATATACATCGTGACCGAGGAGATTCCCAGTTACACCGTGACACTGAGTTCGGGACTGGGATACACAATATTCAGTTCCTCCGGATCGTCGTTCTCGATATCCCCGTTCGGGACCGAGTACTTCACGGTGATGCCGCTCAGCGACTACAAGGTGAGCACTGTTACCGCTTCCAGCGGTACGGTGTCATACCTCGGAGGATACCAGTACTCGATATCGGGCGTGACATCCGATTCGGCGATCACGGTATCCGCGATCCATGTATCGTCCGATACTCCGAGCGGTGACAGTGACGATTCCGATAACTCTGTGGTATATGTGGCCGCGGCCGCATGTGCAGCAGTAATCGCGATGCTGTCGGCGGTGGCGATACTCAAGAGGAAGTGAATCTTAAAACCTGTTAGTTAAAGACACGGCGGCATTCCGTCGTGTCATTTTTCGTTTACAAAGATATTGATTAATATTTTCTAAGGTGCCTGATATCCGTACATATGTGTAGCTAGTCATGCACGGTTTTTCATTGCTTGAATTTCAATTTACGTATTTGATTACAGTGTTATTGAGATATTGTTGATCGGATTTACGAATTTAAGAATATATCGGAATAATGTAATGATTTCTCATTGTCAAAATTTAAGAATCAGTCTGTCCTTTTTAATACATTATATTTTTGTTTGGTTTCATAAAATACACCAATGACGTAATTTCTGCGTTTTTGCATATACGATTCAAAATACATTTAAATATCACATCTTTTTAGGGTCTTTAAAAGTCTGAGGCTTAGTGGAGGTATGACAATGAGATTCATCAAAGCTGTATTGATTTCTGCTCTGTTTGTAATAATGTTTGCTGCTGTACTTTTGCCAGTACAGGGTGCAGATGCAGCCTCGGATACAGACATTCAATTCACAGACTCTTCAGGTGTAACTTTCGTAACAGGAATTGAATCTGAAGATGCGTTGGAATTCAGCGTATCATTACCAGATGGATATTTCATAGCATCCACATCTCCTGTAGAATACCTTGGTAGCGATAACTATTCTGTTGAAAAAAGTAGTACTGAGGATGTGATAGTTACTGCACTGGAAGTTTCTTCTGTTTTCACACTATCGTCCTATTCTATGACAGGTTTCCATTCCTCAGGGCTCATCTCTAATGGCGTAACATACGATTGTTTTGTCATACCCTCTGATGTGACCAGTATATCTTCTTCTGTTTTCAAGAATTGTGCTGTCATAGAGGGTGTTGATCTGAACAATGTAACATCCATAGGCGAACATGCCTTCTACGGGGATGCCGGTCTCATATCCATAACATTCGGCG
>CAZUIU010000016.1:4163-8630 GCA_964620455.1 uncultured Candidatus Methanogranum sp.
ATGTCACATCCATAGGCGACTACGCCTTCAAGAACTGCACCTCCCTGCACTCCGTCGGAGACACAAAAAGTGTGGAGACGATCGGGAAGGAATCCTTCCGTTACGATTCACAGCTCACGGACTTCGACTGTTCATCCGTCACATCGATAGGTTCCTGGGCTTTCAGCCAGACCAGCGTCTCATCCGTGATCGCACCCAATCTCGCAACAATAGGCGAACATGCCTTCTACGGGGATGCCGGTCTCATATCCATAACATTCGGCGATGTCACCAGCATAGAGACATGCACCTTCGAGGGATGCACCTCGTTGGAATCGGTAAATCTTACCAATGTCACATCCATAGGCGACTACGCCTTCAAGAACTGCACCTCCCTGCACTCCGTATCTGCTCCTAATATCGTGACAATCGGTTCCAACGCATTCAATCGTACACCAGTGAGTGTGGTAGTTTTGGGTCACCCTCTCAGTGAATATGCCGGGGCTTTTGACAGTGCTAATATAATCACGAATCTCACTGTTTTCGGGGATGCAGTCGACTGGTTCGATGTATTGTCATCCTGTGCTGAGTATTCTGCTGATGGAAGCGTGTACAGTTTCAATATGCATTTCACGGATGAGTATTCGGGTCTGACATCAGATATGATCAAATCGCTGATGTCATGTGATGCAGATGGTTCTGTTATCACTGTTGAAAAAGTATCGGACCTATTGTTCAGAGTCACGGTTTCAAATCTTCCAAGTGGATCCTACAACCTCATTATAGGCAATCCAGAATTTAACATATCCATTACAGGTTCTCTGGAACATTGTTCATTCACATTGTCGGGATCGGGTTTGATATCAAACAACGGAACATACTCTGCTCTGGCTGGTACGGAGTTAACCTTGAACATTGTAAACGGCATGGGCTACGGGATATCATTCATAATTAAGTCTGGCGATGTCGTGATTCCTACAGATAACAGTGTTTTCGTGATGCCTGTATCAGATGTAGAGATAATGATTTCGGAGAGCGATACAGGTATAGTATTCGTTGGTTTAGACGGTGTTGATTACTATACTTCCGAAGGACTGAAATTCACAACCAATACCGTCTACCCACTTAGTGGTACAGTCCAGTTCGGGGTCAATATAACAGGGAATCTCAAGTACGATTTCATGGTGGTATCCACATCAATCATATCTGACTTCAGCAATGATCTGTACTATGTGAATGTTGGTGATGTGGGCATTACATACGTAACGGTGGTCCAAGCTTCTGCAGTATTCACTGCCAGTGGCAGTTCGTCTACCGGTAGTGAGTGGACTATAAGCAAAGCAGATCCGACGGCCTTGACGGTTGATGGCAGAACATATGGTTGTATAGTGATGCCGTCCTATGTCTCAGATCATCCTGTAAATAAAATATACAGTCGTGATGGTGACGGATGGTTATTTTACAGAAGCAGTGAGATAATTTCTGTGGTTATACCTTCGGATTATACCTCAGTCAGTCAGAAGATATTCAAGGATTGTGTATCTCTTGTATACGCCAAAGTGAATACAACATCACTCTCTCAGGAAATGTTCGCCGGCTGTACGGCACTAAGAGAAATAATTCTCCATGACGGTACCGAGGTCATACCTACAGGTTTCTTATCAGGATGTACAGCACTTACCTCGGTGGAGATACCGGACAGCGTCACGACAATCAACAATCAGGCCTTCAAGGAAACAGGCATCGTCAGTTTGGAGATACCTGAAAACGTGGAGACCTTGGGAAGAAGCGTGTGGCATAACTGTAACTCTCTCGAGACTGTTGTAATCTCAAGTGACAAGCTCGCATCCTTACCATTCGAAACGTTCTATCAGTGCGAGAAACTGGAATCAATAACAGGTACGGAGAACATAGTATCGATAGGTAACCGTTGTTTCGGTCAGGATGCTATATTATCTTTTGATTTCTCATCTGTGGAAGATATAGGGGACGATGCATTCTGGGGTACACAGATCACTACAGTTCTGGCACCGAATCTTGAATTGTTGGGAAGCGATGTATTCTCAAGGAGTGACATAACTGTGTTTGTGGCACCCAATCTTACGGATATCGGAGAGGATGTCTTCAAAGGATGTTCTATCGATATCGCGATAATCAACTCGGGTTTGAAAGTTGACGATGCAAGTACTATCTTCGAACAGATCCCCGATACGCTGCTGTATGTTTTCGGCAGTCAGGATTGGTTCATGGTCACAGATGTATTCGCTGTATATTCGCATGATGACAGTACATACGGATTCTCCATGATACTCGACGATTCATACTCGAGCCTGAGTGCCGAAGAAATAGAATCTCTGATTTTCTGCACAGATGTCGATTCGGATATAGTGGTTGACAATATATTGGGTCTCGAATTCAGTGTAATCGTCTCGGATGTCAGCGATGGTACGAACACTTTGAGCATTGAAAATGCGGTCTTCAACATAACCCTTGATGGTTCCATAGATCATGGTTCCGTGTCGTTGTCAGGCTCTGGCGTATCAGAAATCAGCGGCGGATACTCTGTGATCTATGGCTCAGAAGTCACAGTGACGGTTGTCCACGACATAGGGTACAGAACTTACTACGCATTGATAACGACCTCCGGTTCCGAAGTTACTGTGAACGATGGCATTTTTGAAATGCCCATGTCAGATCTGGTGCTAGATATCTCTGATGACATTGCCACGTACAACGTTAGTACTAAGGCCATTGAAGGAACATCAATCAGTGCAGACGATATTGCGTACTATGGATCGAACTTCGAATTCACAGTTAATCTGCATGGGAATCACGTCGATCCTATTGTGAATGTCACCATAGGCGGTGTTGCATATACGGGGTATTCGGTATCCGGGGATGTCTACACCATACCTGGGGAGGATGTGACGGGAGACATAGCGATATCGTCATATTCACATGCTGCAGGCAATGCAAGCTACACGATCACATATTACATCGGATCGGTCGAAGTGCATCAGGAATCGTACAAGTACGGAGAGAAGATATTACCTTACGTGTACAGCCAGGATGGATACGAAGTCGATACATGGACTGGTATCCCGACCACTATGCCGGATTACGATGTGGATGTATACGGTGTGATTGCTGGCAGTTATACTGTTTCCCTGGACATGGGAGGTAAGGTCACTTCCAGCACATATGATGTTGGAGAAGTGGTGCGTATAATAGCTCCGGACGGATATTATTTCACATCTGCGCCAGTAGTTTCTTTGATATCATCGACATTCGGTGCTGTATCTCTGTCTTCTGCAATAGAATCCATTTCATCTACATCTGATCTAGAAGTCATCAAGGTCAGTAATGAGGAATACACCTTTGTGATGCCATCCGATGATGTCAATGTATCTGCGAATGTGTTGGAGATTACCAATGTCTCAGGATATACAGACATGGAAAGCGGTTCCACTTTGTACATAATGGTGGCCATTGTTATTCTGGCACTATTTGTGGTATTGTTGTTCGTAAGAAGAAACAAAGTGGTTTTCGATGATGACGCGGTCGATGTCAAGGTCAACGGAAAGGCAGTACGCAGCGGAGCCAAAATAAACAGAGGAGACCCGCTAGACATAGATGTGCCCAGCGGTGTTGATTACGAGATTTCCAACGTCATTGTCTCCGATAAGAGCATAACATTCAGTGGAAAGGGGAATGTCATAATTTCTCTGAAGGATAACAATAAAGCGTGATCTTCAGGATCATATTCTAAACTATTTATTTTTTCAAATATTTTGCAATTGTTATACATCTGTGATGGGCGACATTGATTAGTCATGGAAAGAATACCATAATGTATTGCGGGTGGAAAGGGACAGTGAGTTCAAAAAGGAACATGTTGCGAAATGGCGGAGTGAACTATTTGGCTTCAGGCGGAAATTACATATGTAATATTGCCGAAAATGAATCTAAATGCATATGTGATGATGTTCAGAGAGTTTTCGCTGAGTAGAGGGATAACAAAATAAAGACGAATGCTAAGAACACGGAGACCATCCTTTTTATCGCACCTGTGCTGACGATAATCGTGTCAGTAGTGGGAACGGGACCCATACGTTCAACTAGGCCGTGTGTATGATACACATAATATCTGGATGTCTCCTGGTAATGTTGGGGTTATTCGGTACGTTCCTTAGATACGATTTTAGGGTCGCAGGTACAGGAGGTCATCGGGACCAATGATTGTTATTTTCTGATGCTTATCGTGGCGTTTGCGATGTTCTTCGTCGCTTTCCTGATCATTTGAAAGTGATTTTGGAAGGTTACATGACTTTCCCGAGGGTCTTCATTTTTGTTTATGCTACAAAGATTTGTCAATGTTTTTGGATGTATATATGTGCTATTCTTTAGAAATAAAACCGCTAATCGGATATACATATTTTTAATATTTTGACTAACAATAATTTTTATCTATGTTGTCTATTTTATGAA
>CAZUIU010000017.1:0-7356 GCA_964620455.1 uncultured Candidatus Methanogranum sp.
GCTCTGTGGCAGTCATTGCAAGCGAGAGCGACGACAGCAGTGCGGCGGGCACCTCATATTACAACACTACGGATGTTGTGTATGAAGGATCAGCAGTGAGTATGGATGTCTACGTGTATGATACCATAGATGGGGAGTTCCAGGGTAATGCTGACGTAAGCATTACTATTAAGTCGGATGCTACTTTCACTGGTTATATATACTTCGGTACTGTCAAAATTGTATCTGGTGAATTAACTGCAGATACGATTTCCAACAGCATATATCTGGATGGTGTATCGAATGTGACCATATATGTCGCTAGCAGTAGTTCTACGGTTGTATTGACCACTCCAGATTATCCTGATGATTACACCAGTGATGGTTTGAGTAACATGGTCATATCAGGGACTACGACTGGAGCTGTCACTTTGGAAAAAGGGTTTGTAACTTTGGGAGATTTGGGAATTTCGGGAATTTTGGGAGATGATGAAATTTCCTTCACTGGAGTTCTGTCCGCTAACGGTTCCACATTTGATTCCGAATACACTGCTGGAACGACCGTATCATTGGTCAAAGTTGGATCGAAGACAACAACGTATGTATCAGGTACAATTTTTGGAATCTGGAACGATATGGTTTCTTCTACAGTCCTGACAGCTGATTCGATTCCGACATTGACGGTAACGGGAACATTCAAAATCAATGCCTCATCTTCTGACGTAACTTACGTAGAATATGCTGCGCTAGTAATTGCTTCAAGTTCTACTGCTACAATTTACGATGATTCGGAATTGCAGAATGATGGAGTATTAGTGATCAACGGAACATTGAACGTCACGACCACAGATCCAGCATCGGTTGATTCCATAGATAACAATGGGCTGTTGTATGTAGATGGACTTATCAAATACGTTACCGATGATGGTATAACATCAAGTCCGATAGATGATGGCATATTATGTGCATCATGCTACAGTGTTGAAAGTACTAGTACAAGCACAATCACGTACTATTACACGACTCTGTCAAGTGCGTTGGAAAATTCGGACGATGTTACAGTTTACGGCTATACTTTCATAACGGAGGATATAACTTTAGATGGTGAAGTCACTCTTGCTGAAGGCTCAATGATGATAGTCGGAATTCCTGACCTTCAGATAGATATAGGAACTGTTCTTAGCACGCTCCTAACCTCTAATGAAATGAGTGTTGTTAACCAGGTCCTGTCTTTAGTTGGACTTACAACAGATTCTTTCGATGCATCATATGCAACAGTGACTGTTTCCGCAGGATCAACATTCAATACGGATGATCTCACAGATGCAAATATTCTGATACTTAATGGAAAACTTTCCGTCGATCAAGATGCCACTATAGATGACAGTGGTGTTATCTCAACAGTTAAGGGAATGATGGAAGGAACAAACACAATATACACCAACCTTGAAACAGCTCTCGAACTTGCAACAGATGGAGATACCATCGAACTCGAATGGTATGGATATCTTTTCTCTGATTCCACATTGGCATCAGGAGTGACAATAACCAGTGGTTCGTACTCTCCCGACATAATCGTGGTTTATCCTGGAGTGACATTCGACATTAACGGAACTTTGGACATCTACGATTTGTGGATACTTCCAAGTGTGGATGCCACCATAGAGCGTGGAGATGCGACAGTCAGCATATCTTTGGATGCCGCAACAGTTAATGTTAACTCCGGTGCCTCAGTGACACTTCATTACATCCTCCTCGGTGGAGTACTCAATGTTACTAGTGGTTTTGATAACATAACTTCTACGTCTGAGGATGTATTCGATGTGTCAGATATTGATGTTTTCACATATGTAGAATCAGATGGTGAATACACGCTCAGTCCTGGTTATGATATCGTCTTTACATATTCTGTAAAGATGGATAGTGCAGCATTTAATGTTGCAGGAAAACTAGATTTGGATGATGCAGAGTTCTCAGTAAACGGAAATTCACAATACGTTACAACCTATGATTGCAATCTAGCTGTAAGTGTATCAGGTACATTAAAATCGGCTGCATTTGTAGATGATTATAATACAGATGGCGGATACGTTTTGGTAAATGTTACAGGATCATATGTATCGACAGGCACAGAATATATCAAAAAACTGACAGTTAGCGGAACTGGGTCTGTGACCGAATCCAGTGGTGAACTATCTGTGGGTACTATTACATCTGGTACAGCATCTACAGAATTCACAGGAGTATCCAATGAGGCTACAATAAAGATAACAGGTACGGTTGGTTACGCATTGATTTATGGAATTACTGAGGATGGAGCTATTTCTATGTCTGATGCAAATTCTATGGAACTTTACATAACTGATACTGTATTGTATGCTACAGAATATTCCTCAAGTGCCAATGGAGTTTATGTTGTACCTAAAATTACAGGATATAATTTCACTGGTTGGTATGACGAGGATGGAACATTGGTTTCTAAGAGCGATATAACTGGTAGTGCTATCGGAGACTATGAGGCATTGTATGGATCCTTTACATTACAGACTATTACCCTTACCCTCACGTATACTCAGAACGGGTACTGGATGGTTAATGGTAATGCATACTCTGGTGGAACAGTCACAATCGACTGGGCCAGCAGCTATGATATGTCCTTCGTGGCTGACAATGGATATGAGCTCAACAATTATGCTCTGTACGTCAACGGAAGTGCGATGCCCGTAGGTTACGAACCATCCGCAGGTGATGTCATCACCTTCAATGGAACAGTTACCGAGAAGGTTACTCCCGAAGACACGTCCATGGACATAACGACGATTCTCCTGATCGTGATCACGATAGTGGTCGTGATCATGGCCATAATCATCGCTATGAAGCTCATGAGAAGCTGATCTGTTAAGGTAGTGAGAAAAGGAATCATCCTTTGAACAGAGAACAAACAGGGGCGGAAGCCCCGTCTTAATCCTTTTTTAATGAAATTAGAAAAATTAAGGTTCTATGAGTTTTTGTGTAGAATGACATGACGGTCTCAGAAGATCTTCGTTGTTGTCCTGTTCCTTTACGGCCCTCCGGGCCTGCGGGTACGAACAAGTGAACGGAACATCGGTCGCAGGGGGACAGGCCCCTGCTCCCTCCGTTCCGTTGATGCGGCAGGCTCCGCTGCCGCAGAGAAGAATGCTGCATACCCGCACATATGATTCAGATATTCAGACGTCCGTGTCTGAAGAATATCATCGTCATGAAGTTCTCCGTATTAGGATACCTGCGTCCGATACGTTTCGTGGTCTGTATCATCCCGTTCAATCCCTCCAGGGAACCGTTGCTCATCTTGTCGTGATAACAATTCAGGATCTTATGAAAATGTCTGGATACTGTCCTGCCCACGGCACCTGCAGCTGCCTAACGCCGCACTTTGGACAGTCGCATCTGGGTATCTTCGCCGTGACGAAGCATTCGGCATCGCATATATCGGAATGCCTCCATGTCCTCTGCACCCGGTCGTGGACATTGCACCTGTCCACGCATTCGGACGTCACATCGACGTTCTCCACGAACCACGGTTCCAGTCTGAGTATGATGGAGAAGGCCTCATTGGCATCGCGTTCCGGCATGCTTCCGATATACACATGAGAGCCTAAATCGGATTCTTAGAGATCTCGAATCCATTCGATTTCTAATAGAGCCAAATTTTTTTAATGAAAAAAGGATTAAGACGGGGCTTCCGCCCCTGTTTGTTCTCTGTTCGAAGGATGATTCCTTTTCTCACTACCTTAACAGATCAGCTTCTCATGAGCTTCATAGCGATGATTATGGCCATGATCACGACCACTATCGTGATCACGATCAGGAGAATCGTCGTTATGTCCATGGCCGTGTCTTCGGGAGTGACGATCTTCTCAACGGTTCCGTTGAATGTCAATTTATCTCCCGCGGAAGGTTCATAACCTACAGGCATGGCGCTTCCGTTGACGTATATGGAGTAGCCGTCACTGAGTTCGTAGCCGTTGTCGGCTATGAACGATATGCTGTAGCTGCTGGCCCAGTCGATGCTGACGTTACCTCCGGTGTAGGGGGTACCGTTGACGATCCACTTTCCGTTCTGGGTGTAATCCAGTGTCACGGATATGGTCTGCGTGTTGAAGTCTGCATAGACCTTGGCATACGCTCCGATCTTCTCACCCGTGGCAACTTCCTTGTTCAAGGATGAGTTGGTGCACCAGGCGTTGAAGAGCTTTCCAGTTATCTCAGGATCAGCTATAGCTTTCACGATATCTATGCTTGCCACAGGAGTTCCAGTCGTATCATTTTCATAGAACGTCGCATAGATTATGCTGTCTGTGAGGTAATATGCTGTACTGAAATTTTTGCCAGCTACATAACCTATTGCAATATCATCACTATCAAAAGATCCGTAGACCGTAGCAGTTCCATCCGTATCTAGTTTTACGACAACAGTGGCACCATTAGTGACACTTGAAATCGTCGTAGATGCTGTACCAACAACGATTTTGTGAGTCGATATATCTACAGATGTAGTGGATCCAGCAACGGTTCCATTTCCAGATACTACGATGGAATCTATGTAGTCCGAGACTTTTGCAGTGTATGTTCCACTATTTACTGTGAGCTTAGCTGTCAAACCAGATACGTTGAACATTGCAACGTTGGATGTGAGTGTACCACTAACGGTTACATTCACACTGCCAGATGTACTGACAGCTAAAACAGTACCCCATACTACTTTTCCCTCGATTGATATAGTGGACGGAGCGGTAGATGTTCCCGTTGCTGTAACAGCAGCGGTGAATGCCGAAGCAGTGGTAGCAGTATTATCGAATGTTGATCCGAACACCAACGATCCAGCAAGTGTGACTGCACCTAACGTCATAGTATTGTCGTATTTGTTCAAAACTACGGATCCGGCAGTCTTTGTGAGTGTTGCTGCTTTGATTTCCATTCCACTCGCTTTCAGGATACCGTTGACGGTGAATGTCACACCTGGATTGACTATAAGCGCCTTACCATTCATATTCAAAGTGACATCAGATGCAACTGTAGCACTGCTGGCAAGCGTTATTGAAGATCCTGTAACCACACTGCGTATGGTAACAGTTCCGCTGGAAGCTATTCCCAGAGCCGTTGAAAGATCTGTATATATACCATATCCGGAATTTGTCATGAACACATCTGCTGTAACGTTGTATCCAGAATCAGATGTCTGTCCTTCTATCTTCAGCTGACCATTCTGTACATTTACTGTACCAGATGTTACCAACTTAGAAGTTGATGGTACTGTTACAATTGCAGTTACAG
The DNA here is from genome assembly GCA_964620455.1 of uncultured Candidatus Methanogranum sp. Classification (GTDB taxonomy): domain Archaea; phylum Thermoplasmatota; class Thermoplasmata; order Methanomassiliicoccales; family Methanomethylophilaceae; genus Methanogranum. Next base: position 5,296 of record CAZUIU010000017.1, read on the forward strand.
CTGTCTTTGCATCAATAGCTGGAGTAGTAGCTGTTGCCTTTACCGCAGATGATGCTTTCTGTCCAACAGACAGTATAGCCTGTGAAGAGTAATTGGTTACGGTTATCGTATTTGGAGATGTGGAGGTGCCTACAGGTGTGCCCGTAAGTGTCGTATCATCCAGCACAGTAATCGTACCGTATATGTATATTGATGAAGCGCTTGACATTGCGTTCGCGAGTGTTGTGTAGTAGTATGTATCGTAAGTCTGTGTGGATGTGCTTGCCGCAGCAACCATATATGCCACTGCATTCATACCTGAAAGACCCTTGTCCTGATATGTGCCTGTTTTAGCGACCTGATACAGTATCGTACCAGTCACATCTATTATTCCGCTACCGGATATAGAACCGTTAGAGGTAAGCGAAGAATACAATGCATTGAGGGTTCCATCGACTGTCATCTTATTGTTGAATGTCTCATCACCAACAACAGTCTCTGTACCTGCATTTACAGTCAATACAACAGTTTCATCCGACGGTGTAAGATTGTCTAAGTAACCTGTACCGCTCGACAATGTGTTTGCGATCACATCGTTTGTCACAATCTGTCCAGGTGTGGTTCCCAACGCATTCACTACCGAAATAGTACTCTTCAAGACGTGAGTATCTTCAGACAATGTAGTAATTGCACTAACACCAGTTCCACTAATCGTCGCTACACCTGCAAACATTACATATTCGCCGCTTGTCTTGTTCTTGAGTATTATGACAACCTGATCAGCAGTGGTCATACTTGAAAATGTGATTTTTCCGGTAAGAGTAGAATCATATCCGTTCGATGCACTATTCAGTGCACCAGCCGCTGTACCAGATATTGCGTACACAACTGAATATTTGCTTATGTCATATGCAAAACTATACGTTCCTGTGGAAGAAGTGCTGGCAATATCACTGGATCCAATTGTGGTACCAGAATTGACCGTTGCGGTTGAATATGATGAACTTCCAGATAGTACGATTTTTGCTTGATAATAAGTAGTACTGCCAGATGTTGCAGATGACACCACGAAACTCACTGTACCACTGTATGCATAATAGTAGTAATCTGAACCGCTAGTATACTTTAACAGTAGCTGCATGGTATATGTGCTGTTCATGTTAAGACTGCGACTGCCGTTTGTCTCGAAAGTTACTACGTCACTGTCCCACGCATTAACCTTTGCGATTTCCTGGCCATACTCATCGTATATTGCCCCTACAACATTCTCTGCAGCAGTAGAACCCTTTACCTGCAAATTGAAGGAATCTCCAGCCACAATGCTGTATGTAATTGCACTTGCAGGCAACGTCACAACTGCATCAGAGTCTATCACGAATTCTACATATCCTGCAATTGTGGTTGCTGAGGTACTTCCTATTGTGAAATCTCCCATCGTAGCCGTTCCGTATACTGTCAATAATGCGTCGACAGTCTTGTAACCATTGACAGCAGTTGAGCCCGAGTAGTACGTAGTATAATATTGCTGTGAACCTGCCAACACATTACCTACTGACGATATAACATCACTCGAAGATATTATTGCACCGCATGTGTTAGCCGATACCAGTTTAGACTCGTTGGCGACTACAGTTCCGCTGAAATAGCTGGTAGAGCCTAATTGAACACTTCCTTCAGTTACCGTTATTGTTCCGGTAGTTGAAGCAGTGGCATTCGTTCCTGGAACTGTTTCTATTACAACCGCACTCGATATGGTTCCGCCGACCACAGAGAATGTCACAGTAGCACTGCTGACTCCGTCGAATGTAACCACAGCTGCAGGAACGTAAACCCCTGTTGCGTTATTGTAAGTTCCGAAACTGAGTGTTCCCGAGTAGTTCGCATCCGAGGATATAGTGAAAACAACTTTGTTGCCAGTCACTATATTGAGGGTCCCGTTGTCGTTAAAAGGCACATGGACCTCGTAGTTTACCTCTCCAGTATTGCTGTTGATCTCCTGTGTTCCCACTAAGGAGGCATCAATAGTAGAGGTGCCCGCCGCACTGCTGTCGTCGCTCTCGCTTGCAATGACTGCCACAGAGC
>CAZUIU010000018.1:0-3968 GCA_964620455.1 uncultured Candidatus Methanogranum sp.
CGATTGACATGAGGTATGACCGATGCATCTGCAACACGTAGTCCTTCCACACCGCGGACCTTCAAATGAGAATCCACTACCGCCATAGGATCCTTCTCAATGTCTCCCATACGGGCAGTGCCTACAGGATGAAACACAGTACCGGCCTCGTTTCTGATCATACCTTCGATTTCCTCATCGGTGGCATCCAACGCAGGATGCATCAATTCCGTATAAGGAGACAATTCCCTTGTGCTGACCATCGCCATAGCGTAACGAACCCCTTTTATGAAACGCTTCATATCCTCTGGATCTCCAAAATAATTGGGATCTATCAATGGCTTGTCATTCGGATTACCCGAAGCTAACAGGACCCTTCCCTTGCTCTTCGGAACCATCAATATCACAGGTATCGAATAACCGCTCCTGCTCGATATGTCCTCGACTTCAGAGAACTCCTTCTCCGAACCTTCCGCACCATGGAGATAGTAGAATATCAACTCGAAATCCGGCCCTGTGTGAGTACCATCCGAAGAGACCAACCCTGCCGCCGCACCTGGATAATAACATGCAGGGCCCGTACGATCCTTTCTCCATTGTGCTATAGAACTTTCACTCGAGAAATCCATGATCGAATTCGGTATCTCTATAGGAGATATGAACCTCATCGTGAACATAAGGTGATCGTTGAGACCCTCTCCCACACCTGGAACATCTGCTATCAGAGGTATATTGTGTTTCCGAAGTTCCTCCTTCGGACCGACACCTGACAATTTGAGTATCTGCGCGGTGTTGTATGTACCTGCAGAGAGTATTATCTCTCTGCTGGCCTTTATCTCGTATATCTTTCCCAGATGCTCCACTTCTACTCCCGTTGCCACATTGCTTTCGAACAAGACCTTGCGAACGAAAGTGTCAGTCTGTATGGTGAGATTGGGTCTCTTCCTTATCTCATCTGAAAGATAGGCATCAGCGGGCGTGTGCCTCACATTGTTTATGTAATACTTCTGAACGACATCTGCACAATATGGGTCCTCACCAGAGAAATCCCCTATATCTCCGAATCCGGCTTCCTTGAACCCCTTCAACATCGTATGAACGAAATCAGTGGGATATGCCGAATCCTCGAGACGGAGCATTCCGCCTTTCCCCCTGTATCTGCTTGGTCCCAGATCGGTATCTTCTATCTTCTGGAACATCTCAAGGGCCTTATCGAAGTTCCACCCTTTAGCACCCTGTTCTTCCCATGAATCGTAGTCCTCTTTGGTACCCCTCATCCAGAATCCTACGTTTATGCTGGAGGAACCACCCACGACACGTCCCCTTGGCTGGTATATCTTACGGCCGTTGAGACCCCTCTGTGGTTGCGTCTCATATTGCCAGTCATACTCTGTGCCCATAACCTTGTAGAATGCCCCCGGTGCTCTGGACACATCGTTTGTGTTCTCCCCGCCTGCTTCCAACAGCAGGATGGATGTTTTGGGATCCTCGCTCAATCTCGATGCAACAACTGGCCCTGACGTTCCTGCCCCTACAACTACGTAGTCATATGTTTTCATAGCATTATACCCCTGGAATTACAACCATTCATCAAATCGAATGGTGCGTATTTTAAATTTGTTTATACATTGTAAAAAGACTATCATACGATCCGAACAAATCATATTTAGAAGCTCTTTGAAACCGTATAACGAAATGAAAGGTTTCATCTTTTCAACATCCTTGACGCTCAGAAAAGAATTAATCATTCTGATATTGACCGTTTCGACTTGAAATCGTCTGCTTAAATTATTATGATAAACAGGATTGATAAAAATTAAAATAATTATGAGGAAGACACCTCATATTATGATGTGTTTATTTTCACGATCACGATATGAATACGGATAACCATGCGAATACTAGATGCTGCCGATACCTGGTCAGGCATTCCCTCCAGGATCGGCATTTTGGTCAAATCGTTAATATTCACCAAGTTAACATCTATGATTGTACATACTCATTCAGTTATCTTCAAAAGTTCCATATCCGCATTGACCTCACTGTTGGCCTTGATTCCAAAAGTGTCCACGAGTATCTTTGTGACATTCGGTGTGAGGAAAACCGGTAATCTGGGACCCAACATTATATCTTTCACACCAAGAGATAAGAGCGAAAGAAGCACAAGGCAGGCCTTTTGCTCATACCAGGAGATGTTGAAAGACAATGGCAGACCGTTGACATCGGTACCGAAAGCCTCTGCAAGCGCAGATGCAATAACAATGAGCGAGTAACAATCATTACATTGTCCTGCATCTATCACACGAGGGATACCCCCTATATCCCCGAGATCTAACTTGTTGTAACGGTATTTTGCACAGCCTGCCGTCAATATCACAGTGTCATTCGGTAGTTTCTTTGCAAATTCCTCGTAGTAAGATCTGGACTTCTCCCTTCCATCGCAACCTGCCATGACAATGAAATGTTTGACCGCTCCTGATTTGACCGCTCCTATGATCTTATCAGCCAATCCGATAACGGTATCATGGCCGAACCCTATAACGAGCTGCAGATCATCGATCTTCTCAGGAGGCTGGCACTTCTTTGCACATTCGATCACTTCAGAGAAATCCTTATTCCCGTTCTCATCGGCAGGGATGTATCTCACATCGTTCAGACCTGTAACGCCCGTGGTGTACAACCTGTCACGATAATCATCCGTGGGCATGAGCACACAGTTCGTCGTTGCGATTATGGGACCATTGAAGGATGAAAATTCTTTCTTCTGTTCATACCAAGCACCACCATAATTCCTCTTCAGATGAGAATACCTCTTCAACTCCGGATAAGAATTGGCAGGCAGCATCTCCCCATGTGTGTAGATGTCGATATCCATCCCTTCGGTCTGCTCTAAAAGCATTTTCAGATCTTTGAGATCATGTCCTGTGATTAGGATACCTGGTCTGTCTCCGACATCCGTGGATACTGCGGTTATCTCCGGGATACCGTATGTCTCGGTGTTCGCTTTATCCAGCAGATACAAGCATTTGACTCCAACGGTACCGCATTCCATGTTCATGGAGACCAGTTCTTCGAGATTCATATCCTTCCTAAGCGAACTCAACGCATTACGTATGAATGCAGGTATCTCCCTATCCTCATACCCCAGTATCCTTGCATGATGATAGTATGCGGCAAGTCCTTTGACCCCGGCCAACAACAGTTCTTTAAGGGATCTCAGATCATTATCGGAATCATACGAATCAATCTCCAGACCTTCTGCAGGATGCCCCGTCTTACAGAATGGACACGGCATACCAAGACTGTTCTTCAGTTCTTTGTTATCCTCAAATGTCGATAGTATCTTTTCCTTATCGAAATTGGTGTTTGTGAGTGTCATGAACAATCCATCCACGACTCTTTCATCTATCTCATCGATTGTACTTTCATCAAGATCCTTGTTCAATGATCCATCTGACAAGAGGATGAGGGATTGGATGAGCTTGTCCTGAGCATCGGCCGTTTCCGCATCCTTGCCGCATACCCCGTTCTTGGTGCATCCCGTGACGGGAATCGTCTCTTCACATTGTCTGCATTTCATGTTATCACCTTTACCTCAAGGACAGAAAGGTATTTTCCGCCTCATGATATTAAATTAATACCAGGTATCAATAGTATACTAAATTATAAATATCGAGTAGTATCTAGAAGCATATCATGGACAAATCATGCACAGTTTACAAGACTATGGACTATCTGGCCAAAAGATGGACGATCATGATATTGTTGGAACTGTACAAAGGCAGTTCTGGCGGAACAGAATGGAAGAGGTTCAGTACAATCAAAAAGGCGATGGCAGAGATCACGCCCAAAGTTCTCTCAGAAAGACTGAAGGAACTGGAATCGCAGGGCCTTATCGAGAACCGTGTGGACGCTGGTAAATTCCCAATCAAAAGCGAATACAGACTGACCGAGGCCGGAAGAGAACTAATGAGTGTCGTACATGATCT
>CAZUIU010000018.1:4068-7106 GCA_964620455.1 uncultured Candidatus Methanogranum sp.
TCATCAGCCTTATCGCGGTCATCCTTCATGTTGCGTGTCTTCTTGACACCCATTTCAGTAATCACAAAACTCTTGAACCCCGATACTCCGGCGTTCTCCAGCACCTTGCTTCCGCATTTCTGAGGACATCCATCTATCATCACGACCATATCCGCGGATTTGGCGTTCATGACCATGGTCGATATACCTGCCCCGATACCTGCCAAACAGCCCATCGATGCACATCCTGAATCGTTGATCGCCACAGCCACGTCATTAGACAGCTGACCTGCGTTGGATGCACCCGAACAAGAGTACACCACATTCGTCTTCGATTCGCAACCACATTTTCCACCACAACAACATCCCATTATTTTCACACTCCCAATATTTTCTTCATCTCATCCTTAGTCGGTATACGGCCCATGACCACCGCCTCCCCATTTACGAATAAGGCAGGCGTGATCATGACCCCGCGATCCGTGATCGTCTGGATATCCTCCACCTTGACCACATTTGCATCTATTCCGAATTCTTTCACCATGTCGGTGACGACCTGGTACATCTTCTTGCATTTGGAACATCCTGTTCCTAATATCTCTATCTCCATTCTTGTCATTCCAACACCTCTTTGAATCTTATGCCACCAATCCGTAGATCATACCTGCGAAAGTTGCCATTATTATCACAAGCACCCAATAGACCAATGTCTTCTTCAAACCCATCATCCTTGAAAGGACTATCAGAGACGGTAGACTCGTCGTGGGACCGCTCAACAGGAGTGCCAACGCAGGACCTCCCGCCATGGCTCCTGTCGTGTATCCGAACACACCGCCTATTATGGGGACCTCCATCAGAGTGGGCATGTATATCACGGAACCTATCAACGATGCAAGTAGGTTTGAACCGAGACTGTTGCTTCCCAGATATGGGGCAAAGGTCTCCGGAGGGACGAAATATGCGAATACTCCCACGAAGAAGGTACCGATTATCAGCACCGGGAATATCTTCTTGACCAGCATCCATGTCTCCATCCCCCACTCGGTGACCTGGTTCCTGGTGAAATAATAGATCAGGATGACCGCAACCGCTATGGTCAGAACATAGACGACCGGTAACCTTATGAGCCAATCCAATGAGGAGGCTCCGATCACCAGTATGCTCACCAACAGTGCGAAGAACACCGGGATGACCCACTTAGGCCTCGACTGCTCATCATCCGAGACTGCGAAGGGATCGTATCCGCTTTCGTTATCCTTCTCCTTCTGCTCCTCGCCCTTTCTGAATATATAAGCCATCAACATTCCGACGGCTATCGACAAGATTATCGCAAATATAGCTCTGGCCAAACCCAGATCGAATCCAAGGATCTGAGCAGTATAGATTATTGCCAGTATGTTTATTGCCGGTCCTGCGAAAAGGAAGGCTATCGCGGGCCCCAATCCCGCGCCCTTCTTATATATGCCTGCGAAAAGAGGCAATATCGTACAGCTGCACACAGCCAGAAGTGTACCGGAGACTGATGCAACGGAATAAGACTTGTACTTGGATACCTTAGGTCCCAGATACTTCATAACCGCATCCTTCTTCACAAGTGCTGCTATGGCTCCTGCAATGAAGAAAGCGGGTATCAGACACGTGACGACGTGCTGGGCCAGGTAACTCATGACATAATCTAGACCGTTGCCCAATGCTCCGAACAAGATATCAGATGTCATTTTCATGCTCCTAATGGTATATACTGCATGACTCATATTTCAACTTTTCTTGAAATGACATTTAACCTACGAATACAACGACATTCCAACGCAGGATTATCGCCGGTCAGGATATTACAACGATAGCTTACCGAACTTATCTCAATCGATGAATTCCTTCCAAACAGCATAGAGTGTTATGGACTTATCACTACCGGACACCAAATCCATGACCTCTTGCCCTTCAGTGTACATGACCGGTCCGTTCGGATCCGTCGACCAACCGGTGAACCTGTATCCATCCCTAGTGAACATGTTCTTCGGAATCCTCTCGGTCGTCCCGAACAGTAAAATCTTCTTCCCCATCTTCCCAGACCCTCCGTTCGGATCGAATATCACACTGTACCTCTTCTTGGATATGAAATAAGTGTTAAGCAAGAACGCCAACACTATCAGCACCAGACAGAATATCAGGAACAGAGGTATGATCTTCGAGAGGTCCGCATCACTTCCCGAATGAGCATTCCAATGTGCATATATTGTAATGTCATCAGTTACAAGGACCATTGTTGAACTCGTGATCTGACTTCCGCCTATGGATTCGGTGTACCATCCGCCGAAATAGTATCCATCCCTGACAGGATTCTCATCAGGGAGAATGTAATTGGTACCGTAGGTCTCTGTTATGTCTACTGAGTAGGTGGAAGCAGAATAATTACCTGTGAAAGTCACAAGATATGTATTCGGAACGGAGTTGGCACCCAGACTCACGTCATCGGTAATGCTGATGGTCAGAGGATTGTATGTGCTGGTGGATGTACCTGACCATGAATCGAATGTGTATCCGACACTTACATTCGCCGTTATGACCAACATATCCCCATAATATGTCTCGAAAGACCCGATGTATGTGTGCTCTGCACCGCCGTTCACCGAGTAATCAATTGATGATATGCCGGTATCGGCACTTAGCGTGACAGTGAAAGTATCCTCGGAGGATGCAGCGGAATAGCTCAGATCACTCTCGACATCGGTCACCGTCAGTGGATTGGATGTTATCCCAGAAGCCCACTGGACGAAGTGGTAACCTGAGTCGACGGTTGCTGTGAATATCAGATCATCACCGTAATCCACAGTAAATGGTGAAGTATAAGTCTCGGATGAACCGCCATTCACTGAATATTTTATGGAAGATATGTGTGAATCATAGGTCAACGTCACTATGAATGTGTCCTCAGTGGATTCAGCATAGTAGCTCAGACTGCTTTCAACATTGACTGTCAGTGGATTGGATGTTATCCCAGAAGCCCACTGGACGAAGTGGTAACCTGTATCGACCATGGCTGTCAATGTAACATCATC
>CAZUIU010000019.1:0-6176 GCA_964620455.1 uncultured Candidatus Methanogranum sp.
GTCAATACTTTATTCTTGCGTTCTTGTGTGTATGTGTGTATGTTTACACACAAAATAAGGACAACGAATGGCAAGAGACCCAGCAAAAGCAAAAGCAAAGAACGGTTTTCTCTCGTGGACAAAACTGTTCGGCAAAGAGAATGTGATATCAGACCCGCTTGATATCGAAATCGTTAATGGCAAGGTGGTTCGTGGCTCATCTGTGGAAGAAATCGACTTCGAAGAAGAAGCACCTGAAACAGTTCCAGAACCGGAAACGCAACCTCCTATTGATATTGCCGAACCCGTTAGTATTACAGAGATCCCAGTAACTTTGCCTGTTGTCTCACCACCTGAACCTGTTGAATCTCTTCCCGAGATTGCTTTGGTTACTGAAGAACAGCCTATTAAAAATATTGAAGTTTTAGAACCAGAAGCTCCCCCTGCTGCACCTATCCCCTCTCCAATTGCTCCTGCTCCAGATTTTCATGCGGCAGTTGTTGCCACTTCTATTGCAATGATACAATCAGCACAGCAGAAAAACAACCGCCCTTCTGAAGCTTCAGACCGGAATATGCGGTTCCGAATTCCTGCAAAGTACGGCGACCTGAAGACTCAGTTCGCCGCAAAATGCGAGGCAAACGGTCAAGACATGTCGAAAGTGTTGGTCAATCTTATGCGTGCTTATTGTGCAATGTTACTGCTTTTTGTCTGCGCTGCATCAGGTACAGGAACTAAATACTCTACAGATGATATCGTACAATTCTGTATAACAAGATGCGGTTATTCCTGGATAGAGTCTATTCCCGTCAATCTAACCGCTTCCGCCCGTTCTGCTGTCGCCGATGCTGGCAAAGCTTCTGACACATCAGCCTTGTTTTATGGCCGTCACCGTGTTGAAATTGCGGTCTCAATTCCTATATGGTCAGCGTCCGCATCTCGCCAGCTCAAGCGTGAAAAGGCAGATTTCATATCTGCTATTCTCCGTGATCTTGCAAGACTTATGAATGAAGAAAAACTTGTAGCCACAATGGAAGCCCAGGTCAAAGCTTTAAGAGAAACAAACACACGGATTGCAGGTCGTGTTGAGTCCGGTCAATCAGGTCAAGCAGACTTGGACAAAAGCGCCGTTGAACTTTCCAACGCGCAATGTAAACTTTTAGAACTCCGTTCTCGCCTCGATGAAGTGATTTTTTCCATCGCTGCTCGTGCTGGTGAAGACTGGCAGACCGCCCGAAATATGGTTATTGCATGGGATAGAAAACTCTATGATTGATGATATAACTGGCGTACTCGGGAGAGATACAGAGATTAAAGAAGCCATCCATCATCTGCACCGTCGCCGGAATGTTTGCTTCCTTGGTGCTGCTGGTTCAGGCAAAACAACTGTGATGAAGGCTTGCTTTGAAGCTTGGCATACACTGCACCCATTAACTTCACCGCTCTATGTTTATTCCTGCAAGCCCACAAAGTGGCTTTTCTCGGAGATAGCTTTCAAGCTCTATAAGCGTGATGTATTACCGCCGGAACTCAATACGCTTCCAGTTGAAGTCTTTCAAAAGAAACTTGTCCGTCTTCATTATCGTGATATTGCTAAACTTATAATGGCTGCTGCCCGCAAACATCCTGCTCTTGTCTTCTTTCTAGATAACTTGGATACAGCCACGCCTGCCGCTCAATCCCTTATTTATTCTTTGCTGGAGCGTGGTATAAATATTTGTACTGCTACAACTTCAAAAGCTGGTTTGTCTCGTCTCCTTTGGCAGTTTCAGCCAATAGATCTAAAACCTCTTAAGGACATCTATGTAAGAAAATTTGTTGAGTCCTGGATTGATGAGCGCCACGTTCTTGTTGACGATAGAAAACTTTTCACTGAGCATGTTATCTACAAGAGCAACGGAAACCCTTTAGCTTGTGAACAAATGTTAAGATATTTTGAACACGAGCCTCGCATAAGAACACCTGATATTCGTAAGTTGTACCATGAGGCAGGCCGCAAAGAAGCGGACCTTTCCCCTATCATCTTTATTTTCTTTGGTCTGTGCCTCGCTTTACGTTTTGTTTCTCGTGCCATCTCTCACAAAGAGCTCTACATTCTAACTTCTCTTTTTACTGCCTCCTTTGTTATAATCAGATTTTTTGTTTTCCGTGGTATGCAGTCTGAGAAAGCCCCTGCCAAATGACAGCTCCTACTCACGCTGTCGGGGCGTTGTCTCTCTTCAGTCTTTTTTCTCTTTTGCTCCCAGGTCTTCAGTTGAATGCGTCCACAGTTATAACCGCTATTTGCTTTGGTGTTCTTCCAGATATGGACAACCCCCGATCTTTAGTCGGGAGGCTTCTCTTTTTCTTTTCTGCTCCTCTCGATAGGAACTTTGGTCATCGTACTATTGCTCATTCTCTACTGTTCTGTGTTTTCGTTTCTATCATTTTCGCTAGTCTTTCAGCTGTCTATTTGGGTTCATTCAGCAGTGCAGGTCCTTTGTTCTTTGCCGGCTTTATGGGTTATTTCTCACACATAATGCTAGACGCTATGACGAAACAAGGTATTCTCTTTTTCTATCCTTCTCGTATTTGGTGTGTATTGCCTAAACGTACATCATGGCGCATACGCACAGCACACCCTTTTGAACTCATTTTTTTCATAGTACTTTCTCTCACAAGTATTGGATTTATCCAAGCGCAACGGAGAGGTATTTACAATTTGTTTGATAGTTTCTTTACATACACTGGTGTTGAATCTAAAATTCAAGACTTTGAACATCAGAAAAAAGTCGTTTCTCACGGTGCTAATATCGACAGCCTTTACCAATCAGGGTTGCTTGATAAAAAAGAGTATCTCGAAATAAAAACAAAAATTGAACAAATCGAAATAAATAAGAAACAATATCTAATGGAACAGGGTCTAACTCGTGATGGAAATGAATGAACTACTTAACGACCGTGCAATTTCTTTCTGGTTCAAGGACGCCCTAAAGAGCGCTTTGAAAAGAGATCCTTTAGACGCACTTTCGGACGCTGAACTGCTAACCTCCGTATTGCAGAAACGTTTTACAAATTCTCTCAAGGAGGCAGATTGCGCCCCTTAATAGCTTTCATGATTTTGTTGATTTTTATTTCCTGCTCAACCGAAAATCATTCTTCAGCCATTAAATACGACCCCGCCTTAGACTTCCCGACAGTTGCCTGGTATCATGATTCAGCTTTTTCACAACGACTTCTTCCTCGTATAGAATCCGACCTTCCCCTTTCTCAAAACTTTGATTATGGCTGCACAGTCCTTCCAGTACCACGCTATGGCATCCAAACGCACACAAATGGGGCTCCAGCAGATTCTTTCATGATTGACCATTATGGCCATTCATCCGTCGATTTAGACGCTTACAACGCGTCTCAGATACCGTGTGAATGCCGCGATGTTGCAAATCGGTACACAGATATCGGTTTCTGCCTTCAATCTGCTGGTTATGATACTTTCCATGTTTATAATTCTGAAATCGACTCGGTTCTTGTCAGCCCCTTTTGCCTTGGTCGCTTACCCTGGGGAGAAGAAATCGGTCTTTGGGTTGTCAGCAATTCAGATTCTGTCTTCTATTCTGTTGATAGAATTAATTCCTATGAAGATTATTTCTTCTTCCCTAAAACGGGTGCTTTTTAAAACCATGTTTCTCTTCTACTTCATTTATAACTCTTTAAGATCTTTATGTTTACGCAACTTGTTGTTTGTAAACAGCTTACAAACGCAACTCAAACAAAAAGGTCGACAACTCAAACGTAAAAGTCGAAATAACGCCCCTTTCTCAAACATTTTAGTCGATAACTCAAACGCTTCGTCTTTTATGTTTGAGTTGGTTGGAGAACTATGAACACCCTGCAAATATCCGTTGAACAACCAACCACTTTTGCAGAACCGGAACCCTTTGTTCCTGTCAGAGATTTAGTTTCTGGCAAACCAAATCTGTTGATTCAATCACGGCTGGGTCTTCAAGACATCCACGAATACCGCTTGTTTCTGTGCATGCTGGAAAGGGCTTATGATGGTGTCGATATCGAAAAACCTTTTGAGATAGAAATCTCCCACATAATCCCCTGCCGTGGTGGTGGTCAATATCAGGCTCTTAAAACGGCCTGTCAGCATGTCATGGCTCGAACAGTGGATTTGCTACCGAATGAGAAAAAGAAATTCAAGCTGCGCCATCTGGTGGACATGGCAGATTTTGAGGAATCAAAGGGTAAAGGGAAACTCGTTGTCCGGTTTCATCCGGATGTGGTTCCACACATTAAATCGATGTTCACGAAAGGGCATTACACAAAGATTTTTCTCAAGTATGCCCTCCCCTTGCGCTCAACTTATTCCGCTCGTATTTATGAACTGTTGCTGCAATTCCGTCCTTTCGGTGTCCGTACAATATCTTTAAGCGAGTTCAGATTTTTCCTAAACATCGAAGACAAATTCCCTCAGTGGATAAACATCAAGCAGAGAGTTCTTGAACCGGCACAAAAGCATCTTGCAGAATATACGGATATAGCGTTTTCATATTCTGTCCAGAAGCAGGGGAAAGCCGTCAACTCAATTAAATTCAGCATCCGTGAGAACAATCCTTCAAAACTTGTTGAAGAAGAACAGGCACGGCAGACAGATTTGTTTGCTCATACTCCTTTCCCACGGTCACATGAAGATGCGGAGCATGTTAAGATTGTCCGTGAATATATTTGGGCTGACCATCAAGAACAGGCTCTTCAATTCAGCCCTGGTAGAATCATTTATTATTTCCGCTTGGCGCAAACCGCCCAGCGTATTGGAAAAATCAAGTCTGACTTTAAGGGATATTTTTATTCTTCTCTCTTCAGGGATAAAGACAATTATGAGCAGATTCAAAGAATGAAAGCCCGTCAAATCGCAAAGTTGAAGAAGGAATCTGTATCTAAGCAGCAGGAAGAGCGAGAAGCAGATGAAGCTTTTGAAAAAGCCACTATTGCGTTTGATGCTCTTTCCGAATCAGAGCAGAATGTATTTCTCGCAAAGACACATCCGGATCTTCCAACCGGCATTCGCCGCCATACTGCTATCGCTCTCTTTGCTGGTCTTACATAACACCAATATGGCGTTTAAGACTATAGTCATTATGACCATAGTCAATTTCACTATTCTTTTCTTCCTGTCTTGTTCGTGGTAGATTTGACTATAGTCCTTTCGACTACAGTCAAATCTACCATTCTCGTTTTCTCGGAACACTCGTCCGCTTTTCTTTCGCATTCCTTGAAGTATTCCTTTATCGTATTGCTGCTCACCGTCTCAAACACACACTATACTTTTTCTATAGCTTTTTTGGCTATGGTTAATTTGACCATAGTAACGCTTCAATTTTCTCTTTCATATCCTTCATTGCTAATCCTGCTGTCTTAGCAAACGCATCTGGTATAAAAGGTAAATTAAGCGGATTGCCTATGTGTATAAGTTCTATCTCTGCCTTTTCTCTCATTTCTTCGGGTAGGGAATCAAGAAATGCTTGGTTCGTGCTGATAATTAAATCCTCTTCCTGTGAGGCTTCAACCTGCGCTTTGCGTACCTGTTCCTTTCTGTGCGCCGTGTTTTTGAGTGCCAGTATCTCTAACCGAATTTGGTTCACGCTTCGGATCGTTGGACTTTCGTGTCTGTTTCCGTATGCTTTCAAGTTCTGCTTTAAAATCCCATAAGCATAGGCAAAGAGTGTATTCTCAACTCTCTTCTGGGATTTAATGGTGTGATATACGGCTTGCTGTATATGCCCCTCAGGTGCAGTCTTAAAAACCTGCCTCAGCTCCTGAAAGAGTTTGTCATATTCCGGTAGCTCTGTAAATAAATCAAGGCTGTTTTCCTTGGCTGTGGCTACTGTTAAGGCTTCCGCCTTTTCAGCTTCTTGTTTTGTCTTCTCTTGTTCACAAGAAATTACTACTTCTGGATTTGTTTCTTCAGGTGCCTTATCCTGTTCACCCAGCAGGTTGATGTAAGTAGTATTTTTTATTACTTGGGATTTAAGATTACTTGGGTTGCGTTTTTGTCCACTCCCCTCTTGCGTTTTTGTCCGCCCCTCCCCTGCTATAACCTCTATCTTGCCTACGAACCGGCAACGCTGTATTGTCCGTGGGTGTACCTGTAGCCGTCGGGCTAATTCTTTCTGGCTCATGTTCGGGGAGATATGTAGAAGAATGTTAAAGAG
>CAZUIU010000020.1:0-1360 GCA_964620455.1 uncultured Candidatus Methanogranum sp.
GGTAATTATAGAATTGAAATTTAATGATTTACTTCTCAACAATGTACATGATTTTTCATTTCAAGATAATGGAAAAGATTGTCATTTCAATTCACAATATACATATAACGTTATATTTTAGGAAGGTTAGAATTAAATACTAAACCCATTTAAGGAGGTACAACCGTTACATCACGGTGAGGGGTGAAGGGATCTGAGAAAGTCAGTGATGTTGTTGTCTCTGTGTTTAATTTTATCTGCTGTCCTAGCGGTCTCTTTTCAGTCGGAGTCGAGTGCAGAGTCTTCTGCAGATATTCCTGCGTCTATAAACTATGATGGCGTATATTACTATGTTGTGGACGGTAATAATGTTAGTGCAGGTAATGGTTCTTATCAGAGCGCTTACACGGGCGATAATACAGTAACGATACCAAAATCTTTCACGGTATCTGAAACCGGAACTACGTACACGGTTGTTTCTGTAAGTTCTAATGCCTTTGCGCAAACTAGTCTCGAATCTGTTAAGATAGGAGATTCTGATAGTACTGTATCCGGAATTTCTATAGGTAGTCAGGCGTTTCAGAATTGTTCGAAACTGAGTTCCTTTGAAGTTTACGGATCTATTACAACTATTGGCAACGAAGCGTTCCAAGGTGGAAATTTAGGATTTGGTTTCACTGTTTACGGTTCCGTGAATACTATCGGGGGTGGTGCCTTTGAGGGATCCAATGTCGGATTTGTCGTTATTAAGGGAGGGGTACAAACAATCGAGTCTTCCGCTTTTGGTAGATGTTTTCATCTTCTTTACGTTGAACTGTACAGTATCGATGGTATCTCCATAGGCAGTATGGCTTTTCAGGATTGTTCAAACCTTCAGAGATTCGTAATAGTCAATGTGTCAGATTCAACAATCAACTTTGGTTATGGATCGTTTGCAGGTACAGGGATATGTGCAAGCGGCACTGGAGTGTATTTCATGTATCCATTATCGTACAAAGTTAGTGATACTGGTAATGACACTGGTGAAGAATATAAAGTAAATTCAGCTCATAAAGGCTATTATATTGTTCCGGTAAATGCAAATGCGGGATGGTCGAGCGTGGTTGTATACCCAACCGTCCCAGAATATACTATTTCTGGAAAACTCACTGTTATCGGTGAGGAGTCTAATGCAAATATTACAGTGAATCTGGGTGTGTATACTGCTACGACTAACAAAAAAGGAGAATATACGATAAAAGATGTGCCTTACGGAACTTCTGGAGATATAACTGCGTCAATCAATGGTTATACTCAGACTGTAACGCCTACAGTGACTTCAATATCGTCTAATTTGACAGAGCAGAACATTACTTTGAAGGTAAACACTTACACCGTGTCC
>CAZUIU010000020.1:1460-4178 GCA_964620455.1 uncultured Candidatus Methanogranum sp.
CACTTACACCGTGTCCGTATCAACAGGTACGGGAGGTTCTATATCGCCTTCTTCTGTTACCGTTAATTCGGGAGGATCTCAGACATTCACCATTACTCCTGATTCGGGATATATGATATCTGATGTCTTGGTAAATGGTTTCAGTGTTGGTGTGGTTTCCACATATACGTTCTCTAACGTGACAAGTGATTGTACAATATCGGCAACTTTTACAGTTGTTGTTCCTATAACTCAATATACGATAACGGTCAGTGCCAATACAGGGGGTTCCATATCTCCTACCTCGGCAATAGTGGATTCAGGAGGGTCTCAGACATTTACTATAACTCCTGATTCTGGTTATGTAGTATATAAGTTGATCATCGATGGAACGAGTGTAAATTCTGCGACGTCATACACGTTTGAAAATGTAGGTGCCAATCACTCGATATCTGTTCAGTTTGCTCGCACATCCAACAGTGATTCTTCTTCCGAAGGACCTTCTATATTGGCGATTATTGTAGGTTTGGTCGTACTTATTACATTCATAATCATGTTGCTCCTGTGGGGACCGAACGGAATCGTGAGTGCAATCACAGGTCTCGGTTCATTCCTGGCAATATATCTATTGGGAAGAATCAAGGTTGTGTTCGATTCTGAAAAGTTCGTAGTCACGGTCAATGGAGTATCTGTGGGCAATGAAACAAGAATACACAAGGGAGATGTGCTGTCTGTGAAGCCGATAAACGATAGTGAACAATACGAGGTCACCAATACTAGTAAGTCGGACGGTTTCTACGTAGTGAATTCCAAGAGAGGTAATGTGGTGATTCACACATAAGCAATGTCCAAGATGTGATATTCAGCGTTGGTATTATTCTGGTTATGAAACTTTTTAACTAATATTTCTTAGTTAATTACATCAAAATTCATGATATTGATCATAACATTTACAACATCATATCTAATATCTTGCAATACATCGATTATATTGGATTGTTCATCGAGTAAACTCATATAGGTGCAACCCGATACAACAATCATGGGAAAGACAACTTGTATTGGATGCGGCAAGTCTCTCGGAGGAGTCCTGGATGGATTCGGAACGAGGATAATGTCAGGGGAAATATGTCTCTCATGCAAGAAGAAACTGCAGATGATACCTAACTATCAATATCTCACGGCTCAGCAGATAAACGATGTGATAAACGGTAACGCCACTCCGCAGGAAGTATCAACGGTAATGACGCCTATGGCTTCATATGCGCCAAATACGTATGTGCCTATCCAGGCGCCATCGTCCCAGGGAGATTACGTATGTTCCTCCTCAGGGCTGTCTGCGTCACCGTCGGTGCAGACCTCGCAGTCAAGCGGGTCGTTCGTTCCGAATGCTTCTTCTGTCATAGATGAATTGAAACAGTACAAAGAGCTGTTGGATCAGGACATCATAAACGATGAAGAGTTCGCGCAGATCAAGAAGCGTCTTCTGAATCTCTGATATTCTTTTCAAAAAGGATCTGAGGTTCGGTAATCGATCCTCGGATCCAAATCTATTCTTCAGTCATTCCATTCGAACCATGGTCGATAGGTGTTATCGCTGAAGGGCTTCCGAAAAATCAGTGAATATCAAATATCATGACCATATCATATCCGTCATGCTCTTCAAAGCACAGTCCATAGTCAAGTCCTTCGGACCCCTGAAAGTCCTCAAGGATGCCAATCTCCAGATCAACGAAGGGGACAGCATTGGCTTGATAGGTATCAACGGTGCGGGGAAGAGCACATTCCTGAAGATACTCCTGGGAATGGAGAAACCCGACACAGGGGAACTCATCGTCAACACTAACCGTATAGGATATCTGGAACAGTTCGCAGAATCCTCTCCGGATGTGACCGTCAGGGACGTTCTCGGACGTCCGTACGGGCATATAGAGAACATACGCAAGAGGATGAGGGAGATCGAGGAGCAGATGGCATCCGGAGAGGATGTCGATTGGAATTCGATAGCCTCGGAGTACTCACAGTTGGAAAAGGATCTCGCACAGAACGACATGAAGGATGAGAAGAACCTCTTCAGCGCATTGGCCAAGGTGGGCCTATCTGAGGATATGATGGACCGTTCCATGGACTCCCTGTCCGGAGGGGAGAGGACCAAGGTCATGCTCTCACGTGTCCTCGTGCAGGCTGACGAATGCGACATACTCATAATGGACGAGCCCACGTCGCATCTGGACATAGATACCGTAGAATGGTTGGAGGATTATCTTCTTAAGACGCACTGTTCTGTACTGGTTATAAGCCATGACAGGTACTTCCTGGACAAGATAGCTACCCGTATGGTGGAGATCGATCACGGTGCCACACGCGAGTACAAAGGCAATTATTCCGATTTCATAACAAAGAAGATGCTGGACCTGGACCGTATGGAGAAGGAGTACAGAAAGTACGCCTCCCAGAAGAGGAAACAGGAAGAGATTGCCGAGAAGCTCCACAAGGATCAGTGGTATCTCACCACACATAAGACCCGTCAGAAGCTCATCAAGAAGATGGAGGAGAAGGAGAAGCCGGAGACCAACAAGGACATAACCGTAAGGATACAGGCGGCTCCCAAATCCGGTAAGAACATGATCCTCACCAAGGATCTCTCCGTGGAACTCGGAGGGAAGATGATCCTCGAACATGTCAACCTTGACATAAACAAGGGTGACAAGATCGGTATATTCGGTGCCAACGGAGAGG
>CAZUIU010000021.1:0-1139 GCA_964620455.1 uncultured Candidatus Methanogranum sp.
AGCTCTCTAATAAGCCACAGGAGAGCAGCTTGCTCTTCTAGGTGTACCATATGCTCATCTCCGTAAACGCCTCTGTACGCCTCTCTAATTGCGTTGTAGGCCTCTTTCCTAGACATACTGTTGTCCAACACCTTCAACACCTTCTGAGGACCAAACTTAGGCAGTCCGGGGATGTTATCTACTGTATCTCCTGTAAGCATTTGGGACAGAAAGAATAGCTCTCCACCACCGCTAACCTTACCATCAGTAACTAAAACCTCACCCTTTTTATCGAATTCAATGGGTCCAATTTCAGGTTGTCTGCCACATTCCCAAGAGTAGTGCAGCCCCGGAACTTGTTTAAGATCCTTGTCTCTGCTACAGATGATAGTGTTCTTATTAGCAGTTTGGTAGATAGCCATAAGATCGTCAGCCTCGAGACCATTGCCAATCTCTGTATTGTACTTAGAGATGACGTAAGCAGTTAAGTTGTCGTAGTGGACAGGCTTAGCTTCCTTACGCGTACCTTTATAAGGTTTGGTCTTAGCTACAGCTAGACGAAAGTTGTCTTTTCTATCGGGGATTTCTTGATTTACAGTCTTACCCCAACGTCTCCAAATCCTATCAGTTCTTGAATCATTTGTGAGGAAGAGGAGGGGCGCCTCAGTAGCGCCCACACTATCACAGATAAGTTCAACCTTGTTATCGAAGAGTTCTTCAACGAACTCCCATTCTCTTACCTTCTGCTCACCTTCCTCATCGACATACTCTGCGCTGAAGCCAATCTCGTACCTCAGCACATCACAGTCAATCAGAGGCTTCATTGAGATTTCTCTTAGATCTATCCTGAAGCTCTTCAAACTTAGCATGGAGCTCCTGAGACTTCTCTACAGAAACTCTCCTGAGCTTCTTGGGCTTGGCTACAACGAGCTTGGTATCTTCGGACAGCTTCAGGTAGCCCTCCTCATCACAAGGGTGACAGACCGCCAACAGTTCCTGCTTATAGGGGTCATTCTTATCGAAAGGAACTGCAATCATGTCGGTGACATAGACAAAAGAACCTCTTTCCAATCCTTCCTTCTTGTAGTTGAAGGTTCGAACCTCAGCAAACTCATTCCTGCGAATAAGCTCCTCAGTATCAAAACGGGATGTCGTCATCT
>CAZUIU010000021.1:1239-4129 GCA_964620455.1 uncultured Candidatus Methanogranum sp.
GGACGATCCTCCTGAAGATTGCCATCTTCATCCACACAGAACTCATCAAGAAGCTCATAGGTCACATAAATCATATGTGCAGGCGGCTTCTCCTTGCCCTGATAGGGCTGCTGATTCTGTACGCCAAGATCAATTACCTGAACCAATCGAGCCGGATAAGCACCAGCCTCGAGAGGTTCCTGCTTGTGGCCACCGCCACCCTGATATTCTACATTACGTGCGTTAATTGCCATTCACATTCTCCTGTACCCATTTACGGTAATCATAGAGGCCATCATCAATAGCCTGATCAAATCCTTCCCAACTGTCCACTCCATGAGCTTCCAAATTCAGACGCTCAAAGCTATCCTGCATAAGAGACATGAACTGGTTAAGTGGAATGGTTACCAACTTTTCACCAGTGGTCTCACTAGTGAATATCTGCATACGTATAGCCATCTTGTATTCCTACATCAAGCTCTCTATTGAGCTTGAGTTTATTATTGGTCTTACCCACTGCAATAAGAAGGATCTCTTTGTGCTCTTCAACCTTCTCTTCTGGACTGTCAAGGATAATCTCGTCATGAAACTGCCCAACAGGCCACAACTCAAACTTAGTAACTTCCCTAACCCACGTATCGAAACAGAAGACACCAGTACCCTGATTGAGGGTAGAGAACCTGTCTTTCTCGAAACGCAAACTATACCAGAACTTACTGACCGGGTTGAAAAGCCACTTCTGACCCTTCACTGTTTTTACTACTTGATCCTCAGCAATCTTGAGGATAGACCAATTACGCTCCCAGTAAATTCTATGGAGCCTTTCTCCTTCTTCGAGGGAGGTCTTAGCTGCCCTAGCAATCGTTGGAGGAGTTGCCCCATAAGTGCATGTGTAGTTGGTCGTCTTGTATACATGTCGTAGACCGGAATGGTCTTCCTCTTTCCTTTTGTGTTTCTCAATTTGTTCCCGCGTCAAAGCCTTTGCTAGGAAGGCTAGGTCGAGATGAGGATCAAACCCCGGTTTCTTCATCTCTTCGACATACTCGGGGTCATAGTCATACATATAGTGTTGCTTAGTGCGATCTTCAAGAGCTGCTTGGTCACTGCCAATAAGTTTATGCCCTTCTGATGCGATTAGGCAACCTCTGATCTCCTTACCGTAGGGTTTGTTGACGCCCGGTAGGTTGACGATAGTCTTGTGCTTAAACCTCAGAGTATTTGTCAACCCTGCAACCTGAGCTTTAATCCTACCATCGGCTCCTACGTTGTCTCTAAACCCCTTGAGCACGGAGACTCTATGCTCCAAGATACCCAAACCTTGTAGAACAAGAATAGCTGGCTCTTTTTCGGCAAGCTCTTTGACACTATCGCAAAGCTCACCATCCTCATCAAGAGATTTGATCTGAGGAATTTTCTTCACTTCGTTAGTGGTCTTGTCCCTGTCGTACTTGAAAGTGATTGGTTCCCAACCTAGAGAGTATAGCCAATCTTTCTTCTGAATATGGCTGCTTGGGTTGGGATCTACGTAACCATCGACTACTTCCACCACTCCCCTATAGTTTTCAGGGAGACCCTTCTTAGCTAGAAGATTGAACCATTTAGCTCCTGTAGCTGAAAGAGTGCCATCCTTCTTGAAGGGTTTTGCAGGCCTAGTCTTCTTTTTGATGACTGGGACTTTGGGCATAGCTTTGAGGAGCTCAGCTTTCTTCTCTTCGATCATAGGTTCCAACTTAGCTAGAAGTTGTTCAACCTTTTCCACATCGAGTTTCCAACCAAGTTCTTCTTGCTTCCTAGCACAAGTCATCTTAAATTCTAGGTAACGCAGGAACCTATCCGCTTCTTTCTTACCCTCGTACAGGTGGATAAGCTCTTTCCTCAACTTCTCCCAAAGCAAACGGGTGATTTCCACATCTTCTTCACATCTGTGAATATACTCTTCCAAAGGAAGGTTGTCCCAGTCATCAATAGGAGGTTTGTCAACCCCCAACTCTTTGCCCCAAGCATCCAGTCCATGAACTAGCTTCTTGGGATAGAGGTACCAAGACAAAGGGAGAGTGTCAATGAGACGGGCTTTCACCTTGATTTGTAGAATTCTCTCTACGACAGGTATGTCGAACAAGACAATGTTGTGTCCAACGAGAGTTTTAGCGTTAAGAAAGAACTTTCTCATATCATCGTAGTTAGTTAGACTCTTCTTCTTACCTCCTACATTGACAGACACAACGTGAATCTTAGTTGGTACAAGGCCATCTCCTTCCAAATCAAAGATGGCAGCAGGCATTACACGAGAACTCCTAGAAAGATTACTGACAGAAGACCAATCAGCAGTACCCCAAAGAGAACTAAAATCTTGTCTTCATTCTTAATCATGAGTTAGAGCCTTCATCGAAACCTCCCAATAAACCTACAGACAATATTCTTACTTGTCTGCTCTGCTATGCCCAACATATTACTGATCTCCTTATGAGAGTAGCCTTTTAGAAAGAAAAGGTCCACCACTTTAGACACTCGAGGCACACTCTTAGAGATGGCTCTCACAACCTCCCTCCTGTGGAGTTGTAGGAAAGAACGCTGCATATCACATTCAATCTCATGAACGTCATACACATCATCCTGATGGAAGTCCAAACCATGATCAGCCCGCTTATCTCCTGACATACCCCTAAGCCTCTCAGCAAGATTCACATCCTGAATGAGATGACTGATAGTTGCAATCAAGTATGAGTTCACAAACTGAATGTCTTCTAGCTTACGCTCCATGACATTAGCATAAGCTTCCTGAACAATTTCCTCAGCAAGGTGAATAGAGTTACCTACCACCTTTGACACTGTCATTTTGACGAGCAGATCGTAGTTGGACTTGTAGTGTTTTTCAATCTCTCCAAACACTCTGAACTTCCTCAAAGATTTC
>CAZUIU010000022.1:0-4071 GCA_964620455.1 uncultured Candidatus Methanogranum sp.
GGATTCTTTTTGTTAATCACGAAAAGTTTACCCTTTCTGCGTACGATTTTGCAGTCGGCACTTCTCTTCTTAAGTGATGCACGTACTTTCATATTTTCTTACTATTAATAGCGGTAAGTTATTCTTGCTTTACTTAAATCATATGGAGATAACTCCAATTTTACTTTATCACCCGGAAGCAACTTGATGTAGTTCATCCTCATTTTGCCTGAGATATGAGCTGTTACCACGTGCCCGTTTTCTAATTCAACTCGAAACATCGCATTACTTAATGCCTCGGTTATGGTTCCATCTTGCTCTATCGAACTCTGTTTTGCCATAATTACATTGCCGATACAGTTGAGCGACCACTTATTCTACCAGACTTCATCAGGCCATCATAATGTCTGGCCAATAAATAACTTTCTATTTGCTGAAGGGTATCTAAAATTACACCTACAGTAATGAGCAGCGATGTACCTCCGTAGAAATAACTCCACTGCACGTTCATACCAATTACCATGGCCACTGCCGGTAATACGGCTATCAAAGCGAGCAGAATTGAACCGGGCAAGGTAATTTTTGAGAGGATATTATCTATATATTCAGCTGTGGCCTTGCCAGGTTTGATGCCCGGAACAAAGCCGCCCTGACGTTTCAAATCTTCGGCAATGCTGTTTGTGTTAACTTGTATAGCTGTGTAGAAATAAGTGAATAGGATGATTAACACAGCAAAAGTGAAATTGTACCAAAAGCCTTGAATGTTACCAAAAATTGTCACCACCCAACTTACGCTTTCGCCTTGTGCACCGCTGTACTGAAGTACGGTAAGCGGAATGAACATGATGGCTTGAGCAAAGATGATGGGCATTACACCAGCTGCATTTACTTTGAGAGGCAAATACTGGCGAGCACTAGGTTGTGAGGTGATTCGGCCTCCTGCCGCTCTCTTTGCATATTGCAAAGGCACCTTACGCACCGCTTGTGTTAGAGCTATAGCAAACATTATTACCAGATAGAGGGCAACTATTTCTAGGATAAATAACACCCAACCTCCACCTGCGGGGCTTATTTGCGTTGTTAATTCTTGAAAGAATGCCTGAGGCAAAGTAGCGATTATGCCTACCATAATAAGGATAGAAATACCATTGCCGATACCCTTATCAGTAATACGCTCACCTAACCACATTGCGAAGATTGTTCCAGTAATCAAAACAACCCAAGACACAAACCAGAAGGTACCAGGGTCTATGGTTAATTGAGCTTGCTGCGCCATGAGGTTGGCCAGATAACCCGGGGCCTGCGCACCTGCAATTAGAATCGTAAGATAGCGTGTGATTTGATTCAGCTTTCTTCGACCACTTTCACCCTCTTTTTGCATTTTTTGAATGCTAGGGATTGCCATACCCAGTAGCTGAATGATAATGGATGCCGAGATATAAGGCATGATACCCAAAGCCATCACAGAGGCATTTGCAAATGCCCCACCCGTGAATGCATTAAGTATTCCCAATAAACCTTCACTGCTTTGGCTTGCCAATTGCGCTAAGCTACTAGGATCAACCCCGGGTAATACCACGTTAGAACCTAAGCGATAAATAAGCAATAAGCCGAGCGTAAGAAGTATCTTATCACGCAGCTCTTCTATTCTCCAGATATTTTTGAGGGTATCTATAAATCGCTTCATTCAACTTAAGTGTTACAGAGTTGTTGTTGTTCCACCTTTGGCTTCTATAGCCTCAATAGCGGTTTTGCTAAATTTATGTGCCGTTACGTTCAACTTAGCGTTAAGTTCACCACGACCTAAAATTTTCACTTTGTCATTTTTGCCTGCTAAACCATTTTCTACTAACGTTTCGAATGTCACTGTATCGGTAATGAGGTTGTCGTCAGCCAATTTTTGAAGGGTGTCAATATTAATGCCCTTGTATTCTACCCGATTCGGGTTTTTAAAACCGAATTTTGGAACACGTCTTTGCAGAGGCATTTGTCCGCCTTCAAAACCGAACTTACGGCTGTATCCTGAGCGGCTTTTTGCGCCTTTATGACCACGGGTTGATGTACCGCCATGTCCAGAACCTTCACCGCGACCGATGCGTTTTTCTCTGTGTGTAGAACCTTCTGCCGGTCTGAGATTGCTCAAATCCATCGTTCTTCTTGTTTTACTTTATTTTACTTCTTCAACTGATACCAGGTGGGCCACTTTGGCAACCATACCCAAAATTTGGGGCGTTGCTTCGTGCTCTACAGTGCTGTTAATTTTGCGCAAACCTAGAGCCTGCAGCGTTCTGCGCTGGCGCTCGGGTCTATCAATTACGCTCTTTGTTTGCTTGATGATAACTTTAGCCATGGCTTGCGATTGTTTAACCATTAAACACTTTATCTACACTTACTCCACGTTGGCGGGCCACTTCTTTCACATCTCTCATTTTGAGTAATGCCTGAAAAGTAGCTTTTACCACGTTGTGTGGGTTTGATGAACCTTTGCTCTTCGCAAGTACATCATGAACTCCTACACTCTCTAACACTGCACGCATAGCACCACCTGCAATTACACCGGTACCGTGGCTGGCAGGGCGCAAAAATACGCGGGCACCACCAAACTTGCCTGTTTCTTCGTGAGGAACGGTATGGTTGATTAGGGGAATGCGGTATAGATTTTTTTTGGCGTCTTCAACAGCTTTTGAGATACCTTCAGAAACCTCTTTTGACTTACCTAAACCATAACCGGCAATTCCATTTTCGTTTCCAACAACTACTATGGCTGAGAAGCCGAAAGCTCTACCACCTTTGGTTACTTTGGTTACGCGATTTACAGCCACCAGTCTATCCACTAACTCTAAGCCACTGGGCTTAACTTTTTTAGCGTTTTTAATTCCTTTTACCATTTCCTCTTAAAATTTTAATCCACCTTCTCTGGCACCTTCAGCTAGTGATTTTACTCGGCCGTGGTATAAGTATCCACCACGGTCAAAAGCACAAACGCTAATTCCTTTTTCAACTGCTTTAGCCGCAAGGCTTTTGCCCACCATAGCCGCGATTTCGGTTTTGTTACCGCTGGCAGATGCAATTTCCTTTTCTCGTGATGATGCTGCAACAAGTGTTACACCGCTCAAGTCATCAATCAACTGGGCATAAATTTCTTTGTTACTTCTAAAAACAGACAAACGTGGAGTTTCTGGCGTTCCGTTTACAATTTTACGGATACGCATTTTAATTCTGCTTCTGCGTTCTGATTTCGTTAAGGCCATAGCTACCTATTATTTTTTACCTGCAGATTTACCTGCTTTTCTTCTAATTTGTTCTCCTACAAAGCGAACACCTTTGCCTTTATAAGGCTCTGGTTTGCGCATACCGCGGATTTTTGCGGCCACCATGCCAAGCAATTGGCGGTCATGAGAGGTCAGGGTAACGATTGGGTTTTTACCCTTTTCCATCTTTGTTTCTACCTTCACTTCGTTGGGCACCATCATCATGATGTTGTGCGAAAAGCCGAGCGATAAATCAAGAATTTGACCCTGATTGCTTGCGCGGTAACCTACCCCTACAAGCTCAAGCTCTTTTTTCCATCCCTCTGATACGCCAACAATCATGTTGTTTATGAGTGCACGATATAACCCGTGTTTTGAGCGGTGTTCTTTATTGTCACTGGGGCGGCTTACCTGAATCTCTCCATTTTCTATTTCTAGAGTAATCTCAGGATTAACTTCTTGAGTGAGAGTGCCCAGTTTTCCTTTCACCGTAACCACGCCACCCTGAGCCGTTACTTCAACTCCTTGTGGTATTGTTATGGGTAATTTTCCTATTCGAGACATGATGTTCTAATTCTTTATTAAGTTTAGTAAACAAAGCACAATACTTCGCCTCCAACATTTTCTTTTCTGGCTTGCTTATCAGTCATTACTCCTTTAGAGGTAGAAACGATAGCTACACCCAAACCATTCTTTACTCTAGGTACCTCTTCGGTGCCAACATATTTTCTTAAACCTGGTCGGCTTACACGATGCAGGCCACGAATGGCAGGCATACGGGTTGCTCTGTCATATTTCAGAGCAATTTTCAATGTGGGTTGCACACCTTCTTCAATCACCT
>CAZUIU010000023.1:0-3231 GCA_964620455.1 uncultured Candidatus Methanogranum sp.
AAAAGTGGTTGACAGCGTGCCTGAGTTCCCGTACGCTTGCGCAGTACAGTACAGACAGGTACGCGGGCGGACTTTACTGCCGGGTTCGGAATGGGACCGGGTGTCGCCCCGCCGCTTTGACCGTCATACCAAGACATGGGATACTGGAATAATATATTAAGTTTTCTGTTAATAGTGCTTTTAAAGGGGTCAACAAAATGTGGTCTTGTCGCTTTCCAAAACCTCATTCCAAAGTTCAAGGGTTTCCATGGCTTCTTCTTCGTTCATGATCTCTATGGCGAATCCAGCATGTATGACTGCCCATTCTCCAACTTTCGCCTCGACCATGGCGACATTGGCTTTCCTTATGACTCCTCCGAAATCTATATCGGCTGTATCCCCGTCTATTTTCACGATTTTTCCCGGTATTGCCAAACACATTCTAATCACTCCGACATTATCTTTATTATGGCTTCTGCAGGCTGTCCGTTGCATGTTTGCAAGGCATCAACTGCTTTGTCTTTGTCACAGCCAGTTTGTGACATAACCAACTCCACATCTTCACTGTTGAATAAGGTGGTTGCGGCAATCGAGGTTGAACCCGGAGGTCTCGTTTCTTCATTACCGGATATCTGGTAACTTTTGCTTCCCTGCATGTCAACGCAGACAACTTCTGCACCAGTAATAACTATCTCTTCCCTGTCGGTTCTTATGATGACTTCGCGGACATTATCGATCGTGGACTGTTTAATGCCCATTTTCTTCATTGCCTGTTGCATTTGACGCGGGTTGACACCCCTCATTCCTGCCATAATGCCCCCTTATATGATTATCTCCTAATTAAATTTGCAGAGTGGATAGTATAGTTTCTTGAATTCTTTTCAATACGTCATCGGATCTCGATACATCATCTATTCCGCCCTGTGCAAAGTCCTCTCTCCCTCCTCCACGACCGTCGAATTCATTCAATACAGATGTTAGGACATTCTTGCAGTTCAATTTTTTAGTTCCTGAGGCAATCATTATCGAGATTCTGTCTGTAGATGATATCAATGCTACGACACCTCCGGTTGAACGATACTTTTCTATAGAATCTGTTAGTGTCTTCTTGTCGGCTTCGAATATCCCTGAATATATCGGGGTACCATCCTTTCCGTAGATTGGTTTGAGAGTTTCCAGTTGTTTTTTAGAAAGTGTCTTTATTATATTTTTGCTTCTTTCCGATTCCTCTTTCATGTTGTGGATGGTGCTGATTAGCAGGTTGGGATCACTGCCGCATTCCTCTGCAATACGAAGGCATAGGTTGGAAAGGCCTATTGCAGAATCTTTGGCTGCATCACCAATCTTAAAATGTATGGCTACTCCATCCTTACCAGCGGAGACCTTGCGATCCACGAACAGGAATTCCAGTTCTGATGTCTCCATGACATGTATCCCACTGCACGCGGACATATCTATATTACCTATTGAGACCACGGAGATTTCATCTTCATTTATGCGTTCCAGTTTGATCCTCACATTGGCGATGTCAGGGTCATCACGACTCATCATAGTTCTTGTAACCGGCAGGTTTTCACGTATGGCATCGTTGGCAAACCTGACAGCTTTTTCTATTTTTTCCCAGTCCAGATCATGATTTACTATCACATATTTGCTTTCGGGGGAAATGTATATCTTACATATGCTGAGTTCTGGATCCTGTCTTTTCAATGCACAGAATAGCAGATGTTCTCCAGTATGGCCTTTCATAAGATCATAACGTCTATCCCAATCCACGCTGCACCAGACAGCATCTCCGATCTTTAGATTATTACCGGGCACTCTGTGTAACACCTTTCCGTTTTCCTGGAACACCTCTGTAACGATCTCGCCACGTATCATTCCCGTATCGCAAACCTGACCTCCTCCGCCGGGATAGAAAGCGGTGCTCTCCAGTTCAACAAGATCGTCGTTTTTTGAGACGACTCTACTTTCAAATTCGAACATATACCCGTCGTGTCTGTATATCTCCTCTGTCATCTTATCCATCTGGTGTAAGGCATCCCATGTAATAAATATGCGATTAGACATTTGTCTAATCAGGCGGGAAAGGTATGGCTAAAGTCGAAGATTTCGATGAGTTGGACAAGCGTATAATAAAACTGATGAGCGTATCCAGCCAAGGGTCTTATAGGCAAATAGCCAAACAGCTGGATGTACATCCAACTACCTTGATTCAAAGGGTTAAGAATCTTGAGAACAAGGGCGTTATAAGAGGATACCGTGCCAAAATCAACTACATGAATTTGGGTTACGAATATATGGGTATCGTACATGTGTATTCTGATAACGTCACGGAGGTTCAGAAGGAACTGCAGAGAATTCCTCAAGTGATGGCAATATATGATGTCACAGGTGATGCAGATTGTATTGTCATGATATCTTGCATGGATCGTGATGATTTTTCTTCCGCAGTGAAGGCAATAAACTCACTGGAGGATGTCATCAAGACTAATACCTCGGTGGTTTTGGGTGTCGTGAAGGATCCCAATGATTATGTTCCCGATATGGGAGAAGAGTGAATAGTGGAAAAACCGTTTTATATGGCGCCGTTCTTCGCGTGATTGATATACACCTTAGAGGTACTCTAATGAGAAGAACGAACACGTGTGGAGAGCTCAGGGTTGCGGACATAGGTAAGAATGTATGTTTGCAGGGTTGGGTCAGGTTTTCGAGGGATCATGGAGGAGTGGCGTTCATTGATCTCGCTGACAGGTATGGAATAACTCAGATTGTTTTCGATCCGGAGGATCTCTCCAATGGAACGGATGTAGAGAGTATATCCGATGTCATGAAGACATTTACACGTGAATCAGTTGTTTCTGTGAACGGCATCGTGCGTGAAAGAGTGGAAGGTACCGAAGATGCTAGGAACCCCACCGGGGAGGTGGAAGTCCTGATAACTGGTGCTGAGCTTCTTAACAAGTCCGCGGCTCCGCCTTTCGAAATTGGAGATCAAAAAGAAGGAACACTTCCTAATGAAGATACTCGTATGAGGTATAGGTATCTCGATCTCAGAAGAACTGAGATGATCCAGGCTATGGAGTTCAGGAGCAAGTTTCTGCATCTGGCCAGACAGTATCTCGAGCAGAAAGATTTCTTGGAAATAGAGACTCCCATTCTAGGTAGATCAACGCCTGAAGGTGCCAGAGATTATGTGGTACCATCTAGGCTTCATCCAGGTACTTTCTATGCGTTGCCTCAATCACCTCA
>CAZUIU010000024.1:0-2564 GCA_964620455.1 uncultured Candidatus Methanogranum sp.
GGTGCTGCCGCAACCCAGGATGAGAAGTACGGCTATGAGCGGGAATGTTCTTGTTGTCATAATGCGGGTACTTTGTTTGTTTTTATATACTGGGCTGAAGATAGTAAAAATGCCCTTTCAGAATCTGCTCAGAATCTTGTTTTCTCTCTCAGCTCTTCGATCACAGAGGTGCTGATCCAGTAAATATCCGTGTTGCCGTTTTGAGGGGAGTTGTGGAACTGCTGCAGCTCGAAGGTAATGTAGTACTTATCCGGGTCCTTCTCGAAATTGATCAGGATAAGATGTTCCATCTCATCAATACTCAGGCTGAACGGTGAACAGAAACTGCCGTTTGAGCTGCTGGAATAGATTTCGTTTTTAGTTGTCCATATTTCCGATATCTGATAGAATAGTATGTGTGTTTCAAGATAATCAATGCTTTATGGCTACAGCCTCCCAAAAACTGTTCGTCGATATTTCACAATCCCGATCGCCGGTGCCAGTCTGTTGGGGACTTTCCCCTCCTCATGGAAAAGGTTTCCGGCACGCAGGACCTGGTTCATGAGGCCTTCAGATTCACCCGGGTTATATAATTCAGGCAGGTCGGGAAAGAAATGCGAAGGGGAAATAGTCGCTACGTAACTTTGTTTCTGTAAAATTGAAATAGAGGTGCAATAGAAAAAAGAAAGTCACGGTTGATTTATAGTTTTAGAGTACTAATCAAAAAACTAACAACCATGACTTTCGAAGAACGTGAGCAAATTACGAAGAAAAATTCAGATGACCTGCTTTCGCAGTTGATAGATTATCAGGGAGAGAACCTGATAAGTGAGATATTAAGACTTGGGATACAAAGCCTGATGGAACTGGAGCGAGATGAACATATAGGTGTAGGCAGTTATGAGCGCGGAGATGAGCGCCAGAGCTACAGGAACGGCTATAAATCCAGGACTCTGTATACGCGTGTTGGTCCACTGGTTCTGCAGGTACCTCAGACCCGTGACGGAGCATTCTATCCTTCGATTCTGGAGCGTTATCAACGCAGTGAAAAGGCGTTGGTTCTTGCCCTGGCCGAAGCATATTTGCAGGGTGTATCGACAAGGAAGATGAAGGCAGTAACTGAGAGCTTGATGGGAAAAGAGTTTTCATCTGCATCGATCAGCCGGTTTGCATCCACTCTTGATGATGAGTTGGACTGCTGGAGAGAAAGATCTTTCACCCGGGAGTATCCTTACGTTGTGGTAGATGCCCGATATGAGAGCTGCCGTGTAGATGGCAAGATAATAGATATAGCCTGTCTTGTGGCCCTGGGGATCGATTCTGAAGGTTATCGTCATGTATTAGGGATCGATACCTCATGGTCGGAGAGTAATGACTCCTGGGATCGTTTTATTGGTGGATTAAAGGACCGGGGTTTACAAGGGGTAAGGCTTTTTACCAGCGATGATCACCCGGGGATCCATAATGCGATAAAGAAACATTATCCCGGAGCCGTCTGGCAGCGCTGTCAGCGTCATTTTACGGTCAATGTGATGGATCGTGCTCCCAAAAGCAGGCATGATGACCTTTATGCCAGACTAAAGGAGGCATGGGACTGTCGGGAGTATGATGAGGCCAAAACGGTCCTGGACAAGCTCTCGGATGATTACCGTCAGAAGTACCCTGATCTGGCTGGTTTTGTATCGGAACACGCCTGGGAGACTCTTGGGGTGTACTACGTATGCCCGGTGGAACACCATAAACGGCTCCGGACTACAAACATGATCGAAAGGGTGAACCAGGAGCTTAAAAGAAGAAGCAGGGTAGTGAGGATATTCCCGAACCCGCTCAGTTGCAGACGGCTCTTTACAGCGTTGCTCAAGGAATGGCATGAGGACTGGGTCAGTGGAAGGGTATACCTCAATATGGATTTATTAAAAGAATTTGAACTGAACAAACGGCTTCACCAGCAGGAGCGCGCTCCTGCTGGTGAACCAAACACTATGACAGAGAAAATAATAACCGTGGCTTCATAATTTTACAGAAAAAAAGTTGCACAACTTTTAGCTTTTTCATTTTAACAAAATTTTGGTATTTAATAATCATTTTATTACTGGTATATCATTTCACAGTTACTGGTAACAATAGTTCCTGTTAAGTATTATATTTACTCAGGGTTCCAACACCTCCTTTCTTTTAAGGAAGGTCCGGGCAGAGAGCAACGGTAGCAAAATCCTGTAATGCTTTCTGCCCTTCTCTTTGTACTCTATAATCAAACATCTTGTACTTCAGATTCAATCCTACTTTAAATACACTTTCATTATGACCGGGTTGCTGAATTCATCTATTGTATCCAATATTGGAGCCATTTGCCGAAGATATTTTGTGTCATTCCTTGTTGCCTCGGAAGCATTGCGGTAGAATCTTGAAAATTCATCTCCATCAATTATACTGTACATGCAATTTCCGGACGAGATAAAGTATCCATTTTCATTTACAGGTGCAAATGGTATTAGATTATCAATATCATTTTTCAAATAAACCCTGGTATATGCTCTTTTGAACTCCTTCAAAGTATTCATTTCAGTTGCACCTGTATTCCTGTC
>CAZUIU010000025.1:0-2530 GCA_964620455.1 uncultured Candidatus Methanogranum sp.
AGGGACAGAGCCTAGGTAACGACGGCTCTGCCTCCTCTAAACTTCTTACAATTTTTATCACTATTTGACCATTGGATACTCAAAAATCAAAAAAGTAAATATATACATTATATTATACAAGATTCAGGGGCGTTTACTGGTACGCGGTAGCGCAAAAACGCCCCTCCCCTATGGTGACTACTATGGCTAACATAAAATGGCTTGATGCTACTATCTGGGCCGATACGGTGGATGATGAGAATGAATGGAATAGAAAGCTTGGTAAAATCTTTGAGCGCTATGCTTATGGACGTGAAATTGCACCTACAACTGGGAAAAAGCACTACCAGTTCCGTGGTGTCCTTCAAGGTGCCCTGTCTACTGATTGTGTTAATTATCTCGCCAGCCTTGGTTTTAGGCATATTACCCCTACTTCAGTGAGGAATTTTGACTATGTATACAAAGACGGAGATTACTACATATCTTGGGAACGCCCAAGAGCCGAATGGCTCAATTTTGAGCCTAGACCTTGGCAGTCTGACCTTATCGCCCTCCCTACAGATGGTAGAACGGTTGAGATTGTGTACGATTGGGCAGGTAATAATGGAAAGACCTTTATCGGACGCGTGTTGGAAAGTCAACATAAATGTGCTTATATCCCACCCCTGTCCAGAGGGCTTGATATCTGCGCGTGCGTTATGCAGAAACCTAGATCTAAATGGTATGTCCTCGACTTCCCAAGGAGCTTTAATCTGGATGGAAACGAGGTCTGGTCAGCTATTGAACAGGTCAAGAACGGGTATGTATACGACCCTAGATATTCATTCAAGAGTCTCGACCTTGGTTGTAACCCTCGCGTTACCCTCATGGTTAACACCCTACCTGAAAGGATTCCGCTTAGTGCTGACAGAATAAAACTATATACCATAACACACGATTCTCTGTACAACGAGGACAGGCTCACGGAGAGACCCGACCTTGTTAATCTAGGAGATGAATAAATGGCCTACAGAAGATATGGATATAGGCGCTCTTACGGTGGATATCGTAGGCGTTCCTATGGTGGATACGGCAGACGCACTTATAGAAGGAGGAGATATTGATGGGCTCCAAGTACCAATCGAACCCTTGGTGGGCTTATCAGCTACCTGTGATTGGTACTGCTCTTAGGATGTCAGATGATGAAAGATATTGGAAGGACTACCAGCGTGTTACTGGTTTCACTCCTAAATATCCTGGTCGCTCTTACGCATCCTATGGGAATATGCTCGCCAATCAAACCACTGTATTAACTCGCTCTGCTATGAAAATAATGAGAAGGAGATAAGAAAATGTTTGTAAAAGCAAGATATAATGAAATATACGACCTTAGTACCCAGTCTGGAGATTCTACGGTACTGAAATTCCACACCCCTCTATCAATTCTCCCGCAAATGTACCTTAGAGGGTTCTTTGTACAGTTCAAGAAGTACAAATATGTCGGTTCAAAGATTGTGATGATTCCTGCTGCAACACTACCTGCTGACCCTCTACAGGTCAGCTACGATGCTGGAGAACCTACGATTGACCCTAGGGATATGGTCAATCCTATACTTCACAAACCTTACCACGGAGAAGCTCTTGGAGACGATGCTAATAACCAAGGTATTACCCAGTATGCTTCTTTCAAGAAAACAACCGAGAATCAGGGTACTACTGGTACCCCTCTGGAGCTTGCATATTATGCGACCCTTCAAGACCCCTCTTGGAAAAAGTCACATATCCAGCGTGGTTTCAATGCATGGGGTCAGCCCCTTGTTAGACCTGTTGCAAGCAATTTCCAGATTGGACAGGATTCTACTTTCGGGAGTGCTTATGAAGGAGAAACGACAAACCATGACTGGTCTGGAGACCCTGATAATACTGATCATGTCGGTAGTATTGGTACTCAATATCCACACATGACAAGTGCTGGATTCGACGATGCTGGTGGAACGAACAAACAGGTTATGTCAGCTCCGGCTGATTATCTGCATGGTGGTTCCCAGGCTTCCATGAGACGTGCCCCCGGCAATGAGTTCTCTGTGTTCACTACGGGATTCAGAAAACTCGGATGGCTCGATACTACTCAAAGGCTCATGACTTCCCTCGATGTGAATGGAAACGTTCAGAATACCGTTGATACCATCAGCAACAGTGCCCTGCTCAATAAACAGAGGTCTAGTGAATACATCAACAGGATACCTAAGATATTCACTTACATAGCAATGCTACCTCCAGCCTACAAGACAGAAATGTACTTCCGTCTGGTCATTACGCATTACTTCAACTTCAAGGACTTCAGAGGAGCAAGTATGCCCCTTGATGGTGCTAGAGAGCTTAACGTCAACTGGCTTGACGCTAATGTTCCAGAACCTGCAAAGAGTGCTGAATCCCTTGAGACGGCTCTTTCCCGCACATCTGTAGATGTCGAGAATGGTAACCTTGAGCTTACATCAGCGGGTGTCTCCTCATAAGAGGGACAGAGCCTAGGTAACGACGGCTCTGCCTCCTCTAAACTTCTTACAATTTT
>CAZUIU010000026.1:0-2427 GCA_964620455.1 uncultured Candidatus Methanogranum sp.
AAGGATGAATATGAAGTTGCAAGAGAGATCGCTGCCGATCTTGAAGCGCGGGGATACAACCCGTCAACGGACCTTGGCGTCCATGCCTCGACATTGGCGGCATTTGCCCGTGATCGGTTGAAGAATGGCGAGGAAGTCAATACGGAAATCCTCGGCCTGCACATCGGGCGTCATGCAAAGATTGTGAAATAACATGCTATTGGGTGATATCTTCATCTTTTGGGTGTTGCTATCGCCCTTTTTGTTTGTTATGCTGGTCTTGTCGTTATCGATTGCCTTGATCCTCTACCACGACGGGATAGCAAAAATGCTGGAAACTCTGCTTAAGGCTCTTGGAATTCGCCGCTGGCATACAGACTTTAACCTTGATCAGCGCATGAGCGATCACATTGCCGGCATGCACATGATCATTGAATTCTATCATCCGAACCCAAGCGTCAATCTGTTGCGCGCGATCAATCTGCACGACGTGCATGAACTGGAATTCGGAGACATGCCATTCTCGGCAAAGACACCTGAGCTAAAGGCGCTGGAAGATGCTTTTCAAGCCGATTTTTGTGCGCGCCATGGCATCAACTATCCAAATCTGACGGTTGAAGAATTCCTTTGGCTCAAATTTGCTGATCAAATGGACGCTGCCAATTTCCTCGAGCGTCAGGACAACCTGACAGACGATCAGTTGCGCATCATGCAGGAGGCCGCCGAACAGGCGCAGTTTTACGCACAGCGGCTGCAAGCGTTCGGGTATTTCACGGAAGCGGGGAATTCGGTGCACTGATGAAGGAGCGCGTACTTGCACTGTGGGCTGCGAACCACTCGCAGAAAGAAATCGCTGATATCGTCGGATGTTCACGGGGAACGGTTGCTGGAATTCTGTTCCGCGCCGGAGCGAACAAGAAAGGTGTCGTTTTTCATCGGGCAACGTTCAAGCGCGAATCGGTCGTTGTCGAAGATCCTCCCCGCGACGTTCCCGTTCCAGATGGCGCTAGACATGTGCCATGGATTGATCTATCATCGAACGAATGCCAATGGGCACTGAATGGCTTTTGGGATGGCCCTTCGGCAGAGATGCCGTGTTGTGGGCTGCATACCGAGGGCCGAAACAAGTTCTGCAATTATCATGAGGCATGGGCGAGGGTTAAGGGATGAGTGACCAACGCTACGAAGCCGACGGCACACTGTCACGCACGCGCTCAGCACGCCGCGCGGCACTGGCAGATGCCGTTGCCGAGATCGCCGCCCTAGAGCATGCGGCAATTGAACCGTATCGGTCGGCCTACAAGAAGGCCAAGGAGCACGTCCTTGCCATGATCGAAGCGCAATAGGAGGTCCGTGATGCAGGACGTGAATTGGCTTCTTCTCGGCTTGGCAATAACGGGCATGGTTTATTGCCTTGGCATGCTTTTACTCCTTGTGTATCGGTCTTAGGAGGCGATGATGACCATGATTGAGAGATTGGCGCAAGGCATCTATGAGGAAGACGATCCTTGGGCTGCCGCTTTTCCTTGGCCCAACGTACAGGGCGGGAAGTCTCGCGCGGATAACTATCGCCGCATTGCTCGGGCTACTATTGAGCTTCTACGCGAGCCTACGCCTGGTATGCTAGTTGGGGCCGGCACAATGGAAGGATACCGAGAATGCAATTCTTGTTCTCTCGGTGGGCCGGACGATGACCATATCGCATGGTGGAACGCCATGATTGACGCAGCACTAGAAGAAGGATCTGGCAATGACCATGATTGAGCGCGTGGCGCGGGCACTTTTTACAGCGGAGTGGGATAGTGGATCCAGCGACCCTTGGGAACGAGCATATCCCGACGAACGGGAGGCTTGGCTTGAATCTGCTCGCGTTGCCATTTAGGCGATGTGGGGTCCGACACCGAAGATGGTGGCCGCTGGGCAGCGCGCCCAAGACGAAGAGGAAGGGGACCAATCAACTGATTACGGCGTTGAGGCCGGATGGAACGCCATGATCGACGCGGCACTAGAGGAAGATGACAAATGAAAATCACTCAGCGGAATGAACTTTATTTAGAGCTTGCAGCGGAGGCGCTGCTTAGGTGTCGCGACAAAATGAATACCTTGAACGTACGCGGCTTTGCGCTTGGTTCGTCGGAATATAAGGCTCATAAAGACCTTGCCGAGAGCGAATTGCGGTACGCCTTGCTCCTTATTGACAGCGTGAAACGGTCGTGAAACGCGCCATAAACCTTTCCGGCCCTTGATATGGAGGTAGAAATGACCGAATTTTTAATCGCACTAGGCTTTTGCCTTTGGTTCTTGGCAATGATGTATTTGGCAATTACGGCGATTGAGGATTATCGTTTTCCGAAGATGCGCCTAACGCTTGCTTTTATCTTGCTCGTCCTTGGTTTGGGGGCCTTTATTGAAGGCGACTTGCGCGAAAGCAAAAGGGGTCCGTGCCTT
>CAZUIU010000027.1:0-2347 GCA_964620455.1 uncultured Candidatus Methanogranum sp.
TTTAGGGGTGCTGGGAAAGGATGGAAGAGTCGGTATTGCTTTTGAATATGACGTTCATCCTTCTCATAGGTGCCATATGCACGCTCATATTCAAGAAACTCAAGATGCCGACGATAATCGGATATCTTGTGACCGGTATAATCTTGGCCAACTATTGGGTGGGAGAATCGGAGGATACTGAGGTCATAGTAACCCTTCTGGCCGATCTCGGTCTCGTTCTCCTGATGTTCTGCATAGGTCTGGAACTGAATCTTAAGAAGGTCCGGAAATCCGGTATGTTCGCCGTCATGGTGGTCATGATACAGGTTCCTATCATGGTCATAGGAGGATATCTTTTCGGTCTGCTTATGGGGTGGGAAGTACTACAGTGCATAATATTCGGTGCCATAATATCGGGTTCGAGTACCGCAGTGGTCACGGTTGTCCTTTCCGAATCGGAGAAACTGAGTCGTGACGAGGTGGAGACTGTTATACTCATAACCGTGGTCGAGGATGTCGCCCAGGTCATACTCCTGTCGATGGCATCACCATTGCTTATGGGTTCTGCTATGGATCTGAGTTCGATAATCTGGATGTTGCTGATCATCATACTGTTCATGGTCGTTTCCATGATACTCGGTCTGGTGTTCATACCGAAGATATTGGATTGGATTGGGGAGAGGATGCCGGAGGAGGTTCTGTTGGTAACAGCCTTAGGATTATGTTTCGCCATGTCCCTTCTCTCAGTGTACATCGGGATGTCTATGGCTATCGGGGCGTTCATGATGGGTATCATCGTCTCCCAGTCCCATACGGCCAAATCCATAGAACGTGACGTAACGCCTATGAAGGACATCTTCATGGCCATGTTCTTCATATCCATCGGATTGAACATAACTCCAGACAGCCTTTTGGATAACATTCCGATGATAGTGCTGTTCTTCCTGGTGTTCCTGGTGTTGAAGAGCCTCAGTGTGATGTTCGCCTATTTCATAGGAAACAAGCCAATGCATCTGGGATTTCTGTCAGCCGTGAGCCTAGTGGCTATGGGTGAGTTCGCCTTCATCATATCCAAGGATGCTTTCGATGCAGGTGTCCTCACACAAGACATGTACACGTCGGTGATAGGTGCAGCCTTGGTCTCTATGATAGTCCTGCCGATAATCTCAAGGTATTCTGATAGGATCTACAGCACGGTGGAGAATCACATACCTGTTCCGGTACAGGATTCCTTCAGGAAGATGGAACAGATCAGGAGCGATCGCTATGAGAAGATGACCCTGTCCTCCAAGGCGATGGCATACAAGTTCAGACAGAATCTGACGTTGGCTTATGTAGAGTTGATAATAATCGGATCCATACTGGGTGTTTTCTATTTCGGTACGCCGGTGTTCGCACAATTCATTTTCGAGAATGTGGTCCCGTTCACATACGATGATTGCTACAATAT
This sequence comes from uncultured Candidatus Methanogranum sp., assembly GCA_964620455.1. Lineage (GTDB taxonomy): Archaea > Thermoplasmatota > Thermoplasmata > Methanomassiliicoccales > Methanomethylophilaceae > Methanogranum. Next base: position 1,430 of record CAZUIU010000027.1, read on the forward strand.
CATACTGATGGTGGAGTTCCTGATCCTCCTGGTTCCGCTTTACCTGTTCGTCAAGAACATGAAGTTCATCGAGAAGTACTTCCTTGATATCGAGAGGAGGGCTGCGAAGGTCGGAAGAGGGGATCTAAACAGTCTTGCGTCCAGGTTCCACAAGTCCATATTGAAGGCCAATATATGGATGATCGTCCTGTTCATAGACTTCATACTGTTGCTACTGATGCCGAGTAATGTGAGTCTGGGTGTCCACATAATGGTGGTCTTCATCGGAGCAGGTTGCATACTGCTGATCTATTTCCTCAAATATTGGGAAAGGGATTGAGACAGGTATCGTCACAAGTCGGACGGATACCTGTGTTTGTCAGCTGTTAAGGCTGGGTTGCTTATTTCAGGACAACTCGTCGTCGAAGGGATCTTCCCCTCTCTTGAGATTGTTGTATATCACGACGAGTTCTTCGTCGGAGATGCTGCGGTGCAACTTTACAGCGTACCTTCTGACCCAATCCAAGAGCGTGACCGCATCCTCATCGTTGAGGATTATACCCTGCTCTTTGAGCTTGGTGATAAGTGTGTTCCTTCCGGAGTGCTTGCCTATGACGATCTTTCTCTCGAGACCGACCTCTTCGGGCTCATAAGGTTCGTAGTTCTTGGCATCTTTTATGATACCGTCGGCGTGGATTCCCGCTTCGTGTGCGAAGCAGTTGGCGCCAAGGAACGGTTTAGAGACCGGTATGGGCCTGCCTGCGGCAACTGATACGAACTCTGCTAAGGGCTTGAGCTTCAGAGGTTCTATGCCGAAGTCCTTGCCGTAAAGGTGCTTGGCTGCCATGACTACCTCTTCCAAGGGTGCGTTACCGGATCTCTCACCGATACCCATCACGGTGGTGCTTGCGAACTTCGCACCGGCCATTATACCGGCCA
>CAZUIU010000028.1:0-2221 GCA_964620455.1 uncultured Candidatus Methanogranum sp.
GTACATCGTCATTCTGACACACATTTTCAATTTGAGGTGCAGTGATTAATCTGAGGCACAACACATAGGAGGTGTTTTGTGGATTTAGAGATACTCAAGAAGAAAATCAGCTCATACCGAACGGAAGGGGGTCATTTGACCAAGGTACCAGACGAGTTAGCAATGGAGATCCTGATGTCCTGGGAGCAATGGACAGGCCCGGCGAAGGGATTTTATACGGCTATAGGAGTCAACCAACACAAATTGGCCAAGATCATCGGAAAAGCCAAAAGGCTCAAGCGAGAGGGGCACTTTCCCATTGAAGAGTTTAAGGAGATCAAAATTGAAGCAGTTCCTCCACAGGGGGACTATGCTGGTGGTCTTTGCCGAATCGAGTTGAACTGGGATGGTAAACAAGTCATCAGATTCGGTTTGGTGGACCAACTCATTGAGTTTTTAAAGAAATCTGGAGCAATTGCTGCGTGATTTCGTTTAACCGCAGGACCAAGGTATTTGTGTGTAAGGAGCCCACAGATATGAGGGCCAGCTATGACACACTCTTTTCCAAGGTAAGGGGGGTTTTAAACCAAGACCCTCTTTCTGGCCACCTGTTTGTGTTCATCAACGCCAAGAGAACATCGATAAAGTGTTTGTGCTTTGATGGCACGGGCTTAGTCCTGTTATGCAAGCGTATGGACAAAGGGGTTTTTAGTCGCATCAACCCGATGTTCAGAGGGGAGATCATTCTCACGGCAGCTGAGTTTGCTCTGTTCTTTGAAGGTGCTGATCTTGAGAAGAGATTTATCGATTCTCCGAGGGAAAAAGCATTCCCAGTGCATCAAAAGTTGCAATTTGATTCCTTGTCACTTTAGCCTTGGATCTATGCAACAATTGGATCTTGGAGAGTTTCCAACTTCAACAAAGTTTGATCACCTCAAGCGAGAAGAGCTGATCAGCCAGTACACCACTCTTGAGATTGAGTACTTCAGAGCTGTTAAAGAGATTTACAGACTTAAGAACCAAAGCCTTACGGATGAGCAGCTCAAACTTGTGATGTCTGAGCGCTTGGGAGAGCTGCAAAAGGCTCTCTTTGGCAAGGCTTCAGAGAGATATAAAAAGCCTGAGAAGAAAAAGTCAGAACTTCCTCCTGCGCCAAGGCCTAAGCTTCCGTCAGAGAGATACCCCAATGTTCCCGTCAGAGAGGAGTTAGTGCCGTTTGATGAAGTGCCAATGTGCGACGCCTGTGGAGAGAAGTTGGTGGACTCTGGGATGACAGAAGATTCGGAGCAGCTGAATGTCCTTCCGAAGAGGTTTGAGATTGTAAGATGGGTGCGGCCCAAATTTCGTTGTTCTTGTCATGCTTGTATAAAACTTCCTCCCGTGCCACCAAGAATAATTGAAGGCTCAAGCTACTCAGATCAGATGATCCTTGATGTGGTGGCATCCAAATATTGCGATCTTATTCCTATTGAGCGATATGTGGCGATGGCAGCACGTGGGGGGCTAAAGGGTTTGCCACCTCAAAGCTTGATTGAGCTTACGCACCATTTTGCACATTTTGTTAGTCCTGTTTATCAACTCATTAAAACTGGGATCATGAAGGCTCGAGTACTTCATGCCGATGAGACCCCTCACAAGATGCTCGAGGGTAGTTTAACCAAATCATGGTATCTTTGGGGGTTTTCGACCCTAGATTTATGTTTTTTAGAGTGTCATGACACCAGATCTGGTGATGTTGCCTCTGAGATTTTAAAAGAGTCTAATTGTGAGATTTTGGTCTCGGATGTGTTTTCTGGCTACGGCAAGGCGATTCGAGTTGTGAACCTTGAGAGAGACAAAAACCACAAACCCCTCATTGTTAATGCCAACTGCAATGCTCATGCAAGAAGGTATTTTTTCAAGTCTTGGCCCCAGTACCAAGAGGCTCAATTTTATCTAGATTATTACCATGAGATCTATCAACTTGAGTCTGAGTGTAGGGGAAGACCTCCTGATGAGATTTTGAGAGTAAGATCCAAGATGAGGGAAAAGTTTGAAGCGATGAAAGCCCGAGCGGAGCAGGAGATACTTCATTATCCGAATCAGCTGAAGTTTTCAAAGGCGCTGGGCTACTTTCTTGAGAACTACAAGGGTCTCACCATATTCCTGGATCAATCAGATGTTGCCATTGACAACAATCTTCAGGAGAGGCTCTTGAGAAGCCATGTGGTGGGTAGAAAGACCTGGTACGGCACCCATTCGG
>CAZUIU010000029.1:0-2116 GCA_964620455.1 uncultured Candidatus Methanogranum sp.
ATCGTAGAATCTGTTTTCTTCCAGGTAAGCTATAAGCTCATCTTTCAGATTGCACGCAACAACAAAATTATCAGCAAGATAATCTCTTTCTCTAAAGTAACTGGCCCATGACCACGAAAGAAGCCACGTGCCAACTCCACCGCCAACCAGGGACAAAACAAAGAAGATAAGGCCATTCACCATTGAGTAAAAAACGTCTGGTGGGCTAGCACTTCCTCCCTCCCTTGTTGCTGTAAGCCTTCCTGTTGAAAAATCCCTCACGTTTCGGATGAAAAGATAGGAAACTGGAAACACAAGACGTCTGAGCGCGAGTATTGTTGCACCGTCATTGTTTTGATTGTGCCCAAGTTCATGAGCAAGCATTGATTGGAAGTACTTGCTTCCGAATGAACCCGAAGACAAATACAGGGTTGTTCCAACCAGGTACATAAACTCCATAGGAGAATCGACTACAAAGACTGCCGAAAGGCCTTTTACGCTGGTCACACCGTTGCCTGTTGCCGCACTAAGTATTGCGCTCTGGGCTTCTGTTAGTTGATCCATTTCCCTTTTGCTTGGCTCTCTCGCACCAAGAGAAAACCTCGTCGCAGTATTACCACCTCCATAGCGCAGATAGGCAACGATTGATGCAACAAGCGGACCAAAAGCAACAACAAAAACACTTAACGACAAAACAAGCGCTAATAGAAGAACAAGAAACCTTATCAAACCATTATCATTGACAATAAGAATCCCAAAACTGACTGCAAGAGGCACCATGATTATTAGGGCAAACAATAACCCTCTTAGCCAGACTGAAGTAAAAAACTCGATTAGCAGGGTCAGGATATAAAGCCTTGTTGATTTCCCTTCTTGGGGTACGAATGCGGGGGTGGGGTTGACTGGGATCATTTATAACCTCTTGGCTTTTTTCTTCTGTTGTTTTTCTTCCGGCTTTTTTGGCGTGGTTTTTTTCTGGCGCAGTTCTTCTTTCTGTTCCTCGATATGTTCAACCTCCCCAATGGCTCTGACTTTTATCTTTGCGTGGTGGCGCTGGCGGATAATAAAGGCCTCTCCAGGCTTTAGCTTTGCAACCTCGTTAGGATCCACTGCAAACTGGTGCTGAATTCGCGCACTCCCCTTCCCTGTAACTTCTCCCTCCTGAAACTGGATGCTGTTTTCAAGCCTGAGAATTGTTCCGGCAAGTTCTGCCAGTTCTTCGGGAAACTCCGTAGCCATTAAAATCTTTGTTCGGGTATTCGCAAGAACAAGCTTTTTGGTTTGCTCGTCCTTCAAACTCGCTACGTCCTGGGTGGCCAAAATAATAGCTAGTTTGGCGCTCCTGGCGAGGCTTAGAAGGGCTGTTATGTTCTTGTTGCTAAATTGTCCAAACTCATCAATTATCAAAACAGCAGGGCTTGTTTGACGCTTACCAATAAAGTCTTTCAAATCCTCGACCAAAAAATCTAGGAAGCGCTGTGCTGTATCCCCTACGCTTTGAACCCTCAAGGAAAAGATCGCGCATGGTGTTTCTTCTAAGGCAAAACCGCCATCACCAACATGCATACTAAATTCCCTGGCCAAGGGGCGCAAGCGGTAGGACAAACCTTCTAGGTGCCGGCCATCTAGCCGGCTAATCGCCGCCCGTTCAATCTCGTCATCTCGGTAAGCATCTTCCAACCAATCTTTGCTTAGTCTCTCGCGCAACTCTTCAAAACTTCGGGGCGGTCCGGCCGGCGCGTAGCAAATAAGCTGAAGAAGATCGCGGTTGATGTCCGCGTAGTATGAAGCATCACCTTCAGCATCAGCCGTCCCGACTAAAGCACAAAGCCGGTTGTAAACATCCGTTGGCTGTCCCCTAAATCCGTCATAGATTGCACCTGATTTATCAAATCCAAGTTTGAAAACTGGTGCTTTTCCTCGTCCGTGTTGATCAGCAAGGCTTCTAATATCGTTGGCTAGCCCTTCGTCCCCTTTGCCATCGACCAGGTAAATATTTCTGTCTGTGGCGGTCAATATCTCATAGACCAGGCGCTTTATCGTTTCGCTCTTTCCGGAGCCGGTTGTTCCAAGAACAAATATATGCTGGTCTAAAACTTCCTCATTCAATACAACCCAATCATTCTTGTGGTATATC
>CAZUIU010000030.1:0-1812 GCA_964620455.1 uncultured Candidatus Methanogranum sp.
TGATCACCCCGGAGACTACGCCAACTTCAATTCCAACCACTCCCGAGACGGCACCCCCGGAAAAGTGCAGTGCGCCTATTGCGACGGCGCAAAGACGCTCCGCTGCCCGGAATACAACGAGTATCACCTGAAGATGATCGTCGATGAATTCGACGAGATGGATGAGGCCATTGGCCGCGCAGAACTTCAACCTGCCGAAGCTTCGTGACAATCTCGTCGGGCTTGTGTCGCTTGTTTGCCATCGTGGGTCCTCCTTCATGGTCAAAACCATACTTCAAGGTGGACCCGTTCAATGGGGGTGGATCAGTCTTCATCCCGGCATTCGCGCGGGCGGCCCTGCAACCCGAACCAGCGATGCCGCCCGCGCTGGCCCCGAGGCCGTCATTGCACTAACATTCCAACCGGACCCGTCCATGGGGGCAGATCAATGCGCGTATTGCATGTATTCAAGACTTATTTGCCAGAATCTTTTACCGGGATTGAAAGGGTCATCTGGGAAATTTCAGAGGGCACCGCGCGCTTTGGCGTTCGCAACCACGTCTTCTATCTGAGCGACTCGCCTGCCCCGCGCCCCATGAGAATTGGACGGCATTGGGCTCATACTGCACGCCGTGACCTGGATATCGCGTCGACTCCGCTGGGCTTCTGCGCTCTGGGTAATTTCCGCACTTTGGCCGGCCAAGTGGACGTGGTCCACTATCATTTCCCGTGGCCAATGATGGATATATTTCATCTAGCAGGGCGGGTCAGGACACCTTCTGTCGTTACCTACCATTCCGACATAGTCCGGCAAAAAACACTCCTGCGCATCTACGAGCCTATCATGCATCGGTTCTTGAAAAGCGTCGACCGGATCGTAGCAACCTCGCCGAATTATATAGAAAGCAGCCCGGTTCTGGCGGCTTATCGAGACAAGACGGGCATGATCCCGATCGGCCTCAATCCATTACACTTGGAAACACTCCTACCGGAGCAGCAAGCATGGAAAAAGAGATTGCCGCCGCGTTTCTTCTTATTTGTCGGTGCGCCTCGTTATTATAAAGGTTTGCCATTCTTGATCGAGGCTGCGCGCACTTGCGGTCTCCCTGTAGTGCTTGCGGGAGAGGGTGAGTTCAATTTTCAGGTTCTTCCCCCAAATGTAACCTTGCTTGGGAAGGTCAGCGATGAAGACAAGATGGCATTGCTGGCTTTATGTGAGGCTTTCGTTTTCCCTTCGCACTTGCGCTCTGAAGCTTTCGGTGTTGCCCTTCTGGAGGCGGCCTTTGCTGGCAAGGCTATGATCAGCTGCGAGATTGGCACGGGCACCAGCTATATTAATAACCATGGGGTCACCGGCCTCATTGTGCCACCGGCCAATGCGGTTGCACTGGCAGAGGCAATGCAGACCCTGTGGAACAATCCAAAACTGACGCGTATGATGGGACAGGCTGCGCAGGAGAGAGCCCATCAGCTGTTCCTGGCCGACAGCATGGTCCAAGCCTATCATGCGATCTATTGCGACCTTGCCAAGTAGGGGTCGAATCCAGCCTTGGGCCATGCCCGCAGCCATCGCCAAATAGGTTGGAAATTATACAACCCCTGGTGCTGATGATCTCGCACTCCGTCCGCTCCTGTCACTGCCGGGCGCTCGGTTGAATGGATGGTTAGGCCTGCTACTTTTGAGGGTAGACGATTCGGTCGGGGAAACATGATGAATAACGATTTCGAGATATCCGCCATCGCCATCATCGTGGTCTTTGGCGCTCTCGCGATCGGTGGCCGGTGCCGTCTCGGGAGTGGTTGGAATTGAAGTTGGCGTAGTCTCCGGGGTGA
>CAZUIU010000031.1:0-1636 GCA_964620455.1 uncultured Candidatus Methanogranum sp.
TCGGAATGATGGGTTCCATCATAGCAGGCTGTTTTGTGTGCGGGTTATCCGAATATTCAGTGTTTTTCGATATTCTGTTTCTGCCTTTGATCATAATATTCGTTTGGTCTATGGCATATGTCGGTACCAAGAGCTCTCATATATCCTATATCCTGTACAGTGTACCGGACGAGACCGTAGGAGGTCTGGACCATGAGTAATATTTGTCCTCATTGCGGATCCTCCAACACGAGGTCCACCTACTCCGACATCTGGTATCAGCATCACGTCTGCCTTACCTGTAACCAGAAGTTCTGTTCCACGATCCGCCAATCTTCCGCACCCATAAAGGAGGCAGAAGCATGAGCATTTCACGTTCATCGATAGGCGAATCCGCCGGCGGAATCCGTGGCGTGATCGATGATCTTCTCTCCCCGTATCCTTTCACAAGGGATATCGGTCTGAAACATCCGACAAGGAAGATCTACATACTGAAAACCGCCCAGGTGTCCAAACTGATGGATGCCATTCCCTCGAAATTCGGGAACAAGGAGCCATCCATGCACCGCGATCATACGGACATGGAGGACGTGGACTGTATCACCGTTCACGTGGGCGGCAAGGTGACCAAGATCCTGTTCATAGAGGAAACTAAGGACCTATGATATCATGAGATATCCATTCAGAACCGCCGCCAGTGTTTTTATGGATGCGTATTCTGGCGTGTATTCCGACGGAATGGCCGCAGAATTGAAACGCCGTTATCCCAAGATTGGAAGGCAGTTATCTGATCTGGAAAAAGCCGGAAAGGTAACAACAACCAATCCCGCCAAACTATCGGCCGAAGACATCAAAGAATACGTGAAATATCAACGTCGGCGCGGATTGAAACCTACCTCGATCTCTCACGATGTTTCTGCCATCAATATGCTTTGCATATTCACGGCAAATAACACGTGCGTTAAAGCGGCCAGAATCAAGTATCCCCTTTTATTCCCGCCACGTTCACAGAAACGTCTACCGGTCACAGAACGCCCGGAATTTGATAGGATACTGCAATTCGCAAGCGTTCTCAATGAAGATTCGGACCCGTACCGCATACGCTGTTATGCTGAATCCATACTGGCCTTCGGAGCCGGTCTCCGTACCCAAGAGATACAGTATGCCAAGGCCACATTCATAGACCCGGAAACCAAAACGATCTTCTTGGATCATGTGAAAGGTCAGGGATCATACGGACAAAGCCGCACGGTCCCCATCCGTCCTGAATGCCGCCCTATAATCGAATTATGGTTAAAGGTCCGCCCGAACACAAAATATCTTTTCACTAACAAGGACGGAGAACCACTAGCGACAAACTCTCTTACCAAGGACCGTAACGTCGTGGTGAATGATACGGGAATCGTTTTTGATTATCGTAAATGCCGCCGTACTTACGCCCAATACCTCATCGATGAGGGCCTCCCCGTCGATAGATTGGCCGTCATTCTAGGACACTCGTCCTCGAAGACAACCGAAAGATCTTATGCGCGTCCACGCGACGATCGTGTGGTCGCAGAAGTAATCGAAAAATGGAGTGAACAAATATGACCTCGATTGACACCGTTGAAATGTGCATGCTGGCTACCCCTAGGGTTATTTTGGCCGGCGCCCGCAC
>CAZUIU010000032.1:0-1596 GCA_964620455.1 uncultured Candidatus Methanogranum sp.
CGATGCAACATATGCAACAACGCATAAAATATTTTTGCAAGCACTCCGCAATGATTTAGTTATTGAGAATAAGAAGGTAGGGTCTAATTCCGGCAAAACAGTTATAACTGGAGATGTTGACTTTCCAACCTTTTGGATTGGCAACGCCAAAGCGAGTCCGGCACTCGGCGACATAATGGGTAATTTTATATTTGGGACAAAGGGCGGTGTTGCCAGCCATATACTAACTGCATACCACGGTGACTACGGTACTGGAAAAACAGGCGGCGGAAAACTCGAATTATATCAACGCAATTCAAGCGATACTTTTTCTCTTAATCTGGTATTGGATGGTTTAAACAGACGCATGGGTATCAATACGGCTTCTCCAGGGTACTCATTAGATGTAACTGGAGATATTAATACAAGCACTGTTTATAGGCGAGGCGGTACGCAGGTTTTAGGGGCAAGAATAACTGGATGGGAGGCTGCAACTGGAACAGCAACCAAAACAACATTTGCGACATCATCGGTCACTCTGGAGCAGCTTGCCGAAAGAGTAAAAGCATTAATTGACAATCTGATGACACACGGTTTAATAGGAACATAAAACAAGGAGCAAATATGCAGCTAACAGAAACAGCCAAGAAAGTAATCAGCGATACTATGTCGCTAAGAGAAACAGCTATCGCAAACGCGGTTCGTCCATTCGACGAAAAAATTAACGCTTTTATTACAGGGTACGCATTGGCGAAAGAGATAGATTTATCGACTAATTTTTTCGATTTAGACAAGATGGAATTTATAGAGAAACCCAAACCAGCCAAGGAGGGTGCAACAGGTGGAACCGACAACAATTGAAGCGGCAGGCATTGTTTCGAAGGGGGTTAATAATGGTGGGGCGTGGGCGATAGCTGGGGCGGGAACAACCCCAAATCTATCCATACCAGCCGCAAATATGACTGGACTCGTCAAAGCGAGCCTCGCGTTTACCTTTGGATTAGATAGCAACAACCTAAAAATAATCACGCCTGCTATGGTGGATGTGGATGTTAATGTTAATGACTCTCCTGTATCTAATAAATGGTATTTTGACAAAAGCGGAACGCCGGATGATAATGGGTATTATTGGAGAGTACACAACAGTGCAGGAATTGGGATTGGTATGTATACAAGATTACGACTAAATAGGATAACACAATAATGGAAACAATATCTTCTACGGTAACACCAGTATTTGCGAGAGAGATTCTTGAAAATGGTATAGGTTGGACTGGCTTAACAGTAACGGCGGTCATACAGAGAAGTTCTGATAGTAAATACTGGAACGAGACAACTGATGAATGGCAGGTGGGTACTCAATCGAATGCTGTTGCGGAAGCGGGACAGGGATTATATAGGATTGCTGTAGATGCGGATTTCTTTGCTACTGCATTCACTGGAACAATTAAAGTGTTTTGGACTGCATTAGATGGAGCAGCAACGGCACATACGGGTGGTGAGGAATATTTAGTTGTAGCCAGCGATACCGATAAGGTTATAAGTAAGCTTGTTGAAGGCTCTTTAGTGGAGGCCGAATAATGGAATTTTTATACTTATCACAATCTCGCACATGGG
>CAZUIU010000033.1:0-557 GCA_964620455.1 uncultured Candidatus Methanogranum sp.
GATGTAGAGTTTAACTGGACAACTACGTGCGACCATTTATCTTTTCAGGCATTTGCTTGTGGTGGATTAAGAAATACTTATGAGTTTTTCTTCCGATTCGAAGATAATTCTTGCCCCATACCGGCATTTAGTTATGCCACAGTGAAATTGAATGTAGACAACGTGATGCCAGACGAACCTGATTTGTCAAACTCTTGCGTTTCTGTATTACCTAATGGCAGTATTGAATTCGATTGGATTGCCCCAACCGATACCGGTATCAATTTTGACAGCTACGAAATATACCGCAGCACCAACGGTGGCCCCTTCTCAAACGTGGGCTCAATCACCGATTATTCTCTTACCTCTTTTACTGATCACAACCCACCTACCGGTGTAAATGCGTACTTTTTAAGAACTGCCGGTGGCTGTAACTTATTGAGCGACCCTAGTGATACAATTCAAACTATAGATCTTACGCTGGCCTCATTTCCTCCGCCACCCAACTCGTCAATTGCTCAACTCAACTGGACACCTAAAAATCCTTCGGGTCCGCATGGAGAATTATATCAGGTTTG
>CAZUIU010000033.1:567-1587 GCA_964620455.1 uncultured Candidatus Methanogranum sp.
TTGGAGAGAAATTTGCAGCACCAATAACTGGGAACTCGTAGCAACCGTGCCTACCTTGAATTACACGGATACAGTAAACGTTTGCGGCAACTGTTTAAATTATCAAATCAGAATAAACAACGCTTGCCACAGTACAATAAAAAGTGGTTTCTATTCAGACCAAGCAAATACTGATATTATTGCTATAGACAGTGTAAGTGTAATAAATGGTTTGGCCACCATGGCTTGGGATACCACATCTACCAGTAAAGATGTAGTAGCTTATGTATTGTTGCGATTAGACAATAACGGTTTTTGGATTCCGGTTGCCAATGTTCCTGTTGGCACTCCATTCCCCTATGTATATACAGCATCAACAGCAAATAGCGGGCCCGAAAGCTTTAAAGTAGTAACCATTGATAGCTGCGGAAACCAAAGCAGCGACCTTAACGCTACAGCACATCAAACCATGTTTTTAAATGTAAATGCCGACCCATGTGATGGCTTCGTGCGCTTGCGATGGAACAGTTATCGCCAGTGGACCCAAACTGCTGTAAGCAATTACAGACTATTTGCAGACGTTACAGATTTGAATAACAATACCACAAACGGTGTACTTATTTACACCGGTGGCCCAAATGATACAGTGTATAATCACACCGGTTTAAACAGTGGTTACCAGTATTGTTATTACATAAGAGTTACTGACACTACAACCAATTACACAGCTACCTCAAACAGGCGTTGCATAGATGCGTTGATAGTAAACAAGAGTAAACTACTCTATCTGGCTCGCACTACTGTGCGCAACGATGGCAGCATAGAATCTTATGCTTTTATTGATGGTACAGCTGATGTGATTGATTTTGGAATTGAGCGAGCTGACAATCCCCAAGGTCCATTCTTCGTTTTGGGCAGAATACCAAAACCTGCAGGCCCGCCATGGGAAATTAAATACAATGACTACAGCGCCTCGCCCGAGTCTAAAAAATATTGGTATAGAATTACCTCGCGCGATAGCTGCGGGGCGGTAGATACCGT
>CAZUIU010000034.1:0-1515 GCA_964620455.1 uncultured Candidatus Methanogranum sp.
AACAAATTATTAATTCGTTTCTTTATATCTCGTCTTAGGTGGTGCCGATCATGAGTGCCCGATCAGACAACTCCACTCAAAAAATGCTAGATTACACTTAACAATTGGCAATTTCAAGAAAATACTTGAAATTTTTCCTTATGGATATCATATTATTTTCATAATAAATGTGAAGAGGATATCCCATATGATCACGTTGCCGAAGGCGCTTTTGGACAAATATGACGATTGGCTGGAACGGGAGGCGGTTGATGCCAACCGTCATGGCGAGCACCGGAAATGGCTACGCTATTATCTGGATTTCTGCCACAAATACGGGAATGGATACCTTGACGAACTGAGCCTTGGTCTATTCGCCGAAAAGCTGCAAGACAAAGGTCAGCACCCTTTCCAGATCGAGGAAGCGTCACGTGCCGTTCGTTTGTATTACCGAATGGCCGGGGAAACGAAAGATGCCCTGCCGACACCTGCCTGCGAACCTGAAAGAATCTCAAAACTGCCTCCGGCCACCATGAAATCTGAAGGTGCGTCCTGGGTGGGTGAACTGACAAGGCTCAGGGAAGAAATCCGGATTCGTCATTATTCTGCCAAAACGCTATCGAGTTATTATGGCTGGGCCAGAAAGTTCCAGGCTTTTGTCCGGAGCAAGTCCCCCACATTGCTTGATACCGACGATGTCAAACGGTATTTGACGTGGCTGGCGGTGGAAAGGGATGTTGCGGCCTCAACACAGAATCAGTCATTCAATGCGCTGTTGTTTTTTTATCGACACGTTCTGGGCAAAGAATTCGGAAAAGTTGATGGCGTTGTACGCGCCAAGCGGCGTAAATACGTGCCGGTGGTCCTGTCCCGGGAGGAGATCGACATAGTTCTAAGTAAACTTGAGCCTCCTTTTGACCTTGTTGTAAAACTGCTTTATGGCTGTGGGCTCCGGATATCGGAGTGTCTGGATCTTCGAGTGAACGCATTCAACCTTGAGATGGGTGTGCTGACAATTCATGACGGCAAAGGCGGAAAGGACAGAACGGTGCCTTTGCCCGAAACCTTGGTTCCGGCTATTCGTTCTCAACTGGAGGTGGTTCGCTCCATTCTTGATCAGGATTTGTCTACGGAAAGCTTCGCCGGGACGTTTCTGCCACACGCACTGGAACGCAAATATCCAAAAGCTCCGACAGAATTTATCTGGCAGTGGTTTTTCCCGGCCATATTGCTGACAAAAGTTTCAGGCGCAAATGAGTTCAGACGCTATCATTTGCATGTGTCGCATGTGAACAAGGCCATCAAAGCGGCATCCGATTCCACAACGCTGACAAAGCGCGTGACGGCGCACACTTTCCGCCACAGCTTCGCCAGTCATCTTCTTCAGGCAAATTACGATATCCGGACGATACAGGAATTACTGGGGCATAGTGATGTGCAGACAACAATGATCTATACGCATACGGTCAAAAGTTCGACAAAGAAAGAGCCTCGCAGTCCGTTGGATTTTTGAACGCTTCAGTCGAGCAGGCGCAT
>CAZUIU010000035.1:0-1497 GCA_964620455.1 uncultured Candidatus Methanogranum sp.
CTAAAGAACGCCCTACGCCACGCGCTCGACTTGCCGATCCCGACCCCGCGCGCCGACGAACTACAGACGCTACAGGGCAATATCGAGGCGCTAGCGGCATACCTTGAAAACCAGACCCAGCGCGCCGACGCCCTAGAGCGCGCCCTAGAGGACGAGCGGCAGAGAACCGCCGACCTCGACAACCTACGGCTTACCGTAGCCAACCTGCCGACCCTGATAGCGCGGTTAGCACCGAAACCCGCCGACGCCGACAGCGACCGTATCAGGGCAATAGAGGACGCAGTAAACCAGATAGCGGAATGGGCGCAGGCGACAGACGAGCAATTAGCACGGCTTGAAGCACATGCCAGCGCCACGCCAGAAAGGGAGAAACGACGGCGAAAGACGGAACCGGAACTTGACGAGGACGAGGCAGCCGAGCGCGCGACACGACTCAAGCGCGCACGCTGGTAAGCAGAGGGGCGCACCCCGGCTAAGGAAAGCGCGCCCCCCACTCACAAAACGCATGACGAGCATACGCTAGGAGCATTTCTATTATGGCACACTTGACTATCGACGCACCACAGGGTCACGAACACGAATATCACGACATGCAGCGCGAAATCGGCGCGACGCTGATTAAGCACGTTCTCACCCCGCTTGCCGACGCGATCCGCGCGGCGGCGCTCGAACTGGCAACCAGCGCCTACGGCGACGATGCGACCGTGTTTGACCTCGAAGACGCCGAGTACGCGGTTACATACGAACTGTGCAATCTGCTGCAAAATACGGAAGTTTGCACCGAAGGCGGGCGCTATCCTTTCCTGAGAATTGACCAGATTCGAGACTTTCGCTACACGCTGGCATTCTTCAACATGACGGCGCAGCGGCTTATCACCACGCCGATCACGGCAGTTGACGACATTCCGCCCGCGATCCTCGATACCACGCCGACCGATGACAGCGAACAGGCGGCGGCGTAACCATGAGCGAAGCAACCTTGCCCGCTTGGGCGCAGCGCAAAAGCAAATGGTTCAACACCCTTGCCACCGCCGAGGGCGCACGAGAGGCAAAGCGCGCACGCACGGCGAAAGCGCCGACCGCGCCGCCCCTACCGACCACGACGGCGCTGTTACCGGCGGGCAAGGTTGAGCAGCCGACGCTATTCGAGTTATCGGCACGCGAAACGGCGGCAGAGCGGGCACGAAACAAGCCCGCGCCGAAAGCCAAGCCCAGCAAACCGACCACGACCAAGCCGCAGGGCGCGACGAAAGCCGCGCCCCAGCATGAGCCAGAACCGCCCGAATGGAACTGGACACTCGACGCGGTAATCATGCCAGCGATCACGGCGCTAGCCGACGCGCTGACGGCGACCATTACCGAGAACGGAAAACCCGACGCGCGGTTACGCGGCTGGGCATTCAAGCAGATTATGAAGGCGATGAAAGCACAGGGACAAACCCATGAAGCAGCTTGAAATGTACGAACTCCAACAGACCGAGGAAGACGCGATCGTCG
>CAZUIU010000036.1:0-1340 GCA_964620455.1 uncultured Candidatus Methanogranum sp.
TCAGCTACCACAATATCCATCTTCATGGGCTGATTGATTAGGTTCAATATTAGGTAGAGTTCGTCGTCGCTAAACATTACTTCAACGCCTTAATATAGCCTTCATTTTTAACCTCCTGGTCGATTGAGTAAAGCACAAAGTTGATAGCTGGTGCAAAAACACCAACCAACTCAGGGTTCCCTGCTAATTTGGCCAGCACCCATCCCAATACTCCAGAGGCTAGTAAATAACTAACAATCCTCACTCTTTTTTTGTTTACTTCTGATAAGGTAATTTTTCTTGTTGCCATTGATACTCACCTCCAATACTGCTCGATAAAGTCGAGTTCTTGTGAATTGGTAAACGCTCTTAACGCAAACAACATTTCTTTCTTCGTCTTGTACGTTCCCTCGTTCTTAATGTTAGGGTAGTAGGTAACTGAAATATCGTATCTGTCGCCCGTGATAGCCTTGCATAAATTAAAAAAGGCCTTCAGAGACTGTCTGCGGTGGGTATATACCTCTCCGTCTTTATGAAGCCTTAAATGCAATCCTAAACGGGGAGCTTTCCTATTTTTTCTTTTCATCCTTTAACCGCTTAATTACCAGCTCTAGTATAGAGTTTATTTTATCACCAATGCCCTCAAAAGGGTGTTTGACCAGGGGGCGGTCATCTTGTATCTCTTTTAACTCCTGAGAGTCTTTAACGAGTGTAGAAACCTTTGCCTCCACATCTTCGATGTTCTGCGTGCTTCCCACCTCTTTAGCCAGTCTGACAAGGAATTCTCGGTATATCCTGTTTTTCTTCTCAACCTCAGCCAGGTCTTTATCAAAATCATTCTTAACGCTCTCGTGTATCTTTTTAAGCTCCTCATATTTATTTTCTGTTATGGTTAGTCTCTCGATTTCCTTGCGAGCATTAGCTAAGTCTGTCTTAAGTGGTTCAAAATCATTCCATGCACCTAAAACCTCTCTTAATTGCCCCTCGGTCTTGATATTGTTAGCTTCTAAAATAGTGAGACGAATATCGTCCATAGGTTGAGCTATTGGCTCTGGTGGGGATTGTAACATTTTAACAATAGCGTAACCAACTGCTGGGTAGTATGAGGTGTCCGCTTCCCATCCAAACCAAGGATCAATCATCCTCTTATTACCGATATATAGCACAAAGTGTTGTTTTGCCCCAATTCTTGAACCATCCACCTCAACAATACAGGGCAAGTTGTTTGACACCTTCTCGTTGTTATACACCCTTGAACGCTCAATAAACCTTAATCCTAGATTTGTTCTATCCAAAGCTGACCAAATAACTAGATTGCCGTTTTGATACCCCCCGACCCTCTTTAGTTCTTCGTTGACTAC
>CAZUIU010000037.1:0-1288 GCA_964620455.1 uncultured Candidatus Methanogranum sp.
TCCGGGTTCAAAGCTGTTGAAGGCGCAGGAGCTTGGGGTTGAGGTGATGGACGAACTTGATTTGCTGCGCGTCTTGACGTCCTGATTCAATCTGCTTTTTCACATCCACCTTGCTTCGAACAACGAATGAAAAATCACATTGGTACGATGTCCAACCCGGTCCAAAATGCGATCCTAAGCGCCTGCCGTCAGTTTTTAAAGCCGATTGTAAGGCTGTTGCTGAAATATGGAATTGGTTACCGTGAATTCTCTGACGTATGCAAGTCAGCTTTCGTGGAGGTTGCTAGCAGCGATTTCGGGATTCGCGGTAGGAAAACTAATATGTCTCGAATAGCTGTTATGACAGGTCTTTCTCGGAAGGAGGTCCGGAAAGTCCGTGAAGCTATCGATGGAACACGTTTCTCCTCGGTCACTCGGACTCGTCGTCCGGAGTTGGTGTTGTCAGTTTGGCATTCGGATGTCAAGTTCTTGGATGACGCGAAGAATCCGAAGCAGCTTAGCTTCGAAGGGCCAGGCCCGAATTTCTGTGAACTCGTATCGCTGGTGGGGGGAGACATCCCGCCGAGAGCAATGCTTCATGAATTGATTCGAGCTGGGTCGGTTAAAGAAGAGGGCGGCCAGCTTTTTGCGATCTCTCGATCATATGTCCCGGAGCCCGGAGACCCGGAGAGTATTCTTGTTGCCGGGGATGCCATAAAAGATCTTGTTTCAACGATCCAACATAATTTGGGAAGCGCGCGCCCTGAACAACGGTTTTTCGAGCGACGTGTATATTCTGAACGATTGCCAGACACGCAGCGATCACGTTTACAGAGGTTAGCGACGCAGCGTGGGGAATTGCTGCTTCAAGACTTGAACGCTTGGATGAGCGAGAGGGAGATCGCGCGGAACATGGATCATCCGTCAGAAACTCCAGTTGGAGTTTCACCCCGGATCGGGGTTGGTGTCTATTTTTTCTTCGATGGTCCGCCAACAGAACTGACGGAATCACAATCTCCCGCCATGCGCCAGTCAGAACGAGATGATCTTGAGCGCGAATATGGTTCTTAGAAACTAAGGCCAATCCGACGTCTGTTTAGTGTCTCAGGCTAACGGATGCATGGTCTCCTGAACGTTTTGCAATCGCGAAGAAATTTCCCAAGTCTCGAATAGCCCCGCCTGGACTATCGGTTCTCAACTGGGCTGTAGCCGGAGCCGTCGATGGCCATGGGGCTGTAGCCGGAGCCGTCGATGGCCATGGGGCTGTAGCCGGAGCCGTCGATGGCCATGGGGCTGTAGCCGGAGCCGT
>CAZUIU010000038.1:0-1282 GCA_964620455.1 uncultured Candidatus Methanogranum sp.
CAGAAGCAACCCAGCTATTACAGTCCTCCGGTCATCCATCAATCGAGGAGATACTAGCGCGCAGTCCAAGTGATGAAGACTTAAAGGTGATATCTCGCTGGACCGAGGAAGTGCGTTGGCGTTTAGGAGCGCCTTTTCAGGCAATACGCGATCTGCCATATTTTGTGGGGCGTGAAAGCGAGCTGAAAGACATAGAGAACGCCTTATTAGCAGGGCGTCATGCCATGTTGTATAGCTTTGAGGGAATGGGCGGCGTAGGAAAAACGGTGCTAGCGGCTCATTTAGCCTACAAGTTACGCTCTCAATTTCCTGATGGCGTCCTTTGGGCAAACGTCAGTACCAGAGAGCCTCTGGAAATACTTAGTGCCTTCGCGTTTGCTTATGGTCGAGATGTAAGTAACTACACTGAGCTAAACAGCCGCAGCCAAGTTGTAAGGGGTATCTTAGCGGATAAACGCGCGTTGATAGTACTGGATAATGTCGAACACAGTCATCAGATAGAGCCTCTTTTACCACCAACCGGGACTTGCGCAGTTATCACCACGTCAAGAAGACGCGATCTATCGATATCACGGCACGCTGTTCGCTTTTCTATAAATCCATTCAGCGAGGAGGCAAACGAGGCACTAAGCTTGTTCGCTAAAATTCTCGGTGAGCAAAAAACAGCCAAAGAAGCGTCTACTCTACTCGAAATAGCAGGCCTATTGGGCCACCTGCCTTTGGCCCTTGACATAGCGGCAAGTCGCCTCGCATATGAGTCTGGCTGGACAATTGCCCGGTTTCTTTCTCGATTACAAAGCGAGAAAGATCGTCTAGATGCACTGCATTATGAAGACGCGAACATTCGAGTCACATTTAATATTAGCTATGCCGCACTGGGTTCCGACTTACAGGATTTCTTTGCAGCGCTTAGTGTGTTTGGCACCTCAAGCTTTAGTGTAGAAGCTGTTGCTTATTTGACAGAAACGGAAATTGACATCACCAGAGATCGCCTCAGGCAGCTCTACAGTTTGTCACTTATTCAGGAGTCTCACGAACAGCGTTATCAGCTTCATCCACTTTTGTGCGACTACGCTAGAGAGCATCTTGATAACAAAATGGTTGTAGAACGCTTCGTTGACTACTTTGTCCATCACGCATTTAGCAATCAGAAAACCTACCCTACTCTCGAGCTCGATTCAGAAAACATCCTGTCATCTTTGGCCATAGCTTATAAATCTAACTGGCTCGGCAGGTTAGTTAAGGGTGTCAATGCCTTCTATCACTTCATGGAAATTCGAGG
>CAZUIU010000039.1:0-1202 GCA_964620455.1 uncultured Candidatus Methanogranum sp.
AAAAAGTTATTTGATGAATCGCAAAGAAGCAAAATATTTTGTGGCAAGTTTCACAAAGTATTTTTTTGGCGGATACAGGCTCTCTGATTCTAATCCCGCTGCTAGAAATCCGAAGGAAAAAACTAACAATGATTTAATTGCCCTTATTCAATAAAAAAGCCGCCCCCAAAAGAGGAGACGGCTTTCTTTGGAAAAGTTAGCGAGGTTGGTTAATTCCGCACCACTAATTTTTTAGTGATGAATGTATCTCCATCATTTACCTGTATGTAGTACATACCGGCTGGCAGGTGGCCAAAGTCGTACTCTTTGGCAGCAGTGCCGCGGGTTACGGGTAGTTCCTCAACTCCCAAACGCTTGCCGTTCATGTCGAATATTTCTACACGCACGGTGCTTTGCGCATTTTTCACCAGCAAACCAAATACTCCGTTGGTTGGGTTGGGGAAAATATCCACTATCAGTTCCGTGCTTTCTGCCTCAAATTTCTGGCTGCATGCGCCAAGTGTGGCCAAGTTGCTGCGCAGTAGGTTTCGACCGGTAGCCCAGGGTACACAAGTGGTTTGGCCGTTTTGGCAAACTTTGATGTACCACGTATTGCCGATTTTGTAGCAGAAGTATTCATCCGTCCAATCCATAAACAGCGTTCCGGTGTATTGGCAGCCGGTGCCTTGGTCGGTTACCGTAACGGTGATGGTTGTAGCAGCCGTTGGCTCAAACAAATCGATGCTGCTTGCAGGGTAGTATGTGCGCGGCAGTAAGAAGTTGGTGCCTCCGCTGTTGCTCCAGCTGTAGGTAAACGGACCTACACCACCCACAACTTTTGCATTGATGCGCTGTGAATTGGCCACACCATAGTAGAACATGTTGGGGTTGTTGGCTCCATAGCTTTTCCAAGCATTGTTTAAGCCGGGCGATGAAACTGTAACCGTAACAGGGCCACACGGGCCACCGGTGGTTATGGTCAATATCAGCGTTTCTACATTGGGGCAACCGGCACTGTTGGTGTTAGTAAAGGTGTACGTTCCACTTTGGGTGTAGGTTACACCATTCACAGGCCAAGTATAGCTACCACTTGCGGTGATGGTTGTGGTATTGCTTGTGCTAGTGTTGATGGTAAGCATCAACGTATCGCTGTTGCAGCCCGAGGCATTGATATACATTCCCGAAGAGGTGTATGTCTGGCCGTTGGCCGTCCATGTGTAGCT
>CAZUIU010000040.1:0-1079 GCA_964620455.1 uncultured Candidatus Methanogranum sp.
GCCGACCTCGGTCGCGCGGCATTCAAGTTCTATGCATACCGAGGCACCACCGCGAAAGCGGCCATGCCCGAAGCGTCCCGGCACCAGTTCATGCTTGCGTACGATGAGGGGTGTCTCGGTCTCCACATGCTCGATCGGCGTGCTCTTGAGATAGCCGATCATCGTATCGTTGGCATCGACGCCATCGGCGCTGACACGACCACCTGAACCGCCCGAGAATGGCTCTACCACCGCCACGCGATTGCCGCCGGTGGTCGTATCGATCCATGTGGAAACGATGATGCCCGACTGTCCGGCACCGCAGGCTGCAATGCCTCCGGGGATCGCTTGGTTAAGGCAGCCAATCAGCGCGTCATAGATGCGCATGACGGTCACGAACCGGTTTCCCATGGCGGCCGGGAATTCGGCGTTCATGATAGTGCCCGGTGGAGCATAAGTACGGATAGGTCGCACGATGCCACCATTGATTGGAATCGCGGTCTCTACTGTCTGGATATAGTTTATAAGGCCGAGGCCGAGCCATGGGTGCGAGCGGCTGCCTGTCGTGAAATTCAGAGCAGCCCGAACTTGGGGGGAACTGCCAGAGTAGTCAATCTCGGCTTCGTCACCCTTGATCGTGAGACGGCAGTGTATATGGACTGCGGAGCCGCCATCGTCGCCCTCGATATAATCGGTGAACCGGTAGACCCCATCCTTCAATCTGGAAATCACGCGGCGGGCCTGCATCTCGGCATAGTCCATGACGTCTTCTATGCCACGCTCGAACGCATCAAGGCCAATTTTAGCACATAGTTCGTTTATGCGCTGATCAGAAACCCACATGCCGGCCATCAGCGCTTCAAGGTCGCCCCAAATAGCCTCGCCTATGCGCGAATTGTCGCGCAGTATGTGGACGATGTTTTGGTTAAGCTTCCCTGCTGTAATCAGCTTCATTGGGCGTATGCGCAGACCTTCCTGAAAACATTCATAGAGGTCAGGCGAAATGCTTCCTGGTACGGCACCCCCGATATCCGACGCATGTATTATAGACCAAGCGTAGCAGACTAGCTTTTCGTTAAAAAAGATCGGGCGCACCAGAT
>CAZUIU010000041.1:0-1061 GCA_964620455.1 uncultured Candidatus Methanogranum sp.
AATACAATGCGGCCTCAGGAGACATAATATTGAGGAGGAAACAGCTATGAGATTCTACGTTTCAAAATGCCATGATACGTTAAACGGCATAACATATTCTCCGGAAACGATTACTCCTTACCTCTGTCTGAATCCGTATTATCCAGCTTCTCTCAAGAAAAACAGCAGGGTCAAGTACATCCTCGATTCGGGGGCATTCCAGGACGTTAAGACTGAAAGCAGACTCACTCCCGAAGATGCGCTTCAGCGTCAACTCAATTTCGAAAGGAAAGTGGGTCGCAGAGCAGAATCTATAGTATCATACGATCGCTTGGTCGACGAACAGACTGAAGACGGAGTTCAGTTCAAGGAAAGGGTCTCCGAATCTATTGGAAAAGAATACGTCGAGGAAACCATCGAGTCCGCGAAGTACCTTGTTTCTCAAAGAAAACGTCTCAAAGGAAGACAATTGGTACTTAGTTGCCAAGGCACTAATGCAGATCAGTACCTGGAATGCATGGAAGCTATCCTTGACATTGCAACCCCCGATGATGTCATCGGTCTCGGAGGATTCTGCATTCTCTCGAAATCGATCACGTATGAGAATGAGTTTTACGAAGTAATTAACAAGGGATTTCCGCTTATCCGTGAGAACGGAAATACTCGCGTACATATTTTCGGAATGGGTGTTTTCAGAGTCCTCGTCCAGACAGATATCTTTGCAAGAACGAACGGGATCGACTGCAGCTACGATACGAGCTCGCCGGAACTGAACGCCGTCTTCGGAAAGTGCTTCAATCCTGTTGAAGGACAGATGGCATCAGTGTTCAGTAAGATCCAGAAGATGAATGGGTACGTTCCGGCAGAACTTGCGATGCTCAATGTCCGTATGATAACAGATTACTGGAAACTCATAACAGAAATGCCTCTTCCCGAAACCGATTTCCATCCAGGAATCAACAAATCCCGCAAAGAGCGTATGAAAATTAAGGAAAACGAGGAGTGAAAAACATGGGGAAAAAGTACAATGAAACGACAGAAAAAAAGACTACCCAGATAGGAAGTGGTAGCCTCGCGCAGAT